>JBHCAK010000011.1:0-309373 GCA_041798205.1 Sediminibacterium sp.
CCGGGGGTGTTCACCTCTTCCCATTCCGAACAGAGAAGTTAAGTCCCCCATGGCCGATGGTACTTGCACACCAGCTGGGAGAGTAGGTAGCTGCCATATTTATTAAAGCCCATTCA
Organism: Sediminibacterium sp.; assembly: GCA_041798205.1. Taxonomy (GTDB): domain Bacteria; phylum Bacteroidota; class Bacteroidia; order Chitinophagales; family Chitinophagaceae; genus Sediminibacterium. The sequence continues at coordinate 117 of JBHCAK010000011.1, forward strand.
CTATTGTGATTGGGCTTTTTTGTTGTGATATCCCGTCTTTTCTTAGCTTTGTACCACTCATGAAAAAAGCAGTAGCCATAATACTGTTGGCCATTTACCTCATTGGTACCACACAGGCAGGCCAGTTACTCAAACTTCCATTGCTGGTTACGCATTATATAAAGCACAAAGCAGAGAACCCAAAGATCACTTTTCTGGCATTCATGAAGGTGCACTACGTAGATCCTCAACCTTATGATTCGGACTACCAGCAGGATATGCAACTCCCTTTTAAAACGCTGGCAGATATATCGAATGTGAATGTTCCTGTCATACTTCCAACTGCATGGAATATCCACCTCAAAGAGACTATATCTGCGCCACGCAAGTATAGCGTACTCAATGATGAAGTACCTGTATGTCGCCTGGCATATAGGGTTTTTCAGCCACCCAGGGCATAATTGCCTTTCTACTCATTAATTTTAAACGATCCGACAACGATACCCGCATATCGTAGATCGGTCATACATTGATTCATTCAAGCATCGTGTATACACCCGTATTCAATTTTTACATTGATACGGGCAATACTGGTAATAGGCATACGCGGTGCTATATTAACAGGTAATCATGTTAAATAAAATCATTCATTTTTCTGTCAGGCATAAATTCATTGTACTATTGTTCATGATAGCGTTGATTGGCTACGGCTTTTACTCAGTTACACAATTGCCCATCGACGCAGTACCCGATATCACGAATAACCAGGTATTGGTAATCACCCCTTCCCCCAGCCTGGGAGCCCCTGATGTGGAAAGATTTATTACGGTACCGGTAGAGCAGGCTACGAGAAATATTCCGGGTATCATTGAGCAACGAAGCTTTTCGCGTTTTGGGTTGAGTCTTGTAACCATTGTATTCAATGATAAAACAGATGTCTATTGGGCCAGGCAGCAGGTAAGCGAAAGACTGGCACAAGCAGTCACACAGATACCGCAAGGAATGGGCAACCCTTCATTGGGACCTGTGACCACCGGTCTGGGAGAAGTATTTCAATATATTGTTAAGGCAAAGCCAGGCTATGAAAACAAATATGGTCTGATGGAATTGCGTGATATACAGGACTGGATTGTACGCAGACAATTGCTGGGAACAGAAGGTGTGGCTGATGTAAGCAGTTTTGGTGGAAAAGTAAAACAATACGAAGTGGCTGTTGATCCTGTCAAACTCAAAAGTTTTCAGCTAACAATTGCCGAAGTATACAAAAGCCTGCAAAACAATAACCAGAATACCGGCGGCGCCTATATTGAAAAAGGACCTAACGTGCTTTTCATCAGGAGTGAGGGACTGACAAAGAACATAGAAGACATCAGTAAAATTGTTGTTAAACGTACGCAGGAGGGTACCCCCGTACTGATTAGCCATATTGCCGAAGTGCGATTGGGCCATGCCATTCGCTATGGCGCCACCGTTCTCAACGATCAGGGTGAAGTAGCGGGGGCAGTAGTGATGATGCTAAAGGGCGAGAATAGTAATAAAGTAATATCCAATGTCAAGAACAGGGTAAAAGCCATAGAAAAAACGTTGCCGGAAGGTGTAGTGATTGAGCCTTTTATCGACAGGACCAAAATGGTGAATCATGCGATTTCCACAGTGGAAAGGAACCTCCTGGAAGGTGCTGCAATTGTGATACTGGTGCTGGTCATCTTCATGGGCAATTTCAGGGCAGGACTGATTGTGGCTTCGGTAATCCCGCTTGCGATGCTGTTCGCCATCATTATGATGAACTTGTTTGGTGTCAGCGGCAACCTGATGAGCCTGGGTGCCCTGGACTTTGGTTTATTGGTAGACGGTGCCGTGATTATCATTGAAGCAGTAACACACAAACTCACCAGGGGAGCTATGTTACGCGGGGTACCTGCATTAACACAGGAACAAATGGATGAAGAAGTGGAGCAGTCAGCCAAATCCATGATGAACAGCGCTGCATTCGGACAGATCATCATCCTTATTGTATACCTACCCATTCTTTCATTACAGGGTATTGAGGGTAAGATGTTCAGGCCTATGGCAGAGACTGTGTCTTTTGCTATCATCGGCGCTTTTATCCTCTCACTTACTTATGTACCAATGATGGGCGCCTGGTTGCTGAATAAAAAACTGAGTCATAAGAGAAGTTTTGCCGATAAGATGATGGAAAGGATACAAAGAGTATACAATCCTTTATTAAAAAAAGTACTGCAAATCCCGAAAACCATTGTAGCTACCGCCTTTGTATTATTTGCCGCAACTGTAGTACTGCTTTTCACACTTGGCGGCGAATTTATTCCGCAACTGGAAGAAGGAGATTATGCAGTGGATACACGCCTGTTAACCGGATCTTCACTGAGTAATACCATTGCCACTACACAGAAATCAGCTGGTGTATTACTGCATGAGTTTCCTGAAGTGGAGAAAGTGGTTACCAAGATTGGTTCAGGTGAAATCCCAACAGACCCTATGCCCATGGAGGCGGCAGATATGATGGTGATCCTGAAGCCAAAGAAAGAATGGCAAAGTGCAAAAACATTTCCTGAACTGGCCAATAAAATGAGCAGGGCGCTGGAAGAAGTTCCCGGTATCACTACAGGATTCCAGTTCCCCGTGCAAATGCGGTTTAACGAACTTATGACAGGAGCCAGACAGGATGTGGTATGCAAGATCTTTGGCGATGATCTTGATACCCTTGCATTTTACGCGTCGCGACTGGGTAAAATGATTCGGTCGATCAGCGGGGCAAAGGATCTCTATACAGAAACGGTTACCGGTGTGTCGCAAATGGTGATTACTTATAACAGAGACGCTATCGCCAGGTTTGGTGCTTCTATAAGTGATGTAAACAATACTATCCAGTCGGCCTATGCCGGTGCAGTTGCCGGAATGGTCTTTGAAGCCGACAAACGCTATGACCTGGTGATCCGCATGAATGAACTGCAACGAAAGGATGTGAACGAAATTGCCAACCTGCCTGTGGGACTTCCGCACGGTGCACAAGTGCCGTTGTACATGCTGGCTACAATAACATTGAAGGACGGCCCTTACCAGATACAGCGTGAAGACGCGCATCGGAGGATCACGGTAGGTTTTAACGTAAGGGGAAGAGATGTGCAAAGTATTGTGAACGAATTGAAGAAGAAGATCGGAGAACAGGTGAAATTTCCATCGGGCTATTATGTAACCTATGGAGGCCAGTACGAGAACCTGCAGCATGCTACGCGGCGCTTGAGTATTGCATTGCCCATTGCATTATTGCTGATTCTGCTGATGCTGTTCTTTGCATTCAGTAAGCTGAAGTATTGTATACTGATCTTTTCCGCAATCCCTTTATCTGCCATAGGGGGGGTGATATCTTTATGGCTGCGGGGAATGCCTTTCAGTATTTCTGCCGGCGTGGGATTCATTGCCCTGTTTGGGGTAGCTGTATTGAACGGGATTGTATTGATCGGTGAAATGAATCAATTAAAGAAAGAAGGTATGAAAGATATCATGCAAATCATTATCCAGGCTACGAACGATCGCCTGAGACCCGTATTGATGACGGCTTCTGTGGCGTCATTGGGATTCCTGCCAATGGCACTCAGTAATGGCGCAGGCGCAGAAGTGCAGCGGCCGCTGGCTACTGTGGTAATAGGCGGACTGGTTACGGCAACCTTGCTTACACTGGTGGTTCTTCCTGCTTTATATTACCTGGCTGAAACAGGGAGAAAAGGAAAATCTTTGATGAAAACAATGGTTGTTGCCGGACTGTTATTGGCGACAACAATAGGCAGCAACCGGCTGCAGGCACAGTCGATCAAATCAATTTCATTGAAAGAAGCAATACAAATGGCTGTGCAACAGAATGGACAGATCGGGTATAGTAAGCTGCAGCAGGCTTATCGCGATGCATTGAGACAAGCATCGACAGATATTCCGAAAGCCGAACTCATGACCGAATGGGGTAATGTTAATAGCAACACCTTTGATAATAAAATTTCCATCACCCAGTCCTTTGCCATGCCCACTGTATACCGGAAACAAAAAGAAATACTGGAACTGGAATGGCTCAATGCCACTACAGAAACGGTGCTCACGGAAATTGACATTGTGCGGCAGGTCAAACAAGCCTATCTCCAGGCGCAATACCTACAAGCTAAACATATATTGTTGAAACGTGCTGATACTGTCTTTTCCCAATTCCTCCATATGGCCAGGCTCAGGTTTGAGAAAGGAGAAAGTAACCTGCTGGAAAAAACGACTCTTGATAACCAGGCCAGGCATGTGAAAATGCAATTGCAACTGATCGGTTCAGATGAGCGAATTGCGGCAATCAGGCTAGGGGTGTTGTTGAATGATAGTACTCCCATGCTTTTGACAGATACCCTGAATGCCAACCTGGTATTGTTCGATAGCACTACGTTAAGGCGACACCCTTTTTTGCAGGTGTTCAAAAACCAGGAACAATTGGCATCGGGCATAACCAGGTTGGAGAAAGCAAAACTACTGCCGGAATGGAGGCTGGGCTACATCAACCAGACATTTGTTGGATGGCAAATAGACAGAAACCAGGTGGAACAATATTTTGGAGCGGGATCGCGATTTTCCAGTGCACAGGTAGGAATGGGAATTCCTTTATTCACCAGGGCGCAGAAAGCAAGAATTAAAGCCTCAGAGAAACTGGAGCTGGCCACTGCAAAAGCTTCAACACTGGCAAGTTTAAAACTGCAGGCTCAACTACAGGAACAATGGAATGCTTATACCAAGTATGCGCAAATGGTACAATACTATAAGTCCAGCGGCCTGCAACAAGCCGATGTGATCATTGGTATGGCCAATCTCAATTACAGGAATGGAGCCATCAATTATATTGAATGGGGTACATTGATCGGCAATGCCATAGACCTGCAACATCAGTATGTAGAGGCAGTGAAGCAATTGAACCTGCAACGGATAGAATTGGAATACCTGCTTCAGCCCACAACAAACTAATCTTTTACATTGATCAAAACAGAACAATATACCATGAAGAATATAATGATTACCTGTGTGGTTGGCATTTTATTATGCTCCTGCAAGGGGAAGCACAGCGACACAGAAGAGAAAATAACTGCCAGGGTATCTGGTAATGAAATTGTATTGGACAGCTTGCAAATGAAAAATGCGGAATTGCGCATTGATACTGCACATACAAAGGTGGTACACAGTTTCGTTAAAGCGAGCGGAAAAGTGGATGTGCCTCCTCAAAGCCTGGTTTCGGTGAGTTTCCCTCTGGGTGGCTACCTGAAAAGTACAGGTTTATTGCCGGGGTCACATGTTTCGAAAGGGGAAGTAATTGCGATCATGGAAGACCAGGCTTATGTGCAGTTACAACAGGATTACCTCACTGCGAGGGCAAAAATGGAATACCTTTCTGCCGATTTACAAAGACAGAAAGAATTAAGTGATGCAGATGCGACCAGCAAAAAAAATTACCAGCTGGTGATGAGTGAATTTAAAACACAACAGGTACTGATCAGGGCACTAGCAGAGAAGTTGCGCATTATCAGGATCGATCCGGATAAACTGAATGTGAATTCTATTTCCCGCACCATCTCAGTCTATTCGCCTATTAATGGATACGTCAGTAAAGTGAATATCAACATAGGCAAATATGTAAACCCGGCCGATGTACTGTTTGAATTGATAAACCCGGAAGACATCCATGCGGCCATAACCATTTTTGAAAAAGACATCAGCTTATTCAGGAAAGGGCTCCGGGGAAAAGTAGCGTTGGCCGACAAGCCCGACGAATGGTATGAAGTGGAAACCATACTGGTTACACACAACATCAACGATGAACGTGCTGGTATGTTACATTGTCATTTTGAAAAACCCAGGCATGATCTTTTACCAGGCATGTTTTTGAATGCAGTATTTGAAATAGGATCACAAAAAGCACAGGTAGTTCCTGAAGAGGCAGTAGTGCGTTATATGGGTAAGGAATATGTTTTTACAGCGGGGGAACATAACCGGTTTAAGTTGACGGAAGTCAATACCAACGGGAAGGAAAATGGATGGATCGCTTTGCAGACAGGGAGGGTTGACTGGACCCAAACCCGCTTAGTGGTTAACGGCGCCTATGCTTTGTTGGGCAAATTGAAAAACAGGATGGAAGAGGAATGAATGTAATGAGAAGCCATTACGGTTATCTTTGTAAAGGCGTCTTATTTTTATTATATTAAGGTATACAAACCAGCAAGCATTATTCATGTATGAACGTTTAGAAAATAGTATCAGGGAACATATTCAGATCAGTTCCGAACAGTTTGATGTATGCAAGACCCTGTTTTTGCCAAAGAAAATACGGAAAAAACAATACCTGCTGCAGGAGGGGGAAGTGTGTAAGCACATTATTTTTGTTGAAAAGGGGTTGCTACGTTCATATACTACCGATAATAAAGGGAACGAACATATTCTGCAGTTTGCATTGGAAGGGTGGTGGATAGCAGACCTTTACAGTTTTCTTACGGATGAAACCTCTGCCTACAATATTGAGGCTCTGGAAGAATCCGAATTGCTGATGATCGCCAAACCTTCCTGGGATATATTACTGGACCGTGTTCCGTTGCTGGAACGTTATTTTCGTATTCTGTTACAGAATAATTTGATAGCTACACAACGACGATTGATGGGCGAGTTGAGCGAAACCACAGAAGAGAAATACCTTAAATTAGTTAAGGCCTATCCGGATTGCATACAAAGGGTACCGCAACATATGATCGCATCTTACCTGGGTATTACCCGGGAAACACTGAGCCGCATCCGGAACCAGCTTGCAACCAGAAAATAATTGTATTGTTAAAAATGTGATCTGGATCAATGCAATTTATTGATTTTCCTCAACGTGCCTTTGCTACAGGCGATTGTACCTTTGTATGGTAAAATCAAGAAAAAATGGCGGCGAAAAAGACAGTAGTGCTGATAGGAACTAATGGAAAAATGAGAACAGATATTGTCGCTGAACTGGTAAAAAGAGAATACAGGCTGTTGGTAGCAGGTGTGGAAGAAAGTCAGTTCAACCGCATGGCCAGGTATCTGAAAATTACTACACCCGATGCCGAAATTGAGCAGGTATCTTGCGAAAAAGAAGGTTGCTGGGAGGCTGACATGGTTATTCTGGCGGTAGCACGTAATAGTATTCCCGGGATAGCGGGAAAAGTGAAAGAAGTGATCACACAAAAACTGGTACTCTGCATTTCTGAAGACCAGAATGGTAATTATTTCCCTTTCTCGGAGGCGCAGGAGTTACAACAATTGTTGCCCTTTTCCAAAGTAGTGGCAGCTTTCAACAATGGGCAATCGGCCGAAATGTTATTGGCGGGGGATGATAAAGAATCTGTACGCCAAGTTGCCTTAATTGTTGAATCGGCAGGGTATTTGCCCATTGTAGCGGAGAGCCTGTCTACTATTAAAACCTTGTAATCAATCAATTTTCATACAGTAAACATTAACAACAGACATGAAAAAATTAGTTTCTTTAGCAGTAATCAGCTTTTTAAGCATTTCTCTGTTTGCACAACAAACAACCTGGAAAGTAGATAAAGCCCATTCAAAGCTTGCTTTTACCGTTACCCACCTGAGCATTTCAGATGTAGATGGTTCTTTTAAGAATTTTGATGCCACCATCAATGCCGCCAAGACTGATTTCAGCGACGCTGTTTTCGAACTCAGTGCAGATGTTGTCAGCATTAATACGGATATGGAAATGCGCGACAACCACCTGAAAGGTCCGGATTATTTCAATGTAGAAAAATTCCCCAAACTGACCTTTAAAAGCACCAGCATCCAGAAAACCGGAAAAAATAAATTCAAACTCGTGGGTAACCTTACCATTCATGGTATTACAAAACAGGTGACCCTGGACCTTGTGCACAAAGGAACCATTGAGAACCCGATGAATAAAAAAACAACCAGCGGCTTCCAGCTCACAGGCACCATCAAACGTAGTGATTTTGACCTGGCGCCCAAAACCCCTTCGGCTATACTCAGTAACGAAGTGAAAATCAAAGCCGATGGCGAGTTTACGAAATAAACGCTTCCCTCAGGCATAAAAGATCAGTTATGACAGGTTTGTCAGCATTTAATCAATTTACCAGTGGACTGAAAGAACAGGAACAACTGATGCCTGTACTCTTCATAGGTCACGGTTCGCCAATGAATGGTATTGAAGACAACGAATTCAGTGAAAGGTGGACGGATATGGCCAAAGAACTACCAGCACCCAAGGCGGTGCTGGTAGTTTCAGCTCACTGGTTTAGAAAAGGAACATGGGTTACAGCCATGGACTTTCCTCCTACCATCCATGATTTTGGAGGTTTCCCGAAAGCACTCTTCGACGTGCAGTACCCTGCCCCGGGAAGTCCTGAACTGGCAAAAGAAACGGCTTCATTGATTCATTCAACACAGGTGGAGATGGATCATGACTGGGGACTGGATCATGGTACCTGGACCATCGTGCGGCATATGTATCCCCAGGCTAATATCCCTGTATTGCAGTTGAGCATTGATTATACCAAAGGTCCGCAGTATCATTACGACCTGGCCGGGGAACTGTATGCTCTGAGAAAAAAAGGTGTATTGATCATTGGCAGCGGGAACATGGTGCACAACCTTCGAATGGTGGCATGGGATAAAATTAATGAACCCGGTTATGGTTATGATTGGGCATTACAGATGAACGATACTTTCAAACAACTGATCAGTAAGGGAGATGTCCGGCCACTCATTCACTACGAACAACTGGGTGCTGAAAGCAGGTTGGCCATTCCTACCCCCGAGCATTACCTGCCATTGTTGTATACCCTCGGTTTGAAAGGTAACAAGGATGGAGTGAGTTTTTTCAACGATAAAGCCGTAGCGGGATCACTGACCATGACTTCGGTAAAACTGGGATGAACAGTTAGTTATAACTAACTTTAGTCTGTCAATCTTTACGGGGTAAGAACAGTCCCTAAACATCAAACGCACTTGTATGGATACAACGGCTAAAAAAGTGGTTGTGGTAGGAGGTGGTTTTGCAGGAATCAGTTTTGCAAAGCAATTGATGAACAACAAAAATTTTTCGGTTACCCTGGTGGATACCAATAATTATCATTTCTTTCCACCGCTCTTGTACCAGGTAGCTTCGGCCTTTATTGAGCTTTCGAACATCAGTTATCCATTTCGCCGGATGTTCCAGGAAAAAGCAAACATGCGTTTCCATATGGGATCATTGGTAAAAGTGAACAAGGACGCCAATACCATTGATACAACTAACGGAACGCTTGCATACGATTACTTGGTGCTGTCATTAGGTACAGAAACGAATTATTTTGGGATAGAGAATGTGAAACAACATGCTTTGCCCATGAAGACCATTGAAGATGCCCTGAACCTTCGCAATCATTTGCTGCTCTCTATGGAAAAAGCGGTCATGACCAGTGATCCTGTTGAGAAAGAAAAACTCCTTACCATTGTGATTGCCGGTGGCGGACCTACCGGCGTTGAAATTGCCGGCATGTTGGCGGAAATGGGGCATCATATTGCCGCAAAAGAATATCCCGAAATCACCGATATACAAAGTCGTATTTACCTGATTGATGCCGGCCCGGTTTTATTGGGCCCGATGAGCAGGACCGCACAGGAAGAAGCCACCAAAGTGTTGCACAAGCTGGGCGTCCAGATTACCACCGGCGTAGCGGTAAAAGATTATACAGACGGGAAAGTGTTACTGGCCAATGGTGATGCCATTCCTACCAAATCACTGATCTGGACCTCAGGAGTGATTGCGCGTGAAGTACCCGGTCTGCCCGAAGGTGCTACCGGCAGGGGCAGGAGGATATTGGTGGATGAATATAATCGGGTAAAGGGTACCGGCAATATTTTTGCGGTAGGGGATATCTGTTTCCAGACGAGTGATAAAAATTACCCCAATGGCCATCCGCAACTGGCACAGGTTGCCATCCAGCAGGGAAAGCTGCTGGCATTCAATCTCAAACAGGTCATCCTGCATAAGCCTATGCGCGCTTTCAGTTATGTAAACAAAGGCAGTATGGCCATCATTTCCAAATACAAGGCTGTTGCAGACCTGCCAAAATTTTCCTTCAAAGGATTACTTGCCTGGTTCGTATGGCTTTTCATACACATCATTCCGCTGGTAGGTTATCGCAATAAAGCCAAACTGGCATTCAGCTGGTTCTGGTCATTCATCACCAATAACCCTACTTTGAGGCTGATCATAAGACCCGGTGAATCAATAGATTAATTTATACTTTTTTGTATAAATAGATTGTATCTTTGCTTTATAACCTTGAAACCGTAAAAGGTATGGATACAATCAATGAAATCAACAGTGATATCAAGAAGGCTGTACTGGCTGATTACAAGTATGGTTTTGTGACCGATATAGAGGCGGATGCTGCACCGAAGGGATTGAATGAAGAGATCATTCGGTTTATTTCTGCCAAAAAGCAGGAACCCGAATGGATGCTGGAGTGGCGGTTGAAAGCATATCGTCATTGGCTTAAGATGGAAGACGAGCCCACATGGGCTAATATCAAACATCCGCCCATCGATTTCCAGGACATTATTTATTATTCAGCACCCAGACAGAAAGCCAGGCCCGGAAGTCTGGATGAAATAGATCCGGAATTGCGCAGAACTTTTGAAAAACTGGGTATTTCCCTGGAAGAACAGAAAAGATTGTCAGGCGTTGCGGTGGATGCAGTGGTGGATAGTGTTTCCATTGGTACCACCTTCAAAGCACAACTGGCAGAGCTGGGCATCATTTTTTGTTCTATGAGTGAAGCCATACAGGAGCATCCGGAGCTGGTTAAAAAATACTTGAGTTCGGTAGTGCCGGTGACTGATAACTATTTCGCAGCATTGAATTCAGCCGTATTCACCGACGGCTCTTTCTGTTATATTCCTGAAGGTGTTCGTTGTCCGATGGAACTCTCCACTTATTTCCGCATTAATGCCGAAAATACTGGTCAGTTTGAAAGAACACTGATCGTTGCAGAAGCAGGTAGCTATGTCAGTTACCTGGAAGGATGCACTGCGCCTATGAGAGATGAGAACCAATTGCATGCAGCCGTGGTGGAACTGGTGGCCATGGACCATGCAGAGATCAAATATTCTACTGTTCAGAACTGGTACCCTGGCGATAAGCAGGGTAATGGCGGCATTTACAATTTTGTTACCAAAAGAGGAATTTGTAAAGGAGATCATTCAAAAATATCCTGGACGCAGGTGGAAACAGGCTCTGCCATTACCTGGAAATACCCCAGCGTGATCCTGAAAGGCGATCATTCAGTTGGCGAGTTTTATTCTGTGGCGTTGACCAATCATTACCAACAGGCCGATACAGGTACCAAGATGATGCATATAGGAAAGAATACAAGGAGCCGCATTGTATCGAAAGGCATTTCTGCCGGTTTTAGTAACAACAGTTACCGGGGTCTTGTACAGGTTGGGAAGAATGCCATTAATGCACGTAACTTCTCGCAATGTGATTCCCTTTTATTGGGAGACAAATGCGGAGCACATACTTTCCCCTATATTGAAGTAAAAAACAATACCGGTGTGGTAGAGCATGAGGCCACTACTTCGAAGATAGGAGAAGACCAGCTTTTTTATTGTAACCAGCGTGGTATTAATACAGAAACCGCTGTAGCGCTGATCATCAATGGTTTTGCCAGGGAAGTGATGAACCAGTTGCCCATGGAATTTGCGGTAGAAGCGCAAAAATTATTAGCGATCAGCCTGGAAGGCAGTGTAGGATAAATTAAACAATTTCAATCAGCAGCAACATGTTAACCATCAAGAATTTACACGCAGGAATTGAAGGGAAGAAAATACTGAAAGGCATTAACCTTGAAATAAAGCCGGGCGAAGTGCATGCAATTATGGGACCCAACGGTTCCGGGAAAAGCACATTGGCTTCCGTGCTGGCAGGAAGAAAAGAATATGAAGTAACCGCCGGATCGGTTAGGTTCCTGGGAAAAGACCTGCTGGAGCTTGTTCCGGAAGACAGGGCAGGAGAAGGATTATTCCTGGGCTTTCAATACCCGGTTGAAATACCTGGCTTAAGTACCACCAATTTCATCAAAACAGCTTTGAATGAAGTGCGTAAATACCGTGGGCAGGAACCGCTTGATGCAGTGGGTTTCCTGAAACTCATGAAAGAGAAAATGGCTTTGATGAATGTAGACCAGTCTTTACTCAGTCGCTCATTGAACGAAGGTTTTTCAGGAGGAGAGAAAAAAAGGAATGAGATTTTCCAAATGGCCATGCTGCAACCCAAACTGGCTATTCTGGATGAAACCGATTCTGGTCTTGATATAGATGCCATCCGCATCGTAGCCAATGGCGTGAATCAGTTCCGCAGTAAAGACAACGCAGTACTGGCTATCACACACTACCAACGCTTGCTGGATTATATCATTCCCGATGTGATACATGTATTGTACAATGGACGTATTGTAAAATCGGGCCCAAAAGAACTGGCATTGGAACTGGAAGAGAGAGGTTATGATTTCATCAAACACGAAGTAAGTATTGGAGAGTAATAGACAACAAGATGAACAACAATTATTACAACGAACAATTTGCACGGTTGCAGGCAGCGGGAAAATCAGGACGTCTGCATGCATTGCGTGAAGAAGCTTTTGAAGCGTTCAACAGGCTTGGAATACCCACCACTCGTAACGAAGAATGGAAGTATACACGCATCGGCGGATTGTTCAATAAAGAGTGGCATTTTCCGACAATAAGAGACGGAAAATTACTTAGCGCTGAAATGGAGGCGATTCGCCTGCCCGGTCACGAGGCAGCCAGTGAACTGGTATTTGTAAATGGCCGTTTTTCCTTTGCGCTTTCGGATATCCGTTCAAAAGCGCTAACAGTTCAATCACTGGAAGAAGCGGCTGCTAATGGGTATGCGGCAATCGTGACAGCACATTTCGGACACAGCAGTGCATACATAAAGGATGGCGTTCATGCCCTCAATACCGCCTTCGTTCACGATGCCGTATTCATTCATGTTAGAAAAGAACAGGCTGAACAGGTACCGGTATATGTTTACCATCTTATTACTGCAGAAGAGGGTTATAGTTTTACGCAACCCCGCAGCCTTGTATATATGAGTGAGCGGGCGAGGGTACAATTGGTGGAAACAACCGTGAACCTGGGGCAGGAAGCCAGCTTCAACAGCCAGGTAACAGAAATTGTACTGGAAGAAGACGCCTGGTTGGAATATTATAAAATACAGAACGATCATAACAACGCCAGCCAGGTAAGCACTACCCATATACACCAGGTAGGCAAAAGCTATTCACATACGGTTACCATTTCTTTGAACGGGAACATGGTACGAAACAACCTCAACGTGGTGCTGGATGCCCCACACAGTGAAGCGCATTTATACGGACTTTATTTCCCCAAAGGAAACAGTCACATTGATAACCATACGATTGTAGATAACCGGGTCCCGAACTGTGAGAGCAATGAACTTTACAAAGGAATATTGGATGATGAGGGTACCGGAGTATTCAACGGGAAAATATTTGTGAGACAGCCAGCACAAAAAACAAATGCTTTCCAGTCGAATAAAAATGTATTGTTGTCAGATACCGCTGCTATCAACACCAAACCACAATTGGAAATCTTTGCCGATGATGTGAAGTGCTCGCATGGATGTACGGTAGGCCGTTTAAGCGAAGAAGGATTGTTTTACCTGCAGTCAAGAGGTATACCAGAGAAAATTGCCCAGTCTATGTTGTTGCACGGATTTGCAGAAGACGTGCTGGAAAAAATACGGTTAGAACCTATTCGCGATTATGCTGATGCATTGATCGCAGACAGATTAGAATACAATTTGGTATGACAGCGATAGCAACCATAGCAGGTTTTGATGTGCAAACATTTCGCAAGCAGTTCCCCATTTTGACCAGGGAAGTGAAAGGCAGGCCTTTGATCTATCTTGATAATGCCGCCACTTCCCAAAAACCTTTGACAGTGATCAATGCATTGACCCGGTATTATACCGGATACAATGCCAATATTCACCGTGGTATCCACACGCTGGCAGAGGAAGCCACTGCGGCTTTTGAAGCGACGAGGGATGCGGTAAGGAATTTCATCAATGCCGACAGCAGGGAAGAAATCATATTCACCAGGGGTACAACAGAAGGCATTAACCTGGTAGCATATACATGGGGTAGGGCGAACCTGCGTAAGAACGACGAGATCATCATTTCGGCCATGGAACACCATTCTAATATTGTGCCCTGGCAAATTTTATGCGAAGAAAAAGGAGCGCGCCTGAAAGTGATTCCCGTAGACGATTCAGGCGAGTTAATCCTGGAAGCGTATGAGCAATTACTGACCAATAAAACCAAACTGGTTTCCATTACACATGTATCTAATGTCCTGGGTACGATAAATCCTGTAAAGGAAATGATAAAAACTGCGCATAAAGCAGGCGCATTGGTGCTGGTAGACGGGGCACAATCAACTGTTCATCTGGATATAGATGTGCGCGACATGGATTGCGATTTCTTTGCCTTCTCAGCGCATAAATTATACGGTCCAACCGGTGTAGGCGTGCTGTATGGTAAAAAGGAAGTATTGGAAAAAATGCCGGTTTTCCTGGGGGGTGGCGAAATGATCAAAGAAGTGACTTTTGAAAAAACTACTTTCAACGAGCTGCCGTATAAATATGAAGCAGGTACACCCAATATTGCTGATACCATTGCATTCAAAACAGCGCTTGATTTCGTGCTTCAGATTGGAAAGGATCGGATAAGACAGCACGAAGATGAATTGCTTCGATATGCCACCGACCGGCTTGAAACTGTTCCGGGATTAAGGATTATTGGCAAAGCAAAGGAAAAAACCAGCCTGGTTTCTTTTGTAATTGATAATGTACACCCGCAGGATATAGGCATTTTGATGGACAACAAAGGGATTGCTGTACGTACGGGCCACCATTGTGCGCAACCCCTGATGCAACGATACAATATCCCTGGAACCATCCGGGCCTCTTTCGCCGGATACAATACAAAAGAAGAGATTGATGAATTATTGACGGGGTTGGAAAAATCGATCAAGTTATTGGTGTGAAAACATGAGCAGGTATAAAACCATACAACAAACAGAAAATGAGATTGTAGAATCTTTCTCACTCTTCGATAATTGGGATGATAAATATGAATACATTATAGACCTGGGCAAGCAATTGCCCGCACTGGAAGAAAAATATAAAAAAGATGAGAATAAAGTACGGGGATGCCAGTCAACAGTATGGCTGGTGGCTGATTATAGGGAAGGCAGGGTTTATTTCAATGCCGACAGTGATGCGGTGATCGTGAAAGGCCTGATCAGCATGCTGATCAGTGTATTATCCGGTCATACACCGCAGGAGATCATGGATGCGTCGCTGGACTTTATTCAAAAAATAGGTATGACCACTCACCTGGCACAAACCCGGTCCAATGGTTTGCGGGCCATGGTAAAACAAATGAAACATTATGCATTGGCTTTCCAGGCCAGGCAAAACAATTCAAACATAACAGATCATGGACACAGAAGCCTTGAAACAAAAGGTAATTGAGTGTTTACATACCATTTACGATCCGGAGATACCGGTGGATATTTATGAAATGGGACTGATCTATGAAATAGAGATACTGCCGATCAATAATGTGCAAATTGTAATGACGCTTACAGCACCGGGTTGTCCGGCTGCACAATCGCTGCCGTTGGAAGTAGATCAGAAAATCAGGGAAATAGAAGGTGTGAATGATGTACATGTATCGGTGACCTGGACGCCTGCCTGGAACAGGAGTATGATGTCTGAAGCTGCCCAGCTTGAATTGGGAATGTTATAAACAAACGATCACAATTAATTACAATTAAATGAAAATCACCGCACAGGAAGAATACGGTTTAAGGATACTGATACGCATCGCTGCCTGTAAAGAGGAAGGAGGTATGAGCATCCCCCAACTGAGCGAGGCTGAAGGCCTGACAAGTCATTATGTGGCCAAGCTTACCCGCATTTTGCGCATAGGAGGTTTCATTAACAGTACCCCGGGACATAAAGGAGGTTATGTACTTGCCAGGCCTGCCGATAAAATTGCTATCAAAGATGTGCTGGCTGAATTGGGCGGAGTATTGTTCGACAAATCATTCTGCGGACAGCATACCGGCTCCTTGAAACTTTGTACCAATTCGGTTGACTGCTCGGCGCGTTCGCTTTGGCAGATGATACAATTTGTGGTGGACCATTTGCTGGATAAAGTAACCTTGCATGAATTGATCAATACAGAAAAAGAATCAACCAGGACTCTGACAGCCATCCTGGAACAGAGTTACGCAATTTGATATAGAACCCCATATCAGTTGAACTTTTTAAAACCTTGTATGATACATACAAGGTTTTTTATATCCTATAACTGTTTGTTATCAAAAAAATGAACAAAAAATCATCAAATTGTAATCTGCTGATATGACCGCACTATTTGACATTTAGTTAACACTACTCTGCTAACGTTGCCGAATATTCTGTAAAACCTAGAGTCTATGAAATTATTCGCCAAAACTTTGTCGGTAACAGCATTGCTACTGACCGCTTTTTTGACAAAAAGCTTTTCACAGGAGAAAACGATGTCAGGAAGGGTGCATACCAAAAATGGTATCGGAATAGCCGGCGCCCTGGTGCAGGCAACTCCTTCCAAAAAATCAGCCATCACAGACAGTATTGGACATTACACGATTATTGTAAAAGAGAGCGATAAATCTCTGTCGGTTAGCTCCATCGGCTTTATCTCACAATCTTTCCACCTTGCCGGTTTGCAAAATTTCGACTTTGCCTTATTAGACGACCCCAAATCGTTGACCGAAGTGATTGTAACAGCTTATGGTATTAAAAAAGAAACCAAAAAGATTGGTTATGCTGTGCAGGAGCTGAAAGGGGCTGACCTGGTAAAAGCCAGGGATGATAACCCCATTAACTCACTGATAGGTAAGATAGCAGGTTTATCAGTGGGAACCAGTCCGGAAATGCTGGGACGCCCGGAGTTGGTATTACGTGGCAGTAAAGACCTGCTTTTTGTAATAGACGGTGTACCGGTGAATACAGATACCTGGAACATCAGTCCGGATGATATAGAAAGCTATTCAGTTTTGAAAGGTGCCAATGCCTCTGCCCTTTACGGTTTCAGGGGAATCAACGGCGCTATCATTATTACCACCAAACGTGGCACCAAGAGCAAAAAAGGCTGGCAGGTAGATGTGAACAGCAGCACCATGTTCGAGAAAGGTTTTGTAGCGGTGCCGCAAAGCCAGACCGAATATGGAAGGGGAACGGCTTTTGTGTATAGCTATGGCGACCGGTTGTATGATAATAAACAGCGCTTACCAGAATGGGGGCCTCGTTTTGAAGGCCAGTTAGTAAAGCAATACGACAGTCCTTATGATCCGGTAACCAATACAAGGACTGCCACCCCCTGGACAGCCCGTGGCGCTGACAACTTTACCAAGTTCATGGAGATGGGCATCATCAATACCAACAACGTGGCACTCTCCGCCGCTACCGATCGTTCAGATATACGGATATCACTTTCCAATATGAACCAGAAAGGAATGAATCCCAATACCAAGCTGAACTCTTACACAATGGCCATGAATGTGGGATACCGGATCACCGATAAACTGTCTGCAGAAGCCAGCATCAACCTGAATAAGCAATATTCGCCCAATATCCCTGATGTTAACTACGGACCTAATTCATATATCTATATGTTCAAGGTATATGGGTCTTCCGATTATAATATTGATGACCTGAAAGATATTTACAAGGCGCCGATGGGTGTTCAGGACCTGATTCCCTATGCACAGGAGTATGGCCGTGAAAACAGCGCCTGGTTCATTGCTAAGAAATGGTTGCGTTCGCACGATAAAACAGATGTCAACGGTTACGTGAAAGCGACTTATCAATTCAACCCTTCCCTGAACCTTAGTTTACGTTCCCAGATCACTACCTGGACGCAATTGAGAACAGAAAAAGTGCCCGCCGGAACCAACCTGAACACATATACGCCCTGGTATTATTTTGGCTGGTATGGCGATTACAGGGAAGACAGAAGGAATCTCTTTGAAAACAATACCGACCTGATCCTGCATTTTGATAAGCGGGTAGGCAAGTTCAACATCAGTGCTCTTGCCGGCGGAAGTGAACGTTCATTTACCTACAACTCTTTGTGGGGAACCACCAAGGCGATGGCAGTTCCTAATGTATATGCCTTGTCCAATTCCAAAGAGCAATATGCCTCGTTTACCTGGGGATCTAAGATGCAGGTGTACAGCGGGTTTTATTCAATCGACCTGGGTTTCGATAAATACCTTACACTGTCGCATACCGGTCGGGTAGACAATTTAAGCACACTTGCTAAAGGATACAATACATTTTATTATCCTTCAGTATCTCTGAGTACTGTGGTAAGTGATTATATACATCTTTCGTCAGCCATCTCTTTCTTTAAACTCAGGGCTTCTTATGCCAATGTGAAAGGTGGCCTTACAGCTCCTACTATTGCTTCTGCATTTTATCAGAATACAGGTATCAGTACCAATTGGTTTTTGGGATATGGTACAGACCTGTACAGCTCTTACGACGGGCCTACTTATAAAAACCAAAATGCTTATAGTACAGTGAGCTATTATAACAATGGTCAGTCTGTTGATTTTACCAATACGATCGCCAATCCGACACTGAAGCCCTATACGGTTTCTTCTTATGAAGCAGGATTGGATCTGAAATTCCTGAAGAACAGGTTAGGGGTGGATGTTACTTATTTTACCAGCCAGAACGGTCCGCAGATATTCGCACTCCAGGTCCCATCATCAACCGGATATGCAGCCCAGAATGTGAATGCAATTATTTCCAAGAAGCAAGGATATGAGATTGCCGTTTCGGGCTCGCCGATTAAGAGTGCAAGGGGACTGAACTGGGAAGTAGCAGTGAACTATGCTACTTATAAAGAAACGTTGCAGGATGTATATGGGGATGAAAAAGTATTGAACCTGAATGGTCACAATTATACAAAAGGCGAAAGACTGGATGCTATTTATGATGTGGGTTTTGTAAAGGATGGTAATAATAATATTATTTATAGTGGCGGTTTGCCTTTGAGGACACCTTCTGATATCAATAACAATGCTTTCCTGGGATATGCCAATCCTGATTTTACTTTCGGCATCAGCAACAAATTTTCTTACCGCAATTTTAGCGTGGGATTCCAGTTTGATGGAAGAATCGGTGGAAGCATCTATGATGAAATTTATAAAGACGGTATGAACGGTGGAACAGCGTATGAAAGTGCATCTGGAAGTTTTGGCACGGCCCGTCTGGCTGAATGGCAATCGACCAATAATGGCAGCATTGCTCCAACTGCCAAATATGTAGCGCCGGGTGTAAAGATCATTTCAGGTACTCCTGTTTATGCAGGCGGTAAGATCATTAACCTGAAAGACCTCACTTTTGCTCCTAACGACCAGGCCACTACGGTTCAGAAATTCATTTCTTCCGGTATCGGAAACGTAACTGAGTACTGGATGATGGATCGTTCCTTCGTTAAATTGCGCGAAGTGAGTATCAGCTATACACTGCCTGCCAACCTGTTGGCTAAAAGCAGGTTCATCAAGTCAGCTACTTTTTCACTGGTGGGAAGAAACCTGTTGTATTGGGCCAAGAGAAAAGACATAGACCTGGATCAATTTGCATCGGGTTACAACGATACCGACCGTTCGTTGAATAATGGCGGTGTTTTGCAAAGTGTTACAGCCCGGAGATTCGGATTCAACATCAACTTTAGCTTCTAATTCCATCTGACCCTTTCACACTATAAACCTTAACAGATGAAAATCAATTTTTTAAATATTCTCTTAAGCCTGACAACGATAGCGCTGGTAGCAAGCAGCTGCCAGAAAGGAGACCTGCTTTCCAATCCCAATGTGGCGGCAGAAAGTGCTACAGTCCCTGCATCCCTGATACTCAATCATCTTACAGCTAACCTGATGAGGGAGGAAGAACCTATTATTTCAACGGTGTACCGTTACAACCAGAACATTGTATCGAACTATTCTTATTATTTCGGCAAGAATGCTTATAACTGGTCGAACACTAATCATACATACGATATGATCAGGTACTGTACCAAACTGGAAGAGCAGGCTCAAAAACAATATGGGAATACCACGAACGTGTATTTTGCATTGAGCAAGTTTTTCAGGGCTTATGCTTTTATCTGGCTTACACAAAGGGTGGGTGATATTCCCATGACCCAGGCCGGTAACCCGAATAACCTTACACCGGTATACGACAACCAGCACGATGTGTATAAAAACTGCCTGGCATTACTGGATACAGCCAATACCTTGTTGGGGAACCTGAGTACTGCTGCTACTGCGTCTACTAAAGTTGATGCCAGTGGAGATATATTCGGATTGACTTACCTGCAATGGCGTAAAGTGATCAATACATATAAACTGCGCGTATTGATCGGCCTCAGCAAGAGGGCCGATGACAATGCTGACCTGAACATCAAAAATCAGTTCACTAATATCATTGCCAATCCTGCTAATTACCCCATCATGACCTCCAACAGCGATAACATGGTGTATCGTTATACTACAGTTACCCTTTATCCACCCAATCGTTCGGGCTATGCGCCGTATAATAACTGCGAAAACATCAGCCAGACATTCTTCAATGTGACAGCCGCATACAGTGATCCGCGTGTTTTTGTACTGGCCATCCCGGCTCCTGCCCAGTTGGCTGCCGGTAAGCAGGTAAATGATTTTACTGCTTATGTTGGTGAAGACAATGGTAAGTCACAAGGGTTGATGTCTAACTTCTCTACGGATGGAAAATACTCTTCATTAAGCTATAACAGGTATATGTCTTCCGCATCAGGAGCCAACGCTGAACCTTATATCCTGCTGGGCTATCCGGAGCTTTGTTTCAATATAGCCGAAGCGGCGTACAGGGGCTGGATACCGGGCGTTATCGCCTCAGACTGGTACTATAAAGGGATCAATGCTTCTATGGGCCTCTACGGTTTATCGCAGGGTCAAACCGTAACCATCGGCAACGTAGACGGAACCAAGCCCAATATGGGAACAGTCTCTATTGATATCAATGGTTTCCTGGCCAACCCGAATGTGGCTTATGATGTTGCCAAGGGGCTTACGCAGATACTCACCCAGAAATATGTGGCTTTCTTCATGAATTCAGGTTATGAATCGTATTACAGCTGGCGCAGAACAGGAGTACCTGCATTCAGCCAGGGA
Source organism: Sediminibacterium sp. (assembly GCA_041798205.1). Classification (GTDB taxonomy): domain Bacteria; phylum Bacteroidota; class Bacteroidia; order Chitinophagales; family Chitinophagaceae; genus Sediminibacterium. The sequence continues at coordinate 21,486 of JBHCAK010000011.1, forward strand.
GGAGTGGGTATTGGAACACCCAATAACCAGATACCACTTCGCTGGCAGTATCCGCAGGATGAGATCAACTTCAACAATGCCAATTATACCACATCAATTGGTGCGCAATATGGTGGTAAAGATGATGTGACTGCCAAAATGTGGCTGATCAAATAATTAGTTTTGTGTAGTAAAAAAGCAAACATGAAAAAACTGGTGTATTTACTGCTGTTTTATATGGTTGTATTGAACAGCTATGCTCAGGTGACGGATAGCAGTAAACGTTATATTCGATTAGATGGTACGGTCAATTTTAGAGATATCGGGGGATATGTTACAAAAGACGGCAGGCATGTGAAATGGGGAAAGATCTACCGTTCAGATGCTTTGAACAGACTGTCCGATAACGACCTGAAAAAAATACAAGACCTGGGTATCAGTTTTGTGGCCGATTTCCGGGGGCTCTATGAAGCGAAAGCTGCGCCGGACAAGCTTCCGGAGGGAACAGTACGTGTTTCTTTACCAGCGGGAAGCGAACACATTGGCGACAGCAGCAATAAAAACCTGGGCTTACAATTACCACCGGATTCTTCATTAGTGAGCTTTTACCGTAACACCACCCCTTTCCGTGAAAGATACAAGCCGGTTTTTGATGCTTTGTTGGGTCTGCAGGCAGATAATGCTTTGCTTTATCATTGCACAGCAGGCAAAGACAGAACAGGTATTGCTACCGCATTGATATTGTATGCGCTGGGCGTTGATAAAGCTACCATTGTACAGGATTATATTGCTACTAATGAATATCGTCGCTCTGCCAATGCTAAAGCCATACCTGTTATGGTAAAAGGATATGGTATCAGTGAAAAAGTGGCAGCCAATATGATGGCCGCCCGGGAAGAATATATACAGGCTACATTCAGTTCATTGGAAGAGCAGTACAGCTCTATTGACAACTACCTTGAAAAGGAGATGGGACTGGATAAGGTTAAGTGGAAAAAACTGAAAGCGCTTTATCTGGCTGAATAATGCACTACTTTCAAAGTTATTAGCTTTGAAAATAAAAGTAATTGTGTATGCCTGTTAGAAAAGCTGTATTAGCCGATAGCAACGCCATAGAAAGCTTGCTTGATCAATTGGATTATCCGCATACCAGTGGGTTTTTGAAGCAGAAGATGGAGATGATTTTTCAAAATCCACTGGTATCATTATTGGTATATGAGTTGGATGGGGAAGTAATGGCATTTATGGTATTGGAATTTTTGGTCCAACTAGGGTTAAAAGGAGATATTGCCAGGATCGGCTATTTTTCGGTTGATGGTAACTATAGAAGCAAGGGTATTGGCCGCGAAATGGAGCAATATGCTGAAGAACTGGCCCGCGAAAGAAAATGCGATCGCATAGAAGTGCATTGCCATGAAAGAAGGAAGGAGGCGCATCGTTTTTATTACCGTCAGGGTTATGTAGAATCGCCAAAATACCTGATGAAATTACTGGCCGGATAGTATAAAATATTGGTCAAAAGATAAAGACCCTCCGATTTAACCCTCGCTTATTCAAGACGGTTAAACTGATTATTTAGGCACTGAAAGCTTTTTGTCCAATAATCTTAACGATCGCCAGGCCTGCCAGGAAAAATCCAACAACCTGGTCCACGCATTGAGCCAGGAAAAAACTCGTGGGGAATTCATACCAATTCCAATAGATAGTACTCACGGAAGCGCAAACTAAACCGCCTAGAAGACTTATTATGAAAACCTTCTTCCAATAGTGCAGCGTGATAAGCGATCCTATGAACGACAGTATTAGTGTTGAGATAAAATTGCTTGCCAATTGGATTAACAACTTATTTGGCGCCAGAGGGTCACCGCCAACTGGCCGGTAAACGAGTATCCCCACGGGCCCAGTTCGAAACTTTTTCTGAAATGCGGATTCCTGCTCTTTTGTGACGCTTTGCCTGAAATCCTTTCCCGGGAAGAAGTAAAGCCCTTTTTTCGGTATAGAACTTTCAAGTGTTTTAATGATATTTTCTTCATTTGGAAGGGGAGTAAAACCTGAACCTATGAATAATAGTAAATGTGAGAGGGCGCCCCAAATAAAGATGATAGCACAGCCGGAAATTGCAGCGATTATTATCCGTTTCATTTGATAAATGTTTATTACAGGGCAAAGTTATTTTCAGGTCCTCAACTTTATGCTATGCAAAAACGACAAACTTGCATGTTGTTTGCGACAGGCTTTCCGGATAATTTTATAACATGAAACATATATCCATTTTAGCCCTGCAAGGTAGTACTATGACGAGCCTTGATGGCACCTACCAATTGTTTTCCCGTATAAATGACTTTTTGAAATATAAAGGAGAATCCCCTTTTTATAAAATTGAAATAGTTGGTGGAGCTGAAGAAATTTTGTTAAATGGAGGGCTATATAAAATTCAAGTACACAGAAGGATCGATGAAATCAAAAAGACAGGTCTGATTGTTATTCCAATCATCTGTGGTGATTTTGAGATGATGATAAAAGCAAATACACCTTTTGTACAGTGGATAAAAGAGCAATATCATTATGGGGCAGAAATTGCATGCCTTTGTGTAGGTTCTTTTTTCTTGGCTTCAACCGGCCTCCTGGACGGAAAAAAATGCGCGACACATTGGGCATCTAAGAATGAATTTCAGGTATTATTTCCGCATATCGAAGTACTGGAAGGAAGCATCATTACCGATGAAAGAGGTATTTATACAAGTGGGGGAACCTATTCGTATTTAAATTTATTGTTGCATATTATTGAAAAACACCTGGGAAGGGAAATGTCTGTATTGGCTTCGAAAATGTTCGAAATAGATATTGAAAGAAAGAGTCAAAATCAATTTGCCATTTTTATGGGACAGAAAAGGCACAATGATGCGGAGGTCTTAAAAGCACAGGAATTTATTGAAAACAACCCTGAACAAAAATTAGCCATCAAGGAAGTTTGTTTGAGATTTGGTGTTGGCCGGAGAACATTTGAGCGAAGGTTTAAAAAGGCGACAGGCAACTCTTTTATTGAATATATGCAAAGAGTAAAGGTTGAGTCAGTTAAAAAGGAGTTGGAGACTGGCCATAAAACCATTAACGAATTAATTTTTGAAGTTGGATACAATGACATCAATGCTTTCAGAAAAATCTTCAAAAAATATGTAGGGATTTCGCCAATTGACTACCGAAATAAATACAAAGTTCAATATTTCCCAGGCTGACAGAACAATGGTTCTATCTGAAACAGAACCATGAAGAAGATTGTGAATAACTCGACGATAATGAATAAAATAAAAGCGAACCAATTAGTTCGCTTTTATTTAGTTGCCCGACCTGGATTCGAACCAAGACAAACTGAACCAAAATCAGTTGTACTACCCTTATACTATCGGGCAATCCATGCATTCCTCGTGAGAATGGGGTGCAAAAATAGGGCTGGGAAAGAATTGTTCCAAATTTTTTACCGAATCTCTTCGTATCTTGAAATTCTTATCCCAATTGTATGACCAAACTCATCCTTTTTGCTGCATTTGTTACCTGTATGATCCTGATGTCATTCAATTATGACAAGAAGAAAAAAGTAATATTTTTTGGTGATTCCATTACCCAGGCTGGCGCCGAGCCTGGCGGCTATATACGGATGATGGACTCCCTGGTGAAACAGGAAGGGATGGAAAATAAATACGAATTGGCAGGAGCTGGAATAGGGGGCAATAAGATATATGACCTTTACCTGCGGATGGAAGAAGACGTGATCAGTAAGAGTCCGGATATTGTGGTAATTTATATAGGCGTCAACGATGTATGGCACAAAACCAGTTCGGGAACCGGTACCGATTATAATAAATTCGGAAAGTTCTATGAAGCGGTTGTCAGGAAATTAAAAGCAGCCGGGGCCAAAGTGATCCTTTGCACGCCTGCAGTGATCGGCGAAAAGACCGATTATTCCAACCAGCAGGATGGAGACCTGAACCTGTATAGTAATTGGATCAGGGAATATGCTGCCAAAGAAGCATTACCGCTGGTTGACCTTCGCAGTCTTTTCCATGCCTACGAGCTGAAAAATAATCCCGAGAACAAAGAATCGGGCATCCTCACACGCGACCGGGTTCACCTGAATGGTGTAGGTAATTTACTGGTGGCTGAAGAAATGTGGAAAGCCATCAAAGTTATCTGAGCAGTAGTCGGCTTTATTGCATGCCGGGTTGCTTCAGCTGCCAGCCTGTTTTTTGCTTTTCAGCGTCAACCATTGCTTTCACATCGGCAAGTAATTGCCTGGCGTTGTATACAATACCATCTTTAATGGTATACAATACACCGCCTGTACGCACCACTTTATTTTCTGAGGTAAGTGTAATGGCACCGGTTCCGTACAATACCTGCAGGTTTTGCAGCGGATTGGCATCGACGATGACCATATCGGCCAGTTTGCCCGTTTCAACACTGCCAATTTCTTTCTCAACACCCAATGCCTGTGCGCCGTAGAGTGTGGCTGAACGGATCACTTCCAACGGATGGAAACCTGCCTCGCGTAATAGCTCCAGTTCACGGATATACCCAAAACCATAAGTCTGATAAATAAAGCCATTGTCCGATCCGGTAGTAACCCGGCCGCCACGATTCTTGTATTCATTCACAAAAGTCATCCATAGCCGGTAATTGTTTTTCCATTCCACTTCCTGTTCTGTGCCCCAGTGATGCCAATAAGAGCCGTGCGATTGTCTGCTGGGCTCGTAAAACTGCCAGAGTGATGGCAACGTATACCATTCATGCCATTCAGCCCTGCGCGCTCTTTGCAGGTCGCGATTGGCATCGTAAATATTGAAAGTAGGGTCAAGTGTGAAATCGAGCGATAACAATTCATTCATCACTTTGTTCCAGTGTTCTGAATAAGGCGGCGCAGCCTGTTTCCATAATTTACCAGCTTCCTCAAAACGGTCCTGTTCATTGTTATAATTGTAATTGAGCGGGTATTGCTGTATGGTTTTATCGGTAAATAAAGCTTCAGGCAGACCATACCAGTGCTCCATACTCGTGAGCCCTGCACGTGCAGAATTCACCACGTTCCAGCGAGCCACATCAAGCTGCGCATGGTGACAGCAGGATCGCAGGCCCAGTTTTTTATTTTCACGAAGAGCAGCATCCATTACTTCGGGCGGCGCACCGAAAAATTTGATTCCATCAGCTCCTTTACGGGCATTTTCCTGCACCCATACACGGGCCTGTTCAGCAGTTACAATGGGTGCCTTACTGCCTTGTCCGAATACAGTATAAGCAAATATCCTCGGTGCAGTAATAAGATTAGCAGCGCTTTGTTGTTTTTCTTCCAGGGCCCAGTCCAGCCCATTACCTGCCGAAGGGTCCCTGATAGTGGTAATACCATGTGCCATCCACAATTTGAATACATATTCAGCAGGAGTGCCCTGGGCCTTTCCACCGATATGTCCGTGCATATCAATAAATCCGGGCAATACATACATGCCTTCGCAATGCAGTTCTTTTCCTCCTTCTTTAAGAGCAGGCCTGCGGGCAGAATCAATGGACATACCCGGACTTCCCACGGTCTGTACCTGCACAATGCGGTTTTGTTCCACTACAATATCAACCGGACCAAAAGGTGGTGCCCCTGTGCCATTGATAAGGGTTACGCCACGGATGATCAGTTGGGGATAAGGACCATCACCTTCTTTTTTTTCAGGAGCTTTTGGAATTTGTGCATGAAGTGCAAATGACAGGAAACAAAACAGGATGAGAAAAGCAGTTTTTTGATACATGTGATAAGTTGTATCAATAAATATACAGATTATGCGAACTATCTACACAGCTTTCACCAGGTAATAATTCTTTTTTCCTTTTTGTACCAGCAAATATTTATCCTGTAAGAGGTCGGACTGCCTGATCACAGTCTCATCAGTGCCAATTTTCCTTTTATTGATGCCAATGCCGCCAGATTGCCACATTTTACGCGCTTCTCCTTTGCTGGGGAATATTTGTGTATCGGCGAGAAAGCTTACCAGGTCATATCCCTCGGCGAGTTGCGATTTGTTGACTTCCACTGTAGGAACGCCTTCCATTACTTGTAATAATTGGTTTTCATTCAGGCTTTGCAATGCTTCGTTGGTGGCATTGCCAAAAAGAATATCAGAGGCTTTCAGGGCAAAGTCGTAATCGTGCTGGCTGTGAACAAGCACCGTCAACTCCATGGCAAGCTTTTTTTGCAGTGCGCGTTGATGTGGGGCCACTTCATGCTCGGAGAGTAAGGCCTCAATTTCCTGTTTGGAAAGGAGCGTGAATATTTTGATCCATTGTTTGGCGTCTTCGTCACTGGCATTGAGCCAGAACTGGTAAAACTGGTAAGGAGAAGTCTTTGCCGGATCGAGCCATACATTTCCTTTTTCTGTTTTACCAAATTTGCCGCCATCGGCTTTGCGTATGAGCGGACAGGTAAATGCAAAAGCTTCACTGCCCGCTTTGCGGCGTATGAGTTCTGTTCCAGTGGTGATATTGCCCCACTGGTCGCTACCGCCCATTTGCAGTTTACAGTTTTTATGCTGGTAAAGCCAATAAAAATCATAACCCTGTATCAGTTGGTAGGTAAATTCGGTAAAGCTCATACCTGTTTCGCCTTCCAGTCTTTTCTTCACACTGTCTTTGGCCATCATATAATTTACGGTGATGTGCTTTCCAGCATCGCGTATAAAATCAAGAAAGCCCACGCTTTTGAACCAGTCATAATTGTTAACCATCACCGCTGCATTGGATTTAGTATTGTCGAAATCCAGGAATTTAGACAATTGCCTGCGAATGCCTTCCTGGTTATGCAGCAGTGTTTCGGCGCTCAGCAGGTTTCTCTCCTCGCTTTTGCCGGTAGGGTCGCCGATCATGCCGGTTGCACCACCGATCAGGGCATAGGGTTTGTGACCTGCTCTTTGTAAGTGAACAAGCAATAATATAGGAACCAGGCTGCCGATGTGTAAGCTGTCGGATGTGGGATCGAAACCAATATAGCCGGACACCATTTCTTTCTGCAACAGTTCTTCCGTGCCGGGCATGATGTCCTGGATCATTCCTCTCCACCTGAGTTCTTCTATAAGCGTCATTTGCTTTGAATTTTCGCAAAAGTAAGAAATGCAGCGGATTCGCTACTTTCGCGTCATGAATAAATCCATGCGCAAAGTAGGTGAGGGTACCCGCGCGCTTAATTTTTTTATTGACACCACCATTATTTTCATTCTGGCTTATGCCGGGTTCAGGGTGTGGAACTGGTACGTGTTCTATTGGCATTATCCTCACTACAATTTTGGGTGGTTCTTTTTCGGTACATTGTTCATTTATTATTGTTTTTTTGAAGGTTTGTTCCGCCGAACACCCGGCAAATGGTTTACTTTTTCCAAAGTAGTCAACGTACATCAGCAAAAACCATCTTTCGGACAGGTAATCATCAGAAGCCTGGTACGTATTACTATCATTGACATGTTTTTCATTCCTTTCCTGGGTAAACCGTTGCACGATTACCTGAGCAAAACGGAAGTAATAGAAGTTTGAATATCAAACAGGTCTGACAACTAAAAACTGACAACTAACAATTACCTATGGCCAGAATAGGGATCAATATCGCAACAGGCAGTTTGCAAAAGGCGGAAATGATTGTGGGAATCGATTTAGGTACCACCAATAGCCTGGTTGCCATTATTCACCCGGAAAGCAAACAGCCAGCTGCACTGAAAGAACACAACGCCAGCAGCCTGGTACCCAGCATTGTTCATTTCAATGCCATGGGCGACCCTGTAGTGGGAGAAACGGCAAAGGAGTTCCTGGAAGCAGATCCACAGCATACCATTTTCAGTGTAAAACGACTGATGGGCAAGAGCTACAAAGATGTGAAAGATAATGCCGGGTTCTTTACTTATAAAGTGATAGACGATGATGTTGATAGCCTGGTCAAAGTCCAGGTAGGCGACCGGTTTTATTCCCCTATCGAATTATCATCTTTCATATTGAAAGAACTGAAACACCGGGCAGAGCATATCCTGAAAACACCGGTGACCAAAGCGGTAATTACCGTGCCAGCTTATTTCAATGATGCACAACGCCAGGCAACCAGGGATGCAGGCAAGCTTGCGGGCCTGGATGTATTGCGCATTGTAAATGAACCAACTGCTGCAAGCCTGGCCTATGGCATGGGCTTGAAGAAGGAAGAAGAAAAGACGATTGCCGTTTACGATCTGGGCGGAGGGACTTTTGACATATCCATATTAAGAATCAGCAATGGAATTTATGAAGTACTGAGCACCAATGGCAATACTTATTTAGGAGGAGATGATTTCGACAGGGCTATTGTGCAATACTGGATGAAAGAAAAGGGAATTGATGCAGAGACTTTGAGGCATGACAAAATACAGGTGCAGGCATTGAGACTGAAAGCTGAAGCTGCCAAGAAAATACTGAGCACCCGGGATAGTTTCCTTGACGAATGGAAAGGAGAAAAACTGGAACTGACTAAAACCGTATTTGATTCACTAATTGCGCCGCTGATCTCTGCTACCATCCAGTGTTGCAGGAATGCTTTGAAAGATGCGCAATTATCAGTTGCAGACATAGATACAGTGGTAATGGTAGGAGGAAGTACGCGTGTGCCGGTAGTAAAAAAGACCGTCAGTGAGTTTTTCGGAAAGCCGGTGAATGATACGGTGAACCCCGATGAGGTGGTAGCGCTGGGTGCGGCAGTGCAGGCAGATATACTGGCAGGCAATAACAAAGATTTTTTGTTGCTTGATATCACTCCTTTAAGCCTGGGTATTGAAACAATGGGCGGATTGATGGACGTGCTGATTCCAAGGAATTCTAAGATACCCACTGATGCAGGGCGCCAGTATACCACACAGAAAGACGGACAAAGCGGTATGCGCATATCTGTATTCCAGGGTGAGCGCGACCTGGTGAAAGACAACCGCAAATTAGCTGAATTCAATCTTACAGGAATTCCCGGTATGCCAGCCGGATTGCCCAAAGTGGAGGTAAGTTTCCTGATTAATGCAGATGGCATATTGGTAGTGAAAGCCAAAGAACTGAGAAGCGGCGTGGAGCAGAGCATAGAGGTGAAACCCCAGTATGGGCTTACCGATGCAGAAGTAGAAAAAATGCTGGTAGAAAGTATTACGCATGCTAAAGACGACATGGAACTCAGGGCGCTGGTGGAAGCCAGGACAGAAGGGGAGCAATTGCTGGATGTAACAGAAAAATTCATCACCAAAAACCCCGGACTGCTCTCACCTCAAGAAATGAAAGCTACGGCTAACGCCATGCAGGTATTGCAACTGGCGTTGACCTTGGAAGACAAAAATCTGATACAGAAAAAGATGGAAGACCTGAATGAAGTAACCAGACCCTTTGCAGAGAGGGCGATGGATAAAGCGGTAAGCGAGGCGATGAAAGGGAAAAAGATCAGTTAACGGCGGAACTCGGTAATGATTAAAGTTTCCGGTCGAGGCTCATCCAGCGTTGTACATATTTTCCCAATATATCGAATTCAATGTTCACTGTTGAACCTGCTGTTACGTGCTTAATACTGGTATGTTCGAACGTATAAGGAATGATGGCGACAGTAAAGCCATCGCCTGTAATATTGAAACAGGTAAGGCTGGTACCGTTAACGGCAATGGAGCCTTTCTCAATGACCAGGTGAGCAAAATGGGAGGGGAAACGGAAACTGAATTCCCAACTGCCATTGAGTTCTTTTCTTTCAGTACAAGTGGCAGTACAGTCGGCATGCCCCTGAACTATATGTCCGTCTAACCGCCCGTTCATGGCCATACAGCGTTCGATATTCACTTCGCTGCCTGTATCCCAGCCGGACAGGTTGGTTTTTTTCAGGGTTTCCTCAATGGCCGTTACGCGGTGCATGCCGTCTTTAAGTTCATCCACCGTTAAACAAACCCCGTCGTGGCTCAAGCTCTGGTCTATTTTCAGTTCGGCCGAAAGAGGGGAGCTGACCCAAAAACTGGCGTTGGTGCCTTTTTTTTCTACTGCAATGATTTTGCCTAAAGATTCTATGATTCCTGTAAACATGGTACAAAGTAATTGCTGATTTCTGATTTTTCGATTTCTGATTTGCCTGTAGTTCAAAATTTGATAAATCAGCAATCAGAAATTCCTTGTTCTTTTAAATATTTCATATATCTTTGCCGTCCTAAAAACACCCGAGGAGGTATCAACATTATGCTTATCATTGATTCAAAAGATTGCGAAAATATCGACAAAGCGCTCAAAAAGTACAAGAAGAAATTTGAGAAAAGCAAGGTTTTATTGCAATTGAGAGCACGTCAGGCATTTACCAAGCCGTCTGTAAGACGTCGTGGGGAAGTGCTGAAAGCCATTTACAAGCAACAGATAGCAAGCGGAAAGATAGAAGGATAATCGCCTTTTATCCACCTGAATATATTAAGTAGCCATGGTTCATTAACTTTAGGCTACTTTTTTTATGCCCATACCTGAATATCCCCAGCTACAGTCCTTCCTGGACCACCTCAAATATGAGCGGCGTTATTCGCAGCATACCATTATTGGCTACCAGACTGACCTGGAGCAGTTTTTCGCCTTCCTGGCCAGCCAGTTCGAGTCACCTGCTATTGAAGCCGTTACATCGCTGCAGATACGCAGTTGGCTGGCAGAACTAAAGGATGACGGGGTGGCTTCAAGGTCCATCAACCGGAAAATTTCTTCACTTAAGTCTTTTTTTAAATACCAATTAAAAACAGGGGCCCTGGAACAAACGCCGATGAATACCATCGTGTCGCCCAAGGCAAGTAAAAGACTGCCGGTTTTTGTGGAAGAAAAGAATATAGCAGACTTATTCAATCCCGAATTTTTCGAAGACGGCTGGGGAGGGAGGACTGAGCGACTGGTGCTTCTGTTGTTCTATCATACAGGTATGCGCCTGAGCGAGTTGATCAACCTCAAATACAGCCAGTTAGACCTTTCACAATCACAGCTAAAAGTGCTGGGCAAAGGCAACAAAGAGCGGATCATACCGGTGGCCAAAGGGTTGGTATCGGAACTTCGGCAATACCAGCAAGATAAACCGGATGAATTAAAAGGAGAGGGGCACCTGTTTGTGACTGAAAAAGGCAAACCCCTGCATCCGCGGATGGTTTATGCCTTTGTAAGGGCGCGGCTGAGCCAGGTGACCACGATTGAGAAAAAGAGTCCGCATATCCTCCGCCACAGTTTTGCCACCCATTTGATGAACAATGGGGCCGATCTGAATGCGGTGAAAGAGCTGCTGGGGCATAGCAGTCTGGCGGCTACCCAGGTGTATACCCACAACACAATAGAAAAGCTGAAAGAGGTCTTTAAAAAGGCGCATCCGAAAGCCTGATGGGGTTCCTTAAATGTTTCAAAAAATCCGCCTGCTTTTTTTCGTTTTTTTCATCTTTTGGTGTACATTGTTAGTCCATTGAAAAATGGATTAAAAAGCTCTTTCAAATATATTTTTTCACCGATAAAACGTGAGTTGCTATGAACGTTAACATTCAAACTGTGCATTTTAATGCAGATGAAAAACTGGTAGATTATGTGTCACGTAAGCTTTCAAAACTAAACACGTTCCACGACAGGATTTTGAAGGTGGATGTGTTCCTGAAGCTGGACAATGTGGTACACACGATTAAGGACAAGGTTGCAGAGATCAGGATTCATGTACCGAGGCACGAGTTTTTTGTAAAGTCGTCGTCGAAATCGTTTGAAGAGTCATTCGATTGTGCTATGGAATCAATTGTTACACAGATAAAAAGAAAAAAACAGAAACTGGCAGCATAAAAAAGAACTGAAAAAAAGCTGATGAAAGGCTCCCTTTACCGGGAGCCTTTTTATTTTTGTACCCCTATGGATTGGCCGGGTTTATACACTGAATGGAAACCCGTATTTACTTCAAAACAGGCTTTTTTACCGATACCGGCGCAAACTGTTGAAAACTAACCGAAAAAAATTATTTCAAAATTTTGCTGAATGAAGTTTTCCGTTACCTTTGCCATCCCAAAAAAAGGGTTAGTTCTTTAAGGTTTTGCCGAAGTAGCTCAGTTGGTAGAGCAACTGATTTGTAATCAGTAGGTCGCGGGTTCGAGTCCCATCTTCGGCTCAGATTGCATAAACGGGCAGGTTCCAGAGCGGCCAAATGGGGCGGACTGTAAATCCGCTGTCTTTCGACTTCAGTGGTTCGAATCCACTCCTGCCCACCAGGAAAATGGCTCAATACTCAATGGCTCAATTGCTCAATGAGGAATGAGTTGTTTTTTTGATTAGTTCTTTACAGGGAGGTTTGAAAATAGTTGAGTGATTACACAACAATGGCATTGAACCATTTTCAAATCAAATATGCGGAAGTAGCTCAATTGGTAGAGCGATAGCCTTCCAAGCTATAGGTTGCGGGTTCGATCCTCGTCTTCCGCTCAACTCTAAAAGCCGTTGTAGCTCAGTGGTAGAGCACTTCCTTGGTAGGGAAGAGGTCGTGAGTTCGATTCTCACTAACGGCTCGGATATGTGAAAGAGGGAAAGCTATTATAATTTTTTAAAATACAACTAAAATCGATAAAAATGTCTAAAGAGACCTTTAAGAGGGAGAAACCTCACGTAAACGTTGGTACAATTGGTCACGTTGACCATGGTAAGACCACTTTGACTGCTGCCATTACGGACATCTTATCTAAGAAAGGTCTGGCACAGGCTAAAAAGTATGATGAAATCGATGGCGCTCCTGAAGAAAAAGAGCGTGGTATCACCATCAATACTGCACACGTAGAATATCAAACTACAAACCGTCACTATGCGCACGTTGACTGTCCTGGTCACGCTGACTATGTGAAAAATATGATCACTGGTGCTGCCCAGATGGACGGTGCCATCCTGGTAGTAGCTTCTACCGATGGTCCGATGCCCCAGACAAAAGAGCACATCCTGCTTGCCCGCCAGGTAGGCGTACCCCGTATCGTGGTATTCATGAATAAAGTTGACCTGGTAGACGATCCCGAACTGCTGGAACTGGTTGAAATGGAGATTCGTGAACTGCTGACTTCTTATGGTTTCGACGGTGACAATACCCCCATCATCAAAGGTTCCGCTACGGGCGCCCTGGCCGGTGAAGAAAAATGGGTTAAATGCATCGATGAACTAATGGAAGCAGTAGATACTTATATCCCGCTGCCTCCCCGTCCGATCGATATGCCGTTCCTGATGTCAGTAGAAGACGTATTCTCTATCACAGGACGTGGTACTGTTGCTACCGGCCGTATCGAGCGCGGTATCATCAAAGTTGGTGAAGCTGTTGAGATCGTAGGTCTGCAGGAAGCTGCCCAGAGCTCTACCGTAACAGGTGTTGAGATGTTCAAAAAACTGCTGGACGAAGGTCAGGCTGGTGATAACGCAGGTCTGCTGCTCCGTGGTATTGAGAAAAAGGATATCCGTCGCGGTATGGTAATCTGTAAGCCCGGTTCCATCACTCCGCACACAGACTTCAAAGGTGAGGTTTATGTACTGAGCAAGGAAGAAGGCGGACGTCACACCCCTTTCTTCAACAAATACCGCCCCCAGTTCTATTTCCGTACAACAGACGTAACTGGTGAAGTTACCCTGCCCGAAGGAACTGAGATGGTAATGCCTGGCGATAACGTTGGACTTTCTGTAAAACTGATCCAGCCCATCGCAATGGAGAAAGGTCTGAAATTCGCTATCCGCGAAGGTGGACGTACAGTAGGTGCCGGTCAGGTTACTGAAATTGTAAAATAAGCTAAGCCCCCGGCTTTTAGCTTCTAAGCAAATGGATTTTTATTAGTACATTTGCTGACATAATAAACTAAAAGCTGTTTCGGGTACCTCCGGAATAGCTTTTAGCTTTCTACGGGCATAGTACAACGGTTAGTATAGAGGTCTCCAAAACCTTTGATCTGGGTTCGAATCCTAGTGCCCGTGCACAGAAATGGCTTATATGAATAAGATCACAACCTATTTCAAAGAGAGCTACCATGAACTGGTGGAAAAAGTAACCTGGCCTACATGGGCACAGTTACAGCAGAGTACGGTAATTGTATTGGTAGCTACTATTATTATTACGGCAATGGTATGGGTAATGGATTTTGCCAGCAACCAGGTATTGAAACTGCTTTATTCATTATTTAAGTAAGACAAGATGGAGGCATCTGTAGATACAACCGCAACAACGGCACCGCACCAGGAAACCAAATGGTATGTGCTGCGTGTGGTGAGCGGTAAAGAGCGAAAGGTTAAAGAATACCTTGATAAGGATATCATCCGCAGCGGATGGCAGGAAATTATCAAGCAGGTATTTCTGCCTATGGAAAAAGTGTACAAAGTGCAGAATGGTAAAAAAGTGATGCGCGAGAAAAACTATTTTCCAGGTTATGTGATGATGGAAGTACTGGATGGTAAGCTGAATGACGATATGGTACAACACATCAGCAACATTAGTAATGTGATGCATTTCCTTACAGATGGTAAGGGCTCTAAAGGCAATATCATCTCTTTGCGCAAAAGCGAAGTAAACAAGATGCTGGGTAAAGTAGATGAAATGAACGACCAGGGCGTAATGCTCAGCGAACCGTTCATCGTGGGTGAAACCATTAAGATCATTGAAGGACCTTTCAACGATTTCAACGGCGTGATCGAAGAAGTGAACGACGAAAAGAAGAAACTGAAAGTAACCGTAAAGATATTCGGCCGTTCAACACCTGTGGAACTGAACTACATGCAGGTAGAGAAACTCAGCTAAAGGCCGGGAACGGTTACATACCTTATTTTGAAAGGCTGTCCTTATCCGGACGGCCTTTTCTATTGTTGTAAGTATTCCCAGGTGGCGATCGTATTCCTGATCTCCCAACTGCCTTCCGCCAGTTCTGCTTCCAGTTCACCGGCATCCCATCCGGCATAGCCAATGAATAATTGCAGGTCGGTTGCACGGATGGCGTCTGTCAGGAGGAGTTGCAGGGCCTGTTCAAAATCGCCGCCGAGATAAATGCCTGCTGCAATGGGCTGTCCCCCGGAAATATGATCGGGACGGCGATGAATGAAAAAAAGATGTTCCCTTTCAACCGGCCCTCCATCATATAATGTTAAAGCAGGCATGTGCCGGTAGGCTTCCAGTTCATTGAATTTCCTGGGGAATACCCGATTGAATATGAAGCCCGTAGCCCCCTTTTCATTGTGTTCTGCAATGAAAACCAATGTGTTAACGAAATGAGGATCTGTTAAAGAAGGACTACTGATCAGAATACTGCCGCAGCGCATATGCATACATTAAAAGCTCGCTATTATTATAAAGATAGCGCTATCCATTAATTTTGGCTTTAAATTTTGACTTTTAACTAATTCAACCTACCTTTGCCGCCCCAAAAGTTCTTTTTAGGAAGAATGATTGAATTTGGGAGTCCCGCCCGGTGCAGGACGTTAAAACCAATTAAATCAAAAGAAAATGGCAAAAGAAATCACTGGCTTTGTGAAGCTGCAGGTGAAAGGCGGACAAGCCAATCCCGCGCCTCCCGTAGGCCCTGCCCTTGGCTCGAAGGGTATCAACATTATGGAGTTCTGTAAGCAGTTCAATGCCAGGACCCAGGACAAAATGGGAAAAGTAGTTCCCGTTTTGATCACCGTTTATTCAGACAAATCATTCGATTTTGTCATCAAAACCGCCCCGGCTGCCGTTCAACTGATGGAAGCCGCCAAAATCCAGAAAGGTTCTAAAGAAAGTAACCGTGAGAAAGTAGGTAAAGTGACCTGGGCACAGGTGGAAGCCATTGCCAAGGATAAAATGGCCGATCTCAACGCATTTACATTGAACAGCGCCATGAGCATGGTAGCCGGTACTGCACGCAGTATGGGTATCACTGTAGATGGTAAAGCTCCCTGGGAAAATTAATTTATTCACCTGTCTGCCATCAGGCAGGCCTTAAAACTTTTAGTAAAATGGCACTTAGCAAAAAAAGAAAAGTAGCAGTCACTAAGGTGGATAAAAACAAGGTTTATTCCCTGAAGGAAGCTTCTACCCTCGTAAAAGAAATCAATTGCACAAAATTCGATAGTTCTGTTGACCTGCACATACGCCTGGGAGTTGACCCCAAGAAGGCAGACCAGCAGGTACGCGGTACCGTATCATTGCCGCATGGAACCGGAAAGACCAAGAAAGTATTGGTGCTTTGCACTCCTGATAAAGAAGCCGTTGCCAAAGAAGCCGGCGCTGATTTTGTGGGACTGGATGAATTCATTACCAAAATCGAAGGCGGATGGGTTGATGTGGATGTGATCATCGCAACACCGTCTGTCATGCCCAAGATCGGTAAATTGGGTAAGGTATTGGGACCACGTAACCTGATGCCCAACCCAAAAACAGGAACTGTTACCAATGATGTGGCAGCTGCTGTAAATGAAGTAAAAGGTGGTAAGATCGCATTCAAGGTAGACAAAGCGGGTATTGTACACGCTTCTATCGGACGTGTATCTTTCACACCTGAAAAGATTGCCGAGAACAGCTCTGAGCTGATCAATGCTATCATCAAGCTGAAACCTGCTTCTGCCAAAGGCATTTACCTGAGAGGCATCAGCATGGCCAGCTCCATGAGTCCGGGTATCGCATTAGACACCAAATCATTAATGAACTAATTCCTGGTGATCTTGTTCCGCTGAAAACGGGACGGGAAATGACCCGGGTTACTAAAACAGATCAGTTATGACTAAAGACCAAAAAAATGAGGTGATTGAACTGCTGAAAGGCAAGTTCTCCCAGTACAATAACTTTTACATTACCGATACTGAATCTCTGACGGTTGAGCAGGTATCGACACTCCGTCGCACATGTTTCAACAAACAGGTAGAGATGAAAGTGGCCAAGAATACCCTTATCCGTAAGGCACTGGAATCACTGGATGCCGAGAAGTATGCAGGTGTTTACTCCGCATTGAACAATGTAACCGCTTTGATGTTCTCTGAGAACCCCAAAGAGCCTGCATTGATCATCAGCTCTTTCCGCAAGGAGAGCAATGGGGAAAAACCCGTATTGAAAGCTGCATTCATCAACGGAGATGTATACACAGGTGACAATAACCTGAAAGCACTTACCCAGATCAAGACGAAGAACGAACTGATCGGCGAAGTGATCGGGTTGCTGCAATCTCCTGCCAAACGTGTGCTGGCTGCTTTGTTGCACCACCACGAGAAGCAGGCGGAAACTGCAACTGCAGAATAAGCAAGTGGCTCGATGGCTCAATGAGTTTCAAGCCACAAGTTCTTTGGATGTTAGAAAATGGAGTGATATTAAACAGGCTTACGCATTGAGCCATTGAGTATTGAGCCATTTTCACATTAAATAAAATTTTTTTAAACGCTCCGCCGGAGTTCAAAGACTTTGAAGGCGGAAAAAATTTAAACACATGGCAGACGTTAAAGCATTAGCCGAAACATTAGTAGGCTTAACAGTAAAAGAAGTACAGGAATTAGCAGATGTGCTGAAAGCTGATTACGGTATCGAACCAGCTGCTGCTGCAGTAGTAGTAGCAGGCGGTGGCGACGGTGGCGGCGCTGCTGCTGCTGAAGAGAAAACATCTTTCGATGTGATCCTCGTAAGCGGTGGTGCAAGCAAACTGGGCGTGGTTAAGATCGTAAAAGAACTGACCGGACTTGGCCTGAAAGAAGCGAAAGACCTGGTTGACGGCGCTCCTAAACCCGTAAAAGAAGGCGTTTCTAAAGCTGAAGCCGATGAACTGGCCACTAAGCTGAAAGATGCTGGTGCAGAAGTAGAAATCAAGTAGTCTTTACTGTTTCAAAATAATCCTAAAGCCGGTACTGGTTCAGTACCGGCTTTTTTATGGTAAGTCCGCGGCATATTTATTATAATAAGTACTAATATTATTAGCCCCGAAAGCTTAAATCTGGCCTCAAAAGAGCTGCCTGGCAGAAAATGAAGCCCAGTGATTGACATTTCGGCATAAATTCATTTTTTCTTCACTCCTGTGCCTTGTTTTGGTCCAAAATTTGTTTTATAGTCTGCCCCCAATTGTTTACCTTTGCCATCCTTATTTTTGGGCTGGTTAGCGGGATACATTTCTACCACGGGTTTCAACCAGGTGAAAATTCCGGATAATTAAGCCGAGAACCTGTAAGTTCTCCTACAAATTTTTGTACAAAACCGGTTTTACACATATATGTCTACTACAACATTGAACAACAGGGTCGGCTTCGGTAAAACTAAACATTTGGCTGAGGCGCCTGACCTACTCGACATTCAGTTAGAATCTTTCAGAGAATTTTTCCAGTTAGAAACAACGCCAGACAAACGTAATGTGGAAGGCCTGTTCCGTGTGTTCAAGGAAAACTTTCCGATCACCGATACACGCAACATTTTCGTGCTGGAGTTCCTGGATTATTTCATTGATCCGCCACGCTATACAATTGATGAATGTATGGAGCGCGGACTCACTTATGCAGTTCCTCTGAAAGCAAAGCTGCGACTGAGCTGTAACGACGAAGAGCACGTAGATTTCCAGACCATTGTACAGGATGTATTCCTCGGCAATATCCCATACATGACACCCCGTGGCACTTTTGTGATCAATGGTGCAGAACGTGTGGTGGTATCGCAGTTGCACCGTTCACCTGGGGTATTCTTCGGACAATCTGTTCACCCTAACGGAACAAAGATTTACTCTGCCAGGGTAATTCCTTTCAAAGGCGCGTGGATGGAATTCGCGACAGACATCAACAATGTCATGTATGCTTATATCGACCGGAAGAAAAAATTCCCGGTAACCACCCTGCTGCGTTCCATTGGTTTCGAGACTGATAAAGATATCCTGGAGCTTTTCGGCATGGCCGATGAAGTGAAGGCAGATAAGAAAACACTGTCACACCATGTTGGAAAAAAACTGGCTGCACGTGTACTCAGAACATGGGTGGAGGATTTCGTAGATGAAGATACTGGTGAAGTGGTAAGCATCGAGCGTAACGAGATCGTGATGGAGCGCGATACGGTACTAGACGAAGAAGGTATCAGCACCATCATCGAAATGGAAGTGAAGAGTGTCTTCATCCAGAAAGAAGATGTGGGCGGGGATTATGCCATCATCTATAATACACTGAATAAAGATACTTCAAACAGTGAACTGGAAGCGGTACAGCACATCTATCGCCAGCTGCGTGGTGCCGATGCCCCTGATAATGAAACTGCGCGCGGTATCATTGATAAATTATTCTTCTCCGATAAGCGTTATGACCTGGGTGAAGTAGGCCGTTATAAGATCAACCGCAAGCTGAACCTCGATTTCCCGCTGGAGAAAAAAGTACTGACCAAGCAGGATATCATTGAGATCATCAAATACCTGGTGCGTTTAACCAATGGCAAGGCTGAAATTGATGACATCGATCACCTGAGCAACCGCCGTGTACGTACCGTAGGCGAGCAATTGTATGCCCAGTTTGGTGTGGGCCTTGCCCGTATGGCACGTACCATCCGCGAAAGGATGAACGTTCGTGATAACGAAGTGTTTACGCCAGTTGACCTGATCAATGCACGTACACTGTCATCTGTGATCAACTCTTTCTTCGGAACCTCACAGTTGTCGCAGTTCCTCGACCAGACCAACCCGCTGTCGGAGATCACGCACAAGCGTCGTATCTCTGCACTCGGACCGGGAGGTTTGAGTCGTGAGCGTGCAGGCTTCGAGGTGCGTGACGTACACTATTCACACTATGGCCGCCTTTGTACCATTGAAACACCAGAGGGGCCCAATATCGGTCTGATCTCCACTTTGTGCGTTCATGCTGCTATCAACGATATGGGCTTTATTGAAACCCCTTATCGCAAAGTTGACAACGGTAAGGTGAATATGAAAGAACTCACTTTCCTAAGTGCAGAAGAAGAAGATACTGCTAAGATTGCCCAAAGTAACTCTCCATTGAATGAAAAAGGACAGTTTGTGGAAGACAAGGTGGTTTCGCGGCAGACTGGTGATTTTCCCGTACTGGATAAAGAAGACGTAGAATATATGGACGTAGCACCGAACCAGATCGTAGGTTTGAGTGCTTCACTGATCCCCTTCCTGGAGCACGACGATGCCAACCGCGCGTTGATGGGATCGAATATGCAACGTCAGGCTGTACCGTTGATCCGACCGGAAGCACCGATCGTAGGTACCGGCCTGGAAGGTAAAGCCGCGCGCGATGCAAGGATACAGATTCATGCAGACGGCAATGGAGTGGTTGAGTTCGTAGATGCCAATGAGATCCATGTGCGCTATGAAAGAAATGACCTGGATCGTTTGATCAGCTTCAATGATGACCTGCAGGTATATAAACTGACCAAGTTCATCAAGACAAACCAGGCAACCTGTATCAACCTGCGTCCGGCTGTAAAAAAAGGACAGAAAGTGAAGAGGGGGGATTTTCTTACCGAAGGTTATGCAACCAAGGATGGAGAACTCGCATTGGGCCGTAACCTGCAGGTAGCGTTCATGCCCTGGAAAGGCTACAACTTCGAGGACGCCATTGTGATCAGTGAGAAGGTGGTGCGCGAAGACCTGTTTACTTCTGTACACATTGAAGAATATGAACTGGAAGTACGTGATACCAAACTGGGTGAAGAAGAATTGACACCCGATATCCCGAACGTTTCTGAAGAAGCTACCAAAGACCTTGATGAAAATGGTATCATCCGTATTGGAGCTACCATCAAGGAAGGAGATATACTCATTGGCAAGATCACTCCCAAAGGAGAATCCGATCCTACCCCTGAAGAGAAACTGCTGCGCGCCATCTTCGGCGACAAAGCAGGCGACGCCAAAGATGCTTCCCTGAAAGCGCCTAATGGTACTGAAGGAGTGGTGATCGATAAAAAACTGTTCCAGCGTGCGAAGAAAGATAAGAATGGCAAGATCCGTGAGAAAGCACAACTGGAGAAAGTAGAAAAAGTACACCAGCAGAACGAAGAAGGTATTAAAGAATTACTGCTCGATAAATTACAGACCCTGTTGAAAGACAAAGCTTCCACAGGCGTGAGCAACAACTTCGGCGAAATGCTTATTGGTAAAGGCGCTAAGTTCAACCAAAAGAACCTGGCAACCATCGATTACCAGAACGTGAATCCGCTGGGCTGGACCGGTGACGCTAAAACAGACGACCAGATCAATACATTGCTGCACAACTACAGCATCCGTTTCAACGAAGAACTCGGACGTTACAAGCGCGAGAAATTCAACATCTCTATTGGTGATGAATTGCCCGCAGGTGTATTGAAACTGGCTAAAGTTTACCTGGCTGTGAAGCGTAAGCTGAAAGTGGGTGATAAGATGGCGGGTCGCCACGGTAACAAAGGTATCGTTGCCAAGATCGTTCGGGCTGAAGACATGCCATTCATGGAAGATGGTACACCGGTTGATATTGTGCTGAACCCGCTGGGGGTACCTTCACGTATGAACCTGGGTCAGATCTATGAAACCATCCTGGGATGGACAGGCAAGCGCCTGGGTGTGAAATTCGCCACACCGATCTTCGATGGGGCTTCTACTACTGAAATTGAAGACTACTGTAAAGAAGCCGGTATACCAAGAAATGGACATACTTACCTCTATGACGGTGAGACCGGAGAGCGTTTCCATCAGAAAGCCACTGTGGGTGTGATCTATATGATCAAACTGCACCACATGGTAGATGATAAGATGCACGCCCGTTCAATCGGGCCATACAGCTTGATCACACAACAGCCGTTGGGTGGTAAGGCACAGTTCGGCGGACAGCGTTTTGGTGAGATGGAGGTTTGGGCACTGGAAGCTTATGGTGCAGCCAACATCCTGCAGGAATTGCTGACGCTTAAGTCAGATGATATCATCGGAAGGGCCAAAACTTACGAGGCAATCGTGAAAGGTGAGAACATCCCGCGAGCCGGCGTTCCCGAATCATTCAATGTATTGGTTCATGAACTGAGAGGTTTGGGTCTGGATCTGAAATTTGAATAATCTTTTTGATATACGATGTGCTTCAAATGCACATCGTATATCAATTACTTGAATCAGATTAACGGATCAATCAACTAATAAAAAATTTCAACAAGCTTAGATATGGCCATCAAAAAAGACAATCGCCCCAGATCAACTTTTTCACAGATTACGATCAGTCTGGCATCGCCCGACAGTATCCTGGAAAGAAGTTTCGGCGAAGTATTGAAGCCTGAAACCATCAATTACCGTACCTACAAGCCGGAGCGTGACGGTTTGTTCTGCGAAAGGATATTCGGACCTGTAAAAGATTACGAATGTGCCTGCGGAAAATACAAACGCATTCGTTACAAAGGCATCGTGTGCGACCGCTGTGGTGTGGAAGTAACAGAAAAAAAAGTACGCCGTGAGCGCATGGGACACATCAAACTGGTGGTGCCCGTTGTGCATATCTGGTACTTCAAAAGCCTGCCCAATAAGATCGGTTATCTGCTGGGTATGAGCTCCAAGAAATTAGAGACCATTGTTTATTATGAGCGTTATGTGGTGATCCAGGGT
Source organism: Sediminibacterium sp. (assembly GCA_041798205.1). GTDB lineage: Bacteria > Bacteroidota > Bacteroidia > Chitinophagales > Chitinophagaceae > Sediminibacterium. The sequence continues at coordinate 44,021 of JBHCAK010000011.1, forward strand.
GGTGTGAAAGAAACCCTGAATATGGGCGATCTGCTCACTGAAGAAGAATACCTGGATATCCTGGATAACCTGCCCAAAGATAACCAGTACCTGCCCGATGATGATCCGCAGAAATTCATTGCCAAGATGGGCGCTGAAGCAGTTCATGCCCTGCTGGAAAGGATCGACCTCGACAGCCTGAGTTTCTCTTTGCGTAATGCTGCTGCTACCGAAACCTCACAGCAGCGTAAAGCAGATGCCCTGAAACGCCTGAGTGTAGTGGAATCTTTCCGCGACGCCAGCACACGTATTACCAACCGCCCTGAGTGGATGGTGATGCAATATATTCCCGTGATTCCACCGGAACTGCGTCCCCTGGTGCCATTGGACGGTGGTCGTTTTGCTTCTTCTGACCTGAATGACCTTTATCGTCGTGTGATCATCCGCAACAACCGTCTGAAGCGCTTGTTGGAGATCAAAGCCCCGGAAGTGATCCTGCGTAACGAAAAACGTATGCTGCAGGAAGCAATTGACTCATTGTTCGACAATAGCCGTAAATCCAATGCGGTGAAAGCCGAAGGCGGCCGTGCCCTGAAATCACTTTCCGATGTACTGAAAGGTAAACAGGGACGTTTCCGTCAGAACCTGCTGGGTAAGCGTGTTGATTATTCCGGCCGTTCTGTGATCGTAGTGGGTCCTGAATTGAAAATACACGAATGCGGTTTGCCTAAAGATATGGCAGCCGAGCTCTTCAAGCCATTCGTGATCCGTAAACTGATTGAAAGAGGTATTGTGAAAACGGTAAAATCAGCCAAAAAACTGGTTGACCGCAAAGAAGCCGTGATCTGGGATATCCTCGAAAATATATTGAAAGGACACCCTGTACTGCTCAACCGTGCCCCGACACTGCACCGTTTGTCCATCCAGGCTTTCCAACCCAAACTGGTAGAAGGTAAAGCGATCCAGCTGCACCCGCTGGTAACTTCATCCTTCAACGCCGACTTCGATGGTGACCAGATGGCGGTACACGTGCCTTTGAGCAATGCAGCCATCCTGGAAGCGCAGTTGCTGATGCTGTCATCACACAACATCCTCAACCCGCAAAACGGTACGCCAATCACCCTGCCTTCACAGGACATGGTATTGGGTCTGTATTATATCACCAAAGGCAAGAAAACCATTGGCGAAGAGATCATCAAGGGAGAAGGGAAATCCTTCTACAGCATGGATGAAGTGCTCATTGCTTACAACGAAGGGGCTGTTGACCTTCATGCGAATATTAAAGTAAAAACCAATGTCAGGGTAAACGGACAACTGGCTAAAAAGCTGATCGAAACCACTGTAGGTCGTGTATTGTTCAACCAGCACGTACCGCAGGAAGTGGGTTTTGTGAATGCATTGCTGACCAAGAAAAGTCTGCGTGAGATCATTGGCGATATCATCAAGATTACAGATGTGCCTAAAACCGCAAAATTCCTTGATGACATCAAAACCCTTGGTTTCCGTATGGCATTTCGTGGTGGTCTGTCCTTCAATGTGAACGACCTGATTGTTCCCGATCAACGTAATGAATTGCTGGAGAATGCCAAGTCAGAAGTAGAGGAAGTATGGGAAAATTACAACATGGGTCTGATCACTAACAATGAGCGTTATAACCAGGTGATCGATATCTGGAGCCGTGTGGATACCCGTATCACAGAAACACTGATCCGTGAAATGCAGAATGACAAACAGGGCTTCAACTCTGTTTACATGATGCTGGATTCCGGAGCACGCGGTAGTAAGACACAGGTAAAACAGCTGGTAGGCATCCGTGGTCTGATGGCCAAGCCCCGTAAGAGTGGAAGTACAGGAAGCGAGGTAATTGAAAACCCCATCCTGTCGAACTTCAAAAGCGGTCTGAACGTATTGGATTACTTTATCTCTACGCACGGTGCCCGTAAAGGTCTTGCCGATACGGCCCTTAAAACAGCGGATGCGGGTTACCTTACCCGTCGTCTGGTTGACGTATCGCAGGATGTGGTGATTTCGGAGGAAGATTGCGGCACACTGCGTGGTAATGCTGCAACAGCATTGAAAGACAATGAAGACATCATTGAGCCGCTGGCAGACAGGATTGAAGGCCGTACATCATTGCATAATATCTATCACCCGATTACTGATGAATTAATCATTGCTGCAGGTGAAGAAATATCTTCAGATATTGCCAAAGCGATTGAAGAGGCTGGTATTGAAACCGTAGAAATACGTTCCGTTCTTACTTGTGAAAGCAAGCGTGGCGTTTGTGTGAAGTGTTATGGACGTAACCTGGCAACAGGATACCTGACGCAGAAAGGAGATGCCGTAGGTATCATCGCTGCCCAGTCAATCGGAGAGCCTGGTACACAGCTTACCCTGCGTACTTTCCACGTGGGTGGTGTTGCCGGATCTGCTTCAGTTGAATCTACCCTGAATGCCAAATTCGATGGTACCATCCAGTTCGATGGTCTGAGGACAGTAGATGCGCTGAACAATGAAGGTGATAAAGTGAAGATTGTTATCGGTCGTACTGGTGAGGTAAGGATCATGGATGTGAAAAACGACAGGCTGATGATCACCAATAATGTTCCTTATGGTGCTACGCTGAATGTGAAAGACGGACAGCAAGTGAAGAAAGGAGATGTGATCTGTACCTGGGATCCGTTCAACAATGTGATCGTGGCTGAACTGAATGGTAAGATCAAATTTGAGAATGTCCTTGATGGTATCACATACCGCGATGAGGCTGATGAACAAACCGGCCATCGCGAGAAAGTGGTTATCGAAACAAAAGATAAGACCAAGATTCCTACTGTTATTGTAGAAGGTAAGGAGAATAAGCAATACAACCTGCCTGTTGGATCTCATATCGTGATTGAAGAAGGAGATGAAGTAAAAGCAGGGCAGGTACTGGTTAAGATACCGCGTGTACTGGGTAAACTCAGGGATATCACCGGAGGTCTGCCACGTGTAACAGAATTGTTCGAAGCACGTAACCCGGGTAACCCTGCAATCGTTTGTGAGATTGATGGTGTGGTAACATTCGGCAATGTAAAACGCGGTAACCGCGAAATCATTGTTGAATCGAAAGATGGTATGGTGAAGAAGTACCTGGTGCCGCTTACACGCCAGATACTGGTTCAGGACGGTGACTTCGTAAAAGCCGGTACACCTTTGTCTGATGGACAAATTGCACCTGCCGACATACTTGCGATCAAAGGGCCGTTTGCCGTGCAGGAATACGTAGTGAATGAGATCCAGGAAGTATACCGCTTACAGGGTGTGAAGATCAATGACAAACATATTGAAGTGATCGTTCGCCAGATGATGAAGAAAGTGGAGATTGTGGATGCGGGTGATACCAAGTTCCTCGAAGAAGACCTGGAAGATCGCTTCGATTTCATTGAAGAGAACGACAGGATATTTGATAAGAAAGTGGTAACAGAAGCAGGTGAAAGTGCCAAGATGAAACCTGGGCAGATCATTACCTTGCGTGAACTGCGTGAAGAAAATTCTATCCTTCGCAGGAGCGACAAAAAGCTGGTGGAAGTAAGAGACGCCAAGCCTGCTACCGCCACACCGGTACTGTTAGGTATCACCAAAGCTTCTCTGGGCGTTCAGAGTTGGATATCAGCAGCTTCATTCCAGGAAACCACCAAGGTGTTAAGCCAGGCGGCCATACAGGGCAAAACCGATGCAATGCTGGGCCTGAAAGAGAACGTGATCACTGGTCACCTGATACCTGCCGGTTCCGGACAAAAAGAGTTCGAGAACATGATCGTGGGAAGTAAGGAAGAGTACGAAGTACTGGCCACTACACGCGAAGCGATGAGCTTCGATGATGATGAATAAGCCCCTGTCTGTCAATACAGACAGGTAAAATGATAAAAAGTAGGGGGTGTCTATACTTCCTACTTTTTTCACATAAGTCGATTACTGTAAAGACTTGTTAATCTTGCTCCGCAAAGGAGGAGAGCCATTGAATGATTCTAATTTTACAGCACAAAATAGAGTTCGAATGAAACATGTTTCTCTGGGTCTGAATATAGTACTCGTTGCGGCGGTAGCGGTTCTGTTTTACCTGCATTTCTCTGGTAAAAAGAGCGTTGCAGCACAAACAATGGATACAAAATCAATCCCTTCAGGCAATTCCAGGATTGCATATTTTGAAATAGATTCCATACAGACACAATTTGAGTATTACAAAGAGATTCAGAAAGGCCTGGAAGCCAAAGACCAGGAAGTAACCAAGCAGCTGAATGCCCTGAAAAGCGCTTTTGCAACTAAATACCAGGATCTGCAACGTAATGCCCAAAGCCTCACGCAGGCAGAACTGGCCAGCAGGCAACAGGAGCTTCAGCAGATGGACAAGACTTATACAAGTAAAGAGCATATGCTGACCAGTGAATTACAGGAGGAAAGCATTCGCAAGAGGCAGGACGTGCAAAAGAAGATCAAGGAATTCCTGGAAGAATACAATAAGACCAAGGGCTATACTTATATTTTTTCAAACCTGCCCGACCTTTTGTATTATAAAGACACAGCCTATGATATCACCAATGATGTGGTCAAGGGGCTAAACCAGAAATACAAGAAGAAGTAGGAACTTCCATCATATTCATTATCTTCAAATCCCGTTTATAAACAACGGGATTTTTTATGAGTACAAATAAAACCGGTTTTAAACCTTCTCTCAGCCTGTTCGATGCAACCATGATTGTTGCAGGCGGTATGATAGGCTCAGGAATTTTTATTGTAAGTTCGGATATCACCAGGAATGTAGGTAGTGCGGGATGGCTTGTCATGGTATGGCTGATCACCGGATTCATGACCATTACTGCCGCTGTCAGTTATGGTGAACTGAGCGCTATGTATCCCAAGGCAGGCGGTCAGTACGTATATCTTAAAGAAGCATATAATTCATTAGTAGCTTTTTTATTCGGCTGGAGTTTTTTTTCCGTGATTCAAACCGCTACCATCGCTGCAGTAGGCGTGGCATTCAGTCGTTTTACAGCCTATCTCATCCCGTCGGTAGGTGAAAATAATATTATTGCCGATCTTGGTTTTGTTAAAATATCGGCAGCGCAGTTATTGGCTATTGCCATGATTACTTTTCTTACTTATACCAATACAAAAGGAGTAAAAGGAGGGAAGATCATCCAAAGCAGTTTTACAGTAACCAAACTAGTTTCTTTATTCGGTCTCATCGTATTCGGGTTCCTGCTGACAAAACAAAGCTTTTGGTCAGAAAACTGGCATACGGGCTTTGCCGCAATGCAGGACCTGGGTGTTAAAGATAACCAGGGAATGCTACAGCCCACTTCCTGGAAGCCCATTTCAGGAGCCGTATTGATCGGCGCCATTTCTGCAGCGATGGTGGGCTCTATTTTCAGCAGTGATTCCTGGAACAATGTAACTTTCATTGCAGGAGAGATCAGGAATCCCCAGCGTAATATCGGTCTCAGCCTTTTCCTGGGTACCCTGATCGTAACACTTATTTACATCACAGCCAACCTTATGTACCTGCATGTACTTCCTTTGCAGTCCATCGCTTACGCTGAGAACGACCGGGTAGCCGTTACAGCAGCCAATGCTATCTTTGGTAATGCAGGCACCATTGTGATTGCAGTAATGATCATGATCTCTACTTTCGGTTGTAATAATGGTCTTATACTGGCAGGTGCAAGGGTTTATTATACCATGGCCAACGATGGTCTCTTTTTCAGGAAGACCGGGGAATTGAATAAGAATGCGGTACCTGAATATGCCTTGTGGGTACAGTGTATAGTGGCTTCGCTGCTTTGCCTGAGCGGACATTATGGTGACCTGCTCACCATGGTATCATTCATTGTAGTGATTTTTTATGTACTTACCATCATTGGCATTTTCATTCTCCGGAAGAAAAATCCAGATATACCCAGGCCTTATAAAGCTTTTGGTTATCCGTTATTACCACTGGTATATATTGTATTGGCTGCTTTATTTTGCATTGGACTGGTATGGGCTTCGCCTACTTATTCATTATGGGGACTGGCCATTACACTAGTAGGCATTCCTTTGTATTATCTTGCAGGCCGAAAGATGCAAAAAACTGAATGATGGATTTTGATCAACTTTTCAAAAGGTTCAGCAATAGTAAAGTATTGGTAGTAGGAGATATCATGCTTGATACTTACTGGTGGGGTAATGTAGACCGTATTTCGCCGGAAGCACCGGTTCCTGTGGTCACTTTGAAGGATAAGGAATTCCGTGTGGGAGGTGCCGCTAATGTGGCATTGAATACGGCTTCGCTGGAGGCAGATACTACAGTGATTGCCGTAATAGGAGATGATGAGAATGGAACCAGGCTGAAACAATTACTGGACACATACAAGATCAATACCAGTTACCTGGTTACGGATAATGACCGCGTTACGACCAGCAAGACCCGTGTCATGAGCCGCAACCAGCAGATGATGCGCCTTGATGCCGAATCAACGGATGATATCGGTAAAGAAATTGAAGATCGCTTGTTGCGAAATGTTGAAGCGTTTTTTCAAAAACATAAACCCGATGTGCTGATACTGGAAGATTATAATAAGGGTGTACTTACCAAAAGAGTGATCAAAGAACTCATTGCATTATGCCGAACCAATGATGTAATCACCGCGGTTGACCCGAAAAGGAAAAACTTTTTCTCTTTTCAGGGAGTAGATATTTTCAAGCCCAACCTCAAAGAAGTAAAAGAAGGGATGAATTTACTGGTTGATGCCGTGGATAGAGATACCTTGAAAGAGATCCATCATTCCCTTCAAAAACAACTGGAACATAAAGTTTCATTGATTACATTATCGGAAAAAGGAGTGTTCTATCAACTGGATAATGATGCAAGGATCATTCCTACACATGTTCGGAACATCGCAGATGTAAGTGGCGCTGGTGATACAGTTATTGCAGTTGCGGCATTGGTATATGCAGTTACCAAAAATATGCATCTGGCGGCTGATATGGCCAATATTGCAGGCGGATTGGTTTGCGAAGAAGTAGGCACCGCTGCGATAGACAAAGAAAAATTATACAACGAGTGCAGCCTGCTGCTGGATTAACCTGACCCGATTTTAATTGCAGCATAACCATGAACCTATGAAGAAATATGCAGTGATAGTAGCCGGTGGTAACGGGAAAAGGATGGGCACTGCTATTCCGAAACAGTTCCTTTTGTTGAAACAGAAGCCGGTTTTATGGCATACGGTGCGCGCTTTCCTGGAGGCATACGCCGACCTGCAGGTGATCCTCGTATTACCCGAAGCATATAGTAAGGAAGGTGAAGATATCATCTCAGAACTAGGAGCAACATCAAGGGTTAGCCTGGTAAAAGGAGGGAATACCCGTTTCCATTCGGTGCAGAACGGATTACAATTGGTAAAAGAACCATCGATTGTTTTTGTACATGATGGGGTAAGATGCCTGGTAAGCAAAGTGCTGATTCATCGCTGTTATGAGGAAGCAGTGAAACATGGAAACGCCATACCGGCTGTAGCAGCTACAGACAGTATCCGCCTGATACAGAATACTTCCAATATGGTTGCAGACAGAAACAAAGTCCGCATCATTCAAACGCCGCAGACATTTCTCAGTAAAATTTTGCTACCGGCATTCAATATTGCTTACAGGGAAGAATTTACCGATGAGGCAACAGTTGTAGAAGCCACAGGTACAACCATCCATCTCATAGAGGGGGAGTATACCAACATCAAGATTACCAGACCAGCAGACCTGGTAATTGCAGAGAAAATAATGTCTGATACCTGATGTGCTCATGTATGATTTGATGTTAAAATCCGAAAATATACAAATCAAATCAGACATCAGCGATGAACACATCAGACATTTTACACCAGAATACTGGTACTACTAATCTTCTCCAGTATTTGGTGCGCTACTTCCATAGCAAGGAAACCATCGATCTCGTTGACCACTACGGGTTTGTTGTTTACAATGGAATCCACAAACGCTTCGAGTTCCAGTTTAATGGAATTGGCAGTCTGAACAGAGGGGTTGGCGATGGCCAATGTTTTTTTCCCATTCTGGGTTTCTATATCGAAAGAGAAAACATTTTTGTCTTCAGGTTGTTTCAGCTTAATGATCTCTGTTTTTTTCTCCAGAAAATCTATACCGATATAGGCATCTTTCTGAAAGAGACGCATTTTACGCATCCTTTTCATACTGATACGGCTGCTGGTGAGATTGGCAACACAGCCGTTGTTGAATTCAATCCTTACGTTGGCAATATCCGGAGTTTCAGTCATGACGGCCACACCACTTGCCGAAATATGCTTGACATCGCTCCTGACCAGGTTGAGAATGATGTCTATATCATGGATCATAAGATCGAGTATCACACTCACTTCGGTTCCTCTCGGCTTGAACTGTGCCAGGCGATGCACTTCGATGAACATCGGGTTCAGATTCATTTCCTTAATGGCCAGAAAAGCAGGGTTGAAACGCTCCACATGGCCAACCTGCATTTTTACATTCGCCTCACGAACTATGTTTACTATATCGCGCCCTTCCTGTATGGTATGTGCCAATGGTTTTTCAACAAATACATGTTTCCCTTTACGTATGGCCCGCATGCATATGGCAAAATGATGATCGGTTGGGGTGATCACATCTATGGCGTCACATGAATCGATGAGCTTATCCTCATCCATGAAGCGTTTAAGTCCGTATTGTTCTGAAACAACTTTGGCATTTTCATTATTAGGATCGAAGAAACCAACCAGCTTCACCCCTTCGATCTCTTTCCAGTTATTCAGGTGAAATTTTCCCAAGTGACCAACGCCAAAAACTCCTACTTTAAGCATAGCCATGAATGTATTAATTGGTGGTAAAGATAACCATTCGGTAACGTGAAATAAGCGGGAGAGAGGGGCTTTGTGGATATTCTTTTACCGGCCCACCCTGGCTCCCCTGTATTGTAAGGTTACATTCAATCCCAGACTGCTCAGTTTGATACTTCCCACACCGAGACCAGCTAGCGGTAACTTCAGGTAAGGTTCAAATATCATAGACAAATTCCCGCCCAGCGATTGTTCAAAACCAGCAGAGAAATGCACAATAGAGAACCAATGCGTGTTTCCTGCATTGTAGTAGCCTGAACGGCTCACTAATAACCCGGTAACGGGAGAGGGATAGTAATAATCGTAATTCTCCTCTTTCATGAAATACGAAGAAATGCCTGTACTCAGAAAAAAGCGGCGATTCACTTTTTGTCCCAGTCCGTAACGGACTAATAAAGGAATTTCCCACATGCTGCAACTGCCTGCTACGGTTTGTAAAGACCAGTAGCTGGGCGGACTGCCTTTCGGAGCTGTAAAATCAGATCCTTTCATCTTATAATTTTTCCAGGTATAAACAGCGCCGGTATGTAAGGACCATTTCTTACCAAGGTCATAACCTGCCATGAGACCAATATTATAACCGGGGGCACTGGAGTAGGTGAATTTGACATTGCTCAAATCAGCTCCTGCTAATAAGCCTATACTAAATCTGCTGCGTTTGATGTTTGCAGGTTTTCCGGCCTTCGAGTTTGAGGAAGAATCGGCACTACTGGTAGTATCTGCTGGTGATCCTGTTTTCTGAAGGTCAGGACTTGGTTTTACCATCATTGCTGTTCCGCTTGTATCTGTCAGTGATTGGCTTGTAGATCCGTATTGCAATGCCTGTTTTTTTTCTGCAGCAGTCTCCTTGGTATTGTAGTCACCAGGAGGCAGAACAGTTGCTGGCAATTCATTCACCGGGATACTGGTATTTTTAATAACGGGTTTAAGTGTAATGATCTGATCAATTTTTGTAGCGGGTTTTACAGATAATTGGATAAAAGCGCTATCCGGCCGGAATATTTTGCTTTCCGGTGGATGAGATTGGATTACAGGCGTTATATACTGATTGGCAGGTTGCTGGTTATTTTTATCCAAGAGATAGAACAGCATCCCCCCACCTAAAAACAGGCATGGCAATAACCACCAAAGAAATGCTTTTCTTCTTTTGGAATCGATGGGCATCACTTCATCCAGTTTCTTTTCCAGGCTGGACCAGGAGGCATTGTCAGGCGCTTCAAAATGATCAGCGGCTTCCCTGCTCAATTGATCCAGCTCTTTATCGTCGCCTGGATTAAACATATATCTTATACTCGATTTGTTGCATAATAATTTTTCTCAGGTTATGTCTTGCTTTAGACAAATTGGATTTGGATGCACCTATACTGATACCCAGTTGAGTGGCGATCTCCTCGTGACTGAACCCCTCAATTACAAAGAGATTAAAGACGGTGCGGTAAACAGGTGTGAGTTTTCTGATTGCTTCAATGATTTCCTGGTAGGAGAGCCTGTCGATACCACTTTCACTGATATCAGACAGTGATTCATTTGTTGCTGCCGCATCCTGGCTGATCAGTTTTAAATGCGATTTACGCAGGTGATCAATGCAGGTATTGATTACAATCCGTTTGAACCATCCTTTAAGTAACGCTTCCGTATCTTCCTGTCTTTGACCATCGAATTGTCCGATATTCCTGAACAGCTTGACAAAAGATTCATTGGCCAGTTCTTCCGCTTCTTCCAGTCTGTTTACATAACGATAGCATATTTTCATGGCATAACCATGCAAGGCATGATAAAGATCACGCTGACTATTGCGGTCATTTTTACAGCAACCGCTGATGAGTGCCGTTATTTGAAGTTTAGTCCGATCCAATTGCTGTGACAAGTAGCGCTTTTGTGCGGTATCCTCTCTTAAATTTACAATTTATAAACGGGATACGCAATGTGACGGCAAAGGGTTGCCTAGCCTGTACGGCCATCCCGGACCTTTATTTTTTTGCCAGCATTCTTTTTTTCAAATTCAAGCACTTCTTTGGGTTTGTTCTTATCGGAAGTTGTCTTGCTTTTAACAGCGCCTGATGTATCTGCCAGAGATTTGGCGTTGGTACTGTCTTTTTTCAAAATTGCAGTTTCGGGGTTATAGGGTTGGTCCAGCATATACCTTTCTGTGCGAAGGATTTGCCCGGTTGGAGGAAAATAATAGCGCCAGGTACCATGCCTCAGAGAATGCCCTTCGATCTTTACCACCACCTTTTCGTATTTATCGGGGTTTTGCAGGTCCTGCACATCGATGGTATCATAGGCTTTAGCAGGATTGACAGCCAGCCAGTTTTCTTCATGTTCCAGTCCGGCAATGGTAAAATACCTGCATACCCCATTCTTGTATCCCCACCTGTAATTCTCAATGGCTACCAAGTCGCCCATCAGGTTGAACCTGCGCCATACTCCTTCCCGCTTATTGTTGATAAAAGCCCCTTCATCTTCATAACCAGGTTCCCCTCGCAGTGGGTCAACGTGTATTTTCCATTTGCCCTGTTTAAGACCGGTCATGTCGGTACAATTCAGGGTATCTCCTTTTGACGATAGCTTGAAAGTCCTGCATTGCCCCATTGCAAAATGGGTGAACAACGCCAAAAGCGGTAGTACAAGGTAAAAACGCATAACAGGAGATGGATATTCTCCCGAAATTACCAATAATTTTTCATTGTATCAGGAATTGACCATCTCGTGCAGGTAAGCTTTCTCTGCTTTGAAAGCTTCTCTTGGTTTTAATCCTAAGAGTGAGAACATTTGGTTGTCTTCGTCGAATGAGGGGTTAGGCGTGGTCAACAATTTGTCTCCTGCGAAAATGGAATTGGCTCCCGCCATGAAACACATGGCCTGCTCTGCTATACTCATACTGGTCCTGCCAGCGCTTAACCGTACCATCGTACCAGGCATCAATACCCGGGCAGTTGCAATCATCCTTACCATATCCCAGATATCTACTTTCTGATTATGCTCCAGTGGTGTTCCTGTAATTGGAACCAGCGCATTGATGGGAACACTTTCAGGATGCTCCGGCAGTGTTGCCAGCGTATGCAACATCTTGATACGGTCTTCATGGGTTTCTCCCAACCCAATGATGCCTCCGCAACAGACGGTTACTCCTGCTTTGCGCACATTCTCCAAAGTGTTCAGGCGATCTTCATAAGTGCGCGTAGTAATGATTTCACTGTAATGTTCTTTACTGGTATCGAGATTGTGGTTATAAGCATGAAGGCCTGCTTCGGCTAATTTTTTAGCCTGTTCTTCTGTGAGCATGCCCAGTGTGCAGCATACTTCCATGCCCATTTCATTTACGCCTTTAACCATGTCCAGCACCCTGTCGAAATCGCGGTTGTCCCTTACCTCGCGCCAGGCCGCGCCCATGCAAAAACGGGTAGAGCCCGCTTCTTTTGCTTTCTGTGCATAGGATAATACTTCTTCTTTCTTCATCAACGCCTGCACATTTACACCGGTATTGTAGCGGGCGGCTTGCGGACAATATGCACAGTCTTCACTGCATCCGCCTGTTTTGATGCTGAGCAGGGTACACACCTGCACCTCGGCCGTATCATTGTATTTTCTGTGCAATGCAGCTGCCCTGAATACCAGTTCCAGGAGTGGGGTATCATATATTGATCTGACTTCTTCTAAAGTCCAGTTGATGCGGATGTCGTTTTGCATAAATTCTTTTTCAATATCTAATGTCTGATGTGATCATGTCTGGTTTGATTTGTAAAATATTTAAATAAGCACATTAAATCAGACATCAGCGATGGATACATCAGACATGGCAAATATAACCACAATATACCATCTGGTTCTATTCATTCTCTTTTCGGTGTATCCTATAGTTCCGCCATTTCTCAATGACCTGTTCCATATCATTGGGCAAAGCGGATTCGAAAAACATTTCCTTTTGGGTAACCGGGTGGCGGAAACCAAGCGTGCGTGCGTGCAAGGCGCAGCGCGGACAGAGCGTAAAACAATTGTCTACAAATTGCTTATACTTGGTATAGATGGTGCCCTTCAGTATTTTATCGCCACCGTATTCCCAGTCGTTGAACAGGGTATGGCCAATGTGTTTCATATGAACCCTTATCTGGTGTGTGCGGCCGGTTTCCAGTACACATTCTACCAATGTAACATAGTTGAATCGTTCAAGCACTTTGTAATGTGTAATAGCATGTTTACCCGTTTCTCCTTCGGGATAGGCGTCGAACATTTTCCGGTATTGTCTGTGCCGTGCGATATGGGCCTCAATGGTTCCCTCATCTTCCTGTATATCACCCCATACCAGGGCTACATATTTTCGTTGTACGGTGTGATGAAAGAATTGTTTGGCCAGGTGTGCCGCTGCATCGGCGGTTTTGGCTAGTACAATAAGGCCGGTTGTATTTTTATCAATGCGATGAACCAATCCAAACCTGGGCAATGTTTCTTCATCTATCGAAGGGTTCTGTTGCAGCAGGTGATATACCACTCCATTAAGCAGTGTGCCGCTGAAATTTCCTACACCGGGGTGTACCACCATGTTGGCCGGTTTGTTGATGACCATTACAGCTTCGTCTTCATAAACAATATCCAGCGGAATATTTTCTGGTTTCAGTTCTGTATGCTCGGGATTGACAAGGCTCATCATAACAATCTCATCACCCGGTTTCACCTTGTAATTACTTTTGACGATTTTTCCGTTCACCGTCAGGAATCCCGCTTCAATACCACGCTGCACCTTGTTTCGTGTGGCTCCTTCGATATGCATCTGCACCCATTTGTCTATCCTGAATGGCTCCTGCCCTTTATCTACAGAAAAGGTTTTCCGCTCATAGAGTTGTTCCTCCGAGGTTTCTTCATGCATGGGGCAAAAGTAAGAACAACTGCCAACTAACGACTCTTTTCTATCTTTGCAACATGCAAAAGGTATATTTTCAGGACCTTGGGGTAAGGAAGTACAAAGAAGTATGGGATTACCAGGAAGCATTGCTGAAACAGAATGTGGATGTAAAGGCGGATTACAGGAACCGACCCGAGCCAGTATTGCCTGCAGCAAACTGGCCTACCCAACATCATCTCTTGTTTGTGGAACATTTTCCGGTATATACCCTGGGCAAGAATGGAAAAGAAACGCATATACTAATCAATGAAGAAGAAAGGCTGGCCAGGGGGATCGATTATTTTCACATCAACAGGGGCGGAGATATTACTTTTCATGGCCCTGATCAGTTGGTGGGCTATCCCATACTTGACCTGGAAAAATTCAGAACAGACCTTGGGTGGTACCTGCGCAGCCTTGAAGAAGTGATCATTCTTACCATGCATGCTTATGGATTAAAAGGAGTACGCAGCCCCGGAGAAACGGGCGTTTGGCTCGACCCTGCCCTCAAAGGGAAGGAAAGAAAGATATGTGCCATGGGCATTAAATGCAGTCGCTGGATTACCATGCATGGATTTGCATTTAACGTAAATGCCAATCTGGACTATTTCAACCATATTGTGCCTTGTGGTATTGAGAACAAGCAGGTGACCTCTCTACAGAAAGAGCTGGGTTATACAATATCCATGGATGAAATAAAGGAGGAAGTAAAAAGAAATTTTGAGAAAGTATTTGAAGTGTCTCTTGCTTAATTCCGATCCAGAAAAAACTTATTCTTTTCTTTCAGTTTCTCGTCCTCATACAATTCAAACTGAAACCATCCCGAATGAATGAAACTGGCTTTATCCAGCGACATCTCAGCTTCTTTTACAGCCTTGATCTGGAACAATTCCAGCCCGTTTTCTTCAAAGAAGATAATACGGTAACGGTGTTGTCTGAAGCCTGGAAGCCGGATTGATAAATATCCTTTTTCATTGGTGAATACATAGTCCGACGGTCTCCAGGATGGCAGCAATTTGCTGTCAAAAGGACGCCAGTCGATTGAGTCGGCATTAACAGTATAAAGCGAATCGCTGGTTTTGTAAATGATGGAATCGCGGAATTTCAGGTAGTCTTTGTATTCGTATTGAAAAGCGAACCGACCTCTTTTATAGATGCGTATGAGAACATTAGCTGCTTTTGTTGCAGGAAGCGGTTGCACCCTTATATCAGAAGGAACATTTTCTGTGGCTCTTTTAGCAGATGTAAAAAAATATTGTCCCCCTTTGAGTACATAAAAAATACGGTAATAGTAATAATAACCTGCAGGCCCTTGTGCATCCACAAAACCATTGGAAGGCAGCTCGGGAGATTGAGCAGAAAAGATGGTTCTGAAATTTTTAGTACTATCCTGTGAACGTTGTACTGCCAGTTGTATACAGCTCTGGTATGGGTTGATCCAACTGATCTGAATTTTCCCGTGGGTAAGCTCTTTAAGTGTA
Source organism: Sediminibacterium sp. (assembly GCA_041798205.1). Classification (GTDB taxonomy): domain Bacteria; phylum Bacteroidota; class Bacteroidia; order Chitinophagales; family Chitinophagaceae; genus Sediminibacterium. Next base: position 59,260 of record JBHCAK010000011.1, read on the forward strand.
AAACCGGGTAATGCGGTCTGGGCCTGAACAGTGTCCCAACCCATGAGCATAGCCAGCCAGGCCAGGGAAATTAAGCGTATTGATTTCATCTTCTGCAAATATAAAACTGTGGTGTTATTAAAAAGGTAATGTGTAGGGAGGAAGCGAATTGTTGCCTTGCAAACCTCCACTATGAATCAACAGTAAGCTGCTCCCCGGGGGAAAATACCCTTTCGCAATATTTTCTTTAACCGCATACAATAGTTTTGAGGTGTAAACAATATCCGTCGGCAATTGCTCATGCAACCATGTTTCACGCATGAACTGAAGCAAAGCCTCCGGGTGCCTGCCATACCCGCCAAAATGATGATCAGGAAGGATATGGAATTTTTTTTGCCGATCTGTGCTGTCCAGCAATAACCGTACCGCCTGTTCAAGGGAGGGGTTTCCCTTCATGACGCTCACGCCCGTCACTTCCTGGTGTACGGCGGCTGTTTTGATCAGTCCGGCCATCATGGTACCCGTGCCTACCGCACAGATTATATGTGTGTAATTGGAAACATCAGTCAATTGCAGGATTTCGGCAGCTCCGCGGGCGCCCTCAGGTCCATAACCACCTTCAGGTACCCAATACCAGTTGGGATGGGTACGTGTTTGCATGATGTTTTCTTTGTCACGATAGGTTGTGCGGTCTGTAAAAACCAGTTCCATGCCATAAGAGCGGGCCTGCAACAGGGTGTGGGACAGCGGGGTGAGGGCATCGCCTCGGATGAAACCGGTAGTTTTGAACCCCAGGTCTTTCCCTGCAAAGGCCAATGCTACAATATGGTTGGAATAGGCTCCGCCAAAGCTGGCAATGGTATCTCTGCCTGTTCGAAGAGCAGTTTCCAGGTAATATTTCAGTTTAAACCATTTATTCCCGCTTACTATGGGGTGAACCTGGTCAAGCCGCAACACATCGGCCTTGCAATAGCCTCCGGTTATCCAGTCGCTGAGGGACTGAACACGGATATTAATATTTTGTGTATTATAGTGCATGCCGGTTGTTTGAACCTATGGACGAATGGTTTAGCTTCGCCACTCGAAAATATAACAGAATAAAAAGAAAAGAATGAAACCAACCCTAGTGATCCTCGCTGCAGGCATGGCCAGCCGCTACGGGAGCATGAAACAGATAGAATCATTTGGCCCGGCCGGAGAAACCATCATGGATTATTCCATCTATGATGCAATTCGTGCCGGATTCGGAAAAATAGTATTCATCATCCGCGAAGATTTTGCCGATCAGTTCAAAGCCATTTTCGAACCCAAGTTAAAGGGGCGTATTGAGATAGATTATGTTTATCAGTATCTGAAAGCGTTTACCGGTAACAGAACCATCCCTGCCGAAAGAACCAAGCCATGGGGAACTGCGCATGCCGTATTGTGTTGCAAAGGGAAGGTCAACGAACCTTTTGCAGTGATCAATGCCGATGATTATTACGGTAGAGATGCTTTTGTAAAAGCATATGATTTTCTCACTACCCAATGCGATGAGAAAACTTATTGCATTGTGGGGTATGAGCTGAACAAGACCCTGAGCGATAATGGCAGTGTAAGTCGCGGTGTATGTGAAGTGGATGCCAATAACAACCTGACTGACATCAATGAACGCACAAAAATAAGCAGGCTGGACAGCGGAGAGATTGTATTTGAAGATGAGGCTGGCGTTAACCATGTGTTACCGGAAGATTCCATTGTGAGTATGAACTATCTCTGTTTTGCGCCCGGGTTCATTGATGTCTGTGAGCGGTTATTCGGGGCTTTCCTTGATAAGAACATCAATAATCCCAAAGCAGAGTTTTTCATTCCTTATGCAGCCGGACAGTTTGTGGCTTCGGGTGAGGGTGTGGTAAAAGTGATACCGACTTCAGCGCAATGGTTTGGTGTAACCTACAGGGAAGATGCACCTGTGGTGCAGGCCAGCATTGACCGGTTGGTAGCTTCAGGGGAATATCCTAATAACCTCTGGCTATAAGTCATAAAAAACGAACCCGCCTCTTTGGGGCGGGTTCGTAAGTGAATGGGGTATTTGTTCAGGGTTTATATTATTTGCTGTAGGCTTTTACATAGAATACACATTCCTCCAGCTGGGCAATCTGCTGTTTGCGCTGGATACCTTTAAGGATGCTGCGGACAGGGAGTTTTATTTTGACCATGGAAGTGTCGCTTTTCCTCAGTTCTTCCACCATGCTGTAAATATTCCTTGATTTGACGGCAAATGCCACGCCTTCTGCCTGTGCCTGGCGGGTACTTAGTACGCCGATCACTTCACCATTGGTATTGAATACAGGGCCTCCTGAATTACCGGGGTTGGCGCTTATTTGTACCTGGTAAGAAAGAGAATCTCCGTTATAACCGGTTTTAGCGCTCAGATACCCCATGCCGTATACAATATCGTTTCTTGGATAACCCAGGGTAAAGATTTCTTCACCGAGATCGATATTGCTTTTGCTGATGCCATAAGGGAGGCTACGCAAGGGTTCATAATCTTTGTCATTGATCTTCAGTATGGCCAGGTCTTTATCCATGTCTATATGAGCTATATTGGCGCTGAATTCCTGTCCCTGGTTATTCACTACAATAGCGCCGGAGCCCTTGAGTACGTGCGCATTGGTCATGATATAACCTTTGGTATCAATGAGAAAGCCGGAACCTCCGCTGATCAGCCTGGCATTTTCAGGGATCTTGCTCTTGACCTCATTGATGAGTGAACCCTGGTATTGCTGGTTTCTTTTGATGACTTCAATGTCTTTGCTCAGTTGCTGCAGCTGGTTGCTGTTGACGGTGGGGGAGAAATAAACGGTCAGTCCGCTGATTACAAGGGCAATCATACCACCCACTGATGCAGCGATAGCAGTAACCCTTTTGTATTTGTTCCACAATTGGATTACGCGGCCTTTCATGGTTGGTGCGATTCCTTCATTGATGTCGCCGCGTGAGAGTAACCTGGCATGTGATTCATGAAGACTGTGTTTGAGGGTACGACGGCCTGCATAAAAATTCATTTCCTGCAGGAACATGCCATGCTCTACTACCATCTGATCTATTTCAGGCGTATTTTTCCGGAGCTCATCAAAATACTGACGCTCAGCGTCGTTCATATCGCCGCTGAGGTATCTTTCGATTGCTTCCAATAATAACATATCGTCCATCATAGTACTTATTCCCCGATATTATATTGCGCAAAGAAGAGTTTCTTTAAACGCATTAAACATTTGTATTTCTGGTTCTTGGCATTATCTGCATTGGTATAACCAAATTCCTGCGCCAGTTCCTGCATACCCATTTTTTTCAGGTAGTATCCCTCTAACAGGCTTTTACAGGGCTCACCCAGGCTGTTCAAGGCCCGGTCCATTATCGCAAACTCGGCATTCCTCTTTTCATGAACCTCCAGGTCCTCTTCCACCGCAACTGTCTCGTCCAAGCCATCAACCTGGCGTGCAAAACGACCAAATTGTTGTAACCGTTTAAGCCACAATCTCCTACATATTGAATAAACATAAGTTTTAATTTGACAGGTTAAGACAAATGATTCACTCTGTGCTTTTTCATAGAGGGCAATCATCGCTTCCTGAAAAATATCTCTTGCGTCATCGTAAGAGCCATTGTTATTCAGGATGAAAGACTGAATGGCGGCGAAATTTTCCTTATAAATGGTATCGATGGCCCTGGAATCTTTATTGGCCAGTCCTTTCAATAACACTTGTTCGTTAGTATCAGCTTTCACTATGTACCATTTAATACGGTGAGGGGAGTAAAAGTAACCCAAAATAGGGCTAAAAAGTTTTTTTGAAAAATATTGGACTGTACAGGTTACCTTTTGATACAGCAGGGTATTAACTGGAAATTCACTCACACAAAAACACACAACAAATGAAAAAGCTGTTATTCGTTTTAGCTATTGGCGCTTTCGCTGCCTGCGGTTCTGGTGCAAGTAAAGATGCAAAAGTTGATTCTCTTGCTACAAAAGTAGATTCTGCTGCTACTAAAGCCGCCGCTACTGTAGACAGTGCTGCTAAGAAAGTAGATAGCGCTGCTGCTAAGGTTGATAGCGTAATCAAGAAGTAATTGACGAACTACTGCTATCCGTTTATACGAATGGATAAGGGTTTAGCTTGCCGGCTCACGCAGTTTTTCAAAGTTTTTTTCATATGGCAAGCAATCGTTAGAGGCCGCTCCGTTTCCACGGAGGGGCTTTTTTTGTCCCGATTCTTATTCCTAACTATTATTTGTTAGTAAAATTTTTTTTCATAAAATGATGGTTCGTATACAATGAGTGCCTACTTTTGAATCAGAATGAAAACAGCTATTGCAAATACTTTCTTTTTCTTCTTTTATTACTTCTTTATACAAAGGAGCCGGGTAGTATTTGCAAAAGCGTAAGCGATAAAAAAATTAAAATACGGTCCCGGCTCAAAAAGCCGGGACTTTTTTGTACCATCAACCATGAGCAATAAACGGATCGCCATTCAAGGTTACGAAGGGAGCTTTCACCAGGTGGCAGCCAGGTATATCTTCGGCAAGCAGGTAGAGGTAGTTCCCTGCGCTACTTTCAGGGAACTCGTCAAGGTAGCGGAAGACAGGAAACAATCAGACGGGGCGGTGATGGCCATTGAAAACTCTATTGCAGGCAGTATTCTTCCAAACTACAACCTGTTGCAAAAGAGTAAACTGAAAGTAACAGGAGAAATCTATCTCTCCATCAGCCAGAACCTGATGGTGAACCCGGGCGTAAGAATGGAAGACATCAAGGAAGTTCACAGCCACCCGATGGCTATCCTGCAATGTCTTGATTTCCTTGAAAAATATAACTGGAAACTGGTTGAAACAGAAGATACTGCCCTGAGCGCAAAACATCTGCAACAGCACCGGCGCCAGCACGCGGCAGCCATTGCCAGCAAACTGGCAGCAGAACTGTTTGGTCTTGAAATCCTGGCCCCTAATATCCATACCCTGAAAAATAATGTGACGCGTTTCCTGGTATTGCAGAAAGAAGGGGAAGCGGAAATGGCGCCGGATGCCAACAAGGCTTCAGTTTATTTCCAGACAGATCATTCGAAGGGATCATTGGCCCGTGTACTCACACATATTGCAGGTGCTGGCATCAATCTGAGCAAGTTACAAAGCATGCCTATCCCGGGCAGTGACTTCAAATATGGGTTCTATGCAGATATGGAATTCGACGGATTGGAGCAATTGAACGATGTACTCAAAGCCATGCAACCGCTGACCAATATGGTGAAAACATTTGGTATTTATAAACAAGGAAAAGTAGTGAAAGGATGATACAGGTAAACACAGCAAAAAGACTGGTAGGTATTGGCGAATATTATTTTTCACAGAAGCTGCGTGAAATAGATGAGCTGAACAAACAAGGAAAAAATATCATCAACCTGGGTATCGGCAGTCCCGACCTGCCTCCACATCCCGATGTCATCAAAGTTTTGCAAGATGAAGCAGCTAAGCCCAATGTGCATGCCTACCAGAATTACAAAGGCTCACCGGTTTTGCGGAAAGCCATAGCAGGATGGTATGCACAATGGTATGGTGTTGTCCTTAACCCCGACACTGAAATACTTCCACTGATCGGTAGCAAGGAAGGGATCATGCATATCTGTATGACCTATCTCAACGAAGGCGATCAAGCTTTGATTCCTGATCCGGGCTATCCTACTTATAGCAGTGCAGTTAAACTGTCTGGCGGTATTCCTATTGTATATGAGCTTTCAGCTGCCTCAAACTGGGAGCCAGATTTTGAACAACTAGAAAAAACAGATCTCAGCAAGGTGAAACTGATGTGGGTGAATTATCCGCATATGCCAACGGGACAATTACCGGATAGAGCACTGTTCGAAAGGCTGGTCGCATTCGGTAAGAAACACCATATCCTCATTTGTCACGATAATCCTTACAGCTTTATCCTGAATGATCAACCATTGAGCCTGCTGAATGTGAAAGGAGCCAAAGAAGTTGCCATTGAACTGAATTCACTGAGTAAGAGTTCTAATATGGCCGGATGGAGGGTAGGGATGTTATCAGGGGCAAAAGAGAGGATTGATGAAATACTGCGTTTCAAAAGTAATATGGACAGTGGTATGTTTCTCCCGGTGCAGCTGGCGGCGGCAAAGGCATTGAGCCTGGGTAAAGAATGGTATGATGAGGTGAATGCTGTTTACAAAAAAAGAAGGGAGAAAGTATTTGAATTACTTGCCCTGCTGGGTTGTACTTACGCAGCCGGACAAGCAGGCATGTTTGTATGGGCGAAGATCCCTGCATCATATGCAAGTGGTTATGAATTGAGCGATAAAGTATTGTACAATGCCAACGTATTCATTACCCCCGGGGGCATATTTGGAAAGGCCGGGGAAGGGTATGTGCGGGTGAGTTTATGCGGGTCGGTGGAAAGGTTTACAGAAGCTATTAACAGAATCAGTAATGCAGGGTTATGACAGTAACGATCATTGGTACGGGATTGATAGGAGGTTCCATGGCTATTGCCCTGAAAGAAAAAGGTTTTGCACAAAAAATAATCGGGGTGGATGCCAATGCAGTACATGCGCAGCAGGCGCTTACACTGGGACTGGTAGATGAATTATTACCCCTGCACGAAGCGGTACCACAATCAGCTTTGGTGATATTGGCCACACCCATCAATGCTGCAGAAACATTACTGCCGGTAATCCTGGATATGACTGACAAACAAATAGTGATGGATGTAGGTTCTACCAAGAAGATGATCTGTCAGTTTGTAGCGGATCACCCGCGACGGGGACGGTTTGTGGCTACACATCCAATGTGGGGAACGGAATACAGTGGCCCGGAAGCTGCCGTTAAAGGCGCTTTTACAGATAAAGCCACCGTGATCTGTGACAGGGGAAACAGCGATGCCGACGCTGTTGCGCTCGTGGAACAGGTGTACAGGATATTGGGCATGCACCTGGTATATATGAATGCCGATGACCACGATGTGCATGTGGCTTATGTGAGCCATATATCGCATATTACTTCGTTTGCGCTGGCTAATACAGTACTGGAAAAGGAAAGAGAAGAGGATGCCATTTTCGAACTGGCCAGCGGTGGTTTTGAGAGTACAGTCCGGCTGGCAAAAAGCAACCCTGCCATGTGGGTGCCCATTTTTATGCAGAATAAAGAAAATGTATTGGATGTGCTGAATGAACATATTGCCCAGTTGCGCAAGTTTAAATCCTGCCTGGAGAAAGAAAACTATGATTATCTCCAGGAATTGATTGAACACGCAAACGGTATCAGGAGGATATTGAAGTAAACAAAAAACCGGCAAAGCCCTGTAGAAACGGTAACTTTGCGGCAAATTTTAATACATGACGACATTTGAAGGGTTGGGAATTGATGCTAGATTGATTCAGGCAACCGATGAGTTGGGGTTTGTGAACCCGACTCCGATACAGGAACAGGCGATACCGGTTTTGCTCAGCGGGACCAAGGATTTTATTGGGCTGGCACAAACAGGTACGGGCAAAACAGCAGCATTCGGACTGCCCCTGTTGCATCTCATTGATGCAACAGCAAAACATCCGCAGGCGCTGGTGGTTTGCCCCACAAGGGAATTATGCCTGCAGATTGTAAAAGAAATAGAGCTCTTTAAAAAATACATCAAGGGGGTTGCGGTAGCAGCTGTTTACGGGGGTACTTCTATTGGCCTGCAGATACGTGACCTGAAAAAGGGCGTGCAGATAGTAGTAGCCACGCCGGGCAGGTTGATTGACCTGATTGAAAGGAAAGCCATCAACCTGGAGCAGATCGAATATGTGGTACTTGACGAAGCCGATGAAATGCTGAACATGGGTTTCCAGGATGATATTGAATTCATTCTGAAGAATACTCCTGAAAGAGAAAGCACCTGGTTGTTCAGCGCTACGATGCCACCTGAAATACGCAAGGTGAGCAAGCGCTACATGAAAGAACCTGTTGAGGTAACGGTTGGAAAAGTGAATACAGCCAATAAAAGCATCGACCACCAGTATTATGTGACATCGGCACAGCATCGATACGAAACACTGAAACGGATCATCGATTTCAACCCGGGCATCTATGGTATCATTTTTACCCGCACCAAACTAGATGCGCAGGAAATATCTGAACGCCTTACCAGGGAGGGATATGATATCGATGCGTTACACGGTGATCTTACCCAGGTACAGCGCGATAAAGTAATGGGACAGTTCCGCGACAAGAGCCTGCAGTTGCTGATTGCCACTGACGTTGCGGCAAGGGGGATTGATGTACAGGGTATCACCCACGTGATCAATTATGAACTTCCCGATGATGTGGAAGTGTACACGCACAGGAGTGGAAGAACAGGCCGTGCAGGGAACCAGGGCATCAGTATTGCCATTGTACATTCCAAGGAAATGTACAAGCTGAAGCAAATAGAAAGGATCAATAATTCCAGGTTCCATAAGTTGGATATCCCCAGCGGGAAGGATGTATGCCGCAAACAGTTCTTTCATTTCATGGACAAATTATTATCAGCCGATATCAGTCATGGTGATTATGAAACTTATGTCCCCATGCTGGCTGAAAAATTTGCCGATATCAGCAAAGAAGAAGTATTGAAACGGGTAGCGGCCATGGAATTTGACCGTTTCCTTAAATACTATGAGAATGCGGAAGACCTGAATTTGCGCGACCACCAGGGACGCAATAACGACAGGAGGGATGGCAAACAGGATAACCGTGGTGATAAACGCAGGGAATATGGAAGGGGGGGCAATAATGGCTACAGTCGCCTTTTTGTAAACCTGGGCACCAAAGACGGCTTTTACAAAGCCAGTTTTCTTCAGTTCATTCTTGATATGAGTGACTTAAGAAAAGATGTATTGGGAAGGATTGATATGAAGGATATGAACAGTTGGGTGGAAATAGAGAAAGGGGCTGCCAATCAGATGATCCGTGCACTGGATGGGAAGAATTACAAGGGCAGGCGGATCAGGATGAATGATGCGGACAGCGGTGGGCGCCGGCCGAAACGGGGCGAAGAATAAAAGGTAACAGACAATTCAACAATATGGAGCAAGCAATTGATCAGAAAACAACAGTGGAGGCTTTGTTAACCAAGCGGCCACTCATCATCTCAGGCCCCTGCAGTGCGGAGACCGAGGAACAGGTAGTAGCCACCGCCACGCGGCTGGCGGCTACAGGTAAAGTAGATATCCTGCGTGCAGGCATATGGAAACCACGTACCAGGCCCGGTAGTTTTGAAGGCATTGGCACCAAGGGCTTGCCCTGGCTGCAGCAGGCTAAAAAAGCTTCAGGTTTGCCGGTAGCAGTAGAAGTGGCAACCGCCAAGCAGGTGGAAGATGCATTGCATTTCGATGTGGATGTGTTGTGGATCGGTGCCCGTACTACGGTGAACCCCTTCAGTGTTCAGGAAGTAGCCGATGCGTTGAAAGGAGTGGATGTACCTGTTTTGATCAAAAACCCCATTAACCCTGACCTGGAATTATGGATCGGCGCTGTTGAGCGGGTGGCTAAAGCGGGTATTAAAAATATAGGCCTTATTCACCGTGGATTCAGTTCTTACGGCAATACCGAATACCGTAATGCACCCATGTGGCACCTGGCCATTGAAATGAAACGCCGTAACCCGGGTATGCTGCTGATCAACGATCCTTCCCATATCTGCGGAAGAAGAGACATATTGCTGGATGTAGCGCAAAAGGCGATTGACCTTGATTTCGACGGACTGATCATTGAAAGCCACATTGACCCTGACAATGCGTGGAGCGATGCCAAACAACAGATCACTCCAGAGCGCCTGGGTGAAATGATCAGCTCTATCATCTGGCGTAAAGAAGATATCAACTCAGAAGAACTGCATGCAGCGATGGAAAAAATGCGCCAGCAGATCAATCAGTTGGATGATGAATTACTGCTTTTACTGGGACAAAGGATGAAAGTGGCCGAAAAGATCGGTCAGTACAAGAAAGAAAACAATATTACCATCCTTCAAACCAATCGCTGGAATGCCATTCTTGAAAGAGCGTTTGCAAAGGGCGAGAAACTGGGACTGAGCAAAGAGTTCGTGACCAAATATTTTGATGCAGTTCACATGGAAAGCATCAATCACCAGAACAAGATCATGAATTCCTGAACAGCAGCATGAAAAAGAAAAGATTTTCATTCAGTAACAGCACTGTAGATTACTATTTCAATGCCGATTTTTCTTACCTGGAAAAACTGGTGCACAAAAACAATGCAGTAATTGTTACAGATGAACATGTATATGCGGCACATAAGAAAAAACTCAAAGGCTGGAATACCATTATACTAAAGCCGGGGGAAGAATATAAGGTTCAGCAAACGGTTGATGTAGTGATTGACCAGCTGATTGAGATGGGGGCAGACAGGAAAACAACACTGATCGGTGTAGGGGGCGGTGTAATTACAGATATTACCGGATATATGGCTGGCATTTATATGCGGGGCATTACCTGTGGTTTTGTTCCCACGTCGGTTCTGGCTATGGTAGATGCTTCCATTGGCGGGAAAAATGGTATTGATGTGGGCGTGTATAAGAACATGGTAGGACTAATCCGCCAGCCTTCCTTTCTCCTTTTCGATCATTCTTTTTTGAAATCCCTGCCCAAAACTGAGTGGCAGAATGGTTTTGCCGAGATCATCAAACATGCAGCCATCAAAGATGCAGCATTATTCAAACTGCTGCGATCGCATAAACTGACAGATTTTCAACGGGATCCCCAACTGCTTGCATGGCTTATTGAAAAGAATGTACTCATTAAAACCAGGGTAGTGACTGGCGATGAATTTGAAAAAGGAGAGCGAAAACTGCTGAACTATGGACATACCCTGGGACATGCCATTGAGAACATGTATGAGCTTAGTCATGGGCAGGCCATTAGCATTGGTATGACCTATGCAGCGCTAATGTCACAACAGTTGAAAGGGTTCAGGCAGGCCGATGAACTGATAGAAGTATTAAGTCGGTATGGCCTTCCAACTTATGCTACATTCGATACCAATCAGGCATTCAGGATATTGCAGAAAGACAAGAAAAAGGACCAGTCAGGCATCAGTTATATCCTGCTGGAAAAAATAGGCAGGGGAATTATTCACCCCATGTCATTTGAGCAATTAGAAGAAATTTTCAACCGGTTTCAATGATCGTTACAATTTCCCCTTCCGTTATCAAGGGTTCCATAAGAGCGGCAGCCAGTAAAAGCAGTATGCAACGAGCCTGTGCGGCCGCACTGCTTGTCAAAGGCGATACTACCATTGTCAATCCTGGTAAAAGCAACGACGACCTCGCTGCCCTGGATGTAATACAGAAACTGGGCGCAACAATTACACAGGATGCAAATGGAAATATCCTGGTACATTCGGGAGGTGTCAATCCACTGGATGCAGAGATCAATTGCGGGGAGAGCGGTTTGGGCATACGCATGTTTACACCCATTGCTTCATTGAGTGAGAAGCCTGTTACTATCAGCGGTACCGGGAGCCTGTTATCACGCCCCATGCATTTTTTTGATGAAATATTACCTGAATTGGGTGTGACGATCCGGTCGAATGGAGGCCACCTGCCATTGATGATACAGGGACCTTTAAAGCCCTCCGATATAACAGTAGATGGTTCGCTGAGTTCCCAATTCCTTACAGGATTACTAATGGCATACGGCGCTGCAGGTGCCGATGATGGTGTAATTATTACTGTAAAAGAGCTCAAGAGTAAACCTTATATTGATCTTACTTTACAGGTCATGCGGCATTTCGGATGGGAAGTGGAGCATACCAATTATGAACAATTCCATTTCAAACAGGTAAAGCAACAGTCTGCAGTACACAGGTATGCCGTGGAAGGAGATTGGAGCGGGGCTGCATTCCTGCTGGTGGCAGGCGCTATTGCCGGCAATATAACTGTAAGGGGACTGGATGTATATTCCGCGCAGGCTGATAAGGCCATCCTGCAGGCGCTGACAGATTGCGGGTGCAGGTTGTCCATACGCACGGATGAGATAGAAATAGGACCCCTGCCCTTGAAGGCTTTTCATTTCAATGCAACGGATTGTCCCGATCTGTTCCCCCCCCTGGTAGCGCTGGCTGCCTGCTGCGAAGGCACTACTGTAATTGAGGGTGCGGCAAGACTGACACACAAGGAAAGCAACCGTGCCCTTACTTTGCAAGAAGAATTCGGGAAACTGGGAATAGAGATTACCCTACAGGGCGATCTGATGCTGGTAAAAGGTAATACAGGTATCAAAAGCGCTACTACGCATTCGCATCACGATCACCGTATTGCCATGGCTTGTGCAGTTGCGGGATTGAAAGCAGCGGGAGATGTAGTGATAGAAGAGGCCGATGCCATCAATAAATCATATCCCGATTTCTATGAACATATCCGGCAATTGGGTGGAGTAGTAAAAATTTAAATCCCGTTTTATGAACAGTTTTGGCCGCATATTCCGCATACATATTTTCGGTGAATCGCATGGCGAGAGCGTTGGCTTGGTGATTGACGGCTGTCCGGCCGGATTACCATTGCGAGTGGAAGATTTTCTGGCAGACATAGAACGCCGCAAGGGGGGCACCCAGAAAGGAACCACCCCGCGCAAAGAAGACGATATTCCTGTTTTCAAAAGCGGCATCTTCAACGACCATACTACAGGTGCTCCTATTACCATCCTGTTTGAAAACAATAACACGAGAAGTGGCGACTATGAAAAACAGCGGGCTGTGCCAAGGCCGGGTCATGCCGACTTTACTGCGCATGTGAAATATGGCGGCTATGAAGATTTCAGAGGGGGTGGACATTTCAGCGGCCGGCTTACGGTATGCATGGTGGCAGCAGGTGTAATAGCCAAAAAGTTGTTGAAAAATATCACCATTGCTTCCGCCATTCTTGAAATAGGTGGAGAAAAAGACCTGGAAAAAGGCTTGCAAAAAGCCATTGACGCCAAAGATTCAATTGGAGGTATTGTTGAATGCAGGGTGAACGGACTACCGGCTGGATTGGGTGAGCACTTTTTTGACTCAGTTGAATCGGTGCTTAGTCACGCTGTTTTTGCCATCCCCGCTGTGAAGGGAGTGGAATTCGGGGCCGGCTTTGCCGCCGCCCGCATGTTCGGCTCTGAACACAACGATGCAATTGAGGGCGCCAGTGGGAAAACACGTACCAACCATGCGGGTGGAATAGTGGGGGGAATTACCAATGGCAATGAACTGGTCTTCCGCATCGTCATCAAACCTACTTCCTCTACCCCCAAAGAACAGCAAACCTGGAACCGGGAAACCAATACTGTAGAACCTTTTTCAGTGAAGGGAAGGCATGACCTTTGCATAGCCCTGCGGGTACCCGTGGTACTGGAGGCTGTTACCGCCTTTACGCTGGCAGACCTGATGCTGCTGGAACAGCGGATCAAAAAGCTGCCAGATGTCCATGACTAAGTCAGGAAATTGTAAAAATATATTTTCTAAGTAATTGATAATCAATTAATATGATCGGTTTTGATCTTTTTTGGCATAGTGTTTGGCAAAGGAGGGCGACTGTATTTATGCACATGTTATGAAAAGCCCTCCAATGTACCCGGTTATTGTTTAATTTGATGAAGTGAAGTCGGAGGGTCGGTGCGAGATACGATTAAACCGATTTTATGAAAAAGATCATTTACGTCTTAATCCCGCTATGTAGCCTTTTCTGGTTTGGTTTCCGAATGGACACGCCTGTGCAACACGGATTTTATGCCGGGTTACGGGATACCATCCCGGTTTCAACAGATACCCTGCCTTTGAGGGCCGACTCCCTGAAAACAGATACCCTGCTGAAAGTCAAGGCAGATTCGATTAAAGTAGCTGATTCGCTGGCTACCCTGGAACCACCCATCTGCATTACCGGTATTGCCAGCTTTTACAGTGCCAACCTGGATGGTACCCAAACCGCTACCGGTGAAATATTCCGCAACAGCAAATTCACTGCTGCCAGTAACCACCTTAAACTGAATACCTGGGTGAGGGTTACGAATCTTAAGAACAATAAGACGGTGATTGTACGTATCAACGACCGCATGCACCCGCGTATGAAAAAGAAGGGGCGCGTGGTTGACCTGAGCAGGGTAGCTGCGAGACAACTAGATTTTATGAAAAGTGGACTGACCAGGGTAAAAGTGGAAGTGGTGCCGAAGGGAGTGGTAGAATAACTAAAAGTTTAGTATAATTGTTGAAAATCAGGAACTCTTGTACATTTGTTTTAACTAACATTTACTGTTTTATGAAGAAAATCCTCTTAGCAGCTATTGGAGCCGGCTTAGCATTGGGCTCAATGGCACAGGAATTAAGCTACAAAAAAAGCCCCAGCCTGGGTATCAACTTCTTTTTGCAGGACATGAAAACGGCAAGATTGCTTGAAACCAAATCTCTTTCTTCCGTTTTATCCAATGGTAACTGGACCAAGATCAAGGATATGGATCCGGGCTTGTCGATCCAGTATTTTGAAGGTCTCAACGAACATGTTGATTTCATGGGTACCCTTAATGGTTCATTTGTAACCTATCCATTCTACTGGAAAAGCGGGGTAGCCACTCCAACTAACAGTAAATTTCTCCTGGAAACGGATGCCAACCTGAATTTGAAGCTGTTGAGCGATAAATACTTCTTTGTGCCTTACCTGAGACTCGGTGTGGGTGCTTCTATGTACAGCGGTACTTATTTTGCCGCTTACGCGCCGGCAGGAATTGGGTTCCAGTTTAACCTGGGCGAAGGAACTTTTGTACACCTGCAGGGAACTTATAAAGCCGCGGTGACTGCGCTGGCAGTTAATTACATGAGTTATTCCATCGGAATTGCTTCTCCTATCACGGAAAGAAAACAGGCTGCCCTGGTAACGCCGCCACCTCCGCCTGTTGCCGACAAAGACACGGATGGTGATGGCATTCCCGACAGCAAGGATAAATGTCCTACTGTTCCCGGTGTTGCCAAATACGAGGGTTGCCCTGTACCCGATACAGACGGCGACGGTATCAATGATGAAAATGATAAATGTCCCACTGTAAAAGGTGTTGCCAAGTATGATGGTTGTCCTGTACCCGATACCGATGGAGACGGCATTAATGATGAAGAGGACAAATGCCCAACTATTCCCGGTGTAGCCCGTTACCAGGGTTGTCCGGTGCCTGACAGGGATCACGATGGAGTAAATGATGAAGAAGATCGTTGTCCGGATGTGCCCGGAGTAAAAGAAAATTTCGGATGTCCTGTAGTGAGAAAGGAAGTATTGGAAAAAGTGCAGAAAAATGCCAGAAACATACTTTTCTTTACTGGAAGCGATAAAATTACTGTCAGATCAATCAAAGAACTGAATGAAGTGGCGGATATCATGAAAGCAGACCCTGCTTTGAAAATGGATATTGAGGGCCACACCGATAACATAGGTAAAGATGCTTCTAACCAGGTACTGAGTGATAAACGAGCCAAAGCTATTTACAAATACCTGGCAAATAAAGGAGTAGAAGCTTCCAGACTCAGCGCCCAGGGTTTTGGGGCAGGCAAACCGGTGGCCGATAATAAGACTGTGGCCGGACGCGCCCAGAACAGAAGGGTGGAACTGAAACTGAAATACTGATCAATTAAGAAATCGAAAGTCATAGATCAAAGCTCAAAATGTGATATTTTTGAGCTTTGATCTATGACTTTTTAATTTTCCTTCTATGCAAACAATCACCGTAGAGGCGCTGAAAGCCAAGATAGATGCCGGTGAAGCCATTAACCTGGTGGACGTTCGTGAACCGCATGAAAATGCTGAATTCAATATCGGAGGCCTTTTACTGCCGTTGGGTAAAATACAAACCATGCAGGTAGACGAGATCGACGATCTGAAAGACCAGGAACTCTTCGTGTATTGCCGCAGTGGCAATAGGAGTGGTCAGGCCTGTCTGATCCTGGAAACCATAGGTTACAAAAATGTGGTGAATGTTACCGGTGGTATGCTGGCATGGCAGGAGAAAATCGGAAAGTAATTATTGCAGGTAACAAGGGAATTGTTACTGCTATAACTATAAGTATAGCCATTGGCCCATATAATACAGATTGGCGCCATAATGCCAGTATCTCAGCCAAAAATTACGGGTTGTTTGCACCTGGCATTTCAGCACTCCGAGGAATGACCTGATACAAAATTAAATAATGATGGAATGGATGCCAGGTGTAACTTTAATACCGCAGTTTCGTTAAATGCAAAAAGCAGTTCATGAAAAAGCTGTTGGTGATGGTGGCGATGGCTTTTGGCAACCTGTTGGTATATGCCCAGCAGGAAAAAAGTATTATACGTGATGATAATGTGCAGGTTCGTCCCCTGAGCGGATTCAACAGTATTGAGGTATCGGGAGCGATCAGCCTTTACCTTTCACAGGGAAATGAAGAAGCGGTAGCCGTAAGCGCCAATTCAAATGAAGGCACAGGTCGTATACGTACTGAATTGAAGAATGGCATCCTGCATATTTATCCCGAACGGGGGGGCTGGATGGGATGGGGGAACAGCCGCATGAAAGCCTATGTGACTTTTAAATCATTGAAACGCATAGAAGCTTCCGGGGCTTGTAATGTAAAACTGACCGAAGCCATTAAACTGGACAATCTTGAAATTGAAATGTCAGGCGCCAGCGATTTTTCAGGAACGGTTGGGGCAGGCATAATCCGTCTCTCTGCCAGCGGTGCCTCACAGATACGCATCGCAGGAACATCGGGAAAAACACAGGTGGAAGCATCCGGCGCCAGTGATATTAAAGCCTATGATCTCAAAACGGATTATTGCCGGATGAATGCTTCCGGCGCTTCAGTCATCCGTATTACCGTAAATAAAGAGATGGATATCAGCGCAAGCGGTGGAAGCAGCATTTATTACAAAGGGCAGGGGTTGATGCGTGGGATCAGCACTGGTGGGGGCGCTACGGTCAAACGGAGGTCGGAAGATTAAACAAACTGATTTTCAATATTTATTTGGAAGCTATCCGGCATAGTCCTACCTTTGCAACCCAATTACATCGCGAGGTAGAGCAGCGGTAGCTCGTCGGGCTCATAACCCGAAGGTCGGAGGTTCGATCCCTTCCCTCGCAACTGATAGAAAGGCCCCCCAAGGGCCTTTTTTGATTTTAGACCTAACTTTGCACTGCCCTAAAAATAGAAGCGTGAAATCTGGATTTGTAAACATATTCGGCAGACCCAATGCCGGGAAAAGCACCCTGCTCAATGCACTGATAGGTGAGAAGATGGCTATCGTATCGCCCAAAGTGCAAACTACCCGACACCGGATCAAGGCTTTTTTGAATAAACCGGGCGAATACCAGGTGATCTTATCCGATACGCCCGGGATCATTGATCCCAAATACAAACTACACGAGCGGATGATGAATGCCGTAAAAGGGGCGCTGGAAGATGCCGACCTGGCCCTGCTGATTGTAGATGCCAATGATGATTTTGAAACCTGTCATGCTATTTTTGAAGCCCTGAACCTTACAGTACCGTCCATTTTGGTATTGAATAAAATTGACGGGGCTGCTAATGGGAAGGTGGCCGAAGCAGAGGCGTTTTTCAATGATAAATCCTATTGCAGGAAGCTGGTGAAAATATCGGCGCTTCAGAAAATACACCTGAACAAATTATTGAATGCCATATTGGCTTTTTTACCGGAAGGGAGCCCTTTTTACAGTGAAGAGGACCTGAGTGATATGCCCACCAAATTTTTTGTTGGCGAAATGATCAGGGAAAAAATTTATGAACTGTTTGGCGATGAGATACCGTACCACACAGCGGTAATGATCAATGAATACAAGGAAAAAGAAACACTGGTAAAAATCCAGGCCGATATCATCGTGCAAAGGGAAACCCAGAAAGCCATCATCATAGGTGATAAGGGAAAAATGATCAAAGAGACAGGTATGAGGGCCAGGGCCGATATTGAACAGTTCATTGGCCAGAAGGTCTTTCTTGAACTTTTTGTCAAAGTAAGACCCAGGTGGAGGGATAATGAGATGCAGTTGAAGGAATATGGGTACAATTGATGATGTGCAATGGTTCAATACGCAATGGCTCAATGATATTCCTGGGTGAAGCGGTTGCAAAGGGGTCGTAAATTTTAATATTTGAATTCGTTTATTATCAATAGATTGTCTGAGTATGATTTAATTAAACCAGCAATCATCAAATCAGAAATCATCAAATCGCATGAGTGGTTATACTGTTGCCATCGTAGGTCGCCCCAATGTGGGGAAAAGCACTTTTTTTAATAGGATGCTGGAACATCGCAAAGCCATTGTGGATGATACAAGCGGAGTTACCCGTGATCGCCAGTATGGAATGGCTGACTGGAACGGGAAACTGTTCAATGTGATAGATACCGGGGGATTTGTTTCGGGGAGTGATGATGTATTTGAAACAGAGATCCGGAAGCAGGTGAAAATTGCCATTGATGAAGCTAATGCGGTGATTTTCATGACAGATGTGTCAACCGGCATTACCCATCTCGATGAGGCAATGGCCGATATGTTGCGAAGGGCAACAAAGCCCGTTTACCTGGTAGTGAACAAGGTAGACAATGGGACCAGGGAACTGGAAGCAGCTGAATTTTACAGCCTTGGTTTTGAACATAACTTCTTCATTAGCAGTATATCGGGAAGTGGAACCGGAGAATTACTGGATGCTGTAACAGAGGTTATCGCCATGGAAGAAGACGTGGAAGAAGCCAAGAAGGACTCCGGATTGCCCAAGTTTGCCATCATTGGTCAGCCTAATGTGGGAAAGTCATCCCTGCTGAATGCCCTTATCGGTCAGGAACGTACCATTGTAAGTGATATAGCAGGCACCACCCGGGATACCATTCATACGCATTACAAGCTTTACCAAAAAGAGTTTGTATTGATCGATACAGCAGGTATCCGCAAAAAAAACAAAGAGAAGGATGATCTTGAGTTTTATTCTGTTATACGGGCCATCAGGGCCATGGATGAGGCCGACGTCTGTCTTTTATTGCTGGATGCTGCCAAGGGCATCACTTCTCAGGATGTGAGCATTTTCAGTCTTGCTGCCAGAAAAGGAAAAGGCATTGTGGTACTGGTGAATAAATGGGATCTGATTGAAAAAGAAACGAATACAGCACGTGATTACGAAAAAAATCTGAAACAAAAGCTGGCTCCTTTCACCGATATACCTGTTTTATTCATTTCGGTGAAGGACAAAACCAGGATATTCAGGGCCATTGAAACAGGGTTGGAAGTCTATGAAAACAAACAGCGCAAAATACCCACTTCAGAACTGAATGAAGTCATGCAAAAAGCGGTGCAGTCTTACCATGCCCCGGTGGTAAGAGGAAATACCGTAAAAATTAAATATGTAACCCAGCTACCTACACAGGTTCCTTCATTTGCTTTTTTTACCAATTATCCTGATGATATTAAGCAACCATATAAGAATTACCTTGAAAATCAGCTTAGAACGCAGTTTAATTTTAAAGGGATTCCAATTCGCATATTCTTCAGGAAGAAATAAAATTGTACATCAAAATTTGCACAATTCAAGCGGGCGATTATCTTTGCGCGTTAATAAAAACTCTTTAAAAAACAAGTACAATGAAAAAAGTATTCGCGATCCTGGCTGTTGCTGGTGTAATGGCTGCATGTAACAGTGCTGAAAACAAAGAAGCTGCTAAAGATTCAACTGCAACAGCTGCTCCTGCTGCTACTGCAGATTCAGCTGCCAAAGCTGCTGCTGACACTTCTCACCACCATGCAGATTCAGCTGCCAAAGCTTCTGTAGACACTACTAAGAAGAAATAGTATTTGTTTAATAATATTACTTCTTGCAAGAAGGTCCTCCTGGTTTTACCGGGAGGATTTTTTTTGTGCCAGTTTGTACCAATTCATCCAATATTTCGGGCATGGCATCAATATTGACCTAATTTTACCCACTTGTTTAAGCAATAACCCCGAGGGGTTTGTGACATTTTGACCCAAGAATGAAAATTATGCTGAAAGAGAGTTTGTTTTTTCGAGCCGAGGACGAGAACGATTTTATGCCCATCATTCCCATCAATGAGCATGAGGGAGATGGAGACAAAGACCTGCTGGTTCCCGATGCCCTCCCTATTCTTCCTTTAAGAAATACCGTATTGTTTCCCGGAGTAGTGCTGCCGATTACGGTAGGAAGGGATAAAAGCATCAAGGCGGTGAACGACGCTTATAAAAACGATAAACTGGTAGGGGTGCTGGCCCAGAAAGATGTGAATGTGGAAGATCCTGAGCCCAAAGACCTTTGCATCATTGGTACCGTAGCCAAGATTGTGAAACTGATCAAAATGCCCGATGGCGGTACCACCATCATTATACAGGGCAAACGGCGTTTTGAGCTTACTTCCATTATTAGTGAAGATCCTTATTTCAAAGCTGCGATCAGGTTACTGACCGATGATGAAATAAGTGAAGGAAATGATTTTGATGCCTATATCAGCAGTATCAAAGACCTGGCTACACAAATCATCCAGCTTTCTCCTAACCTGCCCACCGAAGCATCCATCATCCTGAAAAATATTGAAAGCCCTTCTTTCCTTATCAATTTTGTGAGCAGTAACCTCAATAGCGACCTCAAGGAAAAACAGGGCTTACTGGAAATAAATGATGTACCCAAAAGAGCTGAAAAACTCATGCATATCTTACAGCGGGAACTCCAGTTCGCTGAATTGAAGGATAAAGTGACCAATAAGACAAGGACAGAGATCGACAAACAACAGCGCGATTATTTTCTGCAACAACAATTGAAAAGCATCAAAGAAGAATTGGGGGGCGATGCGAATGACCGTGAGATCGTAGAAATGAAAAAGAAAGCTGAACAGAAAAAATGGCCTGAATCGGCAAAGAATGTATTCAGAACCGGTATTGAAAAACTGGAAAGAATGCACCCCAGCACCCCAGATTATTCGGTTATCTATAATCACCTTGACCTGATGCTGGACCTTCCCTGGGAAGATTACACAGCTGATAATTACGACCTGAGGAATGCGAAGAAAGTATTGGATGCCGATCATTATGGAATGGAGAAGATCAAAAGCAGGATCGTTGAATACCTGGCTGTACTCAAGCTGAAAGGGGATATGAAAAGTCCCATCCTTTGCTTTCTGGGTCCTCCCGGTATTGGTAAAACATCACTGGGAAGATCAATAGCACATGCCATCGGAAGAAAATATGTGCGGCTGAGCCTGGGCGGACTTCATGATGAAAGTGAAATCCGCGGACATCGTAAAACTTATATTGGTGCCATGCCAGGGCGTATATTGCAGAATATCAGGAAATGTAAATCATCTAATCCTGTGATGATACTGGACGAGATAGACAAGATCGGCAATGATTTCAGGGGCGATCCATCTTCTGCCTTACTGGAAGTGCTGGATCCGGAACAGAACAACAGTTTCTACGACAATTACCTTGAACTGGAATATGACCTCAGTAAAGTATTGTTCATTGCCACAGCCAACAACCTTCAGAATATTCAGCCGGCACTGCGCGACAGGCTCGAGATCATTGACCTGAGCGGTTATGCAGTGGAAGAAAAGGTAGAGATCGCTAAACGTCACCTGGTACCTAAACAAAAAGAAGCACATGGGCTTGGCAAAGTGAATATCCGGTTCAGCGATAAAGTATTGGAAAAGATCATCGAACAGCATACCAGGGAAAGTGGTGTGCGTGAACTTGACAGGCAACTGGCTTCCATCATGCGTTACCAGGCCAAAGAACTGGCAATAAAAAACAAGGTAAAATCTGTTATCACAGCTGCAGATGTTGATAAGATACTGGGCCAATCACGCTACAGCAACGAGATTTATAAAACAGCCAATATGCCCGGAGTAGCCGTAGGTCTTGCATGGACTTATGTGGGTGGCGACATCCTTTTCATAGAAACCATCCTGGGGGATGGCAAAGGAGATTTGAAGCTGACAGGTAATCTTGGAAATGTAATGAAAGAAAGCGCCAGTACTGCCCTGAGTTATTTACAGGCCAATGCACGTAAATATGGCATCGATCCGGACGTATTTGCTAAAAAAAGCATCCATATTCATGTGCCCGAAGGCGCTGTACCGAAGGATGGTCCGAGTGCAGGCATTACTATGCTCAGCTCGCTTACTTCTGCATTTTCGGGAAGAAAACTGAAGCCCTACCTTGCCATGACAGGAGAGATCACTTTACGCGGGCAGGTATTGCCGGTTGGTGGCATTAAAGAAAAAGTATTGGCCGCAAAGAGGGCCGGGCTCAAAGAGATCATACTCTGCTGGCAGAATGAAAAAGATGTGGCAGAAATTGACAGTCATTTTATCAAAGGCATGCAGTTTCACTATGTGAAAACCATGCAGCAGGTGATTGATCTGGCGTTGTTGTAAACGCCGGATCATCAGCTACCCCTTGAACCACCTGTTTTAATCGGCTTCTTGGTAGCTCCCACAGCTTTTGTGCCGGGTTTTGTGATGAACTTAGATCCCTGAGGGCCGGCATGCTGATTTTTGTTGCCAGATTTACTCCCCTTGCTATTGTTGACTGGTAGTCCCATAATAGAATATTTTGTAGACCAAATGTAGGGAATTCGAAAGTCAAATGCGCTATATTCATTCCATGAACATTCCTATTACACCAACCGGAACTACATTGAACTGCAAGGGATGGATACAGGAAGCGGCATTGCGTATGTTGCTCAACAACCTCAATCCCGAAGTAGCCGAACGCCCCGAAGAATTGATCGTATATGGTGGACGCGGAAAGGCGGCGCGTAACGTTCAAAGCCTTGAACTGATCATTAAAGCGCTGAAAGACCTGGAAAATGATGAAACCCTGCTTATCCAGAGTGGTAAACCTGTAGGTATTCTGAAAACACACCGCGATGCCCCCAGGGTACTTCTTTCCAATTCACAACTGGTACCCAAATGGGCCACCTGGGAACATTTTACAGAACTGGAAAGAAAGGGACTGATGATGTACGGACAAATGACTGCCGGGTCCTGGATATACATCGGCTCACAGGGTATTGTGCAGGGCACCTATGAAACTTTTGCTGCCGTTGCCGATAAACATTTCAATGGGTCATTGAAAGGAACGTTGAACGTAACGGCGGGGCTGGGTGGTATGGGCGGTGCACAGCCTTTGGCCATTACCATGTGCGATGGTGTGGCACTCTGTGCAGAAGTGGAAGAGTGGCGTATTGATAAACGCATTGAAACAAAATACCTCGACGTTAAATACACCGATATAGATACAGCCATTGACCGTGCAGTGAAAGCAAAAACGGATGGGGTAGCACTAAGCATTGGAGTGCTTTGCAATGCTGTTCACCTGCTACGGCGTTTGATAGAAAGGGAGATCAAAGTGGATGTACTTACCGACCAAACTTCAGCACACGACCCATTGATCGGCTATATCCCTCATACACTTACCAATAAAGCCGCCAATGCAATGCGTGAAAAAGATCCAGAACAATATAAACAACTTGCGTATGACAGTATGCGGCAGCATGTTGAACTGATGCTGGAACTGCAAAAGAAGGGGGCCATCACTTTTGATTATGGTAATAATATCCGTGCCAGGGCGCAGGAACATGGACTCAAAAACGCATTCGATTTTCCGGGCTTTGTTCCGGCTTATATACGACCGCTTTTCTGCGAAGGCAAAGGACCATTCCGCTGGGCCGCACTCAGTGGTGATCCGGCTGATATAGCAGTAACGGATGCAACCATCATGGACCTTTTTCCCGGCAATGCAAGTATGCTGCGCTGGATGAAAATGGCAAGAGAAAGAATTGCGTTCCAGGGCTTGCCCGCACGTATATGCTGGCTGGGACAGGGTGAAAGGGAAAAAGCAGGTCTTGCATTCAATGAACTGGTACGCAGTGGTAAAGTCAAGGCCCCTATTGTAATTGGAAGGGATCACCTCGATACCGGTTCTGTTGCTTCACCTAACCGTGAAACAGAAGCGATGCTTGATGGCAGTGATGCGGTGGCAGATTGGCCAATACTGAATGCACTTATCAATACAGCTGGTGGCGCCAGTTGGGTAAGTCTGCACCATGGAGGCGGAGTAGGTATGGGATACAGCATACACGCCGGTATGGTGATTGTGGCCGATGGAACAGATGAAGCGGCTGCACGGTTATCGCGTGTGCTCTGCAATGATCCTGCAATGGGTGTTATACGTCATGCAGATGCCGGTTACGATCTGGCGTTGGATACTTTGCGAAAAAACGGACTGGATTTTACCAGCCGGCTATAGTAAGCCAACTCTTCAGAAAGAGAATGATAAGCAGGAAATTTTGATTCCTGCTTTTTTTATTTTAGATTTATATATCCATCCCCTTTCGAATCCAATCTCCTTTTATTCTTGTTCAAACTGCATTTATCCGTTAAAAATTGCACATGGAAAAGCTATACCCTTTTATGCTCTTTGGGCTGTTGCTTCCCTGTACGCAGTTGACTGCGCAGGGGAAGCAAGTACCCGTGGAAGTGGTGGTGGACAAATTAAGTTATAGCCATATCAGAGGCTTTCTTGAACGTACAACAGAAGCCGTTTACAAGTTCTACAGGAACGAGATCGGTCCGCAGAATTATATTGCCGACAAAGGCTGCCTGCTCCTGGTATCGAAGGAGGCCGATAAAACACAGAGCCTGGCTGATGATCCCCAGTTATCTCCTTATCGTACCATGCGCCCTTATATGCTGAACACTGATGACAGTATCATCAGTATCAAGATGGAAGCTTTCAAACATCAGAAAGGAGAGCCCTGCACTTTCAATAAAAGTGACCGGCATTATAGCACGGCCGGTGTTGAAGTGAAAATGAATGAACTTGATCCGGGTGTTTTTTCAACTCCATACAGGCTGGCGGGGAAAGACGGAAAACTGGCTGCCGAAATAAGGGTACGCTATGGATTGCCTTTGCCCGCGCCCGTCAGGCATAAAGACAACATGGCTATCAATGATATAAACAAAGTGGTTGAGCTGACCTCCTTTCTGGGACTGGGAAACAAGAAAAACCTGAATTACCAGTGGGAATATCAGTTGGAAGGGAATAATGAATGGAAGGTATTGGGCAAAACCATTTCAGAATCAATAGTATTTTATCCTTTGCGCGATGTGTTGAAAACACCTATTAAAACTACGCAACTGATCAAGTTCCGCATGAAAGCCGTGAGTAAGGAAATATCAGGCGACTATGTATATTATGAGACAAAGTTTACACCAGAAGCTCCTGAACTCACCAGCATCAATCCAACAATTACGGCTTCCTGCTCGGGCGCGCCAACAGGAGTCATTAATATGGGTGAGGTAAAGGGAGTGGTGGATAAGCTTGCATACTATGTGGTAAAGGGCAAAACGGTGAAAGAACAGGAAATGCCGGACCTGATTTCTGCTGTACGGAAAGTCAAATGGGGAACCATTACCAGTGGAATGCCTTTGAAAGTAGAGGGGTTAGCGCCGGATGATTATACGCTGGTAGTACACAATGCCGGAATGGAAGTGGGAAATATGTTTGTTACCCATGGATTCAGTATCACACAATTCCCGGCACTGACCATTAAATCAAGTGAAGTGAAAGAAGCCAGTTGCAGCAGTACGCCAGACGGACAAATATTAGTGGAAACAGAGGGAGGGAATCCTTCCCGTTTTACTTATCTGATCAGTCCAGCTGCCGGCAAACAACAGACCATGGGTCGTATGGTGGTCTTTTCTGATTTGCCACCCGGTCGTTATGATGTAGTTATCAAAGATGCCTGCAGCCAGTTGGCAAGTAAGGATATTGAAGTGCCTGGAAAAACTGCTCAATTACATGGTCAGCTCTCCATCAAAACAGAAGCCATTAATGAATTCGCGAATGGATCTGTTAACATAGCGTTGGAGAGCGGATCGGGGAAATACAAATATTCGGTATGGAACAATAACGCAGTGGTAATAGAAAAAGATGCCAATGCCGGAAGGTTTGTCATAGACCGGTTGCCCAAAGGCACTTTCCAGCTGAAGGTATTGGATGTTAATGCACCCAAATGTCCCGGATGGGATACATTGTTTACCATGACCGCCAAAGTAATTGTTTCGGATTCTACTGTATCGATAAAAGATAGTACAAGCAAAAATCAACCAGTTTCTCAAAAATTGCCAGTGCAGGATAACCCGGGCAAGCCTTACTCGAGCCTTTTGCTCAATTCGTCGTCAATTTTTTTGAACAGGTGGTATGGTTTGTACGTCCTCCATTCCGGCAGTTCCATCAATTCGATAAGATAATTGAGTTTTTTCTTCCTGAAATCGTGTTGAGCCGCTTCGCTCATGTTCAAGGCTACGACCCAACCGTTTTCTTCGCTTAATTCATCATACCATTCCTGGTAATATTCTTTATCACTGCTGTGAAAATTGAGCACATTTTCGGCAATCAGTATGTATTTGGTAATACCTTGTTTGAATAAGGGGTCCAGCACTTCTCTTTTGAGTTCCATGATGTCATTCTCAATGGCATCATTCCATTCTCCAATCAGTTCCAGTACCACAAAATGCAGCTCATAATCGGCATAAATCATTTTGAGGTATAAGGTACGGCTGCCAAAATCATCCCACTGGGGATGAATATAATAGTTATATACCGTTTGAGAGAACTCAAACTCGCTATATGTACGTCCAAAGAAAGGAGAGCGCGGGTCTTCTTCCGATGTATAAATATGACGCCAGTTATAAAATGGCTCCAGGTTATGCATGGTATTTCATTAATGAGCTGCAGCTTCAACCGCTTTCTTCACGCTGCCATGCTTGAGCAGGAGGTCCCTGGCCTTTTCATAATCTTTGATATGCAACCTGTCCATTACCATCTTCACGCCACGATCAACCAGTTTCACATTGCTTAGTTGCATGTTCACCATTTTATTGTCTTCTACACGACCCAACTGGATCATGACAGAAGTGGAGATCATGTTCAGAACCAGTTTCTGTGCCGTACCGCTTTTCATACGGGTGCTGCCGGTAATGAATTCAGGGCCCACCACTACTTCCACCGGAAAATCGGCTTCTTCAGAAACAGGCGAGTTCGGATTACAGCTGATACTGCCTGTAATGATACCTCTTTTCCTGCATTCCTGCAAAGCGCCGATCACATAAGGAGTAGTTCCACTGGCCGCCAGCCCAACTACGACATCTTTATCATTGATGAATTGTTTTTCAAGATCAGCCCATCCATCTTCCATACTGTCTTCCGCAAATTCCACTGCCTGCGTAATGGCTTTGTCGCCACCGGCAATCAACCCAATGACCAGTCCGTATGGAACTCCGAAAGTAGGCGGACATTCACTGGCATCCACAATACCCAGCCTCCCACTGGTACCTGCACCTATATAGAAAAGTCTCCCGCCTGCCAGCATTTTATCGCTGATGGCTGCTGCCAATTTTTCTATCTGGGGAATGGCTTTTTCTACTGCATGCGGGACTATTTTATCTTCATTATTGATGTTTGCCAGTAGTTCGGATATGGACATTGTTTCAAGGTGCCTGTAAGTAGAGGGTTGTTCCGTTACTTTTACAAATTCTTTCATCCGGTTGAGTTTAAGGGTTCATGCAGGAATTTTAACGATGATAGGCGATGAGACCGTTCATGGGAGTTTTTAAAATCGTACCCAGCTCCAGTTCGTAAGTATTACAGAGTTCTTTCAGTACATCCCTGAATCCATGGGCAATACTGCCAACGAAGTGAATAGGGAGGAGCCAGCTTTCACGGTATTTATATAAATGTGTGAAGAAAAAATCGTTGAGACCGTCTTCAATGATGTTTTCCACCATATAATGTCCGCGGTTCTCGGCCAGGAAAATAGCATAAGATGCCAGGTAGCGGTTGGCCAGGGGTTTTTTATAAACGTTCTCGAGTATTTCGTGCGGACTAACAGCAAAACGTTTATCAAATCTTGCTTTCAGTTCTTCATCGAATGTCTGGTAGAGATAATATTGTACTACTTTTTTGCCCAGGTAAGCACCACTGCCTTCATCACCTAACACATAACCTAGTCCCGGGCTGTTCTTTACAATCTTCTTACCATTATAATAGCATGAATTGGCACCTGTGCCAAGTATACAGGCAATACCTTTCTCCTTGCCGCAAAGCGCTCTTGAAGCGGCTAGGAGATCATTCTGTACTTCAATAACTGCTTTTGGAAAAAGCTTTTTCAGGACAGCCTTCAAAATCTTCGCATTATTCAGGCTGGCCAACCCTGTCCCGTAAAAAAATAGTTCATCAACCTGTACCTGTTTCAGTCTGGGGATCAATTCTTTCGACAGGAGTTCGGATATCTGATTGCCGGAAAGAAAATAGGGACTGATCCCTTGCGTGATTATGCTTTTTTTCTTCCCTTTTTGCAGCAAACACCACTCACATTTGGTAGCTCCACTGTCGGCAATCAATTTAACAGGCATGGTCTGATCTTGTTTTCGCTACGAAGTAAGCACAAAAACGCACGATTATCAAACTTCCTGCATGATTTATCGTATTTCATTGTTAATCCGGATATTTGCGCAGCCTTTTAGCTAGAATGAGGCAAGATTTATGGGAAGTAAAAAATTACAGGTCTGGTTGCCTTTGTTATTTGCCATTGTAATGGTAGCGGGAATGACCATCGGGTACCAGTTAAAAGGGAAAACACTGGGCAGCCGTTTTCTAAGCCTCAATAAAAGGAGTTCTTTACAGGAACTGGTAGAGTTGATCAAGAGCAGGTATGTAGACAAGGTACCTGCCGACAGTATCAATCAACTGGCTGCCAGTCAGTTATTATCATTGCTCGATCCGCATTCCGTTTATATCCCTGCAACAGACCTGAAAGAGGTGAATGAAGAGCTCATGGGTAATTTCCAGGGTATTGGAGTGGAATTCCAATTGTTTGAAGATACCCTGAATGTGATAAATGTAATACAAGGAGGACCTGCTGCCAAAGCAGATGTACAAGTAGGGGACAAGTTCATCAAAGTGAATGATAGCATACCGATAGCTGGCAAACATTTAAAAGCCGATGATATTCGCAAGCTGCTACGTGGAGCCATGAATACGAATGTGAAAGTCCGGTTGCTTCGTGGAACTACTACCAGGGATATTGTTATTACCAGAGGGGTGATCCCTGTTCCGACGATAGATGCATCTTATATTATTGAACCTGGTACAGGTTATATCCGCATCAATAAATTCGGCGAGCGTACCTATGAAGAGTTCATGCAGTCGCTGGAAAAACTGCAGAAACAGGGTATGAAGCAATTGGTGCTTGACCTGAGGGGAAATGGAGGCGGACTATTGAAAGAGGCCACCGATATTGCAGATGAGTTCCTCAGCGGTGATAAAATGATCGTATATACAGAAGGAGGGCATGTTCCCAGGTATGAATATCATTGCAAACGGGACGGGCTTTTTGAAACGGGAAAGCTGGTAGTGCTGATTGATGAAACATCTGCTTCGGCCAGTGAAGTGTTGAGTGGGGCGTTGCAGGACTGGGATCGGGCAACCATTGTAGGAAGGAGGTCATTCGGAAAAGGACTGGTACAGCAACAATTTCAGCTAAGCGATGGGAGTGCGGTACGACTGACCATTGCACGTTATTATACACCACTTGGCAGGAACATCCAAAAGCCTTACAATAAGGGGAAGAAAGAATACGAGGAAGAACTGGTAGAACGTTTCCATAATGGTGAAGTAGTAAAAGGAGATACGGTAAAACATGAGAGCAAACCTTATAAAACACCCGGCGGCAGGGTCGTATACGGTGGTGGCGGGATTACTCCGGATGTGTTTGTTCCATACGATACCACGCAGTCTGGCCGAACAATAGCCAAACTTTATTTCAGGAATACGCTCAGCAATTTTGTATACCGGTATTATATGCAGCACGCCAACGCTTTCAAGCAGGTAACAACTGCCGCTGATATCCCGGCCAGGTTTATGAATAGTGAAGCTGACTGGCAATCTTTGGTATCTTTTGTTCAGCGCGACAGTATCAATATCAGCGGTATAGGCGGTAAGGACAGGACCGAACTGGTGCAACGATTACAGGCGCTGATGGCCAGACAAATATGGAGGACACAGGGCTATTACGAAGTAATGAATATGACAGACCCCACTGTGTTAAAGGCCATTCAGTTGGTAAAACAATAACCAGAACGGCTAAAATACCGGATATAATGGTTTTATTGAAACAAGCACAGCAATAAAGCAAGATTGCTTATTTTGTTGCTCCAAAACAGTACAACAAATGAAGCAATCTTCTTTTTTTCTGGGTTTATTGATGGGCATATGTTTTTCAGTGCAGGCGCAATCGTATGAACCCGCGCCTTCCAATACCAAGGCCAGGCACCAGTTCCAGGACGATAAATTCGGAATGTTCATCCATTGGGGATTGTCGAGCACGCTGGGCAACGGAGAATGGGTGATGAACAACCGCAATATCAAAATAGAAGATTATTCCCGCATGATCAGGGCGTTCAATCCTGTCGATTTCGATGCGGCACAGTGGGTGAGTACAGCAAAGAATGCAGGAATGAAATATATTGTATTCATTACCAGGCATCACGACGGGTTTTCCAACTGGGATACCAAATATTCTGACTGGAAAATTACCAAAACACCTTATGGTAAAGACGTGCTGAAGCAATTGGCGGCAGAATGTAAAAAACAGGGCATCAGACTGGGACTGTATTACTCTCTGCTGGACTGGTACCGCAGCGACTATCCTTATGAAACAGGAAGGACAGGTAAAGGAACCGGCCGCACAGCCAAAAGCAATTATGCGTCTTACCTGCAGTTCATGAAAAACCAATTGACCGAATTGCTTACCAATTATGGAGAGATTATGTCAATCTGGTTCGATGGTCACTGGGACCAGACCGAGCCTGAAGGCGCAAAGGACAGGAATTCCAGGATCGATTGGAAGTATGATGAGATCTATGGGTTGATTCATAAACTGCAACCCAAGTGTATGATTGGTAATAACCATCATCTTTCTCCTTTGTCCGGTGAAGATTTTCAAATGTTTGAAAGAGACCTGCCGGGAGAAAATAAATCGGGACTCAGCTTTCAGAAAGCCTCTACGCAAATGCCCCTTGAAACTTGTGAGACGCTCAATGGCGCCTGGGGATATAATATAACCGACAGACATTATAAAACTGCAGGTCAGGTGATACAGCTATTGGCGGGCGCTGCTGGCCGTAATGCCAACCTCTTGCTGAATGTAGGCCCGATGCCCAACGGACTTATCCAATCAGAATTTACCGATACGCTTGCCCTTGCAGGCAAATGGTTGAAACAGTATGGCGAAAGCATTTATGGTACAAGAGGCGGACCGGTTGCCCCGCAACCCTGGGGAGTGAGCACACAGAAAGGGAAGATTATTTACCTGCATATGTTTAAAGCACCTGAAAATAATAAGATAGAGCTCAGCGGGTTGCAGTATAAAATCAAAAACGTTTCCCTGTTTACGGGTAAGGGTGATATCAGGTTTGAACAGCAGGCCAACTCATTGGTAATACCTACAGGCGGGATCGATGTAAAAGGCCCTGATACCATCATCCGCCTTGAGCTGGAATGATGGTACCAGGGGGAGTTTATTGATCATCTTTTACCAGCCTGCTTACCCGGAATACCAGGAAAGCACATACAATGATTACTACTGATACCACATAGCCCAGGATATTGTAATGTTGCAATGGGCTGTGTTTGGTGGGTTGTGTGACAATGAGTCCGGCGCAGATCGCTGCAATACCACCTGCCATTTGTTGAAGGGATGAATTGATGCTCATGAAAGCGCCCCGGTCTTTCATCTGCGGAATACTGGCCGTGAGCGTTGTGGCAGGAATCATGCGGCTCATGATGCCCATGAACATGATCATGTTGATGACGATGACCTGCCATATGGGAATGGGACTGATATTGGTATAAATCACTACCATGATGATGGCTACTACTGAGCCGAAAGCAAAAAGATTGAATTTGTCTATCTTATCGCTCAACTTTCCAATCAATGGCATGATGATGATGGAAGTGAGACCGGTAGCCATGAATATGATGGGTAACTGCTCTTGTGTAATTTGCACGTTGTTGATGAGAAAAGCGCTTCCGAAGGGCATAAGCATGAATCCGCCGATTGATAAAAATGCGGTTGCAATGAAGCCGGACTGGTAGCGGTTATTGGAAAGCGTATGCCAGAGGTGAAGAAGGGCATTCTTATCAGATTGAAGGACCAGGTGTTTGTCAACCGGTTTCATTTTGAAGAAAGCCAACAGGAAAATAAGTATTCCCAATACTACGATCATGGTGAATGCGGAATGCCATCCCCAATTGTTGGCAATATACAGTCCTATGGGAATGCCCAATACCTGGCTTGCGGCAAAAGACATCTGCACAAAACCCATCACGCGGCCACGCTGGTGGACTTCGAACAAATCGGTCATGATGGCCATGGATACAGATCCGATCACTCCACCGAATAAGCCGGTTACGATTCTTGCTGCCAGCAGCATCTGGTAACTATTGGCGGTAGCACAGCAAATAGTACCTGCAATGAATCCGGCATAAAAGAACAGCAACAGTTTTTTCCTGTCGAATTTATCGGCAAAGCCTGCTGCCAGTATACCGGAAATACCGGCACTGAAAGCATAACTGGATACCACCATCCCGAAACGGGAAGGGGAGATGTCGAGCGATTTCATCAATATATCACCCAACGGAGATAGTACCATAAAATCGAGCACAACGGTGAACTGTAACAGCGCCAGCATGGCGATGATGAACTTCTGGTAAGAAGAAAAAGGGTTTAGTGCGGTTTGCTTGGGTTCCATGACGGAAAATTAGCACGAATGAAATTCATAAACATGAAAGGGGAGGAGAATTATTTATACGGTCAATATGTGCAACAGATGACCAGTCGGGCAGATGGCCGGGGGAAAAACATGAAAACAGAAAGGATTATAAAAGCATCCTTTTGATGTGCCAGTCCATAGAATGGTGACCGGGCCCCATGACCAGGTAAAAAATCAGCAGGATCAAAACCAATATAGACAATACAGGTTGCGTATCTACTGTCATCACACCGTGTGCGGCATGTACAAAGAACACGGCGCCGATGAGAACCGGTAATTGTACAATAATGGCAAATCTTGTAAAAAGGCCCAATAATATCATCACCCCTCCGAAGAAATGTGACCAGGTAACATAACCCGCAATCCAGTGCGACTGGCTGGCAAAACGGCTGGTACCAATCAGGGCTTCAAGTTCAGGTGTATGGCTGATATAACTGAGGCCCTTGAACCAGAGCAGGATGCCTAAGGCACACCTAAGGAGAAGAAGGGCGTAAACCGTCCGGCTTTCGCTCCGGGCATCAAGATGGTGTAAGAGATTCATATTACAGCTTTTAGTAGCAAAAGCCAATGTTAAGTTACTGTGTTGATACCGTATTTGCAAGGGAGGATTGTTAAATCTTAACCAGCCAATTGCCTAATTTTGCCCGCTCTCAACGTTAGATTAAAAAATTTACACATGCGGCTGAAATTTATCTGGGTAGGTATCATTTTTGCGATATTATGGTCATCGGCTTCTGCGGCTACCAAAATAGGATTACAATCTGCACAACCCTTTGTCATCGCTGTTTCCCGGTTTTTCCTGGCTGGTGGTATAATGCTTGGATTTTCGCATGGGATCATGCGAAAAAGACTGCCGGAAGGCGGGGAGTGGAAACAATTGATCATCTACGGCCTGTTGAATATCAGTATTTATCTTGGATTGTATGTGTTGTCCATGCAGCAGATTGCAGCAGGTATTGGAAGCCTGGGAACAGCAACCAACCCGGTAATGATTAGTTTTATATCGGCGCTGTTCTTTGGCCAGCGGCTGACCCTTAAAAATATTGCCAGTCTTCTGCTTTGTATGGCCGGAGTTTTTGTAGCGGCTTATCCTTTATTACAAAACAGTTATGCCAGTACGGGGGGTATACTCATCCTCATAGCCAGTATGTTGAGCTATTCCCTGGGTGCCATTTACTATTCTCGTAAAAACTGGCATGACCTGAACACGCTTACCATCAATGGCTGGCAAACCTTGTTGGGTGGTGTGTTTTTGCTGCCTGTATTATTCCTCACTTACCGGCATTCAAAAAACAGTTTTGATTACAGGTTTATCGGCTCTGTTGCCTGGCTTGTCATTCCGGTATCCATAGGTGCCGTGCAATGCTGGTTATGGCTGCTGACGGTGAGTCCCCTCAAAGCTGCATACTGGCTGTTTCTCTGCCCTGTTTTCGGCTTTATTATTGCCAGTTTTACCTTACATGAACCCCTGGGTATTTATACTTTGATGGGGGTATTGCTGGTAATTGCAGGTCTTTATATCATACAATACCAGCGACCACAAAAAAATACCTGATCAGGTGTCTGCAGCGAAGAAAAAACTACTAAATTACGCCGTAGTAAATCGTCTGTCTTTCGTACATGGAAATAGAAAATCTCTTAATCGCGGAATTTGATCTTGCTACCCTTTTTGATATAACGACAGATTTGGTTTGCATAGTGGGGAAAGATGGATATTTCAAGAAGATCAATCCTGCAGTCAGCCAGAAATTAGGATTTACAGAAGAACAATTATTATCAAAACCTGTTGCTTCCTTCATTCATCCGGACGATAGGGAAATGGCGCGTCACGAAAAGGAAAAATTATTGAATGGTAAAGTAATGCTCAATTTTGAGAACAGGTACCTTACCAAAAAAGGCGAAGTAATATGGCTTGAATGGATGTCTATTTATTTTTCGGCTAAGGAAGTGTTTCTTGCGATAGCTAAAGACGTTACGATAAGGAAACGGTCTGAAACAGAGGTTGAAGAAAAATATGCACGGTTCAGAAACCTGGCCCATTATTTTAAAATCAGCATAGAGGAAGACAGGAAATACCTGGCTGCTGAAATCCATGAAGAATTGGCCCAGTTGACCTATGCGTTGAAACTTGATATAGACTGGCTGCTGATGAACCTGCCACACCTGCCTGCCGAAGGAAGAAAAAAAATTGAACATGCATCGGGCATCAGTCATTTGCTCATCACCTCCATGCGTAAAATAGCTTTCGAACTATACCCCAATATGATCGATGAACTGGGGCTCAGCGGATCGTTGCAATGGTTGTGCAAGGAATTCACTGCTATCAATGGCATTCCATGTAAGTATACTGACCATTACCGGGAAAGGAGGTTACCGGTGGAGTGTAAAGTAGATATTTTCCGCATTTGCCAGGAGGCTTTATCCAATATCATGTATCATGCTGAAGCTACCGAAGTAGAGGTAACTTTATGGAGCAACAATCAACTCGTTCATCTTACTGTTTCAGATGACGGGAAGGGGTTTGATGTAAGTTTATACCACCAGTCGCCCGGTTTGATCTCCATGCGGGAACGCGCTAATTCTATTAACGGGGAATTGAATATTGAAAGTGAAAAAGGAAAAGGTTCCTGCGTGTGGTTTACAATAACATTAACTTAATCGCCTGTTCACACCTGTTTTACATTAAGGAAGGTTCTTTGTAAAACCTTTCCCAATGAAAGCGCTGTTCAGTGCCTGTTTGTTTTTCATTGCAACAACCCTCGCGGCGCAAAATGTACCGCCTGCCGGGAATGTCTTCATCATTACTACCGATGGTTTCAGGTGGCAGGAATTGTATAACGGAGCCGATTCTGTGTTGATCTCTGATCCTCTGCTGGTCAGGGATACCGGCCTTCTGAAGGCATTGTATTGGGATCGGAACCCTGAAATCAGCCGCCGTAAGCTGATGCCTTTCTTCTGGAACGTGATTGCACAACAGGGACAATTAATGGGCAACCGCATTTACAATAACCGCGTGAATGTGGCCAACCTTTATAAGATTTCATACCCCGGCTACAACGAAATCCTGTCTGGCTTTGCCGATTACCGATTCATCCCCAATCTTACCATTCGTAACAGGAATGAGCATATCCTGGGGTATCTGAATAAACAGCCTGACTATGCCGGCAGAATTGCAGCTTTCAGTTCCTGGAATGTGATGCCCTACATACTGGATGAACAGCACAATAATTTTCCTGTAAACAGCGGATATGAAATGCTGGATGAGGAAGGGCAGGATACCTTGCATCTGCTTATCAACCAGGTGCAGCGTAATATAGGTGGCCGGTCGAATACCCGTCACGATATGCTTACTTATGAAAGCGCCAAATCATACATAGAGAAGAAGCATCCCAAAGTGCTTTTTCTTGGCTTCGGAGAGACCGATGAGTTTGCGCACAAAGGAGAATATGACACCTATTTGCAAAAAGCCCATCAGGTAGACATGATGATAGCGGAATTATGGTATTATGTACAAACGGATCCTTTTTATCGGAACAATACCACTTTTATCATTACAACCGATCATGGCAGAGGAAGAGGCGCTTCATGGAAAGGCCATGGCTTTTGGGTAAAGGGCTCAGGACAAACCTGGATAGCCATGTTGGGAGCCGGTATCGCACCAATGGGCGAAATGAAAGAAAGCAAACAATTCTACCAAAAACAAATTGCCGCCACTGTATCACAGTTGCTGGGGAAAAATTTTATGGCTACGCACAGTGTAGCCGATGCCATAGCTTTACCACAAACCTCCATGCAACCGGCAAGAAGCAGCCAGAACATTGCAAGGAGTGTGGTACATGCTACGGAAGAAACAGCAAACAATCGCTGAAGCATCAATTATCGGTATATGCTTTTTTCAGCAGTGCGATGTCTATCTTTTGCATTTTGAGCATGGCTTCCATAACACGCCCTGCTTTCTGCTGGTTCTTGTCACGCAGGTATTCGCCCAATAACAGAGGTACCACCTGCCAGGAAAGTCCAAATTTATCCTGCAACCACCCGCAAGGCTGAGGTTTACCGCCGTCGGCGGTAAGTTTTTCCCAGAAATGGTCTATTTCTTCCTGTGTATCACAGTTTACAACAAAAGAAATGGCGGGAGTGAAAACAAATTGAGGCCCGCCATTCATGGCCAGGAATGACTGGCCATTGAGTTGGAAACTGGCTACCATTACTGACCCTTTAGGCCCCGGACCACCTTCTCCATAATAAGAAATATGGCCTGCTTTGGAATCCTTGAAGATGGACAGATAAAAGTGCATGGCTTCCTCAGCCTGGTTGTTGAACCATAAAAAAGGAGTGATCTTTTGCATGACAAGTATTTTTAGTGAAGAAAGACCTATTTGCCAAGACAAACCTACTTTCTTGCGTGGAGAACGAAGGGGTGTGAATACGACATTCTGACGGGTTGAAAATGAACGACATTGTTGAATTTGGGTTGGGCATTATTGAAATTTTAGTTTGCATAAGCACCGGGTTGGTAAGTGCCTACTACTTTCGGACGAAAAGCAATATTGATGCGGTTATAACTGTTGATGGCAATGGTTGCCATGGTTAAATCGATCAGTTCTTCTTCAGAGAATTGTGAACGGGCTTCTTCATATACCTCATCCGGCACGTTGCTATCTGTGATTTTGGTAACTGCTTCGACCCATGCAAGCGCAGCACGCTCACGGTCGGTATAGAAAGGCGCCTCACGCCAGGCATCCAATACATATAGTCTTTGTTCAGATTCGCCTTTTGCCCGCAGGTCCTTGGAGTGCATGTCGAGACAAAATGCGCAGCTGTTGACCTGTGATATCCTGAAATAGATCAGGTTCAAAAGATGGGCCTCTACCAGTGATTTGGATAGATAAATGCCCAGGCCGTGTAGTGCTTTCATAGCTGATTGTCCTTTTTCAAAAACATTGATTCTCTGTTTCATGGTGTTTGTTTTATTGTTTCATGTAAATGATTCACAACCTATTGACGAACAAACAGAACCGATTTGGACATGCCGGGGTTAAAATTTCCTTGAAAACAAAACTTTTTAAATTTTTTATAAAGTTTTGTTTACTTTTAAAAAATCAAACATTAATAATAAAATAATTTACAATGTTTGGTTTGCTTGTATGACTACGAAAAAGAGCCGGTATCGTAAACAGATCATTAAGGAGCTTTTCTTTTCGCGCCTGCTTTCCGGAACTGAACTGAGCGCCAAAATTGACAAAAGCATCCCCCTGACCAATAAGCTGCTGGGCGAATTGGTAGAGGAAGGTTTGGTGGTGGAAGACCACCTGGGCGTGTCCTCGGGTGGCCGGCGTCCCATCGTTTATTCTATTACTTCCAATGCATTATATGTAGTGTCTGTGGCAATGGACCAGCTGTTTACCAAGATTGCCATTATGGACATGTCACACCACTTCGTAAGCAGGGTTGATAAAATTGCACTACCCCTGGCAAACAATGAACAGGCGCTTTCCAAACTTACTGCTGAGATACTGAAGGTGCTGAAGGAATCCGGTATTGAAAGATCAAAGATTGCAGGTATAGGCATTGCCATGCCTGGTTTTGTTGATACCCAAAAGGGCATCAACCATACCTTCCTGAAGAACCCGGGGAAAAGCATTACAGAAACAATTGCTGCAGCAACAGGTTGCCAGGTTTTCATAGACAACGATTCCAGTTTGATTGCTTTGGCTGAGCAAAGATTTGGCGACCATAAATACCACGACAATACCCTGGTCATCAATCTGGGATGGGGTGTGGGTCTGGGTATGATCCTGAATGGAAGGCTGTTCAGGGGGGATAGCGGGTTCGCGGGTGAATTCAGTCATATCCCGCTTTTTACCAATAATAAGCTTTGTGAGTGCGGTAAGACTGGATGTCTTGAAACTGAAACCTCATTGCTGGTGATTTTGGAAAAAGCCTTAAAAGGATTGGAAGAAGGAAGGGTATCGGTATTGAAAGGGCTTTCTGCAGATAATCCCGAGACAGGTTTTGAAGCCATCATCACCGCAGCGAATAAAGGAGATGCATTTGCTACGGAATTGTTGTCGGATGTTGGTTATGCTATTGGACGCGGTGTAGCAGTACTTATTCACATACTTAATCCTAAAATGATCATCATCAGTGGACGGGGGGCCAATGCAGGCAAAGTATGGGAAGCTCCTATCCAACAGGCATTGAATGTGCATTGTATTCCCCGCCTGGCGCAGAATGTGAAACTATGCATTTCTGTCATGGGAGCCAATGCAGAACTGATGGGGGCAGCTTCACTGGTAATGGATAATTATGAAGTCTATCATTAAAGAATTGTTCAGGATTTGACAAAATGTGTTTGATTTTCCAGGCTATAATATCATCTAAACTCAAAACAACTATTATGAAAAAAACCTTTCTGCGGTTTATGCTGCTCATGTTGCTTGTCATGAGTGGTATCGTTGGCTTCAGCCAAACGAAAAAAACAGTTTCAGGTGTTGTGAAGGACAGCAGTGGTAATCTGCTGTCCAACGTCACAGTTACTGTTAGGGGCACAAAAGCAGGCACGACCACTGATGCCAGTGGTGCTTTCAAAGTGCCGGTTAATTCGGCACAGAGTATGCTTGTATTCAGTTCATTAGGCTATGAAACAAAAACAATCCCTGCTGGCAATGGAAACGCACTAACTGTATTCCTGAAAACAGTATCAGCCGGATTGGAGGAAGTGGTGGTAACAGCACTGGGCATTAAAAAGGAACAGCGAACGCTGGGGTATGCCACCACAGTGATCAAAGGAGATGAGATTACCAAAACGGCGCCAACAAACTTTGCCTCTGCATTGTATGGTAAGGCACCAGGTGTAACCATCACTTCCAATACAGGTGGTGCTACCAGTGCTGTAGGTATCCAGATTCGCGGTATCAATTCCATTGGTTATCAACGTCAACCCTTAATGGTGGTTGATGGTATCATCATCAGAGACGGAGATGCCAACAATGATGGATATTGGGGTGGTAACCAAAAGATTAATGGTAATGGTTTGTTGGATATCAATCCGGATAACATCGAAACCATTAACGTATTGAAAGGAGCCGCAGCATCAGCTCTTTATGGATCCGATGCCTCTTTTGGTGTAATTGTAATCACTACCAAGAATGGTAAAGGCCTGAAAAGAGGAATAGGAGTAGATGTGAACCTCTCTGCCAATGCAGAACAAATGTCAACTGCTCCTGACCTGCAAACTGAATATGGACCTGGGTACGACTGGCAGACAAATAAGCAGTTGACCGGTACTGATTCAGGCTGGATCAATACAACTTACAATGGCAAAAGTGTACAATATCCACGTTTCAGGGATTATGGGCAGTTTGGTCCGAAGTTCGATGGCAGGCCGATATTATATTGGGATGGCAGTATTCGTCCTTATGTATCACATGGTAATAACTGGAAACAATTCTACAGAACAGGTTACAGTGCCATTGAAAACATAGCACTCAACAGTACTACAGATAAAATGAGCTATCGCTTATCCTACACAAGGAACGATTACCGTGGTATACAGATCGGTGGTAATCAGCAAAAGAATACACTTAACCTGAATGTTTCTTACAAACTGACTTCAAGAATCAGTACCGATGTTTCAGTAAGTTATATCAATGAAAAGGTACACAACAGACCTCGCCAGATTTATTACCTTACTAATAATTACGGTGGCTTCTTTAGTCCGGCTGATGACATGAGTGTATTCATGAATAAATATCAGACATCCAAAGGGTACAAATGGGTACCATTCAACTCTACATTAGATCTGAATGAGAGACTTGCATATAGTATCCGTTCAAATGATTTTCTTGATTTTCTCTGGAATCAGCTTGCTAACAGTTATGATGAAACAACTAACCGTTTGATTGCATCAGGTACACTGAATTATAATATCCTGAAAGGATTAAATTTCAGAGCACGAGTGGGTACCGATTACACTGGCTATCACTATGAAGAAAAAGACAGGAGCACACAACCTATTTCTTATGGACCCAGCGGTTATTATGGTGTAAGCAATAACCAGTATGTATTTACTTCCGGAGACCTGCTTTTAAGCTATAACCGCAACATTACCAATGACCTTGGTTTCACTGCATCGGTGGGCTACCAATCAAGACAGGAAACATACTCATATGCTTCTGCCGGTACCAATGGCGGATTAACTGTTGAAAACT
Organism: Sediminibacterium sp.; assembly: GCA_041798205.1. Lineage (GTDB taxonomy): Bacteria > Bacteroidota > Bacteroidia > Chitinophagales > Chitinophagaceae > Sediminibacterium. Next base: position 100,366 of record JBHCAK010000011.1, read on the forward strand.
GGTTCAGTCTGAAAGCCACTAAAAACACCGATCGTACTGGTAACACTTCCAGGTCAAGCTTACTGAAAGACGGTACCTTTGGTATCCTGAACCTTAGTTATAAGAATTACCTGTTCGTGGAAGGAACCATTCGTCGTGAAAGGACTTCCACACTCTATCCGGGTAATAATGTATTCTATTATCCCGGGGTAAGTGGCGCATTTGAACTGAGTAATGCATTCAGGTTGCCGAGCTTTGTTACTTACAGCAAATTGAGGGCTGCCTGGGGCAAAGTGGGTAACCCTGCTAATCCCTACACAGCCAACGTTGTTTACAATGCAGGTAACATTAATGGCATACCTACCTTTTCACCACAGACCGGTTCTTATGGAAATAACCAGTTGAAGAATGAAGAGAAGAATGAGATAGAGTTCGGATGGGAAACCAAGTTGCTGAATAACAGGCTGGGCTTCGATGTTTCTTATTACAACAATACCATCAAAAACCAGATACTTAGCCTTACCACTCCGGGAACCATCGGCGCTACTGGCGTACTGGTGAATGTAGGTACGATGCGAAACTATGGTTTAGAGTTATCAATATACGGTACTCCTGTTAAGAACAGGAACTTTAGCTGGGAGAGCAGACTGAATGCTGGTTTCAACCGTAATAAAGTGATATCATTAATGCCCGGATTGGAAACACTAAACCTTGCCAATTTTGATAACTCATCCATGAAAGTGGTGGCTACTCCGGGTAAGCCTTCAGGTAATATTCTAGGTTATACTGTTCAGAGAGATGTCAAAGGCAACAAGGTTGTAGACAACAATGGTTATTATGTGATTGATTATTCTGCCATGAAAGTGGTGGGTAATGTGCAGCCGAAAGTTACCGGAGGTTTCATCAATACATTCAACTACAAACAGTTTTCACTAAATACCCTTGTAGATTACAGATGGGGCGGCCAGGTGGTTTCGTTGGCCAGGCTTTATGGTCTGGGTGGAGGATTGTATAAGAACACTTTGTTTGGCAGGGACGCTGCACACGGTGGCTTACCTTACTATCAGAATGCAGCAGGCGCTTACGTAGGTGTGAGCAGCTCAACTACTGCAGGTCCTAATGGTGAAAAGATATACCACGATGGAATTATCCTCAGCGGCGTAACTGCTTCAGGTGCACCTAACACCACCATTCTCGATGCGCCCAGTTATTATCTTAATACTTATACATGGGGTGCATGGGCTGGTTCAGGTTCATCGAGTAATTATCCTGAAGGAGCAGTTTATGACAATAATTTTATCAAATTACGCGAAGTGTCGTTGGCTTATACACTGCCGGTTGCCATCAGATCAAGGATGAAAATGCAGAACCTTGTATTGTCGGTTTACGGCAGAAACCTGTTCTACATTTATAAATCGCTGCCGGGTATGGATCCTGAAGAAGGAGTGGGTACCAATTACATCAACAATGCCACTTCATTGGGAGCGGGCAACGCCGCCAGCCGTTCTTATGGTGTAAGTATCAGGTTATCATTCTAAAACTGAAAAGATTATTACAATGAAAAAGCAAATGATAAAAAAACTGCTGTTGCTGTTCATAGGAGCAGAAACTTTAATAGCAGGATGTAAAAAATTGGATTTTGATAGCAAGTATTATAACCCGGAAACATCAGTAACAGCCAGCGTACCTACTTTGTATGCCGGCCTGTTCAGCAATTCCTATGTGATTCCGAAATACTGGAACCTGTACACTTTGCTAATACCTGTGTTTGGTGAATACAGTCAGACTTGTGGTTATACCAACAGTAATAAAATCTATGAACAGCCGGTTAATTATACAGGTAACAAATGGGATAATTATTATACTTCAGTGCTGGCTCAGTACAGGGAAATAGAGAAATATTACAACAATCTTACAAGCGCTGCCGACAAAAGCGGATACCAGGTATTTCTTGAAACAGCACGTATCTTCTTTTATGATCAAACTGCGCAGATGGTAGATCTTTGGGGAGACATTCCTTATACTAAAGCAGGTAGCCTTAACAGTTCAGGAACCATTGCGCCACCAGCTTATGATGACGCAAAAACCGTTTACACCTCTATCCTGAACGATCTGACAAGGATCAACAGCTATCTCGATACAGTGAGTTTGAATTCATTTTATTTACAACAGTTGACAGCTTATGATTATGTAAATGGGGGTAGTTTGTTGAAATGGCGAAAATATGCTAATGCACTACGCTTGCGTATGGCCATTCGTATCTCTAATTATGATGAAGCAACTGCAAAAGGTATCGTAATGGGTATGCTGAACAATCCTAATTCCAATCCGCTGCCACTGACTTCAGTAGAAGGTATCCAGATCAATCTGAAAGGGAACCTGGTTTCTACCAGCAATGACATGCAGAATGGATTTGGTGTGAACCCCTTTGCACCTGGATACATGGTAGACAGCCTGATGTTGCCTGCTTCTGATCCACGCTTGCCATTCTTCTTTACAAAAAATACGAATGGTACATACCATGGTGTAAGCAATACTTCCATCGCCAGTGATGTGGCAGCTGGTCAGCAGGCAGGATTGTACTCCAGGTGGGATTCCACTACCTTCCAGCAGAACAATAATTTTCCCGGCCTGATCATTACCGCCGCTGAAACCAATTTCTCCGTAGCGGAGGCGCAACAAAGATGGGGTGACCCTGTCGCAGCTGTTAATGCTTATAACAATGGCATTACGCAATCGATTAATTTCTATTATACGATTAACAGTAGCAGCAGCTACAGTGGTAACAAACAGTCTATGCCCACTGCCGCAGCCATTACGGTTTTCCTTGCCAATCCTGCTATTGCACTTGGTGCAGATCCGGCAGAGAACCTGAAACGAATTGCAACACAGAAATGGGTAAATTTCAGCGTGATCCAGGCGAACCAGGCATGGAATGAATACAGACGGACTAAATATCCTGTGTTGTATTTCCCTAATGACGGAGCATCATTGATGGCGCCTAAGCCGCCTACCCGTTTATTGTATCCATCTTCAGAAAACTCATTAAATACCACCAATTATCAGGTGGTAAAAGCAAAAGACAACATCACTACCAAAATATTCTGGGATGTGAAATAAACGACTCCTTTTCGAATGATCCTACAGCAGTGATTACTATCTTTAATAGATGCTAATCACTGCTTTTTTTAAGAAGTTTGTCATGGGTCAATTTCGCTTGTTGTTACCGGCTGTTATAAACTTGCTGGCCATCAATTTTACTGGTCATGCACAAGGAAACATTCATCCTCAATCTACCCGATACGAATGGCCTGCCGATCAGCAGGTAAGGGAGAAACTGGAACACTGGCAGGACCAGAAATTCGGCATGATCATACATTGGGGGTTGTACGCTGTGCCCGGCATTATTGAATCCTGGGCCTTGTGCTCGGAAGACTGGATCAACCGCGACAGCACCAGGAGCTACGATGATTTTAAAAAATGGTATTGGGGATTACAGAAAGATTTTAACCCGGTGCATTTCAATCCGGATGCCTGGGCCCGTGCTGGTAAAGAAGCAGGCATGCGTTACCTGGTATTTACTACCAAACACCACGATGGATTTGCCATGTTCGATACCAAACAATCTGATTTTAGTATTGCAAAAGGTCCGTTTGCCGGCAATCCGAAAGCCGATGTGGCCAAATATGTATTCGATGCATTCCGCAGACAAGGATTCATGATCGGCGCTTATTTTTCCAAACCCGACTGGCATTCGGAATCCTATTGGTGGCCCAAATATGCTACACCCAACCGCAACAACAACTACGATATCAGAAAAAATCCATGGCGTTGGAACCAGTTCAAGCAATACACTTATAACCAGATAAGTGAGTTGATGCACAATTACGGAAGCATGGATATTCTCTGGCTGGACGGAGGTTGGGTAAGACCCTTGAAAACAGTGAACGAAGAAGTGCTTTCCTGGGGCGCTCCCATTCCCGAATGGAACCAGGACATAGATATACCAAAGATCGCAGCCATGGCAAGAGAAGCACAACCAGGATTATTGGTGGTTGACCGTACAGTACATGGTCCTTATGAAAATTACCAAACACCTGAGCAACGCATTCCTGCCACACATCTTGACCACCCCTGGGAGAGTTGCATGACACTGGCCAATAACTGGGGCTATGTTCCCAATGATCATTTTAAATCCGCAGCACAGGTCATCCACTCCCTCATTGAAGTGGTGGCCAAGGGCGGCAACCTGCTGCTGGGCATTGGACCCAAGCCCGATGGAACATTGTCTGACACTGCACTCGAACGCATGAGAGAAATAGGTAAGTGGATGCATTCCAATGGAGAAGCCATTTATAATACTCGTGCAACCAGGTATTACCATGATGGGGCTGTTTACTTTACACAAAACAGTACAACAGGAATCAGATATGCTTTAGCTTGTCTGAGGCAGGATGAATCGTTGCCTTCTTATATAGTATGGCATAGGAATACACCCATAAAAGGAAGTTCCATTAAATTATTGCAAACGGGAGAGAAAGTAAAATGGGTACAGGAAGGCAATCAAACAACTATTGAAATGCCTGTTTCAGTGAAAAAAGCAGGTAGGAAATTTCCAGCATTGGCATTTGCTTTTACTCCTACGAGTGAATAATTGTAACATTTGATCCTTAATATGGCTGATTTTACTGCTTAAATTCTTCTTAAGATAAATTTTAATACAGTAAAATCAACCATATTCAAGTTCATGAGTGGCGATTAATACATACAAGATTGGATGCAGATGGAATACGTATCATAGCACTGTTGAGGGTTATAACTAGTATTCATATAGGTAATCGTAGCCCTGCTAGGGGTAGTGAATTCAGTTGTGGATATTGAAATGCCCCCACTAGTTGAAACATTAACCGAAGTAGTGTAAGTGGTTAATGGGGTATAGCTTATAACCACTTGATATGATGCACTAAGGCAATCTCTATAGTCGTATACACATTTCCAGCATTCGGAAGGCACCCCGCCAGTCCCAGGTCCAAGCTTTGCACTATGTTTTCTTTCCATTAATGCCTGTTCTAAAATAGAATCATATTGTTTTTTTCTCAAAGCATCAGAAAAATGCTTCTGATCATTTTTGCTTAGTTTATCTATCCCATATTTTTTGTCGAGGGTTATTAATAAATTTACATATTTAGAGAAATGATCCAAACTCCTAAACCCAAAAGTGGAAAGAACATATTCCGTTTCTTCTAAAGACCGGGTTTTCTTGCTGGCCAATTCATCCCATTTTTCTTTACTCATTACGTGTTTGGTATCAATGATGATTTGAACTCTCTCAATATCTAACTGTGTGATTAAACTGAAAATAGGATCCAATACGGCGTCGTTTACTAGTTTTGACATAGCAGCACTAGTCAGCATTTTTTTTGAAGCGGCCTTTGTGGGAGGATTAAAAGCAAAAGATGTGAAAGAAATAAACGAACAAATCAGTAGTAGGATTTTACTAGCTGAAACAAATCTAATAAGTCTCATGGTTATTAAATTTTAGGTAAGAGATATTACAATAAATGTAATAAGATATGCTAATAAATAAAAATATATTTTAACTTACCTAAAACCAGTCGGAGCATAAAGCAAAGAAATGCAGGAAATGAAAGAACAACAATAAAGCTCAATTTGCAGATAAAACAATAATTGGTAAATTGCAGTAATGATTGCTGCTGCGAAAATCAATTATCTGCAGGGGAGGATTGCCCGTAATGATGACCAACAAGCCTACAGGGAACTGTTTGTGGTCTTCTATAACCCCCTGTTGCAGTTTGCACGTTCCTTCCTTTCTTCCAAAGAGCAGGCTGAAGAGGCAGTTTCAGATGTGTTCATCCATATCTGGGAAAAGCGCAGGCGGCTCGAAACTGTGTCCAACCTCAAAGTTTACCTTTATATAGCTACCAAGAATACGGCGCTTAATTACCGTTCCCGACAAAACAAACACCATTCTGAAGACCTGGGTGAACTGGCCACCGAACTCAAAAGCATTTATTTTGATCCGGAACAACTGTTGATCACCGCTGAAATGATCCAGCGCATCAGGCAGGCCATCAATCAATTACCTGCTCGCTGCCGCCTGATCTTCAAGCTGGTCAAGGAAGATGAGCTCAAGTACCGGGAAGTGGCTGAAATCCTGCAACTTTCTGTGAAAACGGTAGAGGCCCAGATGACCATTGCCCTGCGCAAAATTGGTACAGTCATCAATTTTGACATCCAAAAGACCGTTTCCACCAGTTCACGCCCCACGCAATAAAAAAAGTTATTTTTCTTTTAGGGGTAACGCCCCATGATCTGTGTCCTTAACAAGGAACCATTGTTATGCCGTCTGAAATACAATACCGCATTTGGGAGCTAATTGCAAAAAAGTTGTCGGGAGAAGCCAGTGAAGCCGAACTGAAAGAGCTGGAAGAAACGATGCGATTGCACCCTGATTTGCATTATCCCATGCAAACAGTAGCCGATTTATGGCACCATAGCCCACCACAACAGGAAGACCCCCATACAGCTTTCGGGGAAATGCACCTGGAACGGATGAAAAGAATGGGCATTGAGTATCCCTTTGAAGAAGAGACCCGGGTCTCTTTGATGGGAAACACCCCTCGTCGGAGCAGAAAATATGTATGGTTCAGCCTCTCAGTGGCGGCCATGATGATAGCCGGTGTTTTTGGTTACAGATTCCTGTTCACTCCTAAATCTCCCATACCAGCCAAAACACTAGCGGTTGCTGCCAGTGAAGTGTCTACCAAATATGGATCCAGAACCCAACTGACTTTACCCGATGGCAGCCAGGTATGGCTCAATGCCGGCAGCAAACTAAAATACGATAAAAATTATGGTACGGGTCTCCGTGAGGTGAGCCTCAGCGGGGAAGCCTTTTTTGACGTGGTGAAAAACCCCGCCCATCCCTTTGTAATACATACCGAGAAAATAGACATCAAAGTGCTTGGTACCGCCTTCAATGTAAAATCTTACCCAGGAGAAAAAAATACGGAAACCAGCCTGATCCGTGGAAGCATTGAAGTGACCATCCGGAACAAATCGGCTCGCAAGATCATCCTGAAACCCAACGAAAAACTGGTCATAGCCAATGACGATGAGCAGGAGAATAAGGCCAATCTCCCGTTGCAGGCACTCCATGCCAAAGACAACAGGCAGGAGCCCTTTGTAGCCATCAGTCACCTTACTTATGAACCGAAAGACAATAGTGTGGTGGAAACTTCCTGGATGGATAATAAGTTCATTTTCAACGGCTTACTTTTTGAAGACCTGGCGCTGCGCTGTGAACGCTGGTTTGATGTGTCCATCACCGTTTATGATGAAGCCATCAAAAAGAAGAAGTTTACCGGGGCTTTTGAGAACGAAACCATTGAACAGGTACTGAAAGCATTACAGCTTACTACACCTTTCCGATACACGATCAATAAAAAACAGATCAACATCTATTCAAAATGACAGAAACAACGATTGTAACATCTAAAACACTGCCTATGAAGATGAACCAAAATACTTAAGAAATAAAACGGGAAATGCGGTAACATTTCCCGTCAGGCGAAGACAGACAAATGCATGGCTGCCCCTCATCGGGGCCATTTATCATTTTCTTACACCCTTACAATTCCCAATGTATGAAAAAAAACAATCTGTTGCCTTTTTTCATCCGAAGGCAGGATTTTTTAAAGACGCTCTTGCTTATGAAACTAACGATTGCGCTGATGCTTTTTAGCTGTCTGCAGGTGTCGGCTGAAGTATTCTCCCAAACAAGGATCAAGCTGCAATTGCAGTCGGTAGAGTTCAGGAAGGCCCTCTCCATGATTGAAAGGAAAAGCGGGTGCCGCTTCCTTTACAACGATGAGATCATTCCTTCCGGCACTAAAGTAGACATCAATGCAGTCAATGCTCCGGTAACAGAGATACTGGATGCGCTCTTTGCAGATAAACCGCTTACGTACAAAGTACTGGAAAATAACCTGGTGGTGATTACTAACCGCAATGTGGAAGTGGTGCAGGCCAAAGTGACTGGTAAAGTCACAACCATTGCGGGAGAACCACTGGCAGGAGCATCTATCAAGATCAAAGGCAGTTCCATGGGTACCCAAGCCGATGATGCCGGTAATTTTTCCATCACTGTGCCGGATAACGCTACACTCATCATTTCTTATGTGGGTTATGAAACAGTGGAAATTCCGCTGAAAGGCCGGTTAAAAATCAATGTGAGTTTGAAACAGAGCGAGAAGATCATGGACCAGGTGGTGGTGATTGGTTATGGTACGGCCAATAAAAGAGACCTGACCGGAAGCATCGTTAAAGTAGAAGGCAAAGACGTATCAGATCGGCCCAATACCAATCCTGTGGCTTCTTTGCAGGGCAAAGTAGCTGGTCTTTCCGTGGTCAACAACGGTACGCCAGGCGGACAACCCGATATCCGCATCCGTGGTACAGTAAGTATCGGCCAGGTACACCCCCTCTATGTGGTAGACGGCATCTTCAACGACAATATTGATTATATCAATCCCAATGATATAGAATCCATCGAGATATTGAAAGATCCCTCTTCATTGGCCATTTTTGGTGTGAAAGGCGCTACCGGCGTTATTGCCATTACTACCAAAAAAGCCAAAGTGGGCCAGACAGTGATCAATTTCAATACCAGCTATGGTTTCAAGAAACTGGTCGATAAGATCAAAATGGCAGATGCCGCAACGTTTAAAACACTGTTTGCAGAAGAGAATGCCAATAACGGCATTACTACTCCTTTCGATTATACAGGATTGAATGCCAATACAGACTGGATAGATGCGGTTACACGTGTGGGTCAGTTCAATACCAATAACCTCAGCATCTCGGGAAGTACAGAGAAAAACAAATTCAACCTGGGACTGGGTTATGTGAGTGATGAAGGCATTATCAAACATGAGAAGCTGGAGAAAATGTTGCTTTCTTTCAGCGATGAATACAAGGTTACCAAAGGGATCAAGATCGGGGTGAACCTGAATACTACCCGGCAGAACAATCCATACTATGCTGGCTGGGTGCTTGATGCAGCCCGTAAAGTGGTACCAATGGTATCTGCCGACACCAAACAGTTCCGTATCAAAAACCCTTATGGTACAGATACAATTAATACTCCTCTTTATTCGGGTCTGAATACTGCTTTGCAATCGGCAGGTGTGGTAAATCCGTTGGTGCAACTGGAGAATGAATGGGATAAGACAAAGAACATCGAATACAGGCATGTAGGAAGTGTGTATGGTGAGATCAATTTCCTCAAATACTTTACACTGCGTTCTACTTTTTACGCAGATGTAAGCACAGTGAACCGCAGGCAATACACGCCACTGTATATGGCTTATAATCCTGTGAACAACCAGCCTTATCTCTACAGTCAGGTTACAAAGGTGCAGGAGGATGATAATACCTGGCGTAAGTTCCAGCAGGATCATATCCTTACTTTTAAGAAGAACTATGGTGCGCATAATATAACCGCCATTGGTGGGTTCACTACTTATTATTTCGGAAACTTCAATCGTACCGGCAGGGTGAGTCAGAGCACCGCGGCCACAGCATTGCCTATTCCCAACGACCCTCGTTTCTGGTATGTGTCCAACGGTTTTCAGGACCCTACCACTACACAGGCAACTTCCAGTCAGAGTGAATACAGTACAGTTTCTTTACTTGCAAGAGCCCTGTACAATTACAAGGGTAAATATTTTCTGAACGCTTCTTTCAGAGATGATGCTTCTTCCAGGCTTCCGGCTGTTAACCGTCACCAGAATTTCTGGGCAGTCGGTGCCGGATGGGAAATGACCAGGGAAGATTTCATGCGTAACCAGCATATTTTTGATTTTGTAAAGGTCAAAGGATCGGTGGGTGTGTTGGGTAACCAGACGGCATCCCGCCTGGATGGTTCTCCGCTCAACTATCCTTTCTATCCCAACCTGAACAGCGGCGCCAATGCGGTGTTCGGTACCAATGTGTACACAGCGGCTGATCCCGAATACATTCCCAATCCCAACCTGAAATGGGAAACTGTATCTGCACAGGAGATAGGTGTGGAATTGAGCGCTTTTCAGAACCGATTACATTTCGAATTCAATTATTTTAATAAAACCACCAACGACCTGATGACTTATGTGGACAGGTCTGCACTGGGTTTAAAAAATGAACTGGTGAATGGGGGAAGTCTGCGTAACTGGGGTGAGGAATTTTCAACTATGTGGAATCAAAACCTTTCCCGCGATTTTTCATTGAATGTAAGTGGAAACATCACATTCCTGAAAAACAAAGTGTTGAGCCTGAGTCCTGATCTGCCTACCGGCGTACTCTCCAGGAATTTCTACAACAATGGTGCTGCAGAAAGCAGGACCGAGCCTGGTAAACCCATCGCTTATTTCTATGGCTACCGGGTAGCAGGTATTTTCCAGAGCTATGCAGATGTGCTGAAATCGCCTGTACAAGCAGCTTTGGGCGCTTATGGCCCGGGTGATTTCAAATACGAGGATGTGAATGGCGATAAAGTGGTAACGACCGATGACCGTACCATGATCGGTAACCCTACGCCCAAGTTTACTTATGGCGGCTCCGTAACACTGAATTACAAAGGATTAAGCCTGAGCGTGGATGTGAACGGTGTCTATGGTAACCAGGTATGGAGAGGCTGGGGTGCGCTCGAATCGCCGTTCCAGCGTGTGAATTACGCTGCCGACAAGATCAATCGCTGGCATGGGCCGGGTACTTCCAACTGGGTGCCCATCGTAAGCCAGGCCAACCGTATCAATTACCTGGGTTCTACCTATAGTATTGAAGATGGAAGTTATTTCAGGATCAGGAACCTTCAACTGGCGTATACCTTTGGTCAGGCTGTGATTTCAAAAATACACGCCAGGAATTTGCGCGCATTTGTGAACGTGCAGAATCTCAAGACCTGGAAAAACAACTCCGGTTATACACCCGAATTTGGTGGCGATGGTACCGCATTCGGATATGACAATGCCGGTGGCGCGATCCCGATGATCACTACGTTTGGTATCAATGTTAGTTTTTAAACAACTCATTAAACCATTAATTCTTTAGGTATGAAAAAATATATGAAGAAAGGATGGGTCGCTCTGCTGGTGCTTCCCATCATGATGATGATGGCAGGATGTACAAAATTTCTCGACCGGAAGCCACTAACGGCTACCCTGGATGATTTGCACCAGGGTACACTGGAGAGTCAGGTATATGGAATGTATTTTACATTACGCACCTATGCAGGTTTTTCTACCCTGCCCTGGCTCGACTTTCACAGTATCCGCGACGACGATGCAGAAAAAGGCAGTAGCCTTACAGATGGTGCAGAAGTGGTTTCTGAATTCGATCATTTCAATTATTCGAAAGACGATTGGGCGCCCAATACATACTGGAACGATCACTATACCATGATTAACCAGGCCAACAAAGCCCTGTATACAGCTAAAAGCCTGAACCTGACAGACGATGCATCTTTGCGTAATGTAGGAGAAGCTTGCTTTTTCCGGGCATATGCTTATTTTGAACTGGTTAAGACCTATGGCGATGTGCCACTGATCAATTACCTGGTTAGCAAACCTGCCGATGCCATCCGACCCAAATCACCAGCGTCAGCCATCTATGATTTCATTGATTCCAACCTCACAGTGGCAGTTAAGTACCTGCCAATCTCCAGCGCTGCTTATGGAAACTATCCGGGCAGGCTTACCAGGGGAGCTGCGAATACTTTATGGGCGCAGAGCTATTTATTCCGGCAGAATTGGGCCAAAGTGATCTCCACTTGTAATGAGGTGATGTCTTCCGGTCAGTATTCTCTGACACCCAAGTTCACAGATATCTGGAAAGACGGATTGAACGGAGCAGGCAAGAACGGTCCGGAGTCCATCTGGGAAATGCAAGCCAATGATGGTCAGAATGCACAAAGCAACAGTGCGGTAGACAATGGTACGTTCTGGGGTACTTGCCAGAATGTACGGCAAGGCGGTGCCGGATTGGAATGGAACCTGGGCTGGGGATGGAACACACCCACCCAGAACCTGATTGATGCGTGGGACAGCACCGATCCCCGCAAAGCGGCTACCATTCTGTATTCCGGAAAATACGATGGTGGCCCTGACCAGGGCGGCTACGGAGCAACACTACCTCCCTACGATCCGCTTGAAGCCAATGGAGGTATTGCCAGGAAATACTGGAATAAGAAAGTGTATTCAGATCCTGCGATGCGACAGTTTACGGGTTTCATCAATAACAATGGACAAGCTCCCTGGATCAATCACCGGATACTGCGGTACGCAGATATTATCCTGATGCTGGCCGAAGCCGCGAACGAATCGGGCGATGGCGCTACAGCTGCAGCGATGCTCGAAAAGATCAGGAACAGGGCAAGTGGTAATCTCGGACCCGCACGAACCATCGTTCCTCCCATACTTTTTGTGAGCCAGGCTCAAATGCGCACGGCCATTAAGAATGAAAGAAGGTTTGAGTTTGCGATGGAAGGCTATCGTTTCTACGACCTGGTGCGTTGGAATGACGCACTAAGTGCGCTTGGCCCATTGGGATATACCAACCGCTGCCGGTTTCATCCCATACCGCAGAAGGCCATTGATTTGTCGGGAGGTGTGTTAAAACAAAACCCCGAATGGTAACCCCCATTTCGTTCATTGATAAAACTCATCATTATGCATCTCAGCTATAAATTATTCAATCGCATTGCCTGCTTACTGGCATTAGGCATCACCATCGGAGGCTGTCAGAAACTCGATCGGCCTGCATTGGGCGATTATCCCAAGGATGCCAACCCTCCGGGGGGGCCTCTGAAATTTTATGTGGCTTTCGACGGAACAACATCCGACCCACTGATGAATGCGGTAGACAGTATACGGGCCAATTTCCCTTCCAGCAACCCGCTTACTTCCATACCCGGTGTTTCGGGAAAAGCAGTGCAGGGAGTGGATCAAAAAGCCATTTCTTATCCATCGGCTAATGATTTCAATAAAGCCACCAGTTTTACCATTGCTTTCTGGGAAAAGAACTCGGTACCTGTTGGAAGCCCGCAGTTTTTGTTTTCACTGGCTTCCAAAGATTACTGGCACCAGAGTGCCTTGTTTGCATTGGTTGATCACCAGGCAGCGGGGTCTACGTCCACAGATGCCGTTGTTAAACTGGCCGTACAGGACCAATGGTTTGAATTTACGCCATCCAGCGGAAGGATGCCGGGCAGCCTGCTGAACGGTGATTGGCATCATCTTGTGTTTGTATACGACCAGACTACTTCCATGATGAGCTACTATGTAGATGGTAAGCCGTTGACCAACCTGAAGCCTTCGCAAACCAATGTTACCAGCAATGGTAACCCCCGTGGCGCGCTCAGTTTCGACCATATTTACGGATTTGTACTGGGCGGATGGAACAAACATGCTAACTTGGGCAATGGTGCTCCTGCAGACGACTGGATACAATCCTGGCAGGGTGGACTTGACCAGTTCAGGTTGTACGGCAAAGCCCTCTCCGCATCGGAAGTACTGGCTTTGTACAATAGTAAATTGTAGCCGTTTTAGAAAGGCTTCTTAGGATATCAAATAGAGGGCTGCACAGAGATGAGCAGCCCTCTTACATAAGCTGTGTTGTGTATGAATATCAAAAACAACATACAAGGTAAAAGATCGCTGATAATGATTACACTGATTGCACTGGGTATTTTCCTGCTGGCCCGGTGTGTTGACAAGGGCAATCATTCAACGGAAGCTGCCAACCCGCCCGAGTTTACTGCATTTGCCGGCACTGCTTCCTGCGCTGGCTGCCATAAAGATGCCTACGGGCAACACATGCATAGCGCACATTTTCTCACATCGGGCATCGCTTCTGAGAAAAACATAAAGGGCAATTTTGAAAGCGGACGCAATAGCTTTGTTTTCAGCAATGGAACTGTTATTGTCATGGAAAAAGGCGGGGATGGAAAATATTACCAGGTGGCTTATGTGAACGGAGTGGAAAAAAAACGCCGGCGGTTCGATATTGTGATTGGTTCCGCTGCCAAAGGTCAGTCTTATCTTTCCTGGACAAACAACAAGCTGGCCCAATTGCCTATTACATATTTTACTGCGAATGACCAATGGTGCAATAGTCCGGGGTATCCTTATCAACCTGTATTCAACCGGCCTATTACATCGCGTTGCATGGAATGTCATACCACTTTCAGTCAGGTGATTGCAACGCCCGACTCAAAGTGGGAAAGCTTCGATACCAGTAAAATGATCTATGGGGTAAGTTGCGAAAAATGTCATGGCCCTGCTGCGGCACATGTTGCCTTTCAAACCAAACACCCCGAAGTCAAAGAAGCCAGGTTCATCATCAATCCAGTGAAGTTTACCCGTCAACAATCACTCGATCTTTGTGCATTGTGCCATGGCGGCAGGCTACAAAAAACAAAACCTTCTTTCAGCTTTATGGCAGGAGACAGCCTGGCCCGTTATTTCACCTGGGATACAAGCATGGTACAAAATCTTTCCGGCATCGACGTACACGGTAACCAATACGGCTTGCTGAAGCAGAGCAGGTGTTTTACCATGAGTAATACGCTTACCTGCAATACCTGTCATGATGCACATGCAAATGAGCGAGGAAAGACAGCGGTTTTTTCCCAACGTTGTATCAGCTGTCATACTACGGTACACGACAATTTCAGCAAAATCAATCACCGGCCGGTAACAGGCATCAGGCAGGATTGTATCAGTTGCCATATGCCGAAACAAACTTCCAGGAGCATCGCAGTATTGCTGGAAGGAGCTAGCACACCCACTGCTATAGTTATGCATACACATTTCATTCAAAAAAATCCATGACCATGCGTTTTGCGCTGTATTGTTTATTGTTTGTTTCTTTTGTATTCGTTTCCTGCGGACACAAGGAGTCCTTGTTTACCAGCTTACCTGCTTCCTCCACCCATATCGATTTTGTTAATAATCTTGAAAAGAAACATGCTTTCAATATTTTGTACTACCTGTATTATTACAATGGAGGCGGGGTAGCCATCGGCGATATCAATAACGATGGGTTGCCCGATATTTATTTTACTGCCAACAGCAAAGGCAAAAACAAATTGTATCTTAACAAAGGCAATTTCCAGTTCGAAGATATTACAGAGAAAGCAGGCGTGGCCGGAACGTCAGACTGGTGCAGCGGCGCTACCATGGCCGATGTGAACGGAGATGGACTGTTGGATATTTATGTATCTTCTGTGAATAACCGATACGGACTCAAAGGTCACAATGAGCTTTTCATCAACCAGGGCAATGGCAGGTTTGAAGAGAAATCGAAAGAATACGGATTGGATGCTTCCTGCTTCACCACACAAGCTGTTTTTTTTGATTACGACCATGATGGTGACCTGGATTGTTTTATCCTCAACCAGTCGCACCATCCGCATGCTAATATTGTTGATACCAGTAACCGCAGAAAATACGATTCGCTCTCAGGTAATCGGTTGTACAGGAACGACATGAACACACCTGCAAAGAAATTTACCGACGTATCAGCAGAGGCAGGGATATTTCAAAGCAATCTTGGTTATGGCCTTGGTATTGCTGTGGCGGATTTCAACAACGATGGTTGGGAAGATATCTATATTGGGAATGATTTTCATGAAAATGATTATTACTATCTCAACAATGGAAATGGTACGTTTACCGAGAGTGGCGCCCAACATTTTCGCCATTACAGCAGGTTCAGTATGGGTAATGATGCGGCAGATTATAATAACGACGGACAAATAGACCTGGTAACGGTAGACATGTTGCCGCAGGATGAAAAAGTATTGAAAACCTACGGCAGCGACGAGAATATTGATGTTTACAAAGTCAAACTGGGATTCAATGGCTACCAGGATCAATACTCCCGCAACTGTCTGCAACGCAACAATGGCAATGGAATCAGCTTCAGTGACCTGGGCCTTCAGGCAGGAGTTGCAGCTACTGATTGGAGCTGGTGCCCTTTGTTTGCCGATTTTGACAACGACGGAAATAAAGACCTCTTCATCAGTAGTGGCATTGTCAAGCGGCCGGTGGACCTTGACTATGTGCGTTTTGTTTCAGACCTGAAGTTAAAAGGAATGGACAAGACAGACCAGTACGATGATGTAGCCATCAATTCCATGCCCGACGGAGCTTCACATCCATTCCTGTACCGGGGAGATGGCAAACTGGCATTCAAAGATGTGAGTAATGAATGGGGAACCGGTAATATGAAAGGTTATTACACAGGAGCTGCTTATGCTGATCTCGACAACGATGGAAGGCTGGACCTGGTGATTAATAGCATCAATGCACCTGCTGTAATCCTGAAAAACAATTCACCTAAAAAGAATGCACTGACCATCAGCTGTAAAGGCAGGGGCGGAAATACCAGTGGAATAGGGGCGAAAGTTTACCTGTTCCAAAACAAACAAATACAATACCAGCAATTGATGCTGACAAGGGGGTTCCAGTCATCATCGGAGCCTCGTCTGCATTTTGGATTGGGTGATGCGACTTCGATTGACAGCCTGCTGATTGTATGGCCAGACCAGCAATACCAGGTAATCAGGCATGTGCCTGCCAACCAGCCATTACTGGTTGATCAGAAAAATGCCGGTGGTGTTTTCCAACAGGCAGTTTTTTTTCCTCCACCCAAAGAAAATTTTGAAGACCTGACCAGTCGGGTTGCGCTCAACTGGAAGCACAGGGAAAATGATTTTGTCGATTTCAATGTGCAATACCTGATACCGCATGAAGAAAGCACCCGTGGTCCTAAAATGGCAGTGGCGGATGTGAACAAAGACGGACTGGATGACATTTATCTCTGTGGTGCACGCGGGCAGGCCGGCGCTTTGATGATACAACAACGTAATGGAACATTCGTGTCCATAGACGCAGCTGTATTTGGCAAAGATGCTAATTGTGAGGATGTAGATGCGGTTTTCTTTGATGCCAATGGCGATGGTTATCCCGACCTTTATGTGGTAAGCGGAGGCAATGAGGTTATGACGATACCTGCTTCTTTTCACGACAGGTTATACCTCAATGACGGGAAGGGACATTTTACCAGATCTGCCAATGCATTCACGCCAATAGCAGAAAACAAATCCTGCGTGGCAGTGGCCGATATCAATAATGATGGCAACCTTGATTATTTTGTGGGCAGCCTTTCCAATCCCACTGCTTATGGCTTGCCATTGAGTTCGCATCTCTATGTCAACGACGGTAAGGGCCATTTTACGCCCCTGGGTAATGACAAGATTCCGCTGAAAGATATTGGCATGGTAACTGCAGCAACTTTTGCCGATATCAATCATGATGGCTGGCAGGATTTGATTGTTGCAGGAGAATGGATGCCATTAAAGATATTTATCAACCACAAAGGTGTATTCAGTGAAGCAGATGTGCCTGCATCCACAGGTTTATGGCAGTGTGTGTATGCAACTGATATCAATGGAGACGGGGCCATGGATATATTGGCCGGTAATTGGGGGCATAATTCAAAGCTATGGACGGGAAAGAATGGGCCTTTGAAATTGTATGTAAAGGACTTTGATAAAAACGGGTCAGTAGAGCAGGTGATGGTTTATACGGTAGATAAAAAGGAATATACTTTTCTGGCCAAAGACGAACTGGAAAGAGCATTGCCTGTATTAAAGAAAGCCTATCTGAAATACAGCGAAGTAGCTGGCAAAACCGTTGACTATATGTTTTACGATCTTTTCAAAGACTATGTAGAGCTGAAGGCGGAGACCCTGGGGTCAGCGGTTTTCATCAATGATGGAAAAGGGAATTTCACACGGCAGGACCTGCCGGCTGATCTGCAATTGGCACCTGTATTTGCTTTCCAGCAGGGGATAAGAACGGGTGCTTCAAATGGGAATTATTTGCTGGGCGGAAACTTCTATGGCGTGTTTCCTTATGAAGGCCGTTATGATGCACAAGCTGTGGCACAGTTCCAGGCAGGTAAGCAACAAGTAATACGTTATGTATCGCAGCCCAACCTCTCAGACATCAGCGGTGAAGTACGCGATCTGAAATGGGTGCATACTGCAGCATATGGAGACCTCCTGGTAGTGATGCGTAATAATGAAAAACCTTTATTCCTGCGACCGAAATAGAAGCATTGCTTCCGGTGGTTATATGGCCAGTGGCGGCCCCACTACTTTTATATCATGATCGGAAAAAACTTTTGCAATCTCTTCTTTTGAAGGAGGGGAAGTCCATCGATCGGTAACGGCAAAAAATTCTTCCATCTTTCCGGCCGGCATATAGGAAACGATCAACCTGCCGGTATTGGAAAGTTGTATGAATGCATGCGGAATATTTCGCGGAAGGAATATGGTGTCGCCGGGCTTCAGTCGGAATTGTTCCTCGCCAACCTGGAAATGATAGTTGCCCTCAATCACATAAAACCATTCATCCTGGTTAGGGTGAACATGCAAAGGCGGACCGCCATTGGGAGTCAGGCCTGTTTGTTCAAAGACTGCGAGGCTGCCTGCCGTGTCGTTACCTGATATTTTGATGTCCAGTATATTGAGTGTAATGCCTTTCATTTTATAATGTGTGCCGAATCTGGCTTCTCCGGCCTGAACCCTGAATGCTTTATTTCTATGCATACTGCTGTATATTAATGCTTGAAGATGGACTTTACAATTGTTTAGCTTGCTTCATCCTGTATCATCAATACCCCCATTTTTTCATTGCGTTAAAATCTTCTCTGGCACATTCAAGTGGTGATTTACCCTGGTAAGCTTCCTGCTCGATGATAAAATGAGAAGTGCCGCCGGATTTTCTGCCAAAGTCAATCACTTCTTTTACATTGACAATGCCCTTGCCTAAAATAGTGCTTTCATATTCCTCGTTACCGCCCGTGCTTTTGATCTCATCTTTCACGTGCATTAGCTCAAACCTTCCCGGGTATTTTTTAACGATGTCCATGGCAACAGCACCCCCATTGTATAAATTACCGGTATCCAGCTGCTGTGCCACCAGGGCAGGATCGGTGTAACCGAGAATGATATCATAAACAGGTACACTATCGAGGTGCTCACTGAATTCAAAATGATGGTTATGGTATCCGAATTTCATTCCCGATTGTTTACATAGCTCTCCGCATTTATTGAAGATTTCCATATAATGTTTCAGGTCATCAGCATTTTTCCGGTAGCTTTCATCCAGCCAGGGGCTGATCACAAATTTTTGCCCGGCCACTGCGGCGTCTTCCACGGTAAACCTCCAGGCATCGGTAAAGTCCTTTTTCGTAACATCCCAATGGGCTTTGCCAAAAACGGTATGTCCGCTCAGCATCTTCATGCCCAATCCATCGAGCAGTTTTTTAAATTCAGCGGCGGAATAACCATAGAATTTCCGGTTGATGTAATTGGCATGTTCTACATAGCGGTAACCCATTGAGGACAATTGCTTTAGCGTATCGGCCGGCGCTTTCTTCATATCATCTCTTACCGAATAAAGTTGTATACCCAGTATTTCTTTTTGCCTTATGGCTGCAAGAAGATCGCCGGGAAGGAAAATAGTTCCGCCTAGTGCAAGGGAAGTTGTTTTGAGAAAATTGCGTCGAGTATGTTGCATGATTTGATGTTTGATGGAATGGTTAATACATGGGGTAAGATACCAATATTCAATGATATTTGAAGCAGAAAGAGGGAACTCAATAATTCTGTTGAATCGGTAAAAATTTAGTTTTTTTGTAGAAAATCTGCATATAATATGAAACCTGGTTTTTTATACCTGATTATTTTCTCCCTGCTCTTAGTGGGCAAGATCGCTATTGCACAAAATAACCATGAGCCCTGGAATTATGACCAGTTGATGTCCCCTGGCGTGCTTGCTGACAGAATTACCCACCACCATTTGAACGGTTTACTGTTGATAAGTGTTGGCCCTGGCGCTTTGATCAAAGGCTCTGTTGATATGGGGCCTGCTCATGAAACGACTAACAATAAAAAGCTGCAGGATTATTTGAAGACTGTCAAAAATGATACGGAAATAGTCATTTATTGCGGTTGCTGTCCGTTTGACAAATGTCCGAATATCCGCCCCGCATTTACTATGCTGGCGGAAATGGGGTTCAAAAATGCCAAATTGCTGAACCTGCCTAAAAATATCAAAACAGACTGGCTGGATAAACATTATCCTGTAGCTGAATAATCAGGCTGGGAGTTATTTGCAGTATCAATTCGGGGTTGCTTCCATTCACGTTCAAACCTGCGCATCAGTGCCGGGTAAATGAAGATGTAGCGGAAAGGTTTTATGAAAGCCAGGTAGACCTTACTTAAGGGACCATTGGGTTTTACTAAAACAGCCATTTGTCCGCAATAACCCCCGGAACCATCTTCTACCCAGCCCAGGTGTAGCACACCATGTACAGTGCTGTTGGCAATTTCTGAAGCATATTCATTGGGTAGCAAGTATAATGGCTTAAATAAAGCGTTTTTAGTTTCCGGTACCAGACAGTTCAGCAAATCCGCCGGAAGGCGGTTTCTCAGTGATGTGACGCGTGAACCCAAGCCGTGTTCTTTACGATCCCAGCCAAACCACTTACCCAGTTTCCAGCGGATAGCCCAAAGCAGCCGGCCAATGAATGTAGCGCCTTGCTCGGGACGGCCCCCGGTTGTAAGCTTTGATACCAGCAGGTGAAAATCGTTTGCGCCGCCCGGGGTAGGTAAAATCCATACATCTTCCAACCTGAAATCGGGAGTGATCTCGTGGATACGCCAGGGGCGGGTTGTATGCGCTGTATTGGCTATTCTCCCATAACGTAAGCTTCTGTTGTTGTTATTTACGGTCTGCATTTCGGATGCCAGTTTTATTTTTCGGGGGTGGCTTACAATCTTAAAACATGGTCGGTGTAGACTTCCATCAAAATCGTTTGTTCAATGGAAATGCTATGTAATTGTGTAAATTTATGTGTTGGTGACAAAGTTACAAAGCAATCCAAAATCTACACCTAAAAAAATCAATATGAAAAACAAACAGTTAACGACATGCTTGTTATTTTTCATTACAATATCCTGTACGCTTCATGCGCAACAAGCCAGAACACCCAAACAATATACGAGCAAACAACTGAGGGAAAATGTCGCCGTTAATGCAGTAGGTTTTAACAATGATGAATCGAAAGTTCTTGTTCACAATAACAGTACAGGCATCTTTAATGTATACTTACTTAATATAGCTGATACCACTTCAAAGCCATTAACTCATTCAGTAACGAACTCTTATTTTGCTGCAGGCTTCCTGCCTGGCACAAACAAATTTATTTTTACTCATGATGAAGGGGGTAACGAGAACAACCATTTGTATATAATGGATGCAGGAGATACAATAGCCCGGGACTTGACACCATGGGCAGGGAGTACCAACAGGTTTGCCGGCTGGAATGCCGATAAAAATGCTATGTATGTAGTAAGCAACAAACGCAATCCTAAGTTTTTTGACGTGTGGAAGCTGGATACACTTAAGTGGACGCCTGCTTTGCTTTATCAAAATGATTCGGGATTGAATGCATCAGTGATAAGTAAAAGTGAACGTTACATTGCCCTTACAAAAAGTATTACTACGGATAAGAATGAAATGTACATCTATGATCTGGAAATGAAAAGCATGAAACGTATCAGTAATGGCAACGATGCTACCTGGATCCCATTCGCGATAGAAAAGAACGACAGTGTTTTTTATTATGCAACAAACGATAATAGCGAGTTTACCTATCTTATGAAGTACAACATACAGTCTGGAAAAGCAGAGAGTTATTATAAGGACAATTGGGATGTAGATGGAATGAAACTGAGCGAAAATGAAAAATACCATACCATATTTGTGAATGAAGACGGGGGAAATAAAATCTTGCTATATGATCATGCCGCTAATAAGCCCATGAGTTTTCCTGACATAAAAGATGGTGATGTTCAAGACATTATCATATCGCCGACCGAGAAAAATGTTATACTTATGGTAGGCAGCAGTACGAGCCCGACAAATATTTATGTGTATCAAACAGATACCAGAAAATTAAAACAACTTACTTCTGCCTTAAATAAGGAGGTAGATCGAAGCGACCTTGTAAAGGCTAAAGTAATACGCTTTAAATCGTTCGACGGGAAAGAGATTCCAGCTATTTATTACAAGCCTCTGCAGGCAAGTGTAGAGAATAAAGCCGGAGCGTTGGTGTGGGTTCATGGCGGACCAGGCGGACAAAGCCGTATTGGCTTCAATAATAGTATACAATATCTCGTAAATCATGGCTATGCAGTGCTTGCTATTAATAATCGCGGCAGCAGCGGCTATGGGAAAACATTTTATAAGCTGGACAACAAGCAACATGGTTATGGAGATTTGAATGATTGTATTTGGGCAAAGAAATGGCTTGCATCACAATCTTATATCGACGCCAATGCAATTGGTATTTATGGTGGAAGCTATGGTGGTAATATGGTTTTAAATGCATTATGCCTGCATCCGGATGAATTTAAAGCGGGTGTTGACCTGTTCGGTGTAGCAAACTGGTTGCGAACATTAAAAAGCATTCCGACATATTGGGAAAGCTTTAGAAAGGCTTTATATGAAGAAATGGGCGACCCGTATACGAAAGACAGCCTATTGCTTAAGGCAACCTCACCTTTATACAATTATCAGAAAATCAAAAAGCCGTTGATTGTTTTTCAGGGCGCTAACGATGTCCGGGTGCTGAAAATTGAAAGCGATGAAATAGTGGCCGGCGTAGAGAAAAATGGAGTACCTGTTGAGTATATTGTTTATCCACAAGAAGGGCATGGATTTACTAAAAAAGAAGATTTGATCATGACAGATGAAAAAACGCTCAGTTTTCTGAACAAATATTTGAGACCAATGCGAACCCGATAATTAAGATTTGCCTGGCGAAACTACCCCTTTTAAAAAGCCGAGTGTTTCTAAAGTAAAGAAAACGAGCGAAAAAGGGTGCCCTAAAACAGCCATTTACTGCCGTAAAGAAACATTAAAAAAATTACGTTTACTCTTCCACTTTTATTTTTTGTGCCACTTTCAATACCTGCGCAATTTTGGCTTCAAAACGATAATCACCCGGTTTATCAGGTGTAAACTCAAAATCAATTGTAGAGCCATGACCTGCACGTTGGCGATCAGCCACCTTTGTTTCGAACAATCTTGCGGGCAAATCTATTCCATCAATAGCAATGAATTTCCATTTAACAGGTTGTTCATTATGTTTCAGCGAAATAAAAAAACCGGATTGCTGAGAAATAAAATATTCCGGTTGTTGAGCGCTTATATTAATAATGCGTAGACGATGACGTACATCTTTTTTTAAATAGATGGTTTCCGGATCATTACTACCGTTTAACAAATAATGTACGTTAGTAAACCCTTTATTCCAGTCTGCCGTAAACATCATATTTGAGCCACCCTGGCTTATTAAAAATATTTTGTCGCTTTCCGGATGATAAGTTTCTCCCGGATTCAATACAATCAATGCGCCATACAATCCATCCAGCAATTGCTTATCGTGCATGTGCGTATGATACATAAATGTGCCGGCACGAGGTGGCGTGATATGAACGATAAAAGAATCTCCGGGTTGAATAAGGGGCGAAATTTTTTTTCCATCATTGCCCCAGCCTGCCGCGCCATCATAATAACTGGCAATTTCCAACCCATGCCAGTGAATAGTAGTGGGCTCTGTCAATGTGTTAATGATTTTAATCGCTATCGGTTGGCCCTTGGTAAGAATAATTGGAGGGCCAGGAATACTGGCCTGCTTTGAAGCAGTTACTCCTTTTTCAATTAACTAAAACCCTTTCCCATATGAATTGTGAAAAGTGTTTTGCAATTGTTCTCTCACCACAAGTGTAAGCGCTCTTTCAGCTGTAGTTTTTTGCACAGTTTTTTTTACAAGCTTTTTATCGGGGTTAATATGAATACCCATTATCAATCCACCCATTCCATCATGCGCATGGTTTTGCAGGTTCATTGTTATATGATCCATGCTCCTGGTCCTTAAAAAAGATTCTGGCATAATATGATCCAGCAGGTGGCAATGAAAAAGCCAGTTGCCCTCCCTTTCAGGCACCCAGGTCATTTTTATAGTATTGTTAATCGTGGTTATGAATTGCGTTACCACCTGTCTTTCCTTTTCTTTCGGAACAATAGAGTCTTTACCACCCGTTCCAAAACTATTCACTGTAAATGGAAATCCATGCAAATGCATGGGATGAATTAATACACTGGTGTTAATGACCCGCCAATGTACAGTGTCTCCTTGTTTGTAAAGTAATCTTTCTGTATAAGGCCATGACAACCCATTAATAACATGCTCTGTCATGGTTGTATTACTATCGCGACCAACACCGCACATCCCGATCATAAATATTCTTTCTTTCGGATCAGGTTTTTGATTCATTGGATCGATAATAAACGCACCATATAACTGACTATTTTTAAATGGTGCGGTTATAGCTTGAGGAATTGACTTATCCGATGTGTCTTTTACTATATACAGAAAAGTGCCCGCTGATCCGGCATTAAAAACTATCTCCCTGGTTTCGCCTTCATTTATAATTACGCTATCCCTGAATTTGCCGGGACGTGAAATAAACCCATATAAAACAAGAGGCCCCTTGATACTGTTACGAACAGTGGCCCTTATTTCTGTTCCCTCTGGTATCCGGATGAGTGGCCCGGGAACCTGCAGTTGTTTACCTATCTCTGCAAAGGCTTTTATTTTTATTGGCTTACCATCATGCGTTTCAGGATACCAATACCCCATCCTCGCTTCCAGCTTAATATAATAAACGCCCTTGCGAAATTCTCCTGCGGGTTTACGGTTGTCGTTAATCGCAACTTCTGGTAAATCTTGATATACCTCGGGTGCGCAACTGACAATGTCCGAACGATACAGATTTCTGGGTATATCAGATATAGGCAATTGCTTACCTGGCACGAAGAATGAAAAGATAAGCACAAAAAAAAGAGTGGCAAAAATGGTGACGATAAAAAAACGCACCCCATTCTCAGTTATGATTTTCATTACAAATGAATTTTGTTAATGAATCACCTTTTAGCCATCGATCGACTGTGTTACTACTTTATCAAATGAGCATTGCCAAATACTATAAAAGTATCAATAGCTTGGGTTTTACGTAGCTGGAGAAATTCGAAAAAATGCCTGGCAGGTAATATGGTTAAAGCTATAAAATAAATAATTATTTTGCAAGACTGACTTGAAGATTAATGCTGGTATAAAATTCAATGATAAGCTTCCACTGTAAAAACCAATGATACCGTGTGAATTGCGAACAATCCTGCACTTTTGAAAGTGATTTTGGTATAGAGGTTAAGAATAACCGATAAATCAAAAAAAAAATAGCCTATGCGACGACTTTTTAAAGCTTATTTTCTTAAATTATCACCAGTTTTGGCACCTCATAAAATCAAAAGCCACCTAAATTCAGCATTTAAGCGGCTTTGAAATAGCAGAAAACCTGCTTGTTGTGATCCCGCTGGGACTCGAACCCAGGACCCATACATTAAAAGTGTATTGCTCTACCAACTGAGCTACGGAATCGAACCATTCATCCTGGGATGAATACCCCTTGTTTGATTTGGGAGTGCAAAAATAGGTGAAATAAAAAAACAGCCAAATTTTTATAAATCTTTTTTCTGCCAGTTACCCACATTCCTGCCTGTAACTGTTTCAGTTATGCCTATTTTTGCAACAATAACAACCATAATATGTCGGAATTTAAAAACAAGGTAGTCGTTATCACAGGCGGTTCGGAAGGAATTGGAAAGGCCTTGGTAGATGTGTTTTTATGCCAGGGAGCCAAAGTGGCCACCTGTGGCCGCAACTATGATAAACTGTACCATTTGCAGGCATCCTACCCGGGTAAACCGCTCATGATCCATACCGCCGATGTAGCAAAAGAACAGGAGAGCAGGAGCTTTATTGATGCCGTAGTAAAGAATTTTGGCACCATAGATATATTGGTCAACAATGCCGGCGTATCCATGCGCGCATTGGTGCAGGATGTGGAGCTGGATACCATCCGCAAAGTAATGGACGTGAATTTTTGGGGAACCGTTTCCTGTACCAAATTCGCCCTGCCTTATATCCTGCAGAACAAAGGAAGCATCGTGGGTGTCTCCTCTATTGCCGGATTCCGCGGGCTACCGGGGCGTTGTGGTTATTCAGCTTCCAAATATGCTGTCAATGGTTTCCTGGAAGCCCTGCGTACAGAACTGCTGCACAGTGGCGTGAATGTAATGTGGGTATGCCCGGGATTCACCGCTTCCAATATCAGAAATGCAGCCCTCAACAAGGAAGGAAAGGCGCAGGGAGAATCTCCCATGGATGAAAAGAAAATGATGAGCGCCGAACAATGTGCAAAGCATATCCTGAAAGCAATTGCAAAAAGAAAAAGAACACTGGTACTGACTTTCCAGGGAAAGGAAACTGTACTTCTCAATCGCTTCCTGCCCTCCCTGGCAGATAAGCTGGTACACAGGTTTTTCTTTAAAAATGGAATATTGGTGAAATAGGCATGCCCATCCTGACATTGACAACCGATATAGGCCAGCGCGATTTTCTCGTAGGTGCCATCAAGGGTCAGTTCCTTTCACTGGATCCTTCCTTCCATATTTGCGATATCACCCACCAGCTTTCACAAACCAATTTTCCGCAGGCAGCCTATATCTGTAGCCATGCGTTCAAATATTTTCCTCCCGGTACACATCACTTCATCATCGTAAACCTGTTTGAGACACCGGTCAATCACCTGCTGGTAGCGAAATACAATAACCAGTTCATCACCTGTCCGGATAATGGCCTTCTTACCATGATCGCCGGTGAAAGGCCGCGTGAAACAGTTCTGGTTCCTGTTGAGTCGCAACGTACCTTGCTGGAAATCACCCAATTGGCTGCGGTAGCCATTACAAAGATTGCGCAGAAGGGCGGCCTGGCGGGCGAGCCTGTTGCAGCGGATATCGTTGAAAAATACCCGTTGAGGCCTACTTATGGTCCGGACTGGATTGAGGGACAAATACTGTTCATCGACAATTTCGAGAATGTAGTCATCAACATTACCCAAAAAGAGTTCAATGACCACTGCAATGGCCGACGGTTCAAAATTGTCTTCAAACGCAATGAAGTTATCGAATCCATCAGCGACAATTATACATCCGTACCCGAAACAGAAAAACTGGCTTGGTTCAATTCGGCCGGCTATCTTGAAATAGCGCTTCGCAATGGCAATATGGCTGGTTTATTCGGCCTGCAGGGCTTCAACGAACAAATGCAACAATCGGGGGGAGGGCAGAGCCATAATAAATGGTTTTACCAGACGGTAAGGGTGTTTTTTGAATGATTGCTGATTGCTGATTTGATCATTTCTGATTTGATTTGTTGATCTGGTCATTCTAAATCAGAAATCAGCAATTTTCCAGTATTTTCGCATCCGCAAATGCATATTTGTATATCCGTTTAATCAACAATCAATAAGTTATGGCATACGACGTCATTGTCATTGGTAGTGGTCCGGGTGGCTACCCCGCAGCGATCCGTGCATCTCAGTTAGGATTTAAAGTAGCGATCATTGAAAAAGAAAGCCTGGGCGGTATCTGCCTCAACTGGGGATGTATTCCCACCAAGGCATTGCTGAAAAGCGCGCAGGTATATGAATATATCAAGCACAGCACCAATTACGGCATCAATGCCACTGGTACACACGATTTCGGTGCTGTTATCAAGCGCAGCCGTGGCGTAGCCGATAAAATGAGCAAAGGCGTTCAGTTCCTCATGAAAAAGAACAAAATTGATGTGATCATGGGGCATGGAAAGATCACAGCCAAAGGCCAGGTGGAAGTAACCGCGGCAGATGGAAGCAAACAGGTGGTAGAAGCCAAATATATTGTGATTGCTACAGGTGGACGCAGCCGTGAACTGCCCAACCTGAAACAGGATGGCAAAAAAGTAATCGGTTACCGCGAAGCCATGATACTGCCCAACCAGCCCAAGAGCATGATTGTGGTGGGAAGCGGCGCCATAGGCGTTGAATTTGCCTATGTATACAACAGTATGGGCACCAAAGTAACCATTGTTGAATTCATGCCGCGCGCCGTTCCGGTAGAAGACGAAGAGATTTCAAAAGAACTCGAAAAACAATACAAAAAGCAGGGCATAGAGATCATGACCAACGCTTCCGTGGAATCGGTAGATACCACCGGTAATGGTGTGAAAGCCCTGGTGAAAAAACAGGATGGCAGTACCATCACCCTCGAAGCCGATGTAGTATTGAGCGCTGTGGGTGTGGTAGCAAATATTGAGAACATCGGACTGGAAGAGAATGCCATCAAAACTGAAAAAGGTAAAATCGTGGTTGACCAGTACCAGCAAACTTCTGTTCCTGGTATTTATGCCATTGGTGACTGCTCACCTGGTCAGGCACTGGCACATGTGGCTGCCAAAGAAGGTATCAATGCTGCCGAGCATATGGCTTACGTGGAGAAAAAATACCACCACCTGCCCGATCCCCTTGATTATAACAATATTCCCGGTTGTACTTACTGTACACCTGAGATCGCCAGTGTGGGTTATACCGAAAAGGCAGCCAAAGAGGCCGGCTATGAAATCAAAGTGGGTAAATTCCCCTTCATGGCCAGTGGTAAAGCCAGCGCAGCCGGCGCTACAGAAGGTTTTGTAAAAGTTATCTATGACGCCAAATACGGTGAGTTCCTGGGCTGTCATATGATCGGCACCAATGTAACCGAAATGATCGCTGAAGCAGTAGTGGCACGCAAGCTGGAAACCACTGCTCATGAGATACTCAATGCCGTGCATCCGCATCCCACTATGAGCGAAGGCCTGAAAGAAGCTACGGCTGCGGCTTATGGGGAAGCAATTGATATTTAATGTCTGATGTACTCATTGCAGTGATGTCTGATTTGATTTGCAGGTATGATAAAAGCCACAAATTAAATCAGACATCACTAAATCAGGCATTACCTCGTATTTTTGCGCCCAGATTATGAAATACGAGAAGGAGATCAACAGGCGCAAGACTTTCGCTATCATTTCGCACCCCGATGCGGGCAAGACTACGCTTACAGAAAAATTACTGCTGTTTGGGGGTGCCATCCAGACTGCAGGAGCTGTTAAAAGCAATAAGATCAAGAAACACGCTACCAGCGATTTCATGGAAATCGAAAGACAACGTGGCATTTCAGTAGCTACGTCGGTGATGACTTTCGAATATGATCATACCCTTATCAACCTGCTCGACACACCCGGCCACAAAGATTTTGCAGAAGATACATACCGTACACTCACTGCCGTAGACAGTGTGATACTGGTAGTGGATAGTGTGAACGGAGTAGAGGAGCAAACCCGTCGCCTCATGGAAGTATGCCGTATGAGGGATACGCCTGTGATCGTCTTCATCAACAAAATGGACCGTGACGGAAAGAACCGGTTCGACCTGTTGGAAGAAATTGAGAATGAACTGCGCATCTCACTGCATCCCATGACCTGGCCCATCAATAGCGGCAAAGAATTCAAGGGAGTTTACAATCTGCATGATAAAAACCTGCGACTTTTCACTGCCAGCACTAAAGCTGAGGAAGAAGATACCATTGATATCAGCGATCTTGCCAGTCCGCTGCTGGACGATAAAACAGGAGAAAGGGATGCCGCCCAGTTAAGAGAAGACGTGGAACTGATTGATGGCGTATACGGGGAATTGCATGTGCCCGACTACCTGGCTGGTAAAGTAGCACCCGTATTCTTCGGAAGTGCTGTGAATAATTTTGGTGTGAAAGAAATGCTCGACACTTTCATCCGCATTGCGCCAACGCCGCGGGACAGGGAAACTTCAACGAGGAAAGTGGCCGTGAGCGAAGATAAATTCAGCGGATTCATTTTCAAGATACACGCCAACCTCGACCCCAAGCATCGCGACCGCATTGCATTCATGCGTGTATGCAGCGGAAGATTTGAAAGGAATAAATATTACCACCACGTACGTCTCGACAAAGACATGCGGTTCAGCAATCCCTATAGCTTTATGGCGCGCAACAAAGACATCATCGAAGATGCCTATGCGGGCGATGTGGTGGGTTTGTTCGATACGGGCAATTTTAAAATAGGAGATACCCTAACAGAAGGGGAAGATTACTATTTCACCGGTATCCCTACTTTTTCACCTGAAATATTCAAGGAACTGGTGAACAAAGATCCCATGAAGACCAAACAACTTGAAAAAGGGATCAGTCAGCTTACCGATGAAGGCGTTGCACAATTGTTCACCCAGTTTGGCGGTAACAAGAAGATCATAGGTTGTGTGGGAGAGCTGCAGTTTGAAGTGATCCAGTACCGACTGCTGCAGGAATATGGAGCCGCCTGCGAATTCAGGACTTTGCCCTTTTACAAAGCCTGTTGGCTTACCAGCAATGATCAGAAAAAGCTGGAAGATTTCCTTCGGTTCAAACAGCAGAATTCAGCAGAAGACAAAGACGGACATCCCGTATACCTGGCACAAAGTGAATGGTTTTTGAATACGGAAATCACCAATAATCCCGATATTCAGTTTCATTTTTCCAGTGAGATACACAAATAGACATGGGGTACCGTCAAAACCATCCACCTGTATTTGAAACTGAGCGATTGGCTGTCAGGCATTTTTCGCAGGATGATGCCGAAGATTTTTACCGCTTCAACAGCCACCCCGAAGTGATGCGTTACATCAGGCCGGTAAAGAACAGGGACGAATGCGATGCTTTCCTGAAAGAGAACCTGAATCTCTACCAGCCCGGATCTTGCCTGGGACGTTATTTCGTGGCAGATAAACGGGCAGGACATTTTGTGGGCTCTTTTTCACTCCTGTATATGTCCGGCAGCAACGACATTCACATTGGCTATGGATTGATGCCCGAATTCTGGGGCCGTGGTTATGCGGTTGAATTGCTCAGAGCGGGTATGGACTATTTTTTTAATAATAGTCTGCGTACCACCATTTTTGCCATTACAGAACCTGGCAATACCGCGTCACAAAAAGTGCTGGAAAAAGTAGGTTTTGCATTTAAAGAAACGGTAACACAACAAAAACAACTCAGTATCTTCTATAGGAACAGGGAAGATTACCAATCCTGACTCGTCTTTTTGCGGTAATTTTGCCGCTTATGAAAGTTCGAAGCTTAAAAAAGGATAAGGTCAATATCATTACACTGGGTTGCAGCAAGAACCTGGTAGATAGTGAAGTATTGAGCGGACAACTCGCTGCCAATGATATTGCCGTAGTGCATGAAAACAAGCAGTTCGACCATAATATAGTGGTGGTGAATACCTGCGGATTTATCGACAAAGCCAAAGAAGAGAGCATCAACACCATCCTTGACCAGGTAGAACTGAAAAGAAGGGGAAAGCTTGATAAAGTATATGTTACGGGTTGTCTGAGTGAGCGTTACCGTGGCGATCTTGAATCTGAAATACCTGAAGTGGATGCCTGGTTCGGTACCATGGAACTGCCCCTCATGTTGAAAAAATTTGAAGCCGACTATAAAAGCGAATTATTGGGAGAACGTTTATTGAGCACCCCGCAGCATTACGCGTATCTGAAGATCAGTGAGGGTTGTAACCGTACCTGCGCTTTTTGTGCCATTCCCCTAATGCGCGGACAGCATGTGAGTAAAACCATTGAAGAGCTGGTGGCGGAAGCAGAAGCGCTGGTAAAGAAAGGAGTGAAAGAAGTGATGCTCATTGCACAGGAACTCACTTATTACGGTTTGGATATCTACAAGAAAAGAGAATTGCCCAGGCTTCTACATGCGCTGGCAGATGTGAAGGGATTGGAATGGATCAGGCTGCACTATGCTTATCCCAGCAAATTTCCTTTAGAGATATTGGACGTTATGCGTGAGCGTGATAATATCTGCAAATACCTCGATATGCCCCTGCAACATGCGAGTAATAATATGCTCAAAGCCATGCGCAGAAATATCACCCGCGAAGAAATGACCGAACTGATCCGGCAGATCAGGGAGAAAGTACCGGGTATTTGCCTGCGAACAACACTTATTGCAGGATTCCCCGGAGAAACAGAAGCCGATGTGGAAGAACTGAAAGCATTCCTGCTTGAGCACCGCTTTGACCGCGTAGGCATTTTCAATTACAGCCACGAAGAAAATACATCTGCCTACGACCTGGTGGATGATGTGCCTGCAGATGAAAAATCGAGAAGAGCGCAGGAGATCATGGAAGTGCAGCAGGAGATCAGTTATGAGAAGAACCAGGAGAAAGTAGGTAGGATATTCAAAGTGCTGATTGATAAAAAAGAAGCGGGCCGCTATCTGGGGAGAACTGAATTTGATAGTGTGGAAGTGGACAATGAAGTAGTGATCCATTCAGCTAAAAAACTTGCTATTGGCGAATTCGTGCAGGTAAAGATCACCAAAGCTTACGATTACGATCTCGAAGGGGAAGTGGTTTGATCATACCGACCCCCGATAATTTTTTGGCGTTTTACCTGTGATCTTTTTGAACACCCGGTTGAAATGAGAAAGGTTACTGAAACCTGTTTCATAACAAATGGAAGTTACCGGCTGATCGCTTGCCAGTAACAGTTTGCAAGCCTGGTTGATACGGATCTCGTTCAGAAAACTGATATAGGTTTTGCGGGTCCTTGTTTTGAAGTATTTGCAAAACGCCACCACCGTCATATTTGCTACGGCTGCAATCTCTGCCAGCTTTATGTTACGGTGACTTTCGTGAAAAGTATATTCCAATACCGCATTCAGCCTGCTGCCGTCAAAATCCCTGATAGGCCTTTGAATCACTGCGTGAGAAAGAGTTGTCATTTCTTTCCTGGTTGCCAGCAGGCGAATTATTTGCAGGAAGAGAATGATCCTGTCGATCTTTTCTGCATCAACCATTAGTAACAGCAGTTGCCGCAGTTGCCCCTGTTTGATGCCTTTGATGCGGTATCCGCCCTGGCTGTTCTTGAAAAAGGGGAGGAAGGATTTCAAGGCTGACTGCTGCCAGAAGGTATCGCCCAACGTGTGCTCATCAAAAAATACCGTAATCGCTTTTGCTTTCAGTTTTTTCTTAAAATATACAGCATCGTTCCTGAAAACATGTGGTTGATTGGAGCCTATCACAAACACATCCCCTTCCCTGAACCTGCCCACATGATCACCGGCCACCAGTGTACCGTGACTTTCAACGATCAGGGTAAGCTGTATTTCCGGATGCTGGTGCAGGTGGTTGTAAAGATGCGGCATTTCATCTACCTGAACCCGGATCGCCTCATCGCCCGGCTTGGGAATTTTAAAGGGGACTATTTTCATGCAATGATCATAGATGATACCATTAATGGTTCTAAATTAATCTAAATATTGAACAATAGTTTGTGAAATGGATAAAATAGTACTGGTATTGGCAAATCGTAGCCACAGGCACCACAGAAGAACAGGTTATTTTTGATACAAATCTTATACTATGCAATTTGAATGGAAAGGCGTTTTCCCTGCCATCACCACTAAGTTTACAGCCAGTGATGAACTGGACCTGCCTTTGGTTGAAAAGAACCTGCAGGCGCAGCTGGAAGCAGGGGTAGACGGCCTGGTACTGGGAGGAACACTGGGAGAAGCAAGTGTGCTCACTACTGCGGAAAAAGAACGGCTGGTTCAATTCACTATTGGAACAGTAAAAGGGAGGGTTCCTGTCATTCTTAATATTGCAGAAGGAAGTACGCGTGAGGCGCTACAACAGGCTGCTTATGCGAAGGCATGGGGAGCAGACGGACTGATGCTGCTGCCCCCCATGCGTTATAAAAGTGATGCGAGGGAAACGGTAACTTATTTCAAAACCATTGCTGCCGCTACAGATCTGCCCATTATGATTTACAACAATCCGGTAGATTATAAAGTGGAAGTAACATTGGATATGTTCGGAGAACTGGCATCCAGCGCCAATATCACTGCTGTTAAGGAATCTACCCGCGATGTTACCAATGTAACCAGGATGCGAAACCGTTTTGGCGACCGATTCAGCATATTATGCGGTGTGGATACCATTGCGCTGGAAGAAATGGCATTGGGTGCAGATGGATGGGTAGCCGGACTGGTATGCGCATTTCCTGCAGAAACTGTAGCGCTCTACCGTTTGGTGAAAGCTGGCTGCCTGGAAGAAGCTACGGCCATTTACCGCTGGTTCATGCCATTATTAGAGCTTGACATCCATCCCAAACTGGTACAATACATTAAATTAGCGGAGGCACAGGCAGGCATTGGATCGGAATATGTGCGTGCGCCAAGACTTACACTGGCAGGTGAAGAAAGGGAGCGGATATTGAAGATCATTCGCGGCGGTTTGGCAACCAGGCCCGTATTACCTGAGTATTTAACATTAGCAATCTGAACGAATGGGAACCGGTATCAATTCAATCATGCAGCAGGCAACGGTTGCTTTTACAGCCTATCAAAAAATACCTGCTGTTGATAAAGCAATTTTTCTTGAAACCATTGCTTCTAATATAGAGGCGCTGGGTGATTCCTTGCTCAACCAGGCAGCAGCAGAAACCAATCTGCCTTTGCCCAGGCTGACAGGAGAAAGGGCAAGAACAACCATGCAATTGCGCATATTTGCTTCCATGCTTCGTGAAGGAAGCTGGGTGGATGCTTCTATTGATACCGCTGTTCCTGATAAAAATCCTCCTAAACCGGATATTCGAAAAATGCTGGTGCCATTGGGTCCTGTAGTGGTGTTTGGCGCCAGTAATTTTCCCTTTGCCTATTCAACAGCAGGGGGAGATACGGCAAGTGCACTGGCAGCTGGCTGCCCGGTAGTAGTTAAAGCACATCCTGCACATTTACATACATCTGAAATGGTGAATGATGCAATTCAGCAGGCTGTTATCGCTTGTAAAATGCCCGCGTATGTATTCCAGCATGTGACTGATACTTCTTTTGAAGCGGGAAGAACACTGGTTGAACATCCCGCAACAACAGCAATTGGGTTCACCGGTTCTTACAAAGGGGGAAGGGCGCTGTATGACTATGCCATTGCAAGAGAAAAACCCATTCCTGTTTTCTCAGAGATGGGCAGTACCAACCCCGTTGTATTGCTGCCCGATGCGGTTGCACAAAATGGTGCAGCGCTTGCACAACAATATGCGGCGTCCATTACTTTAGGCATGGGGCAATTCTGTACCAACCCCGGCCTGATGCTTGCTGTAGAAACAGCATCATTGGAAGTATTCGTCAACACCCTTCGTTCGGAATTTGCAAAAGTGACCCCTGCAAAAATGTTGCATGCCGGCATCCACAAAGCCTACTATGAAAAAATGGAAACTGCACTACACGCACCACATGTAGCAGTGATAGAACAAGCAACGATCGCTCCACAGGAGATGGAAGCGCTGCCCACCATAGCAACAGTAGACGGCGCCAGTTTTCTGGCCAATCCCCTGTTGCATGAAGAAGTATTCGGGCCCTATTCATTACTGGTGCGATGCAAAGACATGAATGAACTGGTGAAAGTATGGACTTCACTGTCCGGACAACTGACTACCAGTCTCATGGGTACTGACCAGGATTTTGCTGCTCACCCCGCATTGATCAATATTGCCACTTCCATAGCAGGAAGGGTGGTATTCAACGGAGTACCTACTGGTGTAGAAGTTTGTCCGAGTATGGTGCACGGCGGACCATTTCCTGCCACTACCGACAGCCGGTTCACTTCCGTTGGGATCAATGCAGTGAAAAGATGGGTAAGGCCGGTCTGTTACCAGAATTGCCCCCCTGCACTGCTTCCCGATGCCTTGAAAGATCATAATCCTTTGGGCATTTGGAGAATGCGGAATGGAAACATGGGGAAAG
The DNA here is from genome assembly GCA_041798205.1 of Sediminibacterium sp. Lineage (GTDB taxonomy): Bacteria > Bacteroidota > Bacteroidia > Chitinophagales > Chitinophagaceae > Sediminibacterium. The sequence continues at coordinate 136,290 of JBHCAK010000011.1, forward strand.
CGTAGCCGATATTGCTCTTTGATATTGTTATAGGGAAACTGCTCCCAGGTTTTGTTGGGCCTTGTTAATGTAAGTGAAATACAGGCAAACCAATAGGGATACCAGGAAATAGCCGGTGAGGATATAAGGGGCATAATTGCCGGCGCCAAACCAGTCTCCGGTATAAAGGATGATGCCGATGCCCAAACAGGTTTTGAGTAATTCCCAAGCCCATGCATAAGTCGAACGATCCATCAATTCGGTGAAAGCATATACGAACAGGAAAACAAAACCTCCGTATACAAACATTGAGGGACTGCCGATCTTGGCAATGTTGCCAAACAGGTAGCAGATAAGCAATAAAAGAACGATCAGTTGCAACCACGACCATGCACCCAGTAAGCGTGAAGATTCGGAAGTATTATATTTATTGAAATCATACACATTTTCGATTTTGTAAACGGGGTATCTTTCAGCTACATCGGCCGGTCGCCATCCGGTAGGCATGAACCAGATGCGCAATTTGTCTCTCCATGCTTTGGTATGCCAGGCGTCTTTGGCCAATAACCAGAAATGCATGAAATTGATCTTGATGGGGTTCCAGGTTTGTACCGGTCTGGTAATGCCGTATACGGGTTTAACATTTTCCAGTTCTTCCTGGTAGCTGCCAAAGAGTTTGTCCCAGAATATAAAAATCTGACCATAATTCTTGTCAATATATTCTTTGTTAATTGCATGATGTACGCGGTGGTGAGAAGGTGTGACGATGATCTTTTCCAGCCACCCCATTTTATGAATATGCTGGGTATGGTACCAGAATTGTGCAAACAGATGCAAAGGCGCTACAACTGCAATCACAGTATCAGGCACTCCTAATAATGCCGCAGGTAATAAGAATACCGTGAACAGCCGGATAAAAACAGAGATGCTCTGCCGCAGGGCGCAGGCCAGGTTGAACTCTTCACTGCTGTGGTGGATGATATGACTGTTCCAGAAAAAATTGTATTCATGTTCAATACGGTGTACCCAATAACCAGCCAGGTCAAGCGCCAGGAATGCAACAATATAGGTAAGCAGGGATGAGCTGATATGTGTAACAGCCAGGTGCGCTACCAGCCATTGGTAGCTGATAAGGGCAATACTCAATCCCAATACATCTTTGGTTACATTGGTGATGCCGGAGCTGAGGCTGGATATCATGTCCATATTACGTACCGTATCCCTGCCTTTGTACCAGCCATACCATTTTTCAATGAGTACCAGGGCAAGGAAAATGGGAATGGCAACCAGCAATATCTTTCCGTAAGTTTCCATACAACAATAGGGCCATTGGCATGGCCAGACAAATGTAAAAATCATTGTTGAATAAAAGAACCAATCCATGAAAACGAGCCTGTTAGGCGGACATCAGTTCCATTGCATCGATGCACATACCTGCGGCAACCCGGTAAGGCTGGTGGCTCAAGGGGGGCCTGTGCTCGAAGGGAAGAACATGAGTGAAAAAAGACAACACTTCCTTCGCGAATACGACTGGATACGCAAGGGGTTGATGTTTGAACCACGCGGACACGATATGATGAGTGGCAGTATACTGTATCCGCCGCATGACCCGCAAAACGATGTGGCGGTATTGTTCATTGAAACCAGCGGATGTTTGCCCATGTGCGGACACGGCACCATTGGCACCATCACCATTGCTCTGGAAGCGGGATTGATTCAACCGAAAACGCCCGGTATAGTTCGCATGGAGGCACCGGCCGGCCTGGTATTGATCTCATACCGGCAGGAAGGCAATAAAGTAAAATCTGTGAAACTGAAAAATGTGCCGGCTTACCTTGATTCGGAAGGGCTGACGGCCGAATGCCCGGATTTGGGAACATTGACCATCGATGTGGCTTATGGAGGTAATTTCTATGCCATAGTAGATGTGCAGCAAAATTTCGCAGGACTTGAACATTATACTGCAAGCCAGTTGGTGGCATGGTCGGGAGAGTTGCGTAAAAACATCAATGCCAATTATAGGTTTGTGCATCCCGATGATGCAACCATTAACGGATGTTCACATATCTTGTGGACAGGAGCAGTACTGAATGAACATTCAACTGCCCGTAATGCTGTTTTTTATGGCGACAAAGCGATCGACCGATCGCCTTGTGGTACCGGTACTTCGGCACGCATGGCGCAATGGTATGCAAAAGGGAAACTGAAACAGGGGGATGCATTTGTACACGAAAGTATCATTGGCTCTGTCTTTACCGGAACCATCGAAGCGGTAACAACAGTGGGAGGCAAAAAAGCCATTATTCCTGGAATAGAGGGTTGGGCAAAAGTGTACGGACAGAATACCATTAGTATAGACCCGGCTGATGACCCTTATGCTTTCGGATTCCAGGTGATTTGAGCGAATTGATTTTTATTATAACCAACCATTATTGAACAAATGCGGATCGTTATCATTGGAGGAGGGATTATAGGACTAAGCAGCGCTTATTATTTGCGGGAAGACGGACATGAAGTAACCATCATAGACAAAACCGATATGAACAGCAACTGCTCTTATGGCAATGCAGGTTATGTTTGTCCCAGTCATTTTGTACCACTGGCTACCCCGGGAATTGTAAAACAGGGATTGAAGTGGATGCTGAATTCAAAAAGTCCGTTCTATGTACAGCCAAGACTGAGCAGGAGCCTCTTTAACTGGGGTATCCTTTTCGTGAAAGCAGCTACCAAACAGCATGTGGAAGATTCGGCGATACCACTCAGGGATATAGCGATCCTGAGTAAACGTTTGTATGAAGAATGGGCCGCGCTGCCACAATTCAGTTTTGCTTATGAACGAAAAGGGCTGCTGGAAATATTTCAAACAGAAGCGGGGGCGGAGCATGCAAAGCATGTGGTGGAAAAAGCCCATGCTCTTGGCCTGAACGATACGGAATTGCTCGATTATCATGGATTGCAGGCTTTGGAGCCGCAAACAAGACTGCATGCAAGCGGGGCCGTCTTCTTCCGGTGCGATGCACATCTTTATCCCAATAAACTGATGCAACAGCTGATAGCAGATCTGAAACAGAAAGGTGTACACATCCGGACTAACGAGGAGGCTATAGGTTTTGAAAGCGCCGGAGGCAAAATCACCAAAGTGATCACTGCAGTGGATGATTATGCAGCGGATACGGTAATAGTGGCCGGAGGCTCCTGGAGCCGTGAACTCGCTGCAAAAATGAATGTACACATACCACTGGTGCCCGGCAGGGGATATTCGGTTACACTCGAAGATTCACCTTACCAGATCAATTATCCGGCTGTGCTGGTAGAAGGGAGGGTGGCCATGACGCCCATGGATGGCAACAAATTGCGCATGGGCGGAACCATGGAGATCACTTCCACACAAACCCCGCCGCGCCTCAAAAGGGTACAAGGTATACTGGATGCAGTGAAAAGATTTTACCCTGAATTCAATGTTCCTATGCCAGAGGCTGACAAAATATGGTATGGATACAGGCCCTGTTCGGCAGACGGACTGCCTTACCTGGGACGAACCAGGCAATGGAAAAACGTAGTGATGGCAACAGGGCATGCCATGCTGGGCCTGAGCCTTGGCGCAGGAACAGGAAAACTGGTCAGCGAGATCGTCAATGAACAGCCCACGAGTATGGATACCAGTCCTTTCAATCCCGATCGTTTTTCCTGATTTCGAAATGCCCTATTACAGGAGCGGAAATGGTAGTTTGCAGTAAATTGTAATTTAGCAGCCCATTATGAAGCCTACCACCACCCGTTTAGCATACGACAGCACAGGATATTTTACGAAGATCGTTTCGGATTACCTGAACCAGTCACCTTCTTTACAACCCTTTTACCAGTACGATGCAAGTCTGGAGGGTTTGCAGCATGCTATAAAAGCCAGGAAGGCTTTTCAAACACCACGGAACCAGTTGGTGCAGGTATTGAAAGAGCAATACAAAGACCTGCCACAGGCAAAAAAAGTACAGGACAATATTGAGGCGCTTTTGCAAGACAATAGTTTTACAATCACTACCGCTCACCAACCCAACATATTTACTGGCCCACTCTATTTTATTTACAAGATCATGCATGCTGTGAAGCTGGCAGATGAGCTGGCGCAACAGTTACCGGAATACCGATTTATACCTGTGTATTATATGGGAAGCGAAGATGCCGACCTGGATGAACTGGGGTTCATTAACCTGGGCGGACAAAAATTAGTTTGGGAAACCAAACAGACAGGTGCGGTAGGCAGGATGAAAGTTGATAGAGCGCTGACAAGGTTATTGCATGCAATTGAGGGACAAATAGCAGTACTGCCGAAGGGGAAAGAATTGGCAGCTCTTTTCAAACAATGTTACCAGGAAGGTAAAACCATTCAGCAGGCCACGCTTGAACTGGTGAATGAATTGTTTGGCCTGTATGGCGTGGTGGTGCTGGTACCCGATCATGCAAAATTGAAAACGGCTTTTCACGCAACTGTAAAAAAAGAACTGCTGGAAAAATTTTCGCATAAAGCAGTTGCCGATACCATTGCTTCGCTCGGAAAAACATATAAAGTACAGGCCAGTGGCAGGGAGATCAACCTGTTTTACCTGATAGATGATAAAAGAGAAAGGATCGAAGCAACAGAGGACGGATACGAAGTGCAGGGTTTGGGATTGAAGTTCAGTGCATCATCCATAGTTGCCGAACTGGACGAACACCCGGAAAGGTTTAGTCCCAATGTGATCCTCCGCGGCGCTTTCCAGGAAACCATACTTCCCAATATTGCCTTTATTGGCGGTGGTGGAGAACTGGCTTACTGGCTTGAGCTGAAGAAAGTTTTTGAAGCCGTACAAGTGCCTTATCCCGTATTGGTATTGCGCAATTCTTTTTTGTTGATGAAGTGGGAACAGGAACAGCGACTGAAAAAATTAGGCTTCGATCCTGCGGCTCTTTTCAGAACGGAACAGAACCTGGTGTACGACCTGGTCATGCGTGAATCCAATGTGAAGCTTTGTCTTACTGATGAACTGAAAGAGGCGACAGCTTATTACGAGAAACTCAAACAATTAACAGGCGCCATCGATGCAACATTGAAACAACATGTGGAAGCACTGGAAGCAAAGGTGGTGAAACGTCTGAAAGAGTTGGAGAAAAAAATGCTGCGTGCAGAAAAAACCAAATTCGAAGCACAGCAAAAGCAGATTGCCAAACTGAAGCAGGACCTTTTCCCCAACAATAGTTTACAGGAGCGTATAGAAAATTTTGCTGCCTGGTATGCAACTTACGGCGCCGAATGGTTACAAATGATCTACGAAGTTTCAGATGGATTTTCGAACAACTTTGTGATCGTTACATATAAATAGCTGTGCAACAATTACCCCGGCTCCTTGTTTAATGCATTAACTGACTAAGCAAAAGATAACGATCGCGGTGCGTTTCTGTTTGGGCCGATGTATGCATATCAATGTGCATGACCGCAGCAGGCACCCCTTTTTGCACGACAGGCCATGCTGGTACTCCTTCTCCGTTGGGAGTACCCGTTTTGATAAAATGCACAAAATAGCTTTGCAGGATGGCAGACACTTTGTAATCTTCCGGCTGCCAGGCAAATACTTTATTGGCAGGCAGATTCCCCATAGCATATTCAATCTCGGCAGAATGTACAGCGCCTCCTTTGGCTCCGGGCCGGGGTCGTGAATAGAGGTAACGGTATACCGGTTGGGCAGTAGTACTGTGCAGATCGGTCCATTTCCAGGTACTGAACCCAATGAACCGGTCGCTTGCAAGGTCGGTAGCTGCCTGTGTTACCTCATCGGAAGTGGTTGCCTGGTAAACATTCAATACTTCTGTTGCCTTATCGCCGTATAATTTTTGTACTGCTTTGGTGAAGTTTTCTTTTGTAACTGTGTCTTTACCCATCAGGGCACGGTAATTCATTTCTTCTGAATTCCATCCGGCCAGCAGTGGAACCTTTGCCTGTTCGCCGGCGTTGTATATTTCGAGAGGTGATTTCGGGAAAAAATATCCATCTACTGCTATACGGAATAATTCCCACTCATGGCCAGCCGCCGCTTCCAGTAATTTACCAGCCGGGAGGTCGCGCAATGCTGCCAGCGAGCCGGCGCCTGCAATGTCGGCAAATTTCAGTCCGCTTTGTTCTGCATCGGCCAGCGATACCGGCGATAGCGTGCCCAGCAAGGAACCGCTTTCACCAATAGCGCCAGCGATCGAATGCTTGGATAACGGCGATGCCATTTGCGCGCTCACCGAAATGGAGCCTGCAGATTCCCCCGCAATAGTCACCCTGCGCGGATCACCGCCAAAGGCAGCGATATTATGTTGTACCCATTGTAAGGCGGCACTTTGATCGAGTAGTCCGTAATTGCCCGAAGCATGATGTGGCGATTCTTTGGTCAGTTCAGGGTGGGCAAAGAACCCAAAAACATTGAGCCGGTAGTTGACAGTAACAGTTACAATACCGTTACGAGCCATGCTCTCTCCATCGTAACGAGGCTCAGAGCCATCACCACCCATGAAACCACCGCCAAAAAAATACACCAATACCGGCAAATGCGCTTTGTTCCCCTTTTTAGCCGGCGTCCATATATTCAGGTACAGGCAGTCTTCACTCATACCGTTGGATCGAAAGACCATATCGCCAAACAACCCGCGCTGCATGGCCCTGGGCCCGAACTGGTCCGCTTTGCGTACACCCTCCCAGTTCTTTACCGGCTGCGGCTCTCTCCAGCGGAAAGCCCCAATTGGGGGTGCGGCATAAGGGACACCCTTGAAAACATACACACCAGATGCATCCATACCTTCCAACATGCCATTGGCAATGGTTACCCTGGGGGAAGATAACATGGGATGAAAGGTTTGAGCAAACAATTGGATTGTGATGAAAGAACTGGTCAGCAGGAACAACATTATTTTTCTCATGGCTGGCGATTGCTGGTAAAAAATAGGTACAATCTCACCCTAAGATAAAACGAAAAAGCTTTCTTCAAACAGGGCACCGATTATGTGATCATTTTATTGTAACTTGATTGGCAATTTTGTTGACCCACCCATGAAAAAACAAATCCGGTTTTTTGCTCAAACTTACCTGCTTCGCACGGCAGGTTGTGCCATGTTGTTCCTGTTCAACGGCTGCTCTAAAGGGCAATCTTCTGCTGCCAATACTACCAACAATCCGGGCACCGGTTCAGGCAGTACCAAAACCTACCAGTTGGTTTGGTCCGATGAATTCAATGGCACCAGTCTGGATACCGCCAATTGGGTGTTTGACATCGGCGGTAATGGATGGGGTAACAGTGAACTCGAATATTACCAGCCTGCCAACGCCACTGTGGTGGATGGTAACCTGGTGATCACCGCCAAAAAAGAAAGAGTAGGCAATAATCCGTATACTTCAGCACGCCTGAAAACGCAGGGGAAGCAAAGTTTTACCTATGGCAGGATTGAAGCGCGTATCAAGATACCGGTGGGACAAGGGCTCTGGCCGGCTTTCTGGTTATTGGGTACCAATATCACTACGGTAGGCTGGCCCAAATGTGGCGAAACCGATATCATGGAACACATCAACAGTGATAGCCTGATTTATGGTACAGCGCATGCATACGATAACGGGCAGCATGTTTCTTCCGGCAGTAAAATACTTTCTTCGCCTTCGGTTTATCATGTATATGATGTGGAATGGGATGCCAGTTCTATTAAATGGCATGTAGATGGTACACTCTATCACACTGTTGACCTGGTCAGCAACATAAACAGCACCGGCGCTTTTTTCAATCCGTTCTTCATCATCCTGAATTTAGCTGTGGGTGGCAACTGGCCCGGCAGCCAGGTAGATGATAGCCATATCCCGGCCAGTATGTATGTTGATTATGTACGGGTGTACCAATTAAAATGACAGGCAGGTCAGTATGTCTTACACATCAAACTTATTGTTCCACTCATCTTTCAGTTTCTTCACTTTGCCCGATACTTCTTCATTCATTTCTGCTTTATAAGTGTCGAGTGCAATGGCCACATCTTTGTCGGTACTGCCAATGATTTGTGCAGCCAGTATGCCGGCATTTTTGGCGGCATTCAAAGCCACGGTGGCAACCGGAACACCGTTGGGCATTTGCAGGATGGAAAGCACGGAATCCCAACCGTCGATAGAGTTGGATGATTTGATGGGGACACCGATTACCGGCAGTGAAGTGAGGGCCGCTACCATGCCTGGAAGATGAGCCGCACCGCCTGCACCTGCAATGATCACACGCAGACCCCTGTCTCTTGCCACTGTTGCATATTCCACCATCCGCAAAGGAGTACGATGCGCAGATACTACGGTTAATTCAAATGGGATATTGAATTGTTTAAGCACATCAGCCGCCGCCTGCATAATGTGCAGGTCGCTATCGCTGCCCATGATAATACCTACAATGGGGGAAGGAGTTGACATAGATCAAGGAATAAGGCCCGCAAGATACCTGATTTTTATGGTATTGTTGCACCATAACAAAGCGCTACACATAGTGAAAGCCAACGGGATCGACACCGTTCTTTTCAGGGCTGGTAGCAGCTTTTGGGTTTGCTTAACAAATAAATAATAAACTTTTTAAAGCAGGTATGGTCATTAAAGAAGAATAATAAACCCTCATCTCAATCACAGGTTATGAAAAAGATTGGTGCAATAGTAATAATAGCAATGGCGGCCCTGGTTTCCTGCGGCCCGGCCATACAGTCTACCGATACAAGCTATCGTGTTTCGGCTTCAGTAGGTTATGAGACATTCTATAATACCCTGAGTCCTTATGGTCGTTGGTTCGACTATCCCGGCTATGGATATGTATGGACCCCCAATGTAGGTTTCGGATTCAGTCCCTATGTCACCAATGGCCAATGGGTATACAGTGTGGACGGATGGGCCTGGGCATCGAATTATAGCTGGGGATGGGCGCCCTTCCATTACGGACGCTGGCTTTATGATGGTCCTTATGGCTGGATATGGGTGCCTGGCAATCAATGGGCACCCGCCTGGGTAACCTGGGGCAGTTACAATGGATATTATGGATGGGCGCCTATGTCGCCACATGGAGGAGTAGTGGTGTCAGCTTCCTGGAATTTTGTACCCGTTCAGCACATCAGCCAGGTTAACGTGAGCAATTATATCGTCAACAACAATACCACCGTGGTGAACAATCTCACAAAGAATGTAACCATCATTAATAATAACCAGGCTGCAGATAACAGGCAGGTAACAGGAAGGCAGGTCTATAACCGCGGCCCGGAAGTGCGCGAAGTGGAAAGAGCAACGGGACAACGCATCAACCCGATTGTTATGCAGACAACCGGGAAACCAGGCGAAAACCTCGATAAAAAACATATGACTATTTACCGGCCGGAAGTCAGGGAAGGATTTACAAAACGGCCCCCTGTAGTGGCTCAGCCCGATGTGAACAGGCAGGTGATTCAACCGCAACAGGAGAGGAAATACAACCCACCTCCTCAACAGGAGAGACAATTCAACAGAATGCCACCTGCCCCGCCGGATAACCGGCAGGGAGGCAACGTAGAAAAAGATGGAAGAAAAAACAGGAAGAAAGAGGATTGATTCAATTATTGATGTCTTTACCCTGTTTTAATAAGGTGATGGAGTTTTCAACAAGATTTTTATACGCACCGGGAGGAGCCATGGGTAATGCTTTCCCGGCAAACTCCAACGCTTTCTTGAAATCACCTGTAGCAGAATATCCGCGTGCTAGTCCCCAGGTAGTTACAAACTGGTCCGGGTTCTTTTCATAATTCAGTTGAAATACTTCTAACGCTTCTTTGTTTTTCTTTTGTACCAACAACTGGCGGGCATACTGGTGTATCTGTCCCATGTTGCCCATGGGCAAAGCTTCTTTCATGATGGCTTTTGCTTCTGCAGTCCTGTTCAATTTATCAAGCACGGCTGCTTTGGTTGAAAGACTGACAAAGTTCCTGTCGCCAAGCACTTGCGGATTGATCGATGTATCGGCCCATGCCAGGGCTTCTTCGAGGTTGGTATTGTGATCAACACACCACTGGGCTGCGGTTTGCCAGGGTTGCCAGAAGAACCCCCTTTCTGTTTGCAGCTCATTCCTGAAGGAAGCGAGCTGTGTCTTGATAATATCTACCCTGACAGTAAAAGGGATCACCAGCTTTTCCCATTTCAGGTTAATAACGGCGCTGTTATCGGTCTCGTTGCTGAATTCATATTTCAACCATTCTGTGGATTGATCATTGACTGCCGGTTTTACCTTCACGCGTAAAGCATCTTTTGAAGGGTCATAATAAAAACTTCCCCATGAACTATTGTCACGTGAGAAAATGAGCGTGCATTCATCCGAACCATAGGCTATAAAGAAGCCATACCTGCCTGCTGCAAGCGGTTGGTCTTCAATAGTAACATCGGTACTGAATTCAATGGTGGTAGATTCATTGGCACCGGCACGCCAGGGAGCTTCTTTGGTATTTCCAAAGCCCTGGTCGGTGAAACCAACCGGTACCAGTTGACCCCATATTTTTCCTTCACGACCTTTCACACGCGGACGGTCGTAATGAATGGTAACGTCGGTGATGCCGATTCTTTCACCAATCATTGCTTTTTTGTTCCCGCCGTTGGGAACCAGGGTAAGTGACTGGGCCTGCAATGCCTGTCCAAGCAATAGCAGCATTCCCATGCATAAAGATTTCATACAGTGTAGTTTTAAGAAAACTAAACTATACAACCCTTATGCGGGGTGAAATAGGAAAATGATCAAAGCTCAATAAACCGGTTAAGCGGTTACCGGCTGATGGCATAGGCGGCAATGCTCCTTAGTACAGGAACAGCCTTGGCTTCATGTATGGTAACTTTTATACGGTCTGTATGCTTACCATCAAATACGGCTATTTTTTTACGGCCAATGGTTGTGCCTTTGAACACAGTTTCGTATTGACCGTTGTGGTAAACATCAATGGTAAACGATATTACCCGCTGGCCGTACCGGATCATTTCCTCCAATACCACTGTGTTGATGAATGTCGGCTGACCCATCTTGAACTCGAGCTGACTTTCATTTTGCCGGGATGATGTCCAATAAGTGCTTATGGCATGATCGGTGAGGTGCTTCAGCTGTTGTTCGTGGCCTGCATTGGTATGAATGGTTGCCTGCCGCAGGAGATCGGTATTAAATGCACCGGTAATCAATTTATGGAAACCCATCAATGATACAGAGTCGGCAGCATTGATCTTGCCATGTGTGTCGGGAGGTACATTCAACAACAGGTTGCCGCCATTGCCTACAGACTTCAGGTAAATATTGAATAATTCCTGCGGCGATTTCACTTTTGCATCTTCCGATGCGCGGTAAAACCATCCCGGCCGGATAGACACATCGGCTTCAGCCGGTATCCAGTTCCTGCCATACACATTTCCCTGGTTGAGGGTATCATTCGGCGGAGCGCCATGTCCACGTTTAAATCCGGCTGTATCCAGCAGGTTCCAGTTGGTATTGCCAATGATGCCTTTTTCGTTGCCTATCCAGCGCACACTGGGACCAATGTCGCTGAATACGATCAGTTGAGGTTGCCATTTGAAAACAGAGTCCTGGAACCTTTTGAAATCGTATACCTGTTTTTTGCCGTTGGGGCCTTCGCCGTTGGCGCCATCCCACCAGAGTTCAAAAAACTTGCCATAACCGGTAAGCAATTCTTTCATGGTAGATACATACACATCATTATAGGCAGGTGTGCCATAAGAAGGGTGGTTACGATCCCAGGGAGAGATGTATACACCCATTTCAATGCCTTCCTGTTTGCAGGCGGCAGTCAGTTCCCTGATCACATCGCCTTTGCCGTTACGCCATTTGCTTTCTCTTACGGTATGTGTGCTGAACCGGCTGGGCCATAAACAAAAACCATCGTGGTGTTTGGCAGTGATGATGATGCCTTTGGCTCCAGCCTTTTTAGCTATCCTCGCCCATTGTACACAATCAAGATCGGTTGGATTGAAAACATTGGGATCTTCTTTGCCGTCTCCCCATTCCTTATCGGTAAAAGTATTCGGACCGAAATGCATGAACAGGTAAAATTCTTTTTCCTGCCATTGCAGTTGCGTTTGGGTGGGAACAGGCAGAACAGGTTTGATGTCCTGCGCATTGAGTTGGGTTGCCTGAGAGAGCAATCCAATGCCCAATCCTGTTACAAAGAGATGTTTGATGTGATGGATCATGCCTATTGTTTATAATGATTCGAACAATGATAGGCATTTTTCTGCAGTCTGTTACTGAACGGATGGGATTGTTTTTATGCAAACGATTGTCAGGCAAGCTGACGCTTGTATAACTGTACGGTGTTTTCAAAACCGAGGTAAATGGCGTCGCATACCAACGCATGACCAATGCTTACTTCATCAAGGAAGGGGATATGCTGTTTAAAATATTTTAAGTTGGTAAGATCCAGATCGTGCCCTGCATTGATGCCCAATTTTAACTCCCTGGCAAGATTGGCTGCTTTGACATAAGGTGTGACAGCTTCCAGCGCGTTGCCGGAAACAAAGGCCCTTGCATATCCTTCGGTGTAGAGCTCAATGCGGTTGGTCCCGGTAATTGCAGCGCCTTCCACCATTGCCGGCACAGGATCTACAAAGATGGAAACGCGGATACCTGCTTTTTTAAAAACGCCAATGATGTCAATAAGATAATCCCTGTGCCTGATCGTGTCCCATCCATGATCGCTGGTCAGTTGACCCAATGCATCGGGCACCAGTGTTACCTGGTGCGGTTTGGTTTCCAGAACCAGGTCAACAAATTTCTGTTCGGTAGGATTGCCCTCGATATTGAATTCAGTGGTAATGATCTCCTTGATGTCTCGAACATCCTGGTAACGGATATGACGTTCATCGGGACGGGGGTGTACGGTAACACCGTCGGCGCCGAATTGTTGGGCGTTGATGGCGGCCCTCAATACATCGGGATTATTACCACCGCGGCTGTTGCGTAAAGTGGCAAATTTGTTGATGTTCACGCTGAGCTTGGTCATGGTACAAAGATACCGAACTATAACATGAAATTGAGTAATAAGTGTTCGCCAATTTTACCCCTATCACCTATGGCTTTTTGCAATGTGGCCTGGAAATTTTTATAGTCTGTCTTCTTCAATTTGCCTGATACCGGTGGAGTCAATTTTTCTGATTTTGGCATTTCCAGTTCTAACTTGTTAGCCATTATAGTAATGTTCAACCTGGGGATAACAATGCCTAGTATCATACCAGGAAGATTGGTAAAGCCAAGAGGACCGCCACTGACAGGTATCTGGTCAGTGTAGAAGGCAATCACATAAACAGAGTCCATAATAATACCTGTTGCTTTCCGGCATTCGAACCCGGCTATATCACGGGATTCGTTGAATATGCGCCAATTGATTTTGCGGATAGAATCTGCAAGTAAGAATTTCTCGTCAAATACGGTTTGCTTTTTGGCAAACGTGTTATGCACCAGATCACTGTAGATGATATCTTCTATACTTTTATCATCCAACCAGAATGGAATTTTTGAGTCTGAGTCTTTCCCTTTTTCATACAAGGTCTTTCCATCTCTGAAAGAGAGATTGAAGTAACTGGTCACAAATTTTGGAAACTTGTCTTTCATATTATCGAGCCATGGATAGGCGGCCTCGATTTCTTTGTACAGGTTCACTTTCTTTTCGAATTCTATCTTACCTGATTGAATAAATTGTGTTTGCGCATGTACATGAATTGCCACAAATACAAGTGTTACTAATAGTATTTTTTTCATGTTTTGATGATAATTAGTTTTCGGAAGATTTCTTGTTCTTGTTGAATTTCCATCTCAATGATAACATGGCATAACGTTGTACAGTACTATAGATGTTTTCTGTGATAAAGTTGCTGGTGCTGCTTTGGTTAAATCCAATTCGCTGATTAAGAATATCGTTGATTGAGGCTATAAGCGAGATATCTTTTTTCGGTACAATCTTTTTCTCAACAGATGCATTCCAGATAAATCTGCTGGTCTTATTATCTGAAGGTGATAACTTCTGCCAGTATTTGGCATCTATATTGGTAGAAAATACCCACCCTTTCAGCATGAAATAATTAAAATTCATGTTGATATTATGCGTCCAGTATTCTGTAACAGTGTTTGTATTGATTGAAGAAGTAGAATGAGTATAGACAGGCCCATACCCCATATATATATCGAACTTTTTGTCCACATAACGATGGATATTTATATTTGGAGAAATATTAAAGTTTTTGGTAGTATTCTCAAGACCATTGATGAAGCTTTTATATTGGCTGCCGCTCACATTGGGAGAAAACCCAATTTCCAGTTTCATGAATTTGATTTCTTTACCGATATTAAACCATATTGAATAATTATAATTGCCGTCTACATTGACCGTTTGATTGGTTCGTTTACCCTGCTTATCCACAATGCTTCTGTTGCTGAAAGCATTTTGATTGATGTTGAAATTACTCCAAAGATTCATATTTCGTTTGGAGATCACTTTAAAATGATAGAACCCTAAATAAATACTATGATTGAAAGCAGGCTTGAGATCTGGATTACCAATAGTAATGTTCATTGGGTCGATATTATTCAAAATGGGTTGCAGTTGTGAGAGAGAAGGTTGCTGAGTGTTCCCATTGTAATTTATGAAAAAATTACCTGTTTGAGCGAACCGCCAGTTGAAATTTGCAGACGGAAAATAATTGACAAAGCTTCGGGAAAATGAAGAGTCTTTGTATATATTGGTTTGTTTTAGCGAAAGTTCCTGAACAGCTAAACCTGCTCTTACAGTGATTTTTTTATAAATATAATTCCAACCGATTCCACCCCTATGAGAATAGTTGTCGTATTTAAAATGATTGCTATAGAATTGATTGAGAGAATCATATTTTCCACTACCTCTCTCATAAGAACGAGCATTTTGCTCGCTATTGCTACTGTTGAATGTATAATTTAGATTGAGAGAGGTCCTTTTTGTCAACGGTTCAACATAGTTGATTATTGTCTGGGTATTGATCACCGTAGCGGCATTGAGTTTTCTCTGATCGATTAATTGTGCGGAATCTATAATTCCATTTGTGTAATACTGGGTTTTATTATACAAATAGCCGTCGGAATTCGTTGTACTTTCTCCTATACCTGCGCTAACGGTCACTGAACGTGTGCCGGTTTTGTTCAGTTTGCGTTTGAGAAACATATCTGTCCTGAGATTACTATTGTCTCCGGTCGAGTAGTGATTACGAAAACTGTTATTGATAAGGGCCTGTTTGCTGTTCAGGTATTCGCTGGAGCGGCTGGCATTTTGATCATTTCTCCCCCAGCTTCCTCTTGCAACAATGGAGAACGTAGTAGCTGAATCGAGATTCAGCTCGTTTTTAGTGCTGATGCGATGCCTCATACGGCTACCCCTCATGTGTTCATCCTGGTTGTTGTAATACACAGAATCCGGTAAAATATAAGTAGAACGTGTGTAACTGTCTCCGGCCAGGAACTGGTGATTATACCCATAGTTATTTGCAGTGTTGCTTTTGAGTTTTCCGAATTTATCATTGTACATGAAGGCCAATTGTTGACCCTCAGGAATCCCTTTAGCGTCCCAGGTACTAAATTCGTCTTGTTCAAAATTGAAAGACATCATACCCCCATCAACTCCTATATTCAGATTCCCATAATCCTGTTGTTCTTCCCAGGTCATATGCATATTTCCTGTTCTATCCGCTGTTAAGTAAGCCCCCAATTTTTTTGTACTGGTGAATCGATTGGCAGTGACCCTTGATTGGTAATATTGCTTGAAATCACTACCAGCCTCAGCTTTTCCAAAATATCCTTTCTTGGCGTCTTCCTTCATCACCAGGTTGATGGCTTTCTGCTTCTGCCCGTCGTCGATACCTGTAAGTGTGGCCTGGTCGCTCTTCTTATCAAATACCTGTACCTGCGCTACATCTTTTTTATTCAGGTTTTGCGTAGCCATGGTCGGATCGTCGCCAAAAAATTCATCGCCGTCTACATACACCTTCTGTACTTTCTGCCCCTGTGCAGTAATTTCCCCCTTGCTGTTCACCGAAATCCCCGGCAATATTTTCAACAGGTCTTCCACTGTAGCATCGGGTCTGAGCTTGAAACTATCGGCCATATAAATGGTTGTATCACCTTTGATACGAATAGGGGCAACGGTTTGCCGAACGATCACTTCCTGCAGGAGGTGTGCTTTGGTATTAAGCGGGATCAGTCCGAAATCATAAGGGGTATGCTCGCTCAATGATAAAGTATCGATCATTTCAACATAACCCGGGTAAGTGATCATCACTACATAGTGTCCGGCAGGCATGCCTTTCAATTCAAAATGTCCCTTGGCATCGGCGCGGGTGAACCCAACCAGGGTGGAGTCTTTCGTGTGCAGTAAGGAGATTACTGCATGTTCCAGATTTTGTTTACTAACCGTATCAGTTATCTTACCTTTAAGGGAAGATTGTTGTGCATAGGAAATAGAAAAAAGACCAGTAAAAAGCAAGAAGAGTAGAAGCGTTAGTTTTTTCATATGTAATTTGACGGGTTATGTTATGGGATGCATTCCAATACAAAATCCATAAATCCTGCTTGAAACTAAGTAACTAGTTGTTAATTAACGTTATTTTTTTTCATAATTTAACAAAATTTATGATATACGGTCTATTGGATTGATGAATACTGATAAGTACAACCATTCACTGGAAAGTTGAAAAGCCGATGAAGAAAAAATACGAAGAGATTCATTTTATAGATACCGCACAGCCGGTGTGGAACTATTCATTGTTCACCGATGAAGACGTACGCAATTTCCAGCAGGGTACCCATTATCGCCTGTATGAATTATTCGGTAACAAACAATTAAAGGTGTTGGATACTGAGGGTACTTATTTTGCCGTATGGGCGCCCAATGCCACCCGGGTAAATGTGACCGGCTATTTCAACCAGTGGAGCAATGAATCGCATCCTTTGAGAGTGCGGCAGGACAGTTCAGGTATCTGGGAAGGATTTATTCCGCACCTGCACAAAGGTGAAGCTTATAAATACCACATACATGGGTACAGAGGGGCGAGGCTGGACAAGGCCGATCCATTTGCGCATTTTGCCGAACTGAGGCCGGATACGGCATCTATTACCTGGCAGACCGATTATGAATGGAATGATGGCCGATGGATGAAGAACCGTAAACAGAACAATGCCCTGACAGCTCCGTTTTCTGTTTATGAAGTGCACCTGGCCAGCTGGATGCGGCCGGATAAATACAATGAGGATTCATACAATAGTTACCGGCAATTGATAGAAAGACTGGTACCCTATGTGCAGGAAATGGGTTTCACCCATGTGGAATTGATGCCTGTAATGGAATATCCTTACGATGGAAGCTGGGGCTACCAGGGTACCGGTTATTTTGCGCCCACGTCGCGATTCGGATCGCCGCAGGATTTCGCGGCGCTGGTAGATGCTTTCCACCAGGCGGGCATTGGCGTGATCCTGGATTGGGTGCCCTCGCATTTCCCTTATGATGTACATGGGTTGTTCATGTTCGATGGCACGCATACTTATGAGTATGCGGATATGAGGAAAGGATACCATCCCGACTGGAACTCTTATATATTCAATTATAGAAGGGGAGAAGTCAAATCCTTTCTCATTAGCAGCGCGCGTTTCTGGTGCGACAGGTTCCATGCTGATGGACTGAGGGTAGATGCAGTGAGTTCCATGCTGCGCCTGGAATACAGCAGGGAAGAAGGGCAGTGGGAGCCAAATGAATTTGGCGGCAACGGCAACCTGGAAGCCATTGCTTTTATCAAAGATATGAATGAAACCCTCTACCGCGATTTCCCCGATATACAAACCATTGCCGAAGAAGCGACTGACTGGCCAAAGATCAGCAAACCCACGTATGAAGACGGACTGGGCTTTGGTATGAAATGGATGATGGGATGGATGCATGATACGCTGGACTATTTTAAAATGGATCCTGTATTCAGGCAGTTTCACCAGGATAAGTTTTCTTTCAGCATGATGTATTTTTTCAATGAACATTTCATGCTTCCCCTTAGTCATGATGAAGTGGTGCATGGCAAGAGTCCCATGGTATATAAAATGCCGGGCGACGAATGGCAGAAGTTCGCTAACCTGCGATTGCTGTACACTTATATGTTCACCCACCCGGGAGCCAAGCTGCTTTTCATGGGTAATGAATTTGCTGCTACCAATGAATGGAACCATAAAAGCGAATTGCAATGGGAATTATTGCAGTTTGTAAGCCATAGCGGAATGAAATCCTGTGTGCAGCAATTGAATGAACTATACCGTTCAGAGCCGGCGTTGTACGAAAAACAATTTGAGCCGGATGGCTTTGAATGGGTTGACCTGAATCACCGGAGCGAATCTGTTATGGTATACAAACGCAAGGGGAGGAAGTCCAAAGATGATGTGTTGGTGATACTGAACGTAACGCCTGTAGCACGACATAATTGGGAAGTATTTGTGCACGGCAAGAAATCCTGGAAGGAAATATTCAACAGCGACAACAAGTCTTTCTGGGGAACAGGTGATGTATACAACCCGGATATCATCACCGAACTGGCGGATAAGCCAAGCTCCTGCTATAAGCTGAAACTGCATTTGCCTCCCCTCGGCGCCATTGTACTCAAATAAACCGGGGCAGCTGTAACATATTTTCATTCTCCCCGTTCCATGGAAAAAAGCTTATGAAAAAGATCGGGCTCCTGGCAATAGTGTTCATTGCATCACTGGACATTCTCTTTGCGCAACAGGTGGTGTATGGCGATAATACCGAAAAAAGGGAGCTGAGCGGTTTCCATGCCGTTGAAACATCTGCAGGCATCGCAGTGGTGCTCAGCAAGGGTACAAAAGAAGAACTGGCGCTTACTGCCACCGACCGGGAAATGCTCTCCAGGGTAAGAACGGAAGTGGTTGATGGTGTATTGAAGATTACGCGGGAAGACAACTGGAAATTCTGGGAGAAATGGAAGAACTGGAAAGTAACGGTCTATGTATCCTATACCCACCTCAATGCAGTAAGAGCAAGCAGCGGCGGCTCAGTTACAGGATCAGCTATCAATCTTGCAAAATTATCGGCCCGGGTGAGCAGCGGCGGTTTCATTAACCTGACAGGAAAAGTAGATGAATTGCAGGTCGATGGTAATAGTGGCGGACAGTTCAAAGGATACGGTTTGAGTACTGCCAATTGCAAAGCCGGGGTAAGCAGCGGGGCAGGCGTACAGGTAACGGTTTCTAAAGAAATTTCTGCTTCAGCCAATAGCGGCGGATATGTGCGCTTCAAAGGTGAAGGGTTGATACGCGATATTAATGTAAACAGCGGCGGGTCGGTTAAAAGGCAGCAGGACTAAGCAGGCAATACAATTCTGAACGTAGTGCCTTTTCCGGGTTCACTCCATCTGACAAAGAGCCTGCCCCTGTGGTATTCCTCTACGATCCTTTTACAGAGAGGAAGCCCCAGTCCCCATCCTCTTTTTTTGGTGGTGAACCCCGGCTTGAAAACTTTGTCGAGGTTGTTTTTAGGGATGCCTTTGCCGGTATCTGTAATATCCAGTATCATTTCGCCCCTTTCGGTCAGATGGGAACGTATGCTGATCTTCCCATTCCCTTCAATGGCATCAAGTGCATTCTTGATCAGGTTTTCCAGGACCCAGTCGAACAAAGGCGGACTGAGCATGGGGTTGGCATGGGCCAGTTCAGCGCTGCTGAACTCAAACTGAACATGACCGCCTGTTCTCTTTTTCATGTATTCCAGCATATGCTGTATCTGCTCTGTCGGATTACTCCTTTCCAGCCTTGGCTGGCTGCCTATTTTGCCAAAGCGATCGGTGATCAGCAAAAGGCGGTTCACGTCTTTGCTGATCTCGGGCACAATGGGTTCGTTTTCCTTATGCTCTTTCAATATTTCCAGCCATCCCTGCAGACTCGAAACGGGAGTGCCCAACTGGTGCGCGGTTTCCCTTGCCATGGCCGCCCAGAGTTTATTCTGTGCACTCTGGTAATAGCTGCGTGTGGCGGTGATGGCAATGGCAATGAAGAATGCAACGATGATGAGTTGTACAATGGGATAAAGCTTTACCTCTTTCAACAGGGAACTTTCGCCATAGTAATAGTTATTCGCTGTATAAGGATGATCCTTGATCACCAGCACAATCGGCAGTTTATTGTACCGTTTGAATTGCCGTAATTTTTCTTTCAGGTAATCGGGGTCTTTTTTTACCAATTGGGAATCCAGGTTCAGGTAATTGCCGGTGATCTGGTCTTTTTCATTGGTTTCAATAATGGGTATGCGGGTATTCTCCGTAGATATCTTGGTGGCAAGGTTGAGGTTGGTGCCGGAAGGCGCACTGAGTATGGTACGTTGCGCCTCTGCCCATGCCGCTACATTTTTTCTTTCTTCCACTGCAATTTTACCGGCAACATAATTCGAATAAAAAATGGTGCCGCTAACTATGATCACGGCAATAAAGACCAGGATGGTACGCCAATTGAGCCAGGATACAATCATCTGTCTAAAATAAGCTTTAAAAAAGAAAAGCAACCACTAAGGTTGCTTTTCACATGGTATGGTAGTTTTTCATTAACCGAATAATCCGCCTTTCTTCAGTTTTTTCACCCCTTCACCGATCTTGAAACCATTGTTATAGATTTCGATCTTGTAATCACCCACCTGGTATTTCTCTGTCTGCTTGATATCGAAGCTTACGGGGATGATTTTATTCTGTTCATAGTTCACGGTTACCTTGCTGGTAAATGTCTTAGTGCCTTCCTCACGTGTATCAAAAGAGTTATTGCCTTCGCTGATGATCTTACCATCGGGAGCAGTTACACAAACGAACAGGTCTTTAGCGCCGGTAGAAGTGATCCTGTTGGGATCAAGCGTAAAAGATACGCGCATGGCATCGGTCTTTTTTGCAGTAGAGGTAACTTTCTCCTTGCCGGATGAACCGATCTTCAGTGCGGTGATGCCAATATTAGAAGCGTGTAGTGTAGAGGCCACTTCTTCTATCTGTTTTTTTTCAGTACGTGCACTGTTCAGGTTGCTTTCAAGATTTTGCTTGTCTGTCGTAAGCTGGGTCTTTTCAGTAGTCAGCTGCTGGTTAGAAGTAGTCAGTTGCTGGTTCTCACCTTTCAGTTTTTCAATTTCAGCAAAGAGACCATCCACCTTGCCATTCAGTTCGCCAATCATTTGTTTGGCCTGCGTGAGTTCCGCTTCGCTGGCATTCTTCTTTTTCAGTATGCCGCTGATATTACCTTTCAGTTTCTGGATCTCAGAATTTTTATCGGCCAATGTACCCTGTAACTGTATATTGTTCTGGGTGAGGGAATCTGCTTTGGCAGAAACAGAAGTAAATTCCTGCTGAATGGCCGAACGGGCACTATCAATATTTCCGATCCTTGTTTCAAGCTGGGCAACAGCCTGGCGGGTCTGGGTTTTATCATAAAAAATATATCCCCAGGTACCAATCAGCAAGGCAATCAATGCCCCGTAAACTATTTTACGGTTGTCTTTCTGTTCGGGTTGAGGGGAAGGATTAGTGGCTTGAGGGTAACTCATAAAAAAATAATTTGATTTAAGTTTACTGTAAAGTTAAAAACAGAATTTGATGGTTCTGCTTAATCTGACCTTCGAAACCAAAATCGTGCCAAAAGATTGTGGGCAAGTTCCACCGGCCGTTTTTCATTATTTATGATCCGTACTGGATATTTGCGCTATGTCGGCAGAAAAAATCATAACAGAATGGAAGAAAGGGAGTTTTAAACCGGTTTACTGGCTGGAAGGAGAGGAACCCTTTTTTATTGACAAAGTGGTGGACTATGCCGAAAAATGTATCCTGAATGAAAACGAGGCCGGGTTCAACCTGACTGTTTTTTACGGGAAGGATGCTGACTGGGCGGCAGTAGTCAATGCCTGCCGCCGCTACCCCATGTTTGCCGAAAGGCAGGTAGTGTTGCTCAAGGAAGCACAGCAGATGCGTGATATTGAAAAGCTGGAAGCTTATGTAGACAATCCCCAGCCTTCCACTGTGTTCGTGGTGAGTTATAAAGACAAAAAAGTAGACGGCCGTTCCAAACTTGCCAAACTGCTCAAGCAGAAAGGTGAAATGCTTACCACCAAAAAAATGTACGACAACCAACTGCCCGAATGGGCGGCGCAAATGGTACAGCAGCATGGCCTCAGCATTGCCCCAAAGGCGCTCGCTTTACTGGTAGACCATATTGGTAATGACCTCAGCCGTATACAGAATGAAATAGAAAAATTGGCGGTGAACCTGGAAAGCCGGAAAAATATCACCGAAGATGATATCGAACACTATATTGGCGTTAGCAAAGAGTTCAATGTGTTTGAATTGCAGGATGCAGTAGCCCGTAAAGATCTTTCCAAAGCCATTCGCATTGTTCAATATTTTGAAGCCAATCCAAAAGCAGCCCCCATACAACTGGTATTGCCGGCCCTGTACAATTTTTTCAGCAAATTGTATATGCTGTATGGCATTTCCAATCCCGATGAAAAGTCTGCCGCCACAGCATTAGGTGTGAACCCCTTTTTCGTAAAAGATTATCTTGCAGCCACCCGCAGGTATGATTACCAGGGTGTGGAAAAATTATTGCTGCTATTGCATCACTACAACCTGCGCAGCATTGGTGTAAACGACGGAGGTACTTCCGATGCTGGTCTTCTCAAGGAAATGCTGGTGAAAATAATGGCCTGATTCAGGCTTTCAATAACAAAGCTGTTGCCATCTCTTTATCTTTCTGCAATTGTGTTTTCAATTCTTCCAATCCATTGAACTTTATTTCACCGCGTAAGAAACGATGAACCTGTACTTGCAGGATATCTCCATATACAGTTGCATCGAAATCAAAAATATTTACTTCAATCACACGTTTCTTCCCGCCAATTGTGGGCCTGATGCCAATATTCATCATGCCATTGAAAGAGCCGGTCTGATTTTTTATGTTTACGCTGACTGCATAAACGCCATCGCCCGGCACCAGTTTTTCTTCCGAAGTAATATGCAGGTTGGCAGTAGGATAACCGATGGTGCGACCCAGTTGATTGCCTTCCACAATGAGCCCTTCAAAAAAATAAGGATAACCCAGCAGTGCATTGGCCGTTTCGATATCATTTTCGGCAATGGCATTACGGATACGGGTAGAACTGATCACAATTTCGTTTTGCAACTGTTCGGGTATTTCTTTTACTTCAAAGCCCAGCTTTTTGCCGTAAGCTTCAAGCAATTGATAATCCCCCTCCCTTCCTTTGCCAAAGCGATGATCATAGCCAATGATGATGGTATGGGGCCTGAAATAGTGATACAGGAAATCATGGATATAAGCTTCAGCCGGCTGGTTGGAGAAGCGGTGATCGAAAGGCACCACTACCAGGTGATCAATGCCGGCTTTGTCAAGCAGGTCAATTTTTTCCTGTAGGGTATTCAATAGCCTGATATCACCGGGAACAGAAGTAACGATCTTACGCGGATGGGGATGGAAAGTGATGATCACGGTCTCACCATTGATAAGGGTTGCTTCTTTCCTCAGCTGGGCAATGATTTGCTGATGGCCCAGGTGCACCCCATCGAATGCCCCAATGGTTACTACTGCATTGCGGAATTCGGGTAATGAGCCAGCCAGTTCACGATGTACCATCATAATTGGGGGCAAAAGTAAGTCAGAAAACACAAGAACTGGTAAGTAAGGGTGTTGTACATTTGCACGAATTCAAAATTTCATTCATGTCGTTATACGCAAAACGCGGTGTTTCTGCCCAGAAAGAAGAAGTGCATGCGGCGATCAGTCAGCTTGACCAGGGCCTGTACCCGCAGGCTTTCTGTAAAATATATGCCGATTTTTTGGGGGGTGATGAGAACTGGGTGAACCTCATGCACGCCGATGGCGCCGGTACTAAAAGCATCCTCGCTTATCTCTATTGGAAAGAAACAGGAGATGCCAGTGTATGGCGCGGTATTGCACAGGATGCGGTAGCCATGAATCTGGATGATCTGTTGTGTGTAGGCATTACCGATAATCTGTTGTTCTCTTCTACCATCGACCGTAATAAATCCCTCATCACTGGCGAAGTACTACAGGAAGTGATCAATGGAACACAGGCTTTCTTTGACCAATTGCGCAGTTTTGGTGTAAGCATCCATTACCTTGGTGGTGAAACGGCCGATGTGGGGGATGTGGTGCGCACGATTGCAGTAAACGGAACCATGACAGCCCGCTGGCCCAAATCGAAACTCGTGACCAATGAAAAAATAGCGCCTGGAAATGTGATCGTGGGATTTGCCAGCGCCGGTCAGGCCAGCTATGAAAAAGAATATAACAGCGGATTGGGGTCAAATGGACTTACCAGCGCCCGGCACGATGTATTACAACAATATTATGCAGGGAAGTATCCCGAAACATTTGAGCCGACATTGAGCGAACAGGTGGTGTACATCGGTAAAAACAAAATGACCGACACCATCAGGGTAAAAGGAGTGGAAGGAGAATTGAGCATAGGTAAATTATTGCTGAGTCCAACGCGCACCTATGCTCCATTGATGAAGACAATTCTGGACCAGCATTTCAATGACATCAATGGGTTGATCCATTGCAGCGGAGGCGGACAAACCAAATGCATGAAATACCTGCCCCGTCCTTTGAAGATTACAAAGGACCATTTATTCGAACCACCTGTCATCTTTCAATTGATACAGGAAAACTCGGGAGCCGATTACAGGGAAATGTACCAGGTATTCAATATGGGACACCGGCTGGAAATATTCACCAATGAAAAGGCGGCGGAGAAACTGATTCACATCGCCCGGCAATTCAACATTGAAGCGCAGGTGGTAGGAAGGGTGGAAGCAGCAGAAAGGTCAAGCCTGGCATTGAAAGGAAATTTCGGAGAACTGGTTTACGAATATTAACAGTTTGAGGCTTAGCGTATTTCAGCACAATCATTAATTTAGCTTTATGTCAGAAACAGTCGTATCAATTGAACGCGCAAACATATACCAAGGGAATAACCTGATCCTGCAGGATGTGAATTTCACCATCGGCAAGGGAGAATTTGTATACCTGGTAGGTAAAACAGGAACCGGGAAAAGCAGCCTTTTGAAAACCCTTTATGGGGAATTACCCCTGAAAGAAGGCACGGCTTCGGTAGTAGGATTTGACCTGCGCGATATGAACTGGAAAAAAGTCCCCTTCCTGCGCCGTAACCTGGGAGTGGTATTCCAGGATTTTCAATTGCTGACCGACCGTAACGTGCATGAGAACCTGAAATTCGTGCTCAGGGCCACCGGCTGGCAGGACAACCGGCTGATAGAAGAGAAGATCAATGATGTGTTGGATAAAGTGGGATTGAAAAGCAAAGGATTCAAAATGCCTTTTGAAATGAGCGGAGGCGAGCAGCAGCGTGTAGACATTGCCAGGGCCTTATTGAATTCCCCCAAATTGATCCTGGCCGATGAGCCCACTGGCAACCTTGACCCTGAAACCAGCGAAGAGATCATGCAATTACTCATACAGATTGCCAAAGATTATGGAACCGCCGTGATCATGGCCACACATGATTTCATTGTCATCAATCGGTACCCTTCCCGCATGCTCAGTACTGAAAGAGGTAGAGTCATTGACACTTCTGTAATCGTTGAAAATCAGCCAGTTATAAGCTAGAAAACTACGCATTTATATTTTCTTCAATTTCTCCACCTGTTATACACAGGCCTTTATTCTTTCCTGAGAATTCAGCCCTTTTCGTGTATGTTCGCAGGTATTAAACAGGGATAGCCAGTGAGATTAAAGTCATTAGAGATCAAAGGATTCAAAAGTTTTGCTGATAAAACGGTAGTGAGTTTTGACGAGGGGATTACCGGCATCATCGGCCCCAATGGTTGTGGCAAAAGCAATATCATTGATAGCATCCGTTGGGTGATCGGTGAACAGAAAATATCGGCGTTGCGCAGTGAGAACCTGGAGGCGTTGGTCTTCAACGGCAGCAAGACCAGGAGTCCGAGCGGACTGGCCGAAGTAAGCCTCACATTCGAGAACACCAAGAATTTATTGCCAACTGAATTCAGTACGGTAACGGTTACCAGGCGTTTTTATAAAAATGGCGAAAGTGAATACCGGTTGAATGATGTAACCTGTCGCCTTAAAGATATCCACAACCTTTTCCTGGATACCGGGGTCAGTACCGACAGCTATGCCATTATTGAACTGGGCATGGTGGATGACATCATCAAAGATAAAGAGAACAGCCGCAGGCGTATGCTGGAGCAGGCTGCAGGTATTACCATTTATAAAACGCGCAAGAAAGAAGCGAAGAGTAAGCTGGATGCTACTGAGCAGGACCTGGCGCGTATTGAGGACCTGCTCTTTGAGATCAACAACCAGCTGAAAACCCTGGAAAACCAGGCTAAGAAAGCGGAGAAATATTATGAGATCAAGAAGGAGTACAAGGAAGTATCGATAGAACTGACCAAAGCAGCCCTGGAAGGATTCAACAGTACTTACAAAGAGTTGAATGAACAGCAGGAGAGCGAAACCAATAAAAGGGTACAATTAGAAGCGGAGATAGCCACCCAGGAAGCGGTCTTGGAGCAGGAGAAAGTAGGGTTCATTGAAAAGGAAAGGGCTTTACAAAGTATGCAGCATGAATTCAACGAGCTGCTGCAACGCTTGCGTAGTAAGGAGAATGAAAAAAACCTGGCTACGCAGAAACTGCATTACCTGAAAGAAAAAGAAAACAGCCTCAGGGATTTCCTGGAGAAGGCGGAGGGACAACTTAAAACCATCGGCGATTCTATTGAATATACCCAACTGCAGGTGGGAGAAGAAGAAGCCCGTTTGCAGGAATTGCAGGACAGGGTGGAGACTGCCAAAATGGATATTGAGGACAAACGCCGCATTTTCGATGAAAAACGCAGTGGGGTGGATGCTTTGCGTGGCCGCTACCAGCAGATACAACGCAACCAGTTTGATGCTGAGAAAAAAGTAGCCGTTGCCGATACATCTATACAAAACCTGCAGCGTGCTCATGCCCAGCTTGCCGAAGAGCAGCAAAACCGCGCATATCAGTTGCAGCAGTTGGGTACTGAACTGCAGGAAAAAGAAACAACACTGGATGCCAGGCGTATTGACCTGCAGCAATTGCAGGAACACCATGAGCGAACCAAAGAGCAGATCTTTGAAACACAGTCGCAATTGGAGCTGCTGCGTAACCAGCTTGCTGAAGAAAACCGTAAGCTGGATGCCAAAAAGAACGAATACGATCTGCTGAAAAGCCTCATCGATTCCATGGAGGGCTATCCGGAAAGCATCAAATTCCTTCATAAGAATCCCAATTGGAATCACTCGGCCCCCATTCTTTCCGATATCATTTATGTAAAAGAAGCCTATCGCGCTGCGGTTGAGAATGTACTGGAGCCTTACCTCAACTATTATGTGGTAAATAACCTGGAGGAAGGTCTGCAGGCAGTGCAACTGCTCGATGAACACAAAAAGGGAAAAGCGAATTTCTTCATGCTGGAGAAATTCGATTCGATTCATATAGATACACACCAGCCTGCACATACCATTAAGGCGATGGACGTGATTGAAGTGGACCCCCAGT
The DNA here is from genome assembly GCA_041798205.1 of Sediminibacterium sp. Classification (GTDB taxonomy): domain Bacteria; phylum Bacteroidota; class Bacteroidia; order Chitinophagales; family Chitinophagaceae; genus Sediminibacterium. The sequence continues at coordinate 163,938 of JBHCAK010000011.1, forward strand.
ACCGCAAGCTCGCGGAATACCTGTTGGGCAATGTGTACATTGGAGAGAACGAAGAAGCGCTGAACAACAGTAATGGCGCAGTGGTATTGGAGAAGAATGGCAAATATGTCAAAGGCAAATACACCCTCACCGGAGGCAGTGTGGGCCTTTTCGAAGGAAAGAAAATAGGCCGTGCCAAAAACCTGGAGAAGCTGCACGATGAGATCATTGCGCAGGAAAAAGTGGTGAATGCTTTGAAAGCCGATATACAGTTCAAGCACAATGAAGTGATCGGTTTCAATGAACAGTTGAAAGAGAATGCCATCAAGCAGACCGAAACTGAGATCAACCAGCTTACCAACCAGGTATTTGCAACACGCAATCGCATTGAGAACCTGCAATCAGCCCAGCAGAATGCACAGCAGCGGATGGAAGAAATAGAATTGCGCAGGCAGGATGAGCAGGATGCCATTGCGGCTACCCGGGAAGAACTGCAGCAGTTGAATGAGAACCTGCAACATACCAGTGAAGAAATGAAAACGGTGGAGCAGGATTACCAGCAGGCAGAACAGGAATACAATTTTGCATCGGCGCAATACAATGAAAGCAACCTGCAACTGACCCGGCAACAAAGCAAGATCGCTACGCTGAAACAGGAGCTGGCATTCAAAGAGAACCAGTTGAACGATCTGCATTTGCAGATACAAAGCAATACAACCCAACTGACAGAAGCTTCTGCCAATATAAAAGAAGGAGAGGAAGCTTTGCTGGGATCGGAAGACCTGCTGCTGGAACTGATGCGCAAAAAAGAAGAAGAAGAGAAGAAATTGAACGAAGCCGACCAGGCTTATTATAACCTTCGCAATTTATTGCAGGAAAAAGAAAGCGAGCTGCGCCATAAAGTGAAGAGCAAGGAGATGATCGATCACCTGGTAACCGAGATCAAGGACAAACTCAATGAACTGAAGCTGCAACTGGCCGGCATGAAAGAAAGGCTGAGCGTGGAATTCAAAATAGAGCTCGACGAAATACTCGACCAGGCACGAACCACCGATGCCACACTGGAAGAATTACAGGCCAGCTCTGAGCGCATGAAAAAGCGACTGGAGAATATGGGTGAAGTGAACCCTACGGCGATTGAAGCATTCACCGAAATGAAGAAGCGTTACGAGTTTATCCTGGAACAGAAGAACGACCTGGTTTCCGCCAAAGAAAGCCTGCTACAGACCATACAGGAAGTAGAAGCTACAGCGAACCAGCAGTTCCTGGATACATTCAACCAGGTGCGTGATAATTTTCAAAAGGTATTCAAGGCCCTCTTTACCGAAGAAGATACGGCCGATATGGTTTTAGTGAACCCTGAGAACCTCGCCGAGACAGGAATCGATATCATTGCCAAACCGAAAGGCAAAAGACCTTCTTCGATCACGCAGTTGAGCGGGGGGGAGAAGACCTTAACAGCTACGGCTTTGCTGTTTGCTATCTACCTCATCAAGCCGGCTCCGTTCTGTATCCTCGACGAAGTGGATGCACCACTCGATGATGCCAACGTAGGCAAGTTCACTCAGATGATCAAGAAATTCAGCGACAACTCTCAGTTCATCATCGTAACGCACAACAAACAAACCATGGGCGCGGTAGATGTGATCTATGGTGTGACTATGCAGGAGCCCGGTGTAAGCAAGTTGGTGCCGGTGGACTTCAGGAGTCTGTCGAATTGATGATCTTTCTTATCAAGCCAAGTCATTCTGATTGTATAAGGGAATCTTTATATTGTACCTGGTATGCTTTGGGTGTTACTTAGTTTTTACCAGGCAACCCGATTATTTTGATGGGGAGAAAGTGCCGGCAACCATTCACTGGATGAGGGATAGTGCAAGCCGCATGCTGATTCCCAAAGCTGTTTATAGCGACGGATATAAGACTTTCTCCATAGATGCCAGGTATGTGTTGAGGGAATGGAAAGAAGGCGACCGCCTGACGGTGATTTATGAAGTGGGGAAACCTGTCCATGCAGCTGTGTACCGATTTTGGGGATATGGCATCACCTGGGGAGAGCTCCTGGCTTCTATCGTTTTATGTGTTGTTCTGTTCCAGGTAGCAGTAGCCATTACCAGCAACCCCACCCCTGAATCGCTTGTGGAACAACTGGAATTCAAAGAAGAAAAAAAGAGCCGGTATAAGGTGGAATGAGGTTTTATCGTACTTTTAGACTTTGTGTAATAAATACATATTAGTTAAACGATACCGATTGCTATGTCAACAACCTATACAGGAGTCAAGCACCGCCTGAGTTTCTGGCAAATTTGGAACATGTGTTTCGGCTTTTTCGGCATCCAGTTCGGATGGAGCCTGCAGATGGGCAACATGAGTGCCATTTATGAGTACCTGGGTGCTTCACCCGAACAGATCCCCGGACTATGGCTGGCCGCCCCCATGACCGGTCTCCTGGTACAGCCCATCATTGGATACCTGAGCGACCGCACCTGGCATCCGTGTCTGGGCCGCCGCAGGCCCTTTTTCCTGGTAGGGGCCATACTCAGTTCACTGGCGTTGTTCATCATGCCCAATGCATCTGTGGTATGGATGGCAGCAGGCATGCTTTGGATACTCGATTCCAGCATCAACATCACCATGGAACCCTTTCGCGCTTTTGTGGCCGATAACCTCGACGAAAAACAAAGACCCTATGGTTTTGCCATGCAGAGCATGTTTATCGGACTGGCATCATTCATAGCAGGTTATTTACCGCAGAAACTGGTGGACTGGTTTGGTGTATCAAGGGATAAAGCCGGTGGTGCCATTCCGCAGAACATCATGCTCTCTTTCTATATAGGTGGTTTTGTGTTCCTCTTAGCAGTGTTATACACTGTTTTCAGAAGTAAAGAATATCCTCCATCCGATTTGAACTGGCGCGAGAAAGTGAAAGAATCAAACAAGGGGTTTGGAGGCGGTATCAAAGAGATATGCTCATCCATCACTCATATGCCCGCGCAAATGAAAAGACTGGCATTGGTGAATTTTCTTACCTGGCCCGGACTCTTTCTCATGTGGTTTTATTACAGTACCGGTGTTGCTGCGGAAATTTTCGGTGGCGATGCCAAAGGCAGCGGAGAACTGTACACACGTGGATTGGAATATGCCAACACCACTTCAGCCATACTCAACCTGGTAACATTCGCCTTTTCATTTTCATTGCCATTCTGGGTGAAAATAATGGGCAAGAAATATACGCATACCGTCTGCCTTTTATTGGGGGGTATTGGACTGATAGCAGTGAACCATATCCATGATCCTGCCTATCTCTATATCGCTATGGGATTGGTAGGCATTGCCTGGGCTTCTATCTTATCCATGCCATATTCCATGCTGGCAGGTTGCCTGCCTGCCGATAAAATGGGCATTTATATGGGAGTATTCAATTTCTTCATTGTACTGCCTGAGATCATAGCTTCTTTGTTCTTTGGTAAGATCATGAATAACTTCCTCCATAATGATCGCCTGCTCGCCGTACAGGTAGGGGGGTGTTTATTGTGTATTGCTGCATTGGTATGTGCATTTGTTGTAAAGGAAAAAAAGGATTGATACATGATGAATAGGATAAAAAATTTTCTGCTGATATTGTTTGCATGTGCCTGCATTATTAGTTATGGCCAGGATATACAGGTGTATCCCACCAATTGGTTCACTGGCATGCAATGGAATAAAGTGCAATTGATCGTTAGAAGTGCACAGGAAGGTTTTAACAAAGCAAAGCCCGGTGTTCAATACCCGGGGGTACAGCTGGCCGGCACACATCAACTGGAGAATAGTAAATACCAGGTGCTGGACCTGGTAATCGCTGCCAACGCAAAACCTGGTATGGTAAATATACATTTTGGAGAAGGGAGTAATCAACATACCATTCAATGGCCATTGAAACACAGGCGTGAAGGCAGGGGTAAGACTTTTGCACAAGGCGTGACTTCCAAAGACTTCATTTATCTCATCATGCCCGATCGGTTCAGTAACGGAGATACCAGGAATGACCGCTTTGCCGATATGCGCGATACCAGCTGCGATCGTAACCAACTGCTGATGCGTCACGGAGGAGATATACAAGGCGTGACACAGCACCTCGATTATATCAAAGACCTCGGCATAACTACCGTATGGATGACACCGGTGGTAGAAAATGATATGCCCCTTGAAAAAGAACCCATAGGCATGCTCAGTGGCTTTCACGGATATTGGTTTACCGATCAATATAAAATTGATAAGCGATTCGGAGGTGAAGCGGCTTATTTACAGTTGTCAGACGCGCTGCATGCCAAAGGAATGAAACTGATACAGGATGCAGTGTACAATCACATGGGTATCAAACACTGGATTGCCATGGATCCGCCTGCAAAGGACTGGATCAACCAATGGCCATCCTATACCGGAAGCAATCACCGCGATGAAGCCATATTTGATGCATACGGCAATGCAAAGGACAAGAAACAAATGCTCGATGGATGGTTTACTCCGCATTTACCCGATGTGAACCAACGCAACCCTTACGTGGCTAATTTTTTGATACAACATGCCATCTGGTCTACCGAAACTTTTGGCGTAGACGGATGGCGTGTGGATACATACAAATATTGTGATGAAGCATTCCTGAACCGCATCAACGATGCTTTGTTGAAAGAATATCCCAGCCTGACTGTTTTCGGGGAAGTATGGGCCAATACCATTACAGGCAGCGCTTATTTTGCACGCAACAATATACAGGTGCCGTTCAAACACAACCTGCAGGGGGTAACAGATTTTCCGGTCAATTTTGCCATCCAGGCTGCGCTTAATCAGTCTTTTGGCTGGACAGAAGGAGTGAACAAACTGTACATGACACTGGCACAGGATATTTTATACAAAGATCCGTTGCGGAATTGCATTTTCCTGGATAACCACGATGTGGACCGGTTTTATTCTGTTGCGGGAGAAGACATGAACCGTTATAAACAGGGTATTACTTTATTGCTTACCCTTCGTGGTATTCCGCAATTGTACTATGGCACGGAAATACTGATGAAGAACCTCAAGAACCCGGGTGATGCCATGGTGCGCTTCGATTTCCCGGGAGGGTTTCCTGGCGACAAAGAAAATAAATTTGAAACGGCAGGTCGCACGGCAAAAGAAAACGAAGCGCATGGTTTTGTCAGAACCCTGGCGCATTTCCGGAAAAATTCATCAGCGCTTACAATTGGTAAAACTGTGCAATACCTGCCTTTTGCGAACGGGGTATATGTTTATTTCCGGTACGATGCCCGGCAAACCGTTATGTGTATCATCAATACCAGCGATAAAGAAGCTTCTATCGACTTTGCCCGATTTGAAGAACGGACAAAAGGATTCAGTAAGGGGAAAGATATACTGGATGGCCAAATTCATGGCAGCCAATTTTCAATTCCGGCAAAAGGCACCAGGGTACTTGAATTACAACCTTAGTAGTATCTTTAGGAAATAAAACCAGGCGTTACATGGACGACCCGATCCTTTTTTCGGAAAGACAAAAATTCCGGCAATGGTGGGTATGGCTCTTGCTGCTTGTTGTCAATGGATGGATGCTCTATGCTTTTTGTAAACAAGTAATAGGAGGCGAATCATTCGGTAGCAAATCTGCCAGTGACAATGGGCTTGCATTCGGACTGGTACTTAGTTTGGCAGTTACTTTTTTTATCTCCCAGGTAAGTCTTGATACACAGATCAGAAAAGACGGCATTTATGTTCGTTTCTTTCCTTTTCGTATTTCTTTCAAACAATACAACTGGGGCCAGATTACCAGGGCTTATATCAGAGAATACAACCCACTCATGGAATATGGAGGCTGGGGTATGCGTTATGGCTTTTTCGGCAAAGGAAGGGCGTTGAATGTGGTAGGCAATAAAGGCCTCCAGTTGGAATTTACAGACGGCACCAGGCTGCTGATCGGTACACAGGAACCGGCGCAACTGGAATCTGTATTGCGGCAACTGGGCCGGTTAACTATTTAAAACCTTTTTTATGAAAGAGTTCCTGCTGATCATCCGCAATGAAAGCACACAAAAAGCGAACCTGCCACCCGCAGAGCATGATGCTTTCCTGAAAAAATGTGAGACCTATATTGACCGGCTGACAAAAGCAGGGAAACTGAAAGCAGCCCAACCCATGGAAAGAAAAGGGGTATTGATCTCAGGCGCAAAAGGAGATTGGAAAAATGAACCCTGCGGAGAAACGGGCAGGGTCATCGTAGGTTATTATCACCTGCTTGCCAGCAACCTGGACGAAGCGGTTGAACTGGCCAAAGAAAATCCCGAGTTCGAATATGGAACCACAGCCAGTATTGAAGTAAGGCCTCTTAAGATGAAAGAAGCAACTACAGGATATCATTATCCTGCCAGAAACTAATCATGCATAAACAAATATTATGGAAACATTACCTGTTTACATTGGGATCGTTTTCGGATTGACTGCTTTGCTGAGTGCTTATCTTTTTGCACAAGCTACTGCAAAACCCCGATTGGTTTGGTATATATTGCTTGCCTGGCTGATCATACAGGCCCTTATCAGCAAGACTGGCTTTTATTATACGCACACCCAAACAAAGCCACCGGCTTTTGTGTTGGCTATTCTTCCTCCCGTATTGTCCATTATACTGCTGTTTGTAACAAAAAGCGGAAGAAGATTCCTTGACACTATGAACCTGAAAATGCTTACGGTACTACATGTTGTAAGGATACCAGTAGAAATAGTACTGCTATGGTTGTTCCTGCATAAAGTAGTTCCGCAGATCATGACATTCGAGGGGTGTAATTTTGACATACTTGCAGGTATATCTTCCCCTGTTATATACTATATTGTTTTTCGGAAAGAAAGATTCAACCGAACCCTGCTCCTTACCTGGAACATCATTTGTTTGCTTTTACTCATCAATATTGTCAGTATTGCCATACTCTCAGCACCTTTAGGTATCCAGCACTTTGGTTTTGATCAGCCCAATATCGCGGTATTGTATTTTCCTTTTATCTGGTTGCCAGCCTGCGTGGTGCCGGTATTATTGCTGTCACATCTGGCTTCCATAAGATTATTGCGGAAAAAGACCAAATAAAATTGACTGATCCTGACCAGTTTAGTGAAAACCACGCCCCATAAGCTTTTACCTGATTTTTCAACAACCGGTGCATAAGTCCGTCAATCCATGTTAAGATTGATTTAGTAATGTTGCCATAGGATTTATGGTTGCGGTACTGTTGTTCTGTATTTTACTGCATTAAAAGGGAATCCGGTGATGAATCCGGAACTATCCCCGTAGCTGTTATCCCGACACTCCCCCCAGGAGGGCATATATCTCTGAAATCCTATTGCCACTGTTCCAAATTGAAGGAATGGGAAGGCTTCAGGGATCGGGAAAGTCAGAAGACCTGCCATAGATCAAATAAGCATTGTCGTGCTTTCGGGTGAAAAGCAAAGACTGGTTATCAGTTGAGGAATCTTCTTCTCTTGTAATCGGCCCGTCGCCTTAACCCGGAGCATAGTAATAAAAAACATTACCATGCAACAGGAAGAAATTTTATTGAAAGAAAACAAAGACAGGTTCGTTATCCTGCCGATCAACTATCCTAAGGTTTGGGAGCTTTATAAAAAACACGAGGCCAGTTTCTGGACAGCGGAAGAAATAGACCTGGGTGGTGATATGAAAGACTGGCTGGCATTGAACGACGGGGAAAGACATTTTATTTCTCATGTACTGGCTTTTTTTGCCGCCAGTGATGGTATTGTCAATGAAAACCTGGCTGTGAACTTCATGCGTGAAGTTCAATTGCCTGAAGCGCGCTGTTTTTACGGTTTCCAGATTATGATGGAAAACATCCATTCAGAAACCTATGCGCTGTTAATCGATACCTATATCAAGGATACTGTTCAGAAAGACAAATTGTTTCATGCGATCGACACTGTTCCGGCCGTTAAACAAAAAGCCGAATGGGCTCTGCGATGGATTGAGAACGGAAATTTTGCAGAACGCCTGGTGGCTTTTGCCGCGGTAGAAGGAATCTTTTTCAGCGGCAGCTTCTGTTCCATTTTCTGGCTGAAAAAAAGAGGATTGATGCCCGGCCTCACATTCAGCAATGAACTGATCAGCCGGGATGAAGGGCTGCATTGCGAGTTCGCCTGTCTGCTCTACAGCATGCTGCAAAACAAGTTGTCACAGGAGCAGGTATACGAGATCATCACCGACGCAGTGAGGATAGAAAAAGCATTCATTACCGAAGCCCTGCCGGTAGACCTCATTGGCATGAATGCGCGGCTCATGCAACAATACATTGAATTCGTAGCCGACCGCTGGGTTGCCGAGCTGGGCTATCCTAAAATATTCAATACATCCAATCCCTTCGATTTCATGGAAATGATCTCATTGGAAGGTAAAACCAATTTCTTTGAAAAAAGGGTGGGAGACTACCAGAAAGCAGGCGTACTGGCTGGGAAAGAAGCGCAGACGTTTTCTACAGACGAAGATTTTTAATTTCTGATGTCTGATTTGCTGATTTCTGATTTTAAATGAATAAATCTTGCAATCAAATCAGCAATACAAATCAAACAACCATCAAATAATTCAAATCAACCAATCATGCAGGTAATCAAGAGAAACGGAAAAAGAGAGAGCGTGAAGTTCGATAAGATCACAGCGCGCATAGAAAAATTATGTTATGGGCTCGACCGCAGGTTTATAAACGCAGTGGACGTTGCCAAGAAAGTCATTGAAGGATTGTATGATGGTGTAGCTACCACTGAGCTCGATAACCTGGCTGCGGAAACAGCAGCTTCGCTTACCGTGAAGCACCCGGATTATGCACTGTTGGCCAGCCGTATTGCCGTTAGTAACCTGCACAAGAATACTACCAAACGGTTTTCCAAAGCCATGCAACACCTGCACGAATGTACCGATGCCAAAACAGGTAAACATCTCCCATTGATTGCCGATGATGTATGGCAGATCATACAGGATCATGCAGAATTACTTGATTCAACCATTATCTATGACAGGGATTATGGCTTTGATTATTTCGGATTCAAAACACTGGAAAGGTCATACTTACTCAAACTGGATGGGAAAGTAGCGGAACGCCCACAGCAGATGTACATGCGCGTGGCCATTGGTATACATAAGCACGATATTGAAAGCGCTATTAAAACCTATCATCTCATGAGTGAGCGGTGGTTTACACATGCCACACCCACACTGTTCAATGCAGGAACACCCAAGCCGCAGATGAGCAGTTGTTTCCTGCTTACTATGAAGGATGATAGTATTGAGGGCATTTACGATACCCTCAAACAAACTGCCCGCATTTCTCAAAGTGCCGGTGGTATTGGACTGGCCATCCATGGCATACGTGCCACGGGCAGCTATATTGGCGGTACCAATGGAACCAGCAACGGTATCATACCCATGCTGCGTGTATTCAATGATACAGCCAGGTATGTAGACCAGGGAGGAGGTAAACGCAAAGGTGCTTTCGCCATTTACCTGGAACCCTGGCATGCCGATGTGTTTGAATTTTTAAACCTGCGCAAGAACCATGGCAAGGAAGAAATGCGTGCACGCGATCTTTTCTACGCACTGTGGATACCCGATCTGTTCATGAAAAGGGTGGAGGCAGATGGAGAATGGAGCCTGTTTTGTCCGAATGAAGCCCCCGGTCTCCATGAATGCTGGGGCGATGAGTTTGAAAAATTATACACCCATTATGAGAACGAGGGCAAAGCACGCAGAACGGTAAAAGCACAGGAACTCTGGTTCGCTATCCTTGATGCGCAGATAGAGACGGGCACGCCTTATTTGCTATACAAAGACGCAGCCAATGGCAAGAGTAACCAGCAGAACCTGGGAACCATCAAGAGCTCCAATCTTTGTACAGAGATCATGGAATATACCTCGCCCGATGAAGTGGCGGTTTGCAACCTGGCGTCACTGGCATTACCTAAATATGTGATCAATGGTCAGTTCGACCACCAGAAACTCTATGAGGTCACTTATGAAGCTACCAAAAACCTCAACCGTATCATCGATTACAATTATTATCCGGTTGAGGAAGCACGCACGTCCAATCTCAGGCACCGCCCCATTGGCTTGGGGGTACAAGGACTTGCCGATGTATTCATACTGCTCCGTCTGCCCTTTGAAAGTGAAGTTGCAAGACAGCTTAACAAGGAAATATTCGAGACCATTTATTTCGCTGCCATGACTGCCAGTAAAGACTTGGCTAAAGTGGAAGGCACTTATGAAACTTATGAAGGATCGCCAGTGTCGAGAGGTATTTTCCAGTTCGATATGTGGAGTGCAGAGCCTACATTGCGTTGGGACTGGTACACGCTGAAAGCGGAAGTGCTGAAATATGGGGTTCGTAATTCATTGCTGGTAGCGCCAATGCCAACAGCCTCTACTTCACAAATACTGGGCAACAATGAATGTTTTGAACCCTATACTTCCAATATTTATGTGCGCAGGGTGTTGAGTGGAGAATTTGTGGTAGTGAACAAACACCTGCTGCACGACCTGGTAGCATTGAATTTGTGGAATGATGAGATGAAGAATGAGATCATGTTGCACAACGGCTCTATCCAGAAGATCAGTGGCATACCCGATGATATCAAAGAGATTTATAAAACCGTTTGGGAGATCAAGCAAAGGGCGATCATTGATATGGCTGCTGACAGAGGCGCTTATATCTGCCAGTCGCAATCGCTGAATTTGTTCGTTGACGCGCCTACTACTTCCAAACTAACTTCCATGCATTTCTATGCCTGGAGAAAAGGATTGAAAACGGGTATGTATTATCTCCGTACCAAAGCCGCTTCACAGGCAGTGCAATTTACAGTGGAAAAGCAGGGTGGTAAAACAGTAGAGCCATTGGTAGATACCCACCAGTTGTCTGTTGTAGAAGGAAACGACGCCCTGCTGAACGGAGGAACCTGCACCATGCAGGAAGGCTGTGTTACCTGCAGTGCATAAGCAGAAGATTGCTGACTGCTGATTTGTTCATTTCTAATTTGGCAAACTTTAAATTGTTAGTTTAAATCAGAAATGAACAAATCCCCATTTCTTACCTTTACTGCATGTATACCTCCCTTGAATCCTGCTTATCAGACCTGGAAAAAAACGGCCATCTTGTAAGGGTGAAAGAAGAAATTGATCCTTACCTGGAAATGGCCGCTGTACATCTGAGGGTACATGAGGCCGGTGGACCTGCACTACTGTTTGAAAATGTAAAAGGTTCGCATTTCAGGGCAGCGTCCAATATTTTTGGTACCCTGGAACGCAGTAAATTCATCTTCAGGGATACCCTTGAAAAAGTACAGCAACTCATAGCGCTGAAGAATGATCCACTGAAGGCATTGAAACATCCTTTCAGTCACATTCAGACGGTACTGGCAGCTGCCAGGGCATTCCCTTTGAAAAATCCTTCTTCAAAACCTATCCTTTACCAGGAGGTGAAGATCGCTGACCTGCCACAGGTACACCACTGGATCAAAGACGGAGGCGCTTTTATTACCCTGCCGCAAGTCTATACCGAAGATGCAGACCAGCCGGGCATCATGCAATCGAACCTGGGTATGTATCGTATCCAGTTATCGGGTAATGATTATAAGCAGGACCAGGAAGTGGGATTGCATTACCAGATACATCGGGGTATTGGTGTTCACCAGGCCAAAGCGAACAGGAAAGGTATCCCACTAAAGATTAGTTGTTTTGTGGGTGGTCCGCCTGCACATACCGTTGCAGCCGTTATGCCTTTGCCTGAAGGCGTTAGTGAAATGACTTTTGCAGGCGTACTGGGCGCTCGCAGGTTCCGTTATTCTTATGAGAATGGATATTGTATCAGTACTGATGCAGATTTTGTCATTACCGGTGAAGTATATCCGGGCGAAAATAAACCGGAAGGCCCTTTTGGAGACCACCTGGGTTATTATAGTCTTAGGCACCCTTTCCCGGTAATGCGAGTACATAAAGTATATGCAAAAAAAGACGCTATCTGGCCTTTTACAGTAGTAGGAAGACCGCCGCAGGAAGACACGAGTTTCGGACAACTGATACATGAGATCGCCGGCAATGCCATTCCCCGGGAAATTCCCGGTGTGAAAGAGATACATGCAGTGGATGCTGCCGGTGTTCACCCTTTGTTACTGGCTATTGGCAGTGAACGGTATACACCTTATATGCCGGTAAAGCAACCTGCTGAATTACTCACCATTGCCAATCATATACTGGGAACAGGCCAGCTGAGCCTTGCCAAATTCCTGTTCATTGTTGCAGATGACACCGGACAATGCACCACCCATCGTGTGAGAGATTTCATGGAATACCTGCTGGAAAGAATCGACCTCACCAGGGATGTGCATTTTCATACCAACACTACCATTGATACGCTGGATTATTCAGGTACAGGTCTTAATTCAGGAAGTAAAGTTGTTTTTGCTGCCTGTGGCGATGTAAAAAGAACACTCGACCGGGAAGTACCTGCACCCATCAGAGATATCCATGTATTTACACGACCCGAAATGGCTATGCCTGGTGTACTATGCCTGCAGGCCAAACCATTTGTTGATTATGAAACTGCACAGCAGGAAATAGAAACACTCAACCAGCAATTGCAACTGCGCGTTGATGAACTGAACGGACTCCCCCTGGTTGTTTTATGCGATGATGCATTGTTTACCGCAGCTTCTATGCACAATTATCTCTGGGTTACTTTCACACGCTGTAATCCTTCGCATGATATCTATGGTATAGGATCATTTATTACACATAAACACTGGGGTTGCAAGGGACCACTGGTGATTGACGCGCGCATCAAACCGCACCATGCACCGCCTTTGGAAAAAGATCCGGCAACAGAAAAAGCCATCAACCGTTTTTTTGAGCGGGGAGGGAGTTTGTACGGGCTGATTGATTAGTTTTCCTGATTACGCCGAACGGACCGTATTTATGCTGACGCTCGCTGAAACTGTCTGCATAAGGACCGAAAGGATGATCGAAGGGCTTGGAAGCGAGTTTTGGCCAGTCTTTCGGAAAACGTTTTAGAGGCCTGGGTTGCGAGTTGACGTAAGCGGCAACATCCCAGGCTTCTTCGTTGGTAAGAACTGTGCTGGCATGAGTTGCACCCTGTGGCATATTGTTCTTTACATAACCTGCAAAATGAGAAATCCGGTACAGGCCCGCAGCTGTATTGTAGCTATGTGGCCCCCATAAAGGCGGATAGTCATACACCAGCCCGTTACTGTTCAATTTTCCTTGTCCGTCTGCTCCGTGGCAAAGTACGCATCTTGCAGTAAACACGATTTTACCTTTTTGCGGATCAGCAGCTCTGTCAAGCAAAGGGATCTGTTCAATGCCACAAGCTGCCGGTTGTTTGCCTTTGGGTACTTTTTCGCCGAGCCATTGCATATAGGCCAGTATGGCTTTCATTTCCCTGCTGCTGCTGTCGAGCGGATTACCATTGAGACTTCTTTTCAAACAATCATTTACCCGCTGTACTATGGTCTCAATACTACCACTCCTGCTCCTGAATTTGGGGTAAGTTGCATAAACGCCGCTGTAATTATTACCCCATGGTTTAGTACCTGCTTCCAAATGGCAGTTCTGGCAGTTCATACCATTGGCTGCTTTGCTGACCTTGCCATTCGGACCAATATAGCGAGCTGTATTTGCAATCAGATCGCGGCCGTACCTGACCTGATCGCCCGCGTAACTATGTGGAATAATACTGGTATCAGGTGCTTCCCATAAAACAGCGTTAACAGGTTTTGAAGAAACCTGTGCAGGTAACCGTTTTTTATGATGACAGGAAAAAAGGACCACAGTGGTTGTTATTATCACAACTACTGTGATCCTGTATTGCAGTAAGTGCATAACAGTCTGTTCTTATCCTACAAAACAATAAGCACAACCATGTTCCTGTGCACGGCCTACGGCCCATACGCCGGAAGGCATGGGTTGTATACCCGGCAGCAGGCCGGACATCCAGTCTTTTTTTATTTCCGCAGGATCCCCGCCCACACCCTGTGCAAGGGCAGCGCTGTATACGGTCATGGCCATATCGCAAACGCCAAACATAACTCCGCTTTCCTGCAATTGGTTGATGCCAATATCTACATTACCAATGCCGGGAACTTTGAAGTCGCCTGGCTTGGGCTGCCAGAATGGATTGCGAACGGAAGGGGCCTTGGTGGAGGGATCGTCTACCTTGAACATTTCCCCGAATTTGTACTTGGCCCAAATACGGTCTTCAAAAGCATAAGGGATTCCTGAGTGACGGAGTATTACCACCACGCTGTTTTCTTTTTCGGGAGTACCGGTAGCCTGGTTAGTCAGTAAAAAGACCCTGGGCCATGCGAACGGGAAAATTTCATGTGGAGCGGGTACATCGAATACAATCCGGTGTTTGCCCTTGATTTTGTTGAACCACATATCGGCCTCGCCAGCCATTTCTTTATTGCCGGCAGCAGCAGCAAACGGAGTTACCAGTGAACCAATGCCCATGGCAGCAGCACTTGAAGCAATGGTTCCAATGAAATTCCTGCGATCTGTACCCTGGGTAACAGTCTTGTTTTTCATAAAATATGAAGATTTAGTTAGCAATTAATGGATGTCGACAAGACGTTCAACCTTTTGCCAATGCTAAAACAAAACTGGGGGAAGATAAATAACAAACCTGCATCACAAACGATTTACGCCTGTCAGATTTTCTTACTAAACATAAGGTCTTTTTCCCTGATTTGCAAGCATGCAAGAGAGAAAAATGAAGAATTGGATATAAATTAATCAGAGATCAAAACGAATACCCTGGGCCAGGGGTAGCTGGGTGCTCCAGTTCAATGTATTGGTCTGCCTGCGCATATAAGCTTTCCAGGCATCGCTGCCGCTCTCCCGTCCTCCGCCTGTTTCTTTTTCTCCGCCGAAAGCGCCGCCAATCTCAGCTCCGCTGGTGCCTATGTTGACATTGGCAATACCACAGTCGCTGCCGGTATGGGAAAGAAATTGTTCTGCTTCACGCATATTAAGCGTCATGATGGCCGAAGACAATCCCTGCGGAACATTATTCTGCAGGGCAATGGCTTCATCCATATTCTTGTATTTGAGCAGGTAGAGAATAGGAGCGAAGGTTTCGTGCTGTACAATGGGATAATCGTTCGAAGCTTCGGCAATGCAGGGTTTTACATAGCAACCGCTCTCAAAACCGTTCCCTTCGAGTACCCCTCCTTCCACTATAAAGCGGGCGCCATGTTGTTTTCCCTGTTCAATCGCTTTGAGATAAAGGGTTACCGCTTCTTTGTCGATCAAAGGTCCCACGTGATTGGCCGCATCCAGCGGGTTGCCAATTCGTAACTGACCGTATGCTTTAATAAGTTTTTGTTTGAAACTTTCATACACTGTTTCGTGGATAATGAGCCGGCGGGTAGTGGTGCATCGCTGGCCTGCCGTTCCTACAGCACCGAATACGGCGCCGATGAGCGACATATCCAGATCGGCATCTTTGGAAATAATAATGGCGTTATTGCCTCCCAGCTCCAATATGGTTTTTCCCAGCCTGGCAGCTACTGCTGCATTCAATTCTTTGCCCATCCTGGTAGAACCCGTAGCTGATACCAGTGGAATACGGGTATCATGACTGATCCATTCACCCACATTCCTGCCACCCTGGACAAGACAATTTACGCCTTCCGGAACCTGATTTTTACGGAATACTTCAGCTACAATATGCTGGACAGCAATGCCGCACAAAGGTGTTTTTTCACTTGGTTTCCATACAGTAGTATTGCCACAAACCCATGCCAGCGCTGCGTTCCAGCTCCATACAGCCACAGGGAAATTAAAAGCTGAAATGATGCCTGTTATACCCAGCGGGTGCCATTGTTCATACATCCGGTGCATAGGACGTTCGCTGTGCATGGTCAGACCATATAATTGTCGCGAAAGGCCTACTGCAAAATCACAGATATCGATCATTTCCTGCACTTCACCATAACCTTCCTGCAGGCTCTTACCCATTTCATAGCTTACCAATTTACCCAATGGCTCTTTGTAACTACGCAATGCTTCTCCCACCTGACGTACAATCTCTCCACGCTTGGGTGCAGGCCACATGCGCCATTCCCGGAAAGCCGCGGCAGCCTTATCAATAACCTGGTTATATGAATCGTGGTCAGCAGCCAGTACGCCAGCAGTTTTCAACCCGTCTACCGGGGAATAGGAATCAATGAGCCCCCCTTTACTGTCCATCCATTCCGTTCCTGTTGAAACACCTTTGTTTACTGCCTTTATACCCAGTTTGACGAGGAAATCCATATACTCGATTTGTTGTAAAGGTAGGGGTTAACGGTGCAATGACTGAATGCTTAATGGCTCAATTAAAAAAGGTATCACATCCGTTGAGAACAACCTGTGATACCTTTTATTATCTAAAACCCTGCATGAAACGCTTATTCAGCATTTTCAGGGTGAAATTAAATATCAATTAAAAGTGCAGAAATTATATTAGGTGAGCGGGGTGAATTTGTCGGGGAATCACTTGCTTTTGGAAAGCGTTAACAATTGGTCATAGACCTGGCTATAACTACTGCCAATGGGAATTTCTTTTCCTGCAATCCACAATTTGGTTTTGCTGAACTTCTCAATTTTTGCCACGGGTACAATGAAGGAGCGATGTACCCTTACAAAATCACGGGAAGGGAGTTTTTCCTGGATACTTTTGAGGGTCATAAGCGTTAAGACGGGATTTGGCTTGATGTATATTTTGATATAATCGTCCAGCGCCTCCACCAGTTCAATATCCTTGAGATTGATTTTCATGATCTCATAATTCACTTTCACAAAGATGGAATTGAGTTGCAACTCCTGTGAGCTGAGGAATTCCAGGTATTCCTTGGCTTTGTAAGCGGCTTTCAGGAAGCGGTCATATTCAAAAGGTTTGAGCAGGTAATCCACTGCGTCTACATTGAATCCTTCCACCGCAAAATCTTTATAAGCAGTGGTAAAGGTCACTAAAGGTTTCTGTGTAAGCCCTTTGTAAAACCGGATACCATTGATATCAGGCATTTGAATGTCAAGGAAAATAAGATCAATCGGATGCTGGCTCAGGTAAGCTTTCGCTTCATCGGTATTCGTAAATACTTTTTCCAGGCTCAGGAAAGATATTTTGCCGCAATATTCATTGATCAGTTGCAGGGCAAGGGGCTCATCATCTATGGCTATGCAGCGTATCATCAGGTAGTGATTTCCAGGTGAACAGTATAATAACGGTTTTCTTCTTTGGTAACCAGCACATGTCTGCCGGGGTACATCAGTTCCAGTCTTCGTTTAACATTGTTGATGCCAATGCCTGTGTTCTCAGCGAAATTGTTTTCCGACAAAACAATATGGTTTACGCAGTTGAAAAAGATCTTGTTTGATGCTGTATGTATGTTGATGCTGATGGTGGAAGTCTCCTTGGTACTTACCCCATATTTAAATGCATTTTCCACAAAAGGAATAAAAACTAGGGGCGCTACCAGCATATCATCCAATGAACCATCCACAGCAAAATTCAATTGCACCTTATCGGTCAGCCTCACCTGCTGTAATTCAATAAAGTTATGGATAAAATCCACTTCGTTGCGCAAGGGCACCAGGTTGCGCTCGGTTTCTGTGAGGATATAGCGCATGATGGAAGATAGCTTCATCACAGCAGGAGCCGTCTTTTCACTGCGCACTACTGCCAGGGAATAAATATTATTAAGGGTATTGAAGAAAAAATGTGGGTTCACCTGCGATTTGAGAAAAGACAATTCAGTATTGAGCTTTTCATTCTCGGTCTCTTTGCGGTTTTGTTCTGTCTTAAGCCAGCGTTGCGTAATGGAAATACAGGTGCCAAAAGCAAATACCAGGAAAAAGAGAACCGTATTATAAGGGTCGGCAGCAGTACGCGGCCGCCAGCGTGGCGGATGGGTTACTTTAGGTATCCCGGTAAAAGCAGGATTCCTTACATAAGCATTGTTCTGGTAAATGAATTCGGGTTGTACAATAAGTGTAGCAATGGCGCGCGGGGCATAAAGGAATACAGCCAGGCATGCTGCAATGGAAACAGCATACCATAACCATCGCTCATGCACCATAAGCCTGGGGATAAGGATAAGTGTATTGAGGTAATAAAAGAAAACCAGAAAAATATTGTTAATGATGATGGTAGTCAGCATATGATCGCTCATGCTGAATTCACGCAACCGTGGAAAAAAAACCAGGTAGGGTAGAAAGAAAAAACAAACCCAGGCTGCGACATGGGTTATGACAGTGACTATTTTCTTATTATTCATTATTTCAAATCTATCGCTACTGCAACGGAGCGAAAAAGAATTTGGGCGAAATATCTTCACTTATCGGTGAAATCTTCAGTAAGATTCATTTTCTGAAGGGAAACCGCCGGACTTGATATCACTAATATATTGCTGTACTGCACCGGTTACCTGCTCCTGCATGTTCAGGTATTGCCTTAAAAAACGTGGTTTGAATTCATTGTTGATCCCCAGCATGTCGTGCATGACCAGCACCTGGCCATCGCAATGGCGTCCGGCGCCAATGCCAATGGTGGGTATAGCAAGACTTTCACTCACTTCTTTGGCCAATAAGGCCGGTATTTTTTCCAGCACAACTGCATAGCAACCTGCTTCCTGCAGGAGCCGCGCATCGTGTTTGAGTTTTTCCGCTTCTGTTTCTTCTTTGGCCCTTACGGCATAAGTGCCGAATTTATAAATGGATTGGGGGGTAAGACCCAGGTGCCCCATGACCGGTATTCCGGCTGAAACAATCCTTTTAATACTGTCTACCACTTCTTCGCCTCCTTCCAGCTTGATTGTATGCGCCCCGCTCTCTTTCATGATCCGGATGGCAGACGCCAGCGCTATGTCAGAATTGGACTGGTAAGAACCGAAAGGCATGTCCACTACCACCAATGCCCGGGAAATGCCTCTTACCACGCACTGTGCGTGGTAGATCATCTGGTCAAGCGTAATGGGAACAGTAGTATCATGTCCGGCCATCACATTGCTGGCGCTGTCGCCTACCAACACCACATCTATGCCCGCTGCGTCGAAAAGCCGGGCAAAAGAAAAATCATAGGCAGTGATCATGGAGATATTTTCCCTGCCAGCCTTCATTTTGAGCAGGGTATTGGTGGTTACTTTCTTTATTTCTTTGTTGACAGACATGGCACAGGATTATTTGAGAATAGTGCAAATTACTGAACTTTATTGGCTTCCAGTTCATAATACAGGTGCTGGATAAGACCATCAGCAAGGCCGATCTTGGGCACAAAAATCTCTTCTGTCTCTGCCCACCTCATTACATTGATATAGATCTGCAGGGCTGGCACGATCACATCGGCCCGGTCGGCGCGCAGTTTGTAAATATTGATACGCTCTTCAATGGAAAAACTGGAGATTTCTTTGTAATAATCTTTCAACAACTCAAGACTTAACGATTTGCCATCCTTTTTCTTACTCAGTGAAAACACTTTGTTGATATTACCGCCGGTGCCAATGGCAGTGATCTGTTTATAATTTTTAGTTTTGGCCCTGATGGCTTCTTTCACCTCATTCCACTTCTCATCGTCTACCATATCTTTAAGTAGCCGAATGGTGCCAATATTAAAAGATTCTTTGAATACGAGTTTGCCATCGGCAAAGAAAGTAAGCTCGGTACTACCACCACCCACATCAATGTAAAGATAGCTATGGTCAGTATCCATTTTTTCGGCAATATGGTTTTCATAAATAATAGAAGCTTCCAGTTCGCCGCTGATGATATCGATGGATAAACCTGTCTCCATTTTGATCTTTCGGATGAGATCGGCACTGTTGCGTGCATCACGCATGGCGCTGGTGGCGCAGGCGATGGTATGGTCTACACCATACGCATTGATGAGATGACCATAAGCTTTCATGGTCTGCAATACCATGCCTCTTTTTTCCTTGGATATCTCACCTTTTTCAAATACATCAAAGCCCAGGCGCAATGGAACACGCACCAGGTTCAGTTTATTGAACAGGGGTTTGCCGGTAATATCATGACTCACTTCCGAGATCAGTAATCTTGCCGCATTACTTCCAATATCAATGGCTGCCAGTCTCACTATGTACCAGGTTTTTCTTGTACAGGTAATGATAAGTTTCTATCTGTGAACGTATCCTTTTTTTACCTGCGGAAGGTACATAGTTGTTAGATAATTCATGGTTCAGGATCCTTGCTTTTACGTTATCTCTTAATTGAATGTGGATAATCTCCTTCAATTCCTCCCGTATGCTTGAATCGGTAATGGGAACAGCGGCTTCCACCCGGTGATCCAGGTTACGCACCATCCAGTCGGCGCTTGAAATGAATATTCTTTCTTTTCCGTTATTGTGAAAGATCATCACGCGGGCATGTTCCAGGTATTCGTCCACAATACTGATGGCTGTTACCTGCTGGCGTATTTTTTTCTGGTCGGTCATGGCGCAACAGATACTCCGGATGATCAGCCTGACGGTTACACCGGCCGCCGCCGCATGGTATAATTTTTCTATCAGTACCGTATCGCTCAATGAATTGAGTTTAAGGGTAATCATGGCTTCCTTGCCGGCTTTGGCATGTTTGATCTCATTCTGTATGAGGATAATGAGTTGTTTGCGCATGATGGTAGGGCAAACCATCAGCGTTTTGCATAATTTGAGTTGCTGCATGCCATTGGCCCAGTTAGACAAATACTGAAAAATACGGTTGATATCGGCCATGATATTCCTGTTGGCGGTAAGCAGACAATGGTCGCCATATACCTGTGCCGTTTTTTCATTGAGGTTGCCTGTGCTGACGAAACCATATTGCACGGTCTTGTTGCCTTTTCTTTTTTTGATGATGCAAAGTTTGGCATGCACTTTCATGCGCGGAACACCCAGCAGTACTTTTACACCTTCTTCCTCCAGGATGGCTTTCCATTCCAGGTTCGCTTCTTCGTCGAAACGGGCTTTCAGTTCCAGCATTACTACCACTTCCTTGCCATTCCTTGCCGCATTGATCAGCGCATTGATCACTTTGGAATTGGAAGCGAGACGATAGGCTGTGATCTTGATGGATCTAACATCCGGGTCCATGGCAGCTTCCCGCAGAAGATCGGTAATGGCATCGAATGAATGATAGGGAAAATGCAGCATCAGATCTTTTCGAACAATCACATCCGTTACCCGAAGACTGCTTTGCAATGCCGGATGCGTGAAGGAAGTGCGCCGCAGGCTTTTATGATTGAAAATATCGGGGAAATCCATGAAATGCCTGAAGTTATGGATACGTCCCCCCGGAATCACATTGCTCTTGCGACTGAGGTTGAGCCTGTGTGTAAGGTATTCCAGCAATCCCGCATCCATCTCTTTATCATATACAAAACGCACCGGCTTGCCCTTGCGCCTGTTCTTGAGTCCTTTTTCCATTTTCTCTACAAACGTGGTACTCACATCGTTATCAAGGTCAATCTCGGCATCTTTTGTCACTTTGAAAATATGCGCATCAAAAGAATCATAACCAAAATAAGAGAAGATATTGGGGAGGTTGAAACGCAACACATCTTCCAGCAAAATGATGTGGTGTTCCCCGGCTTTGGATGGCAGCAGTATAAACCTGCCCAGCGCTTTTGCAGGAATTTCTATCAGGGCATATTTTTGTTCATAGGCAGAACTCCGTTTGTGCATGACCACGCCGAGATAAATGCTTTTATCACGCAGGTAGGGCAGGGTAGGCAGGGTTTCAATCATCAGGGGAATGATGGTGGAACGAACTTCCTCATCGAAATATTTTCTTACGAAAGACTGCTGGTCGCGGGTGAGGTGTTTTTCATCGACCAGGAATATCTTTTCTTTTTTCAGTTCTTTCAATATGCCTTCCCAAATGCGGTTGAATTCGCTCTGCTGACGCAATACAATGGTCTGTATCTGGTCAAGAATAGCCTGCGGCGCTTCCTCCATGTGCATGTTGAGTTTCTTCCTTTTTTCTGCAAACTCAAGCATGCGTTTGAGCGTAGCCACACGTACACGGAAAAATTCATCCAGGTTATTGGAGAAAATACCCAGGAAGCGTATCCGCTCTTTCAGGGGCACCGAAGCATCATTCGCCTCCTGTAAAACCCGTGCATTGAAACTTAACCAACTGATGTCTCTTTGAATGAGGTGCTTTTTCAACATACCGTACTGACTATTCTATTCAAATATAGAAAAGTTCAATGGTGTTGGCATTAAGTTTAAGAATAAGATGATTTGATGTGCCGGATAATGCCGGAAGTGGAGAAGCCTTCGATGATCGGGTTGATCACCACCCTGCCTCCATTGGCAATCACTTCCTTACTGCCCACAATCTGTTCCACTGTATAATCTCCTCCTTTCACCAGTACATCGGGAAGGAGGGAAGCAATGAGGTGATGGGGGGTGTCTTCATCGAAAACCACAACCGCATCTACAATAGCCAGGTTGGATAAGATCATGGAACGGCTGTGTTCATGGTTGACGGGTCTGTCAGGACCTTTCAATGCCTTCACACTCCGGTCGCTGTTCACACCCACCACAAGGTAATCGGCTTCTTTGGCTGCCTGTGACAGGGAAAAAATATGTCCTTCATGCAGGATATCGAAACAACCGTTGGTGAATGCAATGGTTTTACCCAGTACACGCCAGGAAGCTGCGAGCGACAATAGTTGCGGTAAAGTAAGTATTTTTTTTTCTATTGCATCAGTGGCTCGCATGGGATATGTTTTTATTGTAAACAGGTAATAGCAGGAGGCTCATTGCGCCTACGATCAATACAATGATGAACTGAACAAACCATTGCAGGGTGCCGTTGGCAAAACCTGTTTCGAAAGGGATATCATTTTGTTCCAGCACTTTGGCAATGAAATAAGCGTAAGCTCCGATGCCTCCGGGGGTAACGATCATGCCAATACTGCCAAAAGCAAGGGCTGCTACCGCATGTTGTATACCCAGGTGGGAAGTGCCTGTGGTGGCCAGCAAACCTACCCAGGTGCCGAAAATGTAGAGGCTCCAGATACCTGCCGAATAAAGGAGAAAAGCTGCTTTGTTTTTTAGCTTACCAATACTGCTGAGACCTTCCCAGATACCTTTCAGTATCTTCCTCGCCAGGATCACGATCCTCAAATGTGAGAACTGCCTGAACCAGATCCGGATGGCAAGAATCACCAACAGCAGTAGGCCAAGGGCAATACCTATTTTCAAAGGAGAAAAACTGCCGCCTTTGTTTTCAAACAACTGTCTTGAAAGTTCTGTACCATAGGTACCCAATACATCAAACTGGGTAATCAGCGCCAGTAAAAAAACAAGGCCCAGTGAAATCACATCCACTGCCCGTTCGGCTACAATGGTACCTACCAGTTTTTCTGCCGGCACTTTTTCATAGCGGGCAAGCACAGTACACTTCAATACTTCACCCAGTCGTGGTACAGCCAGGTTGGCCAGGTAACCGATCATTACAGCGAAGAAGGTATTGGCAATACGGGGATGATAACCCATGGGTTGCATCAATATATTCCACCTCAATGCACGTAATAAATGGCTCAGTGTAAGTATCAGGAATACGGGTATGGCCAGCCAGTAGTTGGCCGTTTGCAGATCCTTTTTAAAGTCACCCCATTTTTCTTTCGGGATCTGGTGCAGGCTCCACCATACCAGGAATACGCCTAATCCCAGGAAGAAAAGGTACTTTAATATGGAGATGAAACGCTTGCTCATCAAAGTTTATTCCCTTCTTTTGGAAAAACAACCGCAGGCCTGAACTTTTTCGCTTCTTCAAAATCCATGGTGGCGTAAGAGATGATCACAACCAGATCGCCAACAGCGCCACGCCGGGCGGCCGGGCCATTGAGGCATACAATCCCGCTGCCGCGCTTCCCCTTGATCAGGTATGTTTCGAGGCGTTCTCCGTTGTTTACATTGACCACCTGTACTTTTTCATTTTCAATGAAATTGCCCGCATCCATCAGGTCTTCATCGAGTGTAAGACTACCCACATAATGCAGGTTGGCTTCTGTAATAACGGCACGATGTATTTTAGATTTCAATACTTCTATCTGCATCATGGTGCAAAAATAAGAAGTTAGGCATCAATTAAGTGAGAGATTGTCAATCAGCCTTACATTCTCCAGGAATGCAGCAACAAGCGCCACCAGTTTTGTTTTTCCATCCCATAATGTAACGGGTTCAAGGGTATCAGCGTCTGCAATACTGATATAATCAGGCTGATCGAATCCTGCTTCCGTTAAAATACCTGCTGCATGTTGAATAAGCTCATCTGTGGCGCCCTGGTGCAGGTGGGCTTTGATCCATTCCAATGAACGGTAGATGGCCGTTGCTGCATTTCTCCCTTTTTCAGAAAGTCTCCTATTGCGGCTGCTCATGGCAAGTCCCGATGCTTCGCGTTTTGTGGAATTAACAACCAACGCTGTTGGCAATCCCATCAGGTCCAGTAAACGTCTGATGACCATGCATTGCTGGTAATCTTTCTGTCCCATGAATAATTTGCCCGGCTGAACAATTTTCAATAAACGATACATTACCTGGCATACACCCTGAAAATGTCCGGGCCGGAATTTTCCTTCCAGCAGGGTTTCCATTGTACCCAGCACATAGTGTTCGGTTGGGGCGCCATCGGGGTATATTTCTTCCCTGGAAGGAAGGAAGAGGATATCTGTTCCGGCTTTCTCCAGTAACAGGATATCCTGTTCTATGGTAACCGGGTATTTTTCAAAATCTGCCGGATCGTTGAATTGGGTGGGATTGACAAAAATGCTGCAAATACTGAGACCCGATTCCTCCCTGCAGCGCCTGATCAATGAAATATGACCCTCGTGAAGGGCCCCCATGGTGGGTACAAAGCCTGTTTTTATGCCCGATAAGCTGCTGAGAGACAGGTATTGCCTTAATTCTTGCGCTTTTTTAAAAAGGATCATAGGGGTGTGGATTAAAGGCCGGGATTGGGCCGGTATACAAATTGCCTATATTTTTCGTACCTTCGCCAACTCATTTTTGAGCATTCTGGTAAAATTGGCGCAATAATGTCGACAAAGAAAAGAATTTTATTCATAGCTACTGAAATGTCTCCCTACCTGGAGCTGACAGAATTTGCCGAAGTGATCAATAAACTGGCCATTAAAAGCAATGATAGCGGATTGGAAGTCAGGTGTATTATGCCAAGGTTTGGGGTGATCAATGAAAGGAGGCACCGCTTGCACGAAGTGGTGCGTTTATCCGGGATCAATGTATCGGTAGATAACGACGACCATCCTTTACAGATCAAAGTGGCATCATTGCCCAATGCACGGCTGCAGGTTTATTTTCTCGAAAATGAAGACTTTTTCAAGCGGAAACAGATATTCCACGATGACGATGAGACCTGGTTTGAAGACAATGGGCTAAGGACTATTTTCTTTTGCAAAGGGGCACTGGAGACGGTTAAAAAATTCGGATGGCCGCCTGATATCATTCATTGCAGTGGCTGGATGACCGGACTGATCCCTGCCTATATTAAAACAGCGTATAAAAAAGAACCTGTATTCGGAAATAGTAAAGTGATCTTTACCATCGGGCAGAATACCTTCAAAGAGAAGCTGGGCAACGATTTCATGAAACAGGCGTTGATCAACGTTAATATCAAGGAAAAAGACCTGGAACCTTTTAAGGAAAGCAATAACACCGCACTTTTCAAAGGGGGCGCCACTTATGCCGATGCCATCAGCTTCGGCGCTGATAAAATAGATAAAAAACTCGTTGAAGAATTTGCCAAAGTGAAGGGTAAAAAAGTAGTTCCTTTCAAGGGCTGGGATTCTGATTTAACAGAGTATTTAGAATTGTACAACGACCTTGCGAGCAAGTAATTACTTACCCATGCACTCATTCTTTACACTGCGGAAACGATCCGTTTTTTTCTTCCTTCTCCTTCTTGTTGCAGCCGGTTGTACGCGCATCAGTTCTACCGACCTTGGTGCCGGACTCATACCGCCTATTGATGGAGTGATTACGAAAGATACCCTGCTGGATGTGATCACAGATAATTTTGACGATCCCGATACCGCCAGGGTATACCGTTCCGATATACATATGCTGGGTGCAATTACCAATGACCCGCTTTTTGGAAAAACAAAAGCATCGATGTTTTTCGAAATGCAGCCAGATGTTTATCCATTTTATATTCCCGGTACGAAAGACAGTATCAGGGTAGATTCTGCAGTGCTCATACTGAACTATGCGGGCGTGTATGGAGATTCCACACAGCCGCTTCGCATCAATGTAGCTGAAATAGATCCTGCCACACCCATCAACCTTACCAGGAATTACCCGGTCAATTACCCGAATGTTTTTCCCATCAATACCATCGGAGCCCTGGCCAATCCCATTACTGTTGACATCAGGCGCCTGGGGGATTCTGTGAAGAACCGGTTTGAGCAAACTGCCAACCAGTTGCGCATCAGGCTTAGAAATGATGTGGCCAACAGGTTCATCAAGTTGTACGATTCCAGCAATACCTATAAGTCGGACTCTTTGCTAAGGACTGTCTTCGCAGGTTTTGCGCTTACTGTGGATGCATCTTCACCAGCCAATGCACTGCTCAGGATCAATGTGGTAGATACCAGTTCCAAACTGGCCCTTTATTATAATTCAAGTACCACAGGCGCCACCAAGAGAGATACTTCGGTACGCTATTTCAGGTGCCATTCCTCTTCCAGCGGCAATGTGAATTTCATAACACGCGACCGTACGGGAAGCCAGGCTGCGCAGCATTTTACCACTACTGCCAAACCCGACTCACTGGTGTATGTTCAGACAAGTCCTGGTACTTATGTAAGACTAAGGATACCCGGACTGAAAGATCTTTCCAACCGCATTATCCACCGGGCAGAACTGATCACTGAACAGGTGCCGGATGATGCGAACAGCATGCTGGAGACACAAATGTTGCCCCCCCGGTTCCTGTTGCTAAGCGTGTTCGATTCGGCGAACAATTACAAAAGAAATATTCCGAATGATTTTGTCCTGGGATCGAGCGGTCCGAATATTGCTACTTTCGGCGGCAACCTTATCTACAAAAGCGTTCCCGGCTACGACCGGCTGGCTACTTATGTATTCGATATGAGTCGCTATGTACAGGGAATCGTTACCAGGAAAGATACGGTACAGACCCTTCGTCTGACAGCGCCAACCAACGATTCCTTACATTATACACATCCCTATCCTGCGAATGCCGGCACATCCCTTTATTATATTAGCCCTGCACTGGGTAATACGATCGGACAGGGAAGGGTCCGGTTGGGGGGAGGAACCCATTCCCGTTTCAGGATGCGGTTGAGGGTTATTTATTCACGAATTTGATAGACTATTCCTTACTAATCTATATTTGCACTCATTAAATCAAACAATATGCCTTATCTCTTTACTTCTGAAAGTGTATCTGAGGGACATCCGGATAAAGTGGCCGATCAGATCTCTGATGCATTGATCGACAATTTTCTGGCCTTTGATGCCCAATCGAAAGTGGCTTGTGAAACACTGGTAACGACCGGACAGGTGGTGTTGGCCGGTGAAGTGAAATCAAAAGCATACCTGGATGTGCAGGACATTGCCCGCGACGTGATCCGTAAGATCGGTTATACCAAGAGCGAATACATGTTCGAAGCCAACAGCTGCGGTATCCTGTCAGCGATCCATGAGCAATCTGCCGATATCAACCAGGGAGTAGACCGCAAGAAAAAAGAAGAGCAGGGAGCGGGCGACCAGGGAATGATGTTTGGTTATGCGTCGAACGAAACAGACGACTATATGCCATTGGCGCTTGACCTGGCGCACAAAATACTGTTAGAACTGGCTGCCTTGCGTCGTGAGAACAAGCAGATCAAATACCTGCGCCCCGATGCCAAGAGCCAGGTAACACTGGAATACGACGACAACAACAAACCCGTACGTATCGACGCGATCGTGGTATCTACCCAGCACGATGATTTTGATACCGAGGCCAAAATGCTGGCGAAGATCAAGGAAGACATCATCAGGATACTGATTCCCCGCGTGAAGAGCAAATACAAGAAATACGCGAAACTGTTCAACGATAACATCAAATACCATATCAACCCAACAGGTAAGTTTGTGATCGGCGGGCCGCATGGCGATACCGGTTTAACCGGCCGTAAGATCATCGTAGACACTTACGGAGGAAAGGGGGCCCATGGGGGTGGTGCTTTCAGTGGCAAAGATCCCAGCAAAGTAGACCGTTCGGCGGCATATGCTACCCGTCATATTGCCAAGAACCTGGTAGCAGCAGGTGTAGCGGATGAAGTGCTGGTACAGGTATCTTATGCCATTGGAGTGGCAAAACCCACGAGTGTTAACGTAAATACTTTTGGTACGGCTAAAGTGAAGAAGACCGATGGCCAGATTGCCAGGATTGTAGAAGGATTGTTTGACATGCGTCCTTATTTCATTGAGCAGCGACTGAAACTGCGTAATCCCATCTACAGTGAAACTGCTGCATACGGGCACATGGGCCGCAAGAGCGAAGTGGTGAACAAGGAATTCAAATCACCCGATGGTAAAGTGAAGAAAGTGAAAGTGGAACTGTTTACCTGGGAGAAACTGGATTATGTAACCAAAGTGAAAAAGGCATTCGGATTGAAATAATGAACACTTGTAATAAAAAAACCTCTGCCGAAAGCAGGGGTTTTTTATTTTAAAGCAATTAAACGGTACATACCATGGAAAAGAATCCCTGGAAAATACTGGGTGAAGCAACAGTTTACCAAAACCCCTGGATAACCCTTACCGAATACGATGTACTCAATCCGTCTGGCGGAAAGGGCATTTATGGTAAAGTGCATTTTAAGAATATCGCGGTAGGCGTAATGGTATTGGATGATGACATGCACACCTATCTGGTTGGGCAATATCGTTTTCCATTGCAGGCGTATAGCTGGGAGATACCGGAAGGGGGTAGCCTGATTGGCGGCGAAGCCGATCCGCTGGAAGGAGGTAAAAGGGAATTACTGGAAGAGACCGGACTGGTAGCCGCCCATTGGCAACCTTTATTGGAAATGCATTTGTCCAATTCCGTATCCGATGAAAAAGCCATTATTTACCTGGCTACCGGTCTGACACAACACCAGGCGGAACCTGAAGAAACAGAACAACTGGCTGTACGCAAAATACCTTTTGAAGAGGCTTATCAAATGGTGGAAAAAGGCGAGATCACCGATTCGATGAGTGTGGCGGCCATTATAAAAGTGAAGCTGATGCTGGTTCAGGGACAATTGAAGTAATACATTTGCAGATGCCTGTTAAACAAAGTTCACTCATCATAGGGCGACAGCCCCTCGTAGAAGCGCTCCAGGCAGGAAGAGCGATCGATAAAATATTATTGCAGAAAAATGCCAGCGGCGATGTGATTGGTCATATCCGGCAACTGGCGCGTGAATACAATGTACCCGTACAACAGGTACCGGTAGAAAAGCTCAATGGCCTTACACGCGCCAATCACCAGGGTGTATTGGCTTTTGTGGCATTGGTGCAGTACATGGATCTGCAGCAGGTAGTAGACCATTTAGTATCCAAAGGAGAAGTACCGCTGTTTGTAATGCTCGACGGCGTAACCGACGTGCGTAATATCGGTGCTATTGCCAGGAGTGCAGTTTGCTGTGGCGCTCAGGCTATCATCATTCCGGATAAAGGGGTGGGAGCTTTGAATGAAGAAGCCATGAAAAGCAGTGCCGGCGCATTGGAACATATCCATGTATGCAGGGTGAATAGCCTGCTCAAAGCTGTAGATACTTTACACCTCAATGGTATACAGGTATTCACAAGTGAAATGCGGGCCGATAAAAAAGTATTCGAACTCCATTTCCCTGATCCCTGTTGCATCATCATGGGCGATGAAGGCAGGGGTGTACAGGCGCACCTGGCCAAAGCGGCCGATGCTTTTTTCACCATACCCATGGCAGCCAAATTTGATTCATTCAATGTTTCAGTGGCAACGGGAATTGTATTGTATGAAGCGATGAAACAGCGGATGATGTAACTTACCATCAAATATTTTTCCTTGTCAGACAGCTTTCAACTCATCGAATGTCCGCGTGACGCCATGCAGGGATGGCCACATTTTATTGTCACGGCAGATAAAATAAGTTACCTGAATGCATTGCTGAAAGCAGGTTTTGATACCCTTGATTTCGGGAGTTTTGTTTCGGCCAAAGCGATTCCGCAGATGGCAGATACGAAAGAAGTTTTGAAAGGACTGGACCTGGGCAGCACTTCTACAAAACTACTGGCCATTGTTGCAAATGAACGGGGAGCGGAAGAAGCAGTGGTTTATGATGCGATACATTACCTGGGATTTCCCTTTTCTGTTTCACCCACTTTTCAACTGCGCAATACCAATAGTACCATGGAAGAAAGCGAACAAAGGGTAGACGCTATCCAGGAACTATGTCTGAAAACAGGAAAAGAACTGGTATTATACCTCAGTATGGGCTTTGGTAATCCCTACAATGATCCTTATGATGAAGATATTTTATTGCATTGGGCTGGTGTGATGGCAAAGAAGGACATTCGCATCCTATCACTGGCCGATACTGTTGGACTGGCCACACCCGCTCAAATAAGCGAAGCGCTGACTGTCTTGATTCCCCAATACCCGGCCATTACTATTGGTGTGCACCTGCACTCCACGCCACAGAACTGGGAGACTAAACTGACCGCTGCCTTAGAAGCAGGTTGCAGGCGTTTCGATGGGGCCCTCAAAGGCATTGGCGGGTGCCCTATGGCGCAGGATGAATTGGTAGGGAATATGGATACTTTGCTGATGATCGGTTATTTTCAAAAAAAAGGTTTGTTAAAAAGAATGAATGAACAGGCATTACAGCGCTGTTTGCAGTTAGCCGATTCCATCTTCCAATAATCGTTTTCCTTATTGTTTTTTACGAACTTGCACTTATGAAATTCCACTTTGAATTTGATGTTAGAAAAATGCAGCATCCGATTCAACATCAACATAACCTGATGCTGATAGGGTCCTGTTTTACAGAGAATATGGGAGAGAAATTGCAGAAACACAAATTCAGGGTGATGGAGAACCCCAATGGTATTCTGTTCAATCCGGTGAGCGTTGCAGAAGCTCTCACAGCTTATGTTGACAATAAGCATTATAATGAAGAGGGCCTTTTTCAATACAATGAGGCCTGGCATAGCTGGAAGCACCATAGCCGGTTCTCTGCATTAACAATTGACGAATCTTTGCAGAAGATCAACACTGCTACAGCAGCTGCACACGCTTACCTGAAAAGCACCGATCATTTAATGGTCACACTGGGCTCGGCCTGGATCTATACTTTAACAGATAAAGCACCCCATGCCAGGCAGGGATCGGTTGCCGCCAATAACCACAAGGGGCCGGCTGACTGGTTTTACAGGCGTCTCATGACTACTGAGGAAGTGCTGAGTGTGCTCGACAACATGATCCACCGGCTGTTTTTCTTCAACCCGAAACTGCAGATCATTTTTACCATCAGTCCTGTACGTCACCTCCGTGAAGGAGTGATTGAGAATAACAGAAGTAAGGCAGTATTGATACAGGCAGTGCATCATTTAGTGGACAAATTTGACAGATTATATTATTTCCCTGCCTATGAACTGGTGATAGACGATCTGCGCGATTATCGTTTTTATGCAGAAGACCTGGTGCATCCCAATTACCAGGCTACCCAATATGTATGGGAAAAATTTACAGGAGCATGCATGGATGAAAATACCAGAAGCCTGATCAAAGAAATTGCAGAGATCAATATCGCACATAACCACAAACCCTTTAATGCCAGTTCTGCACAACATCGCAGGTTCATGGCTGCTTATCATGAAAAGACCTGGCAACTACAACAAAAATATCCTTACCTCGATTTTTCAGAAGAGTTACAATATTTTGCATTTTAGGTCAGTGGATACGATCACCGCGAAGTTCCAGTTCTTGCATAATGGCTACTTCATGATCCAGCCACTCTTTCCATCTGTTTCGAACCTGTTCTTTCGGAAGGTATAATTCGGCCAGGTCAATGAACAGGGCATAATGCCCGGCTTCACTTTCCATGAAGCGACGATAGAAATTGCGCAGGTATTCATCATTGAGACCTTCGCTCAGTCTTTTGAAACGCTCACAGCTTCTTGCTTCTATCATGGCCATGGTCAGGAGCTGGTCCAGAAAGCGACCTTCCTCACTGCCACCCTTTTGTTGAAAAACGATCAGCCTGTTCACATATTCATCCTTACGTTGCTGGCCCAGTTTTAGCCCACGGCGATGCAGCTCATTCAGTACCAGCCGGAAATGCCCCCATTCCTCGGTAACAATAGGAGCTAATTGCGTTACCAACTTTTCTCTTTTTGAATAGCGTTGTATGAGTGAAATACAGGTGATGGCAGCTTTCTGCTCGCAATAAGCATGGTCGGTAAGGATGGCTTCCAGGCTTAACCCGGCAAGGTTCACCCACCTCGGGTCGGTAGGCAACTGAAGTCCCAGTATATTTTTGGTATGTTCCGATATATCCATGAGCCTGTTCATTTCCCTGCAAATATCAGTAACAAACCTTTAGCTTTGGTTGATGTACTCCGACGATTTTCTGCAAAAGAAACTGAACGAAAGGACCAGTAACGACGCATTACGCAGCCTGCGACTGCCCGAAGGAAAGGCCGATTTCTGTTCCAACGATTACCTGGGCATTGCTCACGAAGCCAAACTTTCGATCGGGGGGAAGCAGGCAGGTTTTGGTTCCACCGGCTCCAGGTTACTGGCAGGTAATTACCCGCTCATTGAAACAGTGGAAAAGGAAATTGCGGCATTTCATCATGCACCGGAGGCACTTTTATTCAATTCAGGTTATGATGCTAATATAGGTTTATTGTCATCCGTTCCGCAGAAAGGCGATACGGTCATTTATGATTACCTCTGTCACGCCTCTATCCGGGATGGTATCAGGTTGTCTTTCGCGCAGTCATTCTCCTTCGCACACAATGACCTCTCCGACCTGGAAAAGAAAATCCAACGTGCTTCCGGAACAATATTCATTGTAACGGAATCGGTATTCAGTATGGATGGCGATATAGGTCCGCTTACAGACCTAGTAGCCATCTGTAAAAAATACCATGCCCACCTCATCATCGATGAAGCGCATGCTACGGGGGTGCTGGGAGAGCGTGGAGAGGGGTTGGTTCAGCAACTGGCACTGGAAGACGAAGTGTTTGCCAGGGTACATACTTTTGGTAAAGCCTGTGGTTGTCATGGTGCGGTGGTGCTGGGCTCAGGTCAATTACGCAATTACCTGATCAATTTTGCCAGGAGCCTGATCTATTCCACCGCATTACCGGAACATGCTGTGGCCGTTATCAGGGAAAGCTACCGGGTATTTCCATCGATGCAGGCAGAGCGGAAACGCCTGAAAGAGTTGGTACACTGGTTCCAGCAAACAACATTGGCTTATGAAAAACTTGTTTCTTTCACACCCATCCAGGCTGTTATTGTTCCGGGAAACGAACAGGTAAAGAAACTGGCGCAACACCTGCAGGACAATGACCTCGATGTACGCCCCATATTGTATCCCACGGTTCCCAAAGGGAGGGAACGGCTTCGTATTGTATTGCATGCGTTCAATACCGATGAGGAAATAGATCGATTGATCACTTGTTTGAAATGACAGGCAATGAATAAATCATTTGTCACAAAATCAGAAATCAGACATTTTTCCTATTTTCATTCATACAACTATGCATTATGAGACTTCTCCCGTGTTTACTTAGTGCTACTGCTACAATTGGCGTTACCATATTACTCAATACCCAATTACCGGCCGGGGAAAGTAAAACACCCCGTCTGGGTTATTTCCTCTCCCCGCAACAGGGTTTCTGGCAAAATGCTGAACCTGCGGATGCTTCTTTTGACGGAGAGATCAAAGCAAATGGATTGAAGGGAAAAGCAGATGCATACATAGATGAGCGTCTCGTGCCACATATTTATGCTGAAAATGACGCGGATGCTTATTATGTGCAGGGTTACCTGCACGCCAAATTCCGTCTGTGGCAGATGGAGTTCCAGACCTATGTGGCGGCAGGCAGACTCAGCGAAATAGTGGGGGAGGGACGTGTGAATACCGACAGGTTTTTCAGGCGACTGGGAATGGTTTACGGGGCCGAACAGACTGCAAAAAGTATAGAGAACCATCCTGAATTAAAGGCAGCAACCGAAGCTTATGCAGCGGGCGTAAACGCTTATATCAAATCCCTCAAACCGGAACAGATACCTTTCGAATACAAATTGCTCGATTATAGACCCGAAGAGTGGACACCTTTCAAGACCTATCTTTTTCTGATGTTCATGTCGTACGACCTTACGGCACGTGGTACCACTACCGACCTGCAAATGACCAATGCAAGGAATTATTTCGGGTACAAGGATTTTGAGCAATTATACCCGGCCGTACAGGATTCACTGGACCCCATCATCCCCCGTAGTACGGATTTTGCAAAACCATCCCTTATTCCCAAAAAACCTGCAGGGTCAGATTCAATATATCTTGGACATACTCATACAGCAACTGTTGTCAACCCGGAGTTGCCCGACAAAGACAATGGCAGCAACAACTGGGCGGTTTCAGGAAGTAAAACAAAAAGCGGTCGCCCTATTCTGTGTAATGACCCGCACCTGGGGCTTAACCTGCCTTCTCTTTGGTATGAAGTGCAAATCACCACACCTGAATACAGCACTTATGGAGCCAGTTTCCCCGGAGCGCCTTCGGTGATAATCGGGTTTAATGATAGTATTGCCTGGGGCGTGACCAATGCAGGGAGGGATGTGATTGATTATTTCGACTTAAAATTCAAAGACAGCACCCTTGGGGAATACTGGTACAATGGAGCATGGAAAAAAGCAGATAGCAGGAAGGAAGTCATCAGGATCAAGGACAGGCCCGACCTGGTCGAAAATATCGCCATTACTGAATTCGGTCCTGTGATGTATGACAACAGTTACAAAAACGCCAGCACAGAAGGAAAATACCTGGCCATTCACTGGACAGCGCATGAAGGCGGTAACGGGCCGGAAGTATTTTATAAACTGAACAGGGCAAAAAATTACGACGACTACCTGTCAGCCATCAATACCTGGAAATGCCCGGGTCAGAATTTTGCTTTTGCTTCCGTATCGGGAGATATTGCCATCAAACAGCAGGGAGAGTTTGTTGCAAGATGGAAACGGCAGGGCGATTTTGTATTGCCGGGAACGGACAGCAGTTACAAATGGCAGGGCTATATCCCTGTTGAGGAAAATCCCATTATCCGCAACCCCGATCGCGGATTCGTGAGCAGCGCCAACCAGATGCCAACCGACAGTACTTATCCATATTATTTGGGGGAGCCTGCCAGTTTCCCATTATACCGGGGCATCATTATCAATAAAAAACTGGCGGCCATGAACAATATTACGCCGCAGGATATGCAGGGTATGCAAACAGATAATTACAATGTGTTTGCAGAAATGGCACGCCCGGTTATACTGAAGTATCTGGATGAAACCAAGTTGAACAATGAGGAAAAGAAATATGTAGACCTTTTGCGAAACTGGAATCTCCGTAATGACATCAATGAAAAAGGTGCTACGGTTTTCAGGTGTATGTGGGATAGTATTGAAACGCAAATGTGGCGCGATGAATTTGCGAAAGCAAAACTACCCTTACCCTGGCCCGACGAATCTACTCTGCTGGAGAACCTGATTAAAGACAGCACTTACCGTTTTGCCGATGACATCACTACGCCCGACAAAAAAGAAACCGTGCGTGAAACGGTTACCAAAGCCTGCCAGAAAGCCTGCGCTTATTTCGGGAAACTTGAGAAAGAAGATAAACTGGCCTGGGGCGTTTTTAAAGATACCAGGGCAATGCACCTACTTAAAATACCTGCATTGAGCCGGTTTCATTTACCTATTGGAGGAGGAGCACATATCATTAATGCTACCAAGGATACACACGGACCGAGCTGGCGTATGATTGTGCACCTGACGGATGAAATAGAAGCTTATGGGGTATATCCGGGCGGACAAAGCGGCAATCCCGGCAGCAAATATTATGATACGTTTGTAGATACCTGGGCCAAAGGGGTGTATTACCGGCTGCTCTTTTTGAAAAAAGAGGCAGTGGTGAAAAATGAAAAAATAAAATGGCATCTCAGCTTCATTAAAGGCTAATCCAATACTTATGAAATTTATAACAGCATTATTTCTTACCGCCTTCCTTGCTTTTGCAGTAGGTATTTACGGGATACTTCCCTGGTGGAGTTTTGTAGTTACTTCGTTTCTGGTATCCGTAACCATTCACCAGAAAGCGGTCAAGGCTTTTTTTTCCGGCTTTTTAGGGCTGTTCATTTTATGGATTAGCCTGGCCACCCTGAAAGATGTGCCTAATGAACACATCCTTTCTATCAAGGTTGCACAGATACTGCCATTGGGCGGGTCTTTTGTTGCACTGATATTACTTACGGGGTTCCTTGGCGGACTGGTATCCGGACTGGCTGCATTAACAGGCAGTTTTTTCAGACAGAGCAGGACCTGAATCTCTACCGGGCAGCCAGAGGTATCTTGCTGGTTTAAAAGCGATATGTTACATGCAGTCCGCCGAAATAATCTGCTTTACCGGGCGCCGGTAAATATGCATCGGGTAATTGGTTCACAAATACCATATTGGGATATTGGACTCCGGTGATATTGTTCACTCCAAAGAAAAGATTCATGGTGAAATGCCGCCACAAATGCTGCCGGATACCCAGTTTGGCATTAAGCAGGTTATAACTGGTGGTACGATTAAGCCCATCAGAACTGATGGGTACGGCATCTTTATACCTATAAAGCATGTTGGCATAAATGCCCTTTGCAAAACCAAGATCAACACCCATATTAGCAGCAAAAGGAGCAACGCCCGCAACAGGATGATCGCTGTAGTCAACAACCGTAATACTGGTAGGAGGCGTATTCAATTTTTGGAAGGTATAGTCCCGGTACCTGAAATGGGAATAAGTAAAATTGGAAAAAGGTTGCACAGAACGGAAGAAACCTCTGGCCGATTGATAGACCATGTATTTGATCAGTGCTTCAATGCCCTGGTCGTCCTGCCTGCCGCCATTGGCTATATAACTGTAGGCAGTAGTAGTGCTGTTCAGGGGAACTGCAACAACAGTCATTTTATTGGTGAACTGCACATCAAACAGTGCCAATTGGTAGCTGAGCTTATCCCTGAACAGCAGTCCCTTAGTACCGATTTCAATCTGGTCTCCGATTTCGGGTCTTAATCCTGTATTGAGTTGTCCGGTTGCAGGAATGAAGAAATGTGCGCTTGCCGGTGCCTTGTACCCTCTGCTGCAGGTGATATAAACAGCAAATTCCTTACTGAATATTTTATTTACGGCTAAATGAGGTGAAACCATCCCGGAAAAATCGTTCTTGTATTTCGTGGGTTTGGTACTACCCGCCACATAGAGTTGATCGTTGAGTTCAATTTTCATACTGCTCACACCAATACCGCCTGTAACGGAAAGATCGTGTGGCAGGGAAAGGGTCCATTCCGTAAACAGGGAAGTAGTACCCGAATAAGTAGATTGGTTACTTTTCGTGGCGCCAATGATCCAATACCCGTTGGGATTGGAGGGATTGGCTACCATGTTATAACCGATAACCTGTGCATATTGGTGCTGCGTTTCAATACCTGCAACACCGCTCAGGCTGCCCATGCTCCGTAAATCGAATTTCATGTTCAGCACAGAACGCAGTCCGAAGTTAACCGGATGCTTATCAGTCCACCCGGAGGCCGAACTCGCATTATTGGCTGCAGCGGAACCAAAAACAGTAGTGGTATTGGCAAACTGTCTGCTGAAACGATAAGTATGTGCAAGGCCGGTCCTGAAACTGATGACTTCTGAATGCGCATTCCTTTTGATGTATTCCGGGTTGCCTGAATAATCCATGTTTTGGTATTGTGCAATCGTCAATTCGCCGCCCCGCTCGTCATAGCTGTTGCTGAATCCGAAATAAGAATTGATGCCCTGCTTTTCATTCAGTTGAAAATCACCCGTAAAATTTGCAAACCTTTTGGTGGAAGCTGTATGCGTCATATGCCCGTCTGATTGCTGGTAACCATAGTTAAGCAGAACAGCAGAACGATCGGTTGCTGTCTGGAAATGAGTGGTAAACCGGCGCAGGCCACGGCTGCCAGTCATCATATCCTGTCCCACTGCTGTTACACCCTTTTGCGGCTTGATGGTTTTCAGGTTCACAGCCCCTGCAATGGCCAGGCCATACAGGGAACCCGCCGGACCCTTAACCACTTCCACTTCTCCAATAGATGCAAAGTCAATATCGTCCATCAGGGTAATGCCTTCAGCATCGGTAATGGGAATGCCATTGAGGTAAACCTTGGAACCCTGTCCGTCAAAATTACTGCTGATACCACGGGTGCCGTTGATCCCGTTGCCGTATCCGCGTATATTGAATTGCTGTCCGGAAGAAACACCACGCCGCTGCATGGTCATGCCCGGGATGTTACTGTTGATTGCATCGTCGAGATACAGGTCATTGCCACGCTTGAGTTCCGCTTCACCCAGTTTGGCAACGGGTACAGGCTGGTTAAGCATGGATTGATCCTGCGCAGGTGTTGCCGTGATCTCTACCACGTCAAGGGTATGGCTGAAAGTATGGAGTCCGATATTCAGTTCATGACCACAGTCCCTGATATTGGTACGGGCCGGTTCATACCCGATGAATGAAACCGTGATCCTGTTTGTTTTACCGCAATTGAATTCAAAGAAACCATTCTTGTCGGTTGTAATGCCGCCTTTTCCCTGAAATGAAATAGTGGCTCCGCTCAGGGGAGCTTTGGTAACCATATCGAATACTCTACCCCTGACTTTGTTTTGTGCATAGGTGACAAAGACAGCAGTTGCAAAAACAGCCGTTAATAAAAAACGCTTCATTAGAAATAAAGATTGAATAATTGGAATAAAATCACCACAGTATTGCTGCTGTGGATAACACACAGGCGATTAAGATAGCAGTAATTTTCTTCAAATGGCGTTGAAATTACTCTTTTCGTTTCAATAAACAAACCAGGCATGACCCAATCAGCTATCAGCCATAAAAATGCTATATTTGCACCGAAATTTTGACCACCCTGCAAGTGGTTCTGTTATTGAATAGAGCATTTCCCTTCAAAGAGATGCCTGAAATTTGCCAAACATGCCCGTATTACACAACCGCGTATCGAATGAGGAGTTGAAACAGCGCCTCATGGAAGAAAACTTCCATCGTACTACCATTAGTTTTTACCAATATTTCCCTATCCGGAACCCGCAGGAGTTCAGGGATTACCTGTATAAAAACCTGAATAACCTGCAGGTATTTGGCAGGATATATGTTGCCAAAGAAGGCATCAATGCACAGATCAGCGTTCCCGATAATCAATTAGAAGCGTTCAGGACTTTTTTATACACAATTGAACCGTTGAACGGTTTGCGGTTGAATATTGCCGTAGATGATGACGGAAAAAGCTTCTGGGTACTGAAAATCAAAGTGCGGGAAAAAATTGTGGCAGATGGGATCCATGATCCGTCTTTCAGTATGGAGCGCAAAGGCAAATATGTGAATGCGCACCAGATGAATGAATTGATGAATGACCCTGATACAGTGGTGATTGACATGCGCAATCATTATGAATACGAAGTGGGGCATTTCGAAAATGCCATTGAAATACCTTCCGATACTTTCCGTGATCAATTACTCATGGCGGCAGAGATGATGAAAGGAAATGAAGAGAAAAACATCATCATGTATTGCACCGGGGGCATACGATGTGAGAAAGCAAGTGCATACATGCTTCACCGTGGATTCAATAATGTATTTCACCTGGAAGGAGGCATCATCAATTATGCCAAACAAAGCAGGGAGGTTGGATTGAAAAGCAGGTTCATTGGCAAGAATTTTGTTTTCGACGACCGCCTGGGTGAACGTATTACGGAAGACGTGATTGCCAAATGCCACCAATGTGGTAAACCATGCGACACCCATATCAATTGCAGGAACAATGGCTGCCACTTGTTGTTCATTCAATGCGAATCCTGTGCCGAAGTATACGAAGGATGTTGCAGCACTGCTTGTAAAGACACCATCCATCTGCCTTTGGAGCGGCAAAAAGAGATCAGGCAGGGAGTAGACATGGGCCGTAATATTTTCAACAAGAGCAAAGCAAGATTAAGACCCAGGTTAAACGGTCCTCATAATTAGATTGCTTTCAGTTGTTTCAGGGCATCGATCACCAGCTGTTCGGTTCTTGCATCGTCGAGTTCCTGCGGAACAAAAGGCTGCCCGGTTACTTTCTCATACAATTCAATATAACGTTTGCTGATGGTGTCGATCCATTCGTCGGTCATAACCGGTACAGTCTGGCCTTCTTTGCCCATGAAATGATTCGAGATCAGCCATTCGCGTACAAACTCTTTGCTCAGTTGTTTCTGTTTTTCACCCGAAGCCTGTCGTGCTTCAAAACCATCAGCATAAAAATAGCGCGAAGAGTCAGGCGTATGCACTTCATCCATCAGGTAAATGGTATCACCGATCTTGCCAAATTCGTATTTGGTATCGGCCAGTATAAGACCACGTGAAGCGGCGATTTCCCTGCCACGTGCAAACAGTTTCAAGGCATAATCTTCCAGTATGGCCCAGTCAGCCGCAGATACGAGCCTCTCTGCAATGATCTCTTCCTTTGAAATATCTTCATCATGTCCTTCTGCCGCTTTGGTTGAAGGAGTAATGATGGGTGAGGGGAAGAAATCATTCTCCTTCAATCCTTCAGGCATGGTTACTCCGCAAAGTGTTCTGGTGCCACTGTTATAAGTCCTCCACGCATGTCCCACTACATTCCCACGAACCACCATTTCAATCCTGAATGGTTCACATCGTGTGCCAATAGAAACATGAGGGGCGGGAACTGCTTTGAGCCAATTCGGACAAATATCACTGGTAGCTTCCAGCATATAAGCAGCAATCTGGTTCAATACTTGTCCTTTGAAAGGAATGGGTCTGGGAAGGATGACATCGAATGCAGAGATCCGGTCGCTGGCTACCATTACCAGCCAATCGGTCTGAATCGTATAAACATCTCTTACTTTACCATGGTATAAATGTGTTTGCGAAGGGAATTGAAAAGATGACATGCAGCAAAATTAAATTTTATTGGAATACTAACAATTGTTACATTGCTAATGATTTTAACTAAACTTGCCCAAATATGAGAAGAACCTACAGTTACTGTCTGGTTTCGATGTTGGCTGCATCTGTCATCACGATGAACGCGACAGCACAACAGGCAACCACCGTTTCAGGTAATGTAAAGAACAGCAAATCCAAGGAAGCTATATCGGCTGTATCAGTAACCGTCAAAGGAGGAACTACCGGTACATTTACGGACGATAAAGGTAATTTCCGGTTTACCACCGTACAAAAACCTCCGTTTACCCTGGTATTTTCCTCAGTTGGTTATGGCACGAAAGAAATTACATACAAAGGCGGCGAATTGCTGAATGTTGACCTGGATGTTTCTTTTACATTGGGAGATGAAGTAGTGGTAGCTGCTTCACGTACCCCGGAGAAAATACTTGAATCACCGGTTTCCATTGAACGTATCAGCAGTGCTGCCATCCGGAACTCTTCTGCGGCCAACTATTACGACATGATCACCAACCTGAAAGGAGTGGATGTGGTAACTGCCAGCCTCACTTTCAAAAGCATGGGTACCCGCGGTTTCAACAGCAGTGGCAATACCAAGCTCAACCAGTTGGTAGACGGTATGGATAACCAGGCCCCGGGTCTGAACTTTTCCGTCGGTAATGTAATAGGTCTTACTGAACTGGATGTGGACAATATGGAGTTGTTACCCGGTGCTTCTTCTGCTTTGTATGGTCCGGGTGGAACCAATGGTACCATTCTGATCAGCAGCAAGAATCCCTTCAAATACCAGGGATTGAGTTTTCAGATCAAGCAGGGTGTAAACCATGTTGACAATTATGAGCGGAACAAAGCTCCTTACTATGACTGGAGCCTGCGTTGGGCTAAAAAACTGAGTGAACGGTTTGCTTTTAAAATAGGAGCTCAATTGATTCAGGCGCAGGACTGGCTGGCTACGCAAACCGATAATTATTCCCGTACCAGTACCCCTTCTGCTCCTTACGGACAGATGATCCCTGGTAACAGAACGAGTGACCCTAACTATGATGGAGTAAACGTATATGGAGATGAAACCACCCTGCCGATGGCTGGTATTGCTGCCAGTGTGCGGGGCGCTGTAGGTGCTGCCGGTTCAGGCGCTATCGACGGAATCATCAACGCCAATCCCGCTATTAGCCTTGCACAGCTAAGCGCTATTGTAGCCGGGAACGCATCATTGGCGCCGCTGGCTCCTTATGTACCGATACTATATGGATCCAATGCCAATAAA
Organism: Sediminibacterium sp.; assembly: GCA_041798205.1. GTDB lineage: Bacteria > Bacteroidota > Bacteroidia > Chitinophagales > Chitinophagaceae > Sediminibacterium. Next base: position 206,519 of record JBHCAK010000011.1, read on the forward strand.
AACTATTTCGGCAGCCAATCGGTAAGCAGAACAGGCTATGCAGAAAAAGATGTGATCGATCCAAGTACCGTGAATATGAAATTGACAGGTGCATTGCATTATAAACTGACCAATTCCATAGAAGCATCTTTCGCTGCATATTATGGTACTGGTAGTACAGTATATACAGGTAGCGACCGTTATTCATTGAAAGACCTGAAAATCGGACAATACAAACTGGAGCTGCGTCATAAGAACTGGTATGTACGCGCTTACACAACCCGTGAAAATGCAGGAAATTCTTTTAATGCTACCGTTACTACCCGTTTATTCAATGAGGCATGGAAATCAAGTACCAGTTGGTACCCCCAATACCTGTCAGCCTATGTAGCCGCACGTGACCAGGGCGCTCCCGATATGGCAGCACATGCTGTGGCAAGGGGCTTTGCCGACCAGGGAAGACCCACAGGCTATATTGGAAATCACCCCTTGTTCCAAAAAGTTGCGGGAACACCTATTTCCCAGGGCGGTGGTTTGTTTGTTGACCAGTCAAAACTGAATGTACTGGAAGGTCAGTATAATTTCACGAATGACCTGGGACTGGATAAATCAGGTACCGAATTGCTGGTAGGCGCCAGTTACAAACAATATGTGTTGGATTCTAAGTCGACTTTGTTTGCAGATACAGCCGGTACCATCAAGATCAATGAAGTGGGTGCATATGGACAGGTATCTCAAAAACTGCTCAATGACGTATTGAAGCTGACTGTATCTGGCCGCTATGATAAGAATACCAATTTCGCCGGACGTTTTACACCCAGGGCGACTGCTGTTGTGAAGCTGGCGAAAGACCATAACCTGCGTTTCTCTTACCAGACTGCCTATCGTTTCCCCACTACACAGAATCAGTGGATCAACCTCCTCGTAGGCGGAGGTGTTCGTCTGATGGGCGGCCTGCCTCAATTGCGTAACTATTATAATTTCACCGGTAATAAAGTATATACGCCGGGTAGTGTGGCTGCGTTCGGGGCAAGTGTTGTAGGAGGAGCTCCCAATCCTGCATTATTGCAGGAACAGCAGTTCGGCGATTTCAAACCGGAATCAAGCAGGTCTTTTGAAGTGGGCTATAAAGGTCTTATTGAAAAGAAGGTCTTGGTGGATGTGTACGGTTATTGGGGTAAATCCAGGGATTTTATCAGCAGTGTGATCGTAATGCAGTCCAACAACGGAAATCCCATCGGTCTTCTGAGTTCATCCACACGCACTATTTACAGTATTTCCGTGAACACACCTACAGAAGTAACCACCAGTGGCTGGGGCGCTTCACTGGAATACCTGCTGCCTAAGAACTTCTCTGTTAGCGGTAATGTGTATTCCGATATGATCGGAGACCTGCCTGCCGGTTTTGTATCGTTCTTCAATACCCCTAAATACCGGGTTAACCTGGCATTCAACAACAGCGGGTTCCTGAAAGACAACAGGTTTGGTTTCAGCATAGCATACAGGTGGATCGATAAATTCAACTATGAAGGCACTTTTGCAGTAGGTCCCGTTCCGTCTTATACAACCGTGGATGCAATGGTGAGCTATAAAATACCCTCTGCCAAATCACTCATCAAAATAGGTGGTACCAACATATTCAATAAGTACTATCGTACCGGTTATGGTAACCCGCAGATAGGCGGACTTTACTATATAAGTTATGGTTTTAATGTGTTTTAAGCCTCGTGCTCACGAGCTTGATGAAAATCCCCTGTTCGCAGAACAGGGGATTTCTTTTTGGTTTTATACTCCATAATCTTATATTTTTGCCCCTCATTTAATAAACAGAGATATGCGTTCAATAGCTTTCAGAGAGGCCCTGCGTGAAGCCATGAGTGAGGAAATGAGAAGGGATGAAAGGGTTTTCCTCATGGGTGAAGAAGTGGCTGAATATAATGGAGCCTATAAAGTGAGCCAGGGTATGCTGGCCGAATTTGGTGAGAAACGAGTGATTGATACCCCTATTTCTGAACTGGGCTTTGCTGCTGTGGCAGTAGGGGCTGCACAGAACGGATTACGCCCTGTGGTTGAATTCATGACCTGGAATTTTGCGGTACTGGCAATGGACCAGATACTGAATACGGCTTCCAAAATGCTGGCAATGAGCGGCGGACAGATCGGTTGTCCCATTGTTTTCCGCGGCCCGAATGGTAGTGCAGGTCAGCTCGGTGCACAGCACTCCACTGCTTTCGAAAGTTATTATGCCAATATACCTGGTATCAAAGTAGTTTCTCCTTCTAATGGGTACGACGCGAAAGGACTGTTGAAGCAGGCCATCCGCTATGAAGAAGATCCCGTTATTTTCATGGAAGCGGAAGTGGGTTATGGCGATAAAAGCGATGTACCCGAAGAAGAATATTATATCCCGCTGGGTAAGGCCGATGTAAAAAAACAAGGCCGCGATGTAACCATCGTTTCTTTCAATAAAATGATGAAAGTGGCATTGAACGCTGCGGCTGAATTGGAAAAAGAAGGAGTGAGCGCGGAAGTAATTGACCTGCGTACGATTCGCCCCCTCGATTGGAGAACTATACTCGAAAGCGTTAAGAAAACCAACCGCCTGGTGATTGTGGAAGAACAGTGGCCCTTTGCCTCTGTTTCTTCAGAAATCACCTACCGCATTCAGAAAGAAGGCTTCGATTACCTTGATGCCCCCATTCGCCGCATTACCAGTGCCGACGCCCCCATGCACTATGCTCCCAACCTGGCTGCTCTGGCCATTCCGGATGTGAGCAGGACTGTCAAACTGGTAAAGGAAGTGATGTACATGAAAAAATAACAGCACCATCTTATGGCATAAACCCGGAATTTTGTGTTCCGGGTTTTTTATTGACCGAACCATATCATTGCCTCATGCGAATTCCATTCATTCTCGCGGCCTACTTTTCGGCAACTACATTATTTGCACAGCAGACTGCAATACGAGATAGTACAGTTCAACTGGATGAAGTAGTGGTAACTGCTTTTCATGCGGGTGGTAGCAGGTGGGAAACATTGCCCGCAGCCATTGCAACGATCAACCGGCAGGCATTGGAGAAAGTTACTTCGGTTTCATTGGTGCCTTCATTCAATACGGTGCCGGGTGTAAGGATGGAAGAAAGATCTCCGGCCAGTTACCGCTTATCGTTCCGTGGCAGTCTTTTGCGCTCTCCCTTCGGCGTACGTAACATAAAGGTCTATTGGAACGATTTTCCTTTGACCGATGGAGGGGGTAATACCTACCTTAACCTGGTAGCCCTGCCACAAATCAGCGGCGCTGAAATATTAAAGGGACCGGCAGCCAGTGTTTATGGTGCCGGAACAGGAGGCGTGGTATTGTTGCAGTCACCCGATGCGTTTACAGCGCAAACCATTCATCATTATACAGCAGGACTCCTGGGCGGCTCCTACGGATTGTTCCAGCAGCAGGCCGGCTGGCAATACAGCAGTCCAACTTTCAGCACTTCGCTGCAGCAGGTACACTTGCAGTCAGACGGCTACCGGCAACAAACAGCCACGCGCAAAGATGCCGTACAATGGAACGGAGCGTTTCGTCTCGGGCAACAGCAGTTGAAATTCCTGTTCTTTTATACCAACCTGTATTATCAGACGCCTGGTGGCATTACGCTGGCGCAGATGCAGCAAAACCCCAGACTGGCACGACAAGCTGCAGGCGCCATTCCCGGAGCCGTACAGCAGCAGACAGCCATCTATAACTCCACTTTATATGCAGGGCTGGCGCACGAAGTCACACTGAACGAAGCCTGGAAACTGAACAGTTTTATAACAGGGAATACAACGAGGTTCCGCAACCCCTTCATCACCAATTATGAGAAAAGGGCAGAAGATAACCTGGGTGCGGGCTTTCGCTTTAGTTTTCATACTGCCAATGCCCGCCACGCCTGGCGATGGGTGAGTGGGGCCGAATGGCTGTATAACCATTCAGCCATTGATGATTATGGCAACCGTAGCGGAGTGCAGGATACAGTGCAGTTCAGGGACAAAGTATACGCTGCCCAGTGGTTTGTTTTTTCACAGGCGGAATACCGGTTGGGCAACAGCTGGGATTTTACTGCAGGGTTAAGTCTGAATAACCAATTGTACGGTTTTCAAAGGATCACAGATATTGTCTCTGCCAACCAGCGGCGCAGTATCAATGCCATACTTACGCCGAGAATGGCTGTATCCTATCGCTTGAAACCGGGCATCACCATTTATACGGTGGCAGCCAGGGGATTTTCTCCTCCAACCCTGGCTGAATTAAGGCCGGCCGATCACAGTTATCATGGCGATTTGCAGGCAGAGCAGGGTTGGAATTATGAAGCGGGGGTGAAAGGTTATGCATTCAACAGGCGTCTCCAGTTTGATGTGGCAGTGTATTATTTCAAACTGAAGGATGCCATTGTAAGAAGACTGAACAATGCGGGTGCAGAATATTTTGTCAATGCCGGCGGGGCCGTACAGAAAGGGGTGGAGGCTTTGTGCAGGTACAACCTGGTACAATCATCGCAGCGCTTCCTCAGTAAATTGCAGGTATGGAGCAGTTACAGTTACCAGCCTTATTATTTCTACAGCTATCAACAGGGTGCAGCGGATTATACCGGAAACAGGTTAACGGGAGTGCCGCGGAATGTTTGGGTAAGCGGACTGGACCTGGCAACACGGAATGGCATGTACAGCAATATCTCTTTGAATGCAACAGGCTCATTGCCACTCACAGATGCTAATGATGTATATGCAGCCCCTTACCAGTTGCTGCAATGGAAGGCAGGATGGCAACGGAAAAATGCAGGCCATACACTGCATCTCTTTGCCGGTATCGATAACCTGCTGAACCAGGTGTACAGTCTTGGCAATGATATCAATGCCGCCGGTAAGAGATTCTACAATCCTGCTTCCGACCGGAATTTTTTTGCAGGTGTCCAATACGGTTTCTGATGAAAATATTCTTTCAAATCACAGACATTTTCTTTCTCCCTATCTTAGCAACAAACAAAGCAACATGCCCAATATTCTGATCATAGATGATGAACGTGCCATCCGGAATGTATTGAAAGACATCCTCGGTAATGAAGGATTCAAGGTTGAGGAAGCTGCAGATGGAGAGGAAGGATGGAAGAAATTCACTGCTGCCACTTACGATATTGTTTTATGCGATATAAAAATGCCCAAGCTGGACGGACTGGAATTTTTGCAGAAAGCCAGTGAGCACAACTCCGAAACGCCGGTAATCATGATCAGCGGGCATGGCAATATTGAAACGGCGGTGGATGCCGTGAAAAAAGGAGCGTTCGATTATATTTCCAAACCACCGGATCTGAACAGACTGCTCATCACCATCCGCAATGCGATGGACAGGACTTCGCTGGTGAAGGAAACCAGGGTGCTCAAACGGAAAGTATCCAAAGTGCAGGAGATCATCGGGGAAAGCGAGGCCATCCTTAAAATCAAAGATACTATTGACAAGGTGGCGCCTACCGAGGCCCGGGTGTTGATAACCGGTGAAAACGGCAGCGGTAAAGAACTGGTGGCTCGCTGGCTGCACGAAAAGAGCAACCGTGCTGATGCGCCATTGGTAGAAGTGAACTGTGCTGCCATTCCGAGTGAACTGATCGAAAGTGAACTGTTTGGTCATGAAAAAGGTTCGTTTACGTCGGCCATCAAACAACGCATTGGCAAGTTTGAACAGGCACATGGCGGAACCCTTTTCCTGGACGAAATAGGTGATATGAGTATGGGAGCACAAGCCAAAGTGTTGCGGGCGCTGCAAGAAGGAAAGATCACCAGGGTAGGCGGTGAAAAAGAAATAGGAGTGGATGTACGTGTGGTGGCAGCTACCAATAAGAACCTGTTGAAAGAGGTGGAGGAAAAAAATTTCCGGCTCGATCTTTACCACAGGCTGGGGGTAATACTGATCGACGTACCCTCACTCAATGAACGAAGGGATGATATACCCCTGCTGGTAGATAAATTCCTCACCGATGTGGCGGAAGAATATGGACAATCTAAAAAGAGCATCGATAAAAAAGCGATGGAAGCGCTGAAACAACACGACTGGACGGGTAATATCCGCGAATTGCGGAATGTAGTGGAAAGACTGGTCATTTTATCGGGTAAAGAAATTACAAGCTCCGACGTAGCAGCCTATGTATTGCCCAAATAATAGCATTTATTTAAGAAAACTTTGACCTTCTGCAGACCAGGAAGCGGCTGAAAAGGATATTTTTGTTACTACTTAATCAGAGAATATGGGTTTATTTCTATGCATTGTCTATGTGATCGGCTGGTATATTGGATTGTATGGTATGTTTAAAAAAGCAGGTCTTGCCCCCTGGAAAGCGCTGATCCCTTTTTACAATACCTGGTTGATTGTTGAAAAATGTCACATACGCAAGTATTGGTTCTGGCTCCAATTGATACCTGTTGCAGGACAGTTCATCACCATCTGGATCACTATCATCTTTGTTATGCACTTCAAGAGGTTCAACCTCATCCATCATACCCTTACCGTATTTCTACCTTTTATTTACCTGCCTTACCTGGGGTTTTCAGAGAATGAAAAATGGTATGGGGAAGCGGGATTCCATAGTTACAAAAAACCTGTATCAAGGGAATGGATCGACGCAGGTGTGTTTGCAGTAGTAGCAGCTACCATCATCCGCACTTTTATTTTTGAAGCTTATGTGATCCCTACCGAGAGTATGGAAAAGACCCTGCTCATCAATGATTTTCTTTTTGTGAACAAAATGGCCTATGGCGCCCGTGTTCCGCAAACGCCGCTTAGTTTTCCTTTTGTGCATAATACCATGCCTCTCTCTCAAACCACACCTTCTTATATCAAAGCAGTACAACTGCCGTATAAAAGATTGTATGCTTTTTCAGAAGTAAAAAGGAACGATGTCGTGGTGTTCAATTTCCCTGCCGGAGATACCATCATCAACGACCCCGATTATGGCAGCAAGATAACCTATTACGATGTGCTGCGGGTAAGATACAAGGGCAATCGCAGTGAAATGATGGCAGATGCTTCTCTTCCGCCCATTATTGTACACCCGATGGATAAAACGGATAATTATATCAAGCGTTGTGTGGCTGTTGCAGGCGACCAGGTACAGGTAAAAGGAGGCCTCCTGTATGTGAATGGCCAACCGGCAGAAGTACCACCCGGTTCACAGACAGAATATATTGTAACGACTAATGGTGCATCGTTAACTCCTGAATTTCTCAAGGAGGAATTGGGTATCGACCTGGAAGACAGCAACAGAAAACAGATCGATTCCATTCCCAATAACCGGGGCGTATATGTGCTCAATATGACACATACCGAAATGGAAAAAATCAAAGCACAGCCTTTTGTCAAATCTGTAGTACCACATATAGATAATTATGTAGGTAACACTTTTCCTAACGACGACGCCAACTATCCCTGGAGTGTGGACAATTACGGACCTGTTCGCATACCCAAAAAAGGTGATGTACTACCCCTTAATGCGCAGACCATAGCTTTATACAGGCGATTGATTGTTACTTACGAGCATAATACACTGGAAGAACAGAATGGCAAGTACATCATCAACGGGAAAGAAACTACTGCCTATACCACACAGTATAACTATTACTGGATGATGGGAGATAATCGCCATCGGAGCCAGGACAGCCGTTACTGGGGTTTTGTACCCGAAACGCATATTGTGGGGAAAGCTTCCCTGATATGGTTTAGCTGGGACAAAGGTCCGCGTTGGAAGCGTTTGTTCAATGGCATCAAATAACCTGTCATGAAACACGAGCATTACAGTTTTGCTTTTGAAGTGTACGATGATATCAACCAACTGACACCCGTTGATGCACAGCTGCTAAAAAAAGCACGCGAAACAACACAGATGGCCTATGCACCTTATTCTGATTTTAAAGTAGGCGCTGCGGCCCTGCTGGTAAATGGCAAAGAGGTGACCGGCAGTAACCAGGAGAATGCCAGTTATCCTGTAGGCATCTGTGCAGAAAGGGTACTGCTCTCGGCAGCCTCCGCACTGTATCCGGGCGTGGCAATTCAAACCCTGGCCATCAGTTACCATAACCTGCATGGCAACAGTGATCGCCCTGTATCTCCCTGCGGCCTGTGCCGCCAAAGCCTGCTGGAACATGAAACTCATTTTCAAACCCCCATTCGCATCGTGATCAGTGGCATGGAAGGAAAAGTGTACATTATTCCGGAAGCAAAAATGCTACTGCCTTTGAGTTTTACCGGTGATGATATGAGCTTGTAATTAATTGCTCAATGTTCAATGGCTCAATGAAAGGGAGGAGTTTATTAACGGATCAGGACTGTTGTTCCGTTCATGAATATTTTCCGGCCCGTGTCTTTATGGGTGAATTCGAGGGCCCATACATAAGTGCCACTGGCCTGTTGCATGCCGTTGACGTTGCCATCCCATTTCTTGCCAGGATCTCTTGATTCGAAAATGACCTGGCCATAACGATTGAATATACGGAATATCATATTACCCGCTTTGAAGGTGTTGAGAGGATAGAGATAGTCATTCAATCCGTCTCCATTAGGCGTGAATGCCGAAGGAACAGCCACATAACAACTTGCTAATAAAGTGATGCTTTTGTAGGCCGTGTCACTGCAATTGCTGTTATTGGTAACTACCAGACGGGCCGTATAAGCAATGGTACGGGAAACAATGGGATATGATTGGGCAGGAGGGGCTTGTAAAGCACTTTGAACACCGTTACCGAAATTCCAGTTCCATTTAGTCACACCGCTGGAACTGTTACTGGCATCAGTGAATAACAATGTATCGGCGGGACATAATGAATCTCTCACATTGAATGCGGCTTTTGTAGTTAGGTCAGGTAAACTGATTTTGCCGGAAGAACTGTCACTGCATTTACCATTGCTTACCAGGAGCCTGATTGTCTTTAATCCAAACGTATTGTATTTGAATACCGGACTTTGTGCCGCGCTTGTATTGCCATCGTCAATGTTCCAGTTCCATTGGTTGACATTGTTATTACCGTTGTGCGTGAGTGTCAGCAGATCGTATTTGCAACCTGTAGTCACTGCTGACTGGAAATCGGCAGTGGTAATGTTTTGCGTGGTGAAATTAATGGTAGAACCGGCAGGTGTAATTTCACCACATTCATTGATCAGGGTATTCCCATCACTGCCATTTACCAGTTTGACCCGGAAACTGCCATTTGTTTTGATGGGCGCTGTAAGGAAAATTCTGATGATGGTTGCTGCTCCGCTACTGCAAATGCCGGCAGCACCTTTAACAGATACTGGAATCGGGCCGCTGATGATAAAATCACTTCCATCAGGAGCAATGGAATTGCATTTGATGGGATTTTTAAATACCAGTTGAAGTGTATCGGTAATACATAGAACAGGACTGATGCTGTCCATAGGCGTGGGCCTTGCCGGAGTAAAATTCAGACTGGCATTGGCACCTACGGCAAGCTGATTGTCGCAGTTGTCTACCAGCGTATTACCATCTGCACCGGCTTGTACAGTTACTGTATAGGTGCCGGGAGACAGTATATTGTTTAATTTTAATAAAATGGAATCTGAATCAAAACTGCTGGTGCATTGATTACCGGTTGCTGATATGATGGAAATATTGCCCGGGCCGCTGATTTTGAAATCACTTCCGTCTGCATCGATGCTCCTGCATTTTACTTTCTTGTTCAGTACAACTACGATCTGCGTCCCGTCGCATACTGCATAAGCGTTTTTAATAAGCGGTATTACCGGGTTTACGATGCTTGCAGTGCCTCCGCCAAAAGATAAGGTATAACCACTTTGCGTATCTGAAAAATGACTAACCAATAAAATATATTCATGTCCCACTATAAGCGTGGGCATAGTACTGAATGTGGATACGTTCTGGTCGGGGCGGGACGAACATTCATAGGGGTTACGGGCAGTGGCTGAAGTACCTGTTGGTCCATAAGATCCCGACCAGTTAGAAGAAACATACAATGACGGGACTGCATAAACATCCATAGGGTCATGACCGGTAATGTCGAATAATTGCCAGTCGTAGTCTTCATTCTGTGCCAGGGGAGTAATGACAAATCCAAGCGTACCAGCAGTATAGCAGGTGAACTTGTACCAAAAAGGATTTTTATCAGTATAAATAGTACCATCAGTGCAAAGGGTATGGATGGTTCTGCCGCCGCAAATAGGAACCGATTGTTGTGAGAAAGTAGTACTGCCGCAGACAGGGAAGGCAGAATACGGGTTTTGACCCAAAGTGGAACATGCCTGTTGTGAGCGGCAGGAGTAATGAATACCAGCCAAAAATATTGTCATCAAAAAGAACCTAAGTATGCATCTCATCGCTACGAAAATACCGGATTACACCGATTCTCTTATTTGACCTGGGATAAACGGAAGTCGCTGCGTTAAGCGGGATAAATTAAGTTTAAAACAAGGTCTGCACGCCGTGTGCAATTTTAAACTCATGCTGGAGCAGCCATTTTTTGCGCCACATGCCGCCCGAATAGCCCACCAGGGAACGGTCGCTGCCGATGACGCGATGGCAGGGAACAATGATGGCAATATTGTTCTTGCCATTGGTACTGGCGGCTGCCCGGACCACTTTGGGGTCTCCCAGGCGTTTGGCCAGGTCCATATAGCTGATGGTTTTCCCGTATGGAATTTCCAACAGTTCTCCCCAAACCCTTTTCTGGAATTCGGTGCCTTCCTGGTGTACGGGTACTTCAAAATGCCTGCGGCTGCCGTGGAAAAATTCAATGAGCTGCTCGGTGCAATGGTGCATGACTTCTGTGATGCCCGGTTCGCCATACGTGAGCTGGTCGGCATTGTCTACAAAACTTAACTGACCAATATAGTGTTCAGTACCGCCAATTTTAAGCAGTCCTATGGGGCTTTCGTAGTAAGTATAATGCAACTCACTCATAATGGCAGCTTAGCTGTTATCCGACCCGCTGCCCATTGGCAACTTTTTGGTCGGGCTGCAATAAAATTACCTGATTATTTTCATCATACACACCCAATACCAGGCATTCGCTGAAAAAATTGGCAATTTGTTTGGGCGGGAAATTCACTACTGCCAGTACCTGGCGACCAATCAACGCCTCTTTGGTATAATGATGGGTGATCTGAGCGGAGCTTTTTTTCATTCCGAGCGGACCAAAATCGATCGTTAATTGGTAAGCGGGTTTCCGTGCTGCCGGAAAATCAGTAACTTCAAGGATGGTGCCACTGCGGATATCAACTTTTTCAAAATCGGACCAACTGATCATAAACAGGTTATTTTATTCAAATCTAAAAACTTAATACTTATGAAACGTACTGCAACAGCTATCTGGAATGGTTCAGGTAAAGAGGGGAGCGGGCATTTGACCACCCAAAGCACCACCCTTAACCACACACAATACTCATTCAATTCCCGTTTTGCCGAGGGGGTGGGAACCAATCCCGAAGAACTAATGGCGGCTGCACATGCGGGCTGCTTTAGTATGAAACTGAGCTTTGTGCTGGGGGCAGCCGGCTTTACCCCCGATTCCATAGAAACCAACTGTGTTGTTACCCTTGAAGACGGGGTCATCAAAAGTTCCCAGCTCACCACCAGGGCCAAAGTACCAGGTATCAACGAGGCCCAGTTCCAGGCCGCCGCCGCTGATGCCAAAGCCAATTGTCCCGTAAGCAAAGCGTATAAAATGGACATTACGCTGGAAGCAAGCCTTTTGTAAATGTCTGATTTGAAACCGATGAAGCAAATCAGACATCAGCTAAAGAGCTCTGCAAGCTTTTCCAGTTCCTTCTGTTTATACAGGTCCTTAGCGCTGCCGAAACATTTCGCCACTTCTTCCAGCAGCATCTGTACGATGCGTTTATGGGAAAGTGGTTTGAAATAAAAAGAAGTGGGTGGGACTGAGATCCTTTTGAAATAATTTTCTATGTCGCTGTGCGAATAAGCCTGTCCGGATGTAGCGTCCACATAAAAGTGGATCTTGTTTTTCGGGTGGCCGGTATAGGCAGTGGCATCATAATCTGAATGAAAAAAAGCGATCAGGCATTGCTTGGGAATATTGATGATATGTGCATTGATGTCAAGTAACTCGCAAAGTATCTGGTAAATGATGCCATTACTGATGGCATTGCCTTTTTTCGACTCCAGTACTTTATGCAGAAAGAAATCATCCGGATTGGTATAGCTTACTTCTACGCCCTTGAGGTTATAATAATTGTAGAGTATGCTGGATAATACATTGGCCTGCTCTAAGGGAGTAAGGAAGCTATTCAGTTCAAGCCATACATTGCGGCGTATCTTTTCAATATCCTGAAGCACAGGCGTGGTATGCAGATCGGGATATTGGAACTTGCTTACCAGCAGGGCACCGAAAAGAAGATCGTTATAAGGACCGTCGCGCCATTCAATAAGGTCATTGCTCAGGTCAGTATAATGAAGACGATGAATGATCATCTCTATGCGCTCCTGCGTTTCTTCGTCCAATGTGGTTTCCCAAAGATGCTCCAGGTTGGGGATGATGCCTTTACCATACCCCATGATCTTTTCTGAGATGGTGGAATATACTTCCTCATCAGGGTCGTCTATCAGGTTGAACAGGGCGTTTATTTCTCGGGTCTCCTGCATAAGGCTAGTTGGTGCTACATAAATGCCATATCAAACTAAGTTAAAATTCTCCAGAAGCTCGTATATAAGTTATCCAACCTATGTGGAAATGTGATTTTTGTATTAAATAATAATCGGTGACTTCCTGCGTTGATTTTGGTTTATTTATAGAAAAAAAGGAGATTTAACAAGGGTATAAACCCGATAAGAGGTACCTTGTGCCCCTTTAAGAAAAGAAAGCCTGCATATGTCTCTACCCGCTGTTCCTAAATTCCCTGCTGTTAAGCAGTCCTTGCATACCGAACTCAAGAAAAGAGTACAGGCTTATTTTGATGAAAACGGGATCAATGCAACCGGTAATCCCAAGCTGTTTACCAAGGCATTGATCATGATCATTGGTTTTATAACGGTGTTTGTGCATGTTGTTTTTTTTACTCCTGCCTGGTACTTTGCATTAGGTGAATGTTTTTTATTAGGCGGTTTTGTAGCCGCTATAGGATTTAACGTAATGCACGATGGCAGTCATGGCAGCTTCAGCACCAAAAAAGGCGTGAACCGTATCGCCGCTTCTTCCATCAGTCTGCTGGGCGCCAATCATTTTATGTGGAACATGAAACACAACATGATCCACCACAGTTTTACCAATGTCGATGGAGTGGATGATGACATTCAAATAGGCGCCCTGATGCGCATGGCCCCTACACAGAAGCGCTATAAAGTACATCGCTTCCAGCATTTTTATTTCTGGGCCTTGTACATGCTGCTCTATATTTTCTGGATATTCTTTTCCGATTACAATAAATATTTTTCACGCAGGATAGGCAGTGTACCCCTGAAAAAAATGAGTATCAGGGACCATATTGAATTCTGGGGAGTTAAACTGTACCACGCAGCCGTCTTCATTGTAATTCCTATATTGGCAGTAGGCTGGTTGTACTGGCTCATCGGTTTCCTGGCCATGAGTTTATCAGCGGGTTTTATTTTAAGTATTGTATTCCAGCTGGCGCATACCGTAGAACATACCGAATTCCCTGTAGCTGACCTGGATTCCAATAAATTACCCGATGAGTTCGCTGCCCACCAAATCAAGACTACCGCTAATTTTGCAACCCGCAATAAGTTGGTGAGCTGGCTGGTAGGGGGACTGAATTTCCAGATTGAGCACCACCTGTTCCCCAAAATCTCCCACATCCATTATCCCGCCATCAGTAAGATCGTAAAGAAAGTATGCCTGGAATACCAGTTGCAATACATCGAATACCCCACCATGCGCAAAGCCGTGGTAGCGCATGTGCGGTTCCTGAGGCAGATGGGAAGACATTAATAATGGCTCAATTGCGCATCGAGCGATTTTCACATTATACTTTCTTTTTTGGAGCTTTCTTTTTTGGAGCAGCTTTTGTTTTTTTAGCAAAGGCATTGGGTACCTGCTCTTCGATCATTTTTTTCACCTCTTCAACATTGATGTCTGCAAGTGTTTCTGCAGTATATTTAGCGCCATCGGGGGCTTTGCCTAGTTTGAGCATTTTTTTGTTGAATCGGATGAAGGGGCCCCAGCGGCCATTTTCGATGGATATTTTTTCTTCGGGCCACTGTTTGATGAAACGGTTGGCTTCCTTTTCTATTTTTTTAGAGACCAGTTCATTGATATCATGCTGGCTCAATGCGTCGAAATCGTAAGCGCGGGGAATATTAATGAACATGTCGTTCCATTTGATAAAGGGACCAAAACGACCCTTGCCCTTGGTTACGGGAAGGTCCTGGTAGTAACCGACAGGCGCATCGGCCTGTTGCTTTTCTGCAATCAGTTGAATGGCACGCTCCATGTCTATTTCAAAAAGGTCTTCGCCCTTGGGAATGGATATGAACTGGTCGCCCAGCTTGATATAGGGTCCGAACCTGCCTACATTAACAGACAGCTCCTGGCCCTCATATTCACCAATGACACGGGGTAATGCAAACAACTCCATGGCCTCATCCATGGTAATTGTTTCAATGCTTTGTGTGGCTTTAAGTTTGGCAAAGCGAGGCTTTTCTTCATCGTCAGCACTGCCAATCTGCACCATAGGGCCATAACGCCCCATACGTGCGATCACTTTTTTACCTGTTTCAGGGTCAAAGCCCAGTTCCCTTTCTCCTTTGGCGCGTTCCGCATTTTCCAGTGTATGTTCAATATCTACATGGAATGGCTTGTAGAATGAATCGATCATATTACTCCAGCGCATTTTGCCCTCGGCAATCTCATCAAACTCTTCTTCAATACGGGCAGTAAAGCCAAAATCCATCACCTTTTTAAAATGTTGTTTGAGGAAGTCAGTCACCACGCTGCCCAGATCGGTTGGGAAGAGCTTGCTTTTCTCTGCACCGGTATTTTCTGTAAGGATTTCCTTTTTAACCTGGTTGTTTTTATCCAGTTTCAGCAACCGCACTTCCCTTTTCATCCCTTCCTTATCCCTTTTCTCTACATAATTGCGCTTGATGATGGTAGAAATGGTAGGAGCATAAGTAGAAGGGCGGCCAATACCCAGTTCCTCAAGTTTTTTCACCAGCGATGCTTCCGTGTAACGGGGAGCCGGGCGGGTGAATTTTTCAGTGGCCGTCATTTCCCTGAATTCAGGATGCTGACCAACAGAAAGAGGGGGTAATATGCCTTCATTGTCGTCTTCCTCCTCATCCTTTCCTTCCAGGTATACTTTCAGGAAGCCGTCGAATTTCATCACTTCGCCGGTGGCGGTTAGCGTCTCGTTATTGGTGGAAATATTGATTTTGGCAATGGTCTTTTCAAATTCGGCATCGCTCATCTGGGAAGCGATGGTCCTTTTCCAGATCAGTTCATAGAGGCGCCGGGTATCTTCGTCGGCCACCGTATGATTATTCATATAGGTAGGCCTGATGGCTTCGTGTGCTTCCTGTGCGTTTTCGTTCTTGTTCCTGAATTTGCGGGGCTGGTAATATGTTTCACCATAGCTGGATATTACCTCTTTATGTATATCCTTCATGGCCGTATCACTCAGGTTGATGCTGTCGGTACGCATATAAGTGATCCTACCACTTTCATATAGTTTCTGTGCCAGCAGCATGGTCTTGCTTACGCCATATCCCAGTTTACGGGCTGCCTCCTGTTGCAGGGTGGAAGTGGTAAAAGGTGCTGTAGGGCTTCGCTTGGCCGGTTTTACCGTTACATCTGTTACGGTATAGGATGCATTTTTACAGGCATCCAGGAAGGCAGAAGCGGTTTCAGGGGAGTTCAGTTTAGAAGGGCCTTCGGCTTTGAAGCCAACCGGTTTGCCATTGATGTCATCAGCAGTAAAGAGGGCTTCTATTTTAAAACTACTTTCAGAAACAAACTGGTTGATCTCCCTTTCCCGTTCAACGATCAGGCGAACGGCCACACTCTGTACGCGGCCGGCACTAAGGCTGCGCTGCATGCCTATTTTGCGCCAGAGAACGGGACTCAGCTCAAATCCTACCAGCCTGTCCAGCACCCGGCGCGCCTGCTGGGCATTCACCAGGTCCATATTTATTTTGCGCGGGTTTTCAACAGCTTTCTTAATGGCGGGGGCGGTGATTTCATGGAAAACAATCCGTTTAGTGGTTTTGGGATCGAGTCCGAGTACTTCGGCCAGGTGCCAGCTGATGCTTTCTCCCTCACGGTCCTCATCCGATGCCAGCCATACTTCATCCGCTTTTTTGGCCAATTGCCTGAGTTCACGAACCACTTTTTCCTTCTCGCCGGGAACAATATAACGGGGCTGGTACTGGTTATTCAGGTCAATCCCCATATCATCTTTTTCCAGGTCCCGTATATGCCCGTAACAACTTTTCACCTCGAAATCTTTCCCGAGGATTTTTTCAATTGTCTTGGCTTTTGCCGGCGACTCAACGATCAATAAATTCTTTGCCATGTAATGCAATATTAGGCCAAACCGGCAAAATGCAAAAAATGTTGAAAAAAGGCGATTATAAACGGCTAGTCCAATAAAAAACGTAAAATTTCCTTAACAACCTGCTGGTCGCGGTATATTTTATTATGCCCCAGGCCCTCTGTTATCATAAAATGAAGATGTGGAATGGGGTGTTCGCGGGAGGGGAGGGTATCTTTAAGGGGACAGATCCTGTCGTGCTGGTCGTGCACCCAAAGCGTGGGGGTAGGCACCTGCTTTACGGCCCTGTTCACGGAAAAATGACTGATGGGTTTGCGGGTCATGGATTCGATCAATTGTTCCAGTTCGGCCTTAGTGGTTTCCCTGATGTGCAATAAATGGCAGTATTGACGGATGGCCCTTGAGGTCTCGGTAGCCGGGGCAATCAATACCATTTTTTTATGCAGGTTGTCTTTTATCTCTTCCATGGCCAGGGAAGTAGCCAGGGCGCCCAGGGAATGACCGATGAAACCGTAGAAAGGGCCATAAGTTTCTTCAATACGCAACAACATATTTTTATAGACCATGGCATTGATGGTTTTTCCATCGCTGGTGCCATGGGCGGGTGCGTCGAAAGCAAATACTTCGAACCCTTCCCTGAGCAGGGGCTGCACTAAATGCTCGAATTTATAACTGTAACTGCTGAATCCATGGGAGATGAGTACTTTCCTGCCAGGCTGGGCAGGCTTCCAGTGAAACCCTCTTACGGTTAAGCCTTCAAACTCAAATGCAAGAGTCAGTGCTTTGTGAAAAACGGGCGGAATCTTTTTTTTGGGCCTGCCGGTATAAGGTGTACAAAACAAACGTAAGGCAGATTCGGCAGCTTTGCGGGGTGAGAGCAGTCCTATGGTCCTGAATTTGGTTTTATAATAGCCGATCATAACTCTTTGTGCTAATTTCATCCGAATATTTTTAGATTCGCCGCTTTTAGCGACTGATTTATTGCCTGGTGTAATACCTTAATGACTAATAAGCACAAAGATATGAAGGTTGTCATCATCGGTTCAGGTAATGTGGCTACAGTAATGGGCAAACTCATGGTTGCCGCGAAACACCCTATTATACAGGTATGGAGCAGGGAGGCGGCACATGCACAGGAACTGGCCAGCCTGCTGGGATCAACTGCCATTACCGATTTGAAACAATTGCAAAAGGGCGCGGATCTTTACCTGGTGGCGGTGAGCGACCGGGGACTGGAAGAAACAGCCAGGCAGATTGTTCTGGGTGATGAGCTGGTGATCCATACGGCAGGATCGGTTTCCAAAGAAGTGCTCAGGCATGCCAGCAGCCGGTATGGAGTGTTATGGCCCATGAAAATGATCCGTAAATCGATGGAAACGATCAGTCCTGTTACCCTGGTGATTGATGGTAATACCGCTGAAACGCTCGAAAGCATCCATGCCATTGCAATGGAATTTTCCAATATTGTTGCGCAGGCCGATGATGCTGCCAGGAGCCGCATGCATTTGCTCGCAGCCCTTACTTCCAATTTCCCCAATCATTTATATCACCTGGCGGCAGATTATTGCGCGGCTGAAAAGATCGATTTCAGCCTTTTTTATCCTATCATTGCTGATACCGCCCGGCAAATACAATCCTCCTCGCCGGGCGAAGTGCAGGCGGGACCCGCTTTCCGTAACGATACCAATACACTGCACAAACACGAAACCCTGCTGCAGCAATATCCGCAATTACTCAGGGTATATAAAGCCCTTACCGAGAGTATCCGCACGCAATTCGGACATAACAGCACATCATAGTGATGAAAACAAACGTTTGCGACGGCCATTTTGCCTTTTTGTTCGTTTTCAGATACTTTTGCACCTGAAATGGAAACTATGTACACGATAAGAGTCAAGTTTGAGCAGCGGGGACTGGAGCCGGTTACATTAAATGATATCAAGGCTGATCAGAGTTTGCTGGAAATATGTCTGGACAATGGCATTGAACTGCATCACAATTGCGGCGCCGTTTGCGCCTGCAGTACCTGCCATTTGTATGTGGAAGAGGGGATGGACCTGCTGGAAGAACTGAGCGATAAGGAAGAAGATTTCATAGACCGCGCTGTTAATCCGCGAATCAATTCAAGACTGGGGTGCCAATGCGTATTACAGGAAGGAAGCGGTGGAGAAGTGCGTGTAACGATTCCGGACCAGACCCAGTTTTTAGGAGAATAAATAATAATGGCTCGATGTCCTAAGCGAATCAGCATTGAGCATCGGGCAATTGAGACATTAATTGATAATTATGAGCCATTTTGAACCCCCTATTCACTGGAACGATCATGAGGATATAGCTATGAAGCTGTATGAGCGTTTTGGGGATGATTTTACGGAAGCGAAAATATACCGTATCCGTTTCACCGATTTGCTGGAATGGGTGTTGGAATTGCCCAGTTTCGAAGGAACCCGTGAGCAGAGTACAGAAGGGCACCTGGAAATGATACAAAGCGC
This sequence comes from Sediminibacterium sp., assembly GCA_041798205.1. Taxonomy (GTDB): domain Bacteria; phylum Bacteroidota; class Bacteroidia; order Chitinophagales; family Chitinophagaceae; genus Sediminibacterium. The sequence continues at coordinate 225,503 of JBHCAK010000011.1, forward strand.
CTGGGTATATGAATGGCGTGATAACCAGAAATAATCTATTCAATCTTTATCCCCCATGCTGGAAAGATTCAAACCCGTTACTGCTTTTGTGTTTGATGTCGATGGAGTACTCACCGATGGCAGTCTCCTGGTTTTGCCCGATGGCGTAATGGCCCGCCGCATGAATATCAAAGACGGGTATGCTTTACAACTGGCAGTAAAGAAAGGGTACAAGGTAGCGGTTATTTCAGGGGGGAATTCCGATGAAGTGAAAGAGCGATTGAATAAACTGGGTGTGGAACATGTATGGATGAAAGTTGAAAACAAAGTGGAAGTGCTGAAGGCATTCATGCATAATCACCATATCAGCAATGCCCAATTGTTGTATATGGGTGACGATATTCCCGATACGAAAGCCATGGACCTGGCAGGCCTGCCCTGTTGTCCGGCTGATGCAGTACAGGAGATCAGGAAAAAATCGCTCTATGTTTCACGCCTGAAAGGAGGTGAGGGTTGTGTAAGAGATGTAATAGAAAAAGTAATGAAGCTGCGGGGTGACTGGAATGAAGATTTCAGCATAAAAGCACAATAGTTTACACTGGTTTAAGATTCCCTGTTTTATCTTGTGTTGCATAAATGTCCATTTTGAAAATAATCGCTGCTTTTTTCAGGCTGGTACGATGGCCGAACCTGGTCTTCATAATACTTACCCAAATACTGTTTGAGTACTGTATCTATAAAAAGATTTACAGCAATGATCCCGGCCAGGTACCAGATACCCGGCAGTTCATTTTCCTGGTGATTGCTTCGGTATTGATAGCGGCGGCAGGTTATATCATCAACGATTATTTCGACCTGAACATAGACCAGGTGAATAAGCCCGGCAAAGTAGTGGTGAATGTGCTCATCAACCGCAGGTGGGTTATTTTCTGGCATATGTTCCTGAGTTTACTCGGGCTCTTTTTTACGGTTGCAGCGCTTCCTTTCAATCTTTATTGGCACCTGGTGCTGGCCAATCTGACAAGTATCATACTGCTCTGGTTCTATTCCACCAATTTTAAGAAGCAATTGCTGATCGGAAATGTGATCATCTCTCTTTTAACGGCATGGGTGATCATGGTGCTTTTCCTGGCCAAGCACCCACTGCAACTCCAACATATCTTTTCGATCAACAGGAATGAAGTGCGTTTTTTCAGGCTTACCATTGTATATACTTCCTTTGCCTTCATCATATCGCTGATCAGGGAAGTGATCAAAGACATGGAAGATCTGGAAGGAGACCGTCGCTATGGCTGTCGAACCATGCCCATTGTATGGGGCATCAATGCCAGTAAAGTATATACAGCGGTATGGCTGATCGTGCTCATTGCCGCACTCACCATCCTGCAGTTCTATGTATTGCCTTTTGGGTGGTGGGCCAGCGCTGTTTATTGCTTTGTGCTGATCATCGCACCGCTTATATGGATACTGTTTAAACTATCCAAAGCAGTTACTTCCAAAGATTTTCACTTGCTGAGCTCAATGGTGAAACTGGTGATGATGACAGGTATTTTGTCGATGGTATTTTTTTGGTTCTATCTGTAGGGGATAAAACGAAAAATCAATTTTTTAATTTTAAAAGTTAAGCATCTGATGAATCCAGTGATACTTGCTTCACAATCTCCCCGCAGGAAAATGCTGTTGGAATGGGCGGAAATTCCGTTTGAAGTGATTGTGCAACACACCGATGAAAGTTTTCCGGAAGGAATGCCGGTAACCGAAGTGCCTATATATATTGCGAGAAACAAGGCGTTGGCGGTCAGGCAATATGTGCAGGAAGCTTTTCACAGCCAGTATGCTGAAAGTACCATCGTTGCCGCAGATACGGTTGTGGTACTGGGAGAAAAGGTAATTGGAAAGCCCGCCGACCGAGAAGAAGCCATCCATATCTTGCAATCATTATCTGGCAATATGCACCGGGTGATCACAGGCGTAGTGATACTTCGCAACGGAAGCGAAACATCTTTTGCCGATATTACAGAGGTACAGTTTCATCACCTTAGCTATGATCAGATCTGTTTCTATGTTGATAAATACCAACCCTACGATAAAGCCGGCGCCTATGCCATCCAGGAATGGATCGGCGTAGTAGGCATCCAATGGGTGAAAGGTGATTTCTATAATGTCATGGGATTACCGGTAAGCAGGGTAGTGAGGGAATTGCTGCTGACAACCAACAACTAAATCAAGTATTTTCCGCAACCCTTTAACCGCTATTTTGCTCGTTTAATGTACAAGCATGAACGAGGGTTTATTGCAATTCATCTGGCAGTTCCAGTACTTCAATACAAAGCAGTTGTTTACTACGCAGGGGGAGCGGTTGGTTATTTATAAATGTGGTATGATCAACCGCCACCAGGGGCCCGATTTCCTGGAAGCGAAAATTGGTATTGGATCAACTACCTGGGCAGGCAATATTGAATTGCACCTGCTGGCGTCTGACTGGAACAGGCACCGGCACAACAATGATCCTCATTACCGGAAGATCATTTTACATGTGGTATGGGAAGAAGATGAAAAACTTTTTGATCTGTATGGGAACCAAATTCCCACACTGGAGATGAGGTCCCGGGTGGCAGGCGTTTTGCTGCAACGGTATGGCGCCATCATGAACAATCCTTTGCCCATTCCGTGCAGCTCTTTTCTGCCCTCCCTGACACCCCTTGCCTGGTATGCCTGGAAAGAGAGGCTTGCGGCGGAGAGACTGGAACGCAAAGCTGCGCAGGTACTGGAAATGTTGCAGCGATGCAAGAATGACTGGGAAGAAGTGTGCTGGCGGACAATAGCAGCTAATTTTGGCGGCAAGGTGAACAGGGTTTTGTTTGAACAGATGGCTGTTGGTTTGCCTGTAAGGTTGCTGGCGCGCTACAGTCACCATCCTTTTCAACTGGAAGCCCTTGTCATGGGACAGGCCAACCTGTTGAACAATGTTGGCCGCGATTCATACGGATTGATGTTGAAAAGAGAATATGCTTTCCTGCAACAAAAACACCAGCTGGTTCCGGTAGCTGTGCAGCCTGCTTTTCTCCGAATGAGACCAGCTTCCTTTCCCACTATCCGCTTTTCGCAACTGGCTGTATTATTCCATCGCAAATCTTCCTTTTTCTCTTTGTTCTGTGAAACCGGATCTGTACAGGAACTGTTGCAGGCATTTACCCATATCGCTGCACAGGAGTACTGGCATACGCACTATATTTTCAGTGAAGCGTGCAAAGAAGTACAACCCAAATACCTGGGCAGACAAATGGCCGGGAACATCATCATCAACACGGTGATTCCGTTATTGTTTGCCAATGCCTGTTACCGGAACAACGATAAGGGGAAGCACCGGGCGCTTTCTTGGCTGCTGGAATTACATGCAGAACAGAATAAGATCACCAGGCAATGGCAACAAATGGGCGTGCCGGTACGGTCTGCACTTGAATCCCAGGCAATGATAGAACTGAGTAACAACTACTGTGCAACAAAAAATTGCCTGGAATGTGCAGTAGGTAACCAACTGCTCAATACAAAGAATGTTTACCAGTAAAAAGCGATGTCCAGTTCCACATTGGGGTGTAGGCTTCTTTCAACCGGACAGGTGCGCGCCGTTCTCTCCAGGATCTCTTTTGTTTTTTCATCCAGGTTCAATCCAGCAGGCATATACATATGTGCAACCAATTTGCCAACACGGCGGGGATCGCTTACCATGATCTTTGTTACATCCACACGGGTACCATCGAGTTCAATATTCATGGTCCTTGCCTTGATGGCCATGGTAGTGATCATACAGGTGCCCAGAGCGGTGGCAACAAGATCGGTAGGGGAGAAACGTTCGCCCTTGCCCTGGTTATCGGTCGGTGCATCGGTCTCTATAACAGTTCCGCTCTGAAGATGCGTAGCAGTGGTACGCAAATCACCTTTATAAATAATTTGTGAAGTCATTGCATCAAATTTGCCATAAATTTACAGGTATCAAATCAAACGATGTGAAGAAGCTAATTTTTATTCCGTTTATCCTGGTTACAGTAATGGTATCGGCACAACAAAAAGAGCCTTCCAAAAGCGCCGTGGAAAAATCACAGAAAAAAGCAGAGCGGAGAGAAAGGGTCAACCAGTTGATCAAACAGGAAGAAGAAGGAGCACTGATCTATCAAAAGCAGGGGGCTTTTGGCTTTAAATTCAATACCGACGGATGGGGCATGTTTTACGAACATGGAAAATACAAAACCATTACCACTACCAATATCTGGTGGCTGGAATTCGGCGAACACAAACACCCAAAGGAAGAAAAAAGCTCTGCCTTCAACAACAATGGCGCAGGGTTTACCATTATCTCCAACTATATCTACGGTAAACAGAATAATTTTTATAACCTGAAACTAGGGTTCGGTCAGCAGAAACTGATCGGCGGCAAAGGCAATAAGAATGGAGTGGCGGTATCGGCTATCTATGGCGGCGGTATCTCTGCCGGCTTGCTGAAACCTTATTATTTAGATATACTCAACAAATACGACGGTAACAGGGCCCAGCGTATCAAATACAATAACAACAATGACAGTCTCTTTCTCGATCCTACCATGATCAGCGGCAGTGGCGGCTTTTTCAAAGGATGGAGTGAAGTAAAGCTGGTCCCGGGTGCACATGTACGTACTGCGCTGCGCTTTGATTATGGCAGGTATAATGAGTTGTTGTCGGCCATTGAAGTTGGACTGAATGCAGCATATTATTCGCAAAAAATGCCCATACTGGTGCATGTGCCCGATAAAAGCTTCTTTTTCAACGCCTATATTGCCCTCACTTTTGGTAAGCGAAAGTGACTTATTTTTGCATAGAACAAGAATAAGAGGCGTTCCATGCAAGAATTACCTGTAATCCCCCTTCAAAAACCCAATTGGCTTCGTGTTAAATTGCCTATTGGCGCCAGTTACAAACACGTTCGCGGACTGGTTGATACCCATAAACTGCATACCATTTGTGAAAGCGGCAATTGTCCGAATATGGGCGAATGCTGGAGCGAAGGCACTGCTACTTTTATGATCCTGGGCAATATCTGTACACGCAGTTGCGGCTTCTGTGCAGTAGCTACGGGCAGGCCCGAACCGGTTGACTGGGATGAACCCCAGCGCGTGGCTGAAGCCATTCACCTCATGACGGTAAAACATGCGGTGATCACCAGTGTTGACCGCGATGAACTGAAAGACGGGGGCTCCACCATCTGGTATAATACCATTAAAGCTGTTAAGGCACTGAATCCCGATACCACCCTCGAAACATTGATACCCGATTTCAGGGGCATTGCAGAACAGGTGCAGCGTATTATTGATGCCGCTCCTGAAGTGGTAAGTCATAATATGGAAACCGTAGAACGGCTCACCAAACAGGTACGCATACAGGCCAAATACCGTCGCAGCCTCGATGTGCTGCGTATGCTGAAAGAAGGAGGCATGCGCACTAAGACGGGTATTATGCTCGGATTAGGGGAAACCAAAGAAGAAGTGATCCGGAGTATGGAAGACCTGCTTGAGGCAGGCTGTGATGTACTAACGCTGGGGCAGTACCTGCAACCCACCAAAAAACACCTGACCGTTCAACGTTTTGTGCATCCCGACGAATTCGCCGAACTGCGGGAGATCGGGTACGAGCAGGGGTTCGATTATGTAGAGAGTGGCCCACTCGTACGCTCTTCTTACCACAGCGAAAAACACGTCATACCCGGATGGGGTAAAGAAAAGTGGATGCAGGAAAAACTTACCACACCAATGCCGACGCGCCAAGTATAGCCGCATCGGCCGATTTGAGGTGGCTCACCAGTATCCTCACTTTATTCTGGAATACCTGTATCAGTGTATCTTCCATGCTTTCACGCGTAGGCTTCAGTATCATGTCGCCGGCATTGGTAAGGCCTCCGAAAAGAATGATGGCTTCCGGACTGGAGAACATCACAAAGTTTGCCAGTGCAATGCCCAGTATTTTACCGGTGTATTCAAATATTTCTTTGGCCAGTTCATCGCCCTCCATGGCAGCATCGTGTACGGCTTTGGAATCGATGCTTTCCCTGGGAATTGCGCGGAGGAGACTGGGTTTGTTGCTTTTGTCGAGCAACTCCAACGCGGTCAGCCTTACACCTGTAGCAGAAGCATAGCTTTCCAGTGATCCTTTTTTGCCGGTTCCTTCATGCAGGCGGCCATCGGGTATGATGATGGTATGACCGAGCTCACCTGCAAACCCATCATGTCCATAGATCAACTTGCCATTGGCTACAATACCGCTGCCCACACCGGTGCCCAGCGTGATCATGATAAAATCTTTCATGCCCTGTGCCGCACCATACATCATTTCACCCAAAGCAGCTGCATTGGCGTCATTGGTAACGATAGCGGGTATCTTGAATTTGTCTTCAATCAGTTTACCGAGCGGAATAATACCTTTCCACGGAAGGTTAGGTGCATATTCAATGGTGCCGGTATAATAGTTGCCATTGGGGGCGCCTACACCAATACCTTTGATACGACCGATACCGCCAGCCTGCTCAATAAAAGGATGCAGGTTGTTGTATAAGTCGTCGATAAAACTGTTGATGTCTTTGTGAACCCGGGTAGACATCTCACTGGAGAAAAGTATATTACCCACTTCATCCACGATCCCGAATTTGGTGTTTGTTCCACCGATGTCAATTCCGATAGCCAGAGGCTCAATTCCCTGCTTTTTCTTAGGCATGTACAATTTTTTTAATGACCTCCACTGGTCTTTTTATCATAATCAATCCCCTGTGCTTTCAAAATAGCTTTTGAGCGGATCGCATAAAACGCAAGATAAACAAAACAGGCAACGCCAACGATATAGCTGTACCTGATTCCGAGTATATGGTCCGAAGCCACCCATCCCTGCAGATAACTTACCAGTCCGCCACCCATGATCATCATGATCAGCATGCTGCTTCCCTGGTTGGTATGTTTGCCAAGACCGGCAATGGCCAGCGTGAAAATACAGGGCCACAAGGTACTGCAGAAAAGTCCAACACTGATGAAAGCGAATACACTAATTCTGCCTTCGGTAAACATGCCGATGAGTAATGCAGTGATGCCCATCAGTGCAAAGATCATGAGCATGCGGGCCGGATTGCCCTTGCTGAGAATATCTCCCACAATCATCACAATGATCACGAAGCCATAAACATAAAAAGAGCTGATATCGTGCTGGGCAATGGCATTCACCAGTAAAAACACGGCAAATGCCAGGTAAGGCATCAGGAAATTAAGGATATTTTTAGCGCCGGCGCTCACATTAAATGCGCCTACGGCGCCTGTCCAGCGACCCATCATGAGGCTGGCCCAGTAGAGTGAAACATAAGGCGCAATTTTATCGGTAGTGATGTTCATGTGCTGCCGCATGTATTCGGGCAGGTTGCTGGCCGTAGCTACTTCCACGCCCACATAAACAAAAATGCCAATCATGCCCAGTACCAGCTGTGGATATTTAAGGGCAGATGACCTGTGCATGACCTGCTTTTCACTGTCGGCCTCGTGTGCCGCCATGTCTTCCAGGTCAATTTTATTGGGAATGGATGAGAACTTGAAAAACAGGGCTACCAGTATAAAAGCGGCCCCGAGGATGAGGTAGGGGACTTTCACGCTTTCAATGCTGGCGGTATTGGTGCTGCTGGTTACGCTGCCGAAAATGGCAAAGCTTACCAGGAGCGGACCGATGGTGGTTCCGAAATTATTAATACCCCCCGCCATATTCAGCCTTTGGGAACCCGTTTTGGGATCGCCGATCACGATGGCCAGCGGGTTGGCGGCGATCTGCTGAAGCGAGAAGCCCAGTCCAACTATGAACAGTCCCGTGATCATCAGCGTAAAAGAAGAGTTATTGGCGGCAGGATAGAACAGCAATGTGCCAATAGCCGATATGGCAAGACCAACAGCGATGCCATTTTTATAGCCCATACTGTTGAGAAGATCGCGCTTAATCGATTTAGATATAACAAAATAAATGATCGACCCCACTGTATAAGCTACATAGAAGGCAACAGATACAAGCTGACTCTGTGCCTGGGAAAGATCAAAAGCTTTTTTGAATACCGGGATGAGGATGTCGTTACTGGCAGCTACAAACCCCCAGAAAAAGAAAACGGAGATGAGGGTTCCGAACTGAGACCACTTGGTTTGTTGATTCATGGCAGGCATGCGTTTTGATAAGGGGTGTAAAATAATTAAAAAATAAGACCGAAAAAATCTAAATACAGAAATTGAACGAATGCTTTTAGTTGTTAACTTCAGAGCAAATCTTTCAAAAGCGTCTCATGGAGATCATTCATGTCAGTGCAGAGTGTTACCCTGTAGCCAAAGCAGGCGGATTAGGCGACGTAGTAGGGGCTTTACCCAAATACCAATGCAAAGCGGGACATATAGCCAAAGTGGTCATGCCCATGTACCGTACCAAATTCCTGTACGACAATGAGTGGGCAGTCGATTTCAAGGGAAGTTCCAACCTGGGGAACTGGTTTTTCGATTATACCGTGATCAAGGAATCTACCAATAAACTGGGGTTCGACCTTTACCTGGTAGACATCAACGGCCTGCTCGACCGGCACAAAATCTACGGATATGATGACGATACAGAGCGTTTCACGGCTTTCCAGATCGCAGTAGTGAACTGGATGAGCAGTTGGGAACACCAGCCCGATGTGGTACATTGCCATGATCACCATTCCGGTCTGCTCCCTTTTATGATGCAGCATTGCTACGATTATCGCAAGCTGGCATCCATTCCCACCGTACTTACCATTCATAATGCGCAATACCAGGGATGGATGGGATGGGACCAGAGTAAATATATTCCCAGGTGGGACCTGTGGAAGCGGGGTATGCTGGACTGGAACGGCAATATCAATCCATTGGCATCGGGAATCAAGTGTGCTGATAAAGTTACCACGGTCAGCCACAGCTATATGGACGAGCTGCGTTCCAATTCAAACGGACTCGAAAAACTGTTTGAATATGAGAAAGGTAAATGCACCGGTATACTCAATGGTATTGACCATGATGTATGGGATCCGGCAACGGATAAATACCTGGAACATCACTTTAGTGTTGGGACCGTCAAAACCGGTAAACAGCAGAACAAAGAGATGCTGTGCAGGCGTTTCGGTCTGGATATACACAAACCCTTGTTTGTTTTCATAGGCCGGCTCGTGGGCGAAAAAGCGGCCGATGTGCTGCCCGATGCTATCCGTACAGCGATTGACCATACACAGGGGCAGGCTTCTTTCCTGATACTGGGAAGCGGCGAAACCCATGTAGAGTGGCAGTTCCAGCAAATGAAACACGCTTATAACGGAATATTCGATGCCGTGATCGGGTATGATGAAGGATTGAGTCACCTCCTGTATGCAGGCGCCGATTTTCTGCTGATGCCGAGCAGGGTGGAGCCATGCGGACTGAACCAGATGTATGCCATGCGTTATGGAACTGTGCCAATGGTAAGAAGTACGGGAGGCTTGCAGGATACGGTTGCAGACATGGGAGATCCGGGGGGATTTGGCATCCGGTTCAATCATGCCAATATTGAAGACATTGATTATTCCATCAGCCGGGCTGTTTCGGTGTACCAGCATGCAGCGCATATGGATACCATGCGTAAGCAGATGATGCAGATAGACCATAGCTGGGAAGCCGTGGTGGAAGCGTACCTTGACCTGTACCGGTCATTAAGAAGATAGATTGTTAACGAAAACCGCCATACGATGAATGATATTTCAAAATCAGTTCTGGCCGTCATCCTGGGAGGAGGAGCCGGAACAAGACTGTTCCCGCTTACAGCGAGCCGTTCCAAACCAGCAGTACCCATCGCAGGTAAATACCGGTTGGTGGATATCCCCATCAGTAACTGCATCAACAGCAACATCAACCGCATGTTTGTACTTACGCAGTTCAATTCGGCCTCGCTCAATAAGCACATTAAGAATACCTATTTGTTCAGCGCTTTCAGTACGGGTTTTGTAGATATACTGGCGGCGGAGCAAACACCGGAAAACAGCGGCTGGTTCCAGGGTACGGCCGATGCAGTGAGGCAATCGCTCAGGCATATCTCCAATATTGATTTCGAGTATGTGCTGATCTTAAGTGGCGACCAGTTGTACCAAATGGATTTTACGGAAATGTTCGAGGCGCACAAAGCAAGTGAAGCGGATATTTCCATCGCCACCATTCCCGTAGGCGACCGGGAAGCGCCCGAATTCGGCATCATGAAAACGAATGAACAGAATTTCATCACTTCTTTCATTGAGAAACCCAAAAAAGAAATGTTGCCCGACTGGGTAAGCGATACAGGACCTGAGATGCAGAAAGCTGGCCGTCATTACCAGGCTTCCATGGGTATTTATATTTTCAGCAAACAGATACTCTATCATTTGCTCAATGAAGTACACCCCAAAGCCACGGATTTTGGTAAAGAGATCATTCCCGATTCCATTGCCAATTATAAAGTGATCAGTTTCCAGTACGATGGTTACTGGACCGACATCGGAAATATCTATTCCTTTTTTGAAGCCAACCTGGCGCTCACACAGGAGATACCTCCTTTCAATTTATTCGATCATACAAAAACAGTTTTCAGCCGTTCCCGCATGCTGCCGCCCGCCAAGATCAGCGGAACCACGCTTGAGAAAACCCTGATCGCCGAAGGGTCCATCATACATGCAAGCCGACTGGAACAATGCGTGGTAGGCATCCGCTCACGTATAGGCGCCGGCAGTACCGTCGTCAACAGCTATGTCATGGGCAACGATTATTACGAGACCATTGAGGACATGGCCAAGGATGACTCCAAAGGTTTGCCAAGACTGGGCATTGGCGAGCGTTGTTTCATCAAGGATGCCATTATTGACAAGAACTGTCGCATTGGTAATGGTGTTCAGATCAACGGGGGACAACACCTGGAGAATACAGACCACCCTTTGTATGCTGTTAAGGATGGTATTGTAGTAGTGAAAAAACAGGCCATTTTACCCGACGGGTTCGTAATAGGGTAGTGAGGGTTTTTACCCCCTCACTACTGTACCTCAGGCAACAATACAAACCTGGCCATGTTCAATTCGCTGAAGTATTGATTGGCCAGTTCTTTTGTACGTTCTACCGTGATCTTTTTAATGAGCTGCGGAGCGTCGAGTATTTTCTCCGGATTGTTCTTGCGGAAGAACTGCTGTTCCAGTTTATAACGCCAGTAGTTATTTTCCTTGAATTCATTTTCAAGACTGCGTGTTTGTTCGGCTATTACTTTCTCAATATTCACTGGTGCAATGCCATTGACTTTGGTGTGGTTGATCTCTTCCATGGTCAGCGCCACCAGCTTGTCTACATTCTCCGGTGCGCAACCAAACTGGATGGAAATACTGTAGTTATTCACCGGTTCTTTGTTCAGTCCGCCTGATACCCCCACACCGTATACACCTCCTGCATCTTCGCGCAGTACTTCTCTCAGCCTGATGCCCAGCGCTTTGCACAACTGGCCAATTTGTAACTCATCCAGTTCATTGAAACTGCTGTTGTTGCCGGTAAAAAATAGCCGCACACTGGCTTTGCTTTCTTTCCCTTTCCGCACTACTTTGCTGATCACTCCCTGCGGGTTGCGCAGTCCCACATCTTTCCAGTTCTCCTGTTTACCGGTGGAAGGAAGGGAAGCAATGTATTTTTCTACCAGCGGTTTGATGCTGTCAAGCGTGAAATTACCCACGAACGTAAACAGGAATTGTCCTGCATTGCTGAAACGTTCTTTGTAGATAGCGAAAGAACGGTCAAGCTCCAGTTGCTTCAATGCTTCAATGGTAAAGGGTTTGCGGCGCGGGTGGTAATTGCTCATGGCATAACTTACCGTATCATTGAACACGCTGGCCGGGTTCTTGTCCTTATTCACCAGCTGCACCTGTATCTGCTGTTGTATCACCTGGAACATGCTGCTGTCTTTTCGCGGTACGGCAAAATAGCCGTGCAATAATTGCAATGCGGTTTCCAGGTCTTTGATGGTACTGCTGCCATTCATGCCCTGCATATAGTTGTTGAGTGAAGGGGCCACATAACAGTTCTTACCTGCCATTTCTTTTTGCAGACTCTGTATGTCGAGATTGCCGATGCCGCCTACCGAAGCTACCAATGCGGCGTTGGAAGCATTGACATAATCGGCGTCGCTGTACAAAGAAGTGCCGCCCCAACTGATGGCGGAGAACTGGATATCATCGTTCTTGAAAGTCGTGGGCTTCAATACAACATGGGCTCCGTTGGAAAGCGTCCATTCAGTGGTGCCGATGGGCTCGTATTTTTTTTCTGCTACTATTTTACCGGCAACAGGTGTTACAGGTAAAATGGGGCCTGCAGCTACCTTGTCTTCATATTTTTTCAGTGCACTGAAAGGCTTGTTCAGTATGGCCAATGCGGCAGACTCGCCGATCAGGTTGGCTTTCTCTTTTTCCGGTGCCGTGATCACAATGGAGCGATCTGTTTTTTTGATCCACTGGTTGATCAGGTTGTTGACTTCTTTCAAAGTGATGGTGGGCAGGAACTTCTGGTAAAGGCCGTATTCGTATTCAATACCCGGAATGGATTCCTGCTTAAGGTAATTGCGGATAAGCTCCTGCAGCAACTCGGCCGATTTTGTTTTGTCGCGCTCTTTGTAAAGGTTCTCTATCCTCGACAGGCTGGCTTTGATGGCGCGGTCCAGCTCGCTTTGTACAAAACCATACTGCCTTACCCTTTCATTTTCCGTAACCAGGGTCTGAATGGAGGCCTCAATATCTTTACCGGTTTTGGCTACCGCCAACAATGTAAACGCATCCTTATCGCCAATAAAACTGCTGTAACTGCTGCTGCCAAAAAGGAATGGGGCATTAGGCTTTTGTGCAATCTCATCGAGCCTGCTGCTCATCATCTGGTTGAACAACTCACGTACAATGGATGCACGGTACTGGTTTTCGGTTTTAGCCGCAGGTATCTCGGGTTGGGTATAATAAATCTGCACTACATTATAAGGCTGTTCCGGATCGGTGAGAATAGAGGTCCTGGTTTCTGTATGTGAAGGGATACTGAATTTGATCCTGGGCCTGGGGTGAAGGGCTTTCGGTATTTTCTCAAAATGATCGCGGATCATCTTTTCCGTTTCAGCCACATCCACATCGCCCACTACAATCACCGCCTGCAGATCGGGCCGGTACCAGTCTTTGTAAAAACTGGTAAGGGTATTGTAATGTGCTGTATCAATATTGGCCTTGGTGCCAATGGGTAATCTTTTGGCATATTGAGAGCCCTTCAATAGAACCGGGAAATATTTATCACGCAGCCGTGCATCGGCGCCGCGGCCCAATCGCCATTCTTCCACGATCACGCCCCTTTCCTTGTCTATTTCAACAGGTTCAAAACTCACCAGGTGGGCCCAGTCTTCCAGTATCTGCATGGCTTTCCGGTATACCATAGGACTATCCGTTGGTACCTGCAATTCATATACTGTTTCGTCAAAACCGGTATAGGCATTAAGGTGGGCACCGAAGTTCACGCCACTCTTTTCAAGAAAATCTACCAGCTCCTGTTTTTTGAAATTTTTAGTGCCATTGAAACACATGTGTTCAACAAAATGTGCCAGGCCTACCTGCTTATCGCTTTCCAATGTGGAACCGGCGTTCACTACCAGTCTCAGTTCGGCCCTGTTTTTGGGCTCCTGGTTTTTACGGATATAATAAGTAAGTCCGTTAGATAGCTTGCCAATCTTCACATACGGCGAAACAGGCAATACCTTATCCGCTACCATTTTGTTCTGTGCAGTGAGTTGGGAAACAGTCAATAAACAAACGAGCAATACTTTGATCCGTTGCATAAATGATATTTTATGAAACGAATATAAGTGTTTATAGATAGTACGCTGCAGGCATATTGTTAAAGATAGGACCTCATTTCAGCAGCGTATTCAGCAGCAATGGCAGTTGCTTCTTCAGCGAAATTTTCTTTGTTCCCTGCGAAAATAATAGCGCGACTGGCATTGACCAACAAGCTGCAGTCTTTGTTCAGTCCGTATTGCGACACTTCTTCCAGGCTACCGCCCTGGAAGCCAACCCCGGGTACCAGCAGGAAATGATCGGGCAGGATGGTGCGGATATGTTGCAGGTCACTGGCACGGGTAGCGCCTACCACAAACATCAGGTTATCGGGCGTGCCCCAGGAAGCTGTTTTTTCCAGTACCTGTTCATACAACATGCGCTCGTTACCTGTACCGTGTTTTCCCGATAAATGCAGTTTTTGAAAATCAAGGCTGCCGGCATTGGAAGTAAGGCCCAGTACAATGGTCCATTTGTTTTCGTATTCCAAAAAAGGCCGGATACTGTCCTCACCCATATAAGGCGCTACCGTAATAGCATCAAAAGGAAGCACTTCAAAAAAAGTTTTGGCATATTGCGAAGAAGTGTTGCCGATATCGCCCCTTTTGGCATCAGCGATGGTAAAATGGGTAGCCGGAATATAATGAAGTGTTTTTTCCATGGCTTCCCAGCCTTTGAGACCCAGTGATTCATAAAAAGCGGTATTGATCTTATAAGCTACACAGTGATCCAGGGTGGCATCAATGATGGCTTTATTGAATTCAAATACGGCATCGGGATGCGACTGCAGGTGTTTGGGAAGTTTGGTGATATCCGAATCAAGACCTACACATAAGTAAGACTGCTTTTGACGGATATGTTCAACCAGTTGGACGCGTGTCATAGTTTGCAAAGATAACGCGAACAAAGCTTTTCTTTGCGTAAAGAACGATTCTGCTATGGAAAAACAACCCATGTATTACGGCAGTTACCTGCACCTTGAAAAAATACTCGACAGCCAGTATCCCGCCAGTTTTGAACCGGGGTATACACCGGCTCACGATGAAATGCTGTTCATTGTTATTCACCAGGCTTATGAATTATGGTTCAAACAGGTATTGTTCGAGCTGGATTATGTGATGAAGATATTTGCCCAGGAAAAGATCAATGACAATTCGGAAGACATGAACCTGGTAAGGCATCGCCTGCACCGGATCATCCGCATCATGGAATTGCTGAACCAGCAGGTGACCATCCTGGATACCATGACCCCGCTCGATTTCCTGGAGTTCCGTAACCTGCTCACACCTTCTTCGGGTTTTCAAAGCAAACAGTTCAGGCTGATAGAGGCCCGATTGGGACTGCAACTGGATAAGCGCCACCAGAAAGATTATTACAAGCGAACCAATGAAGGCGGGTTCACGCAGGAAGATTACAACCATATCACTGGGGTGGAAACGCAAAAGACTTTGCTGCAACTGGTGAATGACTGGCTGGAGCGGATGCCATTTTTCAAAGAAGAACTTTGGAGCAGTTACCAGTCTGTTCATAACAATACAGCAGGCCATCCTTTCTGGGGCGATTACCGTTCTGTTTACCAGCAGGGATTGACGGAAAGGGAACAGAACAAGATACTGGACTTCGACTATGTTTTTTTTGAAAAGGATCCGGGTATTTATACGTCCGATCAACTGGGGGCATTGCGCAACAGTTTTTCACCGGCTGCCATGCGTGCCGCTTTGTTCATCATGCTCTACCGCGATTTTCCGGTATTCCAAACTTCTTACCAGTTACTCGATGCATTGATAGAGATAGACCATTTGCTCAGCAACTGGCGGCACAAGCACCTGGTGATGGTGCGCAGGATGATTGGCATGCGGGTGGGCACGGGCAATACTTCCGGTGCGGGATACCTGGAAGGTGCGCTCAACAGGCATTATATCTACCGCGATCTATCAGGACTGGCCACTTATCTCATCGAAAGAAAGCACCTGCCCAAGCTGCCGCCTGAACTGATCCGCAGCCTGGGCTTCAATCTTTGACCGGTCAGATTTCTTTCAATGCTTCGTCAATCATGCCTACGCATTCCAGTACCTGATCGCGGTTGATGAGCAGGGGCGGAGCGAAGCGGATTTTATCGCCATGCGTTGGTTTGGCCAGCAATCCTTTTTCTTTTAAGATAAGGCAGAGATCCCAGGCCGCTTCTGTATTGGCATGGGTTATCACAATGGCATTGAGCAATCCTTTGCCCCGGACAATGCTGATATGCGGAGAAGCCAACCGGGTTAATTCGCTGCGTAAGAGCTCTCCCATGGCAGCGGCATTCTCAGCCATCTTTTCCTCTTTCAGCACTTTGAGAGCTTCGATGGCTACGGCGCAGGCCAATGGATTGCCACCATAAGTGGAACCATGTTCGCCGGGTTTGATGTTGAGCATGATCTCGTCATCGGCCAGTACGGCTGATACGGGCAATAAGCCTCCGCTCAGCGCCTTGCCCAGGATAAGGATATCCGGACGCACCTGTTCATGATCGCAGGCCAGCATTTTACCGGTACGTGCCAACCCGGTCTGGATCTCATCGGCAATGAACAATACATTGTATTGGGTGCAGAGGCTGCGTACTTTTTGCAAATAACCCTCATCCGGAATTACCACACCAGCTTCGCCCTGTATGGGTTCAACCATGAATGCAGCTACATGGCTATTTTGGAATGCTTTTTCAAGCGCTGGTATATCATTGTAGGGGATCACTTCAAATCCGGGCATATACGGACCAAAACCTTTGTAACTGCTGGGATCGGTAGAGGAAGAAATGGCGGCCAGGGTTCTTCCCCAGAAATTGCCTTCGGCAAAAATGATTTTGGCCTTGTTTTCCGGAACGCCTTTTTGGGTATAAGCCCATCTTCTGGCCAGTTTGATGGCAGTTTCGCCGCCTTCCACACCAGTGTTCATGGGCAGCACTTTATCGTATCCGAAATAAGTGGTGATGAACTGTTCGTATTCACCCAACAGGTTATTGTGAAAGGCGCGCGAAGTGAGGGTGAGCTTCTTCGCTTGTTCGGTCAGTACACGAACAATTCGAGGGTGGCAATGTCCCTGGTTAACGGCCGAATAGCCGCTCAGGAAATCATAGTAACGTTTTCCATCCACATCCCAGAGGAATACGCCTTCACCTCTTTCCAGTACAACGGGAAGGGGGTGGTAATTATGTGCGCCATATTTTTCTTCCAGCTGAAGATAGACGCTGGTAGCATCAGATAAGGTAAGTAATGACATGGTATCGGTATAAAATGAACATCATTTGAAAAGCAAAACCCTTCAAATGAGTGAAGATGAAACGATCGGGTGTTAGAAAACAAACGCACCTGCCAGTGCAGTAACTATTGAACCGGATGGTCTAAAAAATCAAGGTTAAGGTGCAGGAAGCGCATGGAGTTGGTTTCAGCCGCAAGATACGACAAGGAGGCCGTAAGAAGAACAAAATTTGTATTTTCAGCATATGAAAAAAACTGCCAAACGTATATTCCTGTCCTTTTTAGGATTGACTGCCATTTTCTCTGCCTATGCCTGGATCAGTGGCAAAACCTACCTGTTCAAAGCGGTGTGGTATAATTTTGCCAATATCGACGACTATAAAAAGTTCAGCAATACTACTGTAGTAACAGCTTCGCCGCAGCCCTGGCATGAAGCGGCGGATTATAATAAGATCCCTTATCCGGACAGCCTGAACCAGCTGCTGGAAGACCTGGGTTCTGTGGGTGTTCTGATGATAAGGAACGATTCTGTTGCTTTTGAGAAGTACTGGGATGGGTACAGCGACAGTTCCTTCTCTGGTTCTTTCTCCATGGCTAAAAGTATTACCAGCTTATTGGCAGGTGTGGCTTTGAAAGAAGGTAAGATCAAATCTTTGCAGGAGCCGGTGGGTAATTATTTGCCGGAATTCAGCACGGGCGAAAAATCCAAAGTAAAGATCATTGACCTGCTCACGATGAGCAGCGGCACAGATTTCGATGAATCGTACTGGAACCCTTTATCGGTAACGGCTGACCTCTATTATGGCAGCGATGCATATAAGACTGCCGTGAATGTAAAAATGATCCATGAGCCTGGTAGCCTGCACCAGTACAAAAGCGGCGATACACAATTATTGGGACTGATACTGGAAAAAGCAACCGGCCAGTCATTAGGCGTTTACGCTTCAGCTAAATTATGGCAACCGCTCGGCGCGGAACATCCTGCATTGTGGAGCACCGATCATGAGAACGGTCATGCCAAAGCCTATTGCTGTTTCAATTCCAATACGCGGGATTTTGCGCGCATTGGCAAACTGATGCTCGACAGTGGTAAATGGAAAGGAGTGCCTGTGATCGATAGCGGTTATTATGCGGCTTCCATCAAGGCATGTGGTATCAAAGACACACATGGAACGGCCTGTGATTATTATGGGTACCAGTGGTGGATAGATCCCCTGCACCCGAAAATATTTTATGCAAGAGGAATACTGGGACAATACATTATTGTGATCCCTTCCCAAAAAACCATCATTGTGAGGCTGGGCAAGATGACATCGAGGGAAAGAAAACGTACGGTACCCAAAGAAGTGCGCTGGTTGATCAACTGGGGACTGTCGTGAATCCCTTATTTTCGCACAAAATAGCCCGATCGTTGAATCCGCGTGTAGCAGTAGTTATCCTGAACTATAATGGCAGGCGTTACCTGGAGCAGTTCCTGCCTTCCGTACTGGCTTCCACTTATCCCGGAGTAAGGGTAGTGGTGGCAGACAATGCATCTGCCGATGATTCACTTGGCCTGATGCAGCGGTTATTTCCTTCCGTAGAAATACTTACCCATGCTACGAACGAAGGATTTGCGGGCGGTTATAACTGGGCCTTGCAACTGGTGGAAGCGGATTATTATGTATTGCTCAAT
This sequence comes from Sediminibacterium sp., assembly GCA_041798205.1. Taxonomy (GTDB): domain Bacteria; phylum Bacteroidota; class Bacteroidia; order Chitinophagales; family Chitinophagaceae; genus Sediminibacterium. Next base: position 244,269 of record JBHCAK010000011.1, read on the forward strand.
TCCGATGTGCAGGTAACGCCCGGCTGGATAGAACCGGTGATTGCATTGATGGAAAGCGATGCAAAGATTGCGGCCTGTCAGCCCAAACTGCTTTCCTTCAAAGAGCCGGACATGTTTGAATACGCTGGCGCATCGGGGGGATGGATCGATGCATTGGGTTATCCTTTTTCGAGGGGAAGGATATTCGATATCTGTGAACGCGATGATCAGCAATACAATGAAACAGCGCCCATTTTCTGGGCATCGGGAGCGGCCATGTTTGTGCGTGCGAAAGTGTACCATGAACTGGGCGGACTCGACGCTTCTTTTTTTGCGCACCAGGAAGAGATAGACCTGTGCTGGCGCATGCAACTGGCAGGATATAAGGTTATGTCCTGCCCGGCATCGGTGGTATACCATGTAGGAGCGGGCACATTGCCCAGGGGAGGCAGGAAAGTGTTTTTAAATTTCCGCAATAATTTATTGATGCTGCACAAGAATCTTCCCTGGTATGAAAAGTGCTGGAAATTACCCCTGCGGCTGGTGCTGGATGGCATATCTGCGGTAAAGGGTTTGTTGCAGGGCGATAAGGATTTTTTTATGGCCATTTTCAAAGCGCATTTCGCCGTGCATGGGCGATGGCTGAAAAGGGGAGGTATCCGTAAAACACAGCGTCGTCGGCCTTTGTGTACGTTAGATGGGGTGTATAACGGGGCGGTTGTATGGCAATATTTCGTGAATAAAAAGACCCGTTTCCGCGATATTGTTCAAAAGAAGGTTTTATAATTTGTACTGCCAGCCTTATTTTTGCAATGCAATCAGAAAATATGTCAAACGAAGCGAACAATATCAGGGAAAAAGATTTTACCAAGAACTGGGTAAATTCATCGAGGTTTTTGTTTTATCTGCAGGTATTCTGTGTGCTTGCATTTGTGTTAGGCGGCTGTTATCGTTTGTATCACCAGCGTTACAAAGGAAAGCCTGATATTGAGATACAGGGAAGCTCTAAATATTCGCCGGAGTACAAATAAAATTTGGTGATTAGTACCAGATTCCTATTTTTGCACTCCCAATTTAGTTCTTATAATAATACATCACCCATGCTGAAGCTTTGGTGATTGAATGCGGAAGTAGCTCATTTGGTAGAGCACGACCTTGCCAAGGTCGGGGTGGCCGGTTCGAGCCCGGTCTTCCGCTCTAAGTCCCGCTCTGAGCGGGATTTTTTTTGACCCATTGCCCCGGTGGTGGAACTGGTAGACACGCAGGACTTAAAATCCTGTTCGCCGAAACGCGAGTACGGGTTCGATTCCCGTCTGGGGCACATTCATTTAATTTTAACTCTTGTGAATCAATTAATTACAAGAGTTTTTTATTTTAGGGGGAATGAGTAGGGCGTCTAGTCCTAAAATAGCTTCACATCATTCCTTTTTGCCAAAATAATACAGAAGAAAAGGAGTATTAGGCCGCCCCTGATCATCTTTAGAAATGTGTACAACCGAGATCAGGTGCCATTTGTGTTTTGCAAATTCATTACAAATAAATACAGGTTTCCTTTTGTCACCGATTATTTTATTAAGGATTTTGACTTCATTTAAATAAGCTGAATCCAAGTCTTGTGTCTCCTTTTTGGAAAATACTATTGGAGTCACATAAATATTCCCCAAAATATCAATGGTTGCGGTCAATTGAACATATCTCATGACATTTTCCTGAGAATATGCAGCATTCTTTTCCAAAGAAACTAACAAGAATAAAATAAAAAGCTTCCTTTTCATAAGTCTTGTATTAGTGTTTACGCGTTATTAATTTCGTTATTCTATCGGCTGCGCTTTTGGCTGGGCTGCTTACACTGCCTTTTTATTTAAATAATTTAACTTACTTAATTTCAGATATGGCAAATGTCTTTCTGAAACAAAACAAATATTCTAACTACCCCAACAATAATTGTTCTATCCTGGCGTCCGGAGAGAACGGTATTGTCTTTTGTATGGTAATTTTTTCAAAGTCTTCATGTTGTTGATTCAGAATGTAATTATAACTATCAGGAATCAATGCTGATGGAACCTTTAATAGGCAGGTACGTTTTTCTCTGTACCATTTATCCCCAATTTCTTGTGAGGCATGAAAACGAATTGGGTCTCTCCAGTTCGGAATCAATCTAAGGGATTCTTCCGTCTCTTCCATAATATCTATAAAATCAGGTACCAGGATGTACATGAAAGAATATTTTAAACCAAAACCCACTCCTCCCTTGCGTATCATAACTTCCAACGTACTAAGAGCCACGCTTTCGGCTGAATATATTACACGATTGCCTTCACTGTTCCATCTGCCTGCAACACCTGAACTATACAAAGATGTGGTGAATTCCTTGGGGGCTAGTCTGAATATAATCATATTACTAAAGCGGGTACGCCTCCATCATTTTGATCAATTCATCCTTTGCCATTTGTATCCCGCTTTGAGTGTCAAGCCAGCTCTCCGGAGCACCCATACCATTCCAGGATGGTTTTTTTAACCATTTATTGAATTGGTCTGTTGAGCCAAACAATTTCTCTCCTGTTTTATAAAGGTCAATTAACTTCAATAAGTGTTCAGAACTGTTTTTTGCCAACTTCTTTTTTTCAGAGACATATGTTTTAATCGTCCTGGGGTTTATGTGTAATACAATCCCTAATTGTTTTTCGGGCATATCTACTGCTCTTGCAAAATCATTAAACACCCTCGCTTCAATTCCACTGCTTACGGCATCATAAATCAATAATGGTTCAATCTCATAGAACTTTTGATTGTAATTAAATACGATCGTTTTTGCATATTTTTTCAAAATCAAATCCAATTCAGTATCACTTATTTTTGATTTTCCTTTAATAGTAACGGGTTTGTTTTTTGTTTGGGGCATGATGACTATTTTACCAACCACAATATACGGAAAATAATTCCATCTGTGTGGAAAAAAATCTACTTACTTAATTTTGAAATAGTTGTGAAGACTGCAATGTGCCTATAACACAGGCGAAACAGCGTTTTTAGTTTGAACTGTCGACAATTCGGTGATGGTTCAAACCCATCTTTACTTTCCATTGATAAAACCTGCCAGGCTTGCAACAAGTTCCCCATCAATTGGCAGCGCCGGATTGTTGTAGGTTTTGAGGTTTTCCTCGCGGTTGTCAGGAGCTTTTTTTAATGCATGGTTCATATGGTTGATCAATACCAGCTGCGCTTTCGGCTGGGCTGCCTTTAATCTTTTTGCATCATCCACCGGTATCTGCAAATCGGTGGTGCCTTGTATGACCAGGATGGGGATCTTTAATTTTTTGATTTCTTCCTGCGGGTCATATTTGAACCAGGAAATCAGGTAGGGTTGTATGGAAGGTCTGAAAAGGGCGAACAACTGAATATTGAAACGACTTACTGTTTTTCCGGCTTTCAGACTGTCGATCACCTGCGATGCTGAATCTGACAGTGTTTTCAGGTTTTGGGCCAACTGCGTCTTCAGGATTTTGTCAGCCGATTCCCCCGCGCCTGCAACAGAAACAAATTTATTTGCTTTTTTCGCCGCAACCATCCCAATCAGGGAACCCTCACTATGCCCGACAACAATAACAGAAGAAAAGCGCTTGTCGTTTCTCAATAATGCGATCCACCCCGCAGCATCATTAATATAATCTTCAAACCGCAGGCCTGCTTCATTAGACGCCCCTGCTTTCCAACTGGCGGCTATTCCTCTTTTATCAAACCGCAGGCAAGCGATGTGATGCTCTGCCAGTGCATGTGCCAGCTGCTTGTAAGCATCTGTCTTTACCCCCAATGGATTGTTGCCATTTCTGTCCGTCGGACCCGAGCCGGCAAGCAATAAAGCCACGGGAACCTTATCCGCTTCATGAGGAGTAGTCAGCGTGCCAAAGATCTGCCCGGTAGGCGTTTGCAATACTATCTCTGTTTCTGTAAAAGAACTGTCGCTGTCAACAGCAGCTGATACAACTGTTTTGAACAATAGCAAAATGCTTAAAGTGAGCAGGTGTTTTTTCATATTTTTATTTTATCCGACCGCCGGTATTTTAGCAGCGCCCGCATGCCTGAATGGCTCAATCACTGTGTTACGGATCTTCATAACCCTTCATTTGAAACCTTACATCCTGTATTATACCCGGCACTGCAATAGTACGATAAAGACTTTGGAGCCATGCGGGCGGCTTTACCCGAAAAACTGATCCCTGGTTCAAGTTTTGCCATAATCGTCTGTTTTACCGTGTGTTATTCAATGATGGCATAGATATACACTAAATAAGTTATATCTATAAACCATACCCGGAGCATTCCAGGTATCTAAACGCTTGTCTGTTGAAGGAACCCGATGCATGCTTTAAATCCTGTATTTTTGGTGCAGCCATGAACCAACTGCTCGGAGATTCTATTTTATTTGTTTCCCTGTTCGGGGTATTCGTTTCGCTCTTACTGTTGTGCTTTGTCAGGTATTCCGGCAAGAGTAATATTTATCTTTCCCTGTTTCTTTTCCTCAATGCCATTTATGCGGCCAGCGTATATGTGGTCAATTATGTCGGATCTGTTGAACTATTGGCAGCATTGTACGGAACAGTTTCTCCTTTGTTTTTCCTGCTGGGACCTTTCTGTTTCCTTTATGTGAAGACTGTTTTGAAAAATGACGCGCGTCTAACCAGGAAATATCTGTGGCATTGTTTACCTTTTGTAATTCAGTTCATCAATTCTCTTCCATACATTTTCACTTCTTTTGACTATAAGGTGCAGCATGTAGGGGTACTGATCAATGATGTTGGTGCATTACCGTATGTGAATACCGGGTGGTTTTTTACGCCCGCCATTAATTATTTTCTTCGCCCCGGGCATATTTTTGTTTATTCGCTGGCAGCTTGTATGCTATTGTATAAGCAGAAGCGGAAAGATGAAGTGCTGGTGAGACAAAAAGAAGCGATTATTCAGTGGCTGTTCCTTTTCTGCCTGATTAACCTGGTTCAGTTTGGCTGCTCTTTTGTAATCACCTTATGGGCTTATTCAACAGATAATATTGCTGTGGCCATCCGAAGCAGCCGGTTCTTTATCATGATTGCTTTTTCGCCCTACCTTTTATTGAATGGAATGATTTTCTTTTTCCCGCAGGTACTCTATGGTTTGCCCGGATGGCATCGGCCGTCGGATAAACCATAACCTGTTCGGCTCTCAGGGCTGGGGATTACCCCATTCCCGGTAAAATTGTTCCAGGAAGTTTTCCATGAACCGGTGTCTTTCCTCCGCCATACGCCTGCCGGTTTCGGTATGCATGCGATCTTTCAGTAACAGCAGTTTTTCATAGAAATGATTGATGGTGGGTGCACTGGTTTTTTTATAGGCTTCGCGGCTCATGTGAAGATCGGGCTTAATGGCAGGGTTATAAATCTCCCTGTTTTTAAAACCACCATAATGAAAAGCGCGGGCTATGCCAATGGCGCCGAGTGCATCGAGGCGGTCGGCATCCTGTACCACGGCCAGTTCGGGTGAATGGAAACCTGAAGTAAAATTGCCTCCTTTGAAAGAGATATGGGTAATAATATCCGCTACATGATCTGATACTGCAGCCGGGGCGCCCAGCTGATGCAAAAAGGCTTTGGCTTTGTGCGGACCGATACTCTCATCTCCATTATTAAATTTGGCATCAGCAATATCGTGCAGAAGGGCAGCCAGTTCAACCACCAGGTGATCTGCCGGCTCTGTTTGTGCAATCAGTCTGCTGTTGTTCCATACCCTTTCAATATGGAACCAATCGTGCCCGCCTTCGGCCCCTTCCAGTTCTTTTCTTACATAGGCAGCTGTTGCCGCAATCATTTCCGCTTCGTTCATAACGCAATGCTACAATACTTTCCACACTAATCCTTATCTTTCAGCTTACATTTCAAACCGTAACATTCAAACCTTCGATTGCCCCCATGAAAACATTACAAAGCCTCGACTACCTGGTCTTTCTCTTTTATTTCCTGGTAGTAGCCTCCTATGGCTACTGGGTATACAAAAAGAAAAAATCGGCACAGGTCAATTCTAAAGATTATTTTCTTGCAGAAGGGTCTCTTACCTGGTGGGCCATCGGCGCCTCGCTCATCGCTTCTAATATCTCTGCCGAGCAGATGATTGGTATGAGCGGATCTGGTTTTAAAATGGGACTGGCCATTGCTTCCTATGAATGGATGGCTGCCGCCACATTGCTGATCGTGGCTGTATTCTTCATGCCCATTTACCTGAAGAACAAGATATATACCATGCCGCAGTTCCTTCACCAGCGATACAATTCAACCGTGGCCATGATCATGGCTGTTTTCTGGTTGCTGTTGTACGTGGTAGTGAACCTGACTTCCATTTTGTACCTGGGCGCCCTGGCTATTAACAGTATTTCTGGTATCAGTATTACAACCTGTATGCTGGGACTGGCCATTTTTGCAGTGATCATTACCCTGGGCGGTATGAAAGTGATCGGTTATACCGATGTGATACAGGTGTTCTTCCTGGTATTGGGCGGACTGGTAACCACTTACCTGGCCCTGAACCTGGTTTCGGAGAAATTCGGCGATACGGGTATTGTGAAAGGATTTCATCATTTGCTGAATTCGGCCGATGACCATTTTCACATGGTACTCAAAAAAGATAATCCCAATTATCTCGACCTGCCGGGGCTAACCGTACTGGTTGGCGGTATGTGGATCGCCAATCTGAATTACTGGGGCTGTAACCAATATATTACCCAACGGGCGCTGGGCGCTTCTCTTCCAACGGCAAGAGGTGGTTTGCTTTTTGCGGCCTTCCTCAAAATGCTCATGCCGGTGATTGTGTGTCTGCCTGGTATTGCGGCATTTGTACTGCACCAGAAAGGCAGCTTTCAAACAGAAATGCTGCAGGATGGGGAAGTCAATCCCGATAAAGCTTATCCCGTACTCCTGAACCTCTTACCGGCCGGTTTGAAAGGCCTTTCATTTGCAGCGCTTACTGCCGCCGTGGTAGCTTCGCTGGCAGGGAAGGCCAACAGTATTTCCACCATTTTTACGCTGGATATTTATAAAAAACTGATCAGCAAAGAGGCCGATGAAAAGAAACTGGTATGGGTAGGGAAAGCGGTCATCGTTATTGCCATGATCATTGCTGTGATCATTGCTCCCATGCTGGGAATTGACAAAAAAGGTGGTTTTCAGTTCATCCAGGAATACACCGGTTTTGTATCGCCTGGTATTTTTGCCATGTTCTTCCTGAGCTTTTTCTGGAAGAAGACCAGTTCCAATGCCGCCCTCTTTGCCACTGTTGGCGGTTTCCTGTTATCATTACTCTTTAAGAAACTGCCTTCGTTCATGGACCTCTCTTTCCTCGCATCCAGCGGTTTCTCCAAAGCCAATGCCGATGGGGTATATGAAATTCCTTTCCTCGACAGAATGGGTATCGTATTCCTGTTCTGTGTCGTGGGCATGTATATCATCAGCAAGATCGACCAACGCAGGGGAGTGGAAACGAAAGGACTGGAAGTTGATACCAAAATGTTCGGTATGAACAGGAGCTTTGCGGTAGGGGCCCTGATCGTTTGCGGATTGCTGGTAGCTGTTTATACTTTATTCTGGTAATCGTTCAATAACTGTATACGTATTCAATGCGGCCCACCTGCTTCTTCGTTTTGTCGAAGCAGGTTTCTTTTTGTTTCAAACCCTTCTCATTATAGCTGTATTTCCAGGTATAATAATTATTGCTGCCCAGCGATACCTGTGTGATCTGGCTGATGCGGCCTTCAGCATCATATTCATAAAGAAAATCGGGCAATAATTTTTTCAGCTTACTGTTGTAACGAACGATATCGGTAAGCTGGTTTTGAGCATTGTAGTAATAGTAATAGGTTTCGGGCGTCGATCCCTTCCTGCTCCAGCGTTCTTCGGCAATATTGCCCTGTTCGTCTTTTACAAAACTGATGCGGGTGGTATCTGCCTGGCCTTTTACTTTCAGCATCTGAAGGGGCTGCCCTTTGTCGTCGTACCACCAGCTGTGCGTTTCCACATTGGTGTATTTCATGGCTGTATCGGAAGTGGTCAGTATCAGCTTCACCAAACGCCCCTTTTCATCGTACTGGTAGTCTGTTTTGTTTTCAATCCCATTACCATTGACCACGGCTTTTTTCAGGCGGCCCAGCTCATAAATATTGATGGTCGTATTCTTTTTGCCGCTGACAGAAGCATCGGTAATGGTGATCTTTTTGCCGTCCTGGCTGATCTCCTGTTCCAGTGAAAATCCTTCTGTTGGCTGGTCACCGGCATCATAGCTCAGCACCCTGATGGCCCTGACCCGGTTGCTGCGCAATAGCTTGTACTGGGCGGCTCCCTGTTGTATGGAAACAAGGTCGTTGTAATAGTATTGCGCGAAACCGCCGTAGCCAGCCAGAAACAATAATGCCAATAGACCGATCCCTTTCATCTGCCGAAAATTTTTCCAAATGTACAGGTACAGTTTTCAACATTCAAAAAAGATGAATGCATAGGGCCTTGTAACAAGCTATTTGTTCTGTATTTTAGTTCAAGATTAATTAAACATTAACAAGTGTCACATTTCCCCGAAAGAAACGAGAAAGTTTGCCTGAACTGTGGTAGCCTCCTGCATGGCCGGTTTTGCCATGAATGCGGACAGGAGAATATCGAACCCAAAGAAAGTTTTTGGCACCTCACTACGCATTTTATATACGATATCACACATTTCGACGGCAAGTTCTTCAGTACGCTGAAATACCTGCTGTTCAGGCCCGGTTTTTTGTCGAAAGAATATTTAAAAGGACGGCGTGCCGGGTACCTGCATCCGGTTAAGATGTACGTGTTCACCTCGGCTTTGTTTTTTCTTATCTTTTTCAGTTTCTATGGACAGTACAATCCGTTTAATTATAGTGAACCCAGGCGACCAAACATCGATACGGCCGATCATGTATCAGGCCTGGACGGCACCGGCTCTATACAATACCATTCTGTCAGGGAATATGATTCATTGCAGAATACATTATCTAAGGCCAAAAGAGACGACTGGGCCACCCGCAAAATGGTTCACAGGTCTCTGGCTTTGCATGAGAAATACCGCGACGATCCTAAAGCTGTGATAAAGGTATTGGGCGATAAATTCACTCATTTGTTCCCGCAGATGTTGTTTGTGTCGCTTCCATTGTATGCACTGGCGCTATCGCTGTTGTATGTAAGACGGAAGCAGTTTTATTATGTGAACCATGTGGTATATACAATCCATTTGTATTGCGCCGTTTTTATCATGATATTGTGCGCATTGCTGTTGGGTAGTTTTTTTGGCCTTTTTCACTGGCATGCCACCCCATTGCTGACCTCTATTTTCTCGTTGCTCATTTTATTGTATGGATATGAGTCGATGCGCAGGTTTTATGGACAGTCGGGCAGGAAAACAATTCTCAAATATTTCCTGGTATTATTGCTGGGATTTGTGATCATGATATTCATATTTATGATCTTTGGTACGTTTTCAGTATTTACGATTTAATTTAGTTTTATGCAGGATACAGCAAACAGCTTCCTGAGGTTGGTGAAGATCATGGATGAATTGAGGGAACAGTGTCCGTGGGACAGAAAGCAGACCATCCATACCCTGCGTCACCTGACGATAGAGGAAACCTATGAACTGGCCGATGCCATCACCGATGAGAACTGGCAGGGGATCAAAGAGGAATTGGGTGATATCCTGTTGCACCTGCTTTTTTATGCAAAGATCGGCGCCGAAGAGAACCGGTTCACACTGTCGGAAGTCATCAACCATATTTGCGAGAAACTGATCCATCGCCACCCGCATATTTATGGAGATGTACAGGTGAAAGATGAAGAGGAAGTGAAGCGGAATTGGGAAAAACTCAAACTGAAAGAGCGTGACGAACAGGGAAATACCAAAAAATCGGTATTGGGAGGCGTGCCCCGTTCACTGCCTTCGGTGGTGAAAGCCACCCGTATCCAGGAAAAAGCCAAACAAGTTGGATTTGAATGGGAGAACAGGGAAGACGTATGGAAAAAAGTGGAAGAGGAGTCGCAGGAATTGCAGGAAGCAGTAAAACAAAATGAACAGGACAGGATAGAAGAAGAGCTGGGCGATCTGCTTTTCAGCCTGGTAAATTATGCACGGTTTTTGCAGGTAGACCCCGAAGCGGCGCTTGAGAAGACGAATAAAAAATTCATCCGGCGTTTTCAGCAAATGGAATCCATTGCTGCCGGACAGGGTAAACACCTGGCAAACCTTTCGCTGGCAGAAATGGATGCTATTTGGAATGAAGTGAAAAAACAAAAAGCCCATACTTGATTCGTATACTCAAACAGGCAGTTTACAGGCATGGATACCTGATCATTACAGCCGCCTGGTTGTACACGATCTCGTTTATATTCATCAACTACTGGAACTACAATGCATCGCCCCAGAAAGTCAAGAGCAAACTGGAGCTGCACCTGTCGAAACAGGAAGCGAATTTGCATGAATTGCTGTCCGACACCAGTCTGCTTGCCGCATTGATCAACGAGAAAGCGGAAGACCCTGTAAAAACACTGATCACCAAAGAGAGCTTCGGCCTTTTCATATATGTATCTGATAAAAACGGTGTGCCGGTATTGAAATACTGGAATACCAATCATATGTATGTGACATCCGATGAACTTCATCAGCCGGACAGCAGTTATTTTACGGTAAAACAGAATGGAGATTTTGAACTGGTCAAACGAACCCTGGCTTTCAACAAACAAACGATCACCACCCTGGCTGTACTGCCCATCCGCTGGTCTTATTTCATTGAAAACAAATACCTGCGTTCGGATTTTGCCGGTTATCCCGATCTGGACAAGCAATACGAGATCAATTTCGACCCGGATGCCATCCCGGTCCGTAACAGTGCGGGGACAGAGATATTCAGCATCAAACTGAAGCCCGGCAGGTCGTTCATTGCTTATGACAGCGTGACCATTGTATTGAGGGTAATTGCAGTGATACTGCTGCTGATTTTCTTCAACTCAGCAGCGCAGGAATTGGTGGCTGGAATCGGTTTCCGCAACGGATTCCTTTTCCTGGTATCGGTGGTATTCCTGGTCAGACTCATCGCTTACCGTTTCAATTTCCCTTTCGATTATAGTAAACTACACCTGTTCGATCCGTCCATTTATGCTTCCAACTACCTGCATCCTTCACTGGGAGACCTTTTGGTGAATTCCATTTTGCTTTTCTGGATCGTAAGTTTTTATAAGTTTCATACCGACCATCAAAACTGGTTTAAAACCCCCATTCCGGCCCCTGTTCGCAATTACGGGGGACTTGCCATACTTACGATTGTCTGCCTCCTGCTGGCGGGTATCATCAAAAGCCTGGTGCAGGACTCCAAAATATCACTGGACGTTACCAGTGTTTCCAGTCTTACTATTTTCAGCGGCATCTGCTTTATCATTCTCTGTTTCCTGGTACTCAGTTTCTATCATTTTTCGCAGATCGTGGTAAAGCCGTCTGTCGATCACGATATTCCCCTGTATCATCAGATGCTGGCCGTAGCCATTACGGGTTTTCTTTACCTGCTCGCTTTTGTTTCATTGGCCGATACGGCGGTAGATCTGGTAATACTGGGCTGGCTGATCATTTACCTGGTGCTGCTGAATATGCGGAAATCAGACCTGGGTATTCCCCTGCTGCAATCATCTATTTTTATTTTCTGGGTAATGCTTTTTGCATTGTCCATTTCGGCCATAGTAATGTACCAGAATAAAGTAGTGGAATTTGCACAGCGTAAAAAAATTGCCGAGCAACTGGCCATTCAAACCGATCCGTCCGGCGAAAGTCTGCTGAATATTGCCGCCAATAATTTCAACAACCATTTCCTGCTCAGCAATTTTCACCGGCTGGAAAGTGAATACAGTAATAAATTCATCAAAGACAGCCTGATCAATCAGAATTTTTCGGGCTATCTCAATAAATACGATACCCGCATTTATACTTTCGACAGCCTGTATCATCCGCTGTACAATGAAGATTCCACCAGTTATGCCGCCATTAAAACGATTGTGCTGAACCAGGCCAAGCCTACCGCCATAGAAGGGTTGTACAGCTATGATAATGCTACCAACGGTTTCAGCTATCTCTACCAGAAAGTGATCAGCCAGGGGAAAAGGACTTTGGGTTATCTCTTTGTCACCATCAAATCGAGGAGGTATAAAAGTGAAGCGTTGTATCCTGAACTTTTCAACCAGTCGCAGGATATCTCTACCGACCTGAATACCAGTTATGCCTATGCCATTTACAATAAGGGGAAACTGATCAACCATTTCAACAATTATAATTTCCCGTCAAAGCTTACCAAGGCAGAGATTCCCGGGCTGGAGTTTACTTATAAAAAAGTGCCTGGTTATAATGAGCTGTGGTATAACAACGGGGGAAATAAGGAAGTGGTGGTAGTGAAGAAAAGAGCCTGGTTTACTGAGTTCGTCACATTTTTTGCTTACCTGTTCTGTGCTTTCCTGTGCATCATTTTTCTCTTCCATGTATGCAGTATCCTGATCAAAGCCAGGTTTCGCTGGGAGGCCATCAAAGGTATTTTCCTGCTCAATATCCGCTCTCAGATACAGGCAACGATCATCTTCCTCAGTGTGTTCTCGTTCCTGGTGATCGGGGTGTCTACCATTTCGTTTTTCATCCTGCGGTTCAATAACAACAACGAAGAGAAGCTGTCCAAATCCATCCAGGTAATGGCCAACGAGATCAACAATAAGGTGAATGCCCAACTGATCTTCGACGATGTGATCAATGCACACAACATCAGCATTACCAGTGACCTGGAACGCACCATTTCAGATATTTCCGACCTGCACAATGTAGACATCAATTTCTACGATGTGAACGGTAATCTTAAAATATCCACCCAGCCTTATATCTACAACAAACGCCTGCTGAGTGATAAAATGGAACCGGTGGCTTTTCACCAGATGCATACAGAGCATAGTATCCGTTATATACAATCGGAAAAAATCGGTTCTTTCGATTACCTGAGTATTTATGTACCGCTGACCGATGACGATGGAGTGAAGTATGCCTACCTCAATATTCCATACCTCAATTCGAAAAACGAGCTCGACCAGGAAATATCCGGGTTCCTGGTTACACTGATCAACCTGAACGCGTTCATCTTCCTCATTGCCGGGGTCATAGCATTTTTCCTCACCAGCCGTATCACAGCTTCTTTCAGTCTTATTGGCGATAAGATGCGCCAGATGAACCTGGGCAGGATCAACGAAGAGATCCGCTGGAAGAGCAATGATGAACTGGGCATGCTGGTAGGTGAATACAATAAAATGGTGAAGAAGCTCGAGCTAAGCGCAAGGGCCCTGGCGCAAAGCGAACGCGAAGGGGCCTGGCGTGAAATGGCGCGGCAGGTAGCACACGAGATCAAGAACCCGCTCACGCCCATGAAGCTGAGTATCCAGTACCTGCAGAAAGCCATTCAGAATGGTGCGCCCAATGTGAAAGAGCTGTCAGCCAATATGGCCATCACACTGATAGAACAGATTGACCAGCTGTCTAAGATCGCGGGCGATTTCTCGCAGTTTGCCAATATTGGCAATGCACGCATGGAGCAACTGGACATCATGGAAATATTGGCTTCGCTGTTGCGTTTGTACCAATCCAACCCCCGCGTACAGATCAGTTGGGAAAGACCCCGGGAGCGTTACATGGTGTATTCCGACAAAACCCAGATGAGCCGTTTGTTCACCAACCTGCTTCAGAATGCCGTGGAAGCTTCGGAAGATCCGGATGCCATTGTGAAGATCAACATCAGTCAGCAGGTAGAAGGCGAACAATTGCTGATTGCAGTGCAGGACCATTCGGGTGGGGTTCCGGCTGCGCTCCGTGACGATATTTTCAAACCCAATTTCACCACCAAGTCATCGGGAACGGGTTTGGGACTGGCTATTTGCAAAGGCATCGTAGAAAATGCAAACGGACAGATATGGTTTGAGACAACGGAAGGGGTGGGGAGTACATTTTATGTGCAGTTGCCTTTAATGTAATATGCAAGTAGTTTCACTTTCTTTTTCGCTTCTGCTCTATCACAAAATCTTCGAATGCTGCAAGTGAAAAGCTACTCAGGTTCTGTTTTTTGGTGAGCCCTGCTTTTTGGGCTACCAGTACGCCATAGCGGCAATCGGCGTAGCCTTCAATGGCATGTGCATCGGGGTTGATGGAGATGAGTACGCCTTTTTCCAGCGCATATCCGATCCAGCGCCAGTCTATATCCAGTCTCCGTGGATGGGCATTCAGTTCTATTACCACATTGTGCCGGGCGCAGGCTTCTATGATGGTTTGATGGTCTACCGGGTAACCATTGCGGCTTAAGAGAAGCCTGCCGGTCATGTGGCCCAGTATACTGGTATAGGGATTGGCAATGGCCTTCATCAGGCGCATCATGGCTTTTTCCTGCGTCATGCTAAGGTTGGAATGGATGGAGCCGATGACCACATCAAAACTTTGCAATACATCATTGGCATAGTCCAGACTGCCATCGTTGAGGATATCGCTTTCAATGCTTTTAAAGATTTTGAAGGGCGCCAGTTTTTCATTCAATTCGTCGATCTGTCTGTGCTGGGCCAGGATGCGTTCTTCACTGAGGCCGCTGGCATAGAAAGCCGTTTTCGAGTGATCGCTGATCACCATATACTGGTATCCCTGGTCAACCGCTGCCTGGGCCATGTCATCAAGCTGACTGGCGCCATCGCTCCATTTGCTGTGGCAATGAATGATGGCGGTAATATCGTCTGGCTGAATGGGGGCTGACAGCGTCTGTTGTTTTGCTGCAGTGATTACTGTGCTCTGCTCGCGTCGGTAAGCAGGAATAAAAGCCATGCCCGTTGCTGAAAATATCTCTTCTTCTGAAGCATAGGCTTTCTTTTCATTCCAGCCGGTAGCGGCAGTCCATGCTTCCAGAAATGTTTCACTGCAACTGGTGCGGAACAGCAGGCTGTAAAATTCTTCCCGGCTGCAGCAATGGAAACCCAGTGTTACATTCTCTTTGCCTTTGCAGAGAAGATATGCTTTGTCTTCAGCAATGATGTCGAAACCTACTCCTGCAAAAAAATCGCGCACAGTGGCGATAGGAGCAGTGGTTACCCATTCAAGCGTATTGATGATCTCAAGTTGTCGCCTGAATTCTCCCGTAAACAGGAGGGACTGCCCTTTGAATACGTTCTTCAGTTTGGTATCTACTGCCAGGGCATAGGATTCTATTTGCTGGAAGAGGTAATGTCCCAGGGAGGAGAAATAGAATTCAATGGATTCTTTGATGTTCTGCTGTGTTTTTTCGCCGAAGCCACGGTACAGCATGAGCCTGTTTTCGTTGCATGCATAAAGCAGTTCGCCCAGGGTTTCGATGCCCAGTTCTTTCCAGATGGTGGCAATTTTCTTAGGGCCAATGCCCTTGATATGGAGCATTTCGAGGATGCCGGGCGGTGTTTTTGCCAGGTACTCGTTGAGCAGGGAAAGTTGTCCGGTTTCAATTTGTTCTACGATCTTTTTACCGGTTGATTCCCCGATACCCCGGATGCTGTAGATCTTTTCGGGGGTTAGTCCCTCCAGTTCTTCAGGTAGTTTTTCGATGTTGAAAGCCGTACTGGCATAGGTTTTGGCTTTGAAGCTGTTCTCGCCATGGATATCCATGAGTTTGGCCAGCAGTGAAAAATTATCGGCTATGGAAGCGTTGTTCATGGCTGTAAAGAAAATAAAAAGTCCCGCACATTGCGGGACTTTATTAAATCTATTTCTGCTTAAAGAATTGCTAAGCTTATTTCTTCTTAGCAGCTTTCTTAGCGGCTTTTTTAGCAGCTTTCTTCTTAGGAGCAGCTTTCTTAGCGGCTTTCTTCTTAGGAGCGGCTTTTTTAGCAGCTTTCTTCTTAGGAGCGGCTTTTTTAGCGGCCTTCTTAGGTGCAGCTTTTTTAGCGGCTTTCTTTGCAGTTGCCATGTTTTTTAGATTTAATGGTTAGTAAATATGCATTAAAAATAAAAAACTATTTGTAACTACAAAAAAATTTTTTATGCACTTGCTTCTACAGGCAGAACAGAGACAGTGCTCCTGTCGTTTCTTCCTTTCTTGAATTCAACGATGCCATCGGTCAGTGCGAACAAAGTAAAATCGCTCCCAACACCAACATTCTTGCCAGGATGATATTCTGTACCTCTCTGACGAACGATGATATTACCGGCAACAGCAGGCTGTCCGCCATATATTTTAACACCTAAACGTTTGCTTTGTGAATCGCGGCCGTTCTTTACGCTACCTTCACCTTTTTTGTGTGCCATGGTTTACTTTTTTAATGATCCGTTTATTACTTAAGCGATGCTCTCGATCTTGATCCTGGTGTAGTGGGTTCTGTGACCATGCTTCTTGCGGAAGCCTTTCCTTCTTTTCATTTTGAAGGCAATCACTTTATCACCCTGTACGAGGTCGCTGATGATCTCGGCTTTTACAGTGGCTTTTACAGCACTTCCTGTAGTTACAGTGCCGCCATTGTCTATAAACAATACGTCACTGAACTCAACTTTATCTCCGGTTTTACCCTGCAGGTGAGGAACATACAGATTTTGACCTTCCTGTACTTTAAACTGCTGACCTGCGATTTTTACAACTGCTAACATAGCTATCCAAAATTAGGACGGCAAAGGTATGTATTTGAAAGGAAAATATGCAAAGATTTTTGAAATAATTCTATACCTATTTTTGTCCATCCTTTCAATACCTGCGTGAAGCTATGAACTTAAAATCCCTGCTGGCAAGGCCTTTTGCCACCTATATATACAACAAGACCAGGAAAACCATGTCCTCAGCTATTGAGGATCAGGACCTTATACTGAAATCCCTGCTCAAAACGGGCAAGGCTACCCTATTTGGGAAAGAACACCGCCTCGATCAGGTAGAAAGCCATGAGGCGTTCAGGCAAGCCGTTCCCATCAGGGATTATGAGCAGTTCCGCCCTTATATCGACCAGATCAAGGAAGGCAAACAGAATGTCTTGTGGAAGGGCAAGCCTATTTACCTGGCCAAAACCAGCGGCACCACCAGTGGGGTCAAATACATTCCCATATCCAAAGAATCCATCCCCAACCACATCAATACTGCCCGTAACGCCCTGCTTTGCTATATGGCCGAAACGGGCAATACGGCTTTTGCACATGGCAAGATGATCTTCCTGAGCGGATCGCCCGAACTGGAGCGGATTGCCGACATTCCGACCGGCAGGCTGAGCGGTATCGTGAACCACCATGTTCCCCGTTATCTCCGTACCAACCAGTTACCCAGTTATGAAACCAATTGTATAGAAGACTGGGAAACGAAGCTGGACAAGATCGTGGAGGAAACCATGCAGAAAGACATGACCCTGATCAGTGGCATTCCCCCGTGGATGCAGATGTATTTCGACCGGCTCATAGAAAAAAGCGGGAAGGGAGTGGGGGAACTGTTTCCCAATTTCAAGGTTATGGTGCAGGGGGGGGTCAATTTTGAACCCTATAAGGCTAAGCTGTTCGAAAGCATTGGCCGTAAAGTGGATACTATTGAACTTTTCCCTGCCAGCGAAGGATTTTTTGCATTCCAGGATTCGCAGGAAGCAGAAGGATTGTTGCTGAATACCAATAGTGGCATCTTTTTTGAGTTTATTCCGGCCGGCGAAATATTCTCTGATAACCCAACCAGGCTGGGCCTGAAAGATGTGAAGGTGGGAGAGAATTATGTTCTCATCATCAACAGCAATGCGGGTTTATGGGGTTATAATATCGGCGATACCGTAAAATTTGTAAGCACCAACCCTTACCGGCTGGTGGTGAGCGGAAGGATCAAGCATTTCATTTCTGCCTTCGGCGAGCACGTGATCGGGGAAGAAGTGGAATACGCTCTGATGCATGCCGCGCAGGATATGGGCATACAGGTGACAGAGTTTACAGTGGCGCCCATGATACAGCAGGGAGAAGGGAAGAGTTACCATGAATGGTTCATCGAATTTGAAAATGAACCGACTGATATGAGTGTTTTCATTGGAAAAATAGAACATAACCTGCGTCACAAGAATGTTTATTACGACGACCTGATCGCGGGTAATATCCTGCAGCAACTGAAACTACGCAAAGTGAGGAAGAATGGCTTCATCGATTACATGCGTTCGGTGGGCAAACTGGGCGGACAAAACAAAGTGCCCCGCCTGAGCAACGACCGTCAGCTGGCTGATGCCTTACAACCGTTCCTGGCCTAAAAATCATTGAGCCATCGAGAATTGAGCCATTGAGCATTAAAAAATAGTTTTATTTTGTATAATAATCAGTTTGAATGAGTCAGAAGCGCATTGCCATTTTCGGTTCAACAGGTTCTATAGGTACACAGGCATTGGAGGTGATTGCCGCTAATCCTGATCTTTTTTCTGCAGAAATACTAACGGCGCAAACGAATGCCGAGCTGCTCATCAGGCAGGCGCTTCAGTTCAATCCCAATGCCGTAGTGATCGGCGATGAAAAAAAATATGCCGCTGTGAAAGAGGCGCTGGCAGCTACCGATGCCAAGGTTTTTGCGGGTGAACAATCGCTGGAAGAAGTAGCCGGACTGGACTGTTACGATATGATGCTGGCAGCTATTGTAGGATATGCCGGCCTGAGGCCTACATTGAAAGCCATTTCCATTGGCAAAGCCATTGCACTGGCCAATAAAGAAACGCTGGTAGTGGCGGGCGATATTGTCATGCGCAAGGCAACTGAGCAAAGGGTACCGGTAATTCCGGTGGACAGCGAGCATTCTGCCATTTTTCAATGTTTGGTGGGAGAAGGGCGGAATAAGATTGAACGGATTGTGCTTACTGCCAGCGGTGGCCCCTTCCTGGGTAAAAAGCCCAATTTCCTGGTGAATGTCAAGCGTGACCATGCTTTGCAGCACCCCAACTGGAATATGGGCGCCAAGATCACAATCGATTCGGCCACCCTCATGAATAAGGGACTGGAAATGATCGAAGCCAAATGGCTTTTCAACCTGCAACCCGGCCAGATACAGGTGCTGGTACACCCGCAGAGTATTGTACACAGTATGGTACAGTTTGAAGACGGCAGCATCAAGGCGCAGATGGGACTACCCGATATGAAACTACCCATCCAATATGCGCTCGCTTTCCCGCAAAGAATACCCAACCAGTTTCCCCGCTATGATTTCCGTAAGCCCAATACCCTTACCTTCGAAGAACCCGATGTAAAAACCTTCCGCAATCTTACACTGGCAACAGAAGCATTGCACAAAGGGGGTAATATGCCCTGCATCCTGAATGCCGCCAATGAAATAGCCGTGTATGCATTCCTGCGCAACAGGATCGGTTTTCTCGACATGACCGAACTGGTGGAGCAAACCATGCAAAAAGTGGCATTCATTGAAAAACCCACGCTGGAAGAGTATTTTGAAAGCGATGGCGAGGCACGTAACTTCGCGGCGTCATTGATTCACATGTAAGAGAAAAGTAAAAATTCAAAAGCTAAAAATGGCAGGGATTTCTATGAACTTATTAATAATTGACTGGGTGAGTGTGGGTGTTAAAACTGCGCAATTCATTTTATCTTTTTCCATATTGGTCATATTGCACGAGTTGGGGCATTTCCTTCCCGCCCGCTGGTTCAAATGCCGTGTTGAAAAATTCTACCTGTTCTTCAACCCCTGGTTCAGTCTTTGGAAAAAACAGAAAGGCGAAACCGAATACGGCCTCGGATGGGTACCTTTTGGCGGCTACGTGAAAATAGCCGGTATGGTGGATGAGAGTATGGACAAAGAGCAGTTGAAATTGCCACCGCAACCCTGGGAGTTCAGGTCCAAGCCCGCCTGGCAACGACTGATCATCATGGTAGGAGGTGTGGTGGTGAATGTATTGCTGGCCATCGTGATCTTTATAGGCATTACCTGGGTATGGGGGGAAGAATACCTGCCAGCCAGGAATATAAAATATGGTGTGTACACCGATTCGCTGGCCAGGAGTATTGGCATACAGGATGGCGACCATGTCATTGGTCTTGATGACAAACGGCTGGATAATTTTGCTACCCTTGAAGCGGAGATCATATTAAATGAATCCAAAAACCTGCAGGTTGAACGCAACGGGCAATTGGTGAATATTAACATCCCTGCGGATTTTACCAAAAAACTTGTCAAGAGCAAACAAATGAGTGGAATGGTATTGCCGCGTTATCCTGCTATTGTGGATTCTGTTGGCAAAGAAGCGGTATTCTCCAAAGGCAGGCTGCAGAAGGGCGACAGGCTGCTTGCATTCAATGGGAATGCATTCGACTATTACAATGAGTTTCAACGATTGAAAAAAGGTTATAGCGATTCGATGGTATCCCTGAGTGTATTGCGCGGAGCAGATACTGTAACAATAAGGGCAAGGGTTAACGGGAGGGGTATGCTGGGCTTTTCCGTAAAAAATCCTTTTGAATTGTTGGGAGCCGTTACTAAAAACTACAGCCTGCTTCAATCCATTCCGGTGGGCTTCAACCGCTGCTGGC
Source organism: Sediminibacterium sp. (assembly GCA_041798205.1). GTDB lineage: Bacteria > Bacteroidota > Bacteroidia > Chitinophagales > Chitinophagaceae > Sediminibacterium. The sequence goes on from JBHCAK010000011.1 coordinate 264,810, forward strand.
AAACGCTGGACCGCTACATTACCGGTATCAAACAAATGTTTACCGGGAAAATTGATCCTAAGGATTCACTGGGTGGTGTGATCAGTATTGGTAATACTTTCCCCAGTCAATGGGATTGGGAACGGTTCTGGACCCTTACCGGCATTTTCTCCATCATCCTTGCTTTCATGAATATCCTCCCCATTCCTGCCCTGGATGGGGGGCATGCACTGTTTACGCTTATTGAAATGATCACCGGCAAAAAGCCCAGCGACAAAGTAATGGAATATGCACAGATGGTGGGTATGGTACTTTTATTGGGATTGATGGTGTATGCACTGGGGCTGGACTTCTGGAGACTCTTCAGATAACCATTTAATCAATGGAGGGCAGGTAACGATAGTCCTCTGCACTTCGGTGTTGTAAAAATGCAAACCATGCCAAACTTTCAATTAACCGCAGAACAAATAGCCGTCTATCTTCGTGATGGCTACCTGGTTGTTCGGAATTTTTTGAACGGACAGGAAATGCAGAAACTACAAGCCATTGCATTTGAAGACGGCGCGATGAGAAAACATGCATTTGACCTGAATGACCAATCGGGGAAAAAAACAAAACTGACTTTGTGGTATTCGCCCGGTAATGATGCCTATGGCTTGCTTACCAGAAGCAAAAGAATGGTGGAATCGGCAGACAAGTTGCTGGATGGTGTATCTGCTGTTTGTCATTTCCATAGCAAGCTCATGCAGAAAGAACCCAAGGTAGGAGGAGCGTGGGAATGGCACCAGGATTATGGGTATTGGTACAAAAATGAATTTCTGTTTCCTGGCCAGATGATTTCCATTATGGTAGCTATTACAGATGCCAACAAAGCAAATGGCTGTTTGCAGGTCATCAAAGGCAGCCACAAAATGGGACGGATAGAGCATGGTTTCTCCGGCGAACAAGTGGGAGCTTCACAACACTATGTAGATCTTGCTTTGAAAACAATGGAACTGGTATTTGTTGAATTAAATGCGGGAGATGCCTTGTTCTTTCATCCGAACCTGTTGCACCGCTCTGAAGCCAACTTATCTGACAAAGCACGCTGGTCTTTGATATCGGTGTACAACCGGAGCGAAAACATTCCCTACAACGAACCATCGCAGTCGAGTACGGTTCCGTTGCAAATGGTACCCGACGAAGCTTTGTTGCAATGGGAAACAGAGAACATAAACGAAGACGCTCATTTCCTCGAAAAAGAAAAAGATAAAGCCTTGAAATGAATCATGCCCTATTCAGGGATGGTTCGATGTTAGTTGGACTTATGCAAGAAATTTTTAAGTACTCATAACCACAATTCTTGCAAAAAGAAACCGCCTCAATTATTATTTTGAGACGGCCTCATAGCTGTGCAAAATCTGAAGGTTACCGGAATTTAATATTTACTCCAACAGAGATCGTGCGTCCCGGTGCAGGAATCAGCCCATTCCAATAGGCAAAACGTTGTGTGAAATAGTGTCGGTCCAATGCATTCAGTACGTTTATATTGAAGTTGAATTGCTTGAAGTAATAGTTGAGCGTTGCATTTAAAAGAGTATAATCAGGGATTTTGCCATTAAAACCGTCTGCTGTGCCTGCAACTGTGTTTGCCTCATCATTATACTGTTCGCCTGTATATGAATTGTATACATTGGCAATGAGTTGCCCTTTGCCAGCTTTCATGGCATAGCGTGCTCCGGCAGTAAAGAGGCGCGTTGGCGCATAGGGAAGATAGTTGCCCTGGTATTGCCCCGTGCTGAATGTGGCTTTTTGAATCGCTCCGGTTACATAAAATTTTAAATTCTCAACGGGAAGTATGTTGATCTCGGCTTCAATACCTCTGTGGAAGCTTTGGCCGGCATTTTTATAAACTCCGCTTTCATAGATTACTTTATTGTTGTAATACAATAAATAGCCATTGAGACTTATATCAAGCCACCCCAGGCTTTGAGACCGGATACCTACTTCATAATTGTTGGATGTTTCTGCCTGAAGCATGGTTCCTGCCGCAATGGTGCCAGGGTTCATAGCAGCTTCTATTGCCGGAGGCTGATAGCCCCTGGAAACAGTTGTGTACAGGCTGAGGTTGTCTGCGGGCATATAAATGAGCCCCAATGAATATATCAGGCTTTCGTTTTTCGAATCTGTAAGCGTTCCGTTGACGATGTCTTTTTGTCTGAATGCCACATGTGTGTATCGTAAACCCGGGCTTATTTTTAATTTGTCGGTTAGCGAAAGATTGTCGTACAGGTATGCTTCGTAGACGGTTGTTGGCGCCTGAATGCCTCGGGTCGTTTTGCCAGTGCGTGCATCAATATTGTCTCCTACCAAGAAATATTTGTTGGTGATATCGCCGTGTACCCGTACCCCCGTGAGAAAATCGTTTTGGAGGGGTCCTAGTTTCCCGGTATTGTTGTAGTCGATAAACAAACCACCGGAGGGGATATTCCTTATCTCGCCGGTGTTAGCGTTTTTTCCTGTTTTATCGCCCACCCACCAGTCTCTTAAGAAATAACTTCCATATAGGGATGTACTTATCTTGCTGATGGTATTTAAAGTACGAGTATAGGAAATGCTGGTGCTGAACCGCTTACCAATGAATGCATCATGCAGGTTAACCGTTTTTCGGTAATTTTCTTCAAAATCTTTTTGTGCAATACCACCTGGCGTGCGTGAATTCTCATCAAAAGCGTTCACATATACTTTCAGTTCGTTTAATGAGTCGGGTCGTATGCCTATTTGTAAAGTAACATCATCTGTATGGAATTGAGAATTGGCCGTTCTGAAACCATCGCCCTGGCGCCTGTTGTAACCGGCATAATAACTTATTTTCCCGTTATTACCATATGTTTCCACCCCGGTATTCAATGCATTATAACTTCCGTAATTGGCAAAGAACCTGTTGTATGGTAACCCTTTTCCCGTTTTCGTAATGATATTTACTACGCCGCCAATGGAACCTACGCCATACAATACAGGCGATGCTCCCTTGATCACTTCAACATGATCAATGGCCCCTACTGGCATCATATAATAGGCTCCTAACTGACTGTAGCTTTGTCCAATGGGGAATTTTCCATCGATTACGATCAGTGTATTACCCGACCTGCCCGGGTCCAGCCCACGTAGCCCAATACTGGGTTTTATTCCGCGTCCGTCTTCATCCAAATAATTGGCGCCGGGTATCAACCGCATGGCATCTCCCACAGATTGGATATTCAATTCCTGCATTTTTTTTGACGAAATAAAGTTGATGGTGCTCGCAAAATTTTGCGCCTGTTGCTTCAGACCAGTAGACGTTACTGTTACTTCCTGCAACACGGAAGAGTCTGTATATTTCTGCGCTGATATTTTAATAATTGCTGTAAGTAATAAAGATGCCATTAAAATAAATGACCTGGCCATTAGCTTTGATTTCATTGTTTAATATCTCTTGGTTCTATAATTTATTCACGCTGCAAAATTGTTTCTGAAATGTTTGCTTGAAATGACCAACCAGGAAAAACATTTTACGGGAAAAGGAAATAGATGTTGTTGGGATCAATTATAGGATAACAGGTCTTTGATATCCGACAACTTCGCCTGTTCACCTTCAATAAATGATTGACTCAATACTGCCGGTTGCTAAATAGATCCTCGATTCTCCGCCCCTTGTAAGGTACAAGGCAGGGGTAAAGATTCCAGCCACAGGCTTGATTTTTGGGCGCAGCTTTTCAGGAATGCGGACTAAAAAACAAAAGCCGCTGATATTCAGCGGCTTGAAGAAAGGTGGAGTCGAGGGGAGTCGAACCCCTGTCCAAACATCGCCACCATTGGCTTTCTACATGCTTATTTCATTGTTATTTGTAGGCGTTGAACCGGGAATGAACAAACCAATTCAACGCTTAGCTGGATGGTCTTAAGCTGCAGGCACAGCCTGTTGCAGCAGCAACCTGTGTTTGTTTTGAGTCGGCGGCGGAACCTGGTAACAGGTCAACCTGTTCGGCGGCCCAAATGACTGGCTAATCACTGATTAGGCAGCCATGGCATACTGTGTATTGCCATTTGAAGTTTGAATATTCAGATTTAAGTGCTAATTATCCAACGCACTGCATGCTTACACCAACCGTGCCATATGCTGTCAAAACCAATACGACCCCGGCCGAACTGCAAATATACAATTATTCAGCAGGTCGCGGCACCACAACAAAACAGCCTGTAAAACCATCAGTTTACAGGCTGTTTTTTAACCGGGTATCCGGACAGAACTTAGAAATTATTGGCGTCTTTCTCTAAATCCTTCTTGTCTTTTTTAAGATCCTTCCTGTCACGCTTCAGGTCTTTTTTATCATTGTCCCTGTCTTTTCTGTCTTTTCTGATATCTGCCCTGTCTTTGTTCAGGTCGTTCTTGTCTTTGTTCAGATCTGCTACGTCTTTGTTACGATCTGCCCTGTCTTTGCCCAGGTCTTTGCGCAGGCCGTTGATCTCGTTCTGTTCTTTTTGTGCATCCTTGTAATCGTGTTTGGCCGCATCTGCATTGCGCTCTTTGATTTCCTGGTTCAACTCCGCTTTGTCTTTGTTGATGTCTTTGTTGTCGGCATTGATATCCTTGCGGTCTTTGTTGATATCCTTCCGATCAGCATTGATGTCCTTACGATCTTTATTGATATCTGCCTGATCACGGCGAATATCTTTTTTATCGTTCTGGATGTCTTTGCGATCATGACGGATATCCCTCATGTCGTGATTCATGTCGCGCATTTTAGCGCCTGTACCGTTTCTGTGTGTTTGTGCATTCAGGGTGATGGTTGATCCTGTAAGCATCACGGCTGCGAGAAGAATAAACTGTTTCATGGGTCTAGATTTTTTTTGTTTTCATGAATTGGTTTCAAATACAAAGACACGAATAAATTGGACTGGTTTAATACCGCGCCCCTTTTGTCAAGAGTATTCATATTTTTTTAACATTCCGGCCCTGTAACCCATAAAAAATCCTGCAGGCAACGAACCTGCAGGATACCTGATCTTCTCTATATACTATCTATATTACCAGCCCTGGTTTTGTTTGATCACACCACCGCTATTGGTGATCTCTACCTGTGGTACAGGCCATACATTGTGTACAGCAGGGTCAAAATTCCTGGCTGGCCAGACGATCTGTCCGTTTACACCATGCAGTGGTTGTGCATAAACAGCCTGTGCATCCCCCCAACGAACCAGGTCGCGATGCCGGTCTGCCCATTCACCCGCGAATTCACACCTGCGTTGTTTTTTTAATTCATCCATGGCTGCATTGGTAACACCGGGCAATTGTGCGCGATTTCGGATCATGTTGATCTCAGCATCGGCATTTTTCCCTTGCATAAGCTTGGCTTCGGCCTTGATCAGAATTACTTCCGCATATCGCAACAAAGGCGGGTTCAGTTCAGAAGTGGGGTGGTCTCCATTGGGACTGATAAAAGCGCCAATAGGATTGGCGTAGCCGAAGGGCTCCATGTATTTCCTGAACTGGTAACCGCTGAGGCTGTTGGTAGAAGCATATGTGCGCAGTGAACCAAAATACATAAATGTATCGCCTGGTTTAAGAATGGTAGCTTCGCGCCGTACATCACCAGCTTCATAAGCATCATACAGTTCCTTGGTGGGTGTGTAGTATCCCCATCCATTGTATTTGCCCCATCCCTTGTTCTCTAACATCACACCTGGCAAAATACTGCCCCAGCCATCGGCGCCTTTGGCAGTGCTGAAAGCACTCCAGATGTATTCTTTACTCCAGTTATTGGCCACGGTGAATACAGAAGCAAAGTCATTTAATAAAACGTGCCTGCCACTGCTCATGACGCTGTCGGCATATTTTTCAGCATTCGCATAATCCTTTCTGTACAAATACATTTTAGCCAGGTAAGCCCATGCGGCTGTTTTGTGGGGGCGTCCATAATCTGCCGGGGCATAAGTATCGAAAAAAGGCAATAAAGCGGCGGCAGATTTGAGGTCGGCTTCAATGGCCTTGTAATTGTCTTCAATGCTGGCCGGCCTGGGAATGGCATTGGAACTGGGATTCTGGCGGTCTATAATGGGTATACCTGCCTTGTCGTTCGCATAATTGTATGCGAGTTGAAAATACATCAGTGCGTTGAGAAAATAGGCTTCGCCTAAAATCCTGTTTTTCAATGCAGCGTTCATGTTGATCGATGGAACATGATTCAACACATCGTTGGCGCGCTTGATAACAATATAACGCATCTTCCACTGAACCGAAAGATAAGATACCGTTGAAGTAGCCGGATTGAAATTTTTGACGTTCTCGGCTTTGGCATTGCCCCTGCCGGTTACCATGTCGTCGCTGGCATTGATGAACCACATAAAGCCCCTGCCATAAAATTCTTCTTCATCGAACTGGTCATACATGGCATTGGCCCCTTTGATGGCATCAGAAGATGTTTGCCAGAAGTTGGCGCTCACAGGAGTTCCTTCCGGTGTGATGTCTAATTTTTTGGTGCAGCTGCCCAGCATGGCTATGGCTGCCAGTAAAACAATGATATGTTTGTGTGTCTGTTTCATTTTCGTGAAGATTAACATTTAGAAATTCACATTCAATCCTACAAATACCGCCCTTGCCTGGGGGTAACGTCCTTTGTCGATGCCATATTCATCCATACCGATCTCCGGATCAAATCCACTGTACCTGGTAATGGTGAAGAAGTTGTTAGCGGTCATATACAAACGAACGGAATTAAGTCGGGCTTTTTTTGAAATGTTCGAAGGCAGTGTATAACCGAGTGTCAGGTTCTTAACGCGCATATAAGATCCGCTTTCGATGAAAAAGTCGGAAACAGTACTGAAGTTGCCGTTGGGATCGTTTTGCGAAATGCGTGGAATGGTACCGTTCGGGTTAGTGGGCGACCATGCATTCAATATGTCTTTCAGCATATTGTAGTTCTGTCCGCCTACACTGGCCTGCTGTGTGAGGAATTTTAAACCATTGAACAACTTATTACCCTGAACACCCTGCAAAAAGATATTCAGGTCGAAATTCTTATAGCTGGCATTGAAGCTGAACCCGTATGTGAAAGAAGGATATGCGCTTCCCACTACCACACGATCGGCATTGGTGATCTTCCCATCGCCATTCACATCTACAAACCGGAGATCGCCTGGTTTGGCATTGGGTTGAATGAGGTTACCCGCTTTATCGCGGTAAGCATTCACTTCATCCTGCGATTTGAAAATACCATTTGTGGGTACTACACTGAATGAATACAAAGGATAACCTGTTTGTATCACCAGCGGTGCCAGCGTACTTCTGATATTGATATTGGTAGTAGGCAATGAACTGATACCGTCTTTCAATGATTCCAGCCGGTTGGTTATTTTAGTGAAAGTGGCGCCAATGCTATACTGGAAAGCTGCAGAAGGATTGCTGTTATAGTTGATTCCCAGTTCAATGCCTTTATCAGTGGCTTCGCCTACATTCTCTATCTTGCCATTGCTTACACCCAATGTGCTGGGCGGAGGTGATTGCAGCAACATGTCTTTGGTAGTCTTCACAAAATAATCAGCCACCAGCGAAAGGCGATTATTAAACAGGGTCATGTCTACACCCACGTTAGATTGCAGTGATTTGGCCCATTTCAGGTCGGGATTGTTGATGCCGTTCTCTGCATAACCAAATACCTGTGTGGGTGTCTGGCCCATGTAAGCAGATGTAGTGTAGAGAGGAATGAGGGCTGCATTGCGTGGCAAGCTTCCCAGGTTACCCAGGATACCATAGCTGGCACGCAGTTTCAGGCTGCTGAGCCAGTTTACCTTGCCCATGAAATTTTCTTTGGTCAGGAGCCATGCGCCGGAAACAGATCCGTAATTGGCAAAACGGTTTCTGGGCGCCACCAGGGATGAACCATCCCTGCGACCCACCAATGAAAGAAAGTATTTACCCTGGTAATCGTAGTTGATCCTGCTCAGGTAAGAGACCAATGCCGAGGCGGATTTGCCACTTTCGGGTTTGTAAATGTTGTTGGCATTTTGCAGGTAACGATACGCTGGTCTTTCATCATCGAAGTTATCAGCGTGTGCTGTTACATACTGGTCTTCCCTGCTCTGGTAAGTATAACCGGCCAGTATGTTGAAATTGTGATCTCCCGTTTTGTAAGTATAGTTCAGTGTTTGTTCTGCCAGTACTTCGGTAAAATTATTCTCGTTCTGTGTGAGGCGGTTGAAGTCGAATATTTTTCCGATCTCCAGTACCCTTGACGTGAATTCTTTGTAATTAGAGAATGAACGGGTGAATGCCAGGTTGGACCGGAAAGTGAGGTTCCTGGCCAGTTTGGCTTCGAGGTAAGGATTGAAGAAAAAGTTATTGGTAGGATTCTGCACATCCAGTCTTTTGAGGTATGCCACCGGGTTGATCACATCGCCATAAGCGCCTGCATATTGGGCTGGCAGGCCGGCAAAAGAACCATCCGCATTATAGGGATAAACACTGGGAGGGTAGAAGATGGCAGTGAGGAGAGTGCCGGTATAAGGGCTTCCTGTATTGGCGCCCGTTCCATTGGTGAAATTGTACACCATGTTCTCGCCCAGTTTCAGCCACGGTTTCAGCTGGAACTCGGTATTCACCCTGAAATTATAGCGTTTGGAATAAGTATTGAGCAGGATACCTTCACCGTCGCGGTAGCCGTACCCGAAGAAATATTTCGATTTGTCGGTACCACCGCTGATGCCTACATTATAATCACTCACGTTCCCTTTCCTGAATACTTCATCCATCCAGTTGGTGCGGGTGATTTGTCCGTCGGGATAAATGTTGGCATTGAAAGCATTGAGCCTGGGTTTACCGGCATTATCTGCCGCAGTATTCATCACATCGGCATATTCTTTAGCATTCAGGGGCTGTAATTTTCTCCAGGCCGATTGTTGTCCGAATTTCGCATCCAAAGTAATGCTGGCCACTCCCGCTTTTCCTTTTTTAGTGGTAATGATGATCACACCACCCGATGCCCTTGCCCCGTAAATGGCTGCAGCGGCATCTTTCAGCACTGAAATGGATTCAATCTCATTGGGATTGATGGGGAAATTGGAATAAACAGAGCCGTCTACCACATAAAGGGGCGACTCGCCGTTGATGCCTCCCATACCACGGATATTGACACGGGGCGCTGAGGTAGGGTCACCGCCTTCATTGGTAACGATTACCCCCGGGGCCTTACCCTGCAATGCTTCTGATACATTGTTCAGCGAGCGGGAGCCGAGGTTATCGAGTTTTACATCGGCAACAGCGCCCGATACGGCAGATCTTTTCTGGGTGCCATAACCCACTACCACAACGTTCTCGCCGGTATTCAGGGAAGGACTGAGCTGCAGGTTGATCACCTGCTGGCCTTTTACGGCAATTTGTTTTTTGTCGTATCCCACATAAGATACTTCCAGTATGGCGGTTTCGGGAACAGAGAGACTGAAATTACCATTGACATCCGTGGAAGTGCCGGTACTGGTCCCCCTGATCAATACCGACGCACCTTCCAACGGCTTATTATCTGTACCGGTAATGGTTCCGGTTATGCGTATGTCTTTAAGCGGGGCGCTTCCGGGTTTGAAAACGACCAGGTATCCGTAGAGCAGTTCATAACTCACGCTGGACCCTTTCAGCATCTTGTCCACCACAGTAAGGGCTTCTTCATTAATGGCATTGATGCTGATTTTGCTGATCTCTTTGAGGAGACGGGGGCTATATAGGAACCTGTAATTTGTTTTTTTTTCAATAATGGTTATCGCTTTCTGGATATCGGCATTATCAAGTCTGAAAGTGATCCTGGACTGGGAAACTCCGCTGGCAGAGACCGACAGGCAGCAGAGGAGGAGGAAAGCGGCAGTCAGTTTCATAATCTTTAAAGCTTTTGTAAAGCCCGCCTGGTACGCAGGTACCGGACGATGTTGCTTTTTTTTCATACTTTTAAATCAGTTAATGGTTAAACAAAATGATCAGGACTCGGAAAAGTTGGATCGTTCCCTGTTTAGCTGGCGGGAAATGTTGACGCATTTCCCGTTTTTATTGGAACAGGTGGATTGTTTTGGTCAGGTGGTGTATTGGTTCATAATTGCAGTTTTTAGTTTGAGATAATAACAGTACCGTCTGAAACCGTGTATTTGAAAGGAGCGGTAAGCGATAATGCATGTAATGCCTGTTGCAGGTTCTGCTCATAGAACACCCCGGTGAATACCAGTTCTCCAGCTGCTTTGTTTTTGAAAACAAAAGTTACATGATAGCGTTTTTCCAGCTCAACAGCCAGGTCGCGGAAAGATGACTCATAGAAAGCCAGTTTGTGGTCTACCCAGGATACTTCTGCAATGAGGCTGTCTGTATGACCATCGGGTATTTTATTCAGGGGATAATATTTTATATCGGCGGCTATTGTTTTATTTTCTTTTTCTTCCAGCGGCACTACCAGTTTCTGGTTGGGTTTGAGCAGGTATTTTTTATCGGGTTTGCCATCGATGGTTATTTCCACGCTTCCTCTGACCAGGCTAGTTTCAACGGTTTGCTGTCCAGGAATGGCTTTTACGTTGAAGGCTGTCCCCAGTACTTTTACGTTCACTGTCCTGGCATGGATGAGGAAAGGTTTTTGCGGATTTTTGGCCACATCGAAATAAGCTTCACCCGTTAGCCATACTTCGCGCAGGTTGGTATTGAATTCATCGTTATATGCCATTTTGCTGCCTTCATTCAGCCATACCAGTGATCCGTCGGGTAATTTAAGCTTGCGGATGCTACCGGGGAGGGTTGCTATTTCCTGTTGAGGCAGGCTGGCAGGAACATGGGGTTTAGGGGCAATAAAAAAGAACCAGCCGCATACCAGCAGTATTACGGAAGCAGCCAAACCGGAGAATAAACTGTACCGCCTGAAGAAATGCCTGGGCGGTATGGGCACCACGGGTACGCCGGCTGACTGATGGATACGTGCATCAAGCCTGGAAAAAGCCTGTACGGCTTTAGCGGTATCGCTGTGTTCGGGCAGGTGCCAGGAGGCAATGATTTGTTGCGCTGTATTTTTCAAAACCGGGTCCTGCGCCAGCAGAGCCTCCAATTCCTGCTCTTCGGCAGGGGTGGCTTCACCGGTACAATGGCGGGCAAGCAGGGTCCAAACACGATCTTCCACAATAGGGTTTTAAGATTCATGCTATAGACAATGGGGAAAAGAAAATCTACCAAAAGAGCAAAAACTTTTTTGGAAATTAAACAGACTTTCTGCTGTATTCAGGCAACCTGCTGCCAATTTTACCCAGGGCAATGGCCAGTTGGTTGTCGATGGTCTTTACTGAAATACCCAGTATATCCGATATCTCTTTGTATCGCATGCCTTCCTCTTTGGCCAGTTGGAAAATGAGTTTGCAGCGAGGGGGTAGCTGGTTGATCGTATGCTGGATATTTTTGAGTGCTTCGGCGCTGAGGAGCATGTTTTCGGGGTCGGGGCCGGTGGAAGGCAGTTCACTGAGCGTTTGTTCGTCACCGGCAAAAGCGGCCTGCCTGTTGCGAAGATTCAATGCGGTATTTTTAATGGCCGTATACAGGTAAACGCGCAGGTTCTGTACTTCCTGCAGCAGGGCGCGACGTTCCCAGAGTTTCAGGAAAACATCCGATAACACATCTTCTGCCATCTGCTCCGAATGGGTGTAAATAGCAGCAAAACGCATCAGCGGCGCATACATGAGCAGGTACAATTCCCTGAACGCAGCATATTCATCTGACAGAATTTGTTGTTTGATATCGTTCAGATCATGCGCCATCTGAAAACAATATTACAGGAAAAACAGGAACCGGAATGGGCGGGGGTATTATGAATACGTAATCATTTGTTCGCCGGCTGCACTACCTGTTGGGGTGTTTTATGTTTCTCACGGTAAATACGTATTACAAAAAATCCCAGGACACATAAGAGCAATACTGCTACAATGGCCACCAGGGTCCAGGGTTGTTCTTTGATGCCCCTGCGGCGTTTTTTCAGCTGTGTGGAAGCGGTTTCTTTGTTCAGCTGGCGGTTCAATTGTTCGGTCAGGTAACGTACTTCCCGGGTAGAAGGGAACTGTTGCAGGCCTTCTACAGCATCATTGACAAAATCGGAATCTGCCATCTTTTTTTCAATTGCATGACGTTCTTCTTCCGATGCTTTGCCTTCGAGGTAACGCAGCAGTTCCTCATTGCTCAATTCTTCATTATGGCTCAATATGTTCCTGAGATCGCTCATGAAGTTTGGTCCATTTTCTTTTCCAACAGTATTTTAAGGTTCCGTTTGCCATTTTGGATATGACTTTTTACCTGAGACAGATTATAGCCTGTATGATCAACGATTTCCTGGTAACTTTTCTTGTGCAGGTAAAACAAAATTACGCATGTTTTCTGCGCCTCGTTCAATTCATCCAGTACAGATTCGAGCATCACCAGGCTTTGTTCCCTGTCCAGTATCTCATCTTTGTTGTTCCATTCGGCGGCCAGTTCCTCATCCACAGGTACATAGGTATTGCGGTCACGCAATTGCATGAGGCAATGGTTGCGGGCAACCATGTACAGCCAGCTTTTGACATATACCACGCGGTACTTGCCCAGTTCAGTAATAGCTTTCAGGAATATCTGCTGTACCGCATCCTTGGCGGCTTCTTCATTCTTGAGGTATTTCATGCTCACACCCAATAACAGGAGCGTATAACGCTGCAGGAGTATACCCAACCACTGGTTATCATGATCTGTATAAAAACGGTTGAGCAACTCCTGATCGCTGATATGTTTGTACTTGTCCTGACTCACTATTGATGCGGTTCATCGCCCGGGATGGCATCTTCAATGCCGTGGCTATGCTTGCTTTCATGGGCAGGCGCCACATAAATGGTCTGGTGGTAGAATTTGGTAGATGGTTTGATCTGATCGAGCTTCTCCTGGAAGATGGCCAGGTAATTATTGTCTTTGTTGTTTTTGCTGAAGACTTCTTTCAACTGGTTGAAAAGATCCAATGAGCTCGTTTCAAATACCGTGGATTCCAGGCTCAGCAGTTTGATATTGGCATCTACGAACTGGTTCATCTCTGTATTGATGATGGTGCAATGGATATTGCCCTTCAATACGGAATCTTTGCAAAGGTTTACACGCAGACTGTAAACCGATCCTTCCAGTTCGCCTTCCACTTTGATGTCGTTGCAAATGATCACGCCTTTGACAATACCGGTAGGAGTGATGTGGATGGTTTTCCGGCTGTATAAAACACCGTTGAAATTACCATCGAGCGTAATGTCATTTTCAGAATCGAGGATACCGGAAATGTTGGTAGACCTGGTAATGAATAACTGCTTGTCATCTGATGACGACACTTGCGGCTGGTAACCGGAATTGGGATCGTGCAGTATCTGTTCCCTGAACTTGTTCATGGTTTCGGATTTAGGATATGAAGTATAATTGGATGATTAAAAAGGAAAGTTTTTATTTTTTGAAGAAATCCAAGATACATAATTATTATGTATTTATGAATTTTGTGAATGAATCTTTTATTAAGTGGGTTTTAAATTTTAAAAAACGTATCTTGAAGACCCTCCGGTATTTAATCCAACCGGGCATATCCTATGTTTTTTCAAAAAAAGACTAACTCTTCTGAAATGCTGCCTGCAGTGCAGGTAGTCTCGGGTGGTATCTATTTTGGTATCATCAAAACACTTTCCCCCATCAGGATTGAAGGTGATTTCAAAGGAATCATTTTCTGTACCAACAAAGTCATCATTGACAAAAAAGCCACCGTGAGCGGCGATATACTTTGTCATGAGATTGTGATAGGCGGATTGATCGACGGCAATGTGGTGTGTAAAAGCAAATGCATGCTGCATGCCGATGCCATGGTGAATGGCATCATTCGCACTTCACAGTTCGAGAATGCGGAGAACAGTTCCGTATCCGGACCTGTATATGTGAATAAAGAGAACAAAGCCATTGACATTGATGAGTATTATGATCTTTTCAATAAAAAAGAAAACCTGGAAAAGATCAAAGAAGAATATTTTTCTTTACCCCAGAAGCTGATCCTTATCAGCTAAATGCCTGAAATAAGCCCATGCCTTTTGTTATTTGTATGGTTCCGGTTTGCCCCATGCGGAAAGAAGCTTCTCACCGCAGTGAAATGGTGAGCCAGTTATTGTTTGGTGAACAGGCTGAGGTACTGGAACGTTCGGGACAGTTTGTGCGTATACGTTCCTGCTTTGACCTGTATGAGGGCTGGTGTTCATTGAACCAGTTGCAGGATGCACCGCATCAATTGCCCGAAAATGGGCGAAGCCTGTTGTGTGCAGATTGGGTCAATACCATTCAACTGAACGGCAGGGGAATGCAGGTGTCGCTGGGTACGTCATTGTCGTTGTTTACGCAGGGAGAGTTTCACCCTGGTGCATACCATGCTGTTTATGCTGGCAGGACATGGGACGCTTCCGGCAAGCCGTTCACGGAACAGCTGATCAAAGAAATTGCTTTTCTTTTTTTGAATACCCCTTATCTCTGGGGTGGGAGATCGGTTTTCGGCATTGATTGCAGCGGTTATGTGCAACAGGTGTATCGTTTCTTTGATAAAAAACTACCACGCGATGCATATTTACAGGCAGAACAGGGAGAAGCAGTGGGATTTTTACAGGAAGTGGTATGTGGCGACCTGGCTTTTTTTGATAATGAAGAAGGACGCATTACCCATGTAGGCATTATGTTGGATGCTTCCACCATTATCCATGCATCGGGTAAGGTACGGATAGACCCGATTGACCAGGCCGGCATTGTGCAGGCAGAAACAGGGGAGCGCACTCACCGGTTGCGCATCATCAAACGGTTCAGTTGAAAAAACCGGTTTACATGATATCCATGGCCTTGGCAAAATAGGTAGCAGTGCCCGGCAAAGCCAACCAGAAAAATTCACGGTATACAAACAACAGAACGATCATCAGGACCAGCCAAAAAAAACAGAGCGCCCAATATTTTCCGGTAGATTGTTTTGCTTCCATGGTATAAATTTTGGCAAAGATAAGTGGCGTGATTTATTTGGCAAAAGTCTCTTTGTAAAAAGAAAGGGCTTCCTCTACGATCAGCAAAGCTTTGGCTTTGTCGCCAAAATCCTCCACTACCACGGTCTTGTTCTCCAGTTTTTTGTATTCTTCAAAGAAATGCCTCAGTTCATCGAAGAAATGTTTGGGCAGCTCTTCAATATTATTGTAATGGTTAACGCCCGGATCTGTATTGGCTACGGCGATGATCTTATCGTCGGGATCGCCGCCATCGATCATCTGCATTACCCCAATCACTTTGGCTTCCATCAGTGTGAGTGGTTGTACGGGAAGTGAGGTGATGACCAGGATATCAAGCGGATCCTTATCGCCGCCATAGGATTGCGGTATGAAGCCGTAATTGATGGGATAATAGAAAGAAGAGAAAATAACCCTGTCCAGCTTCAGCAAGCCTGTTTCTTTATCGATCTCGTACTTACATCTGGAGCCCTGTGGAATTTCAATCACCGCATGTACAATGCGGGGTACATGGTCTCCGGCAGAAACGCCATGCCAGGGGTGCTGAACTTGAATTGGTTTGTGCATAAGGTTAAAGGTTAGGGTTGTAGGTGTATTTAAGATCAACCAGCCATTGTCCGTCTTTTTTGATCACTTTCACTTTATGGGCGGTGGTATCGAAAGAATTGTTGTAATTGATGATGGAACTATCCGGACTCAGGTCATCCACTTCACGGATATTGATCGAAGCTTCGCGCAGTTGTTGTCTGCCGGTACGGTCGTTTTTACGGTAAGTATCTTCAATGGTTTTGAGATAACTGCTATTGGCAGCATCTTTCAGCATATAAAAAGCTGCTTTCTCAAAATCGCCTTTGAGACAGGCGTCGATGAATTCCCTTCCTGCATCGAATGCACTTTCGGCCTGGGTATATTCTTTCCTGTTGGCAGAACAGGCTGTAAGGCATAGGAATACAAAGACGAGTAACCTCTTCATGATCAAAATTTCCCTGCAAAGGTAGGCGCCGGCAGGTCTATTTGATCACTTCCTCTATTGATTTTCCAATAGCGCCGCTGGGCATCTGTATGTGCAATAAAGCGGCCAGGGTTACTGCAATATCGGTCATGTAGGTTTCCCGGCTCGTACTTCCTTTTTTAATACCCCAGCCATACCATACCAGCGGGATATGTGCATCATAAGCATTCCAGACACCATGGCTCAACCCGGTTTTGCCTCCATCCATTACACCTGGTTTGCCAATGATCTGCAAATCGCCGGAACGTTGCGGATGATAGCCATTGATGATCATTTCACGCAGTTTGGCAGGTAAGGTTGCAGTAGCTGCTTCGCGTTTGTCTACTACCTGGTAAACAGCATCTTTTTTGAGGAGGTATTTAATGAAAGCTTTTTTTACTGCCAATTCATCCAGTTTAGCTGAATCTATCAGCGAATGGTTCAGGTACACATCGTATTCGGTTACGAAATTGACCAGGTTCATTCCGCCGAACTGTTGCCTGGAAAAATCCACCAGCTCTTTTCTGATCTCACCATCATCCCATGAACTGGCCTGCAGTTTATGCTTTTGCAGGAAAGCCGGTATATGCGGAGCTGCATGATCGGCTGTCAGGAATACGGTGTACTGGTCTTTACCAACAGCTTTATCCAGGTAGTTGAAGAGATTACCCAGTGTAATATCGAGCCGGACATAGGTATCGAGCAATTCCCAGGAGTTCGATCCGAACGCATGACCTACATAATCGGGAGAGGAGAAGCTGATGGCCAGGAAATCGGTAGCGTTTCCCTTGCCCAGCTGCTCGGCTGCAATGGTTGATTTGGCCAGTTCCAGCAGGAGATCATTGGCAAAGGGGGTAGCGGCTATTTTACCATAGTCTTTGCCTTTGTAGGTTTGCAGGTTATAAGGCATATGCGCTTCATCTGCGCCAAAAGGCCTGGCTTCATAACTGTTCTCATCATCGTCGCAGTATTGCTCGTAGGTTTTTTTATCGAGTGCCAGGGTCCAGTTCTGCTCATACAGGGAATCTACCAGCTTGCGGTTGTTGAACTGTTGCATCCAGCCGGGCATTGTTTGGGTATAATAGGTGCTGGTAATAAAATTACCGGTCTTGCTGTCGTACCAATAAGCCGCATTGGCAGCATGCCCGGCGGGGATAATGGCTCCGCGGTCTTTCATGGAAATACCAAACACTTTGCTGTGAAAATTGCTCGACAACCGCAATTCATCGGTAATGGTGGTAGCGAGTACATTAACCGGACTCATTTGTCCCGCACCTGCATTGTTACTGCCCACGGTTGTTGCATTCTTGTCGTCGGTACAATATACGCTGCGTTGCAGGTTATTGTCCCACCAGTTATTACCGGTGATGCCATGAATGGCAGGTGTGGTGCCGGTATAAACGCAGGCATGTCCGCATGCAGTTACCGTAGGAAGGTAGGGTACAAAAGTATTGTCGCAGGAAAACCCTTCGCCCAGCAGCCGTTTGAAGCCGGCATTGGGTTTGTAGAGGTCATGAAAACGGTAGAGATAATCCCATCGCATCTGGTCCACCACAATACCTACTATCAGTTTGGGCCGGGCAATGGTTTGTGTGGTCATGGTCCGGGTATTTTTCTGTGCAAAACCATGACCTGATACGATCAATAATACTGCTAATGAGCTTAAGATGGATTTTCTCATATTTTCCTGCCTTTTAAAGAATTTTAACAGGCCGTGAAGGTAAGTGATGAAAGGGTTAAAATATCGCTATTGTTGTCCAAAATCGGTCAGCTGCCTGTACCGTTTGTACTACCGGATCAATAAAACCGTTTGTTGCCTATGCTTTAATGGGCTAATTTTGCAACGATTTTATAACCAAAGTAATAATTTGATAATATGGCAGACATCTTTGAGAAGCTGGTTAAGAACTACGGACCCATTGGTCAGCATCGCGAGCGTGCACATGGATATTTTGCGTTTCCCAAACTGGAAGGTGAAATCGGCAGCAGGATGAAGTTTCGCGGGAAAGACATGATCGTCTGGAGTCTTAATAACTATCTCGGACTGGCCAATCACCCTGAAGTGCGTAAAGTGGATGCTGAGGCGGCGGCCCAATACGGACTTGCCTTACCCATGGGCGCGCGTATGATGAGTGGCAACAGCAATTACCATGAACAACTGGAAAAAGAGCTGGCCGAATTTGAAGGCAAGGAAGATGCCATACTCATGAACTTTGGTTACCAGGGCATCATGAGCGCTATTGACGCCATTTGTGGTCGCCATGATGTGATTGTTTACGATGCAGAAAGCCATGCCTGTATCATTGATGGTCTGCGTTTGCATCCCGGTCACCGTTATGTGTACAAGCA
Organism: Sediminibacterium sp.; assembly: GCA_041798205.1. GTDB lineage: Bacteria > Bacteroidota > Bacteroidia > Chitinophagales > Chitinophagaceae > Sediminibacterium. The sequence goes on from JBHCAK010000011.1 coordinate 283,162, forward strand.
CAATGATGTGGAAGACCTGGACAAGCAGTTGCTGCGTGCCACTTCATTGATAGAAAAACAAAAGACCGGCGGTGTATTGGTCATTACTGAAGGTGTGTTCGGCATGGCGGGCGACCAGGGTAAACTCAAAGAAATTGCCGAACTGAAAGAGAAATATGAATTCCGCTTATTGGTAGATGATGCGCATGGTTTCGGCACCCTGGGGAAAACAGGCGCCGGTGCGGGAGAAGAGCAGGGATGCCAGGATGCCATTGACCTTTATTTTTCCACTTTTGCCAAATCCATGGCTTCTATCGGCGCGTTCATGGCCGGCCCCAAGATCATCATCGATTTCATCCGTTACAATATCCGCTCCCAGATCTTTGCTAAAAGTCTGCCCATGCCGCTCGTATTGGGCAACCTGAAACGACTGGAAATGCTGCGCACCATGCCCGAACTGAAGGATAAATTGTGGAGCAATGCAATGAAACTGCAAAAGGGACTGAAAGAAAGAGGTTTTGATATTGGCAAGACCGACTCGCCGGTTACGCCTGTTTATATGAAGGGTGGGGTAGAGGAAGCCACGGCCATGGTAATGGACCTGCGTGAGAACTACCATATTTTCTGTTCAATTGTAGTATATCCGGTCATTCCCAAAGGCCATATCATTTACAGGTTGATACCAACCGCTGCACATACCGATGCCGACATTGAAGAAACACTGAAAGCCTTCACCGAAACGAAAGCAAAATTAGATGCCGGAGCGTATAAGGCGGAAGCGATTCCGGATATGGCTGAGGCGAATTAACTCAGAGTTTTTTGATTAGCTCGCTGCCCAACTTCACGTATTCATCGTTTTTAGCAGCAGTTGCCAGTTCTATGCATTTTTCTGCGCTGGATTTGGCGCTGATTTTGTCGCCCATTTCTTTCTGGATTTTTGCTTTCAGCAGGAAGAGCCAGAAAGCCTGTGGATTGGCTTCTGTTGCCTTGGTGGCAAAACCTAATGCCTTTGGCAGGTTTTTATCCCATTCGTAATAGAAATTGGCAGCGGGCTGATAAATGCCGGGGTTGATGGGGTCGGCACCCAACGCTTTATCGATTTGTGCTCTCAGACGGTCTTTCACATTGGTGCTGATGGGTATGTATAATACGGTATTGCCCCATGCCAGCCTTAACTGGCAGCTTTCGGGCTGTATATTGGCAAACTGCATGGTGAAGGTTTCGGTGGCATTACTGAGCGTTTCTGCCTTAACAGTAAACTGTACTGCATTTTCCGCTTCTTTATACCCGTCCGTTCCCCAGTTATGGATACCGGTATTGATGATGATGTCCCAGGATTCTTTTCCCGGAATGGTGTACAATACATAGGTGCCTGAATCCAGCATCTTACCACCCATGGTTACTTTGTCTGAGAAATGGATACGTGTAGCAGCATTAGCGCCCGTGCGCCACATTTTGCCCAGTGGAGCCAGTTCACTGTTTGCTTTGAACAGTGAGCGGCCTTTGATATTGGGTCTTGAATAAGTTAATTCGATCGTACCCATGCCGAAAGCCTGTACAATCTTTTGCTCGGGACTGGGCGCAGGCATTTTAATGGGTTGTGAGAATGCATGGATGCTGCAGAGGGTAAGCATCATCAGAAAGGCTTTTTTCATAAGTGTTCTCGATTTTAGAGAACAAACCTAATCATTTTTAATTGCTGCTAAAATTCAATATATAAACGGTAATTGCCCTCTTTTTTTACATTGTTTACCAGCCATAAAGGTCCTTCCAGCAGCATGGTTTTTATTTGCCGGTTTACGGCGCGGCTAAAAGCATCCAGGTTCCTGTTGAAAGCGTGTACAATGGTCACTTCTTTAACCCTGCCCGTAACATCCAGTACCAGGTCGGCCACTGCTTCGCCATGTGTATCAGAGCCCAGTCTGGATTGCAGGTATTTGTTGAAAAAATCCCATCCTCCATCCGGACAAAGATTAAGACTGTCAATCGGCGCGGTAGGTCGGTGTGCATCATCATCCGGTATTTTGCGGTTCTGGTATGCATGACCGAGCACCATTGTTTCAGTAAGACCGGTATGCTTCGCAGTATCGCTGTTTACAATGCTTTTGCTGCGCATTAATACGGGACTTTGACGGGTTACCGATACGCCTGCCGCTCTTCCGGGAATTGCCAGCGGCAAAGAGGCAACAGAATAATTGAATGGATTGTATACTATTGTATCTGTTTTGATGGCTGCTTTCGGAGCGGCGACTACTAATGATGCGGCATCGGCAATGGGTTCACTGGTAAGAGCATGGGTAGTATCTGCTGTCTTTTTCCTTTTCCTGGGTTTGGAAGAAACGGTTGCCGGTTTTGCTTGGGAAGAATCTGTGGTTGTAGCAGCTACAACGGGTAAAGTATCTTTTTGAATAGCTGGCATATCCTGTTTGGCTACTTCACGTTTTTGCACGGAGGTATTCATGACCAGTAAGCCAATACCGCCGATACCCGCTAAAGCAATGACCATTGCGGCTATGCGCCACCAGCGTTTTGCAGGGAAACGACCGGTGATGACAGGCGCCTGCCGGGTATTTTGTTGCAGGATTTGTTGCTCTATTTCCTGCAAATGTTTTTTTGCGGCGAACAGGTGCGAACCCCGGTAACCTTCAATGGCATCGGCCAGGAGCGGGTCGTGCAGGGCCGCTTTTTCCATGGCATGCATTTCTGCGGGCGAAAGGCGGCCGAGCAGGTATGCTTCAATATCTGCCAGTGTATAGGATTTATTATGAGGGGTTTGTTCATTCATGATGATCCATACAGTTTTTTAAGTTCCGCCTGCCATTCTGCACCAGGCTCCGCACTTTGTTCCAGTCATGCCCGGTGAGTTGTACAATCTCGTTATAGCATTTACCCTGCAGGTAAAATAATTGGATGGTCTTTTTCTGTTCCGGGTTTAAGGTTTCGATGCAGGTTTCTAATTTTTGCAATTCCTTTTCTTTTTCCAGTATATCATCCAGATGTGAAAAGTCTTCCGATTGCATAAAGTCGGACTGCAATTCCACGGTAGGCGCTTTTTTATCCTTACGCAATTGCATCAGGCAATGGCGCCGGGTTACCACATACAACCAGCTCCTGAACTGGTTTACCGAATGGGTCTGCAGTTTGGTAACCAGTTCCTGGTAAATATTCATTACGGCATCTTTGGCAGCGTCATTGGAAGAAAGGTATTTGAGGGCGGTACCATAGACCAGGTCGGTATAACGCAGGTAAAGTGTGGCCAGGAATTGCTGGTCGCCGGTTGACTGGTATTGTTTCAACAGGTCCTCATCGGCCGTTGCCGTTGTTTTCTCTATGTGCTTTACCGGTACCATGAAGGGAGAATGAAGATAATTTTTTTTCGCAATCCTGTGTAATTCTTCCGTCGCATACATCCTTTATAAAATGAAACCATGAAATACAGCATTTTAATGGCTTGCCTGCTGTTGGTGATGGCGGCAGCCTTTGTTTATCCTCCGAGACAGGTGCGTGGTACCGTATTGGATGAATCGGGTAAGCCGGTTGCAGGCGCCAGGGTATTCATCAAAGGATCACAAACCAGTGTTGCCACAGACCAGAACGGCGATTTCAAACTAATGGTGAACGACGATCATACCACGCTGGTCATTACTGCTATCGGTTTTGAAACCAGGGAAGCACAGGTGGGTGGGCAGGAATGGCTGTCTATCCGACTGAAAGCGGTAGTATTGGCAAGGACGCTCTCCGGAAAAATTCCCGGTATAGCTATCGATCCTCACCATGGTTTGCAGGGAAAAGCAATCACCGGAAGCATTGGTGTATCTCAACCGATGAATATGTCTTATGCAATGGGCTACATAAAATCGGGATCGATTGCCCCCAGACAGGAACCTTTTTATCGCTGTTATCCTTCTATTCATGAACCTGTGAACAGGGAAGGGTACGACCACATCAGTGAGAACCCTTTCTTAACAACAGCCAACAACCCTTTGTCCACTTTTTCCATCGATGTGGATGCAGCCTCCTACAGTAACCTGCGGCGTATACTCAACGACGGCGAACTGCCACAGGAGGGTGCAGTGCGTATTGAAGAAATGGTCAATTATTTTCACTACAATTATGAACAGCCGAGGGACAGCAAACCTTTTACCGTGCATACGGAAGCGGCTGTTTGTCCCTGGAACACCAGTCACCAGCTGGTGCTCATTGGCCTGCAGGGAAAGAAAATAGATGTCTCTGATCTGCCGCCGTCTAACCTTACTTTCCTGATCGATGTAAGCGGTAGTATGTTTTCGGAAGACAAACTGCCACTGGTGAAAGAATCTTTGAAGTTGCTGGTTGACCAGTTAAGACCTATCGACAAAGTGGCGATCGTGGTATATGCAGGTAATGCCGGCCTTGTATTACAGCCTACTGATGGCGAACACAAAGCAACGATCCGTGATGCGATAGACAGGTTGGAAGCTGGTGGTTCTACGGCCGGTGGCGCCGGTATCAAGCTGGCTTATAAAGTAGCCAAAGAAAATTTCAACAAAAAAGGGAATAACCGCGTGATCCTTTGCACCGATGGTGATTTCAACGTAGGTGTTTCCAGCGATGATGCCTTGGAAAGACTAATTGAAGAAGAACGCAAAAGTGGTGTTTGCCTCACTGTGCTTGGTTATGGAACCGGTAATTACCAGGACGCCAAAATGCAAAAGCTGGCCGATAAAGGCAATGGTAATCACGCCTATATCGATGGCATTGCTGAAGCCAAAAAAGTATTGATCAATGAATTTGGCGGAACCCTGTTCACCATCGCTAAAGATGTGAAACTGCAGGTTGAATTCAATCCTGAAAAAGTACAGGCTTATCGTCTCATTGGCTATGAGAACCGTATGCTGGCCAAAGAAGATTTCAACAACGATCAAAAAGATGCGGGCGACCTGGGCAGCGGACATACTGTTACGGCTTTATACGAGATCGTACCTCCGGGCGTACACCTGCCGGACAGTTCCAGTGTAGATCCTTTGCGTTACCAGCAGACAAAAGGACCCAAACAACTATCAGTCACCCATTATACCGATGAGCTGATGTTTGTAAAACTGCGTTACAAAGAGCCCAATGAAGAAAACAGTAAACTGATGGAAATACCGGTAAAAGCAAAAATACCCGCAATAGAAAATGCTTCTGAAAACTTTCGCTTTGCGGCTTCCGTCGCTTCCTTTGGTATGCTGTTGCGTAATTCCAAATACAAGGGGTCGTCAAATTATTCGTCCGTAAAAGCGCTGGCAGCAGGAGCATTGGGAAAAGACACAGAGGGCTATCGGAAGGAAATGATCGGCCTGGTTGATAAAGCGGCCACCCTGTCTGACAAAGAAAGCACTGTTAGAAACTATTAATTACTCAATGGCTCAATTACTCAATGCAATTGAGTAATTGAGCCATTATTTAAACGCAGGATGGAACTGGTGCAGCGTATCCCTTAAATAGTCCCTGTCAAGATGGGTGTAGATTTCTGTGGTGGTGATGCTTTCGTGGCCCAGCATTTCCTGTACGGCGCGGAGGTCGGCGCCGCCTTCTACCAGGTGGGTGGCAAAGGAATGACGAAAAGTGTGGGGTGATATGTTCTTGGTAATGCGGGCTTTGGCAGCCAGGCTTTTGATAATGTAAAAGATCATTACACGGCTCAGTCCTGTGCCCCGTTTATTCAGGAAAAGAATGTCCTCATATCCGTTCCTGATATCCTGGTGCGAGCGGATCAGGTCTTTGTACAGTTTGATGTATTTGATGGCATCACTGCCAATAGGTACAAGACGCTCTTTGTCGCCCTTGCCAATTACCCTTACAAAACCCACATCGAGGTAAAGACAGGATAGCTTCAGTCCGATCAACTCACTTACCCTGAGTCCGCAACTGTACATGGTTTCCAGTATGGCTTTGTTCCGCCCGCCATCGGGTGTGCTTTGGTCTATCTGTGCAATCAGTGTTTCAATCTCTTCAAAGCTCAGTGTATCGGGCAGGGTTCTGCGGGTGCGGGGGGCTTCCAGGAGAACGGATGGGTCTTTTGTTACCAGTTGTTCGAGGAGACAGTATTTGTAAAAACTGCGGATGCCTGAAATGATGCGGGCCTGCGAAGTAGCCGTCATGCCCAATTCATTCACCCATTTCACGAACTGCTGGAGCTCTTTCAGTTCAATATCGCCGGGTGCTTTGGGTTGGCCGGTAGCCAGTAAAAACTGGGTGAGTTTTTCCACATCCCGCAGGTAAGCTTCCACCGAATGTTCGCTCAGTGATTTTTCTAACCTCAAATAGGCTTTGTACCCTTTTTTATAAGCTTCCCACATGCCGGATTTGGAATTGCGGGAAAGGTACATGATATTGCAAATCCAAATGCGCCTTTTTTTCAAATGCAAGTCAACTTACGTTCATTCAAGCAAAGGGTCCGTCACCGGCAGCGTTCTTTCCGCAGGTTTCTAACGAAGATCGAAAAGAACCCACCCCCCGGTCTGGATAAAATGGCTGCCGCTATTGATGCGGAAGTATGGCAGGAGGTAGATTGTCTGAGCTGTGCCAATTGCTGTAAAACCATGAGTCCAACTTTCACCAATAAGGACATCAAACGCATTGCCAATCACTTTGAAATGACGCCTGCCGAATTCAAAGAGAAATGGCTCTATTTCGATAAGTCAGAAGGCGACTGGATGAACGTGAAACAGCCCTGCCAATTTCTCGACCTGGGTACGAACATGTGCAGTATTTATGAAGTGCGCCCGGCTGACTGTGCCGGCTTCCCCCATCTGAAAAAGAAAAAGATGACTGATTACATGCATGTGCACAAACAGAATGTAGCGTATTGTCCGGCTACTTTTAAAATGGTAGAGAAAATGATGGCAAAATTGTGATATAAACGGGGTTTTATATTTAACCAGTTAATTTTTTCCTATGTCACATACCGAACAACATCTGAAAAGCTCTGCTTTTATTACCGATGTGGTAATAGGCATGAGCGACGGACTAACAGTACCATTTGCACTGGCTGCAGGATTGAGCGGCGCCGTTATGGATAACAGGATCGTTATTACAGCCGGTATTGCCGAGATTGTTGCGGGCTGCATTGCGATGGGTCTGGGTGGATACCTTGCGGGAAGAACGGAGCTGGATCATTACCAGAGTGAATTGAAAAGAGAATATGAGGAAGTGGAAAGTGTGCCGGAAAAAGAGATGCAGGAAGTAAAAGACATATTTGCCGAGTACGGCATCAGTGAACAGGGGCAGCACCTGCTGGTTGCAGAGATGTCGAAAGACAAACACAAATGGGTGGATTTCATGATGCGGTTTGAATTGGGATTGGAGAAGCCCGATCCCAATCGTGCACGGAATTCTGCGCTTACGATCGGACTGGCCTATTGTGTAGGTGGGTTTTTACCATTATCGGCTTACTTTTTTACCCATACCCCGCATGAGGGTTTATTGATTTCAGTGGTTATTACAACCATCAGTCTGTTTATATTCGGTTATTTCAAAAGTAAGTTCACCGGCCAGGCACCCTTGTCGGGGGCGTTGAAAGTGACCATGATTGGACTGGTTGCTGCTGCTGCTGCCTTTTTCATAGCCAAGCTTGTAGGGAACGCATGAATTGGCGAAATGTTAAATGTGTATCCTGACATTAGATTTTATTAATGTGAGACCCTGGCGCGGTAGCTGCATTGTATTTTTGCAGCAAATTTGAATGCATGAACATCCTGCTGGTAGAAGATGAACTTAAGGTAGCTGATTTTATCAGAAAGGGACTCAAAGAACAATTATATGATGTAACCGTTGCTTATGACGGGTTGACGGGAGAGCGACTTGCTTTGGAAAATGATTATGATGTGGTAGTGATGGATGTGATTTTGCCGCAGCGGAACGGATTGGAAGTTTGCAAAGACCTCCGCCGCCTTAAACCGGAACTTCCTGTGCTTCTGTTAACGGCATTGGGTACCATGCAGGATAAGATGGCCGGATTCGATTGCGGTGCTGATGATTACCTGGTCAAGCCTTTTCATTTTGAAGAACTGATTGCCCGCCTGCGGGTACTGACCCGCCGCAAGACCATGATAGCGCCGGGTACGGTTTACAAGGTGGCTGACCTGGAAGTGGATGGTTATAAAAAAAAGGTGACACGGAATAAAAAAGAAATCCAGCTCACCGCCAAAGAGTTTGCCTTGCTGGAGGTATTGGTGATCCATAAGAACCGGGTATTGTCGAGGACCAAGATCGCTGAAATGGTTTGGGGTATTGATTTCAACAGGGGAACCAATCTCATTGATGTATACATCAATTATTTGCGCAGTAAAATAGACAAAGGGTTTGATCAGCAACTGATCCATACCGTCATTGGAATGGGATATACCCTCAAAGAACCATAATGTTTCAGTAAAAAGAGCGGTAATGAAGATCAAAGACAGGTTGTTGATGCAGTTCACCGTATTGTTCGCAATACTTTTATTGGGAGTGCTTACGGGTATTTATTTCATCACCGACAGGAACAGGAAAAATGAGTTCAGGGGCCGGTTGACAGACCGGGCAACTATCGTGGCGCAGTTGTTCCTGGCGGAGGACAACCTGCCGTCGGATAAATTCAAGGACATCATCAAAAAATACCCTCAATCGCTTCCGGGGGAAATGGTGCGTATTTATGATAGCAGCGACCAGCCCGTTTTTTTAAGGGACAGTATTTCGCATGAATGGAGCCGGGAGATCATTCATAAAGTACGTGCTTCGGGAAGTGTTTATTATTTCGACCATAAGCAGCAGGTAGTTGGAATATTGTACCGGGATAATTCGGGAGATTTCTGTGTATTGATTTCAGCAGTAGATGAATATGGTATCAAAGCCATGCAACAGTTGTTCCAGGTTATGTTGCTTTTTTTCCTGAGTTCTCTGTTGATTACCCTGATCATCGGGCACTTTTTTTCAAAAGTGGCGCTTCAGCCTGTCAAAAAGATCATTCGGGACATCAGGATTGTGCGTTCCACCAGTCTAGATCGGCGGTTGAATGAAACGGGCGGTAAAGATGAGATCAGTGAATTGATACGCTCTTTCAACGAATTGCTGGAACACCTGGAACAATCATTCGAAACCCAAAAACAATTCGTGAGCAATGCGTCGCATGAATTGCGGACGCCCCTGACTTCCATCATTGGCTCATTGGAAGTGAGCCTTCGCGCCAGGAGGAGCGAAGAGGATTACCGGAAAACGCTGGAAACGGTGCTGAACGAAACAGAGCACCTGAACGAATTGCTGAACAGCCTGCTGGAACTGGCCCAGGCAACGATTGTAGACGAAGACAGGCAGGATGTTCGCCTGGATGAACTGATGTGGCAGGTGAAAGATGAATATGCCGCCCATCATGAAGTAGAACTCATCTATCACCTGCCTGCCGATGTGCGTTTGTATACATTTTCCTGTAACAGGCACCTGCTTTTCCTGGCCATCGGTAATATACTGAAGAACGCGATCAAGTTTTCCGACGGGAAAAGGGTAGATTGTATACTTACCGCAACACACCATAGGACTTCCCTCCTCATCCGCGATTACGGGATGGGTATCAATGAAGAAGACCAGCAAAATATCTTCAGGCCTTTTTTCAGGGCTGCCAATGCAAAAAATTATGATGGAGTGGGCATTGGATTATCGCTCAGTGAAAAAATATTCCACCTGCACAATGTTTCATTGTCCGTTCAATCAAAACCCGGAAAAGGAACTGATATGATCATGGAATTTCCCCGTCATTAGAAAGTTCTAATGGTATACTAATGCCTGGCTAATCTCAGGCTAAGACCCTCTTAATAAGTGGCTTCTAGTTTTGCGTCGCAATTGAATTTGAAATAGTTAAAACCGCAAAACGATCCATTATGAGACTTATGATGAACAGTATTTGTTTCCTGTTGGCAGGCTTATTGTCATTTGTGCCGCTGCACGCGCAAGACCGGCTGTTAAAAGGACAAGTACAGGATGGAGGATCCCATTTACCAATAACAGGCGCTTTTGTTTCCTGCAAAGAAAGTCATGCCAATGTGATTACAGATTCATCAGGCCGGTTCACCGTTAAAACCATCGGCCATCAGTTTACCCTGGTGATCAAATCAATCGGTTATGAAACCAAACAAATGACCTTTACTTCATCGGAAAATGATCTTGTGATCGCTTTGGCTGCCGAAGTACAGGAGATGCGTGAAGTGGTAGTGACCGGCTATACGCAGCAGAGCAGGAACAAAACCACGGGCGCTGTTTCTACCATCAAGGGTTCGGCCATAGATAACAACCCTGTTGGTTCATTTGATGTGATGTTGCAGGGGCGGGCTCCGGGATTATATGTGGGTACGCCTACGGGACAGCCTGGAGAAGCGGGACGTGTTACCATACGCGGACTGGGCTCTATTAATGGTGATACCAATCCGCTTTATATTGTGGATGGCGTTCCCATTGCCGCTGCCTCTTTCGCTGCGCTGAATACAGACGATTTTGAATCCATCAACGTGTTGAAAGATGCTGCTTCTACAGCGCCTTATGGTTCGAGGGCGGCCAATGGCGTGATCGTGATTACCACCAGGAAAGGAATGGCCCTGCCGGATGGGAAAGTGCGCATCAATTACAAAACGCAGTTCGGTTTTTCTGAGGTTAACAGCGCTAAGTGGGACATGATGAATACTGCCCAACGCCTGCGGTTTGAAGAGATACTGAAAGATCCCAACCTGCCTGGATGGACTTATTCAGCGAATAACCCGAATAAGATCGTGAACGGGAACAGCGTTCCGAAAACAGCCGCTGATTATGCATTTGGTAAGCGCTACCTCGATAGTTTGAAAACGATTGATACCGACTGGCGTAAACACCTGCTCCGTAAGGGAATGACACAATCGCATACCCTGAACCTGTCGGGCGGTAATCAACGTACCCTGTTTTATATTGCTGCTTCCTATCTTAACCAGGAAGGTATTGCCCTGAACTCAGGGCTGAAACGGTACAGCCTGCGGGCAAATATTCAGAATACCAGCGGTCGTTTGAAATCGAGCTTGTCTGTTGGATTGTCTACGGCTTCTGTACGTTATATCCAGGACGAAGGAGTGGCGCCGCAGGGTGGTGCAGCGGTAGGAGGCGGAGGTATTACAGAAAAGAACCCCATTGCCTCGCTGTATTATGCGCTGCCTTATCAATTGCCGACCGATCCTGCCGGTCCGGGTAATTTTGGTTCGAATGCCCTGGATGTGTATCGCAACAGCCTGCGTAAAGACAACCAGCTAAAAGCGGTGGTTTCACTGAATGAAACATTCCGGCTTTCTTCGAACCTGCACCTGACAAGTACGATCGGGATCGATTACCAGCAATCTAATTTCACCAATTATATCAACCCCGATTCCTATTATGGTGTACGGGAGCAGAATGGCAACCGCGGATCTTACCAGCGCAGCCTTGCATCGAGGTTGGGTCTTGTTGCAAACGGAGGCATCCGCTACAATAAAAAATGGGGGGAACATGAACTGGAAGCCAACCTGCTGGCTGAAGTGAACCGGATCAAAGGAGAAGGGTTTGGTTTTACGGGTTATGGATTGAACAGCCTGCTACCCAATACACCTGCCGGTGTATCGCAGGGTACGGCGGATAATAATTTCATTCCGGCTGTAAGCGGACAAACTACGCCTGACAACCTGTTGTTGTCTCAGATAGCCATTGCCCGTTATTCCTATTCCAATAAATATACATTATCTGCCAGTCTCAGAAGGGATGGTTCGTCACAGGTACCTGTTTTAAACCGTTACAAATATTTCTATGCAGTAGGCGGCAGCTGGAATGTACTTTCCGAATCTTTTGCATCGCAATTAAGGACCCATTTTTCTTACCTGCGCCTGAGAGCCAGTTACGGTCTCACTGGTAATGCAGGCGGCTTTGCAAGCGATTACGGATACCGGGAATTGTATGTACCGGCCAATTATGCGGGACAAAGCGCTTATGAGCCGCAGACTCCAGGCAACCCGGCTTATAACTGGGAAATGAACCGCATAGCAGACGTTGCCGTTGAAGCGGGGTTTTTCAAGAACAGGCTGCGTACAGAAATTGATTTCTACAATCGCATTACCAACGGTCTGTTTGTGAACAGGAACCTTTCCCTGACAACCGGGTTTGCTACTATTTCATCCAATGAAGGAAAAATCAGGAACAGGGGTGTGGAAATAATGATAGAAGGCGATATCATCAAACAAAAAGACTGGAAGGTTACGGCGGGATTGAACCTGGCTTACAACCAGAACCTCGTTTTAACACTCGGCAATGAGAGTAAGATATTTGCTGATGAAGCATCGATGAGTCTGCCCGGCTATGCACTGGGAACTTTTTATGCTGTTCGCTGGCAGGGCGTTGATCCTGCAACAGGAGCTCCCATTTACCTGACAAAAGACGGAAAAACCACCAACGTGTATAATGCGAACGATGCAGTGCCCATGGCAGGTAAAGTATATGACCCTCCCTATAAAGGTGGCTTTACACTGAACGTTACTTATAAACAATTTGAATTTTCATTATTGATGAGTTTCATCAAGGGCATGTACCGGTTGAATTATCCCAACTTATATGCACATTCAGGCGATGCCAATTACAGGCAGTATAATCAATCGGCGGATATGTTGAATATCTGGCAGAAACCGGGCGATATTGCTTCGTATGCAGGAGCGCAATATCCTACCTTCTTTTCTTCCAGGGACATTATGAGCGCCGATTACCTGAAGCTCAGGAACCTGTCCGTCGCTTACCATATTCCTTTGGGAGCGAAACTGACGAAATACATACACGGACTGAAGGTCTTTGCATACGGACAGAACCTGTTCTCATTCATGAAATGGCGTGGATTTGATCCGGAAGACGCGAATGACATTGCGCAATATGAATATCCTATGCCGAGGATGATTACCGGTGGTATCAATGTTTCATTTTAAATCAAAAGCATCATGTACACAATGAACAATATTATTAGGAAGCGGTGGTTTGTATTTTCTTTCGTGATCATACTGGCATCGGGTATGCAGTCTTGTACCAAGCAACTGGAAAAATTGCCTGCTGACCAGGTAGATGGCCAGGCGATTTTCTCATCCGTACAAACACTGGAACAGGGGGTATTGGGTGTGTATGCAGACTGGCAGGAAGAGTATCTCATACAATTGGGAAGTGTGCCTGCAGATGAATGCCGTATTGGGTTAAAGAATGCGGGTGTTAATGGCAGTGCCCAGCAATTGTTCAGGTGGACTTTTTCTGTTGGAGAGAAAGAGATTGCCAGCCCCTGGGCCAATGCCTATCAGATCATTGGAAGAGCCAACAAGATACTTGAGCACATCAGTGAAGTGCCTGTGAAGAATGCAAGTGAGGAAGCAAAGAGAAACCTGCTGAAAGGAGAGTTACTGGCCATTCGCGCATTCATGCATTTTGACCTGTACAGGGCTTATGCTTATGCATCGGTATATACAGCCAATGCGCCGGCTGTTCCTTATGTTACACATACAGATATTGAGTCTAAACCTTCCCGGCCGGCAACACTGGATTTTTTCAGGTCATTGAAACAGGATATGTCTGGCGCAGAAACTTTGCTTACCCAGCAGGTTGGCGGTGTGAATATCAGGATGGGTCTGAATGCGTTGCTATCGTTGGAAGCGCGGGTAGCGATTTATATGGGCGACTGGTCAGGGGCAATAGATAAAGCTTCTTTCCTGATCAATAAAATACCATTGGCAACACCGGATATTTTTCCTTCCATATGGCAGGACCAAAGTGATGCGGAAGTGATCTTTAAATTGAAACGTACCAATCGCAGCACACTCCGTCCCGGTGATATATGGAAAAACGTTTCTACCGGAATTGTGCTTTTTGCACCGGCGTTGAAATTGATGCGATCATACGATAGCGCGAATGATGTGCGTTACAGCAGTTATTTTGCTACTGACTCATCTTTGGTATCAGGCGGACAGTTGCCGAATATCATCAACAAATATGCAGGGCAATCGGGTGCGCTCAACCTGGCAGACGTAAAAGTATTTCGTGTCGCTGAAATGTACCTGATACGTGCAGAAGCCTATGCACGCACGGGCAAATTGCCGGAAGGGTCGAAGGACCTCAATGTTTTACGCGCCGCGAGGATACAAGGTTATACCAGCCAGACATTTAACAGTGCAGCGGAACTGACCAGCGCCATTTTTGCAGAACGTTACAAAGAACTGGCATTTGAAGGGCACAGGCTATTTGATCTGAGGCGTACGAACAGTAATATTGAGCGCCTGGCAGATGATCTGCCGGCAGGTGTTACCAAGAATGTATTGCAACCTGCAGAAGCCGCCTATCATACACCTATTCCACAGGCAGAACTATTGGTGAACAGCAATATCCTTCCCAATAATCCCGGATGGTGATATTTCTGGTATTGGAATAGAAAGCTATCTTTAAGGAAATATCAGGTGTTATGATAAAGCTGTCTATTGCAATGAAACCTTGTTTTTTGTTTTGTCTGATCGTAGTACTGACAACAAAGGTTTATGGTCAGAATACCCTGGAAAGTTTATACAAGCTGTCTGGTGCAAAAAGCAGAAGCATCAGTCCCGAGAATTTTACGGGTGGAAAGGGCAAAGGGGGAATGGCTACTACCGGAACGGGGGCCAATGCTGCCAGGGAACTGGGACAGACCTGGAAGCTCAGTCCATCTGTAGTGATCAAAGCGCACACCTCGTTTACGCTGGCTGAAATTGATTCAAGCGGCGCTATCAATCACATCTGGATGACCCCGACCGGCAACTGGCGATACAGTATCATCAGATTTTACTGGGATGGGGAAACTGTTCCCAGTGTAGAATGTCCGGTGGGAGATTTCTTTTGCATGGGATGGGGGCAATACGCGCCGCTTAGCTCTCTGGCCGTTTGTGTTAACCCCGGCAGTGCTTTTAACTGTTATTGGCCAATGCCTTTCAGGCATAGCTGTAAGATCACGATGGAAAATATAGATGAAAAAGACATGGTGCTTTATTATTCCATAGACTATGAACTCAAAGATATACCTGGTGATGCGGCCTATTTTCATGCACAGTACAAAAGGGTCAACCCCAATCCTTATAAAAAAGACTATGTATTACTGGACAGTGTGGTTGGCAAAGGACAATATGTTGGAACCTATATGGCCATAGGCGTGCATGCCAATGGCTGGTGGGGAGAGGGTGAGATCAAATTCTTTATTGATGGGGATAGTAACTTTCCTACCATCTGTGGAACAGGAACGGAGGATTATTTCTGTGGCAGTTATGACTTTGATACCAGGAAAAAGGACCTTTCAGGGGTAACGGAAAGTAATTACACGGAATTCAATACCCCTTATGCGGGGTTGCACCAGGTGATACGTCCGGATGGACATTACAGTGCTCAGCAAAGATTTGGCCTGTACCGATGGCATATTACCGATCCCATCCGCTTTGAAAAGAACCTGAAAGTAACAATACAGGACCTGGGCTGGCACAATGATAACAGTGGCCGGTATTTACCATTGCAGGATGATATATCCAGTGTTGTATTCTGGTACCAGACGGAACCGCATGGGAGGTTCCCAAAACTTCCGGGCAAGGATGAACTGGAGGTCAATTAATTAGTTTTTGTATCCGTCAGTCAGCGTTTTCATGAATGCTACTATGTCTTTTTCCTCCTGTGGAGTGAGTTTCAGGTTACCCATTTCACGGTGGTTGACAGTTGCGGGAATTTCAGCCGGGGGAAAGGATTCCACATCCCTTTTGTTATAAAAATGCACCACTTCTTCCAGTGTGCTGAAAAAGCCGTTGTGAAAATAGGGCGCTGAAACAGCAGCATTACGCAGGCTGGGTACTTTGAATTGACCAGCATAATCACTGGCTTTCAGGAAACCGCCTAAACCATCGTCTGTGAAAGAGGCTCCTGCCGGATTGAAAGCTGCGGGCAGGCTATAGAATGGGTTGGCTGTATTTTTGGGTACGCCTATATTGTCATAGGTAAAATCGGTGAACAATATTTTGCCGCTGGCTGAATCGGGTTCTGCAATATGGCAGGCGGCGCAATTTCCTTTTTTAACATCTTTGAATAACCGGAATCCGCGCATTTCCTGGTCAGTAAGCGTGGCCTGACCCTTCAGGTAATAATCAAATTTGGAGCTGAAAGGGTTTACCAGGGGGGAGCGTTCAAATGCAGCAATGGCTTCGGTCATATAGCCAACTACCTTGTCGGGGTCGGACTGAACACCATAGACCTGCTTAAAAACAGCATAATAGGGTGCTGCTTTTAGTTTAGCCATCAGCATAGAGGGGTTGGTATTGTTCATTTCCAGTTTGTTGAGAAAAGGCAGGCGGGCCTGTTCTTCCAATGAATTGGCATGACCGTCGAGGAAAAAGCCGCCACTGTAACTGGAATCTGTCGGGTCCATTTGTAAAGGGAAGGAAAACATGCTGTAAGCAATGGATGGCGCGTTACGGTTGGAGAAGAGTCCTTTTACCGCACCTTCCGAAACGACCCTGTGCGAGGGATCGCTGAATCCGGTTTCCGGACTGTGGCAACTGGCGCAGGATTGACCGACCGGGTTGGAAAGGGAAGGATCAAAGAACAGGAGCCTGCCCAATGCAGCTGTGTCGGATGGTATAATGGTAACGAGGTTCCTGTCTTTCCCGCAGGAAGTAAAGAACCAGATAGTACAGGAGATGACGACGATGAAGAGGGTGTATTTAGAACGGAGCATACAGGCGTATAGAAAATTTGTGCAAAACTCTCTTTCGCCTGTATGAGATGTTTATGAAATGCGGAATAATGGACACCGAAATGCGGAAAGATTTGTATTTATGGGCGCTGCTCTCGCTTGTATTTCAAATGTTGGTATTGGTAACTTTACATTACGGTGGCAAATCATCAACACAATAAAAAGAAAACCATGAACAATATCGTTTTATCTGTAATTTTTGTCATGATGGCAACATTATTTTCAATTGGCGCTGCTTCTGCGCAAGATAATAAAGACCTTGTGGTAAGGGTGGCGAGAATTCAAATAGACACTGCTCAACTGGAGAATTACAGGGTAGCGCTCAAAGAAGGGGCTGAAACTGCAGTGCGCCTGGAGCCCGGAGTTCTGGCGCTATATGCTGTTTACGAAAAGAACAATCCGACCCATGTAACCGTATTCGAAGTATATGCCAATGCCGCGGCTTATAAAACTCACCTGGAAACAACCCATTTTAAAAAATACAAACGCACAACAAAAGATATGGTAAAATCCCTTGAACTGGTGGATGTTAACCCGATAGCGTTGGCTTCTAAACCAAAGCTTGACTGACGTAATTTGCAAATCATGAATATTATGTGGTACTATTCAGTTGTTTTTTATCAAATATTCCATTCGAATGTCTGCCCGTACATAAGGGGTAAAATCGATGGGAATTTCTTTGAAACCTAATTTAAGGTACAATGAAATAGCCGGCTTCAATTTTCTGTTCGATTCCAGCCAGATTCTTTCAGCGCCCATTGCTTTTGCTTTTTCCAAAGCATACAATCCTAATTTATAGCCCAATTGCAATCCCTGAAAATGGGGTGATACGGCCATCTTGGCCAATTCAAATTCGTGCGTGCTGGTTTTGATCAACGCACAGGTTCCAATAGCTTTGCCTTGATAACATGCAAATACAATCTCACCACCCTTGTTGATAATGTATTCTTGTGGTTGCGATAACTGTTCTTTGTCGTGCTCTTCCACAACAAAATATTTAGCTATCCATTCTAAATTGAGCGTTTCAAACGCATTGGCATATATTGGCTGATACGTACAAAACGTTATTTCATTTGCATTCATTATTTCATTTCATTAAAACGGTTATAATAAGATTGTTTCTCTAATTGCATCTCCATTTCTTCAATGGCTTTCAGCAAATGATGGGTTTGTTTGTTCATCAGCTTTAGATTTAGCTTGCCTATTTTATTCCAGAGGGTCTTAAATTCCGGCAAGGATTTCTCTCCTTTTTTGGTAAGCTGAAGTAATCTTTTCCTGCTATCTGTTGACGATTTTACAGATTGTATATATCCCTGTTTTTCCAGGTCTTTGGCAAAATGAATAACTGCCGGATGTGTCAGGTTCAGTTCTTGCGCAGCTTCCATGATGCCAATACTTTTTCGCTCGGCTACCAGGTAAAAAAGGATAAAATATTTGGGGTCAAAATCCAATCCGTGCTCCTGGTATATCTGCATTACATTTTTTGAAAAAGTATCTGTCAGTCTTCTCATACGCGCACCTACGGCCAAAGCTCCCAGTTCTGTAATAATGTTTCCTTTCATTTATGTATAAATTTACGTAAATATTTACGAATGTAAGCCTATTTTTTTATTTTTCAAAAAAATAGCATAAAATTGTTTAAATATTTCGGCTTTGAAGATTGGGCAACATTGCCAAACGTTGCAGTGTTAGACGGCCGGGAAAGAAGCTTGAAGATATTGGGCAAACGCCTGCCAGATTAGGTATTGGCTACCTCATTTCATAACATAGTTCTACTATTCCGTTTTTGTAGGCAGTCACGTCTTTCAGGTGTAATGCTTGTTCCTGTCCGATATGATCAAAAAACGGTATCCCGTCGCCCAAAATAATGGGCATAATTGATAATCTTATTTGATTGGCTAATTTTTGCTGAATGAAATCTTTCGCAAGCATTGCCCCGCCTACGAGCCAAACGTTTTTGTAGTTTGGCTTTAAACGTTCATTCACCAGTTTGTTCAGGTTGCCCGAATAAGTTTCAATGTTCTGCCTGTTTATTGGCAGGTTTCTGTTTGTTACTACAATTGTTGGTTTATCTCCATAAGCCCATCCATACGATTTAGAAAGTTCCAGGGCATGTTCATATGTGCGGGAGCCCATTATATAACAATCTATTGTTTTCAGGAATTCCGTTGGGTCTTGTCCGGTAATTCCTTTTTCGTAGTAATCAGGTGTTTCAAACCAGGAAACGCTGTTGTCTTTTTTGGCAATCATTCCATCAAGGCTTGAAACCATGTGTATCGTTAATGTAAATGTACTTGTTGACATATTCGGGATGGCGTTTCAAAAGCCGGCATTTTTATCTCTTTTTTAATTTGTTTGAGTCAGTTTTGCCATTGCTCTTACAGGAAAAGTGCCTGCACCTTTAAATTTAGGCGGAATGGCGCTAAATGTAAAACCGTCTTGTGGTAACAGATATAGATTGCAAAGATGCTCTACAATTAAAATTTCTGCACCTAATAGTATCGTGTGAACAGGCCTCGTTTTATCTGATGTGTTGTCGATATTGTGAGAGTCGATGCCCACTAATTTAACACTACAATCTTTTAAATATTGGGCTGCCTTTTTGGTCAGGTAAGGATGATTTTCGTAATATTTTTCAGTATTCCAGTGGCTGTCCCAGCCTGTATGAATCAAGACTGCCCGGTTTCTGATTTCATAGTTTTTAAGATGTTCTTCTGTTATGGCTAAGGTTTCAGTAAAAGGCACGCTTATCACAATGGCATCAAGATCGACAAAACACTCTAATTCAATTGCTGAAAGGTCTTTCCCGTTTTCATATCTATGAAAAGGGCAATCAATATAAGTTCCTGTGTTGGTAACCATTTCTATTTTCCCAATTTGAAACGTTGTACCTTCTTCGTAAAACTGTTTCGAATCTTCCCTGCTCAAATAGTCGCAGATAATTGGCGCAGGCAGCCCTTTATAAGTAACAAGCCCTTGTTCAATAGTATGGCTCAGATCAATCAATAAGCCATTGGAAGTTTTTGTATTGATGGGCTTTCTTTTGTGAGGTTCTGTCAATATTTCCTTATTAAGAATGTTGGCCTGGCCTACCATTAAAAGCCTTAAATCTGCTACAATATAGTCTGCAAGCTCTTTGTCGGAAATATCATCACCTGCAATGTCAAGCCGGAAGTCTTCACCTTTGATACTTCCGCCGTTTGTGAAATAAATCTCAAAGTCGAATTTTACTCTTTTCGCTGTCATATCTACGAAGATACCTTGTTTTCTTGCTTTGGCCAGCGCGGGACGCAATTACCCCCTTGTAATGTCGTTTAAGCCCCCTTCATTTTCTAAGGTGGCAACCTGGCTGTGAAAAACAGGTTGTTGAACTAATTCAACTTCAAAATATCCCCATAGGCTATGGCCGCTTTGTGTACCTGAACAGTCCAGTCCTCCGCTGCATCATCATCAGCCCCATCTGAAATACATTTGAGGCATAAGAACGGGATATGCTCTTTCATTGCTATCATGGCTAATACATAAGCTTCCATATCTACTACGCTGTATATTGTAGTGGAATGCCCCATTTCAAAACTATCACCCGTTCCGCAAATGCTTTCGGGCAGGCCATCCATCGGTAAACCATATTCGAGCATTGGGGGCAACCCTGATAGCGGCGTTTCGTATTGTGCGTATCCCAGGCCCCGTACATCCATGTCTCTTTGTACAAATTTGGTACAACAAACAACTGTTCCTTTCTGAAATGCATTGCTCCCGGCCGATCCAAGATTAACAATCAATGAAGGCCTTTTGTGTTGAATGGCTTTTGTCAGTTCATAAGCAGCATTTACTTTCCCTATTCCGGTAATCAGCGTATGATACCTTTCAAAAACATCAGCAGCTTCAGACGCCAGTGCAAATGAGAATAGTACATTATCTAATGAGAATGAATGGTTTTTATTGATTTTTATCATCACTTGCTTTTAATTTTTGATATGCAAAGATGCTTTATTTGAAACTACAATGGATGTAGTTGTTATACAAAATACCTATGCAGCCGCGAGCCGGTAAGTACAGGATGGTCATTTTTAATATTTGCGTAATTTCAGCAAAACCACTGCCAGATGAAAAGATTAGCAGGTGCGCTGAGCATATTCATCATCTTACATGCTCATGCCCAGCAAAATATCAATCCCCAATTATTAAATGGCTCATGGAAGGCCCGGTGGATCAGTTGCCCCGGGATAGCGCAAAGAGCCTATGGTGTATATCATTTCAGGAAAATACTGCACATAGAGAAAAAGCCGCAACAGTTTATCATACATATTTCTGCCGATAACCGGTATCGCTTGTTTGCGAATGAAAAATTTGTATCGTCGGGTCCGGCCCGTTGTGACCTTGACCACTGGAATTTCGAAACGGTCGATATCGCCGCACAATTACAGGAAGGCGATAATATCATTGCTGCCCAGATTTGGAATATGGCTGAATATGCGGCGGTTCCGCAGATGAGTAACCAGACAGGTTTTTTATTGCAGGGAGATGGTGATGCGGAACAAATACTCAACACGAATAATTCCTGGAAAGCCTGTAAAGACAGTGCCTACACACCCTGTTCTTTAGAGAATGGTGCAAAGCTGCGCTCTTATATGGTGATTGGCCCGGGTGATAAAGTGGATGCCAGCGCTTACCCCTGGGGATGGCAGACCCGGAACTTCGACGATAGTAAATGGCAGCAGGCTGCTGTTGTAGCCGGAGCCCAGCCGGAAGGTTATGGTACGGATAATTTATGGACGCTCGCGCCGCGTAGCATTCCGCAAATGGAAGAATCGTTGCAACGCATTGTTAGTGTAAGGAGAAAATCGGGCATCCTGGATGCTGGTTTTATTGCAGGTAATCATCCGGTAACTATTCCGGCCAATACCACTGCAAGTATCTTACTCGATCAAACATTTAATACAGTAGCCTATCCCGAATTGAATATAAGCGGGGGGAAGGGGAGTGCCGTAAAACTTACGTATGCAGAAGCGTTGTTCGACACCAATCATATCAAGGGCAACCGGAACGAAATTGAAGGTAAAAGCATAGCAGGCAACTATGATATTTTCTTGCCTGATGGTGGCAGCAACAGGCTTTTCAGGCCGCTGTGGTTCCGCACTTTCCGTTACTTGCAACTGGATATTACAACAGGCAATGAGCCGCTGACAATAGAAGACCTATATGGGCAATATACAGGCTATCCCTTTGTACAAAAAGCCTCATTCAGCAGTAACGACCCTTCTTTGAAAAATATATGGGATGTGGGCTGGCGTACTGCAAGACTTTGCGCCGGAGAAAATTATTTCGATTGTCCCTATTACGAGCAATTGCAATATGCGGCGGATACCCGTATCCAATGCCTGATCTCTTTGTACATTACCGAAGATGACCGGCTGATGCGTAAAGCCATTGTTGATTTTCACAACTCGCAGGTACCGGAGGGGTTAACGCAGAGCCGTTATCCGAGCAGCCGTTTCCAGGTGATCCCTACTTTTTCTCTTTTCTGGATCAGCATGATCCATGATTACTGGATGTTGCGGCGCGATGATGTTTTTATTGAAGATAAGTTGCAAGCAGTGCGCGCGGTGTTAGGGTGGTATGAAAAAAAGATAGATGCCGACAAACAAATGCTAGGCGCTATGAAGTGGTGGAATTTTGTAGATTGGAACAACAGTTTCCCCGGTGGCGTTCCCGATGGGGCTACTGATGGCAACAGCTCAATTATTTCTTTGCAGTATGCCTATACATTACGGCAAGCAGCCGATTTATTTAATTATTTTGGAAAGAAAGAAGAGGCGGCACATTACGAGTTGTTAGCATCGTCACTCATAAAAAACACCTACCGTTATTGTTTCGATGCAACAAAAAATGCGATGGCCAATACGCCGCTCAGGAATACCTTCAGTCAGCATGCCGGTATCATGGCTATCTTAACTAGCAGTATTCCGCAGCATGATATGCAAAAAGTGCTGCAAACCATTTTAACTGATAAAAGTCTCAGCCAGGCCACTTTTTATTACCGGTTCTATCTTACCCGTGCCATGAAAATGGCAGGCATGGCCAACAGTTATTACAGCAATTTAAAGCCCTGGCGCGATATGCTGGCGAACGGGCTCACCACTTTTGCCGAAAACCCAGATCCCACACGTTCCGATTGCCATGCATGGAGCGCCAGTCCCGTATATGATTTCCTGGCAACCATTTGTGGTATTGAACCTGCGGCCCCGGGTTTCAAAAAAATAAATATTGCGCCTGCACCAGGGGAACTGACTTCCATAAAAGGTACCATGCCGCATCCGGACGGAATCATTGCGGTTGACCTTCAACGAAAAGGTGCAAACGGAATCGAGGGCACAATAGTATTGCCCGCTAATACTTCCGGAACATTTAATTGGAATGAGAAGACTTTGCCATTGAAGCCGGGTGAGCAGCATGTGCAAATGTTGTAGTGTGCGTTATTAAAAACAGGATTCACAGCTTCCATGGTTTGCATTGGCGAGTTAACTTTGCGCTTATAATAAAATATACCCGGAGGCTAATTTTATTACTCTTCATAAGGATAATTACCTCGAATGAATATTGTAGCCTTCTGTGTTTTTGTAAAATGGCTATTTGATCAACACCCTACAAAAGGGCCAATATTCAAATGGAATTAGTATTTAACGATAAAAAGATCAAATGAACATGAACGACATCAAAATTATCAATACCATTCCAAGCGATTGGGATAAGATTATGGAGCTTTTTCAAAAAGTAATGGAACTGCAAGGAAAAAACGGATATAAAGTTTGGGCAGAGATAGATGAAGCGGGCCTGAAAAAAGACATTGAAAACGGTTTGCAGTATAAGGTTATAAGAAACGGCGACTTCTTGTGTATTTTCTCCGTACAATTCCGCGACCCTTTTATTTGGCAAGAGAGAGATAAGGACGATGCTATCTATTTGCACAGGATTGTCGGAAACCCTGATTTTAAGGGACAAAAACAATTCGAAAAAGTGCTGAATTGGGCAAAACAATACGCCTTACGAAACAACTTAAAGTATGTAAGAATGGACACTTGGGCAGACAATACAAAAATCATTGATTATTATAAGTCGTTTGGTTTTGAATTTATCGGAACCCATAGGACAGGAAATGAACCCGGACTTCCAATCCAAAACAGAAATTTAGAAGTAGCCCTTTTGGAAATCGATTTGAAAAATAATAAGATAAAGAATATGAAAAACGTAGTGTTGGCTCCCCAATAATTTGTCCAGTTTTACGGGGGGAGGTCACTGAAACACCTAAAAGTATTTTACATGTATTATCAGTTTAAAATTGCATCCTTGGTTTTATTCTGCTTGTTTTCGGGGAGCTGTATTGCAGAAAAGAATTTCAATATTACCTTAATTGTACCTGTTGGTTGGGATCAAAATAAGGTTGTATTCACTTACGACAATGGAGAAGCAAAAACTGAAGTTCCTCTCTCAGCATTTAAAGGGAATAAAATTTCTATTTCAGGTATTTACTTCTCAAAGTATGCGTCGATAACAGCGATTTATATTGACTATCCTTTCCTTTATGAGGATGTTTTTTTTATACAGGAGAAGCCAGCTACTATCGTTTTTTATAATTCAACTCCAGGGAGGTCTATATTTAAAAATCACTCGTTGACGAATGTGGTTACCTTTAAGAATGAACGTAACAGGCTTTTAAAATATGACTCCGTTGAAAGAAGCAAACTCGAATATTTTGAGCGACAAAATTTAAGCAAGGTATATGAGGGAGATGAGTATCTGGGAAAAGAATATCGTGCAGTGCGAAGGAAGAAATTGGAAAAAGATTTGGAGTTTATAAGGCAAAATTCAGGAGAATATTATTTTTTTTGGTATTTTAAACAAAATATTGCGCCGTACTATATGGACGATGCAGAAATAGTTTGGGATTTTTTCAAATCAACTTTCCCGGATAGTTTAAGGCATAGCATGGAAGGAGAAAGGATAGAAACCTTGATGAAGGGGAGAGTCAACACAACCAAAAATCACCCGGCACCAGACTTTGCCGTAACGGATATTTTTGGTAATAAGATAGGTCTTAAGGACTATCGTGACAAAAGTTATGTTTTGCTTGTTTTTTGGGCCACTACATGTGTTCCGTGCATGAAGGAAATGCCAGATTTAAAAGATATTCGCAGGAAATATACAAAGGATAATATTGAGATGATATTTATGAGCAATGAGAGAGATTCTACGAGGTTTGCAAATGTACTAGCCGATCAGGAGATGACAAATTGGGTCAATGTGTATAATGATCGAGAGTTATACTTTAGATACGGATACAAAAACTATATCCCTCAGGTATATCTTATCGATAAGAAAGGACAGATTGTTTACTGCAGAAATGAAGAAAATGATATTGACCTAAAGAAACTTCAGGCTTTTTTGAAAAGAACATTTGACTATTGAAAATACCTGGTCATTCGAAGTCAACTGTAAAGTTGTCTTTTTCATTTTCAGTTTAAATTTAGACGTTTATCTCTAATTTTAAACTGCTTGCGATTTAGGGATACTTACAACAGGCAATTACTTCAAATGGCTTTCGGGCGATTGGGTCTCCATCATTGCTTTAATTGTATGTTTTGGCTTACGTTTATTAGCGTTACGCTATCGATGGAACCTGCCGGTTTATTCAAATGATAAGGCCGATTGATTTCATAGCCCTGAGAACGGGCTTCTCTTTTTATGAAGCTATCGAAATAAGTTTAATCTCACACTCTCGTATAATGTAACCCCACTACTCCGTTTTTTAATGGGGTTGCTTTTACCAGCTTAAGATTGGTTTTGTTCTTTATATTCTGATATGCACGTATACCAGTTCCCAATAGTACCGGGTTGAGTGTAAGCTGGTATTCATCAATTAAATCAAGTTCCATAAATGAATGTGCCAGTCCGGGACTGCCAAATATCACGAGGTCCTTCCCCGGTTGTTGTTTTAACTTATTTATTTCTTCGGCAATGTTATCATTTATCACTATCGTGTTGTTCCATGCTGCTTTTTTCATGGTTTTGGAAAACACAATTTTGGTTACTTTATCTACCCATTGAGCATGTGCCTTACTATGTTCGCTTGCATCGGGATCATTGAGCACTGTTGGCCAGTAGCCTGCCATCAGTTCGTAGGTTGAGCGTCCGTATACAGGAGAGCCAACGGTAGCCACTATTCCATCAGCGTATTGCTGCAATTCACTGTCATAAGAAATCCAATCCAGACCACTGTTTGCATTTGCTGCAAAACCATCGAGGGATACATGCATAAATAAGACCAGCTTTCTCATAACATTAGTGTCCGGTTAAATTAGGTTGATTTTCAATTGAATATGATTTTGATCTTTGACATCTTGGTATATTGTTTTTTCAAAGAGGCTTGGTAAATGAGTTTTATCCAGCAGTGATACACCCAGTATTTGTAGTATTTCA
>JBHCAK010000012.1:0-292983 GCA_041798205.1 Sediminibacterium sp.
TCGGCGTCCATACTATGTGATATACACAATGATAAAACGTATGTGACAGCTTCCGGTATTTACCCATACCCTAAAGATACTAGCTCCGCATTTAACCCTTACCACCGCCCTCGGCGGTGGTTTTGATATTGATAATAAAAAGCCCTGCTACGCAGGGCTTTATTACCATAACTTATCAATCGCGCTTAATTGTTCAGCATCAAAGGCATTACCAGCATCAGCAGGTCTTCTCCTTCGCCCTGCTCACTGGGTTTGATCAATCCGGCTTTGGTGGGCGTGGAAAGTTCCATCTTGATCTCTTCGGTATCTGCCGCACCCAGCATTTCTATGAGGAATTTGGCATTGAATGCTATTTGCAGGTCGCCCCCATCATACTGGCAACTCATTCTTTCATTACCCTCAAAACTGAAATCAACATCCTGGGCTGCCATCTGTAATTCGCTTCCGCTGATGTTCAACGCTACCTGGTTGGTACTCTTATTGCTGAATACATTCACACGACGTAATGCATTCTGGAAATCGCTCTTGTTAACGATCAGTTTATAAGGATTGTCGGCAGGTATCACCACTTTATAATCGGGGAAACGCGCATCGATGAGCCTACAGATCATCTGCGTGGAGCCGTGGTTCACGAAAAGATGGTTGTTGTTGTAGCTGATGGTCAGTTCATCATCATTATCGGGCAACGCATTCTTCAGCAGGTTCAATGGCTTTTTAGGTACGATGAATGAATCGTTCTTACTGGCTTTGGTATCTAATCGCTTATAGCGAACCAGCCGGTGTGCATCGGTGGCCACAAATTGTATTCCGTCTTTCGACAGTTCAAAAAACACACCTGTCATGGCGGGCCTGAGGTCATCATTACTTACCGCGAAAAGTGTTTTATTGATGGCGGTAAGCAAAGCGCTGCTGCTCATGGCAAAACCGGTGGTATCATCGGCAGAAGGTTCTTTGGGGAAATTATCCGGATTTTCACCCATCACCTTGTATTTACCATTGTCGCTCGTGATCTCAACGGCAAAGCTTTTGTCTATATTGAAAGTGAGCGGCTGGTCAGGGATATTTTTCAAAGAATCCAGCAGAATTTTAGCTGGGATACATACTTTACCATTGGCCTTGCTTTCCACTTCCATTTGTACCCGCATTACCGTTTCAAGGTCAGTTGCAACAACATTCAGTTTTTTGTCCTGTATTTCAAATAAAAAGTCTTCCAGTATTGGCAATACCGTATTCGCATTGATCACACCGCTGATCTGCTGCAGGTGTTTTAAAAGGGAAGATGAAGAGACAATGAATTTCATTCGTAAGAATTTAGGTTCGCAACAAACCTAGTGTAAAATGTTAACATTTGTAAACAGAAATTTGCACCTTATGCGGATGTGCAAGTCAGGCAGATGCATGGCAAACAATAATCAGCCTTTTTCCAGCGCTTCCAGCAATTCGCGGTACCTTGCCTTGGGAACCGGCTTCACCAGGCAACCGGTTACGGAATGGAAGGTTTTTGAATGCTGTATATCGGCTTCATTGATGGAAGAGCTCACCATATAAAGAGGGGAATAGGCGGGAAGTTGCATTTTTTCATAAGATTCCAGGAACTCCCATCCATCCAGTACAGGCATATTGATATCAAGGAACACTATATCGGGGAAACTCTCTTTACCCAACCGTTCCATGTCTTCAAAATAAGCCAGGGCATCGGCCCCATTCGTAAAAGAATGTACCTCTTTTACCAATTCTGTTGACTCTAGTATCTTCCGCGCAGTAAACTGGTAAATAGCATCATCATCAATAAGACAAACCGTATATTTCATGTTTAACTGGGATATTGGTTACTTTGCCGCTCAAGAGCGCCTTAGCGGACAAATGTACATTATAAATTATTTTTAACAATCCTGCCTTTCGTGAAAACCGGTCTAACTCCTGATAAAGCTTTCCAGAAAATTAAGCATTATTGTGCTTACCAGGAAAGAAGTCATTATGAAGTGCGCGAAAAACTTTATGGATTCGGTTTGTACAAGGCAGACGTGGAGACACTCATCAGCCGGCTCATAGAAGAAGATTACCTCAATGAGACCCGTTTTGCCATACAATTTGCCGGAGGTCATTTCCGGTTGAAAAAATGGGGCAAAATCAAGATCGGGTTTGAACTGAAACAAAGAAGGGTCAGCAGCAGTAATATTAAAATTGCATTGAAAGAGATAGGCCAGTCCGATTACCTGCAGGCACTTCATAAACTGGCCCGCGACAAATGGATGAGCCTCAAAAATGAAGATCCGGCCGGCCGGACTTCCAGAACCGTTGCCTTTCTCTTGCGCAAAGGCTATGAAAACAACCTGGTGCAGGAAGCGTTGGCTTCCATTAATTGATCATCTTTGCAGAACTGAAACTCATCCGTTATGTCATCGCTCAGTTTTTCCCTCATACAACCCCCCCTTGCCTGGGAAGATAAGGCTGCCAATCTTGCGCACCTGGGGCAACTGATTGATGGCATCACAGCCCATACTGAGGTAGTAGTGTTACCCGAAATGTTCAGCACCGGTTTCAGCATGCGGCCGGAATCACTTGCCGAAACCATGGAGGGGGCAACGGTAAAATGGATGAGAGAATGGGCACATAAAAAAAGGATCATACTCACCGGCAGCGTTATCATTGAATCGGGCGGCCGGTTTTACAACCGCCTGCTCTGGGTATTGCCCGACCAAACCATCGGGTATTACGACAAGCGGCACCGCTTTGCTTTTGCCGGTGAAGATGAAAAATACACTTCCGGCAGTAAAAGACTGATTGCACAGGTGAAAGGCTGGAAGATCAACCTGCAGGTCTGTTACGACCTCCGCTTCCCTGTTTGGGCCCGGCAGCAAACGGTCAATGGCAGTCCGGAATACGATGTGCTCATCTATGTGGCCAACTGGCCCGAAAGACGCAGCCACGCCTGGAAAACCCTGCTCATGGCCAGGGCCATTGAAAACCAGTGCTACGTTATTGGCGTAAACAGGGTAGGCAATGACGGGAATGGTATTTACCACAGTGGCGACAGTATGGTGATTGACCCCCTGGGCGAAATATTGTTCCACAGAACGCATGAAGAAACCGTTCACACGTTCACACTTGATAAAGAGAAACTGGACGACATAAGGTCTCGCTTCCCTTTTTGGAAAGATGCCGATCATTTTCACATCAGTCAATCATAAATTCTTCAAAGCAGCATGAAAAATCAGAAAATTCACCTTGCCAACAGGCTGTTCACCGGTACCGGATGGCTGCACCACCATGCGGTAATAACTGAAAGGGGGGTGATCAAGGATATTCTTCCCGTTTCCGCAGTAGCCGCTGCGGGAGCACTGCAACATGCCATTATTGCCCCGGCGTTTGTAGACATACAGATCTATGGCGCGTACAACCGCCTGCTGGCCGTTTATCCCGAAGCCGATTCACTGGAGCATTTATATGAGTATTGCGTGAAAGGTGGCGCCGCTTATTTCCAGCCAACCGTAGCCACCAACAGTTATGAGGTATTCTACCGTTGTATTGATGCCGTGCGGGACTATTGGAAAAAAGGAGGTAAGGGCTGCCTGGGATTGCATATCGAAGGGCCCTGGATCAGTCCGGCCAAGCGCGGTGCGCATATTGAATCCTTTATCCATACCCCCACTGTTGAAGCCATCAAACCCCTGCTCGACTACGGCAAAGACATCATTACCATGATCACACTGGCGCCGGAAGTCTGCAGCAAAGAAGTGACCGACCTGATCCGTTCTTACAATATCACCATTTCGGCTGGCCACAGCAATGCCACTTATGAGGAAGCCATGGCCGCATTCGATGATGGTATCCATGCCGCTACACACCTTTTCAATGCCATGACACCACTCCAGCACCGGGCGCCGGGAATGGTTGGGGCCATTTTCAGTCATAGCAACGTTATGTCCAGCATTGTGCCCGACGGACACCATGTTGATTTCCCGGTATTGCGCATTGCCAAATCATTGCTGAAAGAAAGATTGTTCGTCATTACCGATGCCGTCACTGCCACTACGGAAGGTCCTTATCCGCACCAGCTGGCAGGAGATAAATACGAATCGAATAATATCCTCAGCGGCTCTGCCCTCACCATGCTGAAATGCGTACAGAACCTGGTTCATCACATCGATGTTCCGCTTGCCGAAGCATTGCGCATGGCCAGTCTGTACCCTGCACAGGTCATTGGAAAAGCGCATCGCATAGGAAGGATTGAGAAAGGTTATGATGCCAATTTCGTATGCCTGAACGAAGCATTGGAAATAGAAGAAACCATTATTGGTTAACAACAGGCGGAGAAACCTCGCGTTTGTTCTTTTTGAAAATGTCGGAAAAGATTTTGTCGATGAAGATGGCGCTTCCAATGCTCCAATACCATCCATCGTAATTATACTTGAGGTCGCTTTCAAAAATTGTTTTGCGTATACCAATCATGCCGTTGACGCCAAGATAAGTGAGGAAATGCATGTGCCTGATTTCAGGCATGATGAAATTGGCGGAGAAGCCAAAACCGGCCGGAATAAAATCCTGCTTTTCTGTTTTGGTTACAAACCTGCCGCGTACTTTGTTCACCGAATCCAGCACTGCCTTGCCATAGCCAAGCTCAAACACCATACTCATTTCCCATCTTTTTCTGCGGAACAGAAAAGGTTCATAGTAAACTGTTCCGAAATAAAGTTTCTTGGTAAGCTGTCGCAAGGGTATCCCGTTTTTATCCAGTTTGATACTTGCCGTATTCTGGTCGAGAAAATAACCTCCGATACCCAGTTTGTACTTGTCATTGATCAGTAGTCCTACCCGGTATCCCCAGATACTTACACCCTGGTCTTCAATAAAAGAAAAGCGTTGGTCGAAATCACCGGCTGGTTTCAGGGAAACCCTGTGTCTTTCGGGCGGGGAAGACACCGGCAAAGAGTCCTGCTTCACAGTTAAGGAAGCGGTACTGTCTTTCAAACGGACCACCGTCGTGTCCTGCGCGGCACAGCAGGCAGTCAGGGTAATAAATACCCATGAAAAGGTTGTCCTTACACAATATTTTGCCCAGGTTTTGAGTAACATTCTATTCGATAGTGCAAATTAACGACTTTTGAATCATCCTCAATCTCTATACAGAGCCGCAGAATGGTTCCCGCGTTGTATGAGCTCCTGAATTCTTTCCAATTTTAAGTCTTTACCCTCCCTGATGGCTGCTGATGAAGGCCTTATTTCCAGATCGGGCATAACACCATGCCCTTTGGGATGGGTGCGGTCAATCACAAGCCTGTACATGGGCAGACTCACCTGCAAGCCCGAATAAGGCAACCGGATCGTAGGAATATGCATGGCCGAATTGCCATAGTAGCCGCCCCCTGTTTCTTCACCTGTTACCATTATATTATCTTGTCCTTTTAATGTAGCAATAGCCATCGTTGCAGCCGAAAAAGTCAGTCCCCCCTGTATGATGTACACCGCTCCATCAAAATGAACCCGTTTCCGGGGTTTGAAATAATGTTCTTCATAATGCCTGAAATGGACCAGGCCGTCTTTCTTTTTCACCGCCGCAAGATTCATTACCAGCCAGTAAGGCCAGGCGGGGTGTATATACCTCCCATACCTGAACTTCCGGCTCATAGCCACCACACTATCGCCCAGTTTGAATGGCCTGCGTGCCAGGTATTGCACAAGATCAATGCTATTGCTCACCGCCCCGCCGCCGTTTTCACGCAGGTCAATGACCAGGTTTTTCAATTGCAGCTTTTGAATGGTTTTGAATGATCTTTTGAAAAAGGGTTTGAGCCTTCCCCCGGAAAATGTACCTATCCGCATGAATGCAGTAGAGTGGGCAGTATCTGTGAGCAGCATCCGCTTGTTCAGTAAACGCATTTTTCGCGCCAGGCGGCGATCTACTTTTTTATGCAGAGCGGTGATCTTTATTTTTTGAGGGGTTGTATCTGCATGCGGACTATACGCTTTTATTTCGGCCAGGTTTTCATGGCCTGTGCTGTCAATATATCCGATGGTATATATGCTGTCGACCCCCATGATGGTTTTGTACCAACCGGGGAAATTACCGCTGATCAGCTGGCTCTTGTAATTATCTGCATAGCCGTCTGTACTGATGAACTGGTAGATAGAATCGAGCAGTTGCCGGTTGCTATGCCCGTTAATGGAAGTGATGATGGTACCTTTTTTGAAGATGGTATCTTTCTGCCAGGCATTTCCCAATACTACAAGACTGTCGTCCCAGGCTTTCAAAGCCAGCGGAAATTGCGGGTACCTGTAAGAAGCCGCTATCCTGCCATAGGCTTTGGAAAAACGCACCGTGGTATGTCCGCAACGAATGCGTGCAACCAGCCAGGCCAGTTTATTCTTGAACGCTACTTCGTTGAGTGAATCTGTAATGCTGTTGATGGTATGATAGAAATACCAGTCCATGCTGTCTTTGGATGTATACCAGTAAAGACTGGGGTGATTCGCCTCAAGTATTTTCTTCAGCAGCCTTACATCTTCCTGCAAAAGCTTCGCCGGCATTTTAGGCAGGGAAGCGGCGGGTCTTTGTGCAGCTGCCTGTTGCAGGCAGATCACCGGGAGCAAACCAATCCATAAGAAAAACCATTTTCTAAACATGCAGTATCATTTCCGGAAAGCATTCCAGCCTTGCGCAGTAATATCAAAACTATTCCCTCCTTTGGTCAGCAGTTTGCAACCTTCTTCCACAGGCGTCATGTAGCCGATTACGCTGATCTCTTCATTCAGGGTGATCTTTTCATAATCTTCCTGTTTCAGTGTAAAGATCAGTTCATAATCTTCCCCGCCATTCAGTGCGCAAACGGTGGGGTCGAGTCCGAATTTATAAGCCGCTTTCCTGCTCTCTTCCGATATGGGCAATTTTTCTTCATAGATCCGGCAACCCAGGTTGCTTTGTTTGCACAAATGCAGCACTTCACTGCTCACCCCATCGCTTATATCCATCATGGCAGTTGGAGTAAGCTGGTTGTCTGCAAAAAACCGGATGATGTCTTTTCTTGCTTCAGGCTTCAGCAGGCGGCCAACAATATAACTTTCATTCTCCAGGTCGGGCTGCACCTGCGGATTCTCCAGGTAGATCTTTTTTTCACGTTCCATCAGTGTGAGCCCCAGGAAAGCGCCTCCCAGGTCGCCACTCACGCAGATCAGGTCGCCTGCCTGTGCCGTACTCCTTTTCACAAAACGGTCCGGCGCCACTTCACCAATGGCGGTAACGGAAATGATGAATCCTTTTTGTGAAGAAGAAGTATCGCCTCCTACCAGGTCAATCCCGTGTTTTTCACAGGCAATGTGCACGCCTTCATAAAATTCGCTCAATGCTTCCAGACTGAACCGGTTGCTCACACCAATGCTCACAGTGATCTGTGCGGGAGTGGCGTTCATGGCATACACATCACTCAGGTTCACCATCACCGCTTTATAACCCAGGTGCTTTAGTGGGGTATACATCAGGTCGAAATGGATGCCTTCTATGAGCAGGTCGGTGGTTACCACCACCTGTTTCCCAAAATGGTCCAGTACAGCAGCATCATCGCCTACCCCCAATACGGTGGAAGCGTTCTGTATTTCAAAATTCCGGGTCAGGTGTTCAATCAGTCCGAATTCCCCCAGTTCTCCTATTTCTGTTCTTTGTTCCATCCGGATACATATTAAGGTTTCAAAGAAGCGCCATTCACAATAGCCAGCAGTTCATCATGAATCTTTCCATTGGTGGCCAATATATGCGGCTGGTAAGGCGAATAATGGTTGCCTTTGAAGTCGGTAACCCTGCCTCCCGCTTCTTCAACGATCAGGAATCCGGCTGCACTGTCCCACGCCTGCAGTTTGTGTTCATAAAAACCATCGAAGCGGCCCGCCGCCACCCAGCAAAGATCAATTGCCGCACTGCCCAGTCGCCTTACAGGCACACCCTGCCTGATCAGTTTTTCAAACACCTGCAGGGGTCCGTTCGGCATATCCAGGTAAGTATAGGGGAAGCCCGTTACCAGGCAGCTTTTGATCACTTCTGTTTTATCGCTCACTTGTATCTTTTTTTCGTTGAGTGTGGCACCAAGACCTTTCTGCGCAAAGAAGAGTTCTTTGAGAAAGGGGTTGTATACGGCGCCCAGGATCATTTCACCATCCTGCTCAATTCCAATGCTAACACAACAAATGGGGATACCATTGGCAAAATTAACCGTGCCATCGATGGGGTCGATGATCCATTTATAGGAAGAATCCTGGATGATTTCACCCGTTTCTTCACTCAGGATAAAATGATCGGGAAACGATTTCCTGATCACTTCAAAAATGGCTTTTTCAGCGGCATGGTCTGCCTCGGTTACCAGGTTATTGATCCCTTCTTTGTGGCTGATCTCAAACTGTCCGTCGAAAAAATGTAATAACTGTGCGGCGCCCGCATCGGCTGCCTCTAATAGGGTTTGTTTCAACATGGCGCAAAAGTACCCATTTCCTTATGTCAAATTCCCTATTTCAGCTCATTTGCGTTAATTTTGTACATTCAATTAAACCTGCGCTAACGATGGCTATACTTGATATCAAGCTACCCAATACCATTCTTAAAGCCCTGAGGTTACCTCAGAACAACCCCAGGCGACAGCAGATCAAAGTATTAAAGAAGCTGCTCCGTAAAGCCAGATTCACCGCTTTTGGCCAGGAATACCGGTTCGATGAAATATTGTTGAGCAAGCACCCCGGCAAGAAATTCCAGGAACTGGTGCCTGTATTCAATTATAATAAAATATACAATGAATGGTGGCATAAGACCCTGGAAGGGATACCCGATATCTGCTGGCCCGGCAAGATCAGGTATTATGCCCTTAGCAGTGGTACCAGCGAAGCCGCCAGCAAGTATATTCCCATTACCAATGACCTGTTGCGCGGTAATAAGATCGTGATGATCAAACAATTACTGAGTCTCCGCAATTACGAAGACATTCCCTACAGTTCCGTCAGCAAAGGCTGGCTCACGCTGGGCGGCAGTACCGATCTGCAAAAAGGATCAGGCTACTATGCCGGAGACCTCAGTGGCATCACAGCCAAAAACGCCCCCTTTTGGTTTCAGCCATTCTATAAACCGGGTAAAAAAATAGCCAAAGAGAGGGACTGGAACAAAAAACTGGAAGAGATCGTTGAAAAAGCCCCCCAATGGGATATCGGTTTCCTGGTAGGCGTTCCCGCCTGGATACAGATGTGCGTTGAAATGATCATTACCCGCCATAAACTCAATAATATCCATGAAATGTGGCCAAACCTGGCCTTTTTTGTGCACGGCGGGGTAAGTTTTGAACCGTATAAAAAGGGATTTGAAAAACTATTGGGCAAGCCCATTACCTATATAGAGACCTACCTGGCCAGCGAAGGTTTCATTGCATACCAGGACCGGCAGCACAGCACAGGAATGAGACTGGTTACCGGTGAACATATTTTCATGGAATTCGTTCCCTTTGATGCCAAAAATTTTGATTCCGACGGGGAAATGGTGAGTGAACCCGAGGCGCTGATGATCCATGAAGTAGAAGAAGGGAAGGACTATGCATTGCTCATCAGTACTGCTGCCGGTACCTGGCGCTACCTGATTGGCGATACCATTCGTTTTGTGGACAAAGAGAAATGCGAGATAGTGATCACCGGCCGCACCAAGCATTTCCTGAGCCTGGTTGGAGAACACCTCAGCGTGGATAACATGAATAAAGCTGTACAGCTGGCCAGTGAAGAAATGAATATCTGCATTCCTGAGTTTACCGTTGCGGGCATACCTTTTGGCAATTTCTTTGCACACCAATGGTATGTTGCCT
The DNA here is from genome assembly GCA_041798205.1 of Sediminibacterium sp. Taxonomy (GTDB): domain Bacteria; phylum Bacteroidota; class Bacteroidia; order Chitinophagales; family Chitinophagaceae; genus Sediminibacterium. Next base: position 9,822 of record JBHCAK010000012.1, read on the forward strand.
GCAACGACCGGGTAAATGCCAAAGCCCTTGCCGCCAAAATTGATGAGAACCTGAAGATGCTGAATGATGACTATGCCGTGGAAAGGAAAAGCGCTTTGAAAGAAGTTTTCCTTGAAGTGCTCAGCGAACAGCAGTTCATGGATTTCATGCGATGCAAAGGAAAGGTAGGCGGACAACATAAATTCCCCCGCGTATTAAAAGGCAAAATGCTGGATGACTGGCAGCGTTTCCTCAAAAGTGAACTAATTGCTGTACATGCATAGACAGGTTTTGCGAAAATATCTTCTGGCAGGATGGTTGCTGCTGGTTGGTTTTTTATCCGCTGCACAGGTACCCGATCAAGCCATGCTCCATTTGCAAGCGCCCTCTATTTTCAAGGCGCGGTTCACCACCACCAAAGGAGATTTTATTATTGAAGCCTACCGCAGTTGGTCGCCCCTGGGAGCCGACCGTTTATACCAGCTCATCAAAACCGGCTTCTACAACAATTCTGTTTTATTCCGTGTACAACAGCATTACGTGATCCAGTTTGGCATAGCCAATGAACCTCGTGTGAACCGTTTTTGGGATCCGAAGAAACTACCCGATGAACCTGTACGTTATAGTAACCTGAAAGGAGTGATCTGTTTTGCCCGCGACGGTGTTCATAGCCGCGCCACCCAACTATTCATCAATGCTGCAAACAATCCCCAATTTGATACGACTTTTCGCAACGGACTGAAAGGTTATACACCCGTTGCCCGGGTTGTGAAAGGAATGGAAGTAATAGCGTCTTTTTACGGTGCTTATGGGAGAACCACGCTGGCGCATCAGGATTCTGTTTATCTTCACGGCAACCAATACCTGTACCAGCATTTTCCAGGATTGGACAAGATCATCACCGCTGTAATAATTGAATGATTGTTTGATGGAAACTGAACTGCTGACCGGTAATAATTATTGTAAATGATTGCTCCGCTTATCAAAGGTTTGATTTTAGGTGTGATACTGAGTATTTCGGTAGGGCCGGTAATCTTTGCCATCATCAAACAAAGTATCAACAATGGTCATAAAGCAGGTTATTTTTTCGTGGCCGGCGTATCGGTCAGCGATATCCTGCTGGTATTGGTTTGTAATTTCTTTACATCCCTGTTCACTACAGCGCTCAATCACCGCACATTCATTGCGGTGGCTGGAAGTATTTTCCTGGTAGCAGTAGGTATTTATACATTGTTTTTCAAGAAAGTGCATACCGATGAAAGCAATAATATCGCAGATAAAAAATTCAGGAAACGGGATCTGCTGGCCATTTTTCTTTCAGGTTTCTTCATGAACATCCTGAACCCGGCGGTATTCATATTCTGGTTTGCCTGGACAGCTGCCATCCTTGCCGATTCCCAAACAGCCGCCCATCCTGTTGAATACAGGACCATTGTTTTTGGCACCTGCCTTGCATTTGTATTGCTGTCCGATCTTCTCAAAGTAATGCTGGCCGGTAAACTAAGATCGAAACTTACGCCGCGAAACCTGCATTTCATCAATAAAATATCCGGGATCATACTCATTTGTTTTGGCATTGCGCTTTGCTGGGGTATTCTCACATATGGAGATAAGATCGGGTAAGATTTAAACAAACCGTTTTGTTTTTATGGGAAAAAAATCATCTTCCCCTTTGCGGAAAATATGGCGATGGACAAAGCGACTCCTGCTCATCATGTTTCTTTCTTCCCTGGTCTACATCATTCTCTGTAAATGGATCATGCCTCCCATTACACTTACACAGGCAGGAGATGTATTCAGCTACGGTTTGAAAAGAGACTATGTGTCACGGAACAATATCTCTTACAATGCAAAACTGGCGGCCATTGCCAGTGAAGACCAGGCATTCCCCGATCATGGTGGATTTGACTGGGACGCTATTGAAAAAAGCCTGCGCCCCAAAAAGAAAGGGAAAAAAACAAGGATCCCGCTGGGCGGCGGCGCCAGCACCATTACACAGCAGGTTGCCAAAAATGTTTTTCTCTGGCAGGGGGGCGGCATTACCCGTTTTATTCGGAAAATACCCGAAATGTATTTTACCAAAATGATCGAATGGATCTGGGGCAAACAGCGCATACTGGAAGTGTACCTGAATGTTGTTGAAATGGGGCCGGGCATTTTCGGTATAGAAGCCGCCTCACAGCAATTTTTCGGTAAAAGCGCCAAAAACCTTACCCGTGCAGAAGCTGCCATGATCATTGCATCTCTGCCCAATCCCAAACGATTCAGCGTAAAACCCATGAGCCGCCGTGTTGCCTGGCGCTATCCGCAGATCGTTCAGCAAATGCGCAATATCGAAGACGATCCCGACATTCAGGCCATCATTCAATAAATTTTTATCTCGAAACAAACCGCTCAACCGCTTCGATGGCGTCCGCAAGGCGCTGGTCGTAATCTCCGCTTATCTCCACCCAAGGGGTGTTCTGGTTGGTAAGCAGGTCTTTATAAATATGGTGCAACTCTTTACGGGGTGCTTCATCGGGATATTCCCGCAATTCATCTTTTACCCAGGGGAGATCTATATTACAGAACAGGTAGAGATCGTATTTGCGTGCAACAATTTCATCCAGGATGAACTGGTGACATTGTTCAAATACATATTCACACCAGACCTTCATTACATACATGTCTGTATCAATGAACAGGAGCGGGGTCTTTGATGCAGTGACCATCTGCAAATATTCGTCCTCCATGGCAAGCTGGCCTTTGGCAATAGTGAGCAGGTCTTCATAGCCATAGTCAGTGCCATGGGTCAGCAAATACTCACGGGCAAACTCCGGGCACCATTCGGTATGGTAATGCTGCGCCAGCAACTCACACAAAGTGCTTTTGCCGGTCGACTCCGGTCCCAATACAACTATTTTTTTAACCATGTTACTGAACAATGTTCGCTTTTCTTTTCCATTCAATAAGTCCCGCTACCGCCAGTACCAGCAATACCAGGAACTGCACACTGGTAAACACATAACCTTTGATGAAGTATAACGGTATGGAAGCAATATTTGTTGCGATCCACCATATCCAGCTTTCTACTTTTTTCTTTGCCATCAGCCACATACCGGTGTAAGCAGTAGCGCTTGCAAACGCATCGGCCCATGGAATGGCTTCGGGTGCGAATGCTTTTTTGAGCCAGGTGAGCGCACCAAAAATAAACGCGTAAAAAACAATGAAAAAGATCCATTGTTCCATCCAGTTCCGTGCACTGCTGTAAGTGATATGCAACAGCGCCTCCTTTTTTTGTTTGTCTTTTCTTGACCAGAGTATCCATCCATAAATACTCATTACGGTATAATAAAAATTCACGCTGGCTTCTCCCAGTAAATGTCCTTTCACACTCAGGTAAATATAGATCACGGTATTTATCAACCCCACAGGATAGACCCATATATTTTCTTTCCGGCTGAACCAAACGCTGGCAATTCCTGCAAAAACAGCAATGAATTCAAGCGGACCTGTTTGTTGCAGTCCGACAATAAACTGGTTCAAAACATCTGTCATGTATGATATCCTGGTATTAGATCATGAATGAAATTACTGATTCGTTTGTGAACCATTTTTGTCAGTTGCTGAAATAGTAAATACTGCCATCGGAAAATGTTTTTTTCCAAAGCAATTTCTTTCTTGATTCGATCAGCGAAAGGTTCACCAAGTCAGGATTATCGCCATCTGTAAACAATACCACACAGAAAGAAGGATAACCTAAAAATTTATTGATCTCTTTTTCAATGTCTTTATGCGGCAGCACCCGGGCGCGCAGGCCGGTAAGAAAATAAATGGCATCATTGGCATTGGCATATACCAGGCTTCCCATTTCTCTGCCGTGATTACGGATATAAGCAATGGTTTCAGATTGTGTCCAGCCGTCTTCCGTATAACCGGGAATCCCTGCATCTTGAATCCCTTCCCATGCTTCTGCATTTTGCCTGTATTGGTGCCAGTGAAATCCGGCATACCACAGGAACAGCACGCCAAACAATGCCAGTTTTTTCAGCCTTTTGCAGTTACGCCATACAGGAACCAGCCAGCTGGTACCAATAAACAGCAGGGGAATATACAAGGGAAGCAGCAGGCGGCTGTTCAATTGTTCAAAACGGGAGATGGTGGCAACGGCTACAATGAATAAAGCGTATACCAGGAAAAAAATCCAGGCAATGGTATTGTAGGATGGATAGAATTGCTGCTGCAGGATGCGAAAAACAACTACAGCCAATGCAACCAGTACCAGCAGGATGAAAAAGACAGTTGCTGCTTTGTTATGATCATTGAAAAAGGGGAACCAGTCATTGAATGTATCGCCTATGTCCAGCAGGTTATCCCACAATGTTCTTTCCGCTTGTTGCCTCACCCCAGTCAGGCTTTGCGATACCATCTTGTTCCTTACCAGGTTTACTGCCAGTAAAGATGCGCTTACCAGGTTAAAGACCAGCAGGTGACGGACCTTTTTCTTCCTTGCAATCATTCCATCTGCCAGTATCAATATGCTCCCAACCGCCAGTAAAACCACACCGGCATACCTTATTACCAGTGTCAGGGCCGTGACCAGGGAAAAGAATAACAGGGAACGGAAGGTTTTCTTTTTCAGGTAATCGTGTGCGCGGATGATGAACAGCAGTGTGAGGAAAATAAAAACCGTTTCCGACCATAGCATGGAGTATACCTGCAGCAGGCAGCGGCTCAATACCAATGCCAGCAGGAACAAAACCCTGTACCAGGTGTTTGCTTTCTGATCTCCGTTCAGGATGGTGGCTGAAGCAAACAAGACCCCGCAAAACAGGAGGGTATTCAGTACCGGTGCAAATACCAGTATTTTCAATCCTGTGAAGAAAAGAATAGCAGTCAGCAGCAGCGGGTAACCTGCCGGAAAAAGCACCAGGCGTAACCCTGTAAAATCCGCCATGCGGCCAAAATTGCGAATGCTTTCAGCCGATGTAATGTATTCTACCGAATCGGGTGAAACGCCTATGCCGCTGTGCCTCATTAAAAGATACAATGCAATGGCAGCCAGCACCGATGCCAGCACAGCATCCCAATATTTACCCAACAATCCTGAGTTTCGCATAGTTGAGCATGATCTTTTTTTCTCCATTCAGCTGAAACTGGATGGTTGCAATAGGGTTATGCGCAGAGCCTTCTATGGAAATGATCTTGCCAAACCCGAATTTCTGGTGTTCCACTTCCTGTCCGGCTTGCAAGGCAGCAACATCGCTGGCCACAAAATCGGCCGATGCTTTGTGTTCTGTTATTTTCCTGGTTTGAACGGGCGGAAGGTATTCAGGCCTGCCAGCCGGTGCTTTTTTAACAGGGGGCGCACCATAACGCAGGTCTGGTCCGCCGCTATTCCTGGCGCCTCCGCCGGCATATGCCTTGTCAATATATTGTTCCGGCATTTCATTTATGAACCTGCTGGGCTCATTCTGAACAAGCTGTCCGAAACGATAACGGGAATTGGCATAAGTGAGCCACAGTCTTTGTTTGGCACGCGTTACCGCCACATAAAAAAGCCGGCGCTCTTCTTCCAGTTCTTCCCGCGTATTGATGGCCATACCACTTGGAAACAGGCTTTCTTCTACGCCAACCACAAACACACAGCCGAATTCCAGCCCCTTGGCTGCATGAATCGTCATGAGTTTCACCACATCGCCGTTTTCCTTATCCTCATCAGCATCGGTAAGCAGGGTGATCTGCTGCAGGTAAGCTCCCAGTGACTTATTACCTACTTCGCCGTCTTCATTATCCGGACTTTCAATCCACTCTTTGACAGAGTTCAGCAGTTCCTGTATGTTTTCGTAACGCGCCAGGCCCTCCGTGGTCTTATCATTGAAGAGTTCTTTTATAATATTGGTATGCTTACCCACCTGCACCGCCACATCGTAAGCATTCTTTTCGGCCAGCAGACTTTGAAAATAACGGATCATGGTTACGAAATTCTGCAGGGCTTCCAGTGTACCTGCCTTGAAGCCGAACTCCGATGCACGGGTAAGCATCTCGAACATGGAAACGTTTTGCTCGTTGGCAAAAATTACGCATTTTTCAATGGTTGTTTTGCCAATGCCTCTTACCGGATAATTGATGATCCGCTTGAGCGCTTCCTCGTCTTTCGTATTGATGATCACACGCAGGTAAGCGAGAAAATCCTTGATCTCTTTGCGCTGGTAGAAACTCAGTCCCCCATAGATACGGTAAGCGATCCCCATTCTCCGCAGGCTCTCTTCAAAAGAACGGCTCTGGGCATTGGTGCGGTAAAGAACGGCGAAATCCCGGTTATGATAGTGGTTGCGTAATTTTTGTTCCTGGATGGTATCGGATACAAAACGGCCTTCATCATTATCGGTCATGGTACGTACCAGCCTGATCTTATCTCCTTCGTCGTTGTTTGTCCACAGGTTCTTGGGTATCTGTCCCTTGTTATTCCTGATCACTTCATTGGCAACATGGATGATGTTCCTGCTGCTGCGGTAATTCTGTTCCAGTTTCACCACTTTCACATCATCGTAATCTTTCTGGAACTGGAGAATATTTTCAATGGTGGCTCCCCTGAAACTGTAAATACTTTGCGCATCATCGCCCACCACGCAAATATTTTCATGAACCGCAGCCAGTAGTTTGGCAATCTGGTACTGGACAGGGTTGGTATCCTGGTACTCATCGATCATAATGTACTTGAACTTGTGCTGGTATTTGTGCAATACCTCGGGGAAGTTTTTCAGCACTTCATGCATTTTCAGCAACAGATCGTCAAAATCCATGGCGCCGTTTCTAAAACAGCGGTTCGCATACGCCGCATAGATCTGCGCAATGGCCGGTCTGTTGGCACGCATGTCTTCCTGCTGTATGAAATGGTCGAGCGCATATTCAGCCGGACCAACCAACGCATTCTTGGCTGCCGAAATGCGGCTGCCCACGATATTGGGTTTATAATGCTTGTCGTCCAGGTTCAGTTCATTCACCACTGTTTTGATCACAGACCTGCTGTCATCCGTATCATAAATGGTGAAGTTGGCCGGATAACCCAACCGGTTCGCTTCTGCCCTTAACAAACGGGCAAAAACGCTGTGAAAAGTTCCTATATAAAGGTTTCGGGCTTCTGCATTACCGAGGATCTTCTCTACCCGCTCCTTCATTTCAGCTGCGGCTTTATTGGTAAAAGTCAATGCCAGTATGTTAAAAGAATCAATGCCAATGGCCATCAGGTGGGCAATACGCGTAGTAAGCACTTTGGTTTTCCCGCTTCCCGCCCCCGCCACAATCATTAATGGGCCATTAATATGTGTAACAGCTTCAAGCTGGGGTTCATTCAATCCTTTCAGGTAATCTTGCATGGGCGCAAGTTAATCAGATGAACGCTAGTGCAGAATAAAACGCCTGCCTTTTTCCAATATATTACCCTGTTTTGCAAAATCAGGTATTAATACCTATTGTTTCATATTGCTTTTTGTAACATCTTTCTAGTTTTTAACTTATTCCATAAAATGAATGTTGCAAAATTTCAAATCATGCAAAACACTCAAAGCAAAGTGATGATCTGCGATCATCATCCCATTTTCAGGGCAGGCCTTAAGAACATCCTGTTTTCCATTAATGGTGTACAGGTTATTGGCGAAGTAGCTCATGGTAAAGATCTGATGGAATGCGTCATTCAGTCTGTGCCCGACATCCTGCTCATTGAAACCAGGATGCCGGGTATTGACCTTGTGAATGTCACAAAAGAAATCAGAAAGATCTTTCCCCATTGTAAAATTGTTGCCCTGGCCAGCCATGAACAGGAGCATATTTTAGCTGAAATGTTTGCAAGTGGCTCTCACGGCTATATACTTAAAAATAGCAGCGAGTTAGAAATTGAGGCAATGATCAGAATAGTAAACAAAGGCAGGGCTTATTATAGTGGTCATGGATCCGATACCTCGTCTAAATACCCTGGAAATCCCTATAGACACTATGTTGTCTTTACCGAAAGAGAAAAAGAGATCATCCGGCTTATTTGCGAAGATTATACCAGCAAACAAATAGCCAATGCCTTGTTTTTAAGTAAGCGAACGATTGAAGGTCACCGTTCCCGTATCATGTGCAAAATGGGGGTCAGAAGCATTGCAAAAGCCTCCATTTATGCCATTCAAAGCGGGCTTTGTAACCCGGAATCAATGTAAAAAGCGAAGGTTAAAAACCAGGATGGTATTCCTTCTCCTTATGCTTTAGCACATCTCCTTTATAGAAAAAAACATCTTTAAACCGGCCAGTCAGGAACATTTCTGCCTGGTCGGTAAAGTGTTTTGATGTTGTATCCTGACCCTGTCCTCCCGTAATCACCGTTTTCGCCCTGAGCCTTTTTCCGAATTCAACTGCCGCAATAAAACTGTTGCCCGATACACCATATCGTTTTTTTGTATTGGCAGCATTACGACTTTCATAGGCCGGCATGGAACCCCAGCGTGAAGAAGCCAGGGGCGACGGCAGACTGGGTTGTTCATCATCAAACTGTTGTTCCATTTGTCCGCCGAGTCGCTGGTAGCGGTTCACAGAACCCCAGGACTGTCGCCAGTTACCAAAGCGCTGCTCAAGGGTTTTAAGTGTTGCAGCCAACGCCTCCAGTTTCTGTTGTGCCGATACCTGGCTGATCATATCATTGTAACGCCCCATCGCATTGCTTCCCTCTTCCTGCGTTTTTGCCCGGGGCAGCAACTGCCCAACCAGGGTAGCCCAATCAACCGCCAGCGTGGTTGCCACCGAATTAATACCTGCAGTCCTGTCCCACGCTTTCAACAATTCAATGGCTTCTTTCAGCGCTATTTTGTTCTTCTCATCGGCGCTTGTCTCAAATACCCTGAACAGGTCCGGCAACAACACATCGAAAGCGGCCATGTAACGATTATATCCTATTTCAATCAATCCGTCCAGCGTGAGTGATTTCGCGTCTTTCAGCAAACGGATGGCGTTCAGCGCCCTTGCATTTTGTCCGTCCGGCGCCATATAAGCAGGGAATTTTGACTTATCCGGACTACTCTCTCCCGCAGCAGTAAAAGGAGTGGCATTACAATTCTGTATCCATCCGTTCGCCGGGTTGTAGATATGAACGATCTCATCGAGTGAATGAACGCCCTTCCATTCAGTCGATGCTTTTGTTCCGTCAACCGGGAGGGTCCAGTCCGGCCCCGCGTCCCTGACCGGAATAAAATTGCCATGCCAGTAAGCAATATTTCCTTTATCATCGGCATACACGGTATTATTGGTGGTGTTGGACAACATCATCATCGCTTTCCTGAATTGCTCAAACCCGTTGGCCTTGGTACTGATCCAGGACTGTATGAGTGCGTTGAGCGACCGGTTGTTCTCTTTCAGGCTCAGCCATTTACCGTTCCTGCTTCCCATTACCGGGCCATGATGCGTATAGAAAGCAGTAAAAGGTGTTGTTTCCAATACACCATTTTTTATATAGCGGAGGTTAATGTTTTTGGCCCTTACCGGTCGTTGTTCCTGTTCATATTCATATACCCAGCCATTACTTCCGAAACTTGGTTTTTCTTCATACAGGTCAGCCACATCTGCATAACTGGTGGTATGCATCCAGCCACAATGCTCATTGAACCCCTGGTACACAAACATCTGGCCCCAGGTAACCGCCCCATAAGTATTCAATCCTTCTCCGCTTACCATCTGCACTTCTGTGCGGAAATAAAAAGGAACATGCGGATTGATGTACAACATGGCGTTCCCGGTAGCGCTTCGCGATGGTGCAATGGCAAAGCCATTAGAGCCACGCAATTCTGTTCCCAGCTGTTCATCGCTGGTGTGTGCAATAGCGTGACCACCGGAACGATCGCTTCCATAAAAACTACGGACTTCATCCAGGTTAATACCACCGGTTCTTGTGGCCGATACACTTCCGTCGGTAAACATGAGGTGGAACCAGGGCTCGAAGCGTTGCAATACCAATGGTTTTACTTCCGGGTGTTTATAGAGGTAATAATTGATGCCATCTGCAAAAGCATGCAATAGTTTTTTGAACCAGTCCGGACTGCGTTCAAAATCCTTCCTGGCATCAGCGCTGTCTTCTATCAGTCGCATCTGCAAGTCGTTGTAGAGCTTGCTTTCTCCGTCAGCCTCGGCCTGCCTTCCCAGCACTTCCAGGTAATTTCTTTCCACCCGCATAAAATTCTCTTCACACTGGGCATACAACAAGCCGAATACCGCATCAGCATCTGTTTTACCATAAATATGAGGTATGCCCCAGGTATCGCGTATGATGGTTATATGCCCGGCTTGCGCCTCCCATCGACGGATTTCTTTTTCGGAAAAAGATTGTGAAAAACAGGCAGCGGGCAATAGTAAAAAAAACAGCCATTGTTTCATACAGCTTGTTGGTATTGATCAAAGACTTAAAAATACGTGTAAATTTAATTTCACGTTACGACTCTTCGTCGAAATACAGTTTGTAGAATTTTTTCCCGGTTAATTCATCGTATCCCCGTTCAATCAGGTCTTTCCTGCCGTGTATGTAGACATGGAAGTTCTTGTCTAGCTTCAATATGCTTTTGAAAAAACGCTGTTGCTTTTTTACTGCCGACAAATGAATGGCAAATTCATCTTCAATGGTAAGCTGTTTTGCCGATTGGTATACTTCCCGGTATTGGTTGAAGCTATCGATCAGTTCCGGATGGTGCAGCACTTCTTTGGTAAATTCCTCTATTTTAAATTCATCTTTCGTTTTAAAATAATCCATGCTCCGGTTGAGTATATCGATCTGGTCGCTTTTGGTTACTTCAAATTTATCTGCCATTTCGTTATGGATAAACAACTTGCACATACCAAGGGCCGCATCGGTATGGTGGTAGCTGTTGGCATTGCGGGTCACCTGCAGAAAATCACTTACCCAGTAACGGGCTTCGTTTTGCTTATTGGTATTATCCACCACGCATACAATATATCCTTCTTCGCGGTTCAGCCTGAAAACCAGGCAGCCTTTGTCCAGTTTGTGGATATTGATACCATCTTCTGCAGCCACTTCAAAACTTTTCCCATGAGGAAACACTTTCAGAAAAGGCTCTTTTGTTTCACTTTTGAAAATGCCAACCGCCTCTACATAGGCTGTTCCGAAGGGAACATTGGAAAAGCGTGTTATATAAAGCTCCCCCTCTTTCACATTTGAATGGGTACTTTTGGTATACAAAAAATGGGCAATCAGGGCGCTTTGCTCCATGAATTTTCCAGGATCGTCAAAAAGTGCTGAAACATAATGGTATACCTCGTTCAGTTCCAGGTTGCTGATATGACTAAACCGGTATTGCTCTTCTTCATTGAATGGGTGAAGGAAATACCTGGTCAGCAAGCCCCTTACGATGGTATCGTTTAATGAAAGCGGGTTAGCAGAAAGCCTCAGTTCCTCACCTCTTGTAGGATTACCCAATTTGTGAACCACTGCCTGTTCCAATACTACGCTGTCTATTGCTGTCATAATAGGGCGAAGATAATGTGTCAAAAAGCAAATTCATATTTGCCGGGAATGCTGCAACTTTGTATAAACCCCCGTTTTCTCGGGAAATCCATTGCTGAATGTATCAACAGTTCTGGAGTAAATACATACCGGTTATCCGGATATTGCTCAAGCGTACAGCGGAAGGAAATCAAATGCTTGAGCTCAATCGTTTTGATTTTGAACGGGCAGGCATGACCAGGAAAGCGGGTTACCGGTTTGACATAGAAATTTCCCGTGGTCGCCTGACCAACCCAATTGGTGATTTGCCCCTCGCTTCGGAACTCGCTGCAATTTTATTGGAAGATCCATTGATACAGCCATTGCTCGCAGAACACAATTACATCATTTCGCTGAATACGCGCTTTCAATTGATCCTTAAAAGAATTCCTGCTGTGGATTAAAACCGCCGGGTATTGTACCAGCAATTCGTGACTTCAGGTTGCCAAATCTTTAAAACAATCATTTGTTAGCATTGTAGCATATTTATACATTTTTCGCAAACGTTTGCACAGCAAGGGTTTCAGGGCATCCAAAAAAATTTTTAAAAAAGTCTACTAAAATTGTGGGGAATTAAAATTTGCCCCTATCTTTGTCCTGTCATTATCATAACTCGATTACAATGAAACAGGCAACAACCATTTTCTTTCAGACAATCATGACCCTCCTCCATCCTGCAAAAGGGTTCATGTGTTGTTGTTGCCCCGTATATGTCAACCAGTGTTGTATGCACTGATCTCTCACTTACTTACCCAGGTTCCATTTCTTAAATATCCGATTCTTGTATGACACATCTCACAAGTGATGCATTGGCCTCACTGCAACATAGTATAGATGACAAAAGCATCGCAGATGCGGTGAAAGAGCTCACAGCGGTTTATCCCGGCGCTGTTACTTTTTCTACCAGTTTCAGCAATGAAGACCAGGTGATCACTGACCAGATAGCGGGTCATTATTTACCGGTTTCTTTTTTCACACTGGACACCGGAAGGCTTTTCCCGGAAACATACAGTACCTGGAGCAGGACCCTGGAACATTATTCCATCACCATCAAAGCCTATTACCCCGAAGCGGCCGAATTGGAGGCATATATTGAAAAAAACGGACCCAATGCTTTTTATGAATCTGTTGAACTCCGCTCGCGCTGCTGCTTTATCCGCAAAGTGGCGCCTCTCAGGAGGGCTTTGCAGGGAAATGCAGTATGGATCACCGGCCTGCGTGCGGAACATTCTCCCAACAGGCAGCAACTGCAATCACTGGAATGGGATGAAACCAACGGGATCATCAAATTTCACCCATTGCTCCATTGGAGTACGGAAGAAGTAAAAGATTATATACGCCAGGCGGCCATCCCTTACAACCCTCTGCACGACAGAGGTTTCGTCAGCATCGGATGCGCGCCTTGTACCAGGGCCATCAAACCCGGTGAAGATTTCAGGGCCGGCAGGTGGTGGTGGGAAGACAGCAGTAAAAAAGAATGCGGATTACATACACATTAAAGTACCAAGATCATGAGTCAGTATAAAACAGATTATTTAGACCAACTGGAATCGGAAGCGATTCACATTCTTCGTGAGGTAGCCGGTCAGTTTGAAAAACCCGCCCTGCTTTTCAGTGGCGGTAAAGATTCCATTACGTTGGTACACCTGGCATTAAAAGCTTTCCGTCCGGGTAAATTTCCTTTCCCCCTCGTGCACATCGATACCGGCCATAATTTCCAGGAAGCGCTTGACTTCAGGGATGAACTGGCAGAACGTTTGGGTGAAAAGCTCATTGTTCGCAAAGTGGAAGACACTATCAAAACACGTCACCTTACTGAACCCAAAGGAAAATTCGCCAGCCGAAACGCTTTGCAAACCTATACCCTGCTTGATACCATTGAAGAATTCAAATTCGATGCCTGTATTGGCGGTGCCCGTCGCGATGAAGAGAAAGCCAGGGCCAAAGAAAGGATATTTTCCGTGCGTGACGAATTTGGCCAGTGGGATCCCAAACGCCAGCGTCCTGAATTGTGGAACACCTATAACGGCAGGATCAATAAGGGAGAGAACGTAAGAGCTTTCCCCATCAGCAACTGGACCGAACTCGATATCTGGAACTATATCCGCCGTGAAAAGATCGATCTGCCGTCTATTTATTTCGCGCACGACAGGGAAGTGCTGGAACACGAGGGGCAACTGGTAGCCGTATCTGAATTCATTGAAGTGGAGCCGCAGGACAAAGTGTCGGTGAAACGTGTACGCTACCGCACCGTAGGCGATATGACCTGTACCGCCGCCGTAGAATCAGCCGCTTCCTCTATCGATGACATCATCCGTGAGATCACTGCCACCAAAACAAGCGAGCGTGGCGAAACGAGGATAGACGACAAAGTGAGTGAAGCGGCAATGGAGGACAGGAAAAAAAATGGTTACTTCTAAAAACAAACACATGGACTTATTAAGATTCATAACAGCAGGCAGTGTTGACGATGGTAAAAGCACATTGATCGGTCGTTTGTTATACGACAGCAAATCAATCATGATTGACCAGCTCGAAGCCATTGAAAAGCAGAGCAGGAACAAGGCTGATGGCGAGATAGACCTGGCTTTGCTTACCGATGGTCTCCGTGCCGAAAGGGAACAGGGTATTACCATTGATGTGGCTTATAAATATTTTGCCACTCCCAAACGCAAGTTCATTATTGCCGACGCTCCCGGTCATATACAATACACGCGTAACATGGTTACAGGCGCATCCAATGCCGACCTGGCCATTATTCTTATCGATGCCCGCAATGGCGTAGTGGAACAAACCCGTCGTCATTCCATCATCGCTTCATTGCTCAATATTCCGCACGTGGTAGTAGCAGTGAATAAAATGGACCTGGTGAATAACTCACAGGATGTGTACAACAATATTGTGATCGATTATGCAGAAGTGGCGAAAACACTGGGACTGAAAGACGTTACCTATATCCCCATCAGCGCACTGAATGGAGCCAATATTGTAGAGAAAAGCAATGACTTCCCCTGGTATGAAGGAGAAACCCTCCTACACCTTCTCGAAAATGTGCAGGTAGAGAATGATATCAATTATACGGATGCGCGTTTCCCCGTGCAGTTTGTGATACGCCCCCAGACCGACGCATTGCACGATTATCGCGGTTATGCCGGCAAGATCAGCAGCGGTATATATGCCAAAGGCGATAAAATAACTGTGCTGCCCTCGGGTATTGAATCTACTATCCAGGCTATTGAAGCAGGCGGGAAAAAAGTAGAGGAAGCATTTGCCCCTCAAAGCGTCGTCCTGCACCTTGAAGACGATATCGACATCAGTCGTGGTGATATCATTGTCAAATCAGATAACCAGCCCGCTGTTGGCAATGAAATAGAAGTGTTACTATGCTGGATGGATCACAAACCACTCATCCCCGGAAACAAATACCTGTTGCAGCTGAACAGTAAAACAGTTCGCAGCGTGGTGAAAGAGATCGCGTATAAGCTGGATGTGAATTCTTTGCAACAGGAGGCCTTCCCGGAGAAAGTAGGATTGAACGATGTGGTGAAAGCAACCATCAGAACGGCATCTCCCATTGCGTACGACAGTTACAAAAAATTAAGAACGAACGGCGGGGCGATATTGATAGATGAAACCAGTCATGTTACCGTTGGTGCATGCATGATCCAATAAAAATACAAGGTCATGACCAAACAAAATTTTGTACAGCATTTATTCCACAAGAACAGGAAGCGATTCAACCGGTTTCCCGATAAAGAACTGGCCGAACGTTTTACCGATGATCTGTTCAACCTGCTCTTCGGTTCTTATGAAGGAAGGTATGATAGTCCGGAAGGGTTGCTGCAGGAATACCAGGAACTCCAGAATACTTTTTCAGCCATCCTGTTTGAACTGATCAGGGACGAACAAACAGTGAAAAAGCATACCGAGCATTTCTTTTATGAATTGCCCGAATTATACGAAGCACTCTTACTCGATGCCGAAGCCGTGTTGAAGTTTGATCCTGCGGCCCAGTCCATCGAAGAAGTACTGGTAGCTTATCCCGGTTTCTATGCCACGGCCATTTACCGGATTGCACACCAGTTGCACCTGCAGGGCATCAGAACCCTTCCCCGTATCTTATCGGAATACGCGCATAGTAAAACCGGTATCGACATTCATCCTGGGGCAGAGATCGGATCATCCTTTGCCATCGACCACGGTACCGGTATCGTCATCGGAGAAACAACCGTTATTGGCAATCATGTAAAGATCTACCAGGGTGTAACACTGGGTGCGCTGAATGTTGCCAAAGAGTTGGCCAATAAAAAACGCCATCCTTCCATCGAAGATCATGTGATCATTTATTCTGGCGCTACCATATTGGGTGGTGAAACCATCATTGGCAACGGCAGCATCATTGGAGGTAATATCTGGCTCACACACAGCGTACCACCCAACTCTGTAGTGTACCATAAAAGTGAAATACGCATCAAGGACAAAGACCCTTTTCCCGAACCATTGAATTTTGTGATTTAATACAACAACACTGACTAATAATAAAAGTAAAAGCATGAAAGCAGCTAACATTTTAGAAACCATTGGCAATACACCCCATGTAAGGATCAATAAATTATTCGGCAAAGACCACGAAGTATGGGTAAAACTTGAAAAAAGCAATCCGGGTGCAAGCATTAAAGACAGGATTGCCCTATCCATGATTGAAGATGCAGAAGCAAAGGGTCTTTTGAAGAACGACAGCGTGATCATTGAGCCCACCAGTGGCAATACCGGCATTGGCCTGGCACTGGTGGCAGCCGTGAAAGGATACAAACTTATTTTAGTGATGCCTGAAAGCATGAGCATTGAGAGAAGAAGACTGATGGCACTATATGGCGCTGAATTCGTTTTAACACCTCGTGAAAAAGGTATGAAAGGGGCCGTTGAAAAAGCAAACGAATTAAGCGCTTCCACACCCAACTCCTGGGTACCCCAGCAGTTCGATAACCCTGCTAATACCGAGGTTCATCGCAAAACTACTGCAAAAGAAATACTGGCCGATTTTCCGGATGGACTGGATTATATCATCACCGGCGTTGGTACCGGCGGTCATATCACCGGTGTGGCGGAAGTGCTGAAAGCAAAATTCCCTAACCTGAAAGTATTTGCCGTGGAGCCTGAGCTATCACCGGTACTCAGCGGAGGCACTCCCGGTCCGCACCCTTTGCAGGGCCTGGGCGCCAACTTCGTTCCCTCCATCCTTAACAGGAGCATACTGGACGGTATCATTACCGTTGGAAAAGACGAAGCATTCAGTTATGCACAGCGTGCCGCCAAAGAAGAAGGATTGTTCATAGGCATTTCTTCCGGAGCTGCACTGGCAGGCGTTGCGAAAAAATTAACGGAAATACCCAAAGGATCAAAAGTATTGACTTTCAATTACGATACAGGGGAAAGATATCTGTCTGTAGAAGGATTGTTCTAAATCAGCTTTTATGAAACCTGAACCCATCATAGGCAAAGTGATACTGGCAGCAGCCGGGCCCGGGGATCCGGAACTGGTTACGCTGAAAACCGTTCGCTACCTGCAACAGGCCGATGTAGTGCTGGCTGACAGGCTGGTGAGTGCAGACATCATCCGCAACCATGTTCCGGCCCATGCCGAACTTGTCTATGTAGGCAAGCAATGCCGAAGGGGTATTTCTACGCCGCAACCCACCATCAATGAGTTGCTGGTATATTATGCAGGCAAATACAAAACAGTAGTACGCCTGAAAGGTGGTGATACGGGCATTTTTTCCAATATCCTCGATGAACTGGAAACACTGACGGCTCACCGGATACCCTATGAAATTGTGCCGGGCGTTACTGCAGCGCTGGGCGCATCGGCTTATGCAGGTATTCCGCTTACTGCCAGGGGTTATGCCACTTCAGTCCGTTTCCTTACCTATTATCAATCCGATAGCGTAACAGAAGCGCAATGGAAAGAACTGGCTTCTACCAACGATACACTGGTATTGTACATGTCGTCTGAAACCCTCGATACCGTGGTTGAAAAACTAACGCAGCACCAGATAGGCGCTGATAAGTTGCTGGCTGTAGCTGAACAGGCCACCACACCCCTGCAAACCATTCATACCTGCAGTTTGTACGAATATGAAAGCAAACTGAAAGGAAAAAACTTTTTATCGCCTTCCCTGGTAATCATTGGAAAAGTGGTGGCATTGCATGAACAGTTTGCCTGGATAGAGAACAGCTATAGCAGGGAGCATTATTTCAAACCATTAACCGGTCGTGTTACCAACATACACGATGCAGCTAAAGAAAGCAAACATGTTAACAGAGCCTAAATTCAAATTACTGTCAGACCTTATTGGCCAGTCCAGCAAAGAAGAATTGATCTGGATAAATGGCTATTTATCTGCACTGCTAATACAGCAAGCTCCTGCCATTGCTTCACCGGCTGTTGCTTCCGTTGCTGCCCCCAAAAAAATCACTATTACTTACGGAACAGAGACCGGTAATTCCCAAAAACTGGCTACCGAATTTGCCGCAAGGGCAAAGAAAAGCGGCATACAGGCCAAACTTATCGGGCTTGACCAGTATCGCTTAACCGACCTGTCCAAAGAAGAATATTTCATTACAGTGATCAGCACGCAGGGAGAAGGTGAACCGCCTGCCGCCGCACAAAAATTTTACGACCACATACATAATAACGGCTTTAAAATTCCCCAGTTGAAATTTGGGGTGTTGGCATTGGGGGATACCGCATACCCGCAGTTTTGCAAAACAGGAGAAGATGTAGACATCCAGTTGCACAAGCTGGGAGGCAACCGCATTGCCCCTTTGCAGAAATGCGATCTTGATTACCAGGAACTGGCGCACAACTGGTTCTCTGACCTGCTGAAATCACTGGATAGTCCTGGCGTACCTGCAATTGCAGTTGCCCCTGTTGTTGCCGATCAAAAAAAGCCTGCCGGGAAAAAAACCTATATCGGCACCATCCTGAGTAATATCAACCTTAATGCAAATGGTTCTGACAAAAAAACTTATCATATTGAAATAGCGGCGGAAGGCGTAGAATACCTCCCCGGCGATTCCATTGCCATCATTCCCGAAAACCCGGCGGAAATAGTGGAAGAGATACTGGCACTTACCCAAACAGATGCTTCCAAAACCATTCCCTGGAAAAATGAAACCCATACCGTCAGGGAATTACTTACGCAGAAACTGAATATTACTTACCTGCTGGAGAAATCGGTGAAACAATATGCATCTGTTGTTGGACAGGAAATCCCAGCCACAAGAGTCGGACTTGTTGAACTGTTGAGACAATATCCGTTGAAAGAAGCTGCACAGTTTGAAGCCATTTTATCCGGCCTTACTGCCACAGCACCACGTATCTATAATATTGCCTCTTCGCCCGCAGTGCATGATGGTGAAGTACATATTACCGTGTTGCAGGATGTATACACTGCGAATGGTGAAAAAAGGCATGGACTGGGCACTCTTTTCCTGGAAAATAAAAAAGAAGGTGATGAAATCAGTTTCTTCATCCAGCCCAACAAACGTTTCAGGTTGCCGACGGCAGAAAAAGACGTGATTATGATCGGACCGGGAACTGGTATTGCACCGTTCAGGTCATTTACCGCCGAAAGAGATGCTGTTGGCGCTACCGGGCGTAACTGGCTGTTCTTTGGTGAAGGCAGTTTTACTACTGATTTTCTTTACCAAACAGAATGGCAGAACTGGTTCAATACAGAAGTGCTTACCAAAGTGAGCCTGGCTTTTCATAAAGACAGTGCCGACAAACCCTATACACATCACAGGATCATCCAACATGGCGCCGAACTGTTTGAATGGATACAGAATGGAGCCTATGTTTATCTCTGCGGTGAAAAAGAGCCCATGAGCAAAGAAGTGGAAGCAGCATTGTTAACCGTTTTTGAAAAAGAAGGAAAACTTTCCACAGAAGATGCAACAAAATATTTTGAACAGTTAAAAACCGAAGGACGTTACGCGAAAGACGTTTATTGATCTCTAACAAAGGCATTATGAGCAAGCAGGAAAAATTATCAGCAGTTGAACACATCAAGACAGCCAGCAAAGGCCTTCGGGGCACTTTGAAAGAAAGCCTGCTGGACGAGATCACCGGCGCCATTCGTGAACAGGACCAGGCACTGGTTAAATTCCACGGTATGTACCTGCAGGATGACCGTGACCTGCGCGAAGAAAGAGCAGCCAAAAAACTGGATAAACTGTATTCATTCATGATCAGGTTGCGTATTCCGGGTGGCCTCATGACCCCGGAACAATGGATCGCGGCTCATCATGTTGCCGGTGAACATACTACCGGCGTGATTAAGATCACCACAAGACAAACCATTCAGCTGCATGGCATATTGAAAAACCACATCAAACCAACCCTGCAAAGCTTCAACAAAGTGAAGCTCGATTCCATTGCAGCCTGCGGGGATGTGAACAGGAATGTGGCCTGCACCAGCCATCCCGCTGAATCACCCCTGCATAAAACCATTCATGCTTATGCCGACAGGATCAGCAGGTTATTGTTGCCTAAAACAAGGGCATTTTATGAAATATGGCTGGACGAAGAAAAAATTGCTGATTACAATGAAACCGACCCCCTGTACCAGGAACGTTACCTGCCCAGGAAATTTAAGATCGGCATTTGTATCCCTCCTAACAACGACGTGGATGTGCTGGCCAACGACCTGGGTCTGATTGCGATCATTGAAAACGGCAAACTGAAAGGTTTCAATATAGCCGTAGGCGGTGGCTTGTCTACCACTCATGGCAACTCCGATACTTACGCCAGGCTGGCCACCGTCATCGGGTTTACGGGCAGTGAAGAAAAAACCCTCAAAGCCGTATACGAGGTATTGACCATACAGCGCGATTATGGCAACCGGAGCGACCGGAAACTGGCACGGATCAAATACACGCTGGACAATATGGGTGTGGGCGCTTTTCGCAAAGAACTCGAAAAACGTTGCGGTTTCGCACTGGAAGAACCGAAACCTTATGAATTCACCCTGCGCAAAGACCGTTATGGCTGGTTCAAAGATCACGAAGGCAACTGGCACTATACGCTCTTCATAGAAAACGGAAGGGTTACCGATGATGAACGCCTGCCCCTCAAAACCGCATTACTGGAGATTGCACAAACAGGTAAAACCCTCTTCCGGTTCACCAGCAACCAGAACCTGATCCTGAGCGATATCAAAGAACAAGATAAAACGATCATCGAAAAACTCCTGGATCAATTCGGCATCATAAAAGCAACAGATACAACATCGGCCATTCGCAAAAACGCCATCTCTTGTGTGGCGCTGCCCACCTGTCCGCTTGCCCTGGCCGAAGCCCAGCGCTACCTGCCCAAACTCATCGATAAAATTGAACCGCTTCTGCAACAATACAGTCTATCAGATGATGACATCGTATTGCGCATGACGGGTTGTCCCAATGGCTGCGCAAGACCTTATGCAGCCGAAATCGGACTCATTGGAACTGCTCCGGGTTTATACAACCTGCACATCGGTGGCGATCGTTATGGAACAAGGCTGAATAAAAAGTATAAAGAAAATCTCGATGAAAAAGCCATTCTTCATGAACTGGACTTGCTCTTCGCCGATTACAAGGCGGGTAGAACAGCCGATGAGCATTTTGGAGATTATGTGTCCAGAAAACAATTAAGCATTTAACCAACTTTTGTAACCACATCGTTAAGCAATTAAACTACTAATATGATTGTAAAAAATACTTTGTACAAATACTCTACTAAATTAATAGACTTTATGAGATTTAAGTACTTTTCTTTCTTTATTCTTTTGCTGGTTTCGTCGCGAAGTCTTTCGCAGGATATTTATACCATTTCCGGCAAGCTCACCGATTCATCCAATAACCATGCATTGGCAGGCGCCGCGTTAAAAGTAAAAGAGGGCAAGGGTGGCACTATTGCCAATGAGGATGGATCTTTCCAGCTGAAAACATCTGTCAGGCCTCCTTTTACATTAATAGTAACCGCATTGGGATATAATACCCAGGAATTTGTTGTATCAAATATCAAAAGCAACCTGTTGCTCTCCCTTAATGCACAGAATGTATACACGGGCCTGGTAGTGGTAACCGCTTCCCGTGTTCCGGAAAGTATCCTGAAATCGCCGGTAAGCATAGAAAAACTCAGCCTGTCGGCCATCAAGGAAACGCCGGCGCCCAGTTTTTATGATGCGTTGGAAAACCTGAAAGGCGTACAGATGACCACTTCCAGTATTACATTCAAAGTTCCCAATACCAGGGGCTTCAACATTCCCAATAATTTTCGTTTTGTGCAGCTGGTGGATGGGGTGGATATCCAGGCGGCAACGCTGGGTGTACCATTGGGCAATTCCATCGGTCCCACTGAACCTGATGTGGAAAGTGTGGAAATCACCCCTGGCGCCTCTTCTGCATTGTATGGCATGAACGCCATCAACGGTTTGGCCAATATATCTACGAAAAGCCCTTTCCTTTACCCGGGTGTAAGTCTTTATCAGAAGACCGGCGTCAACCATGTCGACGGGAAAGACCGCTCACCAAGCATTCTGTCGGAATCGGCTGTTCGTTACGCAGCGGTAATCCATAAGAACTGGGCGGTGAAGATCAATGCGGGTTATCTCAAAGCGACAGACTGGGTTGCCGACACGCATACCGACCAGAATCCCAATAACCTCAACACAGCCAATCCGCTGTACCCGGAGCTGTCGGTTGGCAACAACCCCGCTTACGATGGCTGGAATAAATATGGCGATGAAAGTAATAACGCGGTTACCCTGACAGGCATCAATTACAAGGGTAATCCCAATCGCTCGTTCATCATCAGGCGAACCGGCTATTGGGAAAAAGACCTGACCAATCCTACTGTAGAAAATAAAAAATTCGATTTTTCTCTTTACCACAAATTCGATGCAAAAACAGAATTGTCTTATACTTACCGGTATGGCGAGATGGATGGTATTTTCCAGCGGGGTAACAAGATACAGCTCGACAATGCCACCGTTCAAAACCATAAGCTGGAACTGAAGGGTGTTAATTACCTGGTACGCTCTTACCTCTCTATTGAAAACACGGGCAATTCCTATAACCTCAAACCGCTGGCCGATAACCTCGACCTCACCCATCTTTCCAATAAAGCCTGGGGAGACCTGTTCAAGTCCTCTTTACAAACGCAACTGAATAACGGGATTGATCTTGGTACGGCAGCAGACAATGCCCGCCTGGTGGCTGACCAGGGAAGGGCAGAGCCGGGAACCGCAGCATTTGAGCAATTGAAGCGCACCATTATTGGTATCAACAACTGGGACCATATCAATTCCGGCATTGCCGGTGCCCCTGCCACAGGCGGAGCCTGGTTGCACCAGATGAGCCGCACTTATCATACAGAAGCCCAGTGGGATCTCAGCAAGGCCATTAAAATATTCAACTTGCTGGTTGGCGCCGATTACCGCTTGTACGAAGTGGTACCGGACGGGAACAACTTCGTTGATTTTGGCAGACCGGTAGCCGAAAGAAATGCACCGCTGAAAGACGGCAGTTTTGGCAACAATGTGCATTACCGGAAATACGGCGCTTTTGCACAGCTTACCAAAACTTTTTTCAATCAAAAGCTGAAGGCAGTAGGCTCTTTGCGATGGGACGATAATCCCGAATTCTCTCCCACATTTAATCCGCGTATTGCGCTGGTGTATACAGCTGCAAGCAGGCATAATTTCAGGGTATCGTTCCAAAACGGCTTCCGTTATCCTGCCCTTTTCGAAGCGCTTTCTTTTGTGAACAATGGTAACGTAAGAAGGGTAGGAGGATTGCCATTCATCAACGACGGACTCGGTTACCTCGACAACTCTTATACACTTGCCTCGGTAAACGATTTCAACGCCGCGGTGAACAAGGATGTGACAACAGGCCTGAGTTCCAATGATGCTGCGCTGAAAAACCGCACCCTCTTGCAGGTAACCAATCTTTCGCCCACCCGTCCCGAACGTATCAATTCATTTGAAGCCGGATATAAAAGTGTTTTGTTCAATAACAAGCTCGTAGTAGACATCGATGCCTATACCAATGTGTACGACGGGTTCCTGGGGCAGGTGGAAGTTGCCGTTCCCGAAAACAACGCGGTTAAAGTAGGCAGCGATGCGGCCGTGATTGATATGCTCGCTTCCAATCGCAATGCAAGGCAAACCAGGTACCGTGTTTATACCAATGCAAGGAACAATTACAATAATTATGGCGCGGCACTGGGACTTACTTATGGCTTTTATAAAAAGTTCGTGGTATCAGGAAACCTGAATTACAACAATATCACGCGAAATGCGCAAAACGATGTTTTCGTTACCGGTTTCAATACACCTGTATGGGCCAGTAATTTCTCCATCCGCAACAAGGAAGTAATTAAAAACCTGGGCTTCAATATATCTTGGAAATGGCAGGATGGATTTTTTTGGGAAAGTCCCCTTGCCAATGGTGCAGTTCCCGCATATAGTACTATTGATGCGCAGCTGACCTGGCAGGTGCCTTCGTTGAAATTCAGTATCAAAGCCGGGGGTACCAATCTGTTCAATAACAGGTATATACAATACGCGGCCGGACCCACGATTGGTGCGCTGTATTATATAGCGCTTACTTTCGATTCTAACTGGAAGTCTGGAAAATAAATGCAACAAAAAAGCCTTTGTAGGAAATCAATCCTACAAAGGCTCTGTAGCGGTTAACTACAGGTTTTTCATGGACTAAAACTAAAGCACAGCCAACTAACCTACGCTAAAAATTAATTGGAGACTTTAAAGGTTCTTTTCAAAGGATCATTGGATTCCCAACTGTAACACATCCTTGTAATGTGATAACACAAAGAAACAACCACCCTGGGAAATGCAGCATAGTGATAGCGCTGAAAAACAGATAGGGAAGTCGGTTATCCGCTATAGTAATATCACTACACAGGGGGTGGTGTTTTCAACCGGACGTCCTGCCCGGGATGGCAAATAAAAGTGTTTGCATCTCTGAAATATATTCCGTAACTTTTTAGTATCAAATACCCCATTATGAAACAGTATCACCTTGTGTCCAGAATTGCTATTTATCTGCTGGCTATTGTAATGATTGTCTTTGGTATCTATCATTTTATGAATGCACGCGATCTGGTGGTCTTTATTCCCAGTTCTCTGCCCGGGGGTATATTATGGGTTTACCTGGTAGGCGGTGCATTTATTCTGGTGGCCATTGCCTTCATTACCAACAAAATGGTAAAAGCCGCAGGGTACCTGCTGGCCCTTTTACTGATCATTTTCATCGTCACCATCCACCTGCCCAATTACGTCAGCGCTGGTGACAAGGAAATGAAAACCATGGCATTTATAAACCTTTTGAAGGACACTGCTATTGCAGGCTTTGCCCTTCATATAGCAGCAAGTGCCAGCCAACAGAAACTGCATTTCGAAGATAACGACTGACAATGGTTTAAATATATAGTTCAGTTGTTATATTAACAGGGGCTTCCTGTTGCCCAAACCCGTCGTTAAAAAAATATCCCGCTCCTCTAGGACCTTCTTCTTTTTTCGCTGTCATACATGTATACGGCGGACTGGCATATTTATTGCATCCCGCCTTATAGCCAATTAGTTTAACCTGATTAAAAAAAACTTCTATGAAAAAACCAAGCATGAAACTTCTGGGACTTGCACTATCCGTACTGTCGGTAATATTACTGGTAGTTGCCTGTAATAAATCGGCCAGCGGACCCCAGAAAAAGTCCCTTGTTGTGCACCTTACTGATGACCCTGCTTTATTCAGTTCTGTTCTGATCGACATCAAAACGGTTGAGGTAAAAATCGATACAAACCTCTCTCACGGCGATCATTTTGCAGACGACGATAAAGATGCCGACGATGACCTCAAAGACCATGACCAGTATGGTAAATGGGATACGCTCAACATCAGACCGGGCGTATACGATATCATGAAATTCAGGAATGGCCTGGATACCATTCTGGCAGCCGGTAATATACCCGTAGGCAGGATTGGAAAAATCCGCATCACACTGGGCAACAACAACTCTGTAGTGGTATCCAATGTGTCTTATCCGCTGAACCTGGCTCCGGGACAAGGCAAATACCTCTACGTAAAAATTGACCAGGACGACCTGGATGAATCAGGATACGGACAACTGAGTCTCTGGATCGATTTCGATTTGTCTGAATCCATTGAAGAAGACAATGGCGTGTATTACCTGAAACCAGTACTGAAAGCCTTTGGTATGGACAAATTCGGTCGCATTGAAGGCAAAGTATTGCCGCTGGATGCAAAAGCAGTTGTAAAAGCCTTTATGGGCACCGACACAGCTACTGCAATCCCCGGGAATGACGGTGAATACAAGATCTGTGGGTTGAAAGAAGGCTCTTATAGCCTGAAGTTCAAATCCTACAACGGATACAGGGATACTACCATTAACAATGTACAGGTGTCGAGGGGACGGGAAACAGAAATACCCACCATTACCCTGCATAAATAAACGAGTTACTTTTCTAAGTAATCGGCACACGATGCCGGGTTTCAAAACAAGGATAGTGCTTAGGAACGAAGAGGTCATCTCAAAAGAGGTGGCCTCTCATTCTTTATATACCGGCTGGTTGTAGCAACGCTAAAAAACTAGTCTAAATGTATACCGCATAACTGCGCCGCTGCATTCAAACGCCCGGCTTTCATGTGAGCGGTCAGGTGCAAGAGCCTTGGCAGGTAATGTGCATAGTCCTCTCCGTATGCTTCTCCGATATTTTTCGCTTCCAGTCTGGATATTTTACCATCAAATGCTACGGCAATAGTGAAAATATCCAGGAGAAAATCACGTTCTTCTTTACTCACTTTTTTTAAAATGCCCAGGAATACATTCCAATCGTCGTATTTTATTCCATTGTCATTGTTGGTATAAAGCAGGTCCTGGAACCGCAGCAGCAGGATGACCATATTTGGGTGAAAATTCTGTGCCATTACTACTGCGTTACCAATGGCGCAAAGGCATCCCTGTTTGGCTAGTGGTGACAATCGTTCTATTAAATGATCGTGCAAGACATTATCGGCAATATGGTTACTCAATGCAAAGCCGAACAAACGCAAGCGTGCTTCTTTCACTACACGATTGAGCACAACCCCGTTCCAGAAACATTCCACCGGAAGTGCCACATAATTAATAGAAATGTTCCGGATTGTTTTCCCGACTGTTCCCACCAATACAAACCTGGCAGCGAAATTCGTGATCGTTATCTTGAGTTTATACAGCAGGCTCAATATCAGCAGGTTTTTTTTCGATACCTGTTCAAAAGGGTCGATCCCCAGCACATCCATCTCGGGATCGGGCAATTCCAGCGCTGTCCGCGCAAGTATGCTCGTAACATTAAAGGGGCCGGATTGCAGGAAATCTTTTTTATGAGCATGCAGGTTGATCAGTTCACTCACTTCATGAACAGCTTTCAATGCAATCAGGAACAGGAGGTATAGTTCAATAACGATGGAAACCAGCGTCACGCCCACTGTCCATGCATAATGGACATACCAGGGTTCATCCTGTTTCAGCAGGTCAATGTATACCGTAGGCCAAACCAGTACCAGTCCTGTAACGGCCGACAACAGGATGCCTTTGATAGAGATCTGCCTGACTTTTTGTTCCAGCACTTTATCGGGAATATCGAAAGCATGGTGCGTCTGGTCCTTCCTCCCAAACTGATTAAGGTAGTAGGTGCCAAATTTTTCCAGCGGTGATTTTTTCTTTTCTTTCAGTTGGATACCGGGTTGCATGATCAATGGTATCATTTTTTTATTGCAATAATAATTCCACTCGACCAGGCTTGTTTTGTTAATATCAAATCTTCCCTTGTCTCGAGGTAAGCAATCAGTTTTGTTACTTTTTCCTGGTGCCCCTCCGGCCAGTTAGGTTGCGGTAACATATCGTCTATAATATAAAAGCCGCCCTTGTTTAACATAGACAATACTTCATCCAGGAGAAGGTATTTCCCATGCCAGGTATCAGCGAAAATAAAATCGAATTGCTGGCCTATGTTCGATTCTATCCATATACTTCCATCAATCAGTACCAGATTCAACCGATTATCAAAACCAAGATTTTCTTCAGCGATTTTTAAATATGCAGGGTCATTATCAATAGATACCAAGATAGAACTTGTATCCATGCCGTCAAGTATCCATGAGGTGGAAAGCCCGGTGCCAGTGCCCAGTTCAAGAAATTTACCCGAAGGTTTGGAAGCTGCCAGTGTTCTTAACAAAGAACAGGTCAACGCATCAGATGCCATGGTGAACCCTGATGCTGCAGTTGCTGTAAGAATAGTCTGGTATGTTCCGGGAAGCGGTTGGTTGATGTCTTCTGTCAAATATGCATCTGTTTAGTAACGAACTAAAGATACTATTAATTAACAGAACAGTTTTGAAGTATCGGTAAGGCTTTCAGATGCTTGTTTTAGCTGTTTTTTACCAAAACCTTTTTCATCATAATATCTGTCTGTTCATCATCGCCTAGTTTGAAAATGTGTTTGTCAAACGCCACAAAACCATTTTTCGAGTAAAAATTAATTGCTCTCTTGTTTTCTTCCCAAACACCTAACCAGACATAATGGGCATTCATCAGTTTTGCTATTTCCATTGCCTTCTCATAAAGCAATTGCCCGACTTTTTGCCCGTGAAACGCTCGCAGTACATAAATACGTTCAATTTCAAGGGCTTTGTCGTCCTGCAATTCTGTTTGTGACTGCCCGAAGTTCAGTTTTAAATAACCAATTACTTCATTATCGAGTACAGCAAAATAAAATTCTGAGTTTTCATCATTGAGTTCGGCAGTTAGCTTTTCCGCAGAAAACCCCTCGTTCAAATATTTGGTCATATTCTCTTCGGTATTCACTGCCGAAAAGGTTTCGTAAAAGGTTTGCCTGCCGATCTTTTGTAATTGGCCGATATCGTTTAACGTTATTTTCCTGGTTTTTATATTTTCCATTTAAGGGTATTTAGAGGGTTGGTTAAAATCCGGGCAAATTACTTCTAATCATGTCTAGCTAATTTTTCTGAGTTCGTCCATCATGTCCAGAAGCGGGATAGCTGTAACTTCTTTTGTAACCGGGAAACGTTCTTTTCCCGGATAAATAATAAACCGATTGGTGGCTCCTATTTGTCCCGCTATTTAGGGGGTCGATACGCTTCTAAAATTACGTAAACATTTGATGGCAGTTATATCTCCAAGCTGGCATTTCAAATGTGCTGGTTGCGGAGAATAAAGGGCTTATTTTACTTAGGAACAAGACCAGATAATCGTGCTATAAAGGCCACGGATGAAACGCTTGCTTTGGTATTGAAAAAAGCGCAGTTCCGGGAAAAACATGCTACCACTCTTTTGAATGAACGGCAACAATTGATGCTGAACAAGCTGCTGGATGGTTTTGAAGGAAAATTGATGAAAGAGGCCGGCGAGGGAAGAAGTACGAGTTATACGATTTCAGAATAAATAGCTTTTACCACTGAACCGGCTCATTGCGCTCTTTGGCATACGCCTTTGAGTAGTCCAGTCTTTGAGGGCGATGTGTGGCCACAAACTCGATGCCTTGCAAAATAAGCCGCATGAAAAACGGGTCTGAATAAAGTTTTTTGTCATGCCCCAGCGTTGTCATCCAGGCCAGGCCACCGTCGTAATAGTTATGCCAGCCAGCGGGGTAATAATCTTTGAAACCGCCCATATTCGATTGGATATTCTCGTTCGGTTTAATAGTCGTTACATCATGCGCCAAAAAAGTATGGATAGACGGATAGAGTTCCTTTTCAAAATAGCATTCATCTTCGATTTCCCAAACCGCCGGCATACCCGCTACCGATGGGTGGGTTTTATCCACAAGCCGCACTTTGAATTTTTGAAAAGGCGCATGCCATGAAAATGTACCACCCGTGAATTGCTTGAACCAGGTCCAGTTACGTTCAGTAGCTATCGCCGAATGAATACCAACCAGGCCTCCGCCCGCCTCAATGTACTGTCGAAACGCCAGGCGTTGTTCTTCTGTGTCGAATACATCATTATTGGTACTTGGGAAAATCAAAAGATGGTATTTCGACAAATTTTCTTTTGTAAATACCGAGGGGTTAGTCGAAGTATCTACTTTAAAGCCGTATTTTTTACCCAGGTCTTGCAGTCCGGCTACAGCGGAAGGGATATTATCGTGAATGTAGCCTTTCCCGTTTTTGGAATACACCAGGACGTTCAGTTTTTTCCAATCGATTGTTTTTTGTTTTTGAGAAAAACCACAAATGGTCGATAGAGATGTGATTAGAAAAATTAGAATTTGTCTTCTCATCATTTACATCATTTCTTGAATGTCCAAATATTAAAGGTGGCGATACAAGTATCCATTTACCAATGAACCATCTTGGATGGAATGAACTCACAAATCATCAGGTCTCTTTCTGTTTCGATAAAAACAATTGTATATTTCTTTTTATTCGGCAGTTGCAATGTTTTCAGCAGCGCTTTGTTTTACCCTTACTTTTCTGCCGCCCATTTTTTGATCAACTTCTTACTAAACCACCGGGCATCTTTTAAAGAAAAAGCCTTTTCAGTCTTTAATTTTAAGGCAGCTTTTTTTGAAAAACAGAATAATCCTTTGCAGGTAACAGCACGTATTTTTTCTTATCAATGATGATTTCTGTCATGACAAATATTTGCTCTTCAAATATACGATGACGCAAGGCTAAAAATACCCGCAAATCAACAGGCCTGAGGATTTTCTGCGGGCCTCTGCCAGGCTTGAACCCGGCGCCTTGATTATGAGTAGCTAATACAATTCAGTCATCAGAATCAATTGATCAAGACGATCGGATTTTGCAACAAAAAACCCCAACATCTCTGTTGAGGGTTTCGTGGTGTGGGCCGGGATCGAACCGGCGACACAAGGATTTTCAGTCCTTTGCTCTACCGACTGAGCTACCGCACCTTCGTTTTTTTCCCGCCGCAATTTTGGCGTAAACGGAGCGCAAAAATAGGGGGTTTTAACTAATAATCCACTTAAAATTCACAATTTTTCGGGGTCCGGGCAAAAGGTATCACATCGCGGATATTGCCCATGCCTGTTACAAATTGTACCATTCGCTCAAACCCCAGTCCGAAACCGGCATGCGGTACTGTTCCAAATCGACGCGTATCGAGATACCAACTCATTTCCTCCAAAGGGATGTGCATGTCTTTCATACGTTGCTCCAGCTTGTTCAGTCGTTCTTCCCGCTGTGAACCGCCTACGATCTCCCCAATACCCGGTGCTAATATGTCCATCGCCGCCACTGTTTTCCCATCATCATTCATGCGCATATAAAACGCTTTGATAGCCGCCGGATAACCGGTAACGATCACAGGCTTTTTGAAATGCTTCTCTACCAGGTAACGTTCGTGTTCGCTCTGCATATCAATACCCCACTTCACGTCATACTTGAATTTCTTTTTCTTGTAAGCAGGAGAGTCCAACAAAATATCAATGGCTTCTGTATAAGTGATCCTTTCAAATTGGTTGTCTACTACAAACCGCAGCTTCTCCAGCAATCCCATCTCTGAACGCTCGGCCTGCGGTTTCTGCTTTTCTTCTTCTGTCAGCCGCTGGTCCAGAAACTCCAGGTCTTCCGCATTGTGCTTCATAGCATAACGGATCAGGTATTGAATGAATTCCTCGGCCAGGTCCATATTGTCTTCTATGTCATAGAAAGCCATCTCCGGCTCAATCATCCAAAACTCGGCCAGGTGTCGCGTAGTGTTTGAGTTCTCTGCGCGGAAGGTTGGTCCGAATGTATAAATATCACTAAAAGCCATGGCCCCTAATTCTCCTTCGAGTTGTCCGCTTACGGTGAGGTTGGTACCCTTGCCAAAAAAATCCTGGCTGTAATCTATACCGCCATCTTCTTTTCGAGGAGCGTTCTCCATTGGCAAAGTAGTAACACGGAACATTTCTCCGGCACCTTCTGCATCACTGGAAGTAATGATGGGCGTATGGAGATAAACAAAGCCTCTTTCATTGAAAAACTGGTGCACTGCAAAAGCCAAAGAATGCCTGATGCGAAACACCGCACCAAATGTATTGGTGCGAAAACGCAGGTGGGCTATCTCTCTCAAAAATTCCAGGCTATGTTTTTTCGGTTGAAGGGGGTACTTTTCCGCATCACTATCACCCAACACGTCCAGGCTGCGGGCCTGTATCTCCACTTTCTGACCCTTTCCCAGGGAAGCCACTACTTCGCCTGTTATTTTCAATGAAGCGCCGGTGGTAATGCGCTTGAGCGTAGCTTCATCCAGCATACCCAGGGCTACCACTACCTGGATATTATCATTGGTGCTGCCGTCGTTCAATGCTATGAATTGGTTGTTGCGGAAAGTGCGCACCCAACCCATTACCACCACTTCCTGTCCGATGAACTCCCCGGTCAGCAAGGCTTTGATCTTGGTTCTCTTGTTAAACATAAGGCTGCAAAGATAAGTATTGAGGTTGCCAGGCAATATATTCATTTTTATGATTTATGGAAATTCAAAGGGCTTCCTGTATTTTTAAATTTTATACGTTGCAAAAAACGTATACCAATGTCCTAACTATGAAGCATCTGTGTCCCTCTCTTTTCGTTTCGCTTGTTGAACAGACAGCCGACGCTGTTTTCGTTTTGCGGGTTGAAGCGGAAAACCAGCGCTTCATCATGGAATATGCCAATGCGGCCTATCTTTCCAAATTCTCCCATACCCCGGAAGAAATCATCGGCAAAGACCTCAGGGAAATCCTTGGCCCGGAAAAATATCCTTCAGTAAGCAAACAACTGCTTACCTGCGTGCACTCCAGAACACCCCTTTCTTACGAAGAGACCATTATGCTGAAAGACCGGGTCCTTTTCAGTCTCAGTGAAGCTTTTCCCATATTGGACGCTGATCAAACCGTTGGGTTCCTGGTTGGGTCGTCCAAAGACATTACAGAACTCAAAAAACAGCGCGACCTGCTATCAGAATCCGAGAATACCCTCCAGGCCATCATCAACAGTTCGGATAATGTTACCATTGTCATAGACGCCGGCTTCCGCATCATTTATGCGAATACTGCGGCACAAAACCATGCCCGCCGCATGTTGGGAAGGAATTATCAAGTGGGTGACCTGATCATGAATTACCTGAGCCTGGAACAACAGAAAACAGCTGCCGCTCATTTTGATGAAATACTGGTGGAGAACCGGAAAAATTATGCTTTTGAGCACTGTTTCACTTACCCCGACGGGGAAGAGGCCTGGTATCTCCGCAAATACTACCCGGCTTCCGATTCCCAGGGTAATAACCTGGGCATTGTGATCAATTCCGTTAACATTACCCAACGGAAAAGGCATGAACTTGAGATTCAAAAACATACCGACGCCCTCCGTGAAATTGCCCAAATACAATCGCACGAGATCAGGAGACCTGTTGCCAATATCATTGGCCTTACCGAAATGATAGAAGCCCATAACCGGGGAAATGACCTGGCCGAAATTGTTGCCCATCTCCGTAAAAGTGCGCTGGAACTGGATGAAATGATCAGACAGATCATTGATAAAACATATAATTCAAACGCATAATGTCTTTTGTTTGAGCTTTCGTTTTGTACTTTTTTTCTTTTTTTGATTATTTTGACTTAACATTGCAGCGGAAACCAGACTGATTGGGTTCTCTTAAATAGCTCTCGATAACATCAGTTTCCCTCTTTCCAATCACAACATTTTTCTTTATCGATCCGGATCTGAGTTCGAATTCCTTGGACAGGATTTTTTAATGATGTAGACAAATTTGAATTTCCTCTTTAATTGATTTTATGTACGACATTTTGCAATTGAACGACATGTTATTGCCCGAGTTGCTCGACATTGCCGAACAGCTGAAAATAACAGGTGTTAAAAAGCTCGACAAACAGGGCCTTATTTATAAGATCCTCGACAGCCAGGCATTAAAAGCCAGCGAAGTAAAAGAAGATGGCAGGAAAAAGCCGGCCAAAGCCCGCAAGCCCATCACGGTTAAAACCGGTATCGCAACCGAAGAAGCAGAAGTAATGCAGGAAGCGCCTCAGGCCGAGAAGTCTGCCCAGCACAAACGCAATGCCGGCCGCAAACCCAGAGGAGAAAAATCACCCGATAAAACAACCGAAGCGCCTCTTCAACCCATCGCAACTGATGCAGAATCTAATGGAAGCGCCGCCATACCGGAAATCGAATCGGCTTCTGAAAATGGTCAGTCATCAGAAACCTCTCAGCTACCGCACCAGCACCAGAAACAACACCGCAAAGAGCCTGCTTTCAATATCGAATTTGAAGGCGTAATACAGGGTGAAGGTGTGTTGGAAATGATGCCGGACGGTTATGGTTTCCTGCGCTCTTCCGATTATAATTACCTCTCTTCTCCCGACGATGTATACGTATCTCCTTCCCAGATCAAATTATTTGGTCTCAAAACCGGTGATACTGTACAGGGAGCTGTTCGTCCGCCTAAGGAAGGTGAAAAATATTTCGCTCTGCTGAAAGTAGATGCCATCAACGGAAAAAAACCTGATGAGGTGCGCGATCGCGTTCCGTTCGATTACCTTACTCCGCTTTTCCCTTATG
Source organism: Sediminibacterium sp. (assembly GCA_041798205.1). Lineage (GTDB taxonomy): Bacteria > Bacteroidota > Bacteroidia > Chitinophagales > Chitinophagaceae > Sediminibacterium. The sequence goes on from JBHCAK010000012.1 coordinate 43,960, forward strand.
AAAAACTGAACCTCTTTACCGCGCCCAATAATTACAGTACCCGCATCATAGACCTCTTTACCCCTATTGGCAAAGGACAACGCGGATTGATTGTTGCGCAGCCCAAAGTAGGTAAAACCATCTTATTGAAAGAAGTGGCCAATGCCATTGCCGCCAACCACCCCGAATGTTACCTCATGGTAGTGCTCATTGATGAGCGACCTGAAGAGGTTACCGATATGGAACGCAGCGTGAAGGCTGAAGTAATTGCCTCCACCTTCGACGAGCCGGCAGAAAAACATGTGAAGGTTTCTACCATCGCGCTGCAAAAAGCCAAGCGTTTGGTTGAATGCGGTCACGATGTAGTGATCCTGCTTGATTCCATCACCCGCTTGGCCAGGGCGCATAATACTGTTGCTCCTGCCAGCGGTAAAGTATTGAGTGGTGGTGTGGAAGCCAATGCCATGCAAAAACCCAAACAATTTTTCGGCGCTGCGCGTAAAATAGAACACGGCGGTTCACTTACCATACTTGCTACCGCACTCATTGAAACCGGCAGCAAAATGGATGAAGTGATCTTTGAAGAATTCAAGGGTACCGGCAATATGGAACTCCAGCTCGACCGCAGGCTCGCCAACAAGCGTATCTTCCCGGCCATTGACCTGGTTGCTTCCTCTACCCGTCGCGATGACCTCTTGCTCGACAAAGAAGTATTGCAACGCATGAACATCCTCCGTCTCTATATCAATGATATGAATACAGAAGAAGCCATGAACGAGTTGCTCAAGCGCATGCGCGGAACGAAAGACAACGAAGAGTTCCTGGCCTCTATGAACCGATAAGATCATGTTAGTTGTTGGTTATTAGCTGTCAGTCGTTAGAAAAGAATTCAAACTCTGATAACTAACAACCAACAACTAACAACCAAAGCCACATGGCTATTTCCAAACTCACCATAGAACCTTTTTTAGCGGCAGCCAAAGACCAGCTTGTGCTGGATGTACGTAGTCCGGGTGAATACGACCACGCACATATTCCTGGTACAAAATCACTGGCCTTGTTTACCGACGATGAAAGAAAAATCGTTGGAACCATTTACAAACAAAAAAGCAGGCAAAAAGCCATCAAACAGGGTTTGCAGTTCTTCGGTCCGAAAATGGTGGACATGATTGAACAGGTAGAACAATGGTGTGCCGCTAAAAACAATGAAACAGACCCGCATACGGTATTGGTACATTGCTGGCGCGGTGGTATGCGCAGCGCCGGCGTGGCCTGGCTGCTCGACCTTTATGGTTTCAATGTAATCAGCCTCGTAGGCGGCTATAAAACCTACCGCCACTGGGTACTTGCACAACTTGAAAAAAATTATCCCATCCATATTTTAGGCGGGTATACTGGTAGTGGTAAGACCGGCCTGCTCCACGAACTGTTAAACAAACAAGAAGCCGTGATCGACCTGGAAGCCATGGCTATGCACAAAGGATCGGCTTTCGGTGCGCTCGACAGGATACCACAGCCCTCACAGGAAATGTTTGAGAACCTGCTGGCCACTGCACTCAAACAAAATGAACAAGCCCGGCGCATTTGGATAGAAGATGAAAGCCAGCGCATCGGGCTTACCAATATTCCCATTGTTTTCTTTAAGCAGATGCGCACCAAGCCCGTTTTTTTCCTTGATGCCCCTTTTGAAGAAAGATTAAACCATATTGTAAACGAATACGGCGGATTTGAAAAGGAAAAACTCGTGAATGCCATCATCCGTATTAAAAAAAGACTGGGCGGACTCGAAACCAAAACTGCCATCAATTACCTGCTGGAAGACAATATAAAAGAATGCTTCCGCATATTGCTGACTTACTACGACAAGCTTTACATCAAAGGTCTCCATAACCGCGAAAACCACGAAACGCTGACTATCAAAGTTCCTGTGTGCAACATCAATTCCGTTTACAATGCAGACAGGTTATTAAACGTTTTTCAACCACACCATGCATGAACAGTGAATCAACAAATATCAAACTCACACAATATTCTCACGGAGCAGGTTGCGGCTGCAAGATTGCGCCACAGGTGCTGGATACCATTTTAAAAACCAATTTTGCTGCCCCCGACCAGCAAAACCTGTTGGTGGGAAACAGCAGTAAAGACGATGCGGCGGCTTATGACCTGGGCAACGGAACAGCGCTGATATCCACTACTGATTTTTTTATGCCAATTGTTGATGATGCTTTTGCTTTTGGTAAAATTGCAGGAGCCAATTCCATCAGCGATGTATATGCCATGGGAGGTAAGCCCATTTTGGCCATTGCCATCCTGGGGTGGCCGGTGGACAAATTGCCTGCGGAAACGGCGCAACAGGTGATTGAAGGGGCTCGCAGCATTTGTGCAGAAGCGGGTATCCCACTTGCAGGCGGACATAGTATCGACTGCCCCGAACCGGTTTTCGGTCTCGCTGTAAATGGACTGGTACCCATCCCTCAACTCAAACAGAACAGTACTGCCTGCGAAGGAGATGTATTATTCCTTACCAAACCCCTGGGTATCGGCATTCTTTCTACTGCACAAAAACGCAATGCCCTCAGTAATGAACACCACGATCTCATGCTTCGCCAGCTGATGCAGCTGAACAAAGTGGGTGAAGCACTTGCCGCTTTCGATTCGGTCCATGCCATGACTGATGTAACAGGGTTCGGTTTACTGGGACACCTGATTGAAATGAGTGAAGGAAGCAGACTGAGCGCCGAGATACAATTGCAAAAGGTTCCACTGATACCCGGCATTGAAAGCTACCTCCAACAGAATATCAAGCCGGGGGGTACGAAGCGTAACTGGGCAAGCTATGGACATAAAGTCCATTTTGAACCTTCCATCGATGCCGAAGCAGCAAGTGGTATACTGGCCGACCCGCAAACAAACGGAGGCTTACTGGTTGCTGTGGGAAAAGATAGAGCCGGCGAAGTGGAAAAATTATTGAAAGCCAATGGTCTCCGCCACGAAATCATCGGAAACATGACTGCAAAACGGGACAAAACAGTTTATGTAATTTAACGATTCGTAGGCATCGTTATACCTGCTTTGGTATTAGCTTTGATTATAATTCAATAAAAAGGAGGACCTATGGTACGTTCTTTTTTAATCCTGCTGTCCTTTTGCTTTGCAACAAGCCTGGTGGCCCAGGACGCCAGTCAGTCTTTGGCTCCCGATCAAAACCCGAACTTCAATATCAGCAGGCTGAAATACATGAACCTGAAAGATTCCCTGCTCACTGCTTCCAATACCACCGTCCAGCAAACCTACAAAGCATATGACTGGTATGAAGCAAGACAGGAACGCAGGAATGCACGCAGGGAAGCCAGAAGGTATACTTCTTATTACAGCGATTACTACTATCATCCCTATTACAACGGCTGGAATAATTATGGTTATTACAACAGCTGGAACCTTTGGAATGCATTCCGGCCGGGTATTGGCTTCCGCACCGGTAACTGGTGGTTCATGTTTTAATTTTTACACATTTCACTAAAAATATACTATGAAAAGCAAATCTTTACTTTTTGCCGCCGGTGTTTTATCCCTTTCTATTTTTGTTGCTTCCTGCGCTACACGCACAGTTACCCGTATCGATCCTTCTGCTCAGGTTGATATCAGCGGAGGTTGGAACAATACCGACAGTCGCCTGACAGCAGAAGCCATGACCGGTCAGGTGTTGCAGGCAAAATGGCTCGACAACCACCTTACTGCAAAAGGCAAAAAGCCGGTGGTGATCGTAGGAATGGTTACCAATAAAAGCCATGAACACATTGAAGCAGAAACTTTCATGAACGAACTTGAACGCGCTTTCCTGCAGACGGACAGGGTTGGACTGGTACAAAGCGGTAAAAAGCGCGAAGAAATGCGTGCCGAGAAAGCAGACCAGCAAACCAATGCAACACAGAGCACCATGAAGAAATTCGGACTTGAGCGCGGAGCCGATTATATCCTGCAGGGATCCATCAATTCTATTGTAGATGCTTATAAAAGAAAGAAAACTGTTACTTACCAGGTGAACCTGGAACTGACCAACATTGAAACCAATGAGGTAGTATGGATTGGTGATAAGAAAATTGCCAAACTCGTTAACAACTAAGCGGTATTCAATTTTTTCTCATGAAGCATTCTCTAAAACAGGCATGGGTAGCTTGGCTATTGATGCCTGTTTTGTTTTCTTGTGCAACCTATAATACCAAAATGGCCGCTTACTATAACCAGGTAAGGGCAACCCATTTTGCACATGCCGATCATATGCTGGAGAAGAATGGTTATTTGCAACAGCCCAGGAATTCGTTGCTGTATTATATGGAACGCGGAAAAATGCTGCACTTGCAAGGGTTATACGACAGCAGCAACCTGTTCCTGAACCTTGCTGATCTTTATATCGAAAACAAAAGAAAATCTGCCGGCAATAAAGCAACTTCTTTATTGATCAACCCCATGACCGCTCCTTACCTGGGAGAAGATTTTGAGCGTTTCATGGTGCATTATTATAAAGCGCTCAATTATTTTTACCTGGGCAGGCCCGAAGAAGCAGAAGTGGAAGCAAGACGTATAACCCTGAGTACCCATGCGCAGGAAGACAAATTCAAGCCAGGCGCCAATCGCTATACCAAAGATGCATTTGCGCTCAGTATTCAGGGAATGATCTATGAGGCCAGCGGAAAAATCAACGATGCCTTTATTTCTTACCGCAATGCCGCCGATGTATACCTGAAAGAACCGAATAAGGTTTATTACGGCGTTGTATTGCCCGGACAGCTAAAACAGGATGTGGTGAGAACCGCTATGCAGATGGGGTTCAACGATCAGGTTGAGTTCTACGAAAGAACCCTCAGTACTGTTTATAAAAATCAGGATAGCAGCCGCGCCGGCGGCGAACTGGTAGTGTTTTTTGAAAAAGGAATGGCGCCGGTAAAAACAGAACAGAATTTCATTCTTACACAATCGGGCGATGGAAGGGGTGTTTTCATTTTTACCAGTCAGTATGGCGTTTTCGATATTCCTTTTGATTTTTCCACAGCCACCCTTGCACGATCATCCGTTTCTCTGAGCAATTTCAGAACCATACGAGTGGCTATCCCCGTGTATGAACCCAGGCCTTATGCTTTTGAAAAAGGAACAGTTACCATCAACGGATCGTCTTACACAGCCGAACTCGCCGAAGACATCAATACCATTGCCCCCGAAATATTGAAAGAGCGGATTGTTAAAGAGGTTTCCAGCGCATTGTTGCGTCAGGTAGTAAAAATGAGCGTGGAAAAAGGCGCTTCCGCAGCAGCCAAAGCAATAGCAGAAAACAACAGCAATGAAAAAGACAAACAAAAGAAAGAACGGAATGCCGAAGCTGTTGGCCTCGCAACCGGTATGCTGGTAAACATATTCAATACGGCAACAGAAAAAGCCGATACACGTAACTGGCAGTCACTGCCCGCTTCTATCCAGTATATACGCATTCCGCTTAAAAAAGGAGCCAACAGTATCAGTCTCCAGATGGGAAATGATCAAAAGACCATACAGGTAGAAGGCAAGGGTGGTCTACAATTCTACAATTGGTGCGTACCTGAATAGCCGGCTTTATGCCTGCTCCATAAAACGCAGCAGTTGTTTTCTTGCCCTGAGGTGTATCCTCTTCCGCATGAAATTGGTCCAGCCGAAAAGCCATCCTTTTAAACCGAAAGCCTGCCTGGTCCATTTGTACAGGTCGAACGCATCGGAGTGTTCTATGATCAATCCATCTTTCAAACGCATGTGTGCTTTTACCTGGTTCATCACCCTCCTGCCCGTTTGAGTAAACGTATAGGTTGCTTTCCAGTCGCAGGTGGCATATTCCTCATCGAGCAGAGAAATATTGCCGAATTGTATGGAAAGATCCTGTGCATTCCTGCATAGCATTTTCCACATGGCCCTGGTCTCATTCCCATCGAGCAACCCAAAAACCTGGTCGCTGAAAACCACTTCGGCATCATAGCACACATTCATGGCAGCAGCATCTTTTTGCTGAAAGGCTGAATAAAAATTATGTATCGTTTGTTCGTTTAAGTTCATATCCATTTCAAATCTTAGTGGGCTTCCAGCCAGTTAATACCCATGCCTACTTCCGCTTCAACAGGTACTTCATTGGGCAAAAGCATGGCAGTAGTCATGCAGCGGATGATGAGTTCTTTCAGTTTTCCGGCCTCACTGGCAACCGCATCGAACACCAATTCATCGTGTACCTGTAAAATCATTTTTGACTGCCAGTTGCCCTGCTTCATTTCCTGGTGTACTTTGATCATGGCCAGTTTGATCATATCAGCAGCCGTACCCTGTATGGGGGAATTGATGGCATTTCGCTCGGCATATCCCCGAACCGTGAAATTACCGCTGTTGATATCTTTGAGCCAGCGTTTCCTTCCGGCAAGGGTTTGTACATACCCATTTTCTTTTGCAAGGTTCACCTGGCCATCCATATAGCGCTGGATATTGGGGAATTCTTTTTTATAATTATCAATGATCTGCTTGGCTTCGGTTCTGCTGATGCCCAGGTTATCGGCCAGGCCAAATGCGCCCTGCCCGTAAATGATCCCGAAATTCACGCTCTTGGCTTTATAGCGTTGTTCCTTGGTTACATCAGATTCGGCAATACCGTAAACTTTAGCCGCTGTAGCCGTATGAATATCTTTCCCCAACCTGAATGCCTCACACATGTTCGGATCGCCGCTGATAGCCGCCACTATGCGCAATTCTATTTGAGAATAGTCTGCACTCATCAATACGCGTTCTTCAGACCGGGGTATGAATGCTTTCCTGATCTCGCGGCCCCGCTCGGTTCTAATGGGTATGTTCTGCAGGTTGGGATTATTACTGCTCAATCTTCCCGTAACAGCTACTGCCTGCGCATAACTGGTATGCACACGGCCCGTTTTGGGATTGATCATTTCAGGCAATGCATCTACATAGGTGGATTTCAGTTTGGTAAGCTCCCTGAAATCCAAAATATCATCCACGATCTTGTGTTGATTGGCCAGTTTCAGCAGCACATCTTCTCCTGTGGCATACTGTCCTGTTTTGGTTTTCTTCGCCTTGGGATCCAGTTTCAGTTTTTCAAACAGCACTTCTCCCAATTGCTTGGGTGATGCCAGGTTAAACCTTATGCCAGCCTGTTCATACACATTTTCTTCGCAACGTTTGGCATCTTTTTCCAGTTCCTTGCTGTAATTCTTCAGAAACCCGACATCGATCTTCACTCCCTCAAATTCCATATCGGTGAGCACACGAACCAACGGGTTCTCCACTGTTTCAAAAACACTGGTCACTTCTTTTTCTTTCATCAGTGGCACAAAAACCTGCTTTAACTGGAAAGTGATGTCGGCATCTTCTGCTGCATATTCTTTCACTTTCTCCACTTCCACATCTCGCATAGTCCCCTGGTTTTTTCCCTTCTTGCCAATCAACTCATCAATATGAACAGGCTCATAACCCAGGTACTGCGCGCTCAGCAAATCCATGTTGCGGCGACCTTCCGGCTCTATCAGGTAATGCGCCAGCATAGTATCGAAAAGCGCACCCTTTGGTTCCACACCATACCATTTGAACACCAGTAAATCGTATTTGACGTTCTGTCCGATCCAGGTAATAGACGCCTCATTGAAAAGAGGCGTTACAAGGTCTAATATTTGCCGGGTTTTCTGTTGATCTGCCGGACAAGGAATATAATAGCCTTCTCCTGCTTTGTAAGAAAAACTCATCCCCACCAGTTCCACATTGTTTGGATCAGTACCCGTTGTTTCCGTATCAAAACAGATTTCTTTTTGTGCCAGTAATTTTTTTACCAGCTCTTTGATCTGCGCATCTGTTTCTATCAGTTGGTAATCGTGTTGGGTATTGTGTATGTTCTTGTTGGCAACCAATCCTATCGTCTCCGTTGTTTCAGGGGCAGTAGTTTCGTCATCTGTTACAGCAACGGCAGTCCAGTCGGGCAATGGTACAGCCGACACATCTTTCTTCGTGCTCTTTACGCCACCGGATTTAGCCGGAGCAATTGTAACGGCATTCCCAAAAAGATCCGTTTGTGTAGCCTGCTGGGGCGAATGAAAAGCATTGAAACTTTCGCCCAGGATTCGTTTTCCGAGTGTTTTGAATTCCAGTTCCGTAAAGATTTCAGTCAGCACTTCTTTGTTCCATTCTTTGAGCTTATAATCTTCTTCGTGGAATTCAACAGGTACATTGGTAATGATCGTCGCCAGTTTTTTGCTCATGATGGCCAGTTCTTTATTGTTCCGGATCTTTTCGCCCAGCGCGCCTTTGATCTTATCGGCATTCTCCAATACATTCTCGAGTGTATCGTATTCTTTCAAGAGCTTGGCTGCAGTTTTTTCTCCCACGCCCGGTATGCCGGGAATATTGTCCACCGCATCTCCCATCATACCTAGCATGTCCACTACCTGTTCCACACGCTGGATATCCCATCGTGCACAGACTTTTTCAGCTGTCAGTATTTCTTCCGGGTTACCGAAAGATGGCGGCTTATAAATATATACATGCGGGTGAATGAGCAGCTGGCCGTAATCTTTATCAGGCGTTACCATATAAACATCATAGCCTTTGTCGGCCGCCTGCCAGGCAACCGTACCAATCACATCATCGGCTTCATATCCATCCATTTCAACAACAGGAATATTGAATGCCCGGATGATTCGCTGTATATCGGGAATGGATGCGAGCAGGTCTTCCGGCGCTTCCTGCCGGTTGGCTTTATAGTCTGTGAAATCAGTATGGCGTTCTGTTGGCGCATGCGTATCAAAACACACGGCCAGGTGGGTAGGCTTTTCTTTGTTGATAAGATCAAAAAGGGTATTGGTGAACCCGAATTGTGCGTTGGTGTTCATTCCCTTTGAAGTAATGCGCGGGTTACGGATCAGTGCATAATAGGCGCGGTAGATCAACGCAAGTGCATCGAGCAGGAATAATTTTTTACTCATATAGCTAAGGTAATAAAGCTATACGAGCTTATTTTTTCTTTTTGATAGACAGGTAATCCAGGAAATAAATGACCCTCAATGAAAGGCTGTTCAGCTGGGAGGCATTAAATGTGTTACCTGCATTTTTAAAATATCCCTCAGCAATATTCTGATCATAAGTATTGATAGAATTCTTCCACACCACATTGAGAAAGCTGCCCAGCGCGAACTGCCAGGTATATACCATGTCGATATTGAAATAATTCACATTGTAATCGGGGTTATTGCTGACACCTGCGATCGGGGTAAGTCCGCCATCTGTATTGAGGTTGAAATATTGTTTATTGATCACTTTGCTCCAGTAATGACGCGCCCTGAAACTGAGGCCCATTTTATTGGTAAAATTGTATTTCACACTGAAGACATTCTCTACCGTATACCGCTGGCGAAGTGCAAAAATGCTGCTGTCGTTCACCAGGGTGGCAAAGCCAAGATTATTGGACCTGAATTGTGGGTTAAATTTAAATGAAAGAGAAAGTTTATCGTTGAACCGATAGTTATTGCCGGTATACAAATCATATCCCTCTCCTGAATAAAGTCCGGCCCATCTTCCTGAAAATTCAACAAAGGCAGAATATTTCTTTGCACTGTTGGTTTCTACGAACGCCCCCATTAACCAGCTCGAAGGTCGCTTGAAGAATCGTCCCGCTATCCTTGGCTCATAATAATCGTGTTCCTCGGGATCGATATTGATGAATATGCCGCTATACCAAAGGTTTTTCAACTGTCCGTTGATGTTGGTATTGAAATGAAAACTCTGGTAATCCCAGGCTTTATAACGCATTGATGAATTCAGGTTGATATTATAGTGGAGCCTGTTAAACCACTTGGTGGGTTTTACCCAGCGATAACCTATCCACATGTAATGATTCATGTAATTGTTATTGGTAAAATAGCCCATGTCGTTGCTGCTGTACTTGTCATCGGCAAATTCCTGGTTGATCTGAAAATTGAACCGGCCTCCTGTTTTACCAAATCCAATCATGTGGTTGTAGCCAAAAACGGTTTTCCCAGCCACCTGATAATTAATCAGTTCACTTGCCGATACCTTACCTGCGAGGTTCCACCTGTTTTTTTTATCGTAAAGGTCAAATAGTGCAGCGCTTACATTGGCATTATGATCTCCGCCGGCGCGGGTAACATTGGTGTTGATGAAAGATATACTGGAATTATGTTTGAGTGACTGATCGAACACAATGATGTTATAATTCGTAAGCGGCTCTGTTTCTATCCTGCGCACTTCTTTTCCGTCTTTTGCAATGGTGGCATATTGTGGTTGGGTAAGGGCATTGAAAAAACCAATGCCTAATCCCGACGATGTGCGGCCGCTGATCTTGGTAGCATTGATCAGTTTGGTCTCGCCTGGATTTTTGGCAATGGTTTCTCCGGGTAATAACTGATTCGATACATCGTTGTAGTGCAGCGGCTGCCCGCCGATCCGTCTGCTGTAAAAAAGATTTCCCTTGCTGAACAGCTCCGTTCCCTCGGTGAAGAAGGTCCGGTATTCATTGTATTTCACTTCAAACGGTGTGAGGTTGAGCACCTGGTTATCGCTTTGCACCTGTCCGAAGTCCGGGATCAGCGTCATGTCCAGCGTAAATGCCTGGTTGATGCCATATTTCACATCCATTCCTCCATTCACCGTAGTACGTGTTTTTTTTATGTTGGGATCGTTATAGGGATAATGCGTTACATAAGTGGAGAAATAAGGAGAAAAGGAAAGTCGCACCGGCGGTTTGATGTCTTGTATACCGGTCCATTCCCCGAAGAGTGCAAAAAAGTTCCCGCCAAAAGTAGGGTCAGTCGGGTTCCACATCAGTTGTATGCCGCTTTTGCTTCGCCTGCGCGTAATATTCAAACCCCAGTCCTGCACTTTCTTATTGCTGAAACGTATGGCTGAGTAGGGAATACGCATTTCGAAAGTCCAGCCGCCCGCCACAATTTTGGCTTGCGATTCGTATACACTGTTCCAGCTGCCATCTTCGCCGGTAGAAGAATATTTCGCATCAAACTGTTCTCCCAATGGAGTTACAAAATAACCGAACCCATTGATCTTGTCTTTATAAGTATCAAATAAAATGCCTACAAAATCATTGGACTTTATCACATCCCTTCCTACCAGTTCGGTTGAAATGCTGTCGCGACTCGCTTCGTGGCAAAAACCGCTGACATAAATAGCATTGTTGTCGTACAGTATCCGCACCTCTGTTCTGTTTTCCTCTCGTTCATGCCTGCCGTAGGAAGGCCTCCATTCCACAAAATCAGTGGCAACCGGTGCAGATTTCCAGGCTTCATCACTGATATCGCCATCGATCACAATCTTCTGCGTGGTGCGAACAGCGGGTATCTTCTTTACTACCTGTTCCTTTTGCGCCACAGCCAGACAGCTTATTCCCAGGGTACATATGCTCAGCATTATTTTTTTCATAGCGGCCAGGTATATGATGTACGAAACGTAACGTAGTAAAGTTAAAAAGGTTACAGGCGGCGCACTGTTAAATTAAAAAAAGCACGATGAGCGGACGTAATGGCTTATGGGCGGCTTTAATAGCAGATGTAGTGACAAAAAAACGCCCGGAACAACTCCGGGCGTTCTGGGTTTAGTTTGAACCTGGTATACTATTGAATATTGTATTTGTATTTATACCGTTCGTACAGCTGCTTTTGTTTGTTATCGAGATTAATGGGTCGCCCCTGTATGAGAACAGCTGATACATTGCTGCTCTTCATATCCAGTATATCTCCATCGCACACCACAATATTTGCATCCTTGCCTGCTTCGAGCGAGCCGGTGCGGTTATCGATACCTAATATCCTGGCGGCATTCAGCGTGATGGCCTGCAAAGCTTCTTCTTTACCAAGTCCGTAAGCCACTGCTGTTCCTGCATTGAAGGAGAGGTTGCGGTAACGGCTTTCAGTATGCGTATCATTCAAAGCAAATAATACTCCTGCTTTTTGCAAAGCGGCCGGCGTTTTGAATGGTTGATCAATATCATCGTCTTCCATCGACGGAAGCTCGTGCTGTGATCCCAATATCACGGCAATATTGTTATGCTTCAGCAAATCTGCAACCTGGTAGCTTTCACTGCCGCCCACGATCACTACATCAAAACCAAATTCTTTTACAAAATCTATGGCTACCAGCATTTGTTTCACCTGGTCGCAGTGTACAAAGAGTTTCTGTGTTTTATTGAACAGGCCCTTCACAGCTTCCAGTTTCAGGTTGGTCTGTTTGTGGGTTGTTTCCTGCTGGTAAGCTTTCGCTTCGCGGAAAAAAGTTTTGATCTCTTCGGTTTTTTCCAACGCCTGTTTTACCGGGTCTGCCTGTGGTGCAGGAGTACCAGGGAAAAAGAAAGCCCTGCGTCCGCCGGGTCGCGCAATAAAACTGGGCAGGTTCAGGTGGATGCCACCGTCCATTTTATACGCTGCATCTTCCCAGTTCCATGCATCCAGCTGCACTACCGATGAAGAACCGCTGATCACTCCGCCTTCGGGTGTAACACTGGCAAGCAGAATGCCATTGGCGCGCAATGTGCCGATGATCTTTGAATCGGTATTATACGCAACAATAGAACGAACGCTGGGATTGTAATCGCCGAGTTCTGCATAATCGTTGCTGCCCCTTACTCCATTGGCAATCTCTTTCAATCCGAGATCGGTAGACGGGAGGATCAATCCGGGATAAACATGTTTTCCTTTCGCATCCACCACTTTTATCGCTTCATCGCCCTGTGGCGGGACCACAATACCGGTGCCGACCTTAATGATCCTTCCGTTGTTTACCTCGAGGGTGGTATTTTCAAGTACCTGGCCATTGCCCACGTGCACAGTGCCATTGGTAATGAACAGCCGGCCTTTGTATTCTTTGGCGGGGTATACCGTTTCCTGCGCTTTTGCAAAACCGGTCAACAATAAAATTGCGACTATATTGGTAAGTATTTTTTTCATTGCTAATGCTTTTACTGGTTATGGGTTTCAATCTCATCCTGTTCAACGGTGATAAGGCCTTCATGATGGCTGTGATCGCCGCATCCCAGCAATACCTGGTAACTGGGTTCTGCAGGTTTGGTTGGCGTGCCGCTTTTTTTCTCACCCTGTAGTTTGGTGATCAGTCGGTTACGTTCAGTTGTTATTTTTTTACGCTGCCCCAGGTCTTTCTCACGATCGAAATAAACAATACCGTCAACAATGGTCTTTTCTGCTTTTGCATAAATGCTCAACGGGTTGTCGGACCAGATCACCAGGTCGGCATCTTTGCCTGGTTTGATGCTCCCCACCTTATCGTCTACATGCAATGCTTTAGCAGGATTGAGTGTAACCATTTTCAGCGCATCTTCTTCGGGTACTCCGCCATATTTCACGGTCTTGCCCGCTTCCTGGTTCAGGCGTCGTGCCATTTCTGCATCATCTGAATTGATGCATACATTGAGTCCCATTTTATACATGATCGCAGCATTATAAGCAATCGCATCCTGCACTTCGGTCTTGTACGCCCACCAGTCAGAGAAAGTAGAAGCGCTGGAGCCATGCGCTTTCATCTTATCAGCCACCTTATATCCTTCCAGGATATGGGTGAATGTGTTGAATTTGAAACCATATTTTTCACCAATACGCATGGCAGCGGTGATTTCGCTTTGTACGTAAGAGTGACAGGTGATGAACCGCTTTTTATTCATGATCTCTACCAGGGCATCCAGCTCCAGATCCCTCCGCATTTTAGGATCTGTTTTCATTGTCTGCTCATAGTCTTTCGCACGTGCAAACGCATCATTCAGCACTTCTTCCACACCCATACGCGTATCGGGGAAACGGTTATTCGCCGACGATGTGGTACGTTTCACATTCTCACCCAATGCAAATTTGATGAAAGGATCGGCTCCTTTGAATTTCAACGCTTCATCACCTACACCCCAACGCAGTTTGATCAGTTGCGTCTGACCTCCGATGGTATTCGCAGAACCATGCAGGATATGAGAGGAGGTTACACCACCACTTAACTGGCGATAGATATTGATGTCCTCCGGATTGAGGTTATCGGCGATCCGCACTTCAGCAGTAACTGATTGCGCCCCTTCATTAATGGACATCGCCGCAATATGCGAGTGTTCATCAATAATACCTGCTGTAACATGTTTGCCGGTGGCGTCCACCTGTCTTGCTGCAGCATCGCTGAGGTTCTTTCCGATTTTCACAATCTTGCCGGCTTTTACCAAAACATCTGTTTGCTCCAGTTTGCCCTCTTTCTCATTGGTCCATACCGTTGCATTCCTGATGAGCAGGTCTTCTTGTTTGGGCGCTTCTTCCCAACCATAGCCGTCAAAAGGATAAGTTACCCTGCCCGTTGTTTGAATCAGGTTAGGTTTTTTGTGCGTGGTATCTGGTGCAGCAGACCTGGCATACGTTACATTCCAGGTGATTTTATTTCCCAGGGTATCTTCTCCCAAACCATACCAGGTATCTCCGCTGACGGTTCCGCTCAAGCGGTATTGAGCATTGTTGTTGTCTTTCACCGGAGCCCCCTTCTTTGAAGGGGTGGCAGAGAAACTGATCTTTACCAGTTTGCCGTCAAAACTGAACTTGCCGATAAGTGTGTCTTTCCCGATCACATTAGCAGCGTTGTTGCTTTTTACGTCAAGTGTATAGCTGGTGCCTCCGTTATCGCCGTTGATGACAAGGTTATAAATGCCCTTGAGATCAGTCCAGGCATCATCCCTGATACCATATTTTGTTCCCTGTATCCAGTTCTGGAGTATCACCGCTTTTTCAGAAAATACGGGTTCTGATATGATCACAAAATTGGCCAGTTTTCCTGTTTCCAGGCTTCCGACTTTATCATAGATACCCAGCAGTGTGGCCGGAGTTTTCGTGAGTGCGTCCAGGGCCTTTGATTCGGACAATCCATTTTCCAATGCTTTCCGCAGGTTGCTATAGAATTGCTTGCTGTCCCGCAGATCGGCCGTGGTTATACAGAATGGTATATTCGCTTTTTCCAGTGCACCGGGGTTGCCGGGCGCCAACTCCCAATGTTTCATATCGGAGAGTGATACCAGTCTGGCTTCGGCAGGGTCTTCCACATCCATGGCCTGCGGGAAATTGAGCGAAAGGATAAAGCTGGCCCTGGTACCCGCTATTTCCTGTATACGCTGGTATTCATTTCCCCCACCCTTGAGTATATATTGTACGCCAAACTCATCACCAATGCGATCAGCACGGAGATCATTCCATTTATCCTCGGCTTCAAATATCTGCGGCAGTTGCTGGGCTTCATTAAAAGCCTGTAGTGAAATATTGATTCCTTCGGCAGCGGGTTTGTTCTTATACCATTGGGCATCAAGATAGGTCTGCCTCAGCAATGCAATACTGCCCATGAGACTGCTGGGGTAGGATTGGGTAGAGGAGCCTTTATTGAAAGAATAATGCGCTGATGCTTTTTCTTTGATCAGTAAAAGATTGTCCTTGTCTTTCCCCAGGGTAACCACAGCACCGGTTCCCCGTACAATACCATCTTTCATATGCGTAAGAACGGTTCCAAAACCCAGTTCCCGGAAAGGTTTGGCTTTCGCATCATCGGCAGTGAATTGTTGATAGGCATTCACTTCCGGTTTGACGGCCTGGTTCCAGTTGTAAGCGCCCTTAGTATTGGAACCCAGCTGGGCAGGTGCATTGAAATTGAAAACAAAAGGCTGACGCTGCGGGGTAGCCAGACCATAGTCGGTATAGATGTCGATGAATGAAGGGTAGATGTATTTGTTCTTACAGTCCACCACTACGGCGTCCTGGGGCACAGATACACCAGCGCCCACTCCAACAATTTTACCATCACGGATAACAAGGGTTGCCCCCTGGATCGTGTTTTGCGCATTCTGTACAATGGTGGCATTGGTAAACGCATAACATCCATTGCGCTTGTCGGCCAGCCCGTTCACGGGAAATGTTTCCTGGGCCTGCAAGAGCGAAGTGAAAAGCAGTCCGGAAAACAGCAGCTTGATTTTTCTCATTGTATTTTGGTTAATGTTGAAAAATCTTAAAGCTACTGAATAAGCCCATGGCACAAAAAAACCAGTGGTATTTTTTTGATGAATGGGTGGATCGGTCACAGCGAAAGGTCACCTGCCCATGTATACCATCAGTATCTGAACATCGCTGGGGTTTACGCCGCTGATGCGACTGGCCTGACCAAGTGTGCGGGGCTTGATGCGTTTGAATTTCTGCAGCGCTTCGTTAGATAAAGCAGATACGCGATCATAATCGAAGCTATCGGGTATGACCAGGTTTTCCAACTGGCCCATGCGGTCGACGATCTCCTGCTCTTTTTCAATATAACGCTCATACTTGACCTGTATTTCCGCCTGCTCCCTGGTATCGGCAGGAATTGCGGCGAGTGCTGCTTTCAAGCGGGGTACGGCGATTGAAAGTTCTTCCAGTGTTATATTGGGTCGAAGCACAATCTTCGCCGCTTTTTGTTTTTCGGTGAGAGGTGTTGAATCAATGCTGTTGAAATAATCATTCACTTCACCCGGCTCTATGTTGAATTCACGGAGTATTTTTTTCACTTCATCAACTCCTTCGCGTTTGGCAATGACATGATCCATTCGCTCCTGCGATGCAAGACCCAGTCGATAACTCAGCTCTGTCAATCGCAGATCGGCATTGTCCTGCCGCAGCAGTGTTCTGAATTCAGCGCGACTGGTGAACATACGATACGGTTCATCGGTTCCTTTACTGATCAGGTCGTCGATCAACACACCGATATAGGCTTCACTTCTTTTTAAAACAAAAGGCTCCAGTCCGCGCGCTATTTGATGGGCGTTGATACCGGCCATCAAACCCTGGCAGGCCGCTTCTTCGTATCCGGTAGTGCCGTTGATCTGGCCAGCAAAAAACAAGTGGCCGACTTGTTTGGTTTCCAGGGAATATTTCAATTGAGTGGGAGGAAAGAAGTCGTATTCGATCGCATAACCGGGACGGAAAATGCGGACATTCTCAAACCCTGGCACAATACGAAGTGCTTCGTATTGCACTTCTTCGGGCAGGGATGTTGAGAATCCATTCACGTAAATCTCCACTGTATTCCATCCTTCCGGTTCAATAAAGAGCTGGTGTCGATCACGGTCGGCAAACCGGTTGATCTTATCTTCTATACTCGGACAATACCTGGGTCCCCGGCCTTCGATCCTGCCCTGGAACATGGGACTACGGTCAAAGCCTGTTTTCAAGATCTCATGAACCGTATCGTTGGTATAAGTGATATGACAACTAAGTTGTTTTTCGGGTCTTATGCGCGGTACATCGGTATAGGAGAATCCGGTGATCTGTTCATCGCCTTTTTGTTCTTCCATTTTATTGTAATCCAGGCTGCGCCCGTCTACCCTGGGCGGTGTACCCGTTTTCAACCGGTTGCTTTCAAATCCGAGTGAAACCAGTTGTTCGGTGATACCGGTCGCTGCTTTTTCTGCCACCCTTCCGCCACCGAACTGTTTTTCGCCAATATGGATAATACCATTCAGGAATGTTCCGCTGGTTATCACCACAGATTGGGCTTTGATCTCGTGACCCAGGCCGGTAATTACACCGCAGGCCCTGTTGTTTTTGATGATAATGGAACGAACCATATCCTGGTAAAAATCAACATTGGGCGTATGCTCCAGCATTTCCCGCCATTTGGCGGCAAAAAGCATGCGATCGTTCTGCGTCCGGGGGCTCCACATAGCCGGACCCTTGCTCCGGTTAAGCATCCTGAACTGGATTGTGCTCAGGTCACTCACAATACCACTGTATCCGCCCAGGGCATCGATCTCACGAACAATCTGTCCCTTGGCAATACCCCCCATGGCCGGATTACAGCTCATCTGGGCAATGGTTTGCATGTTCATGGTCACCAGCAAAACCTTACTGCCCAGGTTGGCAGCCGCAGCCGCAGCTTCACAGCCGGCATGCCCGGCCCCCACAACGATCACATCATACTCAGGAAACATGTATTCTTTTTGATTGAAATGCAAAGATAATCCAGTAGACAGCCATCTTAACCGAACTTCTTCAGGATTTCCCTTTCCAATAAAATATCCGATACACTCATCCCGTTGTTTAATTTGGCGAATTCTTCGGCGGATAAATCGCTCATTTTCTCCAACCAGTCCTTGTTTCGGTTGATAAATGCTTCGGCAGCAGGATTGGCTTTAAAGCCACTCGCCTCAGTCCTTTCAATTTTTTGAAGCATTTTCCGGCACAGCGAGAATCCGGTCTTCTCATACAGGTCCTGAAAATACAAACGGGAGGCCAGGAGGTCAATACGGTTACCACGTGAACTGTCCGGATCAATCCTCTCCACCCGCATATTGATAAAGCTCCAGCATAACAGCAGGTCTTCTTCATTGGAATAATCAAAATACGTAGCCGGAACAATATGATCGAACTGCCAGGCTTTGCCAAAGTTTCCCCAATTCAGTCCTTCTGTGAACTGTAATTCAAACCATTCTCGCAGGCTCGCCGTACTCAACCCAAAATAGCGGGCATAGGCTTCACTGGGTTTTCCTTCCAGCACATACCTGCGGTAACCCAATTGCCATTTCCTCTTTTCCCTGAACTTTAGCAAAGATTCAGTTACTTCTGTCTGGGGTGTCCATCTTTTTCTAGCCATGCCACAAATTTACTGTATGTTCCTACCCGAAACTGGGATACGTGGAACAATTACAGAAATTAAACAAAGTAAAATGTTTCCTGGTGAAACTGGGATACGTGGAACAATTAGGTCAGGGATGAAGAGGTGTTAGTTTTGTAAACTGTTTCAGGTATTCATCCTCTTTTTGGCGCATCAGTCTGATATGCCTGGGTGATTTGTCCTTATAGCCACATAAGTGAAGGGCACCATGAAAAATTACGCGGAGGGCTTCCTGTCTATAGCTGGTTCCAAGATTGGTAGCATTATCCTTTATTCTGTCAAGACTGATATATACTTCCGCTTCAATTGGCGCTTTGGGGGCTGACAGTCCGAACGTAATGATGTCGGTATAATAATCGTGCTGTAAAAAATCCTGGTTGATCTGCAAAAGGTACTCGTCAGAACAGAAAATATAGTTGATTAGTGAAAGTTGTTTCTTTTCATGCTGGAAAATGCGGGCAATAAACTCTTTCAACAAAAGCTTGCCTTTGAAATTAAATGTCCTGTCTGCAGAATGAAATGAAACCATGGCTTTGGGTGATAATCCTTACGGCAACGATAACGGAAAAAGCAACAATTTAGTATGTAATTCAAATATTTACGCGTTATCCGATCTTCCGTAAATATCCCGTGTATCAGCCCGGCACCTAATCCTCCTGAATTCGTAACCTTGGCACACCCATCTAGGCTATCTTTATGCCCTATTCAATAGTATGATACGACTGTCAGAATTGGAAACCGGTCAAAAAGCGGTGATTCATTCATTCGAAAAAGACGATATTTTTATCAAGCTCATGGAAATGGGTTGTGTACCTGGCGAATTGGTAACGGTAGAGCAAATTGCACCATTGGGTGACCCTATCTCCATTTCCGTAGCCGGGTACCATCTCAGCCTCCGACTGAACGAAGCCAATAGTATCTTTGTTGACCTGGAGGTTTAATCTAATTAATTGAATAGCAATCGAGTAGATGAAAATAGGCCTCTATTTTGGTTCCTTTAACCCCATTCACACCGGACACCTCATCATAGCCAGTCATGTGGCCAATCATGGGGGGGTTGACCAGGTCTGGTTCGTGGTTTCGCCTCAGAATCCGCTCAAGCCTTCTTCTGTTTTGTTGAACGAACACCAGCGCCTGCATCTCGTTCACCTTGCTATTGATGATGATCCCAAACTGCGGGCGTCGGATGTGGAATTCAGACTACCCCGCCCATCTTATACGATTGATACCCTCACCTATTTAACGGAAAAATATCCGCAACATCTATTTTCCATTGTTATGGGAAGCGACAGTTTCCAGAACCTTCCGCATTGGAAAAATTTTGAAGCATTGCTCAAACACTATGCTTTCATTGTATACAAGCGACCGGGGTTTGAGCCAACCCAGACCCGGAATGCAAATCTCACCCTGCTCAACGCCCCATTACTTGAACTATCTGCAACCACTATCCGTGATAACATCAAAGCAGGAAAATCCATCCATTACCTCGTTCCGGACAAAGTGCGTGAAGAAATAGAACGCAACCATTACTACAGGTAGTTTTCACCCACTCATAAAATTATCATTCCTCCTGTTTTGTCCTTCAACACATTGTAATAGATTTATCGGGTAAAACCATATGAATGAAAATACGACTACTTTGTGCATTCCTGTTGGCCTGCCTGGCCACTCAGGCACAACAGGCGCTTACTGTTGAAAAAATCATGCAGGATCCAAAATGGATCGGCACTTCTCCTTCCAATTTATTCTGGAGTCGCGACAGCAAAAAAATTTACTTCAGTTGGAATCCTGATGGAAATAACGCTGATTCTGTTTATGGCTATACGATCGGAGGAGCTGCACCTTTGAAAACAGGTTTTATAGAATCTCAACAATTAAATGCCGCAAGTAACGGAATTTACAATTCAACAAATACCCTCCTGCTTTATGCCTACCGCGGTGATGTTTTTTTACAGGACCTGAAAACCGGCAACCTTACCCGCATTACCCAAACGGAAGAATTCGAATCAGGTCCTAAGTTTATCCTCAAAGATGAATGGGTGTCATACTCGCGCAATCAAAACCTGTACGCCTGGAATATAAAAACAGGTATCACCAAACAACTCACCAGTTTCAGTAAATCCGCAGAAATAAACACAGGAAAAACAAATCCGGGTAATAACCAGGAACAATGGTTACAGAAGCAACAGACCGATATTATGCAGGTACTGAAAGATCGGAAACAGAAAAAAGAACAACACGAAGCATTCCTGAAACAAAATAAAGATGTTGATACATTAAAAAATATCGTAATAGGAGAAAAACAATTACAGGCTTTGCAGATCAGTCCGGATGCAAGGTTCATCACTTACCGGTTATACATTGCTCCCACTAACATAAAAAATACTATTGTTCCCGATTATGTTACTGAAACAGGTTTCACCACTGATATTTCGGGCAGGACAAAAGTAGGTGCACCCTGGGGAAAGTATGAATTCTATGTTTTTGACAGATTGAAGGATTCCGTTTACCAGCTTGCCACAGATGTAATACCCGGCATCACCGATCTTCCTGATTATACAAAAGATTATCCTTCCCGTTCTGCCAATCAAAAAACTCAACCCAGGGGTGTCATCGTCAACGGTCCTTACTGGAACGATGCCGGAACATTTGCTCTGGTGGATATCCGTTCGCAGGATAACAAAGACCGGTGGCTCATGCAACTCGACCCTGTCAGCGGAAAATTAAACCTTCTGGATCGCCAGCGCGATGAAGCCTGGATAGGCGGACCCGGAATTGGCGGTGGCGGTTTCGGTGCAAAACTGGGATGGATAAACGACACTGCTTTTTATTTTCAAAGCGAAGCCACGGGTTTTGCTCATTTGTATACTTACAATATCCTAAAACAAACAAAACACACCCTCACTGCCGGTAAATATGAACTACAGGATTTTGTCCTCAGCAAAACAAAAGACCAGTTTTATCTTCTTACCAATGAAGAACATCCAGGCAAACAGAATTGGTACCGTATCAAAACAAACGGTTCGAAAAAAGAAAAGATCACCGGCATGACAGGTGGCTATGATGTAGTGATGTCTCCTGACGAAAAATGGATCGCCTACCGGTATTCTTATATCAACAAACCCTGGGAATTGTATGTACAGGAAAACAATCCGGGCAAACAACCTGTACAGGTTACTTACAAGTCCATGAGTAATTCATTTAAAACTTATGCCTGGAAAGAACCAGCCATCATTACCATTCCTGCCAGTGATGGCGAACAGGTATATGCAAGACTATACGAACCATCTAATGAAAAAAAGAATAATGCAGCCGTCATTTTTGTACATGGCGCTGGTTACCTGCAAAATGTGCATTATTGGTGGAGCCAGTATTTCAGGGAATATATGTTCAATAACCTCCTCGCCGATAAAGGTTATACTGTTCTGGATATTGATTACAGGGCAAGCAGCGGATACGGCAGGAACTGGCGAACAGGCATTTACCGTTTCATGGGAGGCAAGGACCTGGATGATCATATCGACGCGGCCAAATTCCTGGTAAACCAGAAAGGCATTGATGCCGGAAGAATTGGAATTTATGGGGGCAGCTACGGAGGTTTTATGACATTGATGGCTTTGTTTACCAAACCGGAAGTATTCAAAGCAGGTGCAGCTTTGAGACCGGTAACAGATTGGGCCCACTACAACCACGGTTATACTTCCAATATCCTGAATGAACCATTTACCGATAGCATAGCCTATGCCCGGTCCTCTCCCATCAACTTTGCCAGCGGTTTAAAAAATCATTTGCTCATTTGCCATGGAATGGTGGATGTCAATGTGCATTTCCAGGATGCAGTCCGCCTTACACAGCGCCTCATTGAATTAGGCAAAGACAACTGGGAACTGGCGCCCTATCCGGTAGAGGATCACGGATTTGTAGAGCCCAGTAGTTGGACGGATGAATACAAACGAATTCTCAGGCTATTCGATAGTAATTTGTTGAAATAATAAAAGGCGGAAGGATATCCTTCCGCCTTTTATTTCTTTTTATAAATGGGAACCGTACTGCAGGGCTCACCATACATGATGCTTTTTGCAAAAGGTCGCAATTTGTTGGTAATCGCAACATAAGCACTTTCGGGAATCGCTACATCGCCACATCCTTTTACCACAACCCTTTTATCTGTAAACTCTTCTCCTTTCACGGCTTCCAGGTTCTTTAGCAAAACCGAATCGGTCAGTTGCTTTTCAGTTCCAAAAACAATATTCTTTGCAACCGGCTGAAGGTAGCTTGCCACCAGCATATAGGCCCATACGGGGATCACTGCATCGGCAGAGCAGGTAACAGCCACATTCATATTTGCAAAACTGCTCCATTCGATTGACAACAATGCAGCCCGAAAATCCTTCTCTTTCAGTATCAATCCCATGAAAAGATAATCCTTCAGGTCAAATGCTTTGGTTTCTTCTTTCGGATAATACTGTTCCAGGTCAAAACTGATCAATCCGCTTTCCGCCACTTTATTTACAATCATGTCAGACATACCTAATTCCTTTATAGCACAAAATTACCATTCTCTACGCAATCACATTTTCGGTTTCCGTAAAACAAAAAGCCCGGCTATTTGCCAGGCCTTTTATATCGTTCGGTTAAACCAGCTTAATAGAACTTGGACCGGTTGTCTTTGATTGAAGCTGCTTTTTTAAGTGCTTCCAGGCTACGATACACCGCCATCCTGGTGCTCTGTAACAGGTTTTGTTTCACCGCATTCGGATCCATTACACCTGCTTTTGCGCCATTGCTCTCTACCTGCACAGCAAAAACCCCTGTTCCCCCCGCAATGGGTTCGCTCACTTTTCCTGCCAATGCTTTATTAAATGCTGCTCCAACAATCTTCGGTTCATTACCAATATTCGGAATAAAAGGGGCATTGAAGCCAATGCTGTCAGCCTTCAAAACAAAAGATCCTGTACTGCCGGCATAGGTTTGCAGACTGTTTCCTTTGAATTTCGTACTAACAATCTGCTGGGCCTTTTTCTCATTACGAACCGCACCTTCCGCAAAGGCCCTTGCTTCATTGGGCGACATCAGTCCGGCTTTATTTACCGCGCTTACTATTGCTACCACATAATGATCGCCCACTTCTGTCGGGTCAGATATATCTCCCACGCCGTGTTCATAGATCCAGCGTACCAATAGCCTGTTCTGTCCGAGTCCGGGTATGGTAAAATCATTCTGCTTGATATCGTTTCCGGGAATAATGCTCAGGTTATTCTTCAGCGCATTTTCATTGAACTGCTTACCATTCTTGCTGGAAGCGGCAAATTGTGCAGCATGTGTATTCGCATTGCTCACTGTTTCATTACCGGCAACAATTGCTTTGGCCACATACGCAATCTTATATACAGGGTTGCTGTTTTTCTGAGCCAGTATTTCTACATAATGATATCCATAGTCGGTTTTTACCACACCTTTGGCTCCAACCGGATGATCAAATACATAATCATTAAAAGGAATCACCATCTGTCCCTGCGGAAAGAAATCATAAACGCCGTTGTTTCCTTTGCTTCCCTGGTCGTCTGAATATTTTTGAACCAATGCATTAAAATCAGCTCCACCCTTTATAGCAGTTTCAACACTGTCCACCATTTTTTTCGCTACCGAATCTTCACGAATCGCTTGTTGTGTACGAGGGTCAACTGTTCCGATAAGTATGTGACGCACTTTCACACTATCAGGCCATTGCTTGATACCAACCATTTTCGCCAGAACATAATTCTGTCCGTCTGTATAAGGTCCATATACTGTTCCTACCGGTATCCTGCTCAGCGAATCTTTGTTCGCCTGCTGCATTTTCGCTTTACTGAAATAGGAGTTATAAAAAGGAATTTCACTTCCTACCCTGCTGATATAAGTTCCTGCATCTTCCGCGTGCTCAAAATCATTTTTCAGACTTTTTACCTGGTTCAGAATATTGGCAGAATCGGAAGAACTGGGTGCTGTGCTAAAAGCAACATAGTTGATCGATCTGCTCTCTTCTTCTTTCGTAAATTGTTTGCTGTGCTTCTTTTCATAAGCCAGGATATCATCATCCGATACTTTAGCAAGGCTGTCGGAAACAGAAGCATAGGGCACATATACATATGAGATATTGGCAATTGCATTATTATCTGCCTGTTGTTTTTCTACCAGCCATTTTGGAATATGGATTGCCTGCTGAACCAGGGTCTGGTATTTATTTCTCAGGGCTGATTCAATTGTAGGTTCAATATACCCGTTCTGGATCATGGCCAGTTGTTCCTTGTTTTTGCTTTTTTTGATCTGGGCAAATGCCCTTCTCGCATCTTCTGCATTGAATACACCAGTCTTAGGATCGGTGAATTCCTGACGAAGGGGAGAATTTTCTCCAAACAGAATTTCACTCAATTCCTTCGGACCAACTTGCAATCCAAGTTTGTCGTATTCCTGGTTCAGTACCAGTCTCTCTACTTCCTGATTCCAAACAGCAGCGGTTAGTTGCTCTCTCCCCATACCCTGCTGGGCAGCATAACGTTCCTGCATGTTCACTTTCTCTTCAAATTCGGTGCGGGATATCTTTTCACCATTCACCTTACCAATTGTATTGCTGGAAAATGCACGACTGCCGCGACCAATACCATCTTGTAATATAAAAGCAATCAATGCAAGCGCAATGATGGCAAAAATGATCCAGGCACCTTTGTCACGAATTCGTTGAATGACAGACATAATAATTTAATTAGAATGAATTTTTAATCCTGCTTTTCGCGGGAGGCAAAAATAGGGGTAAACCAACATTAGAACAAATTGTGGAAAAGAGCCCCAACAAGCGGAAAATAAAGGGTTTAGCTAATCCACACCAAACTGTTCATAAATCCATTTTCCGGTGGATAACCATCATTCCTGGCTTGTCAAATGTGGAAACTGAAGGCATAAGTTTCCTTTCACCCTATTCCTTTAAACCCTTCTAAGGACTCACCCCTGTCATTTATCCATGTTGATCAACAGTGCACCAAAAGTGGATAAGCAAAATCCGGCTTGTTGAAATTGTCCGTTCCCAACTGTTAAAAAAACAGCCAGTTATAGAAATAACAAAGCTTTTATCTGTTAACATACCTGTGAATTTCTGTGGGTACTGGTGAGCTGATTAACTTTGCAGCGTGGGGATAAGAAAGTTATCCCGATATACACAGTCCTAATAATAGTAGGTGATTTTAATAAAAAGGTATTATTAAATACTATTACAATGATTATGAACATTTTAGAAGCAGAAAAAAATATCACTCAGAAAGGGTTCCTGGATTTGGAGGTGGATGTGAAGCTGGATCTTTTTGCCGAAATAGAGCGGCTTAAGAAGGAAAAGAATGCCATTCTGCTCGCCCATTATTACCAGGAGCCGGATATACAGGATGTGGCCGATTATATTGGTGATAGCCTTGGTTTGGCTCAAAAAGCGCAGCAAACAGATGCAGATGTCATTGTATTTGCCGGCGTGCATTTCATGGCAGAAACGGCAAAGATCCTCAACCCTGCTAAAAAAGTGCTGCTTCCCGACCTTAAGGCGGGCTGCTCATTGTCTGACAGTGCTCCTGCAGGACCCTTTAAAGCCTTCAAGGAAAAACACCCCGATCATATTATCATTTCCTATATCAACTGCAGCGCAGAGATCAAAGCCCTGTCTGATATCATTTGCACTTCCGGGAATGCGGAAAAGATCATAGAAAGCGTTCCGAAAAATCAGCCCATTATATTTGCGCCAGATAAGAACCTGGGCGCTTACCTGAACAAGAAGACCGGCCGTAATATGGTGCTGTGGAACGGCGCCTGTATGGTGCATGAAATATTCAGCCTGGAAAAGATTACCAAACTCAAGGTCCGCCACCCGAAAGCAAAACTGATTGCACATCCTGAATGTGAAGAACCGGTCCTGGCCATTGCGGATTATATTGGCAGTACCACGCAATTGCTCAAATATTCGCAGACAGACAGCTCAAATGAATACATTGTAGCCACGGAAACGGGCATCCTGCACCAGATGCAGCAAACGATGCCGGGAAAAACATTCATACCAGCCCCACCTAATAACAGCTGCGCTTGCAATGATTGTCCGCATATGAAGCTCAACACCCTGGAAAAGCTCTACCTCTGTATGATGTACGGGCAACCGGAAATACTGATGGAAGAAAAACTGAGACTGGCGGCCAAAAAGCCGATGGACAGGATGATGGAGATCAGCCGTTCTGCCGGACTCATCGGATAGGTGAAGAACCTGTGCTCTTATTGTTCAAAAACAGGTATAAATACCCTGGAAAAAGCTCATAGGGAAGCCCTACTTTAGCTCCCGGGAAGCCATTCAGGAGACGGACTAATCCTTTTAGCTAAAAAAATACTAAATAAATTAGTTTATTCCAGAAAAGCTCCTTATTTTTATCGTCCATTAAATTCATAGCATAAAACAGAAACGATGAGTAACGCAGAAAAACTGAAGGCGCTGAAGCTGACAATTGATAAGATTGACAAGGATTTTGGCAAAGGAAGTGTAATGATGATGAATGAGCGAAGCCAGGAGCCGATGGAAGTGATTTCGACGGGTTCGATCGGATTGGATACTGCGTTGGGAGTAGGGGGATTACCCAAAGGAAGGATCGTGGAAATATATGGCCCTGAATCTTCTGGTAAAACAACGGTTGCCATACATGTGATTGCCGAAGCGCAGAAAAAAGGAGGGATGTGTGCCATCATTGATGCTGAACATGCTTTCGACAGCAGTTATGCGCAGAAGCTTGGTGTAGACGTGGATAACCTGCTGATCTCCCAGCCGGATTATGGAGAGCAGGCACTGGAGATCGCAGACCGACTTATTCTCTCCGGCGCCCTGGATGTGGTAGTCATAGATTCTGTGGCAGCCCTGGTTCCAAAAGGAGAACTGGAAGGAGAAATGGGTGACAGTAAAATGGGATTGCAGGCCAGGCTGATGAGCCAGGCACTGAGAAAACTCACTGCTACCATTAACAAGACCAACACAGTTTGCATATTCATCAACCAGCTGCGGGAGAAAATCGGGGTGATGTTTGGAAACCCAGAAACAACCACCGGTGGAAATGCATTGAAATTCTATGCTTCCGTTCGGCTCGATATACGGCGTATGACGCAGATCAAAGATGGAGATGAAGCGATCGGAAATCGGGTAAAGGTAAAAGTGGTGAAAAACAAAGTGGCTCCACCCTTCCGTGCAGCCGAATTTGACATCATTTTTGGAGAAGGGATCAGTAAGCTCGGAGAGATCATAGACATGGGTGTGGAACTGGGTATACTGCAGAAAAGTGGAAGCTGGTTCAGTTACGACAATAATAAACTGGGACAGGGAAGGGACGCAGTGAAGAAATTGTTGCAAGACAACCCCGATCTGGCAAACGAAGTTGAAGGAAAGATCCGGATGAAAGTATCGGAAGTAAAAGCCACAGCAGAAGCCTAGCAGGGCTGACAAAATACTTGTTTTTTGATGGGTTAGTAAGTATAGAAAAGTCACGAATAGCGCGTGGCTTTTCGCTTTTTAGAACAGAAGGCAGCACAATCCGAATAGTAAGAATAGCAGGTATTTGCTTTACTTTGGGAAAACACGGATATTTTGCTTTATGCTGTACTAAAAATATTCACCAGGCTGGGAATGAAACTTTTTTGCAGGCAGATTGATTTACAGAACAAAGAATCTCTCGCGCAGGAAGGACCGCTGTTAATCGTCGCCAATCACCCCAATGCATTCCTGGATGCCATCATTATTGCTGCGCATTGCAGGGGAAAAGTACATTTCCTGGCAAGAGGCGATATTTTTTCAAAATCCTGGCAATCCTGGCTCCTGAAGAAATTAAATATGGTGCCGGTATACAGTCTGTCTGAAGAAAAGAAAAACAAATGCCTCAACGAACAATCATTCAAGCGGGCAACAGAGATTCTTTCAGGAAAGGGGATTCTACTGGTATTCATAGAGGGCATTTCAATGAACAGACAGGAACTCCAGCCTTTTAAAAAAGGAGCCGCCCGGATCGCCCACCAATGTGTGGAAGAAAAAATATCCCTTTCCGTTCTGCCAATAATAATTCAATACAGCTCCCTTAACGATGGCCCCGGAAAAAATATAATGCTTCGAGCAGGAGAACCAATGCAAACCCAATCTCTCTTTCCTTTTCCGACAGATAACGGAAAGAACCTGCCGCATTTTAATTACCAGCTCTTCAACACTATGTCGTCTTTGCTCAACGAACAAAAAGAGAAACGAGACAATGCAAAAGGGTTCTTCAGCAAGACAATGGGGGTTCTCGGCTGGTTGTTGCACATTATTCCATATACCATTCTCCAAAAGACGATTCGTTATACGACCAGGGGATCTGTTTTTTATGATTCTGTTTTGTTTACTTCCATTTTATTGCTCTATCCCCTGTACCTGTTAGCCCTGGCATTTTTTTTGTACCGATCTGGCTTGCCGCTTCTAATCTGTATGATGATGATTTTATTACACCCGATTTCTGCATGGTTTGCCATACAATGTTTACCTTACTCCACGAAAAAATAACCCTGCAACAATGGCAAATATTAAAAAACTAAGCAAGCATAAAAGGATAGCAATGATTGCTCACGATCATAAAAAGAAAGACCTGATCGATTGGGCTGTCTACAATAAAACAGCACTCTCTTCGCACAGCCTGATCGCCACCGGAACAACGGGAAAAATGCTGGAAAAATCATTGGGCAGGGAGGTTACGAAATTATTAAGCGGTCCGCTTGGCGGCGACCAGCAGATCGGCGCCATGATCGCGAACGGAGAAGTAGACCTGGTTATTTTTTTCTGGGATCCCATGGAAGCGCAACCACACGACAGTGATGTAAAAGCCCTGCTACGCCTCTGTGTTGCCTGGAATCTTCCTATGGCCTGCGACAGGGCAACGGCGGATTTCATGATCACATCACCCTTTATGCATGAAGCATATGATGCCCTGCTGCCGGATTATACCGATTACCTGAAAAGATCCATTAAAGAAGAAAAATAATAATCCGACCCCTTTATTTTTAATACTAAAACAAGCCACTATGCGTTGGGAAGGCGACAGGGAAAGCGATAATGTAGAGGACCGCCGCGGAATTAGCGGAGGACAAATAGCAGCCGGCGGAGGCATTGGAGCTATTATCATCGGTCTTATTTATGTACTGTTGGGAGGAAACCCCTCAGATGTATTGCAACAAACGCAGTCTTTCCAACAACAACAGGGAACAACCATACAAAGAAGTCCGGAAGAAGAAAAACTTGCTTCTTTCAGTAAAGTGGTGTTGGGATATACGGAAGATGTGTGGGATTCTCTTTATCGTGCATCGGGAAATACTTACCGCAAACCCAGGCTGGTCTTGTTTACCGAATCAACCCAATCAGGTTGTGGATTTGCAAGCGCAATAACAGGACCATTTTATTGTCCGCCCGACGAAAAATTATACCTCGACCTTTCTTTTTTTAACGAACTGCAACAGCGCTTCAAAGTGGAAGGGGAATTTGCCATGGCCTATGTGATTGCACATGAAGTAGGGCATCATATACAAAAGCTCATGGGCACTTCCGATAAAATGGAACAGCTTCGTGCGAGGTTGAGTGAAACCGAATACAATAAAATGTCTGTTAAGCTGGAACTACAGGCTGATTTTCTCGCAGGCATGTGGGCGCATTATACACAACAGATGAAAAAGAACCTCGATTATTCGGATATTGAATCAGCGCTCAATGCGGCAAATGCGATTGGAGACGACAGGTTGCAACAACAAGCACAGGGACGTGTGGTACCCGATGCGTTTACACATGGCACTTCCAAACAAAGGATGTACTGGTTCAAAAAAGGGTACGATACAGGAGACCTGAGACAGGGAGACACTTTCAACACGCCGGACCTTTGATAATACCCTTCCGTTTTTGTACCTTTAAGAAAGAAGCTGAGCAGAAAAGAACCAGAAAAAAACCAGATGAAAAATTTTCTTCCTATAGTATGCCTGCTGTTGACCTGGCAACAACTTTCTGCGCAGCGTTTTGAATTGTATGAAAAAAAGGAGTTCATCAGGCAGCACGACACATTACGATACAGGATATTGTTTCCCGAAAAATTCAAATCACACAAAAAATATCCGATGCTGGTTTTCCTGCACGGATCGGGTGAAAGGGGAAGGGATAATACGGCCCAGCTGGTCCATGGAGGAGAAGTATTCATAAGAGAAGCGATCAGGAAATTTTTTCCGGCGATCATCATTTTTCCCCAATGCCCTGACGGAGATAAGTGGTCGAATTATACCCGGAACCACCATTTGAAAACTGGGGGCTTCGACATCGTTTCAACAGCTGAAGCACCGGTTCCCCAGCAAATGCTGAAACAGTTGATGGACAGCCTGGTTGAAACCGAAACAATAAATACACGCAGGATTTACATTGGCGGCCTTTCCCTGGGAGGTTTTGGAACCTATGATATGCTTATCCGTTATCCGGGTTATTTTGCAGCGGCATTCACCATCTGCGGCGCTGCAGATGTTCCACAGTATATGCAAAAAGCGAAACATACCCCTTTATGGATTTTTCATGGCGCGCAGGATGAAGTGGTACCGCCGGCGGCAGACAGGGAATTGTACAAAGCGCTGATGACATCGGGCGATCAGCAGGTGATGTATACAGAATACCCCAACCTCAAACACAATAGTTGGGACGCGGCTTTTGCCGAACCCAAATTATTGCCATGGCTATTTTCCCACAAAAAGAAACACAGCAAATACAAGTGAGAAGAGGAATTTACTTTACCGCGACGCTGTTGCTGTTGATTTCCTGCGGCACCCAGCGGAAAGCGGAAATCAACCCGGTAACAACGATCAATTCTTTACGTTTACTCGCAGTTCATGAAATACCATACAATACCCGGTTTAAAGGAACAACGGTAGGAGGATTGTCGGGCATTGACTACGACAGTACGAAAGAATGCTATTACCTGATCAGCGACGACCGCTCTGCCCAGGAACCGGCAAGGTTTTATACCATGAAGATCGGATACAGTGAAAAAGGGTTTGATAGTATACACATCACTAATGTGACCACTTTGTTGCAACCCAATGGCCAACCCTATCCCGGTTCAAAACAGGACCCCTTGCATACGCCCGATCCGGAAGCCATGCGTTATGATCCCTTGCGGAATCAACTGGTATGGACAAGCGAAGGAGAAAGGATCGTATCGGCAAAAGATACTGTATTGGAAAATCCCTCTGTTCATTTCATTACAACGGAAGGAAAATTCATTGACAGCATTCCTTTGCCGCTTAATTTATGGATGCACAAGGAAGAAAAAGGACCCCGTCGCAATGGTGTATTGGAAGGGATCAGTTTTGCAGATCATTACAATACCTTGTATGTAAGCCTGGAAGAGCCGAGATACGAAGATGGCGAGCGGGCCGATACCAAACCCAATGACGCATGGATCAGGATATATAAATTCGACCGGCGCAGTTTAAAGAATACAGCCCAATATGCGTATAAACTGGACCCTGTTGCCTACCCGGCAGTACCTGCAGATGCGTTCAAAATAAATGGAATACCAGACATACTCTCAGCCGGAGGAAACCAATTGGTGGTAATGGAACGGTCTTTTTCAACCGGCCGCCTGCCCTGTACCATCAAACTATTCCTTACCGATTGCAGCAAAGCCGGCAATATTGCCGCAGTAAATTCATTGAAGCAGTCTCCCCCAACCCGTCCTTTGCAAAAAAGATTGTTGCTGAATATGAATGACCTGGGAGTTTATGTGGATAATGTAGAAGGTATGACGTTTGGTCCTGCTCTGCCCAATGGACACAGGACCCTCTTGCTGGTATCGGACAATAATTTTTCGGAACAGGAAAAAACGCAGCTTTTCCTGTTTGAAGTAGTACCCTGAAATTTCTAGTTAACTTCGCGAAAGATGCCTTTCAAACTTCACACAAATTATGAGCCGGCAGGCGATCAGCCTTCGGCCATTCAACAACTGATCGATGGTATTCAACATGACGAACAGTTCCAGACACTGCTGGGTGTAACCGGTAGTGGCAAGACTTTCACCATGGCCAATGTGATACAACAACTGCAAAGACCTACCCTTGTGCTTACGCACAATAAAACCCTGGTGGCACAGTTGTATGGAGAATTCAAACAGTTCTTCCCCGAAAATGCGGTCGGCTATTTTGTAAGCTATTATGATTATTACCAGCCGGAAGCTTATATGCCTGTTACCAATGTATACATCGAGAAAGATTTGAGCATCAACGAAGAACTCGATAAGCTGCGATTACAGGCCACCTCCCAACTACTCAGCGGCAGAAGGGATATAATAGTAGTGGCCAGCGTGAGTTGCATATATGGTATGGGAAATCCT
Source organism: Sediminibacterium sp. (assembly GCA_041798205.1). Taxonomy (GTDB): domain Bacteria; phylum Bacteroidota; class Bacteroidia; order Chitinophagales; family Chitinophagaceae; genus Sediminibacterium. The sequence goes on from JBHCAK010000012.1 coordinate 77,049, forward strand.
ACTGAATACGAGAACGGGATCATCAGGATTCAAAAGGGACAGGTAATATCCCGGCAAAAATTCCTGCACAGCCTTGTGAACTCATTATATAACCGGAGCCAGGGAGATTTTACAAGGAGTACATTCAGGGTGAAGGGAGATACGATCGACATTAACCTGCCTTATGTTGATTTCGGGTACCGGATTACTTTTTTCGGTGACGAAATAGAAGAGATCGAAAGCATTGACACCAACACAAGCAAGCGGATAGAGGTGATGGAGAATGCGGCCATATTTCCGGCAAACCTTTACCTCGCGCCCAGGGACATCATCCAGGAGGTGATCCGTGAGATACAGGACGAAATGATGGCGCAGGTGGAATATTTCAAGGGAATAGGCAAGAATGAAGAAGCCCATCGCATCAAAGAGCGCGTGGAGTACGACCTGGAAATGATAAGGGAACTGGGTTATTGCAATGGAATTGAGAACTATTCCAGGTTTTTCGACCGGCGCAGACCCGGAACACGACCATTCTGTTTGCTTGACTATTTCCCCAAAGATTTTTTGTGCGTGATTGATGAAAGCCACCAGACAATTCCGCAGATAGCGGGCATGTATGGCGGTGACCGGAGCCGAAAGCTGGTACTGGTGGAATATGGTTTCCGTTTGCCAAGCGCCATAGATAACCGGCCCTTAAGTTTCAATGAATTTGAATCGCTTGTCGGACAAACCGTTTTTGTAAGCGCCACCCCGGGCGATTATGAACTGGAAAAAACAGGAGGTGTGGTAGTGGAGCAGGTGGTAAGACCTACCGGTCTGCTCGACCCACCCATTGAAGTGCGCCCGAGTGTGAACCAGATAGATGACCTGCTGGATGAAATTGATAAACGTGTGAAGAAAGGCGATCGCGTATTGGTAACCACCCTCACGAAACGTATGGCCGAAGAAATGGACAAATACCTGGCCCGTATCAATATCAAATCGAAATACATACATAGCGATGTGGATACGCTGGAGCGGGTGGAAATACTGCGTGACCTGAGGCTCGGCGTTATTGACGTACTGGTAGGCGTAAATCTTTTGAGGGAAGGGCTTGATTTGCCGGAAGTTTCCCTGGTGGCGATACTGGATGCCGATAAGGAAGGTTTCCTGCGTAATGAGCGATCGCTCACGCAAACAGCAGGACGTGCAGCAAGGAATGTAGACGGACTGGTTATTTTTTATGCGGATAAGATGACCATGAGCATGCAGCGCACCATTGATGAAACATCGCGCAGGAGAGAAAAACAGCTAGCTCATAACCAGGAATACGGCATTGTTCCGAAAACGGTAAGCAAAAGCAAGGAACAGGTTTTTGCCCAGACTTCTGTGCTTGATATCAAAGGATACGATCCTTCCAATGCTTATGCCTTACAGACGGAAGATCCGTTTATACAGAAAGTGGCTGAAGAACAGGAAACTTATCAAACCATTCCCCAGTTGGAAAAAGCCATTGCAAAAACAAGAAAGGAAATGGGAAAAGCGGCTCGTGATCTTGACTTTATCGAAGCAGCCCGCCTGCGCGATGAAATGTTCAGGTTGCAGAAAGAGCTGGAAACAATGAAATAATCCTATATTAGCCATAATAAAACCTGCGGCTAAATCTAAAGCAACCTGTAATGCAAAAGCTTTTAAGTAGAATCCTGTTTTTTCTCTGTGCGATCAGTTTTGTTTCCTGCGGTAAGGGTGATGGTGGCGGAACAACCACGCCCATGGAAGAGAACCTGAGTGTACAGTTGAGTCCTAATAGCCCCGCAGTATCAACCAGCAGTTCTTATCCATTCACCGTACAGGTATTGAGCAAAATGCCTGCATCGGGTGTGAAAATAAATGTAACGGCGAAAAGAGAAGATAATAATAATGTCGTCTTTGCACAGGATCTCAGCTCTACCACTAATGTAAACAATGTAACGGTTTCACCGCTGCCTATGGGGCAGATTTACTGTACAGTGACTGTAACAGTTACTTCGGCTACAACAGCTACCAATACCTGGAGCGGCAGTTTCAGGGTAGTATGGAAATAAAATCGCAGCGGTAAAATACAATTAAGATCAGAGCAACTTTGAATGGCTCAGGTAGTAGGCATCCGGACTGTACATGAACAGGCAACTACCATGGCAGATGGTTTCGATGATCTGTTTGTGTACATTTTGAGGAATAGCCGGGCAGCCCAGGCTGCGACCAATGAACCCGCGTTGCTCAACCGAAGCTTCGTCGGTATAAGTGGCGCTGTGCATAACAATACCCCGTGCAAGCGCTTTATCATTAATACCCGATTCTTCCCCTTGCAGGCGCAGGGAATAACCGTGTTTACCGGTATAAGTATCGCCGGTTACATAAAAGCCCAGGCTGCTTTTAAAACTATTGGGCTTATTGGAAAAATGGGTGGCAACCGACTGACCGGAATTCCGGCCGTGCGACACATAGGTATTGAACAATAATTCTTCGGATTCCAGGTCAATCACAAAAAGTCTTTTTTTGCCCGACGACATACTGAAGTCGATAATAGAGAGCAGGTTTTCCTTTTCTATTTTCCCGCTATTCTGCAACTGGTCATGCCCTTTTAGTGCATATTCGAAAGCTTCACGAGATAAACCGAGTGAATCAAGGCTAAGCTTTTCATATAGAAAAAGACGTGAATCTTCTTCTTTAGATGGAAATAGAATGACAGGAGGAGCAGCAGGTTTTTCCCCTGCGCCGGAACCGCTGCCGGCTGCTACAAAACTCATACAGGCCAGCGAGGCCGAAATGGTCAATACAAAGGCCCCGAAAGACCGTATGAATGATCTACCCATGAACGATGATTGATCGGAGGTGAATAATAGGGTGAACTAAGTAGAATTGTTTCAGAAATGGGTAGCGGTTAACAGAAATATCCCCGAAGGGCAGGCAAAAATAGGACGGGGGGCGTATAAGGAGGCAAAAGCCGGGAAAGCTTTAACAAGTTGTTGAGATATGATAAAAAAAACCCCGCCATGGGGATTTGGCGGGATTGCAGTTGGTTGTTGGTTGTTATTAAACCGTTTGTTATTATTTAAGACAACCGTTTGTTAATTTCGCTGCAAAGGGCGTCAAAAATTTGCTCAACCGTTCCCTCTCCCTTGATTTTCACCACTTTATTAAATGCCTGGTAATAATCGGCCACTGCAGAAGTCTTTTTATGGTATTCTATGATCCTGGCCCTGACCACCGCCTCGTTGTGATCATCGCTCCGGCCGCTGGTAAGTCCCCTTTTAAGTAATCGCTGCACCAACTCTTCTTCACTCACTTCCAGCGCAAGAACTACTCCAATAGAAGTGTGTTTTTGTGTCAATAGTTGGTCCAGTGCTTCACTTTGTGCTTTTGTACGGGGAAAACCATCGAAAAGAAAGCCCTTTGCCTGGGGATTATGATCGAGTGCGGCACTGATCATACCAATGACCACATCATCCGGAACCAGTTCACCTTTGTCCATGAACTTTTTAGCTTCCAGTCCGAGTGGCGTAGCACCGGCTATTTCACTCCTGAGCAGGTCGCCGGTAGACAGATGTTTCAAACCATAAGCGCTGATTAATTTTTCACTTTGAGTACCTTTTCCACTTCCAGGAGGACCAAACAGAATAATATTAAACATGTACGTGATAACCTTGTGTGAGCAACAAATATAAGACGAGGGCGTTAAAAAACATTTAACATATGCTGAAAACCTTTGAAAAGACTGAATCCTGGCCGTAAACAAACGATTGTTTGTGCTTGGGAACAAACCATAAAGAGACAAGGAACGTAACTTTATGGCATCAAATTACCATTACATGAAATGGGTATTTTCAATGTTTTTGACATGCCTGCTGGTGCAGGGTTGTTATTCACAAAACAATCAAAAAAAAGATATGGATCAACACAAGAAAAATGATAATCCGAATTATTCAAGAACGGATACCGGCAAAATAGTGATGAAAGACGAAGACTGGAAACGCGTATTATCACCCGAAGTCTATTATATAGCCAGGCAAAAAGGAACCGAGCGGCCCTGGAGCAGTAAATTTGAAAACCTCAAAGAAGCAGGCACTTATTATTGTGCAGCATGTGGCAACCCGCTTTTCAAAAGCGATACAAAATTTGAAAGTGGTTGCGGCTGGCCTAGTTTTTATGAGCCCATCAGTAAAAGTTCGGTGATCTATTTACCAGATCACAGCCTGGGAATGAGCCGGACGGAAGTGGAATGCGGGCGCTGCAAAGCACACCTGGGACATGTATTTGAAGATGGACCCCCGCCTACGGGTCTTCGCTACTGCATCAACGGCGTGGTACTTGATTTCGAAAAAGCGAAGGAGGCAGAAAAAAATTATAACCAGCAAAAGAAATCCGAATAAATCAGTGTTTCCCAGAATTGGAAAGAAGTGCTTTTTTCCGAGCTCATGCAAACGATGATGGATAAATATAAGTTACTTTGCATTCCGGGCATAGTTTACTTTAAACGGATATATTATGAGCGAACCGAAATTGAGCCACCTTGCAGAAACCCTGATTGGCAGTGAAATTGTAAAACTGGGCAATGCTATCAGTGAAAGGATCAGGGCCGGTGAAAAGATATACAACTTTACCATTGGGGATTTTGATCCGTCTATTTTCCCCATTCCGAAAGAACTGGAGGAGCAGATCATACGCTCTTACCAGGAGCATAACACCAATTACCCGGCAGCAGAAGGAGTGCTGGACCTCCGTAAAGCAGTGAGTTCGTTTTTGAAGGAATGGGAGGGTCTGCATTATACCGATAATGAAATACAGATTGCATCGGGCGGAAGACCTTTGATCTATACCATTTTCAGGGCCATTGTAGACAAAGGCGATAAAGTGATTTATGGGGTTCCTTCCTGGAATAACAATCATTATGCCCACATGACCTGGGGCGAACATTGTGTGATTGAATGCAAACCGGAGAATAATTTTATGCCAACAGCCGCTGATGTGAAAACCCACATCAAGGGAGCCACATTGCTGTGCATATGTACGCCCCAGAATCCGACCGGGACCACCCTGGGTAAAACAGCGCTGGAAGAGATCTGCGACCTGGTACTTGAAGAGAACAGGCAAAGAAGCGGAGTAGAGAAAAAACTCTACCTCATGTTCGACCAGATGTACTGGACCCTTACTTTCGGAGAAACACACCACTACAACCCGATATCCCTTCGGCCCGAAATGAAAGCCTATACTGTTTTTGTAGACGGCATTTCAAAAGTATTTGCTGCAACAGGTGTGCGGGTAGGATGGTCATTGGGGCCGGCCCCTGTCATTGCTAAAATGAAAGCCATCCTCAGTCACCTCGGCGCCTGGGCCCCCATGGCCGAACAAAAAGCTGTTGCAAGGTATTTGCAGCAGAAAGAAGCGATCGCTTCTTATCTCACACATTTCAAAGCGGAGATTGGCGAAAGACTTCAAAAAATCCATACCGGGTTCATCAGCCTGAAAAACAAAGGATATGCAGTAGATGCTGTTGCGCCGCAGGCCGCTATTTACCTGACTGTTAAAATAGACCTTTCCGGGAAAACAACAGCTGCCGGCCAGGTATTGCAAACGCAGGCCGATGTTACTTCTTATATATTAAGTGAAGCCAAGCTGGCTCTGGTACCCTTCTCTGCATTCGGAGCAGGCGCTAATAACCCCTGGTACCGGTTAAGCGTGGGAACCTGTAAAAAAGAAGAAATAGGAGAAATGTTTGAGAAACTGGAAAAAGCCCTGGCGGCTTTACAATAAGCTTCAGTTTTTATTGTGTATGAAAACAAACGGTTTATCAATACCTATTATATCACGAAGCGCTTTTTCAATCAGGTGCGGCCTGCTATAAATACGGTGGTGGTGAATGTCTACAATTTCATTCGCCCTGCAGAAATTATCCCAGCTTTCAGCATGGTACAAAAGATCGTTCAAGTATGCAACCTGTAGCTCCAGTTCATAGGGACTGAGATGGGACTGGCTGGTCAGCACAAGGATATCTCTGTTAGCACGGTTCATTACTACAACTATGATTACTTATGAACAGTAGGACAACCACAAAAAGTTGTTTTCCTGTTCTTGTTGAAAACGCCACAGGAACTCGCTATTGCCATCAATAACAATAAAACGAACAATTGGTTTATTTTCCTTTGCATAATCTGACGTCTAAATTACTACTTTACAGCATAAATTCAGGAAATCGGTCTTTTGCCGGGAACTTTTAACATACAAAGGGTATTGGTGGCCCCGCTTGACTGGGGCCTGGGACATGCAACGCGCTGCATACCCATTATCCATGCTTTGATGCATCAGGGAATTGAAGTGTGGGCGGCTGCCGAAGGTGCACAGCAAATACTGCTGCAACAAGAGTTTCCTGGTCTTCGGGTGCTTCCTTTGAAAGGTTACGGTATCAATTACAGTAAGAAGAAAAGCCTTCTGCCTTTTAAATTACTTACACAGCTGCCGCGATTGCTGGGGCTGATTTCCTATGAAAGAAAATGGCTACAACAAACCATTGAAACCCATGCCATCGACCTGGTCATATCAGACAATCGTTATGGCCTGTGCAGCAACAAAATACCCTGCATTTTTATTACCCACCAATTGACCATCAAAGCCCCTTACCAATGGTTGGAAGCAATTTTACAAAGAATCAATTATAGCTATATCAATAAGTTCACAGCTTGTTGGGTACCCGATGCGGAAGGGGAAAATAATATTGCCGGAGAATTATCCCATCCCCGGCAGATGCCGAAAGTACCGGTACATTATATCGGGTTGCTGGCGCGGTTCCATAAAACCGGCGCCGAAAAAAAATATGACCGCTGCATTGTTTTATCAGGACCGGAACCGCAACGAACGTTCCTTGAGCATCAAATCATGTGCAGTTTGCCGCAATTGGAAGGCAAAACCCTCTTCGTTCGGGGGAAGCCCGGGAGTGAAGAGCGCTTACAATCAGGCAAACAATACCAGGTAGAAAACCACCTGCCTACTGCTGCTTTACAGGAGGCCTTCTTACAAAGCGAATGGATCATTTGCAGGAGCGGCTATACCACCATTATGGAATTGATGGCCTTGGAAAAGAAATCGATATTGATCCCCACACCCGGACAAACAGAACAGGAATACCTGGCCAGGGAGCTGACAAAGAAGAATTATGCATTTTGTGTGAAACAACGAAGCTTCGATCTTGTCATGGCAATTGCAGAAGCAAAAAATTTTTCTTATCGGCTGCCTGTTATACACAGGTTCGAAGAAAAAGATATCAATGGATTATTACAAAACGTCGTTTGTAAATGAACAGGAACAACAAAGCACACCTTTCAGCACTGGGCGCCAATTTTATTTTCGGAATCAATTATGCAGTGGTCAAATACATCATGCCTTCCTATATACAACCGCTTGCTGTCAATGTGGTGCGGGTGTTGGTGAGTGTTTCCCTGTTCTGGTCTTTGTTTCTCCTGAAGCCGGGTAATGCCGGAATTCGGAAAAAAGATATTCCCCGTTTCATCCTGTGCGGACTTACAGGCATTACACTGAACCAGGTTTGTTTGATCAAAGGGCTTTCTATGACCTCTTCTTTTCATGGCGCCATGCTTTCTCTCGGAACGCCAATTTTTATCAGCATTTTCGCGGTATGGTTGCTGAAAGAAAAGATGAATGCAACCAGGGTAACAGGACTTGTTTGCGGCATCAGCGGTGCTGCAATACTGATCGTGATCAAGGATCAAGGTAATAATACAAATGATATAGTGGGTGATCTTTTTGCCCTGATGGCCGCCATTGCTTATGCTTTTTATCTTGTGCTGGCAAGACCATTGATGCAATCATACAATGCCCTGCATGTTACCAGATGGGTGCTTACCATTGGTGCAATTGGTATCCTGCCTGTAGGGTGGAGGGATTTTGCGCAAACCAACTGGCAGGCATTTCATGTAAGTCATTGGATGGCATTAGGTTTTGTTGCCATTGCAGCAACATTTCTTGCTTATTTACTGAGCGTATATGCACTTTCTGTCATCGGCCCGTCTGCAACAGGAGCGTATATCTATACACAGCCCGTTTTTGCAGCGATGGTAGCAATGCTTTTTATGGGAGAACATTTTACGCTTATAAAGGCTGCAGCAACGGTATTGATTTTTTCAGGCGTGTACCTGGTAAACAGGAAAAAGCAGCAGACTTAGTTTTTCGGATGATCGAAGAAAAGAAAAGACTTTTCAGAAGATCCAAAATGTTTCCAATGATTGATGGGTGAAGTGATGGCAAATATGCCGCAGGTGGGCATATTGTCTATCCTTACACGGGTTAATTCATTAACGAATGCAGTGATACCCGGGTTATGCGAAAAAATGGCCACAGATGAATGATGATTGTCGATCTGTTCAATCGTTTTTAAAAAAACGGGAACAGAAGCGTGGTACAATTCAGGGATGCGGATGATGTCTTTTTCGGTACGATGATAGGCTTTTGCAAAATAAGTGGCGGTAGTGAAAGCGCGGACTGCAGTACTGGAAATAAAGGCGTCGATCAGGGGCTGTTTTATGACGAGTTTTGTTGCCATCTCAGGTGCATCGCGGTGACCTCTGTTATTAAGGGGCCGGTCAAAATCGTCTTGCGCAGGATCGTCCCAGCTGCTTTTTGCATGCCTTATGAGCAATATTGTTTTCATACCATTGAGATAACGAAGGTAGAAAATAACCGGTGTTATGCAACCCATTTAAGAAATGCATCAACACTCATCCAACCCATTGCCACTACCACGACCCATCCGGCTGCCTGCATCCAAAGCGGGTGCCTGTATCCGTTCATTAACCGGCTTTTTGTAACTGCAACCAGGATAATGGCCAAAGCCAGGGGGAGAATGAATCCGTTGATGGTTCCTGCAAAAAGCAAGAGCTGCCTGGGTTTACCTATGAAGACAAAAACAACGGTAGAAAGCAGGATGAAAATAGAAATACAAAGCCGCTCGTGCCGGGCAATGACGGGATGAAAGGTTTTCAAAAAAGAAACAGATGTATAGGCCGCGCCAATTACAGAGGAAATTGCTGCGCTCCACAATACAACACCAAATACCCGGAATCCAAACTCGCCTGCGGCAAAACGGAATACGCTGGCAGGAGGATTGTCGTGATCGAGGATTGCTCCGTATGCTAAAACGCCGAACGTTGCCAGGAACAAAATAAAACGCATGAGACCGGATATAAAAATACCACTCAATGCACTCCTGTTTACCTGCTGCATGTTTTCCCTTCCTTTGATCCCGGCATCCAGCAGCCGGTGTGCGCCGGAGAAAGTGATATAACCGCCAACCGTTCCGCCCACAATGGTTACGATGGCCTGGGAGCTGATGGTTTCCGGGATGAAAGTATGGTGGACAGCCTGCATCAGGGGCGGGTGCGCACTGAAGGCGATAAAAAGCGTCAGCAATATTTTAGCGGAACCAACAATCTTAGTAAAATGATCAAGCATTTTACCGATCTCGCGTATCCAGAAAAGTACGAGTGCTGCTACACAACTGATGACAGCCCCCTGCTGGAATGAAATACCGGTGAGCACATTAATGCCCAACCCGCAGCCGGCAATATTGCCAATGTTAAACGCAAACCCGCCCAATACTACAAGCGCTGCAAGCAGGTAACCCAGTCCGGGCAATAACCGGTTAGCGAGGTCCTGTGCCCTCAGTTCACTGATGGTAAGGATACGCCAGGTATTGAGCTGTGCGCCAATGTCGAGCAGCAATGAAACCAGTATCACAAAACCAAAACTGGCCATCAATTGCTGGGTAAAAACGGTTGTTTGGGTAAGGAATCCCGGTCCGATTGAAGAATTGGCCATCAGGAATGCTGCGCCCAGGCCAACACCACTGAACAGGGTGGGTTTAAATTTTCCTGATCTCAATGTTGTTTTGTTGTAAAGCTTGATGAATATGTTTTGCGAACGCGTAAGCATGCTCACCATCGCCATGAATACAAATGGTTTCTGCTACAATAGGAATTTTTTTTTGTTGCACACTGGTAACAGTTTGTTGCTTCACCATTTCCAATACCTGTGCTACAGCTGCTTCTTCAGAATCCAGAAGCGCGTGGGGTAAATTTCTGGGGGTAAGACTACCATCGTTCTGATAACTGCGGTCGGCAAAAACCTCACTGGCTGTTTTTAACCCCGCAGCAAGTGCGGCACTGATGAGTTTGCTTCCGCTTAGTCCGTAAAATACCAATGAAGGATTGATCGCTTTCACTGCTTTAACGATTGTTTCCGCCATGGCAGGGTCTTTTGCAGCCATATTGTACAAGGCGCCATGGGGTTTTATGTGATGAAGTTCGGTACCCAGGCTTTCTGCAGAACGCTGGAGCAGCAATACTTGATCGGCAACCAGTTCAAACAGATCCTGTTCAGACAGGTGCACGGCTTTTCGACCGAAATTAATTGGATCATTGAACCCCGGGTGGGCTCCGATGGCCACGTTGTGCTGTAACGCAAGCTCAATGGTAAGTTTGATGGTAGCGTCATCACCTGCATGGTAACCGCATGCAATATTAGCACTGCTGATGAAGGGCATCAGTGCGGCATCATTAGGTAATCCTTCACCCATGTCGCAATTGAGGTCAATGGTCATCTAAGCTGAAAAATATTCCTGCATGCGGAAGGTACAGGAATATTGCAGTTGTTGCAAATGTTGTTCCTGGTGCAGGCGTAATGTTTCTGCTTCTGCTATAGAGACCGGTTGAAAAGAAAGCACCTGACCTCCTTCGGCCTGTGCAAGGCTGGGTATATCAGCACCAATCACATGCCCCACACAGGGATAGCCGCCGGTGGTCTGGTGATCGGCCATTAATACAATCAACTGGCCGTTGGGTAATAACTGGATGGTTCCTTTGGTTACGGCGGCGGAAACAAGTTCCTGTTTTTCCATCAACAGTATGGCTTCGCCACCGAGACGGTAACCCATGCGATTGCTTTGGTTGGTGATGGTAAAAGATCCTTTGCAAAAATACCGGCGGCTGCATTCGGCCATGCGGTGAAAAAAAGAACCCCGGATAAAGCGAATGCTGTTATGATGGTACAACCCAGCCAGGTCTGCTTTCCAGGGCAGTGCCACCACGCTGTGCTCGCCGGAAAAGTGATAAGGAAATTCTTCATTGTTCAAACCGCCATGAACAGACAGGTAACAACGTGCACCTTTTTTCTTTTGAATGAAGCGAAGCACAGACCCTTTGTTTACCACCAGGGGTTGGTTGATGGCAATGTCTACCTCGTCAATAACAGCGCCGAAATCGGCGCCGCTTAATGCAATGAGACAGTCCGATGTAAAACGGATAACAGGCGCCGGGAAATGCATTTCTAATACTGCTTCGCCGCGGGTATTCCCTGTAAGGGCATTTGCCGTACGAAAAGCAATAAAATCCATTACACCGCCGGGGTTAATGCCCAGGTGCTGCTTGCCATAATGCCCCTCATCCTGAATGCTGTCGAGGATTCCTTTTTTAACAATATACAGACTCATCGGTTCTTCATTTTTTGGAACTCAGAAAGGGTAATCGGGAAAAACCTCACTTCATCGCCCGGTGCAAACAGGCAGGGATTTGCTTTGGCCGGATCATATATGTTCAAGGGAGTTTGTCCGATCAGTTGCCATCCGCCCGGGGAATCGACAGGGTAAATGCCTGTTTGTTCACCGGCAATTCCCACACTGCCCGCCGCCACTTTGGTGCGGGGTTGCTGTAGCCTTGGTGTGACGATGCGCGGGTCAACTTTACCCATATAGGCGAACCCGGGGAGGAAACCGAGCATGAACACACGATAACTCCTCGAACAATGTATTTCGACCACCTGTTTTTCCGTTAACCCATGAGCAGTTGATAAGGCAACCAGGTCTGCACCCAATGAAGGATCATAACAAACCGGGACTTCAATAATATTCCGCTCTTTGTAAGATTCCACATGAATGGAAGGAATCCTTTGCGTGATGGCCCTGGTTAAATAATCAACAACAGTTGAATTACCGGTTTTGTTTCCCAAAGCAATGATATCATATACAAAAGCAATACTGCTATAAGCAGGTATATAATCAATAACCCCGTCAAGAGGGTTTTGTTGAAAATGGTTGTAAATGGCCATCACCCATTGGTTGATCCCTTCGTCGATAAGCTGTCCAAAATCAATGATAAGTGCATGGTCTCCAATACTATACAATTGGTATGAAGGAATTTGCAACATAAAATACAAGGTACGTCATCCCGGGTGCATAACACAAAACACTTTATTACAGACAGTTATGTAAGGCTATAATAATATGAATAACAGATTGGCACGGTACTTGGAATATTTTTTCTAAACCAGATTGTAAAACAAAACCTTAATCACATGAAAACCATTATCAAGTCTTCAGCAGCTTTAGCAGTTGTGTTATTTTTTAATGCGGCGCAGGCGCAGGTTGCTGTAGGACTGAAAACGGCTACAAACGCTACTGTGAATGCTTCTAAAGCAGCGAGTGCGGCCACCCAGGTAGCGGCCCGAACATCAGCAGCTACCAATAATGCAGTAAATGCCAGCGCCAATGCCGCTGCAGCCGCAGCAAAAGCATCCAGCGCTGCGGTAAATGCCAGTACCAATGCTGCCGTGAATGCGAGCACCAATGCCGCAGCAAAAGCATCCAATGCCACTAATGCTACCCTTAATACGGCAACCAGTGTACAGAATAATGCACAGTTAAATGCTTCTGTAGGTACCAATGCAAAAACAAATATCAATTCTAATGCGGGTGGAGAAGACAGGGGACAGGTAAGGGCAGCAGAAAGATCAGAATCTGCAGTACATGGTGATGCAGATGCACAGGATCAGGACCATGTAAAGGTAAAAGCAAAAGTAAATACGAACTCTAATGCCGGCGGTGAAGCCAGGGGGCAAGTAAGGGCATCTGAAAGGTCAGAGTCTGAAGTACATGGTGATGTTGATGCAAAAGATAAGGCAAGCGAAATGAAAGAACATGCAGCAGAGGCTCATGCTAAAATGAAAGCCAAAGCCGAACAAACAAAAGAATCAGCACATCATCAGGCAGAAGAAACAAAAGCAAAAGCTTCTTCAAAAATCAAAACTGATGCGAACGCCAGTGCAGAAGTGAAAGCAAAAGGCAATGTTAAAGCAGGCAATCATTAATAAAACCTGAAGTTAGAATCCAGTATCCCTTTCAAAAGCACCGTAGATAAGTTGCTGACTAACATTATTTAAAACAGGCAGGCATGAAAGACGCAATGAATAAATGTTTATGGCTGATAGCAATATGTTTACCGGCATTCTCAATAGCACAGAAATCCGGAAACAAACAGGAGTCAAAAAATGAATTGAATGCAGCGGTCAGTTACCAGTCTTACTTACATTATTTTGGCCGTGCAGACAGCTTAAAAAGCAGTGGCATTTTTCCGACAGTTGGCTTTCATCTCAAGAACGGCTTATATGCACAGAGTAATTTCATATTTATTCAAAATAATGTTCAGTCGGCAACTTACACGGGCGCTACCCTTGAGGGTGGTTATCGTTTCCCCCAATCAGATCATTTTAACGGGAATATTTTTTACACCCAATTTCTTTATAAAGACAAAAGCACCCTGGTTCAGTCGGCCCTGAAATCACAAACAGGCATCAACCTGGCATACACCAACAAAATTGTAAATATCAATGGCGGCGCCGATTTGAAGTTCAGCGATAAAACCGATGTGGGCGCTACATTCGGGCTCGACCATCTCTTCATCATTACCAAAGGTTTAAAGAACGCTGCCATTGCAATAGACCCGTCTGTATATGCTTATGCAGGAACTCAGCAGTTCAGCAATACCTACCTGAAAAAAGAAAATTTCCTGGGCTTCCCTGTCTCCCAGCAGAACGTGACAGAAAATGTCACACAATTCAATATCCTTTCTTACGAAGCTTCTATGCCTGTGGTGCTGGTATTGGGCAAGTTCAATGCCTCGGTAATACCCGCTTATGTGATGCCGCAGAACCTTGCAACTGTGGCCGGAAGGCCAGACCTGTCGGAAAGAGGGCAGAACATGTTTTATCTGACTATCAGTGCGGGTGTGCGATTATAATGCCGGCATTCCACATATTTTTTTATTGAAATATGTGCATGATCACTGATGGAAAGACCTGCAGAGGCTTTCGATTTGCGAAAAATATGCATGTACCAGGATCTTCGGAAAACCGGGCATCGGTTAAGCCGCGGCTTTTGTTTATTTTTGTACTTGGAGAAATCCTTTGTACACAATAAACCGATGAGTATGATCAAGACAGGCAACCCGGTGATCAGTATTTACACCGAAATGACCCCTAACCCGGAAACCATGAAATTCGTGGCCAACAAATTGTTATACCCGGGTAAAAGTATTGATTTTGCAGATGAAACCCTGGCTTCGCCTTCTCCTTTGGCAAAGGAATTATTCAGTTTCCCCTTTATCAAAAGCGTTTTCATCGCCAGCAATTTTGTAACGCTTACCAAGACAACCGATACGGAAGAATGGCAGGACATCATTCCTACTGTCAAAGCATTTTTGAAAGAATACCTTGAAAACGGAGGCGTGGTTGTGAATGATGATGAAGTAGCCAAAGTTAAACAGGAAGCGAGCAATGCCGTGAGTGCGGATGATGATGATGTGGTAAAAAGGGTAAAAGAATTATTGGAGAATTATGTAAAGCCTGCTGTTGAAATGGACGGCGGCGCCATACAATTCAAAAGCTATAATGATGGCGTGGTAAACCTTATGTTGCAGGGGAGCTGCAGCGGTTGCCCTTCATCTATGATCACGCTCAAAGCCGGTATTGAAGGCATGATGAAACGCATGATCCCTGAAGTGAAAGAAGTGGTTGCAGAAGCAGAATAACTCAGACGATTTCCTTTGCAACATTCCAGATAACTTTCGGCTTGCCTAATGTGTAGTAATGCAATACGGGCACGCCGAACTTTTTCAGTTCCCTGCTTTGGTGAATCAGCCACTCTGTACCTACCTGCTCGCATTCAGCATCGGTTTTGCATTTCATGATTTCGTTGGACAGTTCTGTTGGTAGGTCTACATGGAAAATACGCGGCAGCACCGATAATTGTTTTTTATTGGTAATGGGTTTCAATCCTGGTATGATGGGAACAGTAATGTCCATATCCCGGCAGGCTTTCACAAAGCCGAAGAATTTCTGGTTATCGAAAAACATCTGGGTCATGATGTATTCAGCGCCCGCATCTACTTTCTGTTTCAAGCGCTGCAGGTCGATCTCCAGGTTGGGGGCTTCGAAGTGTTTTTCCGGATAACCAGCCACGCCCATACAGAAATTGGTCTTGCCACCGTTTTTGATGTCTTCATCCAGGTAAATACCATGATTCATGTTGCACACCTGTTTCAGCAGGTCAAGCGCATATATGTTCCCTCCGGGTTCTGGTTCAAAAGAAGTTTCATTTTTGGCAGCATCTCCCCGTAACACCAACACATTATCGATGCCCAGGAAATCGAGATCGATGAGCGCATCTTCGGTTTCTCTTTTGGTAAATCCGCCACAGATGATGTGGGGAATGGCATCTACCTGGTAGTGGTTCATGATGGCAGCACAAATACCCACGGTTCCCGGCCGTTTGCGAACATCTACCTTTTCAAAAGTACCATCTGCTTTCTTTTTGAACATGGTTTCGCTACGATGGTAGGTTACATTGATCCAGGATGGTTTGAATTCCATCAGCGGATCGAGATGATCGTATAAAGACGCAATGGTCTTGCCCTTTAAAGGGGGTAAGACTTCAAAAGAGATCAGGGTTTGCTGGGTCTGCTGCAGATGCTCGGTTACTTTCATGTAAAAATCGAAATATTTACAAATGTAATGGCAAACAACAAGAATTGACGTCATTCAATTTGATAATATTAACGAAACGCATGACCATTCTCGCCCCAACAATATTATTTTTGTTCAAATAATCAGCCGGTGAATCTGACCATACATACCAAACATCTCCTGAAAAGTTACAAAGGCCGTACAGTGGTAAACCATGTAAGCATAGATGTAAAACAAGGAGAAATTGTTGGTCTGCTGGGTCCGAATGGAGCCGGGAAGACCACTACTTTTTACATGGTAGTGGGACTGATCAAGCCCGACGAAGGTGCCGTATTCCTGAATGAGCAGGACATTACCAAACTTCCCATGTACAAAAGAGCGCAGATGGGCATTGGCTACCTGCCGCAGGAAGCCAGTGTATTCAGGAAGCTCAGCGTGGAAGACAATATTATGTCGGTATTGGAAATGACGCAGCTTACCAAAGAAGAGCGGCACCAGAAACTGGAGTCTTTATTGGATGAATTCAACCTCCATCATGTGCGCAAGAATAATGGCGACAGTCTGAGTGGCGGAGAGCGGCGCAGAACAGAAATTGCCCGGGCACTGGCAGTAGATCCCAAATTCATTTTATTGGATGAGCCATTTGCCGGTGTAGACCCCATTGCAGTAGAAGATATACAGAGCGTGGTAGCCCGCCTGAAGTATAAAAATATAGGCATACTCATTACAGACCACAACGTAAATGAAACCCTCTCCATCTGCGATCGTGCCTACCTGCTGATTGAAGGCAAGATATTCAAGCACGGAACCGCAGAGGAACTGGCTGATAATGAACAGGTTCGGCGTTTGTACCTGGGTACCAATTTTGAACTCAAACGGAAAGACTGGATCATTGAAATGGGCAAGGAAGGAATTTGAGTTATCAGTATCATTCCTTATTTTGCTCCTGATCCCGTATGAAAATCCTAAGCCCCGCAATATCCCGACTGGCCCGCTTCAGGCATTGGCGCATAGAACAATGGATGAACAATCCCATTGATTCACAGCGTGAAGTATTGCAGGACCTGGTTACCCATGGCCAGTATACTGAATTCGGACGGCGATACGGTTTCAAAGAGCTCTTCAATATCAGGAAGTTCAAGGAGCATGTTCCCATTCACGAATACGACGACCTCAAGCCTTATATAGAGCGACTAATGAACGGAGAAGAAAATCTCTTATGGAATACTCCCGTGAACTGGTTTGCCAAGAGCAGCGGAACAACAAGTGATAAAAGCAAATTCATTCCCATTACCGAAGAGAGCCTGGAAGACTGCCACTACCAGGGTGCAAAAGATGTACTGACCCTTTATTACAATCATAATAATGAAAGTGACCTGCTCACTGGTAAGGGATTGGTGATTGGCGGAAGTCACCAGATCAGCAAGATCAATGAAGAAGTACATTACGGAGACCTGAGCGCAGTGCTGTTGCAGAACACACCCATCTGGGCCAGCTGGATACGCACGCCGGAGTTGTCCATTGCATTGATGGATGAGTGGGAACAGAAGATTGAAAGACTGGCGCAGTCTACCATTCCGGAAACCGTTACTTCTATTTCAGGTGTTCCTACCTGGACCCTGGTACTTATTAAACGGATACTGGAGATCACCGGGAAATCTAACCTCAGGGAAGTGTGGCCCGGACTGGAACTGTATATCCATGGGGGCGTTTCTTTTTCGCCATATAGGGAGCAGTTCAAAAAACTGATCGGGGAAGGATGCACTTATCTTGAAATGTACAATGCCAGTGAAGGTTTTTTCGCGGCGCAGGATAACCCGGAGGAAGAAGGCATGCTGTTATTTTTGAACCATGGTATTTTTTATGAGTTCATGCCGGTGGAAGAATACGGGAAACAACATCCGACAACAATCGGATTAAAAGATGTGGAGACAGGAAAAAATTATGCACTGGTGATCAGTACCAATGGAGGACTCTGGCGTTACCTTCTGGGCGATACGGTACAGTTTACGAGCAGGTACCCCTTCCGGATCAAGGTAAGCGGACGGTTGAAACAATACATCAATGCTTTCGGAGAAGAAGTTATTGCAGACAATACCGACAGGGCTATTGCCATTGCCTGTGAAAGAACCGGAATGGTAGTGAATGATTATACGGCAGCGCCGGTTTATTTTGGCGAAAACAACAAGGGAGCCCATGAATGGCTCATAGAATTTGAAGAGAAACCGGTCCGCATAGAACAGTTTGCTTATGAACTGGATTGTGCCCTAAAGTCGCTCAACAGCGATTATGAGGCCAAACGTTATAAAGATATGGCGCTTACAATGCCACAGATCCAGGTTTTGGGAAAAGGAGTTTTCCATGAATGGCTCAAAAGCAAAGGCAAACTGGGCGGGCAACACAAAGTACCCCGCTTGTGCAATGACCGGAAATATATAGACGACATAAAACTATTGATGAGCCAATATCAATAATAAATTGCGTTTATTTGCCCCCGGAACGGATTTCCATTAAACCAAATTGTTATGAAATTACTTGAAGGAAAAGTGTCTATAGTTACGGGAGCGGCACGTGGTATTGGAGCGGCCATTGCCATTAAACTGGCAGAACATGGCAGCAATATAGCATTCACCTATATCAGTGACAGCAGTGCGGCAAAAGCCAGTGATCTGGAAACACAGCTACAGGAAATGGGCATCAAAGCCAGGGCTTACCAAACCAATGCCGGCGACTTTGCTGCCTGTGAAACTTTTGTAAATGATGTAATGAAAGAATTCGGTACCGTAGATGTTTGTGTGAACAATGCAGGTATTTCCAAAGACAATTTGTTACTGCGACTGGGGCCGGAACAATGGGATGAAGTGATGGACATCAACCTGAAGAGTGTTTTCAACATGACCAAGCAGGTCATTCGTCCCATGATGAAAGCAAAAAAAGGAAGTATCATCAATATGAGTTCCATTGTAGGTGTACGCGGTAACGCAGGCCAGTCAAGCTATGCAGCAAGTAAGGCGGGAATCATCGGGTTCACGAAATCAGTTGCTTTGGAACTGGGCAGCCGTAATATCCGCTGCAATGCCATTGCGCCGGGTTTTATTGAAACCGATATGACCCATTACCTGAAAGATGGAGAAGGAGCAACAGAATTTTTGAAGAAGATTCCATTGGGACGTTTTGGAAAGGCGGAAGAAATTGCAGATACCACTTTATTCCTTGCCAGTGACATGGCATCTTATATAACGGGACAGGTGCTGAGCGTTTGCGGGGGACTGAATATTTAATGCAAGAGAAAACTCATATGGAAACATATCAAAAACTATTGTTGGAAAATAAAGCCTGGGCAAAGGAGAAGATACAAGACGACCCGGAATATTTCGACAGGCTGGCACATATACAAACGCCGGAATTTTTATGGATAGGCTGCAGTGATAGCCGGGTACCTGCCAATGAAATCACGAATACCCAGCCCGGTGAAATATTTGTTCACAGAAATGTTGCCAACCTGGTCATTCATACCGATGTAAATCTGCTGAGCGTACTCGAGTATGCAGTGGAACACCTGAAAGTAAAACATGTGATCGTTTGCGGCCATTATGGATGCGGTGGCGTTAAAGCGGCCCTGAGTAATCACGATTTCAAACAGGTGCTCAATATGTGGATACGTAATATCAAGGATGTATACCGCATTCACCGTGAAGAACTGGACCTGATTGATGATGAAGAAGCCAGGTTCGACAGGCTGGTAGAGCTGAATGTTGTGGAACAGGTGATGCATCTTGCCAAAACATCCATTATTCAGAGGGCCTGGAAAAAAGAACAGCGGCCCGATTTGCACGGATGGGTCTATGGTTTGAAAGACGGCATCATCAACCCGGTATTTGAAATGAGGGCCAATACCCCGCTTGACCCATTGTATGAATACGATGATCTGTAAACCGGCATAAAAAACAGTTGCCTTAAGACAATTGTTTTTCTTTGAATTTGGCAATGAAATTTTTGCTGTACTCACTCAATATGAGCCTGCCGCTGATCCTGGCGCGCTCTTTGAGCAATTCATCCCAGTGTTCGGTGTCTTTCCAGAAATTCTGTTTCAGCTCCCGCATGGCTTCCGGATTGGAGTGGGTAAGTGAATCGGAAAGCCGCGTAATGGAATCATCCATGCCCGCAACATCGCTGTGCACTTCGGCGAACAACCCTTTTCGACGTGCCCAATCAGCCGGTCGCCACATTCCCGCATCAATAGCCAATTGTGAAAAAGCAGATACACCGATCTTTCTTTCTACAGCGGGACCTACTACAAAAGGACCGATGCCCAGGGCCAGTTCACTCAGTTTTACTTCGGAACCATCAACAGCAATGGCATAATCCGCTGCCGCTGCGAGTCCAACACCACCCCCTACACATTTGCCCTGGATACGGGCTATGATGAACTGAGGCGCTTTTCGCATGGCATTGATGACCTGTGCAAAGCCGTTGAAAAATTTATAACCCTGTTCTTCATTCTTAATAGCGGCCAGCTCATCGAAAGAGGCGCCGGAACAAAAAACCCTGTCGCCGCCGGAACGCAGAATGATCACTTTGGTGTTTTTGTTCAGTCCCTCGCTGTGGATGTCCTTGGCCAGGGCTTCCAGTATCATGCCCGGTAATGAATTTCGCTGAGGGTGGTAAAATTCAATGGTAGCAATGCCATGTTCTCTTTCTACTTTAACATAGCCTTCTTTGATCTCTTCTATCATAAAACACCTTTTTACAAAAAAGATATGCGCGGGGTCCTGTACCAAATTTACTATTATCAGCAACAACGCGCTGTTCTTTTTGTTTAAAGTAAGCTTAATACTTTTTCTTTACCATGGTAAGGATGGTGGCCACTCCAACGATGTCGCCAGCCTCGTCCAGGATCTCTACATACCATTTAACAATACCTTTATCAATATCCTCTTCCGTTTTCTTTTCCTGCGCTATTTTTTCTTTACAGGTGAAGCGGATATGGATTTCTGCTCCCGGGTATACCGGCTTGGTGAACCTCAGCTCGTCGATACCGTAATTGAGCAATACCGGGTTTTTATGGTAACCGTCTACAAAAAGGCCCGCTGCAGCGCTCATGATGAAATAACCATGCGCTACCTGTTTTTCAAACATGGTACCGGTAAAATCGGTGTCTTTGAGGTGGGCATAAAAATGGTCGCCGCTGAGATCTGCAAAACGATCAATATCCGTTGAGCTAATGACCCTTTTTTCGGTCACCAGCTGGTCGCCTACCTGCAATTCCTCAAAATATTTACGAAAAGGATGTATGCCGTCTGTCCGGCCTTTCGCACCAGGCTGGTAAACATTGCTTATTGCCGTGATCATGTCAGGCGAGCCCTGGACGGCCACACGCTGCATATAATGTTTTACACCCCGTATGCCCCCCATTTCTTCTCCGCCACCGGCCCTGCCCGGACCGCCATGCACCAGCAAAGGCAAGGGCGAACCATGACCTGTACTTTCTTTGGCACATTCGCTGTTGAGTACCAATATGCGGCCATGCCAGGCGCCGGCGCCCAGTATGTATTCTTTTGCCAGGTGC
The DNA here is from genome assembly GCA_041798205.1 of Sediminibacterium sp. Taxonomy (GTDB): domain Bacteria; phylum Bacteroidota; class Bacteroidia; order Chitinophagales; family Chitinophagaceae; genus Sediminibacterium. Next base: position 98,416 of record JBHCAK010000012.1, read on the forward strand.
CGGCTGGCGGTAACAATGGTGCTAACCAATGAGCCTTTACCCAACCTGGCCAATGCAATGGCATCTCCTGTGGATTGATAAGGCATGAGTGTGGATACGGGACCAAAAGCCTCTACTTCATGAACAGCGGGACTATGAAAAGGTTGTTCATTGAGCAGCAGCAAAGGGCTCATGAAAGCACCTCTGGTGCTGTCGGCGTCGATCAGTTCCACGCTGTCGAGTGAACCATAAATGACCTGCGAAGAAGCCAGCAATTTCTGCACCTGGGCTTTCACTTCTTTGCGCTGGATTTCCCCTGCCAGCGATCCCATGCGCACCGTTTCGTTCAGGGGGTTGCCAATGGTGGTTTGTGCAAGGGCTTTTCCCAAGGCCAATTGTATGTTTTCCAGCTTATCTGCGGGAACAAAAATGCGCCGGATGGCAGTACATTTTTGTCCGCATTTGGTGGTCATTTCCCGGCGTACTTCCTTGATGAAAATATCCCATTCGGGCATTTCAGGCGTTATGTCTTCCCCCAATACAATGCAGTTCAGCGAATCGGCTTCCATGGTAAAGGGGATATTGGATGACAGTATATGCGGATTGGATTTGAGCATCAGTCCCGTACTGGCCGAACCGGTAAAAGTGATCACGTCCTGCTCGCTGACATGATTGAGCAGATCACCTGCACTGCCACAGATTAACTGCAAAGCACCATTGGGAAGAATGCCGGAAGCAGCGATCTCTTTTACCACTGCTTCGGTAAGAAATGATGTAATGGTAGCTGGTTTTACTACAGCTGGGATTCCCGCGAGCAGGTTGACCGCAATTTTTTCCAGCATGCCCCATACCGGAAAATTAAAGGCATTGATATGCACGGCCACCCCCTCTTTGGGAATGAGCAGGTGATGTCCCATAAAACTATTGGCCTTACCCAATGGGTGGTGTTCTCCATCGAGACAATAGGACTGGTCAGGAAACTTGCGCCGGAGCGAAGCATAGGAAAAAAGATTGCCAATACCCCCTTCTATGTCTACCCAGCTATCGGCCCTGGTGGCGCCGGTCTGGTAACTGACTGCATAAAATTGATCGAGGTGATGACGTAAATGAAGTGCCAGTGCACGAAGCATCAGGCCCCTTTCATGAAAACTCATTTTCCGGAGTGCAGGGTTGCCAACGGTTCTTGCATATTGTAAAACAGCGGCCATGTCAATCCCTTTTGTAGAGGCGGCGGCTATTTGTTCGCCCGTAACCGCGTTGTATAATGACTGACCATCACCATCGCCGGGGATCCATTTACCCAGGATATAATTTTCCAGTTTAGACATATCAATCGTTTGATGAACAAAGCTAACGATTGGTAGGTTTTAACGCGCTTAATTTCGCTGGTTATCAAAATGCAGAATCATTAATTTAGAACCCAAATACGATTGTTGAGCCATGGCAAATGATTCGATCCAGCGAAGAAAATTCATCAGGTGGTCTTCCCTTTTAAGCTTGACAAGCATATTGCCTTCAGGGAATTTATGGGCAGCAGGCGAAAGAGAATTGTTTAAAAGCAACGATCATTTTGAAGGCAGTGACCGGGCATACTGGGTGGCATTACTGGAAAAAATAGCAGCGCCGGTGTTGGACAACATGAGCAGGGGCATGCTGAGAAAAAATATGGTGATGGAGGTTAGTCCCGCCTGGGATAACCGCGATAAAACGGTAGGCTATATGGAAGCCATTGGCCGTTTACTGGCAGGCATGGCACCATGGTTCGCATTGCCTTATGAGGATACTAAAGAAGGAAGGTTGAGAAAACGCCTGCATGATCAGGCTTTACAAAGCCTGGCCAATGGGGTAAACCCGGAAAGTCCCGATCTGCTGAACTGGGGAAATGTACACCTGGCGCAACCTTTGGTAGACGCGGCATTCATTGCCCAGGCCTTCCTGGCAGCGCCGCAGGCCTTATGGGAGCCGCTTGATACAGTTACCAAAACGCGTTTTATCCACGCATTCAAATCGCTCCGTCAAATAAAGCCGGGAAATAACAATTGGGTGTTGTTTGCGGCCATCATAGAAAGTTTTTTATTAAGCCTGGGCGAAGAATTTGATGCGGAGAGAATAGATACGGCCATTGATAAAATACTCCACTGGTATGTGGGCGATGGCTGGTATAGCGACGGGCCCGTTTTTGCCATGGATCATTATAACGGGTATGTGATACAGCCTATGCTGGTAGAAGTATTGAAAGTAAATGTTGCCAAAGGAAGGCATAAGCAGGAGGTATTCGATTTGACATATAAACGCATGCAACGTTATGCTTCTTTCCTGGAAAGATGTATTTCTCCCGAAGGCACTTACCTGGTGGTGGGCCGCTCTTCTACCTACCGCGCGGGGACATTCCAGCCCCTGGTAAAACTTGCACTGGATAATCATTTGCCGGAAGAAATTGAGCCGGCACAGGTGAGGTGTGCACTGACAGCGGTTCTTAAGAATCTTTTCATACCCGCCACATTTACCAAAGAAGGATGGTTGCAGCTGGGTCTTGTGGGTGACCGGCAGCAAGACCTTGCAGATTCTTACAGCAACACGGGCAGTATGTACCTTACCTCCTTTGTGTTTATGGCGCTGGGCCTGCCCGGAACGCATGAATTCTGGTCCAAACCCTTTGCTGAATGGACACAGCGCAAAGCCTGGTCGGGCAAGCCATTCAACAGGGATCACGCAGTGAAATACTGAACTTTAAATTCAATAATCGAAACCAATTAACCACTGAATATTCATGAAAAAGGTTTTAACGATCGCGATAGCCGTTTGCATAACGCTGGCCTCTTTTAAATCGCAGCAAAGCGAAAAAGATTTTGTAAAAGAAAATTTCAAATTCGCAGAACTGCAGTTAAAAAATATGCTTGCAGATGCTGCAAAAGAATCCCAATCATTTCCCAGGACAACCGACAAGAACGGTAAATTGCTGGGCACTTCCATGTATGACTGGACTCCCGGCTTTTTTCCCGGCAGCCTCTGGATGACGGCAGAGTTCAACAAAGATCAATCAATGCAGGAATCAGCGGTTGAATGGACCGAGAAACTGGAACCGCTTCAATTCTATACCGGTAACCATGACCTGGGGTTCATGATGTATTGCAGCTATGGTAATGCTTATCGGCTCACCCATAAAAAAGCATACAAAGACATACTGATTCAATCCGCCAAATCACTTTGCAGCCGATACAATCCGGCAGTTGGCTGTATCAAATCATGGAATTCGTTCCGCTCCTGGCATGGTAATGCGACTTATGGTTTCCCTGTGATCATTGATAATATGATGAACCTGGAATTGTTGTTTTTTGCTTCCAAAGAAACGGGAGATACCTTGTACAAACACATAGCCATTTCACATGCGTTACATACCATGAAAAACCAGATAAGGGATGATCACAGTTCTTTCCATGTCGTGTGCTATGATACCCTTACCGGGAAAGTGCTGGCACGTGAAACAGCGCAGGGATATGCCGATAATTCAACCTGGTCGCGCGGACAGTCATGGGGTATTTATGGTTTTACCATGTGTTACAGGGAAACGAAAGACAAGCGATTTCTTCAAACAGCAAGAGGCATGGCCGATTGGTATGTTCATCATAAAAACCTGCCTGCCGATAAAGTGCCGTACTGGGATTTTAATGTGGGCGAACAAGGATATACTCCGGGTGTTAATTCAAAAGCGCTTAAAGTGCAAACGGTTCCGCGCGATGCAGCAGCAGGCGCCGTTACCGCATCGGCGTTGCTGGAACTTAGCCGTTATGTTGATGCAAAAAGAGCGGACCAATACCGCAGCGTTGCTTTACAGATCATACATTCCCTTTCAGGCCCGGCTTATAAAGCAGAGCCGGGGACAAACGGAGGATTTCTTCTGAAACACTGTGTGGGAAGTATACCGCATGGTTCGGAAATAGATGTGCCACTGGTATATGCCGATTACTATTATCTTGAAGCTTTGAAAAGATACCGGGATTGGTACCTCAAATAATTGCATCATCAAATAAAAAGTATTGTGCGCTACGCTGTTATTCTTCTTTGCCTGGTTACAACATGTTCCATCAATGCACAGCAATCGGTAAAAGAAAAAACCAATCACGCGGACTGGATGGTGCAGCCTGTTCCGATGAAAGCTGCTGTCTACGGCAGTCCGGATAAAAAAGACCTGGTTATGAACAATGGTCTTGTGGAGAGGACATTCAGGCTGGGTCCCGCTATCGCCTGCACAGGTTATAAGAATTTATCTACCGGGCAGGAACTCATCAGGGCAGTTTCTCCGGAAGCGCGTATTACCATCAACGGGAAAGAATATGCGGTGGGTGGATTGAGGGGTCAGAAAGAAAAAGCTTATCTCCTGCCTGCGTGGGTAGATGGTTTTACGCGGGAAGACCATGGATTCCGGTTTCAGCAATTCAATATTACCGGACTAACTCCTTTCCTTACGTGGAAACCAACAACCTGGTCCTTGAATACCGGTCAGGTAACAGGGAAGAAGATCAGTTTTCACTACCTGTCCGGAGACCCTGAACTGAAAAACATTGATGTAAAAGTGATCTATGAATTATACGATGGAATACCATTGATGGTAAAATGGCTTTCAATAGAAAATAAAAGCAATGCACCGGTGAAAATAGACCGGATGGTGAATGAAATACTGGCGATGCCGGAAGAAGAGAGCGCTGTAGTGGGCAGCCCAGATCAGATGAAAAAACCGCAGGGCATTTATATTGAAACCAATTACGCGTTCAACAATGCCATGCGTTATAACATCAGCGACCAAACCACGCATTGGAAAACCGATCCTGGTTATACTTCACAGGTGAACTATGATTACCAGACTCCCTGTTTACTGGAAGTGTATCCTGAAAAAGCGCCAGGTATTGATTTACTACCCGGAGAAATACTTAATTCGGTAAGGTCTTATGAATTACTGATGGATGGTTACGACAGGGAAAGAAGAGGGCTTGCCATTCGTAAAATGTATGCAAAAGTGGCGCCGTGGACAACTGCTAATCCTATTTTCATGCACCTGGTAAGTAAGAACGACGAACAGGTTAAAGCCGCTATTGATCAATGCGCCGAAACAGGGTATGAAGCATTGATATTGAGTTTTGGCAGTCATCTGAACATGGAGGATTCTTCGGATACCAATATTCAAAGATGGAAACTGCTGGCAGCATATGCGCATCAAAAGAACATAAAGATGGGGGGTTATTCACTCTTCAGCTCGCGCCGTATCAGCGATGAAGATGATGTAGTTGATCCGAAAACCGGGAAACCCGGCGGAGCATTTTTTGGGCAGGCACCTTGTTTTGGCAGTAAATGGGGACTGGCATACCGCAACAAGATCAAATACTTTTTCAGCCAAACGGGTTTTGATATTTGGGAAAACGACGGACCGTATCCGGGAGATGTATGTGCTTCCACTACACATCCCGGACACAAAGGCCTGGACGATTCACAGTGGCGGCAAATGGAAATACAAAAAGAACTATATCACTGGTTAAATCAGAAAGGCGTTTACATCAATGCACCTGATTGGTATTTTTTGGATGGCACTAATAAAATAGGCATCGGCTACCGGGAAGTGAATTTTTCCCTGCCACGGGAGAACCAGAAAATTCTAAACAGGCAAAATATATACGATGGTACCTGGGAGAAAACTCCTTCGATGAGCTGGGGCTTTGTGCCGCTTACAAAATACCAGGGCGGCGGACCGGAAGCCATATTGGAACCACTGGGTGAACACCTGAAGGATTATGAACAGCTGATGATGCAATATTATGGCGCGGGCGTGCAGGCCTGCTACCGTGGTCCGCGCTTATATGATACAGATTCCACAAAACGGATGGTAAGCAGTGTTATCAATTGGTACAAACAATACCGCTCCATTCTGAATAGCGATATCATTCATTTGCAGCGCGCCAACGGAAGAGATTGGGACGGCTGGCTGCATGTAAATCCGCAATTAAAAGAGAAAGGATTGATGCTGTTGTTCAATCCAACCCGAGAAACCATCAGCAGAACCATCCGAATACCTTTGTATTATACAGGGCTTACAAAAAAAGCAGGTATTAGGGAAAGAGAGGGATTGGTAAAGACCTATATGCTGAACAGGAATTATGAGGTAGAATTGACTGTTAGCCTGAAGCCCGACTCCTATTCATGGTGGGTTATTGAGTGAATAAAATTTAGTATTTTACTGATTGAATGGATACACAGGCATACGATATCAGGAATAACGAAAAGGATATGCGTTTTGAAGTTACCGAAAACGAAGAAACGGCTTACCTGGAATACCGTTATTACCATAATAATATTGCGTTCATGCATACCGAAGTACCGGCGGCACTGGAGGGTAAAGGAATTGCATCGGCACTGGCTGTTTATGCTTTTGCCTATGCCAAAGAGCACAATAAGCCGGTGATGGTTTACTGCCCCTTTGTAGCTGGTTATTTAAAAAAGCACCCGGAATACAAAGTACAGCTCGATCCCAAATTCACACACTGACAGCATGACCAAGAACAGACTTGAAGCATTCAGCGACGGCGTATTGGCTATTATCATTACCATCATGGTATTGGAAATGAAAATACCGCATGGCGATGATCTATCGGTATTGAAACCCCTGCTGCCTGTTTTCATCAGCTATGTTGTCAGCTTTATTTATGTAGGCATTTACTGGAACAACCACCATCACATGATGCATGTAGTAACCAAAGTGAATGGAAGGGTATTACTGGCCAACTTACACCTGTTATTCTGGATATCCTTATTCCCCTTTTCCACAGCCTGGATCGGTGAGAACCATTTTTCTACCTGGCCGGTGGCGCTTTATGGATTCATATTGTTCATGGCTTCAGTAGCATGGTATATACTTGCCCGCATTTTGATGAAACTGCATGGTGAAAAATCTACAATTACTCACGCATATGGCCATGACTCAAAAGGGAAACTATCTTCGGCGATTTACCTGCTGGCCATTTTCATTGCATTCTACATGCCTATTGTAAGTTTTGTACTTTATTGCGTTGTTGCGGCCATCTGGATATTACCTGATTACAGGATTGAACGATTATTGAACGACTAATCTTTTTTTGTCGGGCTTCCCCTTTCCGGTGGTGAGCCAGGGAAGCAGGCTCTCCCGTATATAGAAAACCCATCCCTGTTTGCAAATATCATAACACTCAAATTCCTCTGTAAGGCCAAAATGGGTAATGAGTAACCGGGTTTGATGTCGCTCTTCTTTAAGGTCCCACACAATATTGGTGCCTACCCATTCTGATTTGTCTTTTAATTTCGGGTTGTTAATATGGGCTTGTATACAGGTCCATACAACCAGTTGGTCAGGAATGATGTCTGATACCGACATGGTTTTGAAAGTGCTGCCGAAACGAATCTTGAATTCATCACCTTTTTTGTTTGCAGATCCTTCAACATCTTCGGTCCACCATTGGTGTATACCGATAGTGAGGGCATTGAACACTTCATGAATGGGTGCGGAGATCAGCAATGAAAATTGAAAGTCTTGCATAGCTGTATGATTTTGAGTTTGATTGGTTATTTCAATACCATGGCCGGGCATTCGGCGGCGGAACATCTTTTAATACATATTTGTCCAACTGGGGATAAGGGATGGCCTTAATACCTGTGCGCAAAAGATTCCGGTAACGTCCTGCTACGAGGTGTCCTGCCAGCCACCTGAGGTGATTGGTCTGATTGTTGAGTGAGTAGCGCCATCTTCTTCGCTGATACCATCCAATACATTACAAAACCATTTTGTCAATAAGCCATATTGCCGTTGTAAAGGGATAATACTGTCCATAATTTTTATTGATTCCCACCCAAACCTACTGTCTATTTACTGGATAAAAAGGGTGTTATTTGGACATTGTAAGGGGTTGATATGGACAATCTATTTTACTATTTTTGCAGAAATCTTATCAATGAAACACGTTACCATACTTGTTCCTGAAGGCAATGGCAACCTCAGCAGTGTGATTGGTCCCTATATTATTCTGGTCAGGGCCAATGAGCATTGGAAGAATAAGACGGGGCAAACTTTACTGGATATTGAACTGGCAGGCAGGTCAGCAAACATTGAATTCAACAACGGGCTTTTTTATGCCAAACCACATACAACCATTGATGCCATTGGTAAAACCGATCTCATCATTATTCCGGCTTTGAACCGGAATTTTCTCAAGTCGCTGAAACAAAACCAGCCACTGATCAGCTGGATTCAGTATCAATACCGCCAGGGTGCAGAAGTGGCCAGTATTTGTACCGGGGCCTTCCTTCTTGCTTCAACAGGATTGCTGGAAGGAATGAATTGTTCTACTCATTGGGCAGCAGCAGAAGAGTTCAGGAATATGTTCCCCGGTGTAAAATTGCAGGGAGGGAAACTTATTACAGACGAAAGAGGCATTTATACCAACGGCGGCGCTTTTTCATTTTTGAACCTGATGCTTTACCTCGTTGAAAAGTATTTCGATCGTGCCACTGCTATCTTTTGTTCCAAAGTATTCCAGATAGAGATCGATCGCGGAAGCCAATCAGTATTCACCATTTTTGAAGGACAAAAAGAACATCACGATGAAATGATCAGAGAAGCGCAGGACTTCATCGAAAACAAGATCAACGATAAAATATCCATTGAAGAACTGGCTTCCCGGTTTGCGGTGAGCCGACGGAACTTTGACAGACGTTTTATCAAAGCTACCGGGGATACACCTGTTGAATACCTGCAAAAGGTAAAGATGGAAGCGGCCAAAAAAGCATTTGAAAATACCAGGAAAACCATCAATGAAGTGATGTACGAAGTGGGCTATAATGATACCAAAGCCTTCAGGGAAATATTCAGGCGTATCACCGGGTTGTCGCCTTTGGATTATCGTAAGAAATACAACCGGGAATTTGCGCTGGCATATAAATGATCTGGTTTGTTCTTTAAGGCATTGTATATTTGGCCGTTGAATTTTATCAATGGTAATACCAAAGTCTGGGGATATGAAAAGGATCGCAGTTGATATGGACGGCGTGTTGGCAGATGTTCTATCGCAGTTTATCAAATACAATTTTGCAGATACCGGAGTGCTGAAAACACAGGAAGAAGTATTAGGAAAAGAAGAGCTTTTGGCCTTTCCCAAAGCAAAGGAATATGTGCTTACCCCTGGTTTTTTCAGGGAAGCGCCTGTGATGGAAAGCAGCCAATATGTGTTGCGGCGTTTAAACAGTTTGTATGAGGTCTTTATTGTTTCGGCAGCCACAGAGTTTCCCCAAAGCCTGACCGAAAAACAGGCATGGTTGAACGAGCACTTCCCTTTTATCACCTGGCAACAAATGGTTTTTTGCGGGTCAAAGACCATCATCAATGCAGATATTATGATTGACGACCACTTTAAGAACCTGGACCATTTTAATGGAAAGACCATTTTGTTCGACCAGCCACATAACCATTTTGCCGATGCGGGCAGACATGCCCGTGTTTTCTCCTGGAAAGAAATAGATGATTTGTTGATAAAGCAAGAACAGCGCAGCCCGGCACGGGCCTGATTTTGTATTAGGTAATCGGGAGAGTTGCAGGACAGGATGGTACAGGATGTGCAAACCCATCCCGTAAATTACATTAGGGCTTCATTTCAACCTGATCTATGCTTGCCGGAAAACTCCTTATTTCAATCGTTGTATTGACTGCTCTGCAAGGGTATTCACAACAATGGCCGGTTATCGGTAAAGAAACAAAACCCTGGACCCGCTGGTGGTGGATGGGAAGTGCTGTTACCAAAGCAGGAATAGATGAGCAATTAAGAGAACTGAACAGGATAGGCTTCGGCGGAGTAGAAATTGTACCGATTTACGGAGCTGTTGGATATGAAAAAAACTATATCAGCTATTTGTCGCCTCAATGGATGAACATGCTGGACCATACTGTTAATAAAGCAGCTTCGCTCAGTATGGGGGTAGATATTTCGGTGGGAACAGGTTGGCCCATTGGCGGTCCGCAGGTAACCGCGCAGGATGCGGCTACTAAAATGCTGGTTCAGACCTATTCACTTAAAGCAGGAGAAGTTTTTAAAGATAAAGTAATACCCAATGATCAAGCAAACCTGCCCGGGGTATTTTTAAATGCACTCACAGCTTATGATGAGAAAGGCAAACCGGTTGTGATTACCGGCAAAGTTTCGCCCGACGGTTTTTTACACTGGCAGCCGGCAACCGGTAACTGGACACTGGTTGCATTATTCGCCGGTAAAACGAGGCAAGCGGTTAAGCGTGCCGCACCGGGCGGAGAAGGGTACACACTGGACCATTTTTCATCGACAGCAATTGTAAATTATTTAAAAACTTTTGATACCGCATTAGGCAACTCAAATCATGGCGTTCGCTCCTTTTTCAATGATAGCTATGAAGTTTACAATGCTGACTGGACGCCACATTTTTTTAATGAGTTTAAAAAAAGAAGGGGGTATGATCTGAAACCCTACCTAAAGCAATTAACTGTAAAATCTGGCGATGAACTAACAGCAAGGATCAAGTGCGACTACAGGGAAACGATGAGTGATTTGATGTTGCAGTATTTCACAACGAAATTCACTGACTGGGCGCACTTGAAGAAAGCGTCCAATACTAATCAGGCGCATGGCTCACCGGGGAACTTATTGGATTTATATGCTGCTGTTGATATTCCCGAAGCGGAAACATATGGCAGCACCGCTTTTAATATACCAGGTTTGAGAAGGGATAGCGCAGATGCCAGGAATGTTGATCCAGATCCAAACATGCTGAAATTTGCTTCTTCAGCCGCACACGTAATGGGAAAAAGGCTGGCCTCAAATGAAACATTTACCTGGCTGACCGAGCATTTCAAAACATCATGGAGCCAGTGTAAGCCGGAAGTTGAACAGGCTTTTTTATCTGGGATCAACCATGTGTTTTACCATGGCACAACTTATTCAACACAAGGGATAGCATGGCCTGGATGGTTATTTTATGCATCGGTTAATTTTGTTCCCACAAACAGCCTGTGGCCGCATTTGAAAGGATTAAATGATTACATAACACGGTGCCAGTCTGTTTTACAAAGCGGGGAACCCGATAATGAGCTTTTGGCGTATTGGCCTGTATATGATAACTGGACCTACGCCGGGGGAACAGATATGTCATTCAAAGTGCATGATATTGATGTATGGTTGCATCCGACAGATTTTTATAAAAACCTCCGGTACCTTCAGAAGCAGGGTTATTCGATCGACTTCTCTTCCGATAAAATGTTGCGTGAGGCAAAGGTTACAGGCAGGTCTATCAAAATTTCGCGAAAAGGCGCTTCCTATAAGGCATTGTTTGTTTCAAAATGTAAATACATGCCTGTAACAACGTTTGAACAGATTTTGAGGTTGGTAAACGGCGGAGCTACCATTGTGTTGCAGCAGTATCCGGAAGATGTGTCGGGTTTATATGACCTGAAAAGCAATCGTAAAAAACTAAAAGCACTGATTGCTTCCATTGTTACAACGCAGAAGCCCGATGGCAGCAGAGAGGCTGTTATAGGAAAAGGGAGGCTGATCATTGCAAACGATATTGAAAAAGGGCTCAAACTGGCTGGCATCAATGGAGAAACGCTGACCCGTAAGGGACTACAGTTCATCAGGAGAAAAACAGGCCAGGACAGCTATTATTACATTGTCAATCACACACAGAAAGCAATAGATGATTCAATAGCATTGAATACTAATTGCAAATCTGTTGTGCTGATGAATCCGCTAACAGGAGAAGTGGGAAAGGTTGCATTTGATAAACAAAAAAAGGCAACCCTTGTAAGAGTACAGCTACAGTCTGGGGAAGCAGTCATTATTAAAACACTGCATGCCGGTAGCGATATGGGTACCTGGCATTATACTGATGCAAAGCAAACCCCCATTAAACTGAATAATGAGTGGGAACTAAATTTTGGCAGTGGAGGCCCGTTTATACCGACAGATAAAACGATGAAAACAGTACAACCCTGGACAAACTTTGCGGGTGATTCAGCTACACAATATTTCTCGGGCAAAGCAGTGTACTCCACTTCTTTTCTGCTTGCTTCTAAAACAGCCGATGACTATATATTAGAACTGGATAAATTATATGAAAGCGCAAGGATTATAGTGAACGGCCATGATGCCGGAATCATCTGGAGCCTTCCATTTAAAGAAAGCATTGGCAGGTACCTGAAAGAAGGAGAAAACAGGATTGAAATAGAAGTTTGCAACTTAATGGCTAACCGTATCCGTTACATGGACAGGAATAAAATGGAATGGAGAAAATACCATGAAATCAATTTTGTAAACATCAATTATAAAAATTTTGACGCTGCTGGCTGGAAAATTCAGCCATCAGGGTTGGATGGTGAAGTAAAGATCATTCCGATTAATTATTGGAAATGACGCAACCCCCGACCCGCCAACCATAACAGCGCATCCACGATGAACCTGTTTTGTTCGGGGCTACTGAATGTAGAGGATAAACTGCGATTGGTACCACCATAATCCATATCGTTATGGCCCATGTTGAGGTAAATCATATGATATCGTTTATTGGTCCATATAACCGGGTAGTAACCGCTATGCCAGATCTCGTGGACTTTCGGGCCTGTTCCCAAAGGGAAGCTGGTAGAATCGATGGACAACAGGATATCAATATCAGGGTTCTGCCTGAGGTCCTTTTCCCAACGATACCATTCATTGGGAGCAGCTTTGAATGTTGGCGGCAGGTGTTGTGTTGTTGCCTGTTTGTTTTCTACACGCAGAATGGCGGTAGTAGGTCGCCAGGTATTGCTGGCATATTGCCCGGATCCAAGGAACTGGTTATGATACCAGTCCCAGTCCTGGTTATAAGCGGAAGGCGTTAGTGCAAAAGCGGCAAAATGAAATCCCATCCAGGCACCGCCATTTTCCATGTACTGTTGAAATGCCAGGCGTTGCTCTGGTTTTTCGGGGCGTGAATCCAGGAAAATAACCACATCGTATTTGGCAAGCGTGTCCTGGTTCAGCTTGCTCCAATCACTCGTGGAATCATAACCGAAGTGATGGCTTTTCGCCATCTGCGCAAACCAGGGATTGGCTTCATGTACAAAACTGATATGTGCAAGATCCTGTTTACCGGTATAGATACCTAATACTTTGAACAATGGTTTGGTTTGTGCCGGAAGCGCTTGCGATAAAATGCAGGCAAACAATAAAAGGTGTATGTATCTGAACACGATTGATAGGATCATTTCATTTTTTCATTATCCTCAGTAACACGAAACCGTACTATTTTTTTGATCAATGTTATTGGCAACGGCTGGTCCATTGGTAACTGGATGACCCCCTTCGATGTCTTGTATTTGACCAGCTCGTTTTTAAAAATCGTTATCGGTGAAGGCGTAGGATAAAAACCAATATGTTTTTTATTGGCAGCATAATGAACCAATACCTTATTCATTTTGAAGGCAGGTATATTGTAGCTGATCGTTTCCGTTGCCTTGGGGGCTGCTTCTCCGATGATCTTGCGCAACTGGTCCAAAATGGCCCTCACAGATGCAGGCAATGAATCGTGGTACTCATCAATAGTCTTGAATTTGACAGTTCCGTAAGGAGAACGCAGTTTCATGATGAATGATTTAAATGCTGTTTTACTTTCAGTTGTTCGAAAGTTAATGAAAATATTGTGGAATAAAAAAGCCACACAATTTTAAATTGTGTGGCTTAAGTCGGGACGACTGGATTCGAACCAGCGACCTCTTCGTCCCGAACGAAGCGCGCTACCGGGCTGCGCTACGTCCCGAAATCCGGACATATCACTGATATGCCCGGACGCGAAATTAAGATTTTAACTACTAAGCCAATACGTTATAGTATACTTTTTCCCAGTCTTCGTTCTTCTTCAATGCATCCTTCACATAAACGGAATTGGTAATGCTGTTGATCACGAAATTATTGATACGTTCCCCGATTCTGGAATAAGGGCGTTTGGTATCGATCAGCAATACCACACGGATGCCATCAGAATCATTCCACACCTCATGGTTATACGTATCGTCGAAGAAAACGGCTTTGCCCTCTTCCCAGTGAATAAATTCTTTGTCCACACGCATCCTGCATTCACCTGGTTTGCCGGGAATGATGAGCCCGAGATGGGTTCTTACAATTCCTTTAAAGATGCCCTTGTGTGCGGGAATATGCTTTCCAGGATGAAGGATAGAAAAAAAGCCGGTCAACAAATCGGGGATCTGATCCAACACTTTAGCAGTAGCCGGACAGAGTTCGCAATTTTTTTCTGCCTTATGTCCAAAGCCCTGGAGGAAAAAAGTCTTCCATTTGCTATCCGTGGTAAGTAACGATTCAGCAGGTTGTATGTCTTGGATATTGGGAAGATCCCGCTGGTTGGCCAGCAAAGTGTGTACTTCTGCCTGGATGCTCTCCCAGTTGTCTTCCAGTATTTTCGCCCAGGGAAATTGTTCTTTCGGTAGTATGGGTTTGCTGCTCACTTTGGAAAAAGGGGTCATCAAATTCCCCAATCCCATTAAAATACGGTTGGCTACCTGTAGCGTGAAAAAATGCGACAGCTTGGATTTTAGATTATTCGACATACTTGACGTTTAAAAGGTTTCCAAATTCAGAAATAAAATTAATTTTTATTGTACCTGCCACTACCTGTTTGCTTCGCCAGTCATCCAAATTTACTGATTTCGAAATATTATACAAAAGCCGCAGACATTATACATTGGTCGATGCCGGGTTAGAAAATTTATTCGGCTCGAATCAGATAACTGTCTTATTTTCGTTCTGCTTTAGGGGTGCCAATAAGAAAGGCTGAGATTATACCCTTGCACCTGATCAGGATAATGCCTGCGCAGGAAAAAGTAACCGATGCTCCGCATCTCTTATTTTCTCCCTTAAAGTACCAGTATTATTATTCCAGGTGTTGTGCTATTGAAGACTTGGAAAATGTCTGATTTAGCCATCGCTGATGTCTGATTTGATTTGTGTATTTCAACATTTACATTTCAAATCAGACATGAACACGTCAGACATCAGACATATATGATAGTTTCTGTCAATGACCAAAAACAGGATATCCCTGAGCAGGCTACGGTACTGCAGGTATTGCAATCCATGCAAATTCAATCGTTCAACGGTATGGCCGTTGCTGTGAACAATACCATTATCAAAAAAGAAAACTGGCCTATCCATTCATTACAACCTAACGACTCCCTGATTTTGATACGCGCTTCACAAGGCGGTTAAAGTATTTACTATGAAAAAAGACAAAACACCCACTCCCAAGGACGATCTGATCGTTCGTTCGCCACTCACCGGCTCCCGTAAGATCTATGTGCCTGGCAAACTGCACAATATACAGGTTGCCATGCGTGAAATCTCTGTAGGCGATACGGTGAACCGGTCGCTTGGAAAAGAGGAAACCATTGCCAATGCGCCGGTCACGGTTTACGATACGAGCGGCCCTTATACCGATGCCTCCGTCTCCATTGACCTGCGCCGGGGCCTGCCCAGGCTGCGCGAATCCTGGATTATGGACAGGAAAGACGTGGAAAAGCTGGATGCTTTTTCTTCTGCCTACAGCAATCAACGTTTGAATGATGAGAAACTGAAACCACTTCAGTTTGAACATATTGAAAAACCATACAAGGCCATCGAAGGGAAAAATGTTACCCAACTGCACTATGCACGCAAGGGTATCATCACCCCGGAGATGGAATACATAGCTATCCGTGAGAACCAGCGTATTGATGAGATCAATCAGAACGACAGCAATCATCACCAACACCCGGGCGATAGCTTCGGTGCCAATACGCCATTGAAAAAGATCACGCCCGAATTTGTTCGAAATGAAGTAGCAGAAGGCCGCGCCATCATCCCCGCCAATATCAATCACCCTGAGGCAGAACCGATGATCATCGGACGCAACTTCCTCGTGAAGATCAACACCAATATCGGTAATTCGGCTGTTACTTCCTCTATTGAGGAAGAAGTGGATAAAGCAGTATGGAGTTGCCGCTGGGGCGGAGATACGCTCATGGATTTGTCTACCGGCAAGAACATCCATGAAACAAGGGAATGGATCATCCGCAACTGCCCTGTTCCGGTGGGAACGGTTCCCATTTATCAGGCGCTGGAAAAAGTGAATGGAAAGGCGGAAGACCTTAGTTGGGAAATATTCAAAGACACTTTGATTGAGCAGGCAGAACAGGGCGTGGATTATTTTACCATACATGCCGGGGTACTGTTGCGTTACATACCCCTTACTGCTAACCGTACTACGGGTATTGTTTCACGGGGGGGTAGTATCATGGCCAAATGGTGCCTGGCGCATCACAAGGAAAGCTTCCTGTATACACATTTTGCAGAGATCTGTGAGATCATGAAAGCGTACGATGTAAGTTTTTCACTGGGTGATGGGTTGCGCCCCGGTTCCATTGCCGATGCTAATGATGCCGCGCAGTTTGCCGAACTGGAAACACTGGGTGAGCTCACTAAGATCGCCTGGGAACATGATGTGCAGGTAATGATCGAAGGTCCGGGTCATATACCCATGCATCTCATCAAAGAGAATATGGACAAGCAATTGAAAGAATGCCATGAAGCGCCTTTCTATACACTCGGACCACTTACTACAGATATTGCACCTGGTTATGATCACATCACTTCTGCTATTGGAGCAGCCATGATTGGTTGGTACGGTACTGCTATGCTTTGTTATGTAACACCAAAAGAGCACCTGGGTTTGCCCAATAAGAAAGATGTGAAGGACGGAGTGATTGCTTACAAGATTGCAGCGCATGCAGCAGATCTGGCCAAAGGGCATCCCGGTGCGCAATACAGGGACAATGCACTCAGCAAGGCAAGGTTTGAATTTCGTTGGGAAGACCAGTTCAACCTTTCACTCGATCCGGATACAGCGCGCAGTTTCCATGATGAAACGCTTCCGGCGGAAGGAGCCAAGCTGGCTCATTTCTGTTCCATGTGCGGTCCGCATTTCTGCTCCATGAAAATCACACAGGATATCAGGGATGCGGCTAAACAGGATCTTGCATCATCGGTGCAGGAAGGAATGGAAGAGAAAGCGAAGGAATTCAAAGAACAAGGTGCGGAAATTTATGTATAAATCATTTTGAAGCAGGCCAAACCATATGTATTGAGCATTGCAGGCTTCGACCCCAGCGGCGGAGCCGGCATTTTAGCTGATGTTAAAACCATTGAAGCCAATGGCGGGTATGGATTGGGTGTACTCACGGCCAATACTTTTCAGAACGACATTGCTTTTGAAAAAGCTGAATGGATCACTGCAGATAAGATCAAGGCGCAGATAGAGGTGTTATTAAAACGCTTTAACGTGAATTATTTCAAGATCGGACTCATCGAGAACATGCGAACACTGGAAAGAGTGGTGTCTTTCATCAAAGAGCACAATCCGAATGCAAGCATTATCTGGGACCCTATCCTGAAAGCCAGCGCCGGATTTCAATTTCACAGTTCCATAGACCGCGACCATTTGCAATCCATGATGAAAAAGATCAGGTGCATCACACCCAATATTCCGGAAGCAATGGTGTTGTTTGAAAACCAGAAAGACCTGCACGACAAATTACTGGCAGAAAGCATGCATTGTGCTATATATCTGAAAGATGGTCATGGTAAGGGTACAGTGGCTACAGACAAATTATATATAAAGCATACTGCCTTTTCTTACCTCAAACCCAGGATTGACAACGCAAAAAAACACGGGAGCGGTTGTGTATTGTCGGCTTCACTCGCTACGCAGCTCGCGCTGGGATATGATTTGCAAACAGCAGGAGAATATGCCAATAGTTATACGAGGCAGTTCTTGGCCAGCAACGAAACTTTATTAGGGTATCATCAATACAGTTTTTCCTATGAAACGGATCAGTAAACTACATTATATCACTACCTCAGCGTCACTGGCTGAACAGGCCTGCGAGGCAGGGGCCGACTGGATACAGCTCAGGTTGAAGAATACCAGTTATGATGAGTATAAAACAACGGCGCTGGAAGTATTGGCGGTATGCAGAAAATACCAGGCAAAACTCATCATCAATGACAACGTATCGCTGGCTTTGGATATTGAAGCAGATGGTGTACATATTGGCAAAGAAGACATGCCGCTGGCAAAAGCAAGGGCTATCCTGGGTAATGAGTATATCATCGGGTGTACAGCCAATACGCTGGAAGATATTCTTCGGATTGTTCAGGGACCGGCGGATTATATTGGACTGGGCCCTTACCGCTTCACCACTACGAAAGAAAAACTGAGTCCGGTTTTAGGCCTTGAAGGATATCACAAGCTTTTTGAGCAACTGAAGCAGGAAAAGACCATCGTTCCGCCTGTTGTGGGCATTGGAGGAATTTGCAGTGAGGATGTGGAGGTTTTATTGGCAACGGGCTTGCATGGCGTTGCCGTTTCTGGCGCTATTTCGCAGGCTTCTTCGGTAAAAGACGCTGCACGGGAATTTGTTGAATTGTGTAATCATACCGTAAAAACAGTTTGAGATGAAAGATGCATTGATCATAGGCGGA
This sequence comes from Sediminibacterium sp., assembly GCA_041798205.1. Taxonomy (GTDB): domain Bacteria; phylum Bacteroidota; class Bacteroidia; order Chitinophagales; family Chitinophagaceae; genus Sediminibacterium. Next base: position 116,997 of record JBHCAK010000012.1, read on the forward strand.
CAGTCATTCAACAGCCGCCTCATTACCGGAACCGGTAAGTTCGGTAACCACGAAGTAATGGAAGAAGCCTTGCTGGCTTCGGGAACAGAATTAGTGACCATGGCTTTGAAACGCATAGAGAAGGATAACGACGATGATATACTCAAACATCTCCGGCATCCTTCCATACATCTCCTGCCCAATACATCGGGCGTGCGCAATGCAAAAGAAGCGGTGTTCGCGGCGCAAATAGCCAGGGAAGCGCTGGAGACCAACTGGCTTAAACTGGAAATTCATCCCGACCCCAAATACCTGCTGCCCGATCCCATAGAAACACTGAAAGCTGCGGAGGAGTTGGTGAAAATCGGGTTCGTGGTATTACCTTATATACATGCCGATCCGGTTTTGTGCAAACGGCTGGAAGAAGTGGGTGTTGCTGCTGTGATGCCACTGGGCTCGCCAATTGGCAGCAACAAAGGATTGAAAACGATCGACTTCCTGCAGATCATCATTGAACAAAGCAATGTACCGGTGGTGGTAGATGCAGGTATTGGCGCGCCCAGCCATGCTGCTGCAGCGATGGAAATGGGGGCTGATGCTGTATTGGTGAACACCGCCATTGCAGTAGCAGGAGACCCTGTAGCCATGGCGCTTGCATTCAGGCAAGCTGTAGAAGCGGGACGCACCGCCTGGCTTGCTGGATTGGGAACAGTAAGCGATCATGCCAATGCAAGCAGTCCCTTTACACAATTTTTAGCAGAACTCTAAACAACCAATATGTTCCAGGAACTGTTCGATCAATATAACTGGGAAGAAGTAAAGCAGAGCATCTACCGGAAAACAGCGGCAGATGTTGAAAGGGCTTTGCGAAGTGAGAAGCGGAACCTGGAAGATTTCAAAGCCCTGATTTCTCCTGCCGCCATGCCTTACCTGGAGCAGATGGCAGCATTGAGCAACCGTCTCACGCAAAAGCGTTTTGGTAAAACATTACAACTGTACATTCCGCTTTATCTCTCCAACGAATGCCAGAACATTTGTACCTACTGCGGATTCAGCCTGCACAACAAGATCCCTCGTAAAACACTGACCAACCTGGAAATACAGCAGGAAGCGAACTATTTGAAAGCACAAGGATTTGAACATGTACTGCTGGTTACGGGCGAAGCCAACCTTACAGTAGGTGTTGATTACCTGAAAAATGCCATCACACTGCTGAAAAAGCAATTCGCTAATGTATCCATGGAAGTACAACCACTTGAACAGGATGCTTATGAAACACTGATTGAAGCAGGATTGCATACCGTACTGGTATACCAGGAAACTTATGATAAGGCAGATTACAAACTACACCATACCAAAGGGAAAAAGTCCAATTTTTATTACCGTCTTGCTACGCCTGACAGGCTTGGTAAGGCCGGTATTCATAAAATAGGGCTGGGTGTTCTGATTGGACTGGAAGACTGGCGTACCGATAATTTCTTTACAGCCCTTCACTTACAGTACCTGGAAAAAACTTACTGGCAAACCAAATACAGTATCTCTTTTCCCAGGTTAAGGCCGGCCGAAGGATTGATAGAACCCAAAGTGGTAATGAACGATAAAGAACTGGTGCAGCTGATCTGCGCCTGGCGTATCTTTAATGAAGAGGTAGAATTGTCTATGTCAACCCGTGAAAACGAAAAATTTCGCGACCATATTATTCAATTGGGAATTACCAGCATCAGCGCAGGTTCTAAAACCAATCCGGGTGGTTATGCTACCGATGTGCAGTCGCTTGAACAGTTTGAAATAGACGACAGCCGCAGCCCGGCAGAAATGGTACGCATGATTGAAGGCAAAGGATACAAAGCCGTGTGGAAAGATTGGGAGGCTTTCGCATGATGTTGTCAAAAGAAGAAATAGAACGTTATAGCAGGCAACTGATTTTACCTGAGATAGGAACAGCGGGTCAGCTGAAATTGCAAAAAGCAAAAGTGCTCGTCATCGGAGCAGGCGGGTTGGGTTGTCCCGTTGTGCAATACCTGGCTGCAGCAGGTATTGGAAAGCTGGGTATTGTTGACGGAGACCTGGTGGAAGCAAGCAACCTGCAAAGGCAGGTATTGTATACGGGGGAGGATATTGGTCAGCCCAAAGCCATGGTTGCAGCGGGAAAAATGCAACTGCTGAACCCATTCATAGAAGTGCAACCTTATGCTTTTACTGTTACCAAAAATAATGTTGTATCCCTGTTTGAAGACTACGACCTGGTTATAGACGGGTCTGACAACTTTGCCACGAGATACCTGGTGAACGATGCCTGTGTGATTACAGGTAAGCCATTGGTGTTCGGCTCTATTTTCAAGTTTGAAGGGCAGGTATCGGTATTCAACCTGGGCGCCGGACCTACTTACCGCTGTGTTTTCCCGGAGCCACCGCGCAATGAAGACGCACCGGACTGTGCTACCATTGGTGTGATCGCTACACTGCCAGGCATCGTTGGCACTTTAATGGCAAACGAAGTGATCAAACTCGTTACCGGTATCGGAGAAACCCTGTCGGGCCGCCTGCTGTTGATCAATGCATTGAACTTGCAAATGCAGGAATTCCGTTTTGAAGCTGTTACTGCCAACAAACAGATAGTACAATTAAGCGATTATGAAACACTATGCGCATCTCTTCCCAATGACACCATTTCTTATGAATCATGGAAAGCGATGAATGAAGAAGAACGGGTAGAATTGATTGATGTGCGGGAACTGGCAGAACGGGAAATATTCAACATCGGCGGCCAGCATATCCCACTATCTCAATTATCCGATAAAGCCACCCGGCTCAATCCGATGCAAGCTTATGTGTTGTATTGTGCATCCGGACTAAGGAGTGCAAAAGCAGTAAACATACTGAAAGAAATGGGTTTCAGTCGCGTCATGAGCCTGGCAAATGGTATTAATGGAATGCGCTGACTACTTTTTGTAACCTGCCAAAAGCTGCAACAGGATCCGTATCTTCCCAAACAGCACCCAGCACTGCAACGCCATCAAATCCCTTTTCATACAGTATGGGGATATGACTGCCGGTCACCCCACCCAATGCAATGATATCGGGTAATGCCGTTGCACTTTCTTTTAACCGACTCAGCCGATCAAGGTCTACAGAGGCCTGGTATCCTTTTTTAGAAATGCTGTTGAAGACGGGGCTGATGAAAACATAATCAAGAGGGTACTGGTTTTCTTCCAGTTCCCGCCAGGAATGCAGAGAGGCCGAAAGAGAAGCGGGCTCTAATTCCAGTAACCTGTCCATTTGTGTTTTATCGTGCAGCACATGATTTTTGCAATGCAGTCCTAATGTGCTGTAAGTATGCACAAGATCGAACTGCTCATGAACAGCAATGCGGTGGTAATGAACCGGGTCTATTTGTTGCAGGTAATGGAGATAATTTTCTTTGCCGAAATCTTTTTTACGCAGGTGTAAGCGTTCCAGTCCCAGTTCAAACAAATGGTTTACTAGCGACGCTTCTGCCGGCGAGGTAGTTTCCGGGGTAATAAGGATCAGTTTCATGGATACAATAAATTTACAACCACTCATCCTGTTAAAAAAAGGGGCTTAAGAAAAAATGTTAGATTGAGTACTTTCTTTATCCTGCAACACTGATAATCTGATGACAACCACCAACAATCCTGTTGCTAAACAGGGGATCCTTGCTTATCTAAGAGAAGCATTACAGAACGAGCACCGCGATTTTACCCAGGGAAGCATTCGCAAAGCTGTTTTCATGCTGGCTGTTCCTATGATACTGGAAATGTGCATGGAATCTGTATTTGCTATTGTGGATATTTTCTTTGTAGGTAAGCTGGGTCCGGGTGCCGCTGCTACCGTAGGCCTCACAGAGTCTTTTCTGATGATCGTTTATTCTATTGCCATTGGCTTGAGCATGGCGGCAACGGCCATGGTAGCCAGGCGGACAGGAGAAAAAAATTCGGATTTAGCAGCCAAATCGGGAGCTCAGGCTGCTGTGCTGGCTTTTGGCATGAGTGTACTCATCAGCCTGGCCGGTATTTTCTTTGCCGGAAAAATATTGTCGCTCATGGGGGCGGATGCTGCCGTAATAAGCATGGGTAGCAACTATACCCGTATCATGCTTACGGGTAATATTGTGATCATGCTGCTCTTCCTCATCAACGGTATATTCAGGGGAGCAGGCGATGCTACTATTGCCATGCGCAGCTTGTGGCTGGCCAATATCTGCAATATTATTCTTTGTCCATTGCTGATCCATTTTTTTGGTTTACCGGGAGCAGCTATGGCCACTACTACCGGCAGGGGTATTGGCGTTTGTTACCAGGTATATCATTTGTTCAGGGGAAAGGGCATCATCAAAATCCATGCAAGACATTTCATACCAGATTGGGGGATACTAAAATCCTTATTGAACATTTCTTTTACAGCCACCATGCAATTCCTGGTAGCATCGGCCAGCTGGATGGTCATGGCCCGCATCACGGCAGATTTCGGAAGTGAAGCGGTAGCGGGTTATACCATTGCGTTCAGGTGGATCGTGTTCTTTCTCATGCCTGCATGGGGACTCAGCAATGCAGCGGCCACGCTGGTAGGGCAAAACCTGGGTGCCAAACAGCCGGAGAGGGCCGAACAATCTGTTTGGAAAACAGCCAGGTACAATGCACTGTTCATGACTTTTGTTTCCCTCCTGTTTATAGTAGGCGCTGAATTCTTTGTCGGGTTGATCAATCATACCAATCCGCAGGTGATCAACACAGCGGTAACCGCTTTGCGTATCATCAGCCTGGGGTATATCTTTTACGGGGTGGGTATGGTAATGATCAATGCATTCAATGGGGCTGGCGATAGCCGCACTCCTACCTGGATCAATTTGTTCTGGTTTTGGATTTTCCAGATACCATTTGCTTACTTACTGGCCATTAATTTGAAAATGGGTCCGAAAGGAGTTTTCATTGCCATTGTGGTAACTGAAACCTGTATCACCATTACCAGTGTATTATTGTTCCGTCGCGGCAAATGGAAGATGGTAAAAATTTAGCAGAGTTACTTTCTTCTCTTCTTAGGTTTTTTTAGTGCCACTTGAGAAACCAACTGGTGATCATTACAATAATCCTGTATTTTTTCCAGGAAGGCCTGGCCATAGCGTTCTACTTTATAGGTACCGAACCCGGCCATTTTAAACAGGTCGTCTTCTGTTAAAGGAAGATAGGTAGCCAGGTCGAGCAGGCTGCTGTCGCTGAATATGATATAGGCAGGTACGTTTTCTTCGTGAGCCAGTTTGTTGCGAAGCTTTTTCAATTCATCGAACAGTGCTTTTTCATAGCTGAGTGGCTGGTAGATCTCCGGTTCCCTGGCAATGGTAATGGTAACCGGCGCGGTGAGATAAGCTTTCTCACCTTTGAACAAAACATCCCGGCTTTTATCTGTCAATTGCAATACGGGATATTCGCCGCTGCTTTGTTGCAGGTAACCGTAATGCAACAGTTCTTTGATGTAATGCATCCATTCTTCTTTTGGTTTGTCTTTACCGATGCCGTAAACCGACAACTGTTTGTGGGCGTCCTTCATCTTTTCCGTATTGCTTCCCCGTAGGAGGTCAACAATGTATCGCATGCCATATCTCTCCTGTACACGGGCAATGGCGCTTAATATTTTCTGGCTGATGATGGTGCTGTCCTGTAGCTCCGGTTTGTTCAAACAGGTATCGCAACTGCCACAGTAATCGGGCGCCTCCTCGCCGAAATAATTCAACAGGTATTTTCTCCTGCATTTTTTTGTTTCGCAGAATTTCACCATTTGATCCAGCTTCTGCAGCAACACTTGTGTTTGTTCTTCATTGCCTTCTACCTGCGCAAACTTTTTCAGTTTCATCACGTCGCCCGCGCCATAAAACAAAATAGCTTCGCTGTGCAGTCCGTCCCTGCCTGCTCTGCCGGTTTCCTGGTAATAGCCTTCTATGTTTTTAGGAAGATCAACGTGTATCACAAAGCGAACATTGCTTTTGTTGATGCCCATACCAAAAGCAATGGTAGCCACCATAATCTTTGCATCGTCTTTTAAAAAAAGGTCCTGCCTTTCATCACGCAGGCTTTTATCCAGACCGGCATGATAAGCAAGTGCCTCAAAACCATCGGCGCGCAATTGTTCGGCCAGGCTTTCCGTAGCAGCGCGACTGAGACAATAAATGATACCGCTGTCTTCACTGTGTTCTTTCAGATAGCTTGCCAGCTCTTCGTAATAATTCTTTTTGGGTTTTACATAATAGTAGATATTGGCGCGGTTGAAGCTGTTTTCAAAGACCTGCGCTTTGTTCAATTGCAACTGGTCAACAATGTCTTTTTTGGTCAGTTCATCGGCGGTTGCTGTCAACGCTATTACCGGAACCTGGGGGAATACGGTCTTGAGTTGGTTCAATACCCGGTATTCCGGACGAAAATCGTGTCCCCATTGACTAATGCAATGTGCTTCGTCGATCGCAAACAGCGAAACATTAATGTTTTTCAGGTATTGCAAAAACAAAACATCGCCACCTACCAGTCTTTCCGGTGCTATGTAAAGGAGCTTGAGTTCATTGTTCCTCAATTGCTCGTAAATAATGGCCTGCTCACCGCTGTGTTGGGTACTGTTGAGAAAAGCGGCTTTGATGCCGTTCAGCAGCAGAGCGTCTACCTGGTCTTTCATGAGCGCTATGAGCGGACTCACCACAATGGTAATGCCATCCATGCACAATGCCGGAACCTGGTAGCAGAGGCTTTTACCGCCTCCGGTGGGCATCAGCACCACGGCATCGTTGCCTTGCAGCAAGTGCGTAACAATGATTTCCTGGTTATGGCGAAAAGATTCGTAACCAAAAACAGATTCCAGTATCTCTAGCGGATCAGCAATAACAGTCATAAACTTTATGCAATGAATATGAGGTGCGCAAGATAAGCACAGAACATTGCTGCTAACAATAAGTATTTATACCTGATCTGGAAACATTAAAGCTCCCTGATCCAGATATTGCGGAAGCTAACGGCATGGCCGCCGTCTTTACCATGATCCTGCAATACCAGTGATGCTTTGGGTGGATGTACTTCGTAAAACGGTTGGCCAATCCACAGGGTATTGCCTTTAACAGATACATTGTTCTGGATCAATACACCATTTTGCAGAACGGTAACGCGTCCGGGAGCAACAAGCTTGCCATCGCCGGAAAACTGGGGTGCGGTGAAAATGATGTCGTAGCTCTGCCATTCGCCGGGCTTGCGGCATACGTTTACCAGGGGGATGTATTGTTTATAGATGCTGCCAGCCTGTCCGTTGGAATAAGTGGGGTTCTGGTAACTGTCCAGCACTTGCAGCTCATAACGTCCCATCAGGTATACGCCGCTGTTGCCGCGGGTTTGTCCTGAACCCACCACAACTGCAGGTTCACGCCATTCGATGTGTAATTGGCAGTTGCCGAAAGCTTGTTTAGTGGCAATATCGCCCGATCCTTTTTCAATAGAAAAGGAACCATCTTTATCTATTTTACATTCGGCTGCTTTCCCATTTTTCTTCTGCCAATGGTTCATATTCTTTCCATTGAACAGGATGATGGCATCGGAAGGAGCATTGTTGACATTGGCTCCCGGCATAACCACGGGAGGTACGGGCGACCATACTTCGGTTTTTGCTGCTTCTTTTTCAAGGCTGTCCTGCCTCGATTTATCTTGTGCATATACGATTGTAAAGCCGGGCAGCAATGCGCCCAGTAAGAGGAGGTTCATTTTTTTCATAAAGCCTTTTTCAATCATTCAGGTGGTCAATTAATTGCAGCAGAAAAATTAAGAAGTTTTTTCGTATTCGCGCTTTTTAATTACCCTGACAGAAGAAGGAAGAACCGGTTGTGGTGACGACTGTTCGGTCTCTATCGGGAAATCGTCGGACTGCAGCTCTATCCTCCGTGTAATATCATTCAGTGCGGTAAGGCGCTGAACAGTATAGGGAATGGTATCGAGACCGGATACAAACTTCAACACATAGTTATAGATACCAATGATGTTACCGGCCAGCAAAGTGGTACCCGTCATTTTATTGGTAATGAACAGCGACAAGCCGATCACCACCATCACCATCAATTCCATGAAACCGAAGTTCCATGCCTCCTGGTCGCTGATGCGGATTTGCCAGAAGCGCAGGTTGTTGAAATGTTTGTGAATAGCCCTTTTATCACCCGATGAAATAATGTCTACCTGTTGCTCCAGTTCGTCGTTTTTCAGGCGGTTGAACCGTTTCATTTTCCTTCCATAGAAATAACTCATGGTCATTACCGGTATCAGTATGGCCAGGCAAAGCAATACTACGGATGACTGGTAGAAGAAAAGCAGCACCATCGAACCCAGGATATTGTACACTGCTTCAATCACATAAATGAGGTCAAATTCAAGAAAGTCTACAAATTCCCTGGCCAATGTAGAATGCGCGCTGAGCTTCGACACGTGCGACCTGTCGATCCTTCGCGAAAGGAACCTTGTAACAAGAGAAGTATAGATAGCTGAATAAGTACGGGTATCATAGCGATGGCGCAGCGTGCCTATAATCAGCCAGGCAAAATGCACGGACGATAATACAATGAGGCCGTGGTAGCTGCCCTTCATCATATCATCCACCGCTTCGCCCAGGAAAAAGGGGCGCAGCAGTGTGCCAAGCATTTCCAATGAAAATAATACATAAGTAAGCACCAGCTGGTTACGGTGCTTCATGATAAGCTTTCGTAAGATTTCAAACCTTGACATAACGTGTTTCTCCTTTCTGTTGGCATAGCCTTTATACTATTATGATATGCCATAATAATATAGCTACAGTATCTTAGAATTCGGCTGGGTCAGTAAATATAGGACGGGAAATGCCGGTGAACTGTTTAAGCGCTTTTATTTTTTTCTCTTTCGTTAACAGAGTTGCCAGGGGTACCGGTTATCCGTTTACGACAGTTGGCAGCGCCACAGCTGCAGTCAAACGGCTCCATGTGTTCGTCCAGGAAGGACGCATAGTCGAGGGTCAGTTCTTCGCCCCGGGTTATCGGGCGAAGTGCTACAACGTTAAGGCCGTCGTAGGCGGTATTGGGTTGGCAACTATGGTTTTGCGGAGCCCACGCAGCCGGATCATCATCCCAAAGCAAAAATACTTCATTACTGAGCGGGTAGGCATAGCGGCGAAAAATTTCTTTATCAACATCAGACCAATGCTGCATGACATAACGGCGGGTGACGATGCGCTGTGCCTTGCTTTCACCCCTGAAAATCAGCTCATTAGCTCCTATGTCACGTACGGCATAAATACCGAAACCAGCGATCACGCTGCCACTCACCTTGTAGTTTTTCTGCAAGCGTAAATGCCTGGAAAATCCTTCCCCGATGATATGACGCAGAAAACCAGCCTGCCCGATGCCGTCGTGTTTGAGGATATAATCGGCCGAGCCTTCATAGCCATCCCGGTAAAAAACCGAGCAGGTAAAATTGATTTCCAGGAAGTACAATTCGTTTTTTTCATTCATCCTGAAATCGAGCCTTGCATATCCTACCCCGTTGAAGGCTTTGAAAATGCGTTGCGTGGCATACCGCAACTGTTGCTCAATCACCGGGTCGTTACAGGGTATATTGGCTTCGGGGTGAAGTTCGGATGTTTTAAGCTGGTAGGTCTTGAAACGATATCCTTCCGGGAAAATGAATTCAATAGGTTTGAAAGTAGTACTGCTGATGCCATCGGTATTGGCTGCAACGAGCACGGTAAACTCGCGGCCGTCAATGTATTCTTCCACCAGCAATTGCTCATATTCACCCAATGTATCTTTGACTTTCTGCAGCAGTTCCGTTTTGTTGTGCACCAGTGAATGCTGGTCAATACCCAAACTATCCCCTGCTTTGGCAGGTTTTACAAACAGGGGGAAATTCAGTTTGGCCAGGGCCGTTTCTATTTCGGCTTCGGATTCAATCAGCACATATTCGGGAGTGCGGATGCCTTCACAATAAGCCACATATTTCATCTGTTCTTTGGGCGGATCGTAGAGGGCACTGCTCGGGCCCGTAAACGGGAGGTCCAGCATTTCCAGGGTATGGATCACATCTATCGAAGGCACTTCCCATTCCAGGTATCCCTCGCAAAGGTTGATGAAAATATCATAGCCTTTGTGTGATAAAGCTTTCAATTGCTTATACGTGGTAAGCTTGTTCAGCTGCACATGGTCTGTTTGTACCCCTGGAAGCAGGTGGGAGAGATCGCGGGGCGGATCGTAATACTGGTAATCCACCGATGTTGTTGAATAGTCGGGCTGCAATACGCAAACCTTCGATACCCATGGTTTGTTCTGTTGATTCACTTGCCAGTTCTTTTTCTTTCCAATGCATCGTTGATGATCTCCACTACGAGCCCGGTGAATGATTCATTGCTCATGCGCAGGATGGCGCCGATGGAAGTATAATCTTCGTCTTCGCTCAGTCCGCATTGTGCGTTCACTTCCAATACATAAAGTTTACCGGTCTGGCTGTCCATCCGAATGTCCACCCTGGTATAGCCGGTGCCTTTTACTGCAATATATGCATCAAGACTGATCTGTTTGATGGCTTCCTGCAATTGCCGGTTGGGCTCCTGGTATTCATAAAAACTGTCATCACCAGGCATGGGATCTTCTTCTTCATAGATCTCCCAAAGCCGGTCGAACGACAAAAATTTCTCAGTATCGGGTAAAGAGTTATGGAATACCCTTTCAACCGGTGTATACACTTTACATTGGTCGGGCCGCTGCCAGGAGCCTACGATAAGCGTAGTGAATTCAGGCCCTTTGATGAAAGATTCGGCGAGCAGGCCATCGGCAGCCAGGTTCCAGCCGCGGTAGCCGGCAAACATTTGTTGCACCTGCTGGTGCAGTTCTTCATAATTGTTCACCACGTTTTTAATGCCCACGCCCATACTGCCGCCGGAGATGGCGGGTTTTACGATAATGGGACTGCCCAATCTTGAAAACATACAATCGAGACTTTGCCTGGGCGAACGGATGGCTTCCCATTTGGGTGTGGGAACGCCGGCCTTTTCAAAAGCCTGTTTCATGGGAATTTTAGAAGTGGTAACGCGATAGAAATATTCGTCAGATCCGGTATAGATCAGTCCTCTTTTTTCCAATAACCGCACCACTGATACACCGGGAGTTCCATTGACTTCATCACCATCGCAAAGGTTCAATACCACCGGCAGGGTTCCATTACAACCTTCGCGATAAATATCGTCGATGATGGTTTCATAATCGTCCATGGTTACCGGCTGCCATTGCCAGTTGAGGTTGAGTTCGCGGAAAGTAGTCGTGTATTCTGCTATGCTCTGCGAGAAATCGTAGTAGTAATCTATGTTGGCGTCGTTGGTTACCAGGTGAGGCGCCAGTACCCATACTTTTAATTTCTTGGAATACATGGTGGCTTACTTCTTTCTTTTTTGCAGCATTTGCCTGATGAAATCGGTAAGGCGGTAATGCTTCAGTTCGGCATCGGTCAGGTAAGCAGCGCCACGTATGTGTTGCAGGCATTGGGTTGAGCCGCAGTAGCAATCAAAAGGCTGGGCCATATCCCATTCTGTGGAAGGATAAAAAAACATCAGCTCATCGCCGGGCTGAATGGATTTCAATGCTTCCAGTTGAAAAGAACTGGTATTGAAAAACACATTCGGATCGCAACTGTGATTGATGTACTGCAGGAACTCTGGCTGCAATGTGATGTGCCGATCAATGCCGGTTTGTACGGTGAGATAACTGGCTTCTGCTTGAACAGAACCTGCACCAAACGTACAAATCACATCTCCGGCATCAAAAAATTTAGTGGCGTGTAAAGATCTTTGTCCGGTAAGATTGTTAAGCATCACCTGCGCAAAACCGACGTTTGCCGGCCGCTTATCATCAGGTGTGACAAGTGGTAGAGGTATCATACTGCTGGGTTAGTAAAACAATAACTTTAAAGTACATAATTATCCAACTATACCTAACAATACCGGTAATTAATAGTTCACATTTTAAGGGATAATTATCAACACTTGTATTTGCGCTGACCGGATTTAAACAATGCGGTATAATTTTAACCGGAGGCTGTTACTTACTACACTTACGCTGCTTAATGCCATGGCCGCTCCGGCAATCATAGGATTCAGCAGGAAACCGTTTATGGGAAACAGTATACCCGCTGCCAAAGGAATGCCGATGATATTATAGATAAAAGCCCAGAACAGGTTCTGACGAATAGTTACAACGGTTTTTTTCGAAAGTGCCAGGGCTTTTGAAATACCCCTCAGGTCCGAACCAATGAGGGTGATCCTGGCCACATCCATAGCGATATCGCTTCCCTTACCCATGGCAATACTGATGTTTGCCTGCGCCAATGCCTGGCTGTCGTTGATGCCATCTCCCACCATCGCCACCCGTTTGCCGGCTGCCTGCAAGGCTTTGATAAAACCTGCTTTTGCTGCGGGCAAAACTTCCGCTTTATAATGCTGTATACCTGCTTCTGCCGCAATGGCCGCAGCGGTATGCTGATTATCACCTGTAAGCATGTATACTTCAATGCCCCGGTTCTGCAATTGCTGTATGGCCTCCCTGGATGCAGGCTTGATGGTATCGGCAATGGCTACAATGGCCACTACCTGTTGATCCATCGCAAAGAACACCACCGTTTTGGCCTGGCTTTGCAAAGTAGTTGCCTGATCGTATAGTGTATTGTTTCTTTCAACGCCATGATCGGCCAGTAACTGTTTATTACCTGCCAGGTATCGCCGGTTATCGTAAATAGCTTTTACACCTTTGCCGGTAATACTTTCCACGTTGTGCAACTTTACTGCAGCTATGTTTGCAGTTTTAAAATGATTCACCACAGCTTCGGCCAGAGGATGTTCCGATTGCAATTCAATGGCCAGCAGAACGGAAGTGAGCTTGTTTGTATCGGCTCCATCTGCAAAAAAAAGATCAGTTACAGCAGGTTTTCCCGAAGTAATGGTGCCTGTCTTATCCAATACCACGGCGTTTATTGTATACGCCAGTTCCAGGCTTTCAGCATCTCTGATGAGTATATTGTTCTCTGCACCTTTACCCACGCCTACCATGATGGCGGTGGGAGTAGCCAAACCCAGGGCACAGGGACAGGCAATCACCAAAACGGTTATGGCAGATAGAAGTCCGTATGTAAAAGCATTCTCCCGTGCAAAGACCAACCATGCTGCAAAACTGAGCAGTGCAATGCCTATTACTACCGGAACAAAAATGCCGGCAATTTTATCTACCAGTTTTTGCACGGGCGCTTTACTACCCTGCGCTTCCTGTACCATTTTAATGATCTGCGCCAGTAAAGTATCGGCGCCTACTTTTTCTGCTGTAAAACGGAAGCTGCCTTTCTGGTTGATGGTTCCGGCAAATACCTGTGTACCTGATTGTTTTAGAGCGGGCAGCGGCTCGCCGCTGATCATGCTTTCGTCTACATAAGAAAGGCCACTGGCAACGATTCCGTCTACCGGGATCTTTTCACCCGGCTTTACCAGCAACAGGTTGCCGGGCCGCACCTGTTCAACAGACGATTCAATCAGTTTATCATCATCGCCCACCAGTGTTACTGTTTTGGGTTGTAATCCCATTAGTTTCTTAAGCGCGGAAGAAGTATTCGATTTGGCTTTTTCTTCCAGCAGTTTTCCCAATGAAATGAAAGCGATCACTACGGCTGCGGCTTCGAAGTACACGTGGGGATGTATACCGCGGCGGTGCCAGAATTCAGGAGATATTGTATTGAATGCGCTGAATAACCAGGCCACACCGGTACTCAGGGCAACGAGGGTGTCCATATTGGCTTTACGATTCAGGGCTTGTTTCCAGGCATTACTGAAAAAACCGCGACCGAAATAAAACACTACAGGGGCAGAAAGGAATAGCATGATCCAGTTGCCATAAGGCATGTTCATGAAAAACATGGCAATTACCACCACGGGTAATGAAAGGATGAAAGCTCCGTAAAATCTCTGACGGATGGACTGTAACAGTTTTTGCTGCGCTTCTTCTTTCAATTCTACCCGGTTCTCTTTTGTGATCACCAGGTTGTAGCCGATGGATTGAACGGCTTTTTGCAGCATTGGCGCATTTGTCTTTATAGGATCGTAACTTATCCACGCATCCTGGTTGGCAAAATTTACGCCTGCATCTGTCACACCATCTACCGATTTGAGGGTCGATTCCACACTGACGGCGCAGGATGCGCAGCTCATGTTGAGTACGGGAAATATTTCTTTAATGAGTGTGTTGCTAACTGTTGTATGATCTGTTTGCATATCCAACGCTTTTGATCACACAAAGTTGACACAGATACAAGAGGTAATTGTTACAGAATCAGGAGGAGGGTTTATATAATTTCAACCGGTTATCTTATCAATCGGGTTGCGCCTGTTTTCTTTGAGTTGTTTGAAATGAGAAGGTGTTAATCCCGTGATCTTTTTGAATTGTTGTGAAAGGTGCTGTACACTGCTATAGCCCAGCTCATCGGCTATTTCACTGAGGCTTTTCTCATCGTACATCAACAGTTCTTTCACTTTTTCAATGCGCTGGAGGATGGCGTATTTTTCTATCGTAATTCCTTCAACGGAAGAGAAAAGAGCAGAAAGATAATGATATTCGAGTTGCATTTTCTCTGCCAGCAAAGCAGATAATTTCAGGTTGAATTCAGTTTCTTTATTGCCGTGGATGAGTTGTATGATGTTGTTCTTGATCTGCTCCACGATCCTCGATTTTTTATCATCGAGCAATTCAAATCCTATATCCTGCAGGCCTTGTTTCAGTCGATCCAGTTGTTCCCGGGAGGGGGTACTGGTCAATATCACTTCACCTAAATGAATATTCGAGTAGGAAAGCCCTGCATGCCTGAGCTGCTGTTGTACCGCCATGATACAGCGATCGCAAACCATGTTCTTGATATAAAGGGTATCCATAGTATGTAATGAAGAACAGCAAAATTAACTGAAAGCCCTTATGAATGTTTATCTTTAAACCAAAGAGGAACCATGATCACAGAGAAAGAAAAGTTTTTGCGGCACAATCTCATACCCATACTGAAAGTGTTAAACAGTGAAACCAGGGGCATATGGGGTAAAATGAATGCCCAACAGATGGTAGAGCATGTGACAGATTTCTTCAATGTTTCGGTCAATCGCTTGCATTTTCCTTTGGTAACACCTGAAGAACACCTGCCCAAATACAAAGCGTTCTTATACAGCGATAAGGAGTTTCGTGAAAACACAAAAGCACCTTTGGAAGTGATAGGAGAAGAACCGGCTCGGGTAAGGAATCACAATATGGAAGAAGCAATCAAAGACCTGGAAAACTCCATCAATGGGTTCTTTGATTATTTTTCCACCCACCCTGAGAAAACAACACTTCATCCTGCATTCGGCCACTTGAACTACGAAGAGTGGATTTTATTACATTATAAACATGTTACGCATCATGCGAGACAGTTCGGCGTATTACACTAGCTGTTTATTTTTCTGAGAAATCACCTGTTTTAGGGAAAGCCTGTAATACATCCCTGACAATCTGGGGTGTGGGATTGGCGAGTTTACGGATTTTGGTATCGATCCAGGCGCCTTCTACGGTCAATACCGCACAAAGGGTATTGGTGGTTGTGTTCACCAGTTCATGTGCAATGGTCCAGCGCGAAGCATCGGCATTCAGCCGGGCAATTTTAGCATAGATAGTGATGAGGTCTGCCAGCCTGATCTCTCTTTTGAAGAGGCATTCTTCTCTGAATATGATCGGACCAAACCCCTGTTCCTGCATTACTTTAAGCGTAAGTCCAGATTGCTCCAGTATTTCAATCCGCTGCGCAGCGCCAAAATCATAATACACACTGTGACGGAGGTGAAAATTAGGGTCCAGATCGGCCCAGCGGATGGACAACTCTTTGACAAACGGAGGCATACGGATTGTTTTATGCAACTAAGTTAGGCAGGATGCTATTGCATTTTTTGAATTTATTTTCTAACATTACATTCCGATCAACGCCCTCCCCTTTATACGGTTATTAGAATGACCGGTTTTCATCGCCTGCTGAAAACAATATTAAAACCTTTCCTATGAACCATAGTTTTACTTTCTGGGTATTATTCCTCGTCCTTGCTTCGCTGGTTTATTTCTGTGATAAAAAGTATTTCATGCTGAGAGATACCAGCACAGCCCTGCCGCGCCCCTATAGCTGGTCGCGTGTACAGCTCGCCTGGTGGACAGTCATCGTGCTTTCCTCCTATACCACCATCATCATCCGAACGCATGGAAGCATCCCCGATTTCAACAATTCGGTATTGTACCTCCTGGGCATCAGTTCGGCCACTACCATCGGGGCTACATTGATCGATATTAACGACCAGACAAACCTGGCTTTGACCAGCCTTAGCCAGAATGATAAGGGCACTACTTTCTTTCTCGATATTTTATCTGATAAGAATGGTGTGAGTATCCACCGTTTCCAAACCATCATTTTCAATATTGTATTCGGCATTTGGTTCATCAGTGCTGTTTTACAAAGACTGGCCGTTGATCCTCCCTGCAGTATGTGTTCAATCCAGCCTGCATCCGATGCGTGTGTGGCCTGCCTGAATAATTATGCCAAAACCATTCTCCCCTGGGTGCCTTCGAATGACCTCATATTGATGGGCATCAGTTCGGGTGTGTATGCTGCCCTGAAAATAACCGAGAACAAACAGGTGACTACCAGTGATCCGCAGCCACTTACGGTTCCCGACGAAGGGTTTCACAAACATACCAGTTCTGCAAAAGGTTAAATCATTTTTATGAGCGCATTATTCATCAAAAGCCCCAACTTCACCCTTGGCCGCAAAGGCTATCGGCCCATTGCCATTGTCATCCACATCATGGAAGGATCACTGGATGGTACAGACAGCTGGTTCACATCTCCCCGCTCAAATGTTTCTGCGCATTATGGCATAGGTCATAACGGGGAGCTTCACCAATATGTGAAAGAAGAAGACACAGCCTGGCATGCCGGCCGGGTGGATCATCCCAGCTGGCGACTGATCAAGCCCGCAGAAGAGGAAGCCGGGAAATACATCAATCCCAATTACTATACTATTGGCATTGAACACGAAGGATGGGAACAGACCGAATGGACAGAAGAAATGTACCAGACCAGCAGTAAACTTATCGCAGCAATTGCTGATCGCTGGGATATTCCGTTAGACAGGGATCATGTTGTAGGTCACCATGAAATTTATTCGCTGAAGGATTGTCCGGGTACCAAAGTAGACATCAATCGCCTCATTTCCCTGTCAGGCGGTGGTGCGTCGGATACGCTATCCTTGTCGGCCATTGTCAAGATTGGACTTACCGGGAAGGTCACGACACAAAATAATGTTAATATCAGGACGGGCCCCAGTACCCGGGAAGCTCCTTCTGCCAGGGTACCGGCGGGCATACAACTGGCCTATGATGGATATACCGAAGCCGGACAAAGCATTGATGGCAACAGCAAATGGTATTATACCGATGAAGGGAACTGGTTCTGGAGTGGTGCGGTAAAATGAGTTTTCGGGGTGAGTTTGGCACGTATTTAGTTACCATTACAATGGAACCCAATCAAACCCTAAGATTATGAAAAAGCACCTGATCATTGCACTGCTGGCTGTTATGGCCGGGCTGATCGCTTCAGAGGTCAAAGCACAACCGCCATGGGCGCCGGCCTGGGGTAAAAGAAGAAAACAACAAGAGGCCTACTATTATTATCCCCGCGCCAATGTGTATTATAGTCCTGCTACCCGTCATTATATTTATCCCCGCAATGGCGTATGGGTAAGCGTAGCCACACCCAATTTCGGATTCTCTTTTTCCAATATGCCGCGTGAAACTGTTTACTACGAGGGACCGGATATATGGGTGGAAAACAGGATCCATATAGAACGCTACCATGGCATCTGGCACGACGATGACTATTATAATCCTTACTACAGCGGCAACCGCTATTATTATAAGCGTTACAAGCACCATCATCACGATGAAGATGAAGACGATGATGATTAGCAGCAGCCGTGCCTGAATGGCTAAATGATGATACCCGTATAGAAATTAGAAACAGCCTGGTTGAAAATACCGGGCTGTTTTGTATCCGGTATATGCCGGTGGCTTTAGATAATTAGCGTTTTAAGATGAGACAAAAACTTGTTTTTAATAAAATTATGTTAATTTAGGCTGCATCTACCGATTCTGAAAAGCTTTTTACCGATGTCTTGCCATGTACTATGAAAACGACCAAATACTGTGGAAAGGGATAATGGAGGGGGATAAGGACATGTTCCTGGCCTTATACCGCAAGTATTACCATAACCTATTGTTCATTGGATTGAAAGAGATCAAAGATGCCGATCTTGTTAAAGACGCTATCCAGCAACAGTTTTTATACCTGTGGGAAAAAAGGAACACCATTCAGCCTGCCGATAATGTGCAGGCTTACCTGGTAAGCTCTTTTCTGAGGAAACTTACGTCTGACTGGAAAAGGGCGGAAAGGGCCGATAAACTGCAGGTTGCCTGGAACAGCGCTACGGAACTGCCATTGCCCACACCCGAAGAATCCCTGATCCTGAAAGATGAACAGCAACAATTGTGCAGGCTGTTGATGGAGCATGTCAAAGCCCTTCCAGCGCGTCAGAAAGAACTCATCATGCTCAGGTTCTATGAGGGGCTCAGCTACGATGAAATTGTGCAGAAAACCAACCTCACCCACCGAACCGTTTACAATAAAATACACGAAGCCCTGAAAAAACTCAAACTGGAGCTGGAACCCGCCAAAGAGAAAGAGCGGCTTTCCATTGGCTTTGGGATTTTTATACTCCTGGCAATTTTACTGGCTTTCCACGGATGGCAGTAGTAAAAACACTACAAGAAAATTTGCCCTGATCAAGGGTAAAAAAACGAACTCAGACACTCTTTATTTATTAAGCCATACAACTTTTAACAGCATGACGCCTGGTCAACTGGATATGGAGGATTTGCTTGCCAACGAATCCTTTATCAATTACTGTAAAAGAAACTCTCCCAGGGATATAGCCCATTGGGAGTCTTATGTATTGGAACATCCGCACCATGCCGACCTGGTAGAACAGGCCAGGTGCAGGTTTGTTGGACTGTTCAATGCCATGGCGATGGCCGATTTGGAAGAACAGGAAGCTTTGCTGAAAAGCAGGTTTTCCCTCGCCGATCCCGCACCGGTGGTTCCCCTGCAAAAGCAGGTCAGGGATTCAAAGAAATTCTTTTTCCCTGCTATTAAGATTGCAGTGGCGGCGGTATTATTGGTACTGGCCGGTTACTATTTTTTCACCAACAGCAATCATACTTCCAAAGAGGCAGTAAAGCTGTTTGTATCGGCCTATGGCGAAAGAAAAAATTTCCAGTTACCCGATGGCTCAGTTGTAATACTGAACGGAGGCAGCAAAATGAGGATCACTGACAGCTATGGCGTTGCTTCAAGAGATATTTACCTGGAAGGAGAAGCTTTTTTCGATGTAAAGCACAACAAGGAGCAACCTTTCATTGTGCATACGCCGGCCATGGATGTAAAAGCCCTGGGTACTGCTTTCAATGTTAAGGCTTATCCCGGTGAAAAAATGACCGAAACCTCCCTGGTAAGAGGACTTGTGGAAGTAACCCTGAAAGATGAGCAGAACCATAAATTATTACTGCATCCCAATGAAAAAGTGCAGTGGCTGGCGCCTGTTGCAGTATCCAATGAGAAGGGCGCAGAGCCTGGTATTGCCGATAAAAAAGTGGTTGCTTTCAATAACCTTGTACAGGTCCTTACCAAAACAGACAATGATGGTATCAAGGAAATAGCCTGGACAGAGAACAAGCTCATTTTTACCGATGAAACCTTTGCCGATATCGCTGTATTGCTGGAAAGATGGTATGGCGTTAAGATAGAATTTGAAGACGAAGTGATCCGACATTACCGGTTCACGGGAATTTTTGAAAAAGAAGAAATAGGATCGGTGCTGAGTTTTTTGAAAGAGTCCCGGCATTTTAATTATGAGTTCATACCCGGAGATATTTTGACAGTGAAACTGTATCAATAAAAAAATGCAGGGAGTATGCGCAAACATACCCCCTGTGGTTAAAATCTTGGAACAACTGGTACACCAACTAGACTGTTCCAATTATTTAATTTTTAAACCAAAATAAAGGTATGAAAAAAAATCATGCTTATCGGTGGGGTCCGCTTGCACCACCCTTAATCAAACTGCTTAGAGTTATGAAGCTAACAGGTATGCTAATGTTTGTGGGCGTAATGGCAGTGAGTGCAGGGGGTTTTTCACAAGATGCCCGGATCTCGCTCTCTCTCAAAGAGGTCAAATTGGCCCGTTTCTTCAAGGCGATTGAAAAAGAAACCAGTTATCGCTTTGCTTTCAGTAACGACATCCTGCCGGCCAATCAAACGTTTACGGTGAACGTAAAACGTGCACCCGTATCGGAAGTGCTGAACCAGGTACTGGCTCCCACAAAGCTTAAGTACCGGCTGGTAGAAACATCCGGTATCATCATCATTTCGGAAAAGGCAGGAGATGCCGCCAGCGAACATGCGGCGGTAGCGCTCTTCCAGCAGGTTACCGGTAAAGTGACTGATGACAAAGGGAACGGACTGGCAGGCGTAACCGTATTTGTTAAGGGAACCAGTCGCAGGGCGCTTACGCAGGAGAATGGTTCTTTTACCATCGAAGCCAAAAGCGGTGAAATTGTTGAGTTCAGCATGGTGGGCTACACCAGCTATTCCGTTAAGATCGGCAACCAGACATCCCTTGCTGTTTCTCTCCAGCAAAACACTTCCAATCTCAATGATGTGGTAGTAGTGGGATATGCGGTGCAAAAGAAAGTAACGGTAACCGGCGCAGTAGCTACGGTAAAAGGGGCGGACCTGGAAAAATCGCCTACCGTTAACCTTTCCAATTCACTGGTAGGACGATTGCCTGGCGTGATTGCCATTAACCGGAGCGGCGAGCCCGGTTATGATGGTTCCACCATACAGGTACGTGGTACCAATACCATTGGTAACAGTTCAGCACTGATCGTTATCGATGGCGTGCCCGACCGTACCGGTGGACTGGAGCGTGTGAACCCGGCTGATGTCGAAAGCGTTTCCATCCTGAAAGATGCATCTGCTGCCATTTATGGAGTGAGGGGCGCCAACGGTGTTATCCTCATCACCACCAAACGTGGTAAATCAGGTAAGCCCCAGATCCTGTACGATTTCAACCAGGGCTGGTCGCAACCCACGCGCATTCCCAAATTGTCCAACGCGCCGCAGTATGCCGAGATCAACAATGAGCTGCTCATGTTCAGCAAGATACCGTCTGACCAATGGTCAGCGGCGTGGCCGGCGCTCAAGCAAACAGGTAAATACACACGTATCGACAACGGTGTAACTGTAACAGCACCCTATCAGCCAGGCGATATACAGAAATATGCAGATGGCTCTGATCCATGGGGACATCCCAATACTGATTGGTTCAAGGATGCCCTGAAAACCTGGTCCGGACAAACCCGCCACAACCTGCAGATCAGCGGAGGTTCTGAAAACTTTAAATTCCTCACATCGCTGGGTTACCAGGATCAGGACGCTTATTATAAAAATTCGGCTACCGGTTACCGCCAGTATGATCTGCGCGTGAACCTCGATGCCAAGGTGAATAAATACATCAACACTACCGTGGGGATCATTGCACGAGAGGAATATCGTTTCTACCCCACACAAAGCGCCGGCTCTATTTTCCGGATGCTGATGCGTGGTAAACCCACCGAGCCAGAATTATGGCCCAATGGATTGCCGGGTCCGGATATTGAAAACGGACAAAACCCCGTTGTGATCACCACCAATCAAACCGGATACGACAGGGATACGCGCGATTATTTCCAGACCAATGGCAAAGTAGAAATTACCAATCCATGGGTATCGGGTCTGAAGCTTACCCTCATCGGTTCAGCGGATAAATATCTTTATCGCCGCAAAAGATGGGAAACGCCCTGGTACCTGTACTTCTGGGACAAAACAAGCTACCTGCCCGATGGCAAAACACCATTGCTCACCAAATCGGTGCGTTCCACTTTCACCGATCCCAGGTTATCGCAGGGAAGTGAAAGCCAATTGAACATCAACCTTACGGCCATGCTGAATTACGACCGTAAGATTGCCGACAAGCATACCATCGGTGTTATGGCAGCTGTTACCAAAGAAACCGTGAGCGATGATAATTTCAGCGCGTTCCGCCGATACTTCATTTCTTCGGCAGTAGACCAGATGTTTGCCGGAGGAAGCGAACAGCAAAATACAGATGGCAGCGGTTATAACCGTGCCAGGCTCAGCTATTTTGGTCGTGTTTCTTATAACTACCAGGAAAAATATCTGCTCGAATTTGTTTGGCGGAACGATGGCTCTTACATCTTCCCCAAAGAGAAAAGATTTGGTTTCTTCCCCGGTGTGCTGGCGGGCTGGAACATCAGCAATGAAAACTTTTTCAGAAGGCATGTGCCCTTTATCAATTACCTGAAGCTGCGTGGTTCATACGGACAAATGGGTAGTGATCAGGTATATTACAATGGCGCATTACAAGAATATGCATTTGCCTCACTTTATAACCTGGGGACACAGGTGATCAATAACCAAGTGTTGAAAACATTATCAGAGATCGTGGTACCCAACAACCAATTCACCTGGGAGATCGGCAAGAACACCAATATCGGTTTAGAAGGTACGACGCTCAATGGAAAGTTGAGTTTTGAATTCGATTATTTCTATAACAAGCGCTCCAACATGCTCATCCATGCCGGTTCTGTACCGGGCAGTTCTGGCATCAGCAGCCTGCTGCCTCCCATCAATGCAGGCAGGATGGAAAACAAAGGGTTTGAATTCAAGATCGGTTACAGCGGACAGGCGGGCGATCTGAAATACAATGTCAGTGTGAACGGCGGTTATGCCAAGAACAAGATATTGTATTGGGATGAAACACCCGGTATTCCCGAATGGCAGCGTACAACCGGCCGTTCTTATGGTACCAACGGTCCCAACTTCCTTGCTTACATCTACGATGGTGTGTTCAAAGACGATAAGGACATTGCTGCCAATACCATCGACTACAGCGCACTTACACCCAAGTTGCGCCCTGGTGATATGAAGATCAAAAACGTCAGCGGTACCGGTAAGATCAATGGCAACGACCGTGTACGACTCGATAAAAACCGTGACCCGGTATTCAGCGGTGGTTTGAGCATTGGCCTGCAGTACAAGAACTTCGATCTTTCCCTGCTTTTCCAGGGCGCCGCCGGCGGGTTGCTTTATTTCGGTACTGAATCGGGCGATATAGGCAACTACCTCAAATACAGTTACGACCATCGCTGGTCAGTCGATAATCCCAGCAGCGTGGATCCACGCCTGGCCAACAGGGGAGATACTTATTATACAGGAGGTACGGCACGAGACAACACCTATTTTTATCGGAACAGCGATTATATACGATTGAAAAACGTAGAGCTTGGGTATAACCTCGGAGCGGACGTTCTCAAGAAAACAGGTATCAATGCCGTACGCATTTATGTCAACGCCCTGAACCTGGTTACCTGGGATAAGATGAAAATATGGGATCCCGAGTCAACCAGCGGCAGCGGTCAGTACTATCCACAATCACGCATTATCAACACAGGTTTAAGAGTAACATTCTAAAAAGCATTTATGAAAACGAATTATCTATTAACAGCGGTGTTGGTATTGATGCTTTTTTCCTGTAAAAAAGATTTTCTCGACACCAAATCATTGACCACTGTTCCTTCATCGGATACCTGGAAAGACGGTCCGCTTTCGCAGGCATTTGTAACAGGCATTTATGGTGGTTTGGGAATGGGCGGCTTTGACGAACAAATGCTGGCTTCCCTTTCCGATGAATCTGTATTCACCCACGCAGGGCGTGGTATCAATACTGTCAACGAGGGCACGCTTAATCCTTCCAATATCGGATGGACCAACCGTACCTACGAATGGACCAATATGTACAACCGTATCCGTACGGCCAACATAGCATTGACCCAGTTGCCTACTGCTACTTTTGGCGATGCAACGCTGAATGATCAGTTGCGTGGGGAATCTTATTTTCTTCGTGCTTATTTCTACCAGCAATTGGTAAGGTATTATGGTGGGGTGCCACTGGTGAGCAAGCCTTATGACCTGAACCAGGATTATACCATTGCACGCAGCACTTATGATCAGTGTATCACCTTCATACTGAAGGATTGCGATAGCGCCATAGCGCTGTTGCGCGGAAAATCGCTGCCTAAAGGAAGGGCTTCCGCATTGGCAGCCATGTCGCTGAAATCACGCGTATTGCTGTATGCTGCGAGTGATCTGCACGACATACCTACTGCTAAAACAAAATCAAGCGCACTTGCCGGCTATACAAACGCCGAACTGCTAGGTTATGTCAGCGGCGATCGTACAGCACGCTGGCAGGCAGCTAAAGACGCAGCCAAAGCTGTGCTGGATGCTACTACGGGCTACAAGCTGAGCCTGAGTGCACCGGTATCTGCCGATGAAGGGCAGCGCAATTACAAATCACTGGCCATGGGCGGCGGCAGCAAAAGTGCAGGCATGGATGCGGCTGCAAGCGCCGACCTGATATTCGAGCGCGACTTCACTGCGAATAAAGATGAATTCGGCGGCATCTATGTAGGACTTAATAACGGTCCCAATGGCTACCACAACTGGGCAGGCAATTCACCCATACAGCAATTGGTAGACGATTATGAGATGATGGATGGTACCCAGTTCGACTGGAGCAACACAGCGCAACAAGCTGCACCCTATACCGGCCGCGATCCGCGTTTTTATGCCAGCATTCTATATGATGGGGCCAATTGGAAACCGCGCAATAAAATATCGGGTAATGTAGACCCTGCCAACCAGATACAAACCGGTATTTACCAGGTGGCAACGGGCATGCAATACGGATTGGATACCCGCCAGAGCACTATTGAAAACTGGAACGGCAGCTGGACCGGTTATTACATGCAGAAATTCATCGATCCGGATCCCAATATTGTCGACAACAATACGCGGCAATACATTCCATGGCCCTTCTTCCGCTATACAGAAGCAGTGCTGAATTATGTGGAAGCCTGTATTGAACTGGGACAGTTTACAGAAGCACAGAACTGGCTCAGCAAAATCCGTTTCCGTGCAGGCATGCCAGCCGTTACTGAAACCGGCGATGCGCTGAAGCAACGGTACCGGAACGAACGACGCATAGAAATGGCTTATGAAGAACAACGCTTCCACGATACCAGGCGATGGATGATTGCTCCGACAACGCTTGGAAGAAAACTGGTGTACATCAATGTACAGGGATTGTTAAAGGCAGGCGCTACAGCCCCCGTACCATATAAGCACGATGAAACACTGTATAACTATACATATAAACCGGTGATAGATAACAGTCTTGAGAACAGGCAGTGGCTGGATAAAATGTATTTCCTGCCCATCAACCTCGATGAGATGAACAAGAACAACAAGCTGATCCAGAACCCGGGCTATTAATAGCTGTACCAATGGAATCTATGCCGGTCTTATGTACCGGCATAGATTTTTTTATGATTATTAGTGCTTTTAAAATACCAGAACCTTGAATTGCTCATTCCTCTTCCGTACCATTCATTACCTGCCATTGTTGACGGTGTTATGCATCCTGGGCTGCCGCAACAATGATTCCGCTAAAAACAATCAGCCTGCAGCCGATCCTCTCTTCACTTTATTGACACCTGAACAAACTCATATTGATTTCAGCAACAACCTTACCGAGGGTCTCAATACCAATGTACTGCTGTATGAATATTTCTACAATGGCGGCGGCGTAGCGGTGGGTGATGTGAATGGCGATGGACTGCAGGACCTTTATTTTACCGGTAATATGACGGATAACAAACTGTACCTGAATAAAGGGCAGATGCAGTTCCAGGATATTACTGCGGCAGCCGGCGTAAGCGGAAGGCCCGGCCCCTGGAAAACAGGGGTTACCATGGTAGACATCAATGGAGACGGAAGAACAGATATCTATGTTTGTTATTCGGGAAAACTGCATGGTGCAAAAAGAGAAAACCAGTTGTTCATCAATGAAGGTAATGATGCACAGGGCATCCCGCATTTCAGCGAACAGGCGCATCAATACGGACTGGCCGATTCCTCTTACAGCACACAGGCTTATTTTTTCGATTACGACAGGGATGGCGATCTCGACATGCTCCTACTCAACCACAACCCCAATTCATTACCTGTATTGGATGAAGCCGCTACGGCAGCCCTGCTCAAAAAAGAAGATCCCAATACCGGCGTTCGCCTCTACCGTAATGATCATGGGCATTTCAAAGATGTTACCGCAGAAGCGGGCATCAGCAGTTCATCGCTCAGTTACGGACTGGGTGCAGGTATTTCAGACATCAATGGCGATGGATGGCCGGATATTTATATCTCCAACGACTATACCGTACCCGATTTTTTATACATCAACAACCACAACGGCACATTCACCAATCAACTTTCTTCGGGCCTGGGGCATACTTCGCAATTCTCTATGGGCAACAATGTAGCCGATATCAACAACGATGGCCTGCCCGATATTTTCACGCTAGATATGCTGCCGGAAGACAACCGCCGGCAAAAATTATTGTTCGCACCCGATAACTACGAAAAATTCGATCTCACCCTGCGCACGGGTTTCTATTACCAGTATATGCGCAACATGCTGCACCTCAACAATGGTAATGGCAGCTTCAGCGAAATAGGTCAGCTTGCGGGCATTTCCAATACCGACTGGGGTTGGGCGCCACTCTTTGCCGATTATGATAACGACGGCTGGAAAGACCTTTTCGTCACCAATGGCTACCTGCGCGATTATACCAATATGGACTTCATCAAGTACATGAACGATTACACACAGAGCAAGGGCAGGCTGAAACGGGAAGACGTATTGGAAATCATTAAACACATGCCATCATCGGCTGTTACCAGTTATCTTTTTAAAAACAACGGCGACCTCAGTTTCACCAATACAAGCCGGCAATGGGGTATTCGGCTCTCTTCCAACAGCAATGGCGCCGCCTATGCCGACCTGGACAATGACGGAGACCTGGACCTGATCGTGAACAACATCAACCAGCCCGCTTTCATTTACCGTAATGAAACGAACAAAAAAACAACCAAGCATTACCTGTCTGTACAACTGGAGGGCTCGGCCTTGAACACCGCGGGGATCGGTGCAAGGCTAACCCTCTATTCCAAAGACAAAAAACAATACCTGGAACAAATGCCGGCCAGGGGGTACCAGTCGAGTGTATCACCGGTACTGCATTTCGGACTGGGGGCAGATACCCTCATTGATTCACTGCGCATTGTGTGGCAAAGTGGTAAACAACAACTGCTCACGCATGTGAAGGCAGACAGGCTGTTGACCTTGCAGGAAAAAAATGCGAATACAATCTATCAGGCGCCACAAGCGATGAAACCTTTGTTCCAACCCATTGCATCACCCGTTGCTTTTCGCAGCGCTGCCAATACCATCAATGATTTTAAAAGACAACCATTGCTGGTAAACCCCCTGTCGTTCTCCGGTCCCTGTATGGCCAAGGCCGATGTGAATGGAGACGGACTGGAAGATGTATATGCAGGAGGAGGAAGCGGGCAACCCGGTGCAATTTTTCTGCAACAGAAGAATGGCAGCTTTGTGCAGAAGGCACAACCGGCTTTTGCAGCAGATAAGATGAGTGAAGATGCCGATGCCGTTTTCTTTGATGCGAATGGCGATGGGTTTACAGACCTCTATGTGGTAAGTGGCGGCTATCACCAATATGCCATCAATGATAGTTTGTTACAGGATCGTTTGTACCTGAATGATGGAAAAGGTAATTTCACCAAAGCGGTGAACGCATTACCTGTTATGCGCATGAGTAAAAGTTGCGCGCGGGTGGCAGACCTTAATGGCGATGGGCATCCCGACCTGTTCGTAGGCGGCCGTGTGATACCAGGGCGTTACCCCGAAACGCCGCAGAGTTACCTGCTCATCAATGATGGTAAGGGGCATTTTACCGACCAGGCTGCTGCCCTGGCGCCTGCCTTGCAGAAAATAGGCATGGTAACCGATGCGGTGTGGACCGACATGAACGGCGATGGGAAGAACGATCTTGTAGTGGTTGGCGAATGGATGCCGGTATCGGTATTCATCAACCGGCAGGGCAAACTGGAAAACCGTACCAAAGATTATTTTGAGAAGGAATACAGCGGGTGGTGGAACAAAATTTCAGCGGGCGATTTCAATGGTGATGGCAGACCCGACCTGGTCATTGGAAATATGGGCCTGAATACGCAATGCAGGGCCAGCGACCGTGAGCCAGCCGAAATGTATTATAAGGACTTCGATAATAATGGCGCCATTGACCCCATTCTTTGTTTTTACATACAGGGTAAAAGTTATCCTTATGTAACCAGGGATGAATTGTTAGACCAGATGAGTATGATGCGTACGCGCTTTACGGATTACAAGAGTTATGCCGATGCTACACTGAAAGATATTTTTACTGAAGAGGAAATGAAAAATGCCGGTCACCTGCAGGCCAATTATTTAAAAACGGCGTATTTTGAAAAGGGAGCCGACGGCAAATTCCATGAAAAAGAGTTGCCTTTACAAGCCCAGTTTGCACCGGTATACACCATTACGCAGCTGGACTATGACAAAGATGGCAAGCCCGACCTGCTGCTTTGCGGTAACGTGAATCATGCGAGGTTACGCTTTGGAAAATACGATGCCAATTATGGCGTGTTGCTGAAAGGAGACGGTAAAGGGTATTTCACTTATGTGAACCAGCAAGAATCGGGCTTCCGGTTATGGGGCGATGTGAGGAGCGTGTTGCAGGTGAACAATACTTTGTTTTTCGGCATCAACCAGGAGGCCGTTAAAGCCTATCAAATGAAATGAGTATGAGAAAACCAGCGGGTTTTGTATGGTCGATATACATGCTGTTGCTGCTGACCGCTTGCGGACGGCAGCCGAAAACATTGCCTGCATTCACCAATAAAAGCATAGGCGCAATAATCACGGGCATGACCGATATCATGATCCACGATGTAACCAATCCGCCTTTGGCTGCCCGTTTCTATGCTTATGCCTGTCTGGCAGGTTATGAAGTAGTTGCCCAAAACAATAAGCAGTTCAAGGGTATGCACGGAGTATTGAATGGCTATCCCGATCTGGGTAAACAGGATACCATCAGTAAGGATGCCTGTCAACTGAGTGCATTATTGGCCATGCTGGAAACAGCAGCACAAATGCAGCCTTCGGGCAGCAGGTTGCGTGTGTATGAGCAGCGCCTGTTGGATTCCTGTACA
Organism: Sediminibacterium sp.; assembly: GCA_041798205.1. GTDB lineage: Bacteria > Bacteroidota > Bacteroidia > Chitinophagales > Chitinophagaceae > Sediminibacterium. Next base: position 146,411 of record JBHCAK010000012.1, read on the forward strand.
GCGCTCGGTTATTCGAAAGAATTGATCAACCGGTCTAAACAATATGCAACAGCTGTTAGCAAAAAGATATTGGCCTATGCCAAAGCTGACGGATACAATAAGATCAGCAACCTGCCGCGCTATACACCTTTGAATGGCGATGGTTACTGGTATCCTACGCCACCGGCTTTTATGGCTGCAGTAGAACCCTATTTTAAAACGGTACGACCCTTCACGCTCGATTCCAGCACACAGTTCAAGCCGCAGCCGCCGGTTCCGTTCTCTGCAGATAAGCAGTCGGCCTTTTTCAAACTGATGGAAAAGAACTACCGCGAATCATTACCCGATGAACACAAGGCGATCGCTGCATTCTGGGATTGTAATCCTTTTGCCGTGCAGGACAATGGGCACCTGTTGGTAGCATTGAAAAAAATATCACCGGGCGCACACTGGCTGGGTATTGCAGGTATTGCCGCAGAAAAAACAAAAAAAGGATTCAACGAGTCGATGCAGGTTTATACACTGGTGGCTGTTGGACTGATGGATGCTTTTATCTGTTGCTGGGACGAGAAATACCGTAGTAATCGTGTGAGGCCTGAGACCGCCATCCGTAAATTCATCGACCCAACCTGGACGCCGCTGTTACAAACGCCGCCATTCCCGGAATACCTGAGTGGCCATTCGGTGATCTCGGCTACATCTGCTACCATCCTTACCCGTTTGTTTGGCGACGGGTTTCATTATACAGACAGTGTGGAGGTAGACTATGGCTTGCCGCCCAGGACTTACCATTCTTTCCAGGAAGCGGCTATGGAAGCAGGTATCTCCAGGTTCTATGGCGGTATTCATTTCATGGATGCTATTGACAATGGAAGGGTGCAGGGCCTGAAGGTAGGGGAATGGGTGTTGGAGAAAACAAAAAAATAGCAGCGGATGATTGCTTAGATTATGCAATTCTTTTCCCCAGTATTTTTAATCCCCGCTCTTGTCCGTCAAGTACAGCTATATTGGGAAGTGTTGCCCAATCTTCAAATCCCAGGTTTCTGAAAAGCTTCAAGCTTGGTTCATTATGTGAAAAGATAAATCCGAGCAAAGTTTTGACCCCGAATTTAGGAGCGGCATCAATGCAATATTGCAGTAATTGTTTACCCAATCCTTTGCCTCTTTGTGTTTCATGTAAATAAATACTGATCTCAACGGTAGCGTCATATGCCGGTCTTCCGTAAAAAGACTGGAAGCTCACCCAGCCAATGATTTCGCCGGAAGGATTCTCAATCACCCAAAGCGGGCGCTTGCCGGGATTATGTTCATTGAACCATTCTTCCCTGCTTTCAACGGTAACGGGCATTGTATCGGCGGTCACCATCCTGGAAGCGATGGTAGAATTGTATATTTCCACGATTTGTGGAAGGTCTGTTTTTTGGGCATCCCTGATGTTTAAATGAGTCATTGTCATTGGTTATGGTTGCAAATTTTATGGAAAATCTGGCAGGATACAGCGCGTAGGGATGCACCGGGTTTAATAGATAGAAAGATGGGGCCTAGTATAAATCAGGCTCTTTTATACCTTTGTCAGTATAATATTTTTTGTTCATTTCAAAGTGCATTGTTGTCAGTTGATTTAAATATTCTTTTAAAGGCGTAAGACCATACTCTCTTCTTAATTTATCAATGTTAACAGAATCTGCGAGACCTATTTTGGGTCGTGCACGCCCGGTGTTTTGTGTATCATAATCAACCTGTGTTCCAAATAATTGTTTTTCTCCTCCATTAACTTTAACGCGATCATATAAATACGCATAATTGTTAGGATTTGCATTTCCTTTTTTGACAGCTTTATCCATTGATCGCAGGATATCTTTTTGAAATTCAGGGTATTTGTCAAGATGCTGTACCAAAAGCCAAAAATTATTTGAACCATCTTTGCCAACTTTATCAAAACCAAGGAAACCGTATTTCCTGTATATACTTTCAACTTTTGTCTTATTATCGTTAAAAACACTGTCTTTGAACCTGTTCCACTTCTCTTTAGTATAGTTTTTGTATTTACCTTGAGGGATGAATGCGGCTACCTGGTCAATTTCTACCATTCTATTCAGTTCCTGTGTAATCTGGCTTCTGTTATTGTCAGTGATTTTTGTGGCACAGCTAAATAATGATAAAGAAATTGCAAACGCTGGGATTATATTTTTCATGAAAGAAAATTGTTTACTAACTGTTCAATTATCAATTTTTCGAATTAATATTTCTTCAAGTTGATCTGGATAAAGATTTGCTGCTATGATAGCATGCGAACTGTCAATTAAAATATTAAATGGGATGTAGTTAATTTTATATTTTTTAACGATTGGGTTTTCCCATCCAGAAAGATCGGAAACATTTTTCCATAATAAGTTATCCTGTGTAATTGCCGCTACCCAATCTGATAGTTTATTATCAAGAGAAATGCCCAAGATCTCCAGCCCTTTTGAATGATATTTTGAATACAACTTAATAAGATGAGGATGTTCCCACCTGCAAGGAGCACAGGAGCTCGACCAAAACTGAATAAGGACAAACCGTTCTTTTAAAGAATATAATTCTACGGTATCACCAGTAGGTGTTGGAAGAACAAAATTTGTGATTACTTTCCCTCTTTGAATTAATTTCATCCTTTCAACCTGATTTTTTAAAAAATCAATACTAAATGTATCTGGATTATCTTTCATCATTGAATATAGCTCATTCTTATTCTCAAGAGTAAACGTAAAAGCAGAAGCTAGAAATGCAGACAAGTATGACTTTCTATTATTGGAGATAAAATGCCTCACAAACGGATAGAATTGAAGCATCAAGGAATCAACACCCAACATATCACGACTGGGCTTTTTTGAAACTAGTGAAGCAAGTATTGTTTGTAATTTATAATATTCACTGGTTTCAAATTGCCCCTTCAAAGAATGAATTTTTAGTATTTTTTTGAGCTCCTTATTTTGATCAGGTTGTTCTTCCATATCAATTTGTACATTTCCCTGGTTAATCCATAGCTGGCATCGGTTGGTATTATGAGCATACAGAGATACCACCCCAGGTTGGCTAAGTGTTCCTTTATAGTTAAACCTATTGTCATTGCTAACTTCAATAGAATCATTCAGGCCAGGGCCGTTTATATAAATTAGTTTTGAAGCATTCAACCCAGTGAGACTTCCCGAAATATCAAAATTTATTGGTTGTCCATAGAAATTGATTGGAATAATTAGCAATAATACCCAAGTCAGTTTTTGCATAATGATTGAATGTTTGCACAGCATTAAAAAATGGCCTTGTACTTAAAAATAAGCTGTTTATACTAGATTTGATCTGTTCACCAGCACTGGCAATCCGGTTGGGTTCCCCCGCTCATAACACCTAACAGGCAAATACCATTGAATTTACCGCCCGATTTGCCATGTTCGCGGCACCATTTATGACATTCCTGGTCGCAGGTAGTGCCGGGATTGGTGGTGGTTGTTGCGCCGCCGGTACAGGTGCAGCAGCAGTCGGTGAGTGTAACCGCCCATAAGGTTTCGGTAATGATACCTACAATAAAAGTATGTGGTTCTACAGAGTTCATGGATCCCAGCGGTACCGTTGCAAAAGCGCCCAGCTGGAGGTTGGGCATGCAGGGCAATAAAGTGGTTAGTGCATTATGTGCGGTGGTGAGATGCGCTGAAATGGTTGATGCAATTTCCGCCGGCATGGGAACGGGCTGACAGATCCTGCTGGAAGCATGTGCCTGTGCGGCGCCCAGGTGAATGCCCCCAATGAAAAGCTGTTCAAGGCTTAATCCATTATCACAGCTGATGCCGGCATTTCTTACCGCTATTTGTAAATCAACAATGATTTGTCTGGATTCACGGGAAGCCTCTGTACCGGTGATACTTCCTAAACTGTTACTCAGATTGGTGATGCGGTTCCTGTCGAAGACAATGCAGGGAAATAAGTTGAGCGTTGGCACAACGAGGGAAAATGCCCCCCTGAGGTCTGCAATGGTTCGGGCGCTCATGGCTCCGGGCTCATACATAGGACGGGCCCAGGTGGTGCCTAGCGCAGTCATGGCATAAAAAAATGCTGAGAGTTCCTTCCGGCAGATTTTTGTGGTGCTGGTTGTAGCGCCGCCGGTGCTGTTTGTATTCGATCCCGTTGTTGTCCAGGTCTGGTTATCCCATTTAAGGCTTTGGGTGCCGGCATCGTAGGTGGCATAAGTATTCCAGTCGGTAGCATAAATTCCCTGGGCAGCATAAAAATAACCTTTTGATCGCCCCCCTGCCATTGCGAATTCAAGCTGTTTTCCATTTTGCGTGATGGTAATGGGCGACCCGTTCACGTACCAGGTTCCTGCAATATTGGGATAGTTTATATTCGCCCTTGTCCAGGCTTGGTTGCTCCAGGTAAGCGTGTTCCCATCGGCAGAGATATTCGCATAGGTCTTCCATGTGGTTGCATATACCTGGCTGGCCGAGGTAAAAGTGGCAGTGGTAGTGTTATTCGACAGGATCAGGGAAAGATACTGACCGTTCTGGATAATGTAAGCCGGGTAACTGCTGTTTCCGTTCTGGTACCAGGTTCCGGAAATGTCGGGATAGTTTTGTGCTTTCAGGGTGGTAAAGGAAAGCAGGAGGCAGCATACGAGCAGGTATCTCATATAGCAGGATTTAGTCGTTTCCAAGATACTCTGAATTTTTACCAAATGCAATAGCCGCCCTTTATCTTTATAATATCACTACTTCCAACAGAAAGAAAAATGAAAACCTATTTTGTAGACACGTTCACCAGCGAACCCTTCAAAGGAAATCCCGCTGGTGTTTGCTTTTTGGATGAAGAAATCAGTCCCAAAAAAATGCAGGCCATTGCAAAGGAGATCGGCTTTTCTGAAACGGCATTTGTAAAAAAAGAGGTGGGGAGCAATACGTACCAAATCCGTTATTTTTCACCTAAAAAAGAAATCCCACTCTGTGGCCACGCCACACTGGCTTCCGCCAAAGTGATTTTTGCAAATACAGAAGCAAACAGCCTTCTTTTCATCACAGGCGAACAACTCGAGTTGCAGATCAGCAGGGAAAATGAAAAGATCGTCATGGCTTTTCCTGTTTATGATACCACACCGGTTGAGGTACCAGGTTCCATGCTGGATGCCCTGGGCCTCGAGCGCATCACCAACAGCGTTTATAGTCCGAAGAACAAAATTGTTGTTTTGGAAATAGCTGAAACGGTTCAGCTGGCTGCGCTGGAGCCCGACTTCAACGCGCTGGTACAATCGTACGAAAACATCAATGGGGTATTGGTAACTGCTGCTTCTAAGCAGGACGGCTATGATTTTTATTACCGATATTTTTGGCCGTGGGCGGGAACGAATGAAGATCCGGTAACGGGCGGCGTGCAAACATTCCTGACCAAATATTGGTCAGATCGGCTGGGCAAGAAAAGGATGAATGCCTTCCAGTGTTCCGAACGAACAGGTTTTATGACTGTTGAATGGAGGGCCGATAAAGTTTTTCTTTTTGGTGAGGCTGTTATTGTTTTTGAAGGGGTATTAAGAAATATAAACTGATGTATATGCTGGTGCACACACTCCAATCCCTTTTCAGCAGGGATCTTAAAAGACTAAGGGTTGAAATAGAATTATACCGTGCTGAGCAGGTTATCTGGCATATTGAAAAGAGCATTGCCAATTCGGCTGGTAATCTGTGTTTGCACCTGATCGGTAACCTGAATACATATATTGGAGCCGTGATTGGGCAAACGGGGTATGTTCGGAACCGGGAACAGGAATTTACACTGAAAAACATCCCGAGAACCGAATTATTAAAAAAGATAGACGAAACCATTGTTGTGGTAACCAATGCCCTGGAAGGTTTATCGCTGGAAGATCTCCAGGAAGAATATCCTTTACTGGTCTTTACAGAAAAAACAACAACCGAATACCTCCTGGTTCACCTCACTACACACCTGACCTATCATTTAGGGCAAGTCAATTACCATAGGCGGTTGCTGGATCAATAAAAAAATTCAAGCAAATTAAAAATACTTTTACAGAAGTTTTCACGTTAAATACAGAACACAATAAGGCACAAGAAATGAATTACTCCGGTAAATTCTTAACATTCCGAAGAATGAATTGGTTAACCTGATTTTTTTATCCTTATTCAAAAAATACAAACGCATTTAACGGTATTATGCTCTATTCATCTGTCAACGGCAAAATAGTTCCCGCTAATGAGGCTGTGTTGCAGGTAAACGATATAGCCATCCAAAGGGGATACGGGGTATTCGATTTTTTCAAAGTGGTCAATGGCAGGCCTGTTTTCCTGGAAGACCATCTCGACAGACTGTATCGTTCGATGGACGCTTTACATCTTTCCATTCAGGAAAACAGAACTATTTTGAAGCGAGAGATCGAATTGCTGATCGAAAAGAATGTACTGCCTGAATGCGGTGTCCGCATTACCATTACAGGGGGCTATGCCCCGGACGGATATGCAGTTGTTGAGCCCAACCGTATCATTACGGTGCAACCATTGCAGTTAGTCCGGACCCTTGGTTCGGGTATTGCCCTGATGACTTATGAACACCAGCGGCAGCTGCCGGGCGTAAAAACCATTGATTACCTCATGGCGGTATCACTGCAAGGTTTAATGCAATCGAAAGGGGCACAGGATATTTTGTATCATACGCATGGTGTGGTTTCCGAATGTCCGAGGGCTAATTTTTTTATTGTTAATAAGGAAGGTGTGCTACAGACGCCCTTGAATAACATACTTGAAGGGGTTACCAGGAAAAAGATACTGGAAATAGCTAAAATGCAGGAATTACCAGCAGAAGTTACCATGCTCACCCTTGATGATGTATTCAACGCAGAAGAAGCTTTCATTACCAGTACCACCAAACATATTTTACCGGTGCTGCAGATCGATGAGAAAAAGATTGGCAGCGGAACAACCGGCAGGCTTACCCGTCAATTAAGCGAAAGCCTGATCAGGCGGGTGTTTGATGGGTTTTGAGTTTATCCATTCAATGCTTTACGCAACATCGCAATACTTTTGGGTACAGCGGTAGCAGCGTCTTCTTTTCCTTCATATTCAAGAGAAATATAACCGTGGTAATTCACCTGGTTGAGTATGGAAATGATGCGGTCATAATCGAGGTCAAGCGTATACCATTCACCGCCGCCATAATAAGTTTTGGCCTGCACAAATACCGTTTGGGGTGCAATGGCTTCCAATTTGGAATAAGGATTTTCTAAAAAGTTACCGGTATCCATTAAAAAGCCCAGCCAGGGCGAATCGATGGCTTTTTTAATACGCAGCATACCTTCGGGGGTGGAACATAAACCCCAATGGTTTTCCAGGGCCAGCACAACACCGTGATCTTCGGCAGCGGGAAGGCATTGCTGAATGGCGTCGATGCACCATTTAAAGCCATCGTCTTCCGTGTAGCCAGGAAGGATGGGCTCTATACCGCGGTGTTTCATCAGGTCATCAAACGATGCGCTGGTGCCCCATCTGCCTGAGTTCAACCTTAAGCAGGGGATGCCCATTTTCGCAGCAAGCTCAATGCATTCTTTTGTTTTATCGATGTTTTTTTGCCATTCTGTTTTGTCAGGTGTTACAAATCCCTGGTGAATAGAAAGACAGGTGAAAGCAATGCCATTGATGTATGCCCGTCGTTTCAATTCATTGATGTATTTATTGTCAGACCGGTCCATTTGCCTGTGCAGGATATCAATGCCTTCCACGCCCAGTTTGGCCGCTTCATCGATGACGTTTTCAATGGGGTATTTAGGACCTTTCAGGTGCCAGTAAGAATAAGAGGAAATACTCAGTTTGATGCGTTGTTTCGATAGTATGGTATCATTTGTTGTATTGGTGATATGAACAGCGGGCAAAACGGCTGTAGCAACCGCGCTGCCAATACCATTGCGAATAAAAGAACGACGGGAATTTTTCATGCTGATGGTTGTTATTTTAAAACCAATATAGTTTATTCTATGGGTAAAATAGGTCTTGGCAAATAAAATGCGAAATATAATTGCCGTCAGGATGTGACAACAGCCTGAAAGTCTTCTACAACAGAAAGAGATGTAACCAGCATTTCCCTGCCTCCATTACCCCCGTTACAACCGGGCCGGGGGCATATGCGGCCGAGGTGGATCGAACATACTTTTTGGAATGTATCGAATAAGTCGCTGCATTTTATTGATATGTATTTCAACCAGAACTTTGAAGATTTCCTGGAAGAGTTGTTTCACTTGGCGTTACCATGTTTCCTGAAAAAAGGCAGGCGCTGATAGAGAAATATCAATTGAAAGCTTGAGGGACCAGCAATCAATGGTATAATTTGATAGGGCAATTGGGTAAAAATTCATATTATTAACGAATAATTACCCATAACAACAACCCTCATTATGAAAAAGCTTTATTCGTTTTTTGCAGGATTATTTTTACTGTTATTGTCTTTCCAGGCAAAAGCCCAAACACCAACGGCCAATGATTATTTTGTAGGAAAATGGAGTGTTGAAATCAAAGCCACTCCGGAGGGTGACAGGAAAATGTTCGTCAGCCTGGAGCGTAAAGAAGGTAAACTGGCGGGTTACTATACATCAAGTGCAAAGCCGGATACCGTTCGTTTTTCCAAAGTTGAGGAAAAAGAAAAATCCGTGACCGTCTATTTTGGTTACAATGGATACGACGTATACATTCTGCTGGAAAAGCAAGACGATGATCACATCGCCGGTAGTACGATGGACATGTACGTTACGACGGGCGAACGCGTGAAAATAACAGAGGCCAAATTGTAAAACCCTGTAACCGAATACCTGGTATCGGGACCTTGCGGGGAGAAATAAACGCCACCAGCTGGTTATATAAATCAGGTTAGCATAACAGGCAGCCCGGAGTTGCTGGTTATATAAACTCCGTCTGTATGTTATATAAACCTGGTTTGTATAACAGGTCACTTCGGTCGGCTTGTTGTATAAACCTCGTCTGCATGTTATATAAACCCGGTTTGCACAACAAGTAACTCCGGGTTGCTGGTTATACAAACTCCGTCTGTATGTTATATAAACCTGGTTTGTATAACAGGTTACTCCGGTCGGCTTGTTGTATAAACCTCGTCTGCATGTTATATAAACCCGGTTTGCACAACAAGTAACTCCGGGTTGCTGGTTATACAAACTCCGTCTGTATGTTATATAAACCTGGTTTACATAACAATTAACTCCGGGTTGCTGGTTATATAAACTTCGTCTGCATGTTATATAAACCTGCTGAGCTCAAGGTAATTGCTTAAATTTAAGGTGTTATCGGCGTTTTATGATCTTCAAAATTCTTTTATATGGAACAAAAAGCAGAAGATGATAAAAACATTCACCGGAGAGATTTCATTAAAAACGCATTGATATCGGGAGTGGCAGTTTCTTTACAGCATGAAAACCGATTTGCAGAATTAGACAAAAACTGGAATAAAGGAGGGCAGGAGTTGAATGCTGGTGCAAATAAACTTATGGCCCTTTTCAATCTAAAATACCCGATTTTTCAGGCTGCTCCGGGAGGTGAAACCCTGGCTATCGCACTCGCAAATGCTGGAGCAATGGGAGCTTTATCAATGTCATGGCTCTCGTCTGATGACGCTTTTGAAATTGTAACAAGAATGAAGACTGCCACAAAAGGGAACTTTTATGGGAACTATGTTTTACATTTCGAACCAAAATCTCTTGATAAAGCATTGGAGGCTGGTATTCCTTGTGTACAATTTTCGTGGGGTATACCGAGCAAAAAAATAGTTTCAAAAATAAAGGCAGCAAAAGTAAAACTAGGTATACAAGTAGCAAGTAGAGAAAATGCCAAATCAGCATTAGAACACAACCCTGATTTTCTTATTTGCCAGGGAGTGGAAGCAGGCGGACATGTTCAGGCAAACGAGCCGCTTCTTGCTTCACTAAAAGATGTACTTGCTGAGGCAAAAGATGTTCCTGTACTTGCTGCCGGAGGAATCGCTACCGGGCACGACATACGCAAAATGATCAATGCAGGTGCTTCGGGAACTGTTATAGGATCGAGATTTATTGCTACCCACGAAAGCGATTTGCATGACGAATACAAACGGTCTTTGGTTAATGCCGGAAAGGACAGTACTGTTTTTACTACTTGTTTCAACAGGGAATGGTTTGCACTGCATCGTGTATTGAAAAATAAGACATTTCAAATATGGCAAGCTGCCGGTTGTCCGCTTCCTGGAAACAGACCGGGAGAAGATGATGTCATTGCCGGCGGGAAAAATGGCGATACAATAAAACGATATTCAATAACCTCACCTAAGAAATGGATGCATGGAAATGTAACTGAGCTTGCCATGTATGCGGGAGAAGGTGTGGAGAATATTAATGACATTTCTTCAGCAAAAGAAATACTTCTTCGGCTATGGGAAGAGTTTAAGAACGACACGACCAGCAGGAGGGATGGGTTAAAAGCATAACAACGGTCATCGAAACTCATGTGGCGGTTCCAGTCCGACTTTCCCTCAGGAACTTTTGATCATTTGGTTGTATCAATGGTTCTATGTTCAAATTCATCATGCCAAACAAGCTTCCACACTGTGCTTTGGGGTGGTTCATGTTGTATGTACAAGTAACTGGTTTGAGTATGATGAGATCGAACAGCACAAGAAAGCGCACACACTGATACTATTATATAAAACAGGTGAGAATACTTCATACAATCATTATGTTTTGATGGTAGTTACAAACTTATATTGCACGATGAAGGATACGATCACTTATTTAATACGAATACCTCAAACTGAGATTCCAAAGAAAACTATCGCCCGAAATATTTGTCCGAAGTGTTTTATTCATAACCGATGAAATAGAAAACGGGCAACCTTTTTTGGATAATGTAAATGTTGAAGTCAGGTAAAACCCATCTGTATCATCTGTTTTAAGATAATACAATTGCGGTATAGCTTTCATAAAAAATTGACTGCCCAAACGGATATTTGAAAAATTACAGTTCAATCCAAGAAAATTCAATTGCCTTAAATCGCTGTTATAGCCACGGGCGTGTAGGTAATTGAAGCCAATACTGGTATTTTTAGAAAGCGCATAGCTGGGTGTGAGTTCGCCTACGAAAAACCTGGATGTGGTAAAATATTCTTTATTAACCCCATTCGTTAACAGGTTGGTTGTACTAAATACAAACCCAGGATGAAAACCTACACCCATGTTGAATTTCGATGTTTCTACCAGTTTATAGCGCAACCAAAAAACAAAATACCAAGGTTTTGCGTCTTTGAATCCAAAAGCCAATTGTGGTTCAAAGCTGAACCTGTTTCTTCTGACAGATAAGTCAAAAATGGCGGCAGGTTTTTCAAGACTGAATGTAGGTACTGTTGATATGCCTTTATTGGTAACAGCAACAGCACCTGTAACAAGCGTTTTTGTACTGTCGGTTTTTTGTGAAAAACCAGGCAAACTAAAGTGCAATAAGAAAAGCAAAAGGATAATTTTTTTCATATCGCAAATTTCGCCGGCGCCTGCTGCATCCGGTTTATACAAGATACTGATTTATTTACCAGTTTTACTGATTTTACTCCGGCCCCGGCCAGGCTTATGCTGTGGATGGCGGCGATGAACCCATTACTTCTAAAGGGTATGGCCTGGCTTTTCATCCCGACTTCATTAAAGGCATGCATTTAGGGAAAACGATCAGAGACTATTTTTTTTCGTACGAGGCAAATGAAGCACTTCATCTTTCTAAAAAAGAACGCAACTCAATCGTAGACGGATTTAAAAAAATTGCTGAAGAAATCAAAAATATTCAATGGCAGTAAATCAATCAATGAAATTTCAGGAGAACTGGGTTTTAAATACCAGCAACATTTTACCAGGCTTTTCAAACAAAAAACCGGTAAGACACCTAATGAATACAGGAACCGGTACTGTCAGGTCAAGTATTAACTTCTACAATTTAAGATGGCAACAGAATAATAAATTCTGTACCTGCGCCTTCTTTTGTTTGCACTTTTAAATCGCCGCCGTGGGCTTTCACAATATCATAACTTAAACTCAATCCCAATCCAGTTCCCTGCCCCACAGGTTTCGTGGTAAAGAACGGTTGAAAGATTTTGTTAACTATACTTTCAGGAATGCCATTTCCATTGTCTTTTACAGTTATCTTAACCTCATTCCGGACTGTTTGGCTGACGGGTCCTGCACCTTTTCCCCCGAGAGGAGAGCGCTTGGTTGAAACGGTTACAGAGGGCTCATATATAAGACTTTCAGTAGTTGGCTTTAAGTACTCCGATTTTTGTTTTTCACTTACTGCATAAAAAGCATTAGTGATTAAATTGAGGATCGCTCTTCCTATATCCTGCGGAACGATATTTATTTTGCTGATGCTGTTATCAAAATCAGTTTCAAATTTTGCATTAAAGGATTTGTCTTTTGCCCGCAGGCCATGATAAGCCAATCGCAGGTATTCATCACACAAAGCATTGATATCAGTGAGTTCTTTTTGGCCTGAACTTTTCCTGGAATGCTGTAGCATGCCTTTTACAATGGCATCGGCCCTTTTGCCATGATGATTTATCTTTTCTGAATTGTCTTTTATATCATTGGCGATCTCCGTTGCCATCCGGGTATTGCCAGTTTCCAGTTCTTTTCTTAATTCTTCAATTAGCTCCTGGTTTATTTCGGAAAAATTATTCACGAAGTTGAGCGGATTTTGTATTTCATGGGCAATTCCGGCGGTCAATTCACCAAGGCTGGCCATTTTTTCAGATTGAACGAGTTGCGCCTGTGTTGTTTTCAGCTCTGTAAGCGTACGCTGTATTTCCTTTTTTTGGCTTTCGAGTAAAGCATTTGCCCTTTGTTTATTCCTGTTATTTATGTACAATAGGATAGCAATGATTAAAAATATAGTAAGCAACGCACCCAATAAGTATATCCTTTTATTGGCTTGAAGCTCTCTTTCCTGAATGACAATTTCTTTTATCCGTTGTTGCTCGGCAAACGAAATAATATGTGCTTTATTTATTTTTTCCAGATTGTGCATACTGTCGTTTGTTGCTATCATTATTTCCTGGTAATTGAATGCGCTGTCAGGAATATTTCTTTCTTTAAAAAAATCTTTCAAAAACATACTTGCTTTCCATATTAAATCTGTTTTGTTTAGTCGTTGTGCCATGTTGAGTCCTTCTCTTGCATAGTAATAACTGGAATCATATCGATTATCTTTTTTGAACAGCGTGGCCATACCTAAACAGGCATCGCTGCCGGCATAAAGATTATGTTTGGGAGTAGCTTTTTCTAAGGCCGTTTTGTAGTACTTCATAGCAAGTGCTGTATTTCCCTTTTTTTGATAAATGTTTCCAAGTTGGACCTCAAGGATTGGGTCATAACTATGTTGGTTTGTTTCTTTTTTGTAAATTTCATAGGCTAATTGAGTATAATATAATGCGGAGTCAATGCGGTCTGCTTCCATATAAAGCTGGCCTAAGTTGCCCATCGAAAAACTCAATGGCGTCGTATCTTTCGCAGAAGAGGATATTTTTATCGAATTCAAATAATAGTTTTTTGCTTTCACGGCATTATCCAGGCTTTGATATACTTTTCCTAAGTTCCAGTAGGCCATGCCAATCCCCGCTGAATCCTTCAATTCTTGTAAAGTTTTTGTTCCTTTCAATATATTTTCAAGTGCCATGGCAGGATCACCAAGTCTTGAATAGATATCCCCCATTATAACAAGCCCGTTTGCTTCCAAAAACTTTGGTTTGAATGGCAGATTGTTAAATTGTTTGATGTATCTGAGGCTGCTGTCAAGACTGGTTTCAAGATAGGCGGCAGTTATCCAAAAGAGAGTTGTGGCTTTGGTTTTGGCATCGATATCCGAAGCCGCCAGTTGTTTAAGGCTGTCAAAATTGGGAGTAGCTCTAAGTTCCTTTAATAGCTGACTGGTAGCTTCTACCCTCCCTGACATATTTTCACGACTGCTTTGTGCATACAAAATTTGCAATGAGACAACTAACCAACAGAAAACAATGAGTTTTTGCATATCTGGTGATGTTATTGATCAAATAATTAACCATATTACAAACTCACTTCCTTCTCCTTCCTTCGTCTCCACCCTTATTTCCCCGCCATGTGCTTTTATAATATCATAAGCAAGACTTAATCCTAATCCTGTTCCCTGTCCGGTTGGTTTTGTTGTGAAGAATGGCTGAAAAATTTTACCCAGTATTTTAGAATGCACGCCATTTTGATCATTGGTCAACCTGAAACGGCTGTTACGGGTAGAATCCCAATTATTAAAAGTCCCGGTTATAAAGATGCTGTCGTGTTTAGAATAAGTATTTTCTTTTAGAATAAATGTAACCTTATGCTGCGCTCCGGCAGCGGCACATAATAGTAACAAAACAAAAAATAGGGATATTCTTTTCATTTTTATTGTGTTGCAGGCAGTATTACGATAAACGTTGTTCCCTCACCTTCCTTTGTTTCCACTTTTAACGCCCCGTCATGTGCTTTTATGATATCGTAAGCCAGTGACAATCCTAGTCCTGTTCCCTGCCCGGCAGGCTTAGTAGTAAAGAAAGGTTGGAAGATTTTGTCAATGATGTTTTGAGGAATACCGCTGCCATTATCTTCAACCCTAACCTCTATCTTATCTTCATTCTTTCCTGAACTTACTCTAACAAGCGGTTCGTACAAACGGTTTTTATCATTTGGATGTAAGCTTTCGGCTTTTTGTTTTTCACTCGTTGCATAGAAAGCATTAGTGATTAAATTGAGGATCACTCTTCCAATATCCTGTGGGATGATATTTATTTTCCGGAGTGAAGAGTCAAAATCAGTTTCAAATTTTGCATTAAAAGATTTGTCTTTTGCCCTCAGGCCATGATAAGCTAATCTTAGATATTCATCAACTAGAACATTGATATCAGTTGCTTCTTTTTGCCCGCTGCTGCTCCTTGAATGCTGAAGCATTCCTTTTACGATGCTATCGGCTCTTTTGCCGTGATGATTAATTTTTTCTTCATTATTTTTTATATCATTCAGCAATTCGTTTTCTAATCGTTCGTCCCGTTCGGCTTTCGGTTTTGAGCGTTCGGTATTTAATTCTTCAATCAATTCTTTATTTATTTCGGAAAAATTATTTACGAAATTCAATGGGTTTTGAATTTCATGGGCAATACCGGCTGTTAGCTCACCAAGAGAAGCCATTTTTTCAGACTGGATCAACTGCTTTTGTGTGGCCCTTAATTCATTTAAGGTAGTATCAACCTGTTGCTTTGCAGCTTCCAGTTTATTGAAGTCTTCATAACGAGCATAAGCAGTGGCAAATGCATTTGCCAGATGCTGAATTAAAATTATTGCTTCTTTGTCGAGGTATGTAGTATTGCCTACATATAACATACCCTGCATAAATGGGAGATAATGCAAACATACCCCTTCGTTGGGGAGCGTACTGAGATACTGCTCTTTTTTTGCTATGAAATTATTGTTCACTAATGTTTCTGCTAAACTTAAAAAGTCTGATTTATTCCAGTGACTGATATATGGTTTTTTATTCCGCCAATGCATTACCATATCCTCGAAATTTTCTGTCGTATCGTAGGGTAAATGGAAAGCGGCGATGGCTTTCCCGTCGGGGGTGGAAAGAAAAGTGTGAATGAGTTTTTCAGATTCATCCATAATAAATACACCGCAACGGATAAAGGGGATGCCCAGTATGGTAAGTTCTTTCCATATCAAAGGAGTGATCCTGTCCAGGTCGGCAACGGTACGCATAGAAGCAATGTCTGCCCGGACACGGTCAAGTGCCGACTGTTTTACCGCTTCTTTTGCATTCATTTCCGATTGCTGCAATTCGATATACCGCCTGAATGTGAGGTCGATAATAGAAGCAAAGCGTTTTATGATTTTAATTTCTGTTTCATTGTAGCGCATATCCGACCAGACATACAAGGAGCCAACGGAAAAAGGGAAAAAATGCCCAAATTCTTTTTGATGATCCGAAGTGAGGGGAGTTCTAACCGGCAGTCCGGCTAATAATAATTTATAATAAGATTTTAACTCTTTTTTCTGTAATTCAGGAAAGTAGTCATACTGATGAATCCATGAATCATAAATCTTCTCTAAGACAGGATGTTTTTCTAATTGCACCCATCCTATCAAGGAAAGGGCATCGCCATGTTCTGATGAAGCAGCAAAGTATAATTGCGCTTTTGTTGATTCTTTGTTCAATAAGCCCACACCGCCACGAATAGGGTTGATGCCCAGCTTTCTCAGTTCCGTAAAAAACATACTGGCTGTAACGGAAAGATCGCTGCTGCTGTGCATGGCCATTGCTTTGCCTCTGACTTTTTCCATGGCCGCTTCAATTTGCGCTTCTCTTGCCTGTGTTTCTGCTTTTTGGAGATCCAGGAAACGGGTGAAAGTGAGATCAAAAACATTTCCAAACCGTTCTAATAATTTCAATGCTTCATTGGAAGGCGGAATATCAGCAGATATTCCTATCATTCCTCTTGAAAAGATTACGCCGTTTACGTACCATGATTGTTTTTGAACGGCATCGGATTCATCCCAGCCTTTTTTGCCAATGAATAAATTCCGCCAACGGTTATAGTCTTGTAATTCTTTTCCGTGGAATGAGAATGAGAACTTTTTTTGTTTATCCAGGAAAAGTTTTTTGACTTTCTTTATTACGAAGACTTCTTCATCTAATTCCATAACGAAGGAGCGATCAATTTTTTCTCCTCTCAGCGTTACAAACATCTCACCATTTTTTAAATCCTGGTCAAAAACACAAATAGAAACCTGTGCAGTTGTTGCGCCCAATGATTTGAATTGCTGAAACAGAACCAATGTGGTGTCTTTTAATTCCTCGCTTTTCTGCATGGCCATTGTCTTTGCTCTTACTCTTTCCAATGCGAGTTCTATCTCTGCTTCTTTTGCCAGCGCTTCTGCTTTTTGGAGGTCAAGGAAGCGGGTATATGTTTGTTCGAAGGCATTTCCGAATCTGCGAATAATTGTATTTTGTTCTTCTGTATATGGCTCGGCATCGTAGTTGGCAATGGTCAGCGCTGTATTTTTTAAGTAGACGGTCGACCACGCAAAGCCAGGTGCATTGTAAGTCAATTTTTTTCTTTCCTCAGACGCATTTTTAGCAATTGTATTAGAATACAAATGATCAAAGAAGCCGTCTTTCTCTTTTTTAGTAAAAACCAATGAATTAAAGTCCGCCCCACTCGCCAAAGCCTCCAAAGTGCGGTTAAAAAAAGGGTGATCAAAATAAGGCACGTGGATTTTGTCGGGGTAAAGTGGTGAGCCCGGATTATATAACCAAAGGTTCCAGTCTTTTTCCCGATAGCTTGTGTTGAAATTAACGGAGTGAATTTTAAATCCGAGCAATTGAAACTGGTCACCTAAAACTTTTATCACATCGAGGAGGTCAGAACTTTTATGCATCGCCATCATTCTTGCACGGACTCTTTCAAGGGCTAACTGAATCTGCGCTTCTCTTGCCTGGGCTTCGGTTTTTTTGAGATCCTGGTAGCGACTGAATGTAAGCGAAAAAACAGAGGCAAATCTTTTCATGATTTGCCTTTCGTCTTCCGATGGCGGGTGGAATGTCATTGTCCATACAGTGCCTTCGCCAAAAAAATAGAGATGGAAATAAACATCAGGAAAATCCCGGATGGGCTGGGAAAGATAGTTAGGGGTGGCGTTTAATATATTGATATAATCCTTTTTCTCCTTTCCGGTGAGATATCCATAAAAAGAATCTTTTTTATCTATCCATGCTTCATACATCGACCTCCAGAAAGGATGGGCATCTATATTAAATGAGCCGACAGCCTTCACGGTTTGCCCTTCGGTAGAATGTGTGATGGACCATACTTCATGGGTTCTGTCTGTTTTTATATGATTAATGCCGCAGCGGAAATTTTCAACGCCAAGCTTTTGGAGTTCTGTAAACATCGTTACAGTAGCAGAAGTTACATCTTCACTGCTGTTCATAGCCATTGCTTTTGAACGCACTCTTTCCAATGCCGCTTCGATCTGCGCTTCTCTTGTTTGTTCTTCTGCTTTTTTGATATCAAGGAAGCGGGTGTAGGTTTGCTCAAATACCTTTCCAAATCTTTTGAATAGGTCGTGAGCCTCCGGCACAGGTTCATATGTAATAAACATAAGACTGACCTTTGAACCAAACACAAAATGTTCATATTGATGGGATGGGAATTGAAACCCGCTTTCCAATACAGATTTAAATTGATCTTTTCCAAATTTGCCTAATTGACGGTATGTTTCAACAAGTGTTTCTCCTTCTTCATAATTTATGAAAAAATCAGTCCCTCTTTTTTTTGCATTACTCATTTCAATAAATACCGGCAGTACAGTTGCATCAATGGTATACGGTGGCATAAATCCACCCTGTGGGTTTGTTATATAATCTGTATAGGAATTGTTGTCGTCACTCCATACATTAAAACCTGTTGTCCAGGGTTTAACCCCTAAATCATTTATCTCTTTGAATAATAATTCTGCAACTTCGGTGAGCTCATCACTTTTCTGCATGGCCATTGCTTTTGTGCGTACCCGTTCCAGAGCCGCTTCTATTTCCAGTTCCCTTTTTTGCGCTTCGATTGATTTTGCTTTTCTCTGCAGGTTTTCAATACTTTCTTCCAGCATTACTGAAAGTGAGTGTCTTTCTTTTTCAATCCTGTCTGTTTTGAATTCAGGCAGGTTGTCTTTCTTATCAATTTCATTTATTCTTTCGCGGTAAAATTCTTTTTCAACATTGGACAAAGCATCCGATTGTTCAATTTTTTCTAATATGGCTTGCAGTTGGGAGTTCATTCGCGGATTAATTTTCTTTAAGTATTGCGAGGAAAAAACTCATGTTATGAAATTCATAAATGCCTGCGCATAAAAAAATCATTAGGAACCAGAAAACTTTTCAAAAGGAATCCTGCAGTAAGCACGCCGATCAGAATTAAAACTATATCGCTGATACAAAAACCTTTGTGGCCTCCATAGGCTTCGGGGAAACCTGTGTCATGTAATAAAGCAGTGGTGTGTAGGGTGGTGAGCTCATTCCCTGATACATTTTTACCATCAGCAATTTGTTCAACATAATTCACCACCTCATTGGTATGGTTCATATTATGGTAAACAAGGAACTCCGGCAGTTCGGTTTTGAGTTTATCAAGAACGAATTGTTGAGCTTTTTGGAATTGCATGCTAAGGGCCTTAAGGCATAGTAAATATAAAGAGCTTTTGCCATTTGAAAGGGGTGAGGAACATGGCAACAGGCAGCTTATTTTACTAAATATAACCCTTTAAAATCTTAGGCAGGATGATAAGTATGGGCTACAATCCCACCCGGGAAGGCCTTAACATCGACCAATTTCAGGTCCAGTGGTTGCGCAGCACCATTGAAGATGGGTAGCCCCTGGCCCAAAACCACAGGATGGATAACTAAATGGTATTCGTCTATAAGTCCCGTTGCTATCAGGTTCTGCATAAATCCGGCACCCCCAATCGCGCAGATCGGTTTTCCCGGCTCGGATTTGAGTTCCCTTATCCTTTCGGCAAGATCACCGTCGAAAACCCGCGCCTCTGCCCAGGAAGTCGTAGCGGGCGACTGTTCAGCATTGGGTACCGGAGCAATGCCTTTGAATCCTTTTTGGGTAAATACCGCTTTGGGGATCTCGTTCATGGGTGCGGCAAAAGGCCCCGTTGCAGTCGGCCAGTAAGGGGCCATATTTTCAAATGACTTCCTGCCCATAATGATCAGACCTGCGTCCCAAGTTCGCTCGACGGCCCAGGCCCTCGAATTTTCATCCGAGGACTTAAAGATCCAATTGGCCCCCCCATTGGGGCCGCCGACAAAACCGTCGACCGAGATCGACATCTTCATCATTAGCTTGCGCATAGTTCAATAATTTATTTACTATAAAACTAAGTCGCCATCTTCGAAATGAACAGGACTAAAGCGACATTCTAAGGGGGTAATTACGTCTCACTCTGGGGCCAAACTAAGAAAACAACATACCCGAATTCCGTGTCTGTACGATTTCTTATTTTGACGATTTATAATAATAGGAAATCACGCTAATACTTACCGATGTAAAATCCTTATAATAAAATCGGTCCTCATTTTTGGCATGTGCTGATGAACTTATCGCGTTTTTACCATAATAATGTGATTTATTGCATTAGGAGGTCTTTTTTCGTCGGAAATAACCATAAATCATACTACAATGTGATTTTCTGTATTTTTTTCAAATTTCTATGTAATATTACATTCAAAATCACATTACAATGCTAATACAGGAAATAGGGGAAATCATCAAACTAAGGCGAAAAGCCTTAAAGATAACACAGCCCAACCTTGCCCAATTGGCAAAAGTAGCTACCAATACCTTGTATAAAATTGAAAGGGGACAGGCAAATCCAACAATAGATATCCTTGAAAAGATAACAGATGTATTAGGTCTGCAAGTAAAACTTGAAGTGAAAAAGGTCATTCATAAATCCGCTTCATGAGAAAGCTGTCAATCTATAGAAACAAAGAATATGCAGGCACTCTCACGGAGAAAAGCCGCGTAGAATATGTATTCAGGTATGATGATGCTTATTATGCAGATATCACCAAACCTGCTATAAGCCTTACCTTACCGAAGTCTCAGCAAGAATATAATTCACCCGTTTTATTCCCGTTCTTTTTTAATATGCTTTCCGAAGGAGTAAACAGGCAACTGCAAAGCCGCCTGCTAAAAATAGATGAACAGGATAATTTTGGTTTGCTTGCAGCCACTGCACAATATGATACCGTTGGTGCAATAACTGTTAAACCCATCGAACAATCATGAGTGTACCAGCAATAAAATATTGTCCCGGAAGCCTTGTAGACGGTTTTACAACATACAGCCCTGCATTTTTGCGGAGAATGTTTGATAACAAGCAGGTAAGCCATGTTCTACCTTACGATGCACCACAGGTGAATGAAGAAGATGCTGAAAAGTTTATGGAAAACCGAAAGCGGATATCCATATCAGGTGTACAGGAAAAAATGTCTTTATTATTAAGCAAAAATAAATTGCGGCTTACTGAGGAAGGCGAGCAAGGCACTTATATATTAAAGCCGGTTCCAGGGGATCTTAAAAAAGTAGACCAGGTTCCGGCAAACGAGCATGTAACTATGCAGGTAGCGGCGCAGGTCTATGGCATTAATACAGCAGAGAACGGAATGATATTTTTTAAAGACGGGTCTCCTGCTTATATCACCAGGCGCTTTGATGTAAAAAAAGGCGGATTGAAATGGGGAAAAGAAGATTTTGCTACGCTTGCAGGAAGAACAAAAGACAATGCCGGCGCCGATTTTAAATATACCTATTCGTACGAAGCGGCCGCTGCGCTTATCCGGCAATTCGTACCAGCATGGCGGGTAGAAATTGAAAAGTATTTTACACTGGTGGTTTTCAATTATCTTTTTTCAAATGGCGATGCACATTTAAAGAATTTCTCATTACTGGAAAATGGAACTGGCGATTATTTCTTAAGTCCGGCTTATGATTTGGTAAATACGCGGTTGCATGTAGCTGATACTGATTTTGCTTTGGACAAGGGTTTGTTTGCGGATGATTTTGCATCGGAAACTTTTAAGAAAAAGCATCACAGGGGCAAACAGGATTTTGAAGAATTTGCCAAACGTATAGGTGTACAGGAAGGCCGTCTGGGAAAATTATTGGAACCATTTTTATTAAAGCAAGAAAAAGTGGAAATACTGGTGAACCGGTCATTCCTTAGCGAGTCGGGTAAAAGAAGTTATTTATTAGATTATAGTACCAGACGAAACAGGTTGATAAAATTATAAAAGGCTATTACTTGAATTAGCTATTACAGCTAAACTGCGATCACCTTGATGGTTTGTCCGCTCACGATCAATTGTGCAAGGGACAAAAATGCAGTTTCGAATATATTGGAAAGTTGAGATTTTTACATATTTGAGGGTTTACGTGCCTTTAAGCTTCTTTAGTATTGTCATTGAGGTTATAAAAACAAGCTGCAACAAAGCCGGTTAAGGAATAGGCGATTGCAATTCTTCGTGGGCTGCTTTGTGATAACAAATATTCATGGCCGAAAAACAGAGCAAGTGTGACCAGACTCAAGATAACTACTACGATACCTATTTGTAACTTGATTTTAAAAGACAGGTAACAGCCATGTTCACAATCTTTTTCAGATTGATGATGTATTTGACAACGGTATTATGCTTGTTACCATCGTTATACTTAAGGTAATAATCGAAATCTGCTGCAAACACAGGATTAAGGTCTTTTAACCGGATATCAGCTTTGCCATATTTACTAAGAATGAATAGTTCGAGCTTCTTACGGAGTATATCGTATTTCTCATAGGTAGAGAAGGTATAGTCAATCCCAATGCGCTTATGAAAGTCTTCGTTATGATATTTAACGAGTTCCATTAGGGTCATAGGGTTGGTATCCCTGCCAAAGAACCGATCTACCAGTTTATCCAGGTTAATATCGCCTTCCTTGAGCATTTCGTTATAAAGGCTGATTAACCGACTTTGTGTTTGCTGGATGTATTCGTTGATCTGCCGAGCCTTATGAGTGCTACCCTTTACCTTACATTTATTGATATCCCATTGTTCGGGAGCGATCGAATAACCAGTTGCAATGTTTTTTCTTTGTTGGCTGAATGAAACCCGGATATAAAGAGGAGCCAACCCTTTTTTATTGAGTTTGTTTTTATATAGCCATACGAGAATAGCGATATTATTCCTAGACATAAGAGTTGAATTTTACGGTTAAGCGCAGTAGTAATTGTGAATGTGTGATGACAGAAAAATGGGTACCTAATGAGGTTGAAATGGGTACCGAATTTGTAGAAAAAGTGAAGTAAAAAACGGGTAAATCAGGGCATAAAAAAAGACCATAAATCATTGATTTACAGTCTTTCTCGCTCCCAAAGCTGGACTTGAACCAGCGACCCTCTGATTAACAGTAGCCGTTGACAGTCAATATTTTAAGAGCAAAATAACTTTACCGGTGCCAAAAATATGGAATTTGGTACCGATTTGGTGATCTGTTTTATTGTAATAGCAGTTGATGAGTAGTAAATCTGTAAATTCATACTTAATTTTGTGTTATGCTGATTGAAAGAACATCCAGAGAAGTCATTATTCGTCTCCCTGCTTCGGTAGATGCGACAGGGCTGCAACGTTTAGTGGACTACCTAATATATAAGGAAGCGACTGCTAATTCCAGGGCTACCCAGGATCAAGTTGACAAACTTGCAGCCGATATAAAAAAAGGATGGTGGAAAAAGAACCGCAAACGCTTTATTGAATGAGGAAAATAATTGTTGACACGAACATTATTTTCTCCTGCCTGCTTAATTCTTATGGAACGATTGGTGATCTTATATTTAATTCTGAAACAGTTTTTGAGTTTTACAGCAACCAGTATATGCGTTATGAAATACGTAAGCACTGGAGTAAGCTTAAGAAGATTTCTAAGCTTTCAGATGCTGAATTGGAAGTTGCATACGATAAAATGTTATCGAATATTACATTTATCAATGAGGAACTAATACCTCGAAAAAATTGGTCGAAAGCAGAAGCTACAGTTGCGGATATCGATATTGACGATGTTGATTTCGTTGCTTTAACCGCTTACCTAAAGGGCATTCTTTGGACGGGCGATAAAATACTTTATGAGGGCTTAAAAGCAAAACAGTTTCGCTCGGTATATAATACGGCAGATATAGCAAAACTCAGGGATCGTTTGGCGAAATAATACTGTACTTTATTTTCTCTTTGAAATGCTTTCCAGAAATAAACGAGCCTCTAAGTGCAGTTGTAATTGTGAATGTGTGATAACAGGAAAATGGGTACCGAATTTGTAGAAAAAGTGAAGTAAAAAACGAGTAAATTAGGGCATAAAAAAAGACCATAAATCATTGATTTACAGTCTTCTCCGCTCCCAAAGCTGGACTTGAACCAGCGACCCTCTGATTAACAGTCAGATGCTCTAACCAACTGAGCTATTTGGGAATACCTGCCCCTATTCGGGGTTGCAAAAATAGGGAAAAATGTATTCCGGAAAAACCTGTTCAGAAAAAATACCTCAGAGCCACCAACCCTTCTGTTCCACACCAATATATATGCCATCGGGGTGCTGTTCGGCTAAATAAGTTTTCAGGTAATAACCTTCGCCACTCGTATTACGGCCATTCTGCATATTAAAGCGATAACGGTGAACCGGACATACCACCTGGCCCAATGCATCGATATAACCATCGGCCATAATGCCGCTGGTATGCGGACATTTTTGTGCAAAAGCATAGAACCGGCCTCCGAAGCGAGCAAGGGTGATCTTTTTACCATCCGCTTCTACTAAACACATGTTGTTTTCCTGCCAGGGTAGCATGGCGGCATCATCGGCAACTTTGAACCAGTGGATCTTTTTTTCTGCCATGGAAGAGGGCTCAAAAATGAACGGTACGGTAGGGATAACGTACCTGGTATATATCGCGCACTTTATTCAATATCAGTTCGCGCAGGGCATCTACATTTCTTCGCTCAAGGGCCGATACGAATACGCAACTGTTATGCGTGGCTTCGTCCCACTTATCTTTCAGATCCTGCAAGATCTCTGCTTTCACGCTGTCTTCCAACCATTCATCGAACGTACGTTCTTCGTAGAGGTCCATTTTATTGAAAATGGTGAGAACAGGTTTTTCAAAAACTTTCAGGTCCTGCAGGGTTTTGTTCACCACACCTATCTGGTCTTCATATTGCGGATGGGAAATATCCACCACGTGCAATAAAATATCCGCTTCCCGCACTTCATCGAGCGTGCTTTTAAAACTCTCTACCAGGTGATGTGGCAGTTTGCGAATGAATCCTACGGTATCACTCAACAAGAACGGAGTATTTTCAAAGACTACTTTGCGGGTAGTGGTGTCGAGTGTGGCAAACAGCTTGTTCTCGGCAAATACATCACTCTTGCTCAGGAGGTTCATCAAAGTGCTTTTACCCACATTGGTATAGCCCACCAGTGAAACGCGTATCAGTTCTCCACGGTCTTTGCGTTGGGTGAAAGCCTGTTTGTCTATCTCACCCAGTCGCTTGCGCAGCAGGGATATCTTGTCTTTTACAATACGCCGGTCGGTCTCGATCTCTGTTTCGCCCGGTCCGCGTGTGCCAATACCACCCCCCTGCCTTTCCAGGTGTTTCCACATACCCTTGAGCCGTGGCAATAAATATTGGTATTGCGCCAGTTCCACCTGTACCTTGGCCTGTGCCGTGCGGGCACGGCGGGCGAAAATATCGAGGATCAGGTCACTCCGGTCAATCACTTTCACACCCAACTCCTTTTCAATATTGGTGATCTGCGAGCCGGTAAGCTCATCGTCGAAAATGACCAAGTCAATATCCCGACCTGATAAGTAGTCGCGTATTTCTTCCAGCTTACCCTTTCCTACAAATGTGCGGCTGTCGGGATGTGCCATTTTCTGTGTGAACCGCCTAACGGCCATTGCCCCGGCGGTTTCGGAAAGAAATGCCAGCTCATCAAGGTATTCAGCAACCTGTTCATTGGTCTGATCTTTCTGTATCAATCCCACCAGCACAGCCTTCTCTTCGCGCTGTATAACCTGCTTTTTTTCAATCATAGAGTGCAAAGGTAAAAGGGAATGACTGATTTCTGGTTTGAGGATTTCCGATTTGAAAAAGCGATTAATTGGAGGTCTGCATGAAAAAGGGCGATGTTAAGAAACATCGCCCTAATAATATTGTTTTAAATATTCCAACAACTCCTTAGAGTCCGCTGATGGTAAGTCCGATGGAAAACTTATGCATACCGGGTCCTGTTCCGTCTTTCAATACACCGGTGATCTGGTAACCGGCGTCGAGAGAGAAGATGCCATAGCCGACGCGTCCGGTAAGCGCCAGCATGGTACTGTTGAAAAAGCGCTTGTCGTATTCTTTTACGATATAAGAAGGTCCATAGATAGAAGCGCCGTTCTTATTTACCAGGTTCTTTCCCTTGGTATAAGCTTTGAGCAGGGTACCCACTTTTACGCCAATGGCCGCTTTCCAGGATTTGTTGGGATTGGCCGGATTAGCAAAATAGCGCAGTTCAACCGGCGCTTCCAGGAAAATGGTAGTGAGCTTGTTCTTTTTAAAATGATCGGTACTGTCCTGGTTGATAAAAGGCAGTTTGGACGACATTGATCTGATATCCACCCTGGTATTGTGGAAGAAAATATTGCTGGTTCCGATGCCCGCACCCAATCCCACGCTGAAATGGGGGTTGGTCTTGAAGGGCTTGTCGAACATGAAATAGAAATTGAAATGCCTGCTGAAGCCACTGGTCCTTATGCTGTCGGGAGCCCCCTTCCAGCTGTCGATGCCATATTGGATCATAAAATGGTCGGCTGACCTGCTGCTGATGTCTATCTTGCTCCAGTCTTTCTTAGTCTTGGTTTCTGATTGCGCCATGGAAAATAATCCGAGAGATACGCCCAGCAGTAATAGTAGTGTTTTTTTCATTTGATAGCTATGAGGGGCAAAAATAATAGAATTGACTGCACCGAAGAGGTTAAAAATAAGTCAAATCACCTGAATGCATGAAAAAAGGCGGGCTAACCCGCCTTTTTGGAAATTGGTTTTCTGTCCCTTATGCTAAAACGGATATCAATCCCTTCAATACTGCTCCCAGCTTCACTGCTTCCAATACCCTCGATTCACTGCTGCCGTGTTGTAAAACTGATTGTTCATGTGATTTGACGCACATTTCACAGCCATTCACTGCCGATATCACCAGGCTTACCAGTTCAAAAAACTCTTTGCCCAGCACCGGGTTCATCATGATGCTCATTTTGATACCGGCAGGCTGGTTATTGTAGAAATCTTTGTTGGTGAAATGACGAAAACGGTAGAAGATATTGTTGGTATTCATTAAAGAAGTACAGGCAATAATCTCCGCCAACTCAGCTTCATTAGCGCCGGCATCCATTGCCTGGCGTGTGAAACTCTCTTGCAGCAGGTCGTTTCTCTCATTTACAGCAACGGCCAGGGCTAACAACAATGCCTCTTTGCGGTTGAGATATTGCGTATTGTTGAGCACATTACCTACATTGATCTTCAGGTCGCGGATGTACCTGGCATCTACGTCCAGCAATGCCCGGGCGCTGGCTGAAACAGTATAATCGTTCAGCTGCAGGTCGTTCAGCAGGTTGCTGAAAGTTTCATTCTGTATGATCGGTTCATTCATGATACTCGTTTTAATTCAGGTTCAGCTGTGCGGTAAGGGTTTCTTCACCTTTGTTCCAGTTACAGGGACAAAGCTCGTCAGTTTGCAGGGCGTCCAGTACACGGATCACTTCCTGTACACTGCGGCCTACATTCAGGTCGTATACGCTTACCCAGCGAATAATACCCTGTGGGTCGATGATGAAAGTGGCGCGGTAAGCGATCTTTTCTTCTGCATCAAGAATGCCCAGTTCTTCCGCCAGTGACTTGGAAGTATCGGCCAGCATGGGGAATTTCAATTCACGCAGGTCGTTATGATCCCTTCTCCAGGCGGCATGCACAAATTCAGAATCGGTAGAAGCGCCAATCAATACGGTATCGCGGTCGGTGAACTCGCTGTGTTTTTTGTTGAATTCGGCAATTTCAGTGGGACAAACAAAAGTGAAATCTTTTGGCCACCAGAACATTACTGTCCATTTGCCTTTTGCACTCGCATACTCATTGGTCAATTCAATGAACTCTTTTCCTTTCTCAATAGAAACCACTGCTTTTTTCTTAAATGCAGGAAACTGGCTTCCGATAGATAATACGCTGTTACTCATATTGTGATTTGTTTTTTACAATACTGAAGATGGACAAGCAACTATATGGCTGATTCGCCGGTAACCGGCTGATTGAATGGCAAATATCAGCGCTTTAATGATAGCTTTTCATATATAGTTTCTATATACTGATAGAAAATATCTATCAAGAAATTCCTGATTTTTTGCAACAATTCTTTGTATAGCGCAATTACTGTTTTGTTTTGGCTTTTAGTAATTCATCGAATTGCTCCAGGCTCAATTGTTTTGCAATGATGTGCTTGTCTTTATCGAGCAGGTACAGGGTAGGGGTTTTGATGATGTCGAACAATTGCCGGTAATTGGCCTGGCCCGATTTTTCGGTGGCTTCCTTCGCCTCTTTGGTTTCATAGGCCTGGAGCCAGTCGGACGACAGTTTTTTGTCAGCAATGAATTTTTTCCAGGAAGAGACCTCGTTTTCATAAATGTTTACCGACAACACTTTAACGCCCATAGCTTTCCATTTGTTTTTGTATAAAGAATCCAGCCGGGGTATTTCGTCCTTGCAATGACCACAATTCGGATCCCAGAAAGCGACCACGGTAAAAGGAGCATGAATGGCATAGAGGGAAACGGCTTTACCTGTTGTATCGCTCAGGTTCAGGTTGGGGGCGGACTGGCCAATCTGGTTGGCCATCAGGAAATAAGCCCTTTCGGTAACGGTTTTGCGCGAAGCCTGGTTCAGCAGCACGGTATCGCCCTTGGCATAAAAATTTTCAAAGAGATACACAAATGCTTTGTCCTGCCCCATGAATTCAGGATTCATGTACTTGTTGGTGAACTTGGTAAGCAAATAAGGATAAATTTCTTTACCGGTTCTTGCATAGAGTAAAATGTATTTCACTTCCGCGATAATAGAATCAGGATCGGGTGAAACATAATACTTGAAATATTCATCAAGCTTGGGCTCGAAAAAAGGTGTCCGCAAAAGACGGTCATCGTTGAAGTTGACATCATCCCAATAATGCTCTTTTACAAAACGATAAGGATACAAAGAATCGGGTTTGCCATTTACCATGGGGATGGCAGGAGCTGTTGGTCGCTTCATGGTGTTGAACAACATGGCCAGCAAAGAGTTGGGATATCTTTCCCTGGTATCTGACTGGTACTGGCGGATGAGCTTGTCGGCCTTTACCAGTTCTTCCCGTGCAGCCATGGAATCAGCACCGGTCTTAGCCGCATGGTAAGCGGCTTCATATTGCTGCATTTTTTTACCCTGAGTGGTAGACAGATCGGAATAGGCCTTGAACAGGTCGTTGTCGAACGACCCGGTGATCACCGCCTGTTCTTTGAGCAGGGTATCGGCTACCATGGAAAAATGCTGCTTATCGTCCATCAGCAATTCAAACTGTATGGTGAGCTGCGGCGATACTACAAAATAAATACCGCTAGTCAGCTTGGTGGTTCCCCGAAATACACCCTGGCTCTTGTCGTTCAGCATAGTAGAATCCACCAGCGTTTTACCCTTGCCCATATAACTGCCGAGGTAAACCTTGCAGTTTTTGAGCGGGGTGAGTGTGATGCTGATGTTTCGTCCTTTTAGTTCGGCCTGGGGTTTTACAACCGGTGAAGTTTTTTGTGCAGCAACAGAAAAACCAAAACAAATAAAGCTTAAAACGATGCTGGTACGATTCATAATTAGGTATTGGAACGTAAATGTAGTTAAATAGGCTATCCTGTTTACATTTGCAACCGTGAGAAAGCAAAGAAAAAGCACAATTTTAGAAAATATACTGGTGCAGGACTATGCCGCTGAAGGAAAATCCTTGTCGCGCGTAGATGGTAAAGTGGTGTTTATCGAAGGAGCCGTTCCGGGTGATGTTGTAGATGTACGGTTATTGAAAAACAAATCAGACTGGGCCGAAGGGCAGACGATCAGGATCAAAACTTTATCGCCTCAAAGGGTAACACCCTTTTGTGCTCATTTCGGTATATGCGGCGGATGCCAGTGGCAGATGCTGCCTTATGAACAACAGCTGGTATATAAACAAAAGCAGGTGACCGATAACCTGCAACGCATAGGCAGAATATCCCTTCCTCCTATATTACCCATTATTGGCGCCGGTATTACCAGGGGTTACCGCAATAAAATGGAATATACATTCGCCACGCGAAAATTTATTCCTGCCGAAGAGTTCCAGCGTATGAAAGCGGAAGGTATTTCACCGGAAGAACAGCCGGGCGCTGCAGGTTTCCATGTGCGCGGCTTTTTTGACAAAGTGGTGGAAATAGATACCTGCCACCTCCAGGAAGAACCCACCAACCATATAAGGAAAGCCGCGGCCCGTTTCGCACTGGACAGGCAGCTTTCTTTTTATGATATCAAACAACACCAGGGCTGGCTGCGCAATATGCTGGTGCGTAATACCACAACCGGCGAACTGATGGTGAACCTGGTCTTCGGTTACGAAGTGGCAGATCATCGGAAAGCGCTGCTTGATCAGCTCCTGGAACAGTTCCCGCAAATAACCACCTTGTTGTATACCATCAATACCAAACGGAACGACAGCCTGTACGACCTGGATCCGCAAGTGTACCATGGGAAAGGATACATTATAGAAAAGCTGGAAGATTTCAGGTTCAAGATCAGTCCCAAATCCTTTTTCCAGACCAATACCCGCCAGGCGGAAAAACTGTACAGGGTTACCCGCGATTTTGCCGGACTGGATGGAAGCCAGGTAGTATATGATCTTTATTGTGGTACGGGAAGCATTGGTATTTTTGTAAGCGGGGGCGCTAAAAAAGTAGTGGGGGTGGAAGTGGTGGAAGATGCCATTGCCGATGCCAAAGAGAATGCGCAACTGAACGGGCTCACACATACTTCTTTTTTTGCCGGAGATGTGATTGACACATGTGACGATGCTTTTTTTGATACACACGGCAGACCGGATGTGGTGATCACCGATCCGCCAAGGGCCGGCATGCATGAAAAGCTCGTTAAAAAATTACTGGATATCGCCGCCCCCACGGTTGTTTATGTAAGTTGCAATCCGGCTACGCAGGCGCGTGACCTGGGCTTGCTGGATGAAAAATACCGGGTGGATAAAATACAGCCGGTAGATATGTTTCCGCATACACTGCACATAGAAAATGTTGTACAGCTAAAATTGAAGGATCAATGACAGAATTCAGGCCCAGCAGGTTTGAGATACTTCCTACCATTATCAAAAACCTGCTCATCATCAACGGATTGGTTTTCCTGGCACAGTATACCCTGGGAAAAAACCCTGCCAATGCTGTGGTTTTAGACGACCTGTTTGCACTGCACGCCTGGCAAAGCAGTCTTTTCAGGCCCTGGCAGCTCATTACGCATATGTTCATGCATGGCGGCATATGGCATATTATTGGGAATATGTTTGCCCTGTGGATGTTCGGCTCCATACTGGAAAACCTTTGGGGGTCGAAGAGATTCCTGGTCTTTTATTTTGTATGCGGATTGGGCGCTGCCTTCATACACCTGCTTTTTCTAAGTTATGAGCTGACGCCCATGATGAAGGACTATGCAGTGCTCGTAAGCAAACATTCGACGGGGAATGCTGCTGCGCTAACCGATGCCATCATCCAATTCAGCCGCAAATATGGACTGCGTTTTACCGATGGCAGCAGCCCGGTATCATATCTGGACGCTTACCCGGGAAGTCCGGAACTGGCCAACCAGTTGTTCAGGATAGTCACTGATTTTTATCAGAAGAGTATCGATACAGCAACCATTGGAGCCAGCGGAGCGGTATTTGGCATACTGGCGGCTTTCGTGTATCTGTTTCCCAATACTTATATCTACCTCTATTTCCTGGTACCCGTTAAAGCCAAATGGCTGGGACTGATTTATTTCTCTTATGAAGTGTTTTACGCCATCCAGAACTCTGCCGGAGATAATGTGGCGCGATGGGCGCATATCGGGGGAGCTATTGTGGGATTACTGATTGTGATGACCTGGAACAAAAAGAACAGGAAAACGTTTTATTAAAAGACAAACAAATACGGCATGGCCATGGAATCGTTCAAAAACAATCGCAAAACATTGTTGGGACAAGACAACAATGCACTCGTTTTGTTGTTTGCCATCAATACGCTGGTGTTTGTGGGCATTATATCGCTCAAGATCATTTATTATTTATCGGGTACCCCCGAGGAATTTTTTTACCGGCAGGTGCTTAACTGGCTTAGTCTGCCTGCACCGGTTTCTGTTTTTGCAGGCAAACCCTGGACATTGCTGGCATACATGTTCGTTCACCATGGCTTCTGGCAGTTGCTGAGCAGCATGCTCTGGCTCTGGTGTTTCGGATACATACTGCAGGACCTGGCCGGCAATAACAAACTCATTCCTGTTTATCTCTATGGAGGATGTATTGGTGGTTTACTTTTTCTGCTGACCAATAACCTGGTTCCCGCACTTGCCGGACATGCTGAAAACATAGCGCCCCTTTTGGGCGCTGGCGCCGCCGTAATGGCCATTGCTATTGCCACTACCACATTGGCGCCCGATTACAGGATCTTCCCGATGATCAACGGTGGCATCCCGCTTTGGGTGATTACGCTGGTTTATGTGGCGATCGATTTTGCAACACTAACAGGCTTCAATGCAGGAATAGCGGTAGCACACCTGGGAGCAGGTGTAACCGGTTTCTTTTTCATCAGGCAATTAAGGAGGGGGCAGGACTGGTCGCGTTGGATGAACAGGCTGGTTGACTGGCTGGATGACTTGTTCAACCCCGAAAAAAAACATGCAGCCAAAACTGGCGAAGGGAAACTGTTCTATAAATCGGACAGGAAACCGTTTACCAAAACATCGAACCTATCACAGCAAAGGATTGATGCAATACTGGATAAAATCAACCAGCATGGTTATGAACTGCTTACCGATGAAGAGAAAGAATTCCTGGAGAGGGCCAGCAAAGAAGAGTAGCAGCGCTTGAAATAAGATTCCGTAAATTTACGCATGGCCAAAACCCTTTTTCGACGTGCGGTTAAAACTACGCTCATTGGTATCAACCTGTTGCTTGTTGCGCTGTTTGTATTAGCCTGTTTTTCGCCTTACCTGAATCCATCGCATTGGTGGCTGATCGGGTTCACCGGCCTTATCGTTCCTTACCTTGGTGTACTGCTCTTGTTTTTTCTCATCTTCTGGCTCATGGTGAAGCCGGTGATCGCTTTGCTTCCCTTCATCACACTTTGTGCAGGTTTCTGGCAACTCAATGTGTTGTTTGCCTGGCATCCCGGATCAACGATCAATAAAACAAAAAAGAACAACGACCTGCGGATAGTGGACTGGAATGTGCAGAGCTTCAACGGTCTTTCAAAAAATAAAGAGACCAAAAAGCATATCCGGGAAGAAGTGGCGCAAACCATACTGAAACTGGAGCCCGATCTTATTTGCCTGCAGGAGTTCAACCATGCGGCCAGGGGAGGTAATAATGCCGATAACCTGTCGCTGTTTTCAGATCATTATCCCTATCATTATTTTTCAAAGGATTACCAGCGCAATAATGGCAACTACCAGTCGGGCTGCATCATTTTCTCCAAATACCCTATAGTTGATTCGGGCAGGATCAGTTATCCTGTAGCGGAAAGCCTGATTTATGTGGATGTACGGAAAGGAGATGATACCATCCGTCTTTTTACAACGCATCTGCAGTCGTTCAAATTCAAAAAAGGAGATTATGACGACCTGGAGAAGATCAGGGTGCAGGACGAAGAAGCGCTGGCTGCATCAAAGAATATTTTCGTGAAAATGAGGCTTGCGTTCCGCCGGAGGGGGGTACAGGCTTCCCTGGTAAGGGAAGCGCTGGATGCAAGTCCTTATCCTTCCATTATTTGCGGCGATTTCAATGATGTGCCCAATTCCTATACGTATTTCCATATCAAGAGCAGCTGGCAGGATGCTTTTCTGAAAAAAGGATTCGGCATCGGACGCAGCTTCATAGCCCTGGCGCCAACACTGCGGATCGATTATATACTGGCGGACAAGCATTTCGAAGTAAAGCAGTTCGATATGGTGGACGAAGACCTGAGCGATCATATTATGCTGGTATCCGATCTTCGTTTAAAAAAATAAAATATCTTCGCAACGAAATGACGAGATTTTATCCATACAGTTGCTGCTGCTGAAGCAGCTGTTTTCCCACTGTTACAGCAGTTCCGTCACTGTTTTCATCCTTAAATAATCAATGTTCAACAATCGCTCATGTCGCTCAAAGTATATAATTCATTAACCCGTGAAAAAGTAAATTTTACACCCATTAATGCGCCTTATGTGGGCATGTATGTGTGCGGACCAACCGTAAGCGGTGAAAGTCACCTGGGTCATGCCAGGCCCTTCATCACTTTTGATGTCATTTTTCGTTACCTGATGTACCTGGGTTATAAAGTGCGGTATGTGCGGAATATTACCGACGCGGGACACTTTGAAGAAGAAGGAAGGGAAGCGGAGGACAAGATCAGCAAAAAAGCAGTACTGGAAAAACTGGAACCCATGGAACTGGTGCAGAAATATACCAACCTCTACCACTGGGCCATGAGCAGGTTCAATAATCTTCCGCCAAGCATTGAGCCTACGGCTACCGGTCATATCATTGAGCAGATAGCAATGATCAAAAAGATCATTGCCGATGGCTATGCATATGTGGCCAATGGATCGGTATATTTTGATGTGGAGAAATACAATGCCGACTTCTCCCAAAAAGGACAACCCTACGGCATACTGAGCGGCCGTATACTGGATGACCAGCTGGAAACTACCCGTGAATTGGAAAACCAGGAAGAGAAAAGAAATAGAAGCGATTTTGCTTTGTGGAAGAGTGCCGCCCCCGGACACATCATGCGCTGGCAAAGTCCGTGGGGCGAAGGTTTCCCCGGATGGCATATCGAATGCTCGGCCATGAGTACCAAATACCTGGGTGAAGAATTCGACATACATGGCGGCGGAATGGACCTCCAGTTCCCGCACCATGAATGCGAAATTGCGCAAAGCACGGTATGCAACCATAAAATGCCTGCCCGTTACTGGTTACACAATAACATGATTACCATCAACGGGAAAAAAATGGGCAAGAGCTATAATAATGTGATCAGGCTTACGGAACTGTTTACCGGAGATCATCCTGCGCTTACGCAGGCCTATCATCCCATGACCATCCGTTTTTTCATATTGCAAAGCCATTACAGGGGAACGCTGGATTTCAGCAATGAAGCCCTGCAGGCATCTGAAAAAGCCATGAAACGTTTATGGGAAGCCTATTACTGGCTGCAGCAATCGGATATCAAAGGCGGCGCCACAGCCGGCGACGCGGCACTGGATAACAAAGTAAAAAGACTGGTGGATGAATTTGACGAATGCATGAACGACGATTTCAATACGGCAAAAGTATTGGCCAACATTTTTGAACTGGTATCGGTGATCAATTCAGTCAAAGACAAACATATCCCGGCAGAAACGCTTGCCGGCAGTACTGTGGAATTACTGCGGAAGCAGCTGAAAGCCTATATAGAAGATATTTTCGGACTGCAAAGCGACCGGGTAGCAGACGATGGAAAGCTGGAAGGAGTATTGCAACTGTTGATGGATATTCGCAAAGAAGCCAAGGGCCGCAAAGATTTTGTAACCAGCGATAAGATCAGGAATGAACTGGCAGCGTTGGGTGTACAACTGAAAGATGAAAAAGACGGCGGCATGAGTTATACCATCAATTAAAAACCTGACCACGATTTTTTATTAGCCAAATCAAATTTATTTATTTAGCTGATGCTAAGTAAATCATTTTTATGCGCTTAGTTTCTCTTTGGAAAATGGGTTACTTTAGCCGGCAATATGACATTGTCTAACGCAGAAGAGAATTACCTGAAGGCCATTTATGCCCTTACCCAGGAAAACAGGGAGCGGATCAACAACCAGGCCATTGCCGACCGGCTGCTCATCATCCCTGCTTCTGTAACAGATATGCTGCGCAAGCTGGATGAAAAAAAACTGATCGAATACAGTCGTTCGGGGGGCGCCCACCTGACAAAAGAGGGGTTTAAAGTTGCCGTGAAAACCGTACGCAAACACCGGCTCTGGGAGACCTTCCTCGTAGAAAAACTCAATTTTACCTGGGACGAAGTGCATGATGTGGCGGAGCAGCTGGAACATATTCAGTCGGACAAATTGTTGGATGAAATAGATAAGCTGCTCGGGCATCCCAAATTCGACCCGCACGGCGATCCTATTCCCGATACCAACGGTAAATTAAGTCGCATCAATTCTTCCCCCTTATCGGAAATTCCGGAAGGGGCCAGGGTGAAAGTCGTAAGCGTAGGAGATAATTCTACTGCTTTTTTACGTTACCTCGATAAGCAGGGCATCAGTCTCAATGGAACCATACTTGTAAAGGAAATACAGGAATTCGACCAGTCCATACTGGTGGAAATAAAAGGGAAGAAAGAAGTATTCCTGAGTGCCGAAGCAAGCCGCAAGATCTTCGTGATCAAATAACCGATTCATGACTGCAATCATCGGCATGTGCGTGGTTGTGGCCGCGGCAGAACTTGTAATTTATGAAATGGGCAGCTACGATCAACGTTACGGCAGGCGCCAGCAACCAGAGTTGTAATTCATGAAAAATGACCTTGGTAACCAGGAACAGCATGCCTGTGTAGAAAAGGATTAAAGGCAGCCACCGGTGGTGGTGTTTTTTCCTGCCATGGTACAAGGCATAAGTTCCCACGCCGAAAGCGATCACAATCATCATGTATTCAAACCATTCATTGTCTATTATTTCCACGCCAAACAAAGGAAGACTGGTCAATATCAATGGAAGTATGGCACAATGGATGGCGCAGGCGATGGAAGTAGCAATGCCAAAAGCGTCCCAGTTGATTTTTAAATTCATAGCAGGCAAAATTAATGTAATGCAACAATGTTGCAAAATTTTTTCTCAAAACCGGTTAATCGGAGGCTTGGATGTAACTTTGTAGTTTAAACACGGATATGAAAAGAAAATGGCTGGTTTATCTGCTCTTTTTTGTGGTATTGTTGGCTGGATTCTATTTTTTCCTTTTCAAGGGAACCGATCTATGGAAACCGAAATTGCCGGTATTGAGTTATGTGCGGCCTTATCGCCTGACTACGCAGGATGGGGGCCCTTATACCGACCAGGACATGCTGGGCAAAGTGAGTGTGGTGGAATATTTTTTCACCACCTGTAAAGGGATTTGTCCGAAGATGAATACCAATATGAAAACCATCTATGAAACCTTTAAGCAGGAGCCGGATTTCATGATCGTTTCCAACACCTGCGATCCGCAGACTGATTCTGCCGCGCGGCTGAAAGTCTATGCCGACTCCCTGAAAGTAGACACCCGTAAATGGGTATTCCTTACCGGACGGAAAGACAGTTTGTACCAGCTGGCACGGAATTCGTACTTGTTGGACGACCCCAAGAACAGCTTTCAGAAAATTGAAGACCAGTTCATCCATACCCAGTTCTTTGCACTGGTGGACAAAAATGGAAAGTTACGCGGACAGGTATACGATGGTTTGAAAAAAGAAGAGCTGGATAAAATGAAAAACGACATCAGGTCATTGCTTGCTGAAAAAGGACCGGGAAGGTTTGTGAATGGTATTTTCAGTAATAACCCTCAATAAAACAGATGGACAATACTACCGCTGATATATTAAAACGTAACCAGTTAAGCGTTACCGAAAGCCGCAAGAAAATACTGGATATGTTCCTGCATACCAGGGGTGCGCTGGCGCATGCAGATATTGAACGGCACAGTGGTACCGATTTCGACCGTGTAACGGTCTACCGCACTTTGCAAACCTTTGTAGAAAAAGGCATCATTCATACCATACCCACTACCGATAATTCGGTGCGTTATGCGTTGTGTAAAGATGAATGTTCAGCCGGACATCACCACGACGATCATGTGCATTTTCTCTGTGATTCATGTGGCACCACTTATTGTCTCGATCATGTCATGGTTCCTTCCCTTGAATTACCCGGCGGATTTTTTGCTACACAGACCGATGTGGTGGTAAGCGGAACCTGTGCAAAATGTAACCATGCTTAAACATTCCTGCCCGTATCTTCGTGCAAACTGACGGCATGATCTTAGTCACAGGCGCAACGGGTTTGGTAGGGTCTCACCTCCTTAAAACATTGGTGAACCAGGGACATACTGTCCGGGCCCTTTACCGTTCAGCCATTCCAACTTTTAACGATGCCGCCGAAGTAGAATGGGTTCGTGGCGATATACTCGATGTAGTATCTCTTGAAGAAGCCATGCGGGGTGTTGAGCAGGTGTATCATTGCGCTGCAATGGTCTCTTTCCATCCCAAAAGAAAACAACAGCTGCACCAGACCAACATTGTAGGAACAGCCAATGTAGTGAATGCCTGTCTTGAGACAGGTGTTCGAAAATTATTGTTTGTAAGTTCGGTAGCGGCGCTTGGCAGGATCAGGGAAGAAGGGCCTATCAATGAAACCATGAACTGGTCTCCCGAAACCAGCAACAGCGAATACGGGAAAAGTAAATTCCTGGCAGAGATGGAAGTATGGAGGGGGATAGGCGAGGGACTAAACGCTGTTATTGTCAACCCCGTGATCATTTTAGGCGCGGGTGACTGGGAAACCGGATCATCGGGTATTTTTAAATCGGCTTACAATGAATTTCCCTGGTATACAGAGGGTGTCAGTGGTTTTGTAGATGTACAGGATGTGGTAAGAGCGATGGTACAACTGATGGAGA
This sequence comes from Sediminibacterium sp., assembly GCA_041798205.1. Lineage (GTDB taxonomy): Bacteria > Bacteroidota > Bacteroidia > Chitinophagales > Chitinophagaceae > Sediminibacterium. Next base: position 185,043 of record JBHCAK010000012.1, read on the forward strand.
GTGATGTGAGCGCGCAGCGTTTTATCCTGAGCGCAGACAGCATTCCTTACAAAACTGTTTTTACAGAGGCAGCCCTTCAATTCGGCAAAAAACCACCACACCGCAAGGTAACGCGAATGCTGGCAGAGATCATATGGCGGGTTGAAGCGATCAAAGGGCGCTTAACCGGGAAAGAACCTTTGCTGACCAGGGAAACTGCACATACTGCACAGGCCAGGGTTTATTTTAACAACAGCAAACTTTTCCAATACCTGCCGGATTTTCAATACACACCTGTTAACGATACCATCAAAAGGGTATGTGCAGAACTAAAAGAAAAATACCATTTGTAAGTGTTACTCCATTACTTTTTTCCAAAGCTCGGGAATGCGTTTGATCCATACCAGTTCCCTTCTTTTGAAGGAAGCTTCTTCCGCAGGGTAACCGAAATAAGTTTTGTTGCCGGCGAGCGAAGAAGGTACGCCGCTTTGCGCCAGCACTATTGCATTGGCCCCGATGGTAAGGGTTTTACTAACACCAACCTGTCCCCATAAAGTTACCCCGTCTTCAATAATAGTCCCGCCCGCAATTCCCACCTGCGCAGCGAACAGGCAGTTTTTTCCCACCAGCGTATCGTGTCCGATGTGTACCATATTATCTATGCGGGTACCCTTCCCGATCCTGGTATCAGCGGTAACGCCCCGGTCGATTGTACAACCGGCACCAATTTCCACATCATCTTCTATGGTTACCCATCCGCAGCTCTGCATTCTTTTATACCAAACCTCCCGGTTCTTTTTGGTATTGTAATAGAAAGCATCACTACCGATGATGGTACCTGCCTGAATCACCACATTATCTCCGATGATGGTATAATCCAACAGGCAAACATTGGGATGTATGGTACAGTTTTTACCAATGCGCACTTGTTGCCCGATGAAAACATTTGGCATGATCACGGTTTCTTCGCCTATCACTGCCGTATCACTGATGGTTTTTGATGCAGGCACGAAGGGCCTGAAATGGTGGACGATTTTCAGATAGGCTTCAAAAGGATCGGCAACCACGAAAATGGTTTTGCCTTTCGGTATAGTTACATCTTTCGTATTGATGATGATGAATGTAGCTGCGCTGTTGAGGCAGGTATCGTAATATTTGGGATGATCAACAAATGCAAGATCACCTTCTTCCACGCGGTGAATTTCATTGATACCTGTTGCGTGCGCATCAGTTTTTCCAGATACTTCTGCTTGTATCAGACCGGCTATCCATTGTGCAGAAACAGGCGACGGGAACTTCATAAAGGCAATTTTGGGTGAAAATCAAAGGTAACAAGACCCCGCGAAGAGAAAATTTTTTTAGGCGGGAATACTGGTCTTTTTACCCGATTTTAACCGTTCCCGATAAGAAAAAATCATTCGCGTTTGATGATGCATGCAAATATGATGTCTGATGAAACCCTTTATTCATCAATGTTTCAACAGGTGATGCATTGAATGAAGAACTAAAAATTAAAAATCAAAACCAGAAATGCCAAGCTTTGCGACACCAAAGTGTATAGGCATAATTCACATTGCTGTCTAAAATGTTAATAAAATTGTTCAAAAAATTTTTTGCTTTCGATAAAACTATTTTTAATATTGTGTTGGGAAATTTATTTCCCGGTACTTACTAACCCATCCATATACAAAGTCTCGCTTCTGCGGGACTTTTGTTTTTGTAAGATGCGCTACTTCATCATCAACAAACCATATGGATGTCTTTCCCAATTTTCTGCACTGGAAGGAAAGAAAACGTTGGCCGATTATTTCAAAGCCCCTCGTGATGTATATTCTGTCGGAAGATTGGATCAGGACAGTGAGGGTTTGTTGTTGTTGACGAATGATAAAGCACTCAACCATCGTTTGTTGGATCCGGGCTTTGCACACGAAAGAGAATATTGGGTACAGGTAGATGGCGCCATTACCGGAGAAGCCATTGCGCAACTGCAAGCGGGTGTTATCATTAACATCGATGGCAAAGCGCATCATACCCTACCATGCAGGGCAGTGGTATTTGAAACAGTGCCGCCTGTTCCCGACCGCGACCCGCCTATCCGGTTCCGGAAAGAAATACCTTCACCCCGGATTCGCATAATTTTGACGGAAGGTAAAAACAGGCAGGTGAGAAGGATGACTGCCAAAGTAGGATTTCCTACTTTGCGTTTGATCCGTTACAGGATCGAACAACTCGAACTGGGTAATATGCAACCAGGAGAGGTCATTGAATTATCTGAGAACACCATCCGTAAAAAACTTTTTTATGACACCCGTTGAACATAATAGTGAAGGATATTCCATCAGTACAGACACAGCTAAACTGGATATCGGTGTAATTCATCGCTACCTCTCAGAAGAATCTTATTGGGCTGCCGGTATTCCTTACGAGCTGGTGAAAAGATCTATTGAACATTCTTTTTGTTTTGGCGTCTACCACCATAATCAACAAATAGGATTCGCCAGGCTGGTTACCGACAAAGCCACTTTCGCTTACCTGGCCGATGTATTTATTTTACCGGAACACAGGGGTAAGGGGTTATCCAAATGGCTCGTCGCTACCATTCATGCGCACCCTGAACTGCAGGGTTTGAGACGCTGGATGCTGGGCACCAAAGATGCGCACGGCCTCTATCAACAGTTCGGGTGGGAACCATTACCTGAAGAACTTTACCATCGTTTTATGCAACGGCATAACCCCGATGTGTATAAAATGCCCGCCAACCGTTAATTTTGCAGCTTTCTCAAGCTATTATTATATTATGAGTCAAGCACACTTATCAGAGCAGGAACTGGTTCGCAGGGAGAAACTGGCAAAACTGGTAGAGGCAGGTGTTGATCCGTTCCCCGCGCCATTATACCCGGTAACGCATTATTCAATGGATATTAAAGATCATTTTACCGAAGAAGCGAAAGAACAGTTCGCCTCGGTTTGTGTGGCCGGCCGTATCATGAGCATCAACGACAAGGGTAAAGTGTTTTTCATCAAGATACAGGACAGCAAAGGGCTTATCCAGCTGTATGTGAAAAGAGACGAACTGTATCCGGGGGAAGACAAATCCATGTGGGATACCCTGGTGAAACATGGTCTCGACCTGGGTGATATCATCGGAGCGACGGGCTATGTATTCATTACCAAAACAGGTGAGACATCCATCCATACGCAAACACTTACCCTGCTTACCAAGTCGCTGAAACCGCTGCCGGTAGTAAAGCGCGATGAAGAAGGGCATGTTTTCGATGCTGTAACAGATCCGGAATTCCGTTACCGCCAGCGTTATGCCGACCTGGTCATCAACCCAGACGTGAAGGAAACTTTTGTAAAACGTACCAAACTCATCAATACCATCCGCGAATTCCTGAATGCACAGGGAGCCCTGGAAGTAGATACGCCCGTGTTGCAGTCGATCCCCGGCGGTGCGGCAGCCCGTCCCTTTATTACCCATCACAATGCGCTGGACATTCCTTTCTACCTGAGAATTGCCAATGAGCTCTACCTGAAGCGTTTGATTGTTGGCGGTTTTGACTGGGTATATGAATTTAGCAGGAACTTCAGGAATGAAGGCATGGACAGGACCCATAACCCTGAATTTACAGTGCTGGAATGGTATACAGCCTACAAGGATTATTTCTGGATGATGGAAATAACCGAACAGCTTTTCGAGAAAATTGCACTTGCCCTGCATGGCACTACCGATGTGCCTTTGGGAGATAAAGTGATCAATTTCAAAGCACCTTTCAAAAGGATCAGCATACACGATGCCATCAAAGAAAATACCGGTATTGATGTAAGTGAAATGGAGGAAGCCGGATTGAGGGAACTGTGTAAAAAACTGAACATCGATGTGCCCGGCAATATTGGTAAGGGCAAACTGATCGACGAAATTTTCAGCGCTACCAGTGAACATACTTTCATACAACCCACCTTCATCATCGATTATCCGGTGGAAATGAGTCCGTTAACAAAGAAACACCGCAGTAAACCCGGACTGGTAGAGCGTTTCGAACTGATGGTGAACGGGAAAGAGATCGCCAATGCCTATTCCGAACTGAATGACCCCATCGACCAGCGCGAACGCTTTGAAGAACAGTCGAAATTGATGGAGCGTGGCGATGATGAGGCCATGTTCATTGACCATGATTTCCTCCGCGCACTGGAATATGGAATGCCACCTACTTCCGGTATTGGAATTGGTATCGACAGGTTGTGTATGATGATGACCAACCAGTCATCGATACAGGATGTATTGTTGTTCCCTCAAATGAGACCGGAAGCGCTGTGAGTTGTTAGTTGTTAGAAATACTCAAACAACTAACAACTCACAATTCTCTAGTCCCGGTAATTCAAAGCAGGCTTCCTGTCTCCCAGCAATGCTTCATACTGATAATCGCCTTTGACCTTTTTGAATTCTTCGTTGGCTTCTTTTATCAATACAGGATTGGTATAGAGATCGATGGCCGTTAGTGCAAGTGTTTTGGCAGCTACCATCATACCCTTGGTACCGATTTCTGTTCCGCCGCAGGCAACAGCCTGCCAGCTATGGGCCGGCGTTCCGGGTACCCAGGTAGCGGCATTCAGTCCAACTGTAGGAACCGCATAGCTCACATCACCCACATCGGTAGACCCTCCTCCGGCATTCATTTCAGCGCGCAGGGGCATAACGGTGCCTGCTGTTTCAATGGCCGGCACTTTGTATCCGAAACTGGATTGAATTTTTTGGGCAAATGCAATCTCAGCGGCTGTATATTGTATGCCACCTACTTTTTCCAGGTTCCGTTGCATTACTTCACCCAGTTTCTGGTTGAGCAAAAGATCATGGGTACCGCCAATGATTTCATAGTCAACCGTTGTTTCTGTACCCATAGCGGCGCCATTGGCAGCTTTGACCACCCGGTCGAAAATGGCTTTCACGTCATCTTTGCGCGGGTGACGTACATAATAATATACTTCTGCAAAATCAGGTACCACATTGGGGGCTTTGCCGCCATTGGTAATAACATAGTGTATCCTTGTTTCCTGTGGTACGTGTTCGCGCATCATATTCACCATATTGTCCATAGCCTCCACAGCATCCAATGCCGAACGGCCTCTTTCGGGCGAAGCAGCCGCATGTGCTGCAATACCGTGGAACCGGAACTTGGCCGATTTATTGGCCAGGGCGCTGGTCATGGTAATTTTATTCTCATTTGCAGGATGCCAGTGCAATACCACATCTACATCTTTGAACAAACCTTCGCGTACCATATATACTTTACCACTGCCACCCTCTTCGGCGGGGCAGCCATATACGCGGATGGTACCTTGTATTTTCTTTTCCTCGATCAACTTTTTAATTGCAATTCCCGCTGCAACAGATGCGGTTCCAAACAGGTGATGACCACAACCGTGACCCCCTGGTTTTCCTTCTATGGGCTTCTTCTCCGGAACAGCCTGCTGGGCAAGACCCGGCAATGCGTCGAATTCGGCAAGAATAGCAATAACTGGTTTGCCGCTGCCATAAGAAGCCACAAAAGCCGTAGGTATGCCAGCCACACCTGCCTCTACGGTGAATCCATTAGCAGTAAGCGTTTGCTGGTGCAGTGCAGAACTTTTTATTTCTTTATAGCCTAACTCGGCATAATCCCATATTTGTAAAGCGGTTTTCTTATAACCCTCATAATTATTTTGCAGGCCCTGCATGGCTTCTGATTTGAGCGCTTCAACTGCGGAAGGCTGGGCGTTTGCAACGGTCTTGTTTTTGTTTTGCGCCTGCAGCAGGTAAAAGCTGCCAAGGAAAAATAAGGCAAGAATTGTTTTTCTCATGGTGTTGATTTCAGCGGGTATTTGGTTAAATGAAAAGATCATTGTAAAGCGTGGCACCGGGCACCACGGCATAGGGATCGAGATTGGTGATGCCTTCTGCAGCCAGCACTTCTTCATCAATAAAAGTATGGCCCGTACATTCGGCAGCAGTTTTCTTCAGAATATAATAAGCAGCATCGGCAAGTATTTCTGGTGTGCGGCTCATTTTTGCCAGCGCTTCACCACCCAGTAAATTTCTTACTGCAGCAGTGTCAATGGTGGTACGGGGCCACAATGCATTGGAAGCAATGCCATCCGTTCTGAATTCGGCTGCCCATCCCAATGCCATCATGCTCATGTTGTATTTAGTAATGGTATAGGCAATATGCCCGCCGAGCCATTTGGGATCCAGGTTAACGGGGGGCGACAGCGTAAGTATATGCGGATTGTTTCCTTTTTTAAGATAAGGAATACAATGTTTCACCAGTAGAAAAGTACCTCTCACATTGATGCTCTGCATGAGATCGAAACGTTTGGTTTCGGTTTTTTCGGTAGGTGTTAACTGAATAGCAGATGCATTGTTGATCACTATATCAATACCCCCGAAGGCAGCGACTGACTGTTGTACCAGCGCCATGATCTCTTCTTCGAAACGAATATCGGTTTTAACAGGCAGGGCTTTTCCGCCGGCAGCCTCTACTTCCCTGGCTGCAGAAAAAATAGTACCACCCAGGCGGGGATCTTCTTCCACGCTTTTAGCTGCAATGACAATGTTTGCACCTTCCCGCGCCAGTTTGAGTGCAATGGCTTTGCCAATTCCCCTGCTGGCGCCGGTAATAAGAACAGTCCTGTTTTTAAACGGCATAATCGTAAGATTTGGTACCATCAATTCCAACCCAAAAAATCTTTGATCACCTTTTCGGTTTCGGAACAGGCTTTTTCCAGGTTATCATTGACAATGGTTTTATTGAAATGATGGTTGAAAGATATTTCATAACTGGCTTTGCTGACCCTGGTGGCAACGCTTTCAGTTGTTTCAGTACCACGACTTTCAAGGCGGCGCTTCAGTTCTTCAACGGAAGGGGGTTCAATGAAAATAGACAGACAATGATCGGTAAACTGTTCCTGCACATGAATGGCTCCTTTCACGTCTATGTCCAGTATGGGAACTTTACCCTTTTTCCAGATCCTTTCCAGTTCTGCTTTCAATGTGCCGTAATATTTCCCTTCATAAACCATTTCCCATTCAACAAAAGCATTTTCTTCTATTTTCTGTCGAAAATCATCCACGCTCATGAAATAATAATCCACTCCCTCTTTTTCCCTGCCCCGTGGTTGCCTGGTGGCAGCAGAAACGGAAAAAGCCAGTTGAGAATACTTATTCAGGAGGTAATGCGTAATGGAAGTTTTACCGGCACCTGAAGGCGCAGTGATGATGATGATCTTATGAGTTGGTACGGTCATTCGCAAAGAAACAATTTTATTTCAATTCTCCGTTTTTCCACTGCAGTTTCGCTTCAAACGGAACTGCTCTCGATCCCGGCTGTTGGGGCTCATCGGAATAACCGAGGTATAGTAGTCCCATTACAATATCATGCTCTTCAAGTTCCAGGTACTGTTTCATGGAAACATGGTGCGTCATACCACCGGTACTCCACAGAACGGCAATACCTTTGGCCGCTGCGCCAAGCAATATGTTTTGTGTTGCGGCAGCTACCGCTGCTATCTCTTCCAATACTGGTATTTTTGATGTTTCGAGTCGTTTCATGTAAACCACTACAATATGAGAGGCTTTGTCACCATTGTGTTTGAGAGAATCGAATTTGGCCTGTGTAAATTTATCAGCGGCAGTATGCTTTTTATACAATTCAGCATGATCGGCACAGAAAGCATTTACGGCAGTACTGCTATAGATGATGAAACGCCAGGGTTCGGTACGTGCATGGGTAGGGGCCCAGTCTGCCAGCTGCAACAGTTCCCTGAGATCGGCGTCGGCAATTTTTTGCCCGTTGAGTGCCGCAGGTTTGGTACTCCTCCTGTTATGAATAATCTCTTTTAAAACTTCAAACTTTGTCATCCGGCAAAAATAAGAGAACTTTAGGGTCTACAGCCGTTACCCTGCTGCCGGAAATATTTGTTGGCAAATCATATTTGTTCATCTAAAAATGATCCGCATGAGCCAGGACCTATTATCCAGGATAAAAAATTTCAACGCATCGAGGTTGCAACAGGTTTTGCCCCTCAAGTATGCGGCAATGGCAGAAAGCCCTTTCCGATTCTTCAGGGGTACCTGCCATCTTTTTTATGAAGACCTGCTGAAAAAATACCCTTTCGGCGCCTCACCCAAAACATGGATATGCGGCGACCTGCATACTGAGAATTTCGGATGTTACAAGGGAAGTAACCGGCTGGTTTATTTCGACATGAATGATTTCGACGAAGCCATTATTGCTCCGTTGCTGTACGAGATAACCAGGCTGGCCGTTGCGGTTGTACTCAGCGGAACGGAATCGGGTTATTCCAAAAAAGAAAGTGAAGAGCTGATGCATTTGCTTTTACAACAATACCGCGCCGCACTGGTTTTCAATAAAGCAATTGTGGTTGAAGAGGAAACGGCAAGGGGACTGATCAAAAAAACGATTGCAAATGTGGTGAGCAGGAGAGAGAAAGACCTTTTGAAGGAGCGGACGGACAATAAAACGCGCGGAGCCAAATTTCTTTTATCACCCCGTTTACTCAAAGTACCGGCTGCTGAGAAGAAGGTGCTGATGAAGGCTTTCCAGTCCTGGTTCAGCAAGCACCATATCCGTCATAAACAATACAAAGTAACCGATGCAGGGTATCGTATTGCCGGCACCGGAAGCATTGGTGTAAAACGGTACTGCCTGTTGATGGAAAACGAAAAAGAGCCGAAGAAAAAAATGATTATTGACATGAAGCAGGTGGTTCCTTCGGAAGTATTGGCACATGCGAGGCTGGCGCAACCAAAGTGGAAAAACCCGGCGCACCGGGTTATAGATATACAACAAATGATGGAACATGTGACGCCTGATCTGCTGTCCGCTTTTGAGTACAAAAAACAATGGTATGTAGTAAAGGAAATACAGCCCATTACCGATAAGGTTACCATCGATCCCACAAAAAAACAGGCCAAATTCCTGCGGGATTATATTACCGATCTGGCCGTTATTGCCGCATCGGCCCAACTGCGCAGCAGCGGAAGGCAGGGATCGGCAACGGCAGATGAATTAAAAACTTTTGCACAGCAAGGCAAATGGATTCCCGGAGTTGCCAAATGGGCGCTGCAATATGTGAACCAGGTGAACCATGATTATGCCATTTTTCACAATGCTTACAAAAAGGGGTTCTTTAAAATCAAAAGTTAATCTTGTATGGATACTGAAATCCTGCTTCGTTTTTTTTTGGCAGCTTTATGGGGCGGACTGGTTGGTGCGGAAAGAGAGTACCGGAGTAAATCAGCCGGCTTCCGCACCATGATCATGATATCGATAGGCGCCTGTTTTTTTACCATGATGTCGGTGCGTATAGGAACAGGCAGTAACCCTGACCGTATTGCATCCAACATTGTTACCGGGATTGGTTTCCTGGGAGCGGGCGTAATATTTCATGGACAGAACAGGATCAATGGAATTACTACAGCCGCCACTATTTGGACCGTAGCAGCGGTAGGTATGGGTATCGGAGGGGGTTATTATTTTGCTTCTGCCTGCGCCTGCCTGCTGGTTCTGCTGGTACTGGCCATATTACCCTATGTGGAAAGGATGATCGACAGGTTGAACAAATCGCGCGACTATACCATTACCTGTGATTATTCAGAACCGGCCCAGCAAAACTTCGAAGCGTTGCTTAAAAAGAACCGCCTTAGGTTCAGGGTCATTGAGTATTCAAGGGAAGCCAATAACTTATCCATTACCTGGGAAACGCAGGGCCATTTGAAAAACCACGACGCTTTCATCAGGGCTATTTGTGATGACCCCTCGATCAGGCGTTTCGATTATTAAAGCACATGAATGATCTTATGCTTTTTCTTTCCCTGCGGCAAATCCTTTTACTGCATAATAGTAGATATACAGGTAAGAGGGCAGCATACAGATAAGGAAAGATACCTGGTTGGAAACAATGCCCTTGTCCTTCAGTGTTGTGTACAATAAAGGAATCAAAGCGCCTCCTGCAATGCCCATGATCAGCAGTGCGGCCCCGGTTTTGGTAAACCTGCCCAGGCCATCGATGGCAAGCGGAAAAATGGCAGGCCACATCAGTGCGTTGGCCAATCCAAGCAAAGCAATGAAAGTGATGGCGGTATAACCAGTGGTCAGGAAAACGCCGATGGTGAAAATGATACCTAATACAGCTGATATAGCCAGCGCTTTCTGCTGGGAAACATATTTTGGAATGGTGAATACTCCAATGATATAACCCGCCAACATGGCCAATAAGGTAAATGAACCGAAGAATTTGGTCATTGAAAGGGGCATGCCCAATACCCTGCCATAAGCGCCGATAGCATCACCCGCCATTACTTCCACTCCAACATAAAGGAATAAACAAAGCACGCCCAGCAAGAGGTGAGGAAACTGGAAGGGGCTGGTTTTATCGCCGGAATGCGTTTCGGCGCTGTGCTCCTCGGCCGATTCGATTTCGGGCAATGAAGACCTTTTGATCATGACAGCAATCAGCAATAACACTACGGCAATGATGATGTAAGGAACAATGACCCTTCCGGCCAGTTCGTTCAATAAGGCATTGCGGGTAACCGCATCGGTGGTAGTATCAATCTGCTCCTTGATCTTGTCGGCATTCTTCAGTATGATGGCGCCAACGATAACAGGGCTCAATATACCGGCAACCTTGTTACAGATACCCATGATGCTGATGCGCCTGGCAGCACTTTCAATGGGACCGAGTATACTGATATAGGGATTACTGGCTGTTTGCAATAATGATAAACCGGTACCTTGTATGAACAGGCCGGAAAGGAACAGACCGAAATTCCTGGTATTGGCAGCAGGGATGAAAATCAGAGAGCCAATGGCCATTACCAGTAATCCCAGCGCCATACCATTTTTAAAACCTGTTTTTTTCAGTAACACGGAAGAAGGCAGGGCGAGGAAGAAATAAGCCATGTAAAAAGCAAAAGTCACAAAGAAAGCCTGGATATCATTTTTGAGCTGACAGGCCAGTTTAAGAAAAGGAATGAGTGTACTGTTGAGCCAGGTAACGAAGCCGTAAACGAAAAATAAAATACCGATGATTACAATGGCGTATCTGTTGTTGGTAGGTTTTTGTTGCATAACAACCGTGTTGGAAAAGGGCGTTGATGAATTGGTTAAGTGCGCGTAAGATACAGCCAAATTCATTTGCCGGACCTAAAATTTAGGCAATCGGTTGCGTGAGGAAATCGTTGATATGGCTGGAGTTTTTAACTATTTTGTACCACTTTGTTTTCAACACAACTTATTGGAAGGAATGATATTGCCAACGAAAAAAAAAGAATTGAACCTGCTGGTTAAACTGTGTCTGACACTGTTGCTATTCCTTTCACCGGCTATGAAAAGCTGGTCACAGCAAAAAGGAAGAACCCCCAACGTAATTTATATCTATGCAGATGATATGGGCTATGGAGAGCCCGGATGTTATGGACAGCAAAAGATCAGAACACCCCATCTCGATCGCATGGCAAGAGAAGGGATGCGTTTTACCGATCACTATACCAGTACACCCGTATGCGCACCGGCACGTTGCATGCTCATGACAGGCAGGCACGGCGGGCATACTTATATACATGGGAATTATGAAATGGGTGGATTTGCCGATAGCCTGGAAGGCGGACAAATGCCATTGCCCGAAAATACATTTACCATTGCCAGGATGATGCAACAAGCAGGTTATGCAACGGCTGCCATTGGGAAATGGGGAATGGGGATGGCCAATACAACGGGTTTTCCATTGAAACAGGGATTTGATTATTTCTATGGATACCTTGACCAGAAGCAGGCCCATAATTATTACCCCACGCATCTCTGGGAAAATGACCGATGGGATACTTTGCATAATCATGAGATCAATGTACACCGCAGGCTTGATTCTGTGACAGCCACTGATACCGATTTCGATTATTTCAAAGGGAAGGATTATGCCCCGGCAAAAATGACGGAGAAAGCCCTGGCATTTATAGAGCGCAATGCGCACAGTCCTTTTTTCCTTTACCTGCCCTATACCATTCCGCATGCATCGCTGCAGGCGCCGGATGATTGGGTGAAACAATACATTGGCCAGTTTAAAGAGAAGCCCTATTATGGGCAGAATGGTTATGCTTCGACCAAATATCCGCTATCGACTTATGCAGCCATGATCAGCTACCTCGATGCACAGGTAGGCATCATCATGGAAAGGATTAAAAAATTGGGACTGGACGAACATACCATTATCTTTTTTTCGAGCGATAACGGTGCGGCTTTCAACGGAGGAGTTGACCGGTTTTTCTTCAACAGCAATGGCGGATTACGCGGACAGAAAATGGAATTGTTTGAAGGCGGTATACGGGAACCGCTGATTGTACGCTGGCCAGGGAAGATTGCAGCAGGTACTACCAGTCATCTTGTATCAGCCCAGTTCGATATGATGGCAACATTGGCAGAACTAACCCGGCAAAAACCAGGCAATACAGATGGTATTTCTTTTTTACAGGAATTAACAGGCAATAGCAAGGGGCAGAAGAAACATGAATACCTTTATTTTGAATACCCTGAGAATGGCGGGCAGCTTGCCATACGTATGGGAGACTGGAAAGGAGTAAAGCTGGATGTAAGACATCATCCTGAAAAGCCCTGGATGTTGTTCAATTTGAAATCGGACCGCAGTGAAACAAAGGATGTTGCAGCGCAGTATCCCGGCCTCATAGAAAAATTTGAAGCTATTGTACAGAAAGAGCACCGGCAGGCGCATATACGGGAATGGGAATTCATCCATCCTAAATTCAATCTTAAAGACATCAAAGAATAGCGGGTATGAACCGGAGGGAAATTTTCAAAAAACTATTTACTGGCCCTGCTGCGGGCGCCGGCATTACCCCAACAGCGGACTGGCAGCAGCCTGCAGCGGTATTGCCTGAATACCTTACGGCCAGTGCGTCATTGCAATTTTTGCATGCTACAGACAAAGAAAGACGGGCTTTTCGTACAGGGTTCAGGTTGTTGCGAAGAGAAGAAAGCGACGGGCTTGTTTTGCTAAGTGCGGGGATAACAGAAACGGGACAATTATTCATCGATGATAAATTATCCCACAACCGGATAGCAGAAAATGTATTGGAATCCTCTGCCAGGCTTACCCTTACCCTGATACCGCAGGATGCAGGCAAACAATTCATAAAGCTGAAAGCATTTGACAGTTTTGGGAATACCCTCGCAACACTGAGTACAGAAAAAGAAATGGAAGGGAATCCGGAGATTGAAGTTTATGCCGATGAGGAAGGCTTTGTACAATTCACGAATCAAACTTTTCACTACCCAAACAAATAACCATGAACAGAAAAGAATTTGTAAAGACAGCCGGACTGGCAGCTGCTGCAACAGCCGTTTTATCTTCCGGTAAATTATTTGCCCAATCACAGTCCGGCGATAAAGTGCGGATAGGGATCATTGGCGTTGGTCAGCGTGGTATTTCACACCTTAATCTTCTGTTGAAAAGGGATGATACAGAAGTGGTGGCCATTTGTGATGTTGATGAGAAAATGCTTGCTGCCTCCAGGAATATGATAAGCAAGAGCGGTAAAAAAATGCCGGAAGTATATACCGGTAACCCGTATGCATGGAAAAAAATGCTGGACAGCAAAAAGCTGGATGGTATTGTTATTGCCACGCCCTGGGAATGGCATAAGCCCATGATCATTGGTGCGTTGGAAGCAGGGATCAGGTACGTGGGAACGGAAGTGATCCTGGGCATTACGCTGGAAGACCATTGGGATGTGGTGAAAGCTGCCGAGAAATACGATGCCCAGGTGATGATGCTGGAGAATGTATGCTACCGGCGCGATGTAATGGCGGTATTGAACATGGTAAGACAGGGTTTGTTTGGTGAGCTTATTCATTTACAGGGAGGTTACCAGCACGACCTGAGGGGCGTTAAATTCAATGATGGAACCGGACCTTATACAAAAGGTGCAGAATTTGGTGAGAAGGGTTATTCAGAAGCGCATTGGAGAACCGAACATTCCGTACGCCGCAATGGAGACCTTTATCCCACGCACGGCATTGGTCCGGTTGCGCAATACATCAACATCAACAGGGGTAACCGGTTTCTCTCGCTTTGCTCATTTTCATCAAAAGCAAGGGGTTTGCATAATTATATTGTGAAAGTGGGTGGCGAAAACCATCCCAATGCCAAAGTGAACTTCAAATTGGGAGATGTGGTGACCACTTCGATCAATTGCGCCAATGGCGAAACCATTTTGCTGCAACATGATACCGATCTGCCCAGGCCTTATTCGCTCGGTTTCCGTGTGCAGGGTACCGAAGGTTTATGGATGGATGTGAACAAAAGCATTTACGTAGAAGGCAAGTCTGCAAAAAACGATGTGTGGGACGATGCCAAAGCATGGCTTGACAAATACGACCACCCCTTGTGGGCACGCTGGAGTAAAGAATCTTCCGGTGCGGGTCATGGAGGAATGGATTTCTTTGTGGTTCATGCATTCATTGAGTCCATCAAACGTAAAACAGCAACACCGCTGGATGTATATGATGCTGCCGCCTGGAGCGCCATCACCCCATTGAGTGAAAGGTCTATTGAATTGGGCAATGAAACGGTCGATTTCCCTGATTTCACCGGCGGACAGTGGATGTACAGAAAACCCGTATTTGCATTGAATGACGAATACTAAAAGTCAATGAGGATCAGTTTTATTGATTGAGCTTTTTGGCCTTAATGGTGCGATCGAAATGGACTTTGAGGTGGCGTTTCATGGCATCCCTGTATTTTTCCGGATCGCCGGATTCCATCACTTTTACGATAGCGGCATGGGTGACATAGTTTTTAGGCAACTCCTCTTTTTTCAGTTTGAAGCCCTTTTCATGTACGTATTTGAAAATGGGTAAAAGCATAGACTGAAAACGGGTGAGGGTATTGTTCTGGGCTATTTCATAGATCCTGCCATGGAACTTGGCTTCAAAGTCCATTTCAAAATTATTGTCGTAGTCCTTTTCCGTTTTTACAATGGCTTTGAGATCGGCAATGTCTTTGGGCTGAATGCGGGCAAAGATCAGCTCTGCAATACCCATTTCCAGTACAAGCCTCATTTCGAACATGTCCTGCAGGGTTTTTTCACTGAGGATATCCGGTTGTAATAGTTTATCGAGACCAATGAGCAAATCGGGCTCGGTAAGGATCATTCCTTTATTCTTTTTTGATTCTATCAATCCGATGGTTTTCAGTCGGGTGAGGGCTTCCCGTATAACAGTTCTGCTAACGCCCATGGCTTCACAGAGATCATTCTCTTTAGGTATCGGGTCTCCGCTTTTGAGGTTTTCTTTTTTAAGCAATTCCAGTAACCTTGTTTCTACCTGGTCTGTCAGCGAGTAGTTCACAATCGGTTTGAGTTTGCTCTGCAGGGAGGGTTTGGCTGACGCTGTACTCATGAGTTTTCCTTTAATAGGGTAAAGATATTGAAAGAGTGGTAAGTCCGACTAAAATTATGTATTATGTATTACATATTGTATGTTTGGAAAAATTTTTTTATGCAACTCAAGCCGAACTCAGTATTGATGCTTATTATGATCACCTGTGTATTTGCCACCTGTAAGAAAACACAGGCCCCCGGAGTGGAACAGCCGGGTTTTACCGTGTATCAGGACAGGGTGCCGGTGCTGACAGGTAAAACAGATAACCAGCTGGTCAGGATAAGTATACCTGGGAAGGGCCACAGGCTGACGGGGGTAGCCATCAGGCTTACCGGCACTACTGATATTAATGACATCAAATCCATCAGGTTGTATTATACCGGCATGAGCAGGTTGTTCAATACCCAAACATTGGTGGCCACTGCCACAGCAACAACGGGCATTATTAATATACCTGCCAATCTTCCTCTGAAAGAAGCGGAAAATAATACCTGGTTGTCGGTTGAATTGAACAACCAGGCCGGTTTGCTGCATTATGTCAATGCGGTTCCTGTAAGTATTGAACTGGATGGAAAGGAACAATCAGTGTTCACCGATTCTACCAGCGGACCGCAACGGGTTGGCATTGCTTTAAGGAAAGCAGGAGATGATGGGGTGAATACCTATCGTATACCTGGTATGGCAACTACCAAAACTGGTGCGCTGGTTGCCGTGTATGATATCCGGCACAAGAGTTCGGCCGATCTGCAGGGAGATATTGATGTAGGCATGAGTCGCAGTACAGACGGAGGAAAAACATGGGAGCCTATGCAAACCATTATGGATATGGGCACTTATGGCAATCGTCCGCAGGATGAGAATGGCATCGGCGATCCCTCCATACTGGTGGATGATGCCACCGGAACCATATGGGTGGCTGCTTTGTGGTTGCATGGTTATCCGGGCCAGAGAGCGTGGACAGCTTCACAACCGGGTTTATCGCCCGATAAAACCGGTCAGTTCATGCTTACCAAAAGCACAGACGATGGCAAAACCTGGAGCCAGCCGATCAATATTACAAGCCAGGTAAAAGATCCCGCCTGGCAATTGTGTTTCCAGGGACCGGGCAGGGGTATTACCATGCAGGATGGGACATTGGTATTCCCTGCTCAATTCAAGGATTCAAGTAAGCTGCCTCATTCCACCATCGTGTACAGCAAAGACCATGGACAGAGTTGGCACCTGGGAACGGCTGCTTACCCGAATACAACGGAGGCGCAGGTGGTAGAAACGGAACCGGGTACGCTGATGTTGAATATGCGTGATAACCGGGGCGGGTTCCGGACCATTTATATTACCAGGGACCTGGGTAAAACCTGGTCAGAACACCCTTCTTCCCGGAAGGCCCTGCAAGACCCTGTATGCAATGCTTCCATCATTAAACACATTTACAAAGGCAAAACGGTGCTGTTCTTCGCGAACCCCGACGCGGCAAGATCCCGTACCCACATGACTGTAAAAGCCAGTCTGGATATGGGCCTGACCTGGTCATCCGAAAACCAGCTGATGCTGGATGAATTAACGGGTAATGGATACCCGGTTCTTACCGTTATTGATGAAGATCACCTGGGATTATTGTATGAGGGGAGCCAGGTCAACCTGGTTTTTCAGAAAATACCGGTAAGCGACATCCTGCGGACGGGCCAAAAATAAATTTGGAGCGAATGGGTATTTCTGTATGTTTGTGTATATGTAATACATAATACATAAACAAAACAATTGCCATGAAACGAAAAACGATTATGCTGCTGAAGGGGATTCCTTTTTTATTTGCCCTTCTTTTCTGCACCTTACTGCATGCGCAGGACCGGAAAATAACCGGTACTGTTCTTTCGCAGGAAGATAACACACCCCTTGCCGGCGTTACTGTTACGGTGAAGGGCAAAAAACGTGCTACACAAACACAATCCAACGGAACCTATGCCATCCAGGCGGCGAAAGGAGATGTGCTTGTTTTCAGTTCTACGGGATTTGCAAACCATGAATTGAAAATAGGCAGTGAAGAAATTGCGGACCTCAAACTGAAACCGGAAGTATCATCTCTGAATGATGTAGTGGTAATCGGTTATGGAACACAATCAAGAAAGAATGTAACAAGCGCCATATCTAAACTTGACCAACAGGTGCTGGCCACTACGCCGCGTTCAAATGTTGGCGCAGCCCTGCAGGGAACAATTCCGGGTTTGCAGGTAGTAAATTCAACCGGGCAGCCTGGCGCTTCCCCGTATGTATTGCTGCGTGGCGGCGCTTCCATCAATAATCCGGGCGCTCCGCTGGTAGTAGTAGATGGTATCATCCGCTCATACAATGATATTGCAGCGGAGGATATAGCTTCTATTGAATTATTGAAAGATGCCGCGGCTACGGCTATTTATGGCGCCAGAGCTAATAATGGTGTAATCCTGATTACTACAAAACAAGGCAAGGCAGGCACTGCGCAGGTATCGTATAAATTTACAGAAGGCTTTAATCAGAGACGCAAAGGATATAATTATATGAACGCCAGGGATTATATCTATTATAACCGTCTCGGTAACCTGAATTCGGGCAGAACACTTGCCCAGGTAAACTCTTCCAGAGGATATGGTTTATTATCGGATGCAGCTAATCTTGCAACTTTTGATATCAGGGCTTTTGGCGCAGCTACCGCCAACCTTCTTAACATGGGATGGGATACTGTGGGCGATCCATATGGTGGTACCCTCATTTTTAAAAATCACGGTAAAGAAGTGGAGAACCTTGTATTCAGACCCACCCGTACGCAGGATCATTATGTAAATGCAATCGGCGGAAATGATAAAGGGAAATATTTCGCCAGCTTTAATTATTACAATGAAGATGGTGTGATAGTTGGTTCAGGGTACAAGCGGTTTACCGGTGACGTAAACGGTTCTTACAAAGTGAAGCCCAATGTTGAGATAAGTTCCGGTGTTTCATTGTCAACTTCATCGCAAATAGGTGTGCTGGGGTCGGAAGTCAATACCCTGTACAGGACCATGGCAATCTGGCCTACTTTTAATCCCTGGATCGATTCTGCCAAAACATTGCCCAATCCGGGAAATGGTATCAATGATGGTAATCCATTATACTGGCTGGGCAAAAGAAATATAAGCGACGAGATAAACAGAATTACAGCGAACGCCTCGGTTAAATGGGACCTTTTGCCGGGATTATACATAAAAGGTACCGGGTCGGCTTATTTGTTCGAACAGCTTGACCAGGGTTTTAACAAGGCTACACAGTCCTACTCAAATATTTTTGCCAACCCACCTTCTTATAGTAATACTACCAGAGAATCTTATGCTTACTACGACAAAATATTCCAGCAACAGTATAGTGTGATCGCCAACTACACCAAGACATTTGCAGGTAAACACAACCTGAATGCAATGGTAGGCGGAGAGTATTATGGAACCAAGCGATTTACCATGCAGGTAGATGGCACGCTTGCTCCAACCGATGATATTGGAACTGTTAATGCTGCTACTACTTTTGCTGCCGGAAACAACTACTCAACTAAAACGAACTATGCAATTGTATCTGCATTCGGAAGGATAAATTATGACTACGACCAGCGATACCTGCTTACGTTGGTAGCGAGAAGGGATGGCGTGTCGAGCTTACCTGGTCAAAATAAATTCGGGTTTTTTCCGGGAATGTCTGCCGGTTGGAATGTACACAGGGAATCATTTTTTGAGAAAAGCTTTTTATCCAAATATATTTCTGTTCTGAAACCCCGTCTGAGCTACGGACAGAATGGTAATGTGGCCGGACTGGGAAATTATGAAGTACAGGGTGGCTATGGATCACAGGGACTTTATAATAACAATGCCGGTTTTCTGAATACCGGTATCATCAACGGCAACCTGAGATGGGAAAAGAGCAAGACTACAGACATCGGCCTCGACCTGGGCATTCTTAGAAACAAAATCACTTTAGTATTTGACTATTTTGACAGAAGAACGAGCGACCTGCTTACCAACCTGGCGCTCCCGAGTTATATTGGTTTTGGATCTGTGAAAACCAATCTCGGCACCTATCAGAACAAAGGATACGAGATTGCCGTTAATGCCAATGTGTTGAATAAACCCAACAGCCTTAAGTTAGATATTGGTGTCAATGCATCGTATGTGAAAAACAAAATCCTCCAGCTGCCCTATAATGGAAACGAAAATAACAGGCAGGGGGGTATACAGGTATTTGATCCTAATTCCGGCAAAGTGATATGGGTTGGAGGATTACAGGAGGGTAAACCACTGGGTGATATTTATGCGTTCAAACAAGTATCTATATTCGCAAGCGATGCTGAAGTAGCAAAACTGGCTCCTACTCGTAAGGACCTCATTGCGGGCATCAGCGGACCCTCATCAACTTACGGTAATGGAAAAATCGGAGCCGGAGATGTGAACTGGCTGGATGTAGGTCATAATGATACCATTGATTCAAGAGACCAGGTGTATATTGGTAATATTTATCCAAAATGGACCGGCGGTTTCAATCTCAATCTTTCTTATAAAGGATTTTCATTGTATTCACGTTTTGAATTCGCATTGGGACATACAATCTACAATGATCTCATGGCCAGAACATTGGGTAATTACCAGGGAACGTTCAACTATTTTGACCTGCAAAAAAGTGCATGGTCTCCTACCAATACCAATACCGATATACCTAAAGTGTATTATGCCGACCAGGTATCTGCACCATTGGGTAAAAAGAATTATACGAGACTCAATAATGCCAGTCCGAACCTGAATGGTAATAATTCGAGGTTTTATGAAAAAGGCGATTACCTGGCTTGTCGTGAAATCAGTCTGTCTTATGAATTCCCTAAATCGGTCATTGCTAAAACAAAAGTATTGTCGCAGGCAAGAATTTATGCAAGCGCAAGTAACCTGTTTTACATTACCAAATTTACGGGCCCTTCACCTGAGCCCCCTATTTCCAACGGCTCCATTACAGGGGTATATACCGGAGTTTACCCCACACCTAAATCTTTTGTAGTAGGTGTGCAGGTTTCTTTCTAAAATATTAAACGACGTCATTATGAAAAAGCAAATAGCAATCATTATAGCAGGACTGACACTCATGGCATCGTTCAGTTCCTGTAACAAACAAATAGACTTGACGCCAGTCAGCAGCATCAGCGATGCAAACTTCTGGCAAACATCTGACCAGGTAGACGCATTTGTATCGGGCCTGCATAACCGGTTCAGATCTAATGTTGGCCAATTTCAATACCTGGGAGAAATGCGGGCCGATATTTTCGGCACCGATCCGGGGTCAAGTTCTGCTTTTACGGGTGAAGCAACCCAGGGTGTTGAACGTTTATGGACCAATAACCTGGACCTTGATAATGCAGGTGTAAGCAATTTTGGAGGATTTTATAATAACATTGTTCAAATTAACCTCCTGATCAATAAACTGAAAACATCTACCGTTGTTTCAGTAACGAATAAGAACTATTATCTGGGGGTTGCGTATGGAATGAGGGCATTCTATTATTTCCATATGCTGAGAACATGGGGCAATGTAATTATCCAGACAGATCCTGTTGCCTCCATTGATATTAGCAACCTTGCCAAGGCGGCTTCTCCGTCAGCAGATGTAACCGCATTGATCAAATCTGATATTGATAACTCGTTAGCAAGCTTTGGTACTGATTATAGCTTCCGCAACACAAAGAGTTATTGGTCCAAAGCCGCAACGCAAATGCTGAAGGCGGAAGTTTATCTCTGGACCAGCTATCGTGGCGGCGGATCTGCCGATGCAACAATAGCAGCAACATCTTTGACGGATATTCAAACCAACATCCCCGGCCTGGCATTGCAATCGTCTTATGCCAATATTTTTGCAACGACCAACAGAGGAAACAGCGAGATCATTTTCTCAATCCGTAACATATTGAATGAAAGCTCGCTTCCTTTCGCCAGTACATTTTTTCCTCAATCGGGCCTTATTGCAAATTTTTACGATTCTGCCAATAACCGTAAATTCAATGTGACCACCGACAACTGGGGTGGCCTGCTGCGTGCACCTGTGAAAATTGCCAGCTTCAGAAAATTCGACCCATTGGATAGCAGGAGGTTTGCCAGTATTCAACCTGCATATACCCTGGTTGCTGGAAATTATAAGATTGCCGGATGTTTTGTAAGTAAGTTCCAGGGGGAACAGAATGCAGGAGCAAGGGCTTTTACCAATGACTATCCTATTTATCGGTATTCTGATTTATTGTTGTTATTGGCGGAAGCAAAGGTAATATTGGGACAAAGTCCGGCCAACGAGATTAACCAGGTAAGGGCCCGGGCTTATGGAACCAATTATGTTGCAGCAACATTCGGATACCCCAATCAGTCGGTTGATACAGATCCCAAAAATGCCATTCTGCAGGAAAGGTTTTTCGAATTTGTTTTTGAGGGGAAACGTTGGTATGATTTGAGAAGGATGGGTGATAGCTATGTTTTTGCGAATACTATTATGCCTACCCAGGAAACTTTCAGGTTATTGTGGCCGATTGACAGGAATTCGTTAACCAATAACAGGTTATTGACGCAGAATCCCGGATATGCGTCATTCTAAGTTTTTTATTTTGGTTTTGCTTACTGTATAAGCGTTGGCAGTGCTTGGCGGAAGCGATTCGCAAAGGGTTGTTTAGATAGAGCAAATGACCGGGATTCGTTCCCGGTCATTCTTCCCGGAAGTAACTGGAATGGGTGCATCAACAGATGAAATGGATCAAAAAATAGTTATAAAAGAAATAAAATGAGAGTACAACATTTAAGTGGATTGATTGCAGCCCCTTTCACGCCAATGAAAGCAGACGGGTCGTTGAATTTATCGCTGATACCCGGTTATTATGCTTTTTTAAAGCGGAATAATGTAAAGGGCGCTTTCATCATTGGTTCCACGGGGGAAGGGGTGTCGTTGAGCCTGGAAGAAAAGAAAGCTGTTACAGATGCATGGGCTGCCTGCACGAAGGGCGACCAGGAATTCAAGGTAATGCCACTATTGGGCGGCACCAGTCTGACAGACTGCATAACACTTGCCCAACATGCGCAAAAAACAGGCATGTATGCTGTAGCATTCACTGCGCCATTCTACTTCAAACCAGCCGATGCTGCAACACTTGCTAATTGTTGTATGACCATTGCTCAAACAATACCGGATATGCCTTTTTATTATTACCATATACCGGTGTTGACGGGCGTGGATTTTCCAATGTACAGCCTCTTGCAGGAAATACACGGTAAGCTGCCCAATTTTGCAGGGATAAAATATACGCATGAAGATTTTATGGATTTTCAGTCCTGCTTCAATTTCGCCGATCGCCAGTACGATATGTTATGGGGCCGCGATGAAAACATGTTATCTGCACTGGCAGTAGGCGCTACCGGGGCCGTCGGAAGCACCTTTAACTATGCTGCTCCATTGTATTATGATCTGATCAAAGCATTTAATGACAACGATCTTGAAAAAGCACGGGCACTGCAACAACAATCAATCGATATGATCAGATTGCTGGGCAAATACGGTGGCATTGCAACGGGTAAGGCATACATGAAACTGGTTGGCGTTGATTGCGGTGAATTCAGGCTGCCTGTGAAGAACATGGACGCTGAACAGTTTGCCAGTTTCAGCGCCGATGTGACTGCACTGGGCTTTGACCGGTTCAGGTCAAGATGATTAAATTAGCTGTAAAAAATGTTGCCTTCAAAGCAATTCATATACGTTTCCTTTCTTTTCATTTCTACCATGATACATGCCGGGTTGTTTGCACAGGGGAGAAAATCCGAACACATTCAATGGTCATCAGACCTTATCTTGCCAGCGCCTGAAAGCGTGCAAAAACAAATAGGGGTTGCCGGTGTATTTGCCGGCGTACACAATGGAGTGCTGCTGATTGCCGGTGGCGCCAATTTCCCTGATGCCATGCCCTGGCGGGGAGGAAAGAAAAAATACCACGACGAAATTTATGTGCTGAAACTGGACACAAAAAATGGTTTCAGTTGGATCGGCGCAGGAAGCCATCACCTGAAACAGGCCCTGGCTTATGGTTCAAGTGTTACCATTCCAGCGGGTGTTGTATGCATTGGCGGTGAAACCGGTTCAGGCACATACAGCAGCCAGGCATTCCTGATGCAATGGAATGATGCTGAACAAAGCGTGATTTTCCGCGAACTTCCTTCACTGCCTGTCCCGGTTGCTAATGCCGCTGTTACTAATATCGGAAATTGTATTTATGTAGCAGGTGGCGAAACAACAGGAAGAATATTAGATGCTTTCTTCCGGCTGGACCTTTCGGCTACCCACCCGCAATGGGAAATATTACCATCCCTTCCTGTTGCCATGTCTCATTCGGTAGCAGTGGCACAATCCAATGGCATGCAAGTCTGTGTGTACATCATGGGTGGAAGAACTGCTTCATCTTCCGGCATCAGTAAATTACACCATACCAATTTTTGTTTTGATCCTGCCATCAATAAATGGCAGGAAAAGAACCCGATCAGTGACGGTAAAAAGAATACCAACCTGTCTGCCGGCACAGGTGTTGCGCTGGGCACCGAATATATTTTACTGCCGGGTGGTGATAACGGACTTACCTTCCATAAAATAGAAACTTTCAACGCGCAAATTGCCGCAGAAAAATCAGAAGCAGAAAAACAGTCGCTGCAAAAAGAAAAACTGGCATTGATCAATCATCATTCAGGCTTTTGCAGGAATCTTTATCTCTATCATACTACTAACAACCGATGGGAAAAAATAGGTGAATTACCAGATAATGCGCCGGTAACCACTGCATTGGTGAAATGGAACGATTATATTTTTATTCCAAGTGGAGAAATAAAACCGGGTGAACGCACCCCTAAAATCATGGTAGGCAGGATACTGCCAGGCAAACAATGAAAGCATCCAAAACATATTCATGGGTTGTAGTTGGCCTGCTCTGGGGTGTGGCGCTGCTCAACTATATGGACCGGCAAATGCTGTCGACCATGAAACCTGCCATGCAGCATGATATTGCTGAATTACAATCAGCTACGAATTTTGGTTACCTCATGGCCATTTTTTTATGGATATATGGGTGCATGAGTCCGGTCTCAGGCATCATAGCCGATAAGTTCAACCGTAAATGGCTGATCGTTGGGAGTCTCTTCGTATGGTCAGGCGTAACTTTCGCCATGGGGTATGCCCGTACTTTCAACGAGCTTTATTGGTTGCGCGCCATCATGGGCGTGAGCGAAGCCTTGTATATACCCGCCGGATTATCATTGATCGCAGACTACCATCGCCATAAAACCAGGTCGCTTGCAGTGGGCATTCACATGACGGGTTTTTACCTGGGCCAGGCCATTGGCGGCTTTGGCGCTACGGTAGCAGCCAGTTATTCCTGGCAGGCAACATTTCATTCTTTTGGCATGATCGGGATTGTTTACGCATGCATATTGCTGTTTGGTCTGAAAGAGTATAGGGATAAAGAAACGGTTCAGACAAAACAACCAGCAGCAACCGGCGTTTCTTTGCTAAAAGGACTGGCCTCCCTGTTTTCCAATATGGCTTTCTGGGTAATACTGTTCTATTTTGCCGTGCCGAGTCTGCCCGGATGGGCCACCAAGAACTGGTTGCCTACCCTGTTTGCAGAAAACCTGAACATCCCCATGTCGGAAGCCGGCCCGCTGTCAACCATTACCATCGCCACATCGTCTTTCCTGGGGGTGATCACGGGGGGAATATTATCAGATAAATGGATACAGAAAAATATCCGGGGAAGGGTTTATACCAGTGCCATTGGCATTGCATTGACCATTCCTGCACTTTTATTGTTGGGGTCGGGCCACACTTTAGTTCATATTGTAGGCGCGGCTGTTTGCTTCGGTTTTGGTTTTGGCATGTTCGATGCGAACAATATGCCCATTCTTTGCCAGTTTGTACCGGTCAGGAACAGGGCTACCGCTTATGGGATGATGAATATGGTAGGTGTTTTTTCCGGCGCTTTCATCACCAACCTGCTGGGTAAGTCAAGCGACGGCGGGCACTTGGGCAGGGATTTTGCCATGCTGGCCATCATTGTATTGGCAGCGCTGGTGGTGCAATTATATTTCCTGCGCCCAAAAGAAAATGACCTGACAGGATGAAGCAAAAAATCATCATCTTATTTCTCTTTTTACTCGGCTGTTTGTCAGCCAGCCATGCACAATTGACCAGAGTTGCCTGTATAGGCAATTCTGTTACGTATGGATATGGATTGAAAGATCGTGCCATATCATCGTATCCCGCTCAATTGCAGCAATTACTGGGCAAAGGTTATGTGGTGGGAAATTTCGGACACAGCGGTGCAACGCTTTTGAAACAAGGTCATAACCCCTACTACAAAACCAAAGCGTTTTCTGAGGCCCTGGCATTCAAGCCGGATATTGCCATAGTTCACCTGGGACTGAATGATACGGATCCACGGAACTGGCCCAACCACAAAGAAGCATTTGAAGCAGATTATGCCTGGTTACTGGATACCCTGAAGAAAGTAAATCCATCGGTTCAATTGTATGTTTGCCAGCTCACACCCATTTTCAGCGGACACCCGCGTTTTAAATCGGGTACGCGCGACTGGTACTGGCAGATACAGGAACTGATCCCTGCTATTGCGCACGCCAGTCATGCATCATTAATTGACCTGCACGAAACTTTATATCATCGTCCCGATCTTTTTCCGGATAACCTTCACCCTGTGGAAGAAGGTGCTGCCATCATTGCCAGAACGGTGCATCAATCTGTTACCGGTAACTATGGGGGATTACAACCCGCGAAGATTTTCACCGATAATATGGTGATACAAAGAAAGAAACCCATTCCTGTATTCGGAACAGCCGATGCCGGTGAAAAAATAGAAGTGCAATTGGCAGACAGAAATGCAGTTACAGTGACTGCTTCAAACGGAAAGTGGAAAATCACCTTTCCTCCTATGGAGCACGGTGGTCCGTATCAACTTGTCATCATTGGCAGACATCAAAAAATTGTGGTAGAAAATATCCTTATCGGAGATGTATGGCTCTGTTCCGGCCAGTCGAACATGGATTTTAAACTAAGAGATGCAGAAGGAGGCAGGGAGGAATTGAAAGGTGTGCATGCAGTTCATGGGAATATCCGCTTATTTAGACTGGAAGCCATTGCACAAACAGATAACAATGCCTGGGATTCCCTTACCCTGGTAAAGACAAACCGAGGCGAATTTTTCTCGGGCAATTGGAAATATTGTGATTCAGGTTCGGCGGCGGACTTTTCGGCTATTGGCTATTATTTTGGTAAGAAACTGGCAAAAGAAGAAAATATACCCATTGGGTTGATACAGGCTTCTGTGGGTGGGTCTCCCATTGAATCGTGGATGGACCGGTATACCATGGAACAGGATCCGTTATTCGTGGATGAACTGACTAATTGGAGAAGATCTGATTTTTACCAGGACTTCTGTCGCGAAAGACTGGCCGTTAATTTGCGCAATACAACGAACGACAAACAACGGCATCCTTATGAGCCCTGTTATAATTACGAAACTGCGATAGAACCGCTTACCCCGTTTCCAATAAAAGGAGTGATCTGGTACCAGGGAGAAAGTAATGCGCACAATGCAGAACTATACCATCGTCTTTTTCCTGCCCTGGTAAACAGTTGGCGGAAACAATGGGGATATGCTTTTCCTTTTTATTTTGTGCAGTTAACGAGTATTGACAGGCCTTCCTGGCCATCTTTCCGGGACCTGCAAAGACAAATGGCCAAGGAAATACCGGGCACGGGAATGGCAGTAACGCTTGATCTGGGAGATTCCCTGAATGTACATCCGGCCAGGAAAAAAGAAGTGGCTCACCGTCTTGCAGCGCTGGCACTGCACTATACTTATCAAAGACCGGTTGCGGCAAACGGACCTGAACTTGCCGGCGTGTCAATCAGCGGACAAAAAATGGTGCTGTCTTTTTTACATGCAAAAAGATTGTCAGCCGGTAATAACAAAATACTTACCGGCTTTGAGCTGGTAAATGAAAAAAGCGTTCGTTTTACTGCGGAGGCTTCCATACATGGGAGCGAAGTGTGGATCACTATCCCACAGGGCGAACATCCAAAGGAATTGTTGTATGCCTGGCAGCCCTTCACACGTGCCAACCTTGTTAATGAATACGGATTGCCCGCATCTACTTTTTCAAAAAAAATACATCCATGAGTTATACCCAAGATGATTTGCAGCGACTGAAAACATTTTACCACAACCAACTGGTGAATGATACGATCCCCTTCTGGTTTCCGTGTTCTTATGATCGTGACTATGGTGGTTATACTTTTATGCGAGACGCAGATGGAACGTTGATCGATGACGACAAAGCGGTATGGATACAGGGACGCGCTACCTGGACATTGTCTACTTTATACAATACCATTGAACCCCGGCAGGAATGGCTGTACGGCGCGAAGCTGGGCTATGAATTTTTAAAACGATATTGTTTTGATACAGACGGAAGAATGTTCTTTCATGTAACAAGGGATGGCAGGCCGATACGCAAGAGACGGTATTTCTTTTCTGAAACCTTTGCAGCCATTGGCTTTGCCGCCTATGCAAAAGCCACCGGAAATGAAATGATTGCCGAAGAGGCAAGACAGCTTTTCGGGAAATGTATTGCATATGCATCAACACCGGGATTGCTACCTGCAAAGTTCACCGATACAAGACCCGCAAAAGGTATAGGCGTGCCGATGATCATGATCAATACCGCGCAGGAGATCAGGAGCACTATTGGTGATCCGCGTTGCGATGAATGGATTGAAAAATGGATCAAAGAGATTGAGACAAATTTTGTGAAACACGATATCCAATGTGTGATGGAACAGGTGGCGCCCGATGGAAGTATCATCGATCATATCGATGGCCGGACCCTTAATCCCGGTCATGCTATCGAAGGCGCCTGGTTTATCCTTCGTGAAGCGATGCATCGTAACAATGACAAGCATCTCATAGTGTTGGGCTGCACCATGCTGGATTATATGTGGGAGCGGGGATGGGATAAAGAACAAGGCGGCATCCTTTATTTCAGGGATGTATATAACAAGCCTGTACAGGAATACTGGCAGGATATGAAATTCTGGTGGCCTCACAATGAAGTCATCATTGCCACACTAATGGCGTACCTGTTAACCGGGAATGAAAAATATGCCCGATGGCATAAAATGGTGCATGATTATGCGTATGATAAATTCCACGACAAAGTGAATGGAGAGTGGTATGGATACCTGCATCGTGACGGGAGCATTGCCCAAACGGCAAAAGGCAATCTTTTCAAAGGCCCCTTCCATTTGCCCCGGCAGGAATGGTTTTGTTACCAGCTGTTGCGATAACCGTTTGTGTATCAGTATAAAGTGGTTTTCTAATATTTCCCTATTTTTAGTTTCTGTTAAACCAACCTAAACCTAACATGAAGAAAATATTACTGCCATTACTATTGCTGTGTACCTGTACGACAGGGCTCCATGCCCAAAAATCTGCAACAAGCGACACTGCTTCAAAAGCTGATAAACAACAAAATTCACCCAGGCGGATACTCGAAGCCGAATCAGCTGTTACTACTAAAAATGAAGTCACGATAAAAGGACAGCGGGTGCCTTATAAAGTAGTGGCCGGCACCCTGCCGGTATGGGATGAAGATGGCAAAGCGGTAGCAGGTATTTTCTATACTTATTATGAACGCTCAGATGTAGGTGATCGTTCAACAAGACCAATTGTTTTCTCCTTCAATGGCGGCCCGGGAACTGCATCGGTATGGATGCAGATAGGATATACTGGTCCGAGAATACTCAAGATTGACGATGAAGGCAACCCCACCCAGCCTTATGGTATCAAAGACAACCCTAATTCGATCCTCGATGTTGCTGATATTGTTTATGTTGATCCTGTAAATACAGGTTTTTCCAGGCCCTTGTCGAAAGATGTTCCCGGCTCCAAATTTTATGGAGTGAATGCCGATGTGAAATACCTGGCAGAATGGATCAATACTTTCATCAGCCGGTATAAACGCTGGGCTTCACCGAAATACCTGATTGGCGAAAGCTACGGAACAACAAGGGTATCTGGCCTGGCGCTGCAATTGCAAAATGCACACTGGATTTACCTGAACGGGGTAATACTGGTATCACCCACTACATTGGGTATTGAAAGAGATGGGCCTGTTGGCGCCGCGTTGAAATTACCCTATTTCGCCGCTACTGCCTGGTACCATAAAGCACTGGCACAGGATCTGTTGCAGAAAGACCTGACCGATTATTTACCTGAAGTGGAAAAATTCACAGTTGATGAATTCATTCCAGCGCTAACACACGGAGGCTTTTTGTCTGATGACAAGAAAAAAGAAATAGCAGCCAAGGTAGCACGTTATTCGGGCATTGATGAAAAAGAAGTGTTGAACCAGAATTTTGATATCCCTACTTTTTATTTCTGGAAAGAATTGTTGCGCAAAAGGGGGGTAACGGTTGGCCGCCTCGATTCTCGCTATCTTGGCATTGACCGGAAAAATGCCGGCGAATATCCAGATTATAATGCCGAGCTTACTTCCTGGCTGCACTCTTTTACTCCGGCCATCAATATGTACCTGCGCGAAGAACTGAACTATAAAACCGACCTGGATTATTATATGTTCGGACCTATAGGTCCGTGGGACAGGAGCAATGACAAAACCGGTGAAAACCTGCGCCAGGCCATGGCCCAGAATCCTTATCTCCATTTGTTGGTTCAGTCGGGCTACTACGACGGTGCCTGCGATTATTTCAATGCCAAATACAATATGTGGCAAATGGATCCCAGTGGAAAACTGAAAGACCGTATGAGTTGGGAAGGCTACCGTAGCGGACACATGATGTACCTGCGTAAGGAAGACCTGTCCACCAGCAATGAACACCTTCGTGAATTCATTAAAAAATCGATTCCCCGGTCAGGTCAGGCGGCGAAATACTAGTTGTTAGATGTTAGTTGTGAGGATGGAAAAGGCTCTGACAACTAACATCTCTCATTAACCAACCCTCACGATATCAGCTCCGAGTCTCCTGAGCCTTTCATCAATGTGCTGGTATCCCCGATCGATCTGTTCGATGTTCTGGATGGTACTATTGCCTTCGGCGCTCAGTGCAGCGATGAGTAGTGCCTGGCCGGCACGGATATCGGGACTGCTCATGTTTATTCCACGGAGGTTTTGTTTACGGCCGAGACCAATAACGGTGGCGCGATGCGGGTCACAGAGTATGATCTGTGCGCCCATATCGATGAGTTTATCGGTGAAGAACAAACGGCTTTCAAACATTTTCTGGTGGATGAGTACGCTGCCCCTTGCCTGCGTAGCAACTACGAGTACGATGCTGAGCAGGTCTGGCGTAAATCCGGGCCAGGGATGATCATAGATGGTGAGGATGCCACCGTCCATGAATGTCTGTATTTCGTATACATCCTGCGAAGGGATGTAAATATCATCACCCTTTATTTGAAACCGGATACCCAGTTGCTGGAATTTTTCAGGAATGACACCGAGGTGTTCCACTCCGGCATTCTTGATGGTGATCTCACTTTGTGTCATGGCCGCCAGTCCAATGAAACTGCCAATTTCTATCATGTCCGGCAGCATACGATGGGTGGTGCCGCCCAATTTGGTTACTCCTTCAATGGTCAGGAGGTTGCTTCCGATACCGTTGATGTGTGCACCCATAC
This sequence comes from Sediminibacterium sp., assembly GCA_041798205.1. Taxonomy (GTDB): domain Bacteria; phylum Bacteroidota; class Bacteroidia; order Chitinophagales; family Chitinophagaceae; genus Sediminibacterium. The sequence goes on from JBHCAK010000012.1 coordinate 216,240, forward strand.
GATTGAGCATCTGACACAACTGTTGCACATAAGGCTCGCAGGCTGCATTATAGATGGTAGTAATGCCTTCAGCCAGTACGGCCGCCATGATGATATTGGCAGTACCGGTAACAGAAGGTTCATCCAGCAGCATATATGTTCCGTGCAACCGGGGCGAACTCAGTTTGAAACAACTGTGTAATTCATCGTATTCAAATTTCGCACCCAGTTTCTCAAAACCAATGATATGTGTATCCAGTCTTCTGCGTCCGATCTTATCGCCCCCGGGTTTGGGTATATAGGCTTTCCCGAACCTGGCCAACATAGGCCCTGCCAGCATTACGCTTCCGCGGAGCCGGCCGCCTTTTTTTCTGAACTCATCGGAAGCCAGGTAGTCTGCATCAATGGCATCAGCCTGGAAAGTGCAGGTATGCCGGTTGGTACGGGAGATTTTGACGCCTATCTCATCAAGTAATTCAATGAGCAGGTTAACGTCCAGTATATCAGGTATATTGGCAATGGTAACGGGTTCTGCTGTAAGCAATACAGCCGATAATATTTGCAATGCTTCGTTTTTCGCTCCTTGCGGAACGATTTCTCCTTTCAGTTGCCTGCCTCCCCTTACTTCGAAGGAACCCATGTAATTAAGTTGTTATTGAGCCACTGCGTATTGAGCAACAGTTACATTAATTAAACCGCTTTTTAAACTGCCGGTTTTTATTATTGTTCCGGTTACTGTTGTTGTTGCGGTTATTATTATTATTATTCCGGTTGTTGCGGTTATTCCTTCCGCCAAAATTCTGCTGCCAGCGGCCACCGCGGTTTCCGGTACCATAATCATCACGTTCAAAATTCTGATTGCGGTGTTTGATAAAAGGAGTATTGCTGAATTCAAGTTCACCGCCGGTAATGTTGTTCAGTTCACTGCGGATGGAATCGTCGTGAACCAGTTCTTTATGCCAGTTGCTGTAAGCAAGCTTCATGTAGTAGGCAATGGCGTGTGCAAAGCCTGCTTTCTTTTCTGCATCTTCTTCTTTCAGCGCCTTATCGATCACTACTTCCAGGTTTTTACCCAGGTGGGCATATTTGGGATAGCGTTTGGGATAAGGAAGCGGATCGGGTTTCTGCTTGTAATTTTCTTTTTGGGGAATGGGGTAGGGACTGTCTACATCCAGTTTAAAATCGCTGATGAAAAACAGGTGATCCCACAACATGTGCCTGAAATCTTCCACATTCTTCAGGTGCGGGTTGAGGAAACCCATCAATTCTATAACGCACTGGGCCTGCTGTTGTCTTTTTTCGCGGTCTTCTATGGTAAGCAGGTATTCTACCATCTTCTGCACGTGGCGACCATATTCTTTCATGCCCAGGTAATTCCTGTCGGTATTGTATTCCATGTATGATTCGTTCTTCGAGGGCAAATGTACTCATTTATTTTATCTCTATCTTCGCCTCCATGGAACAGTTAGTGCAACAGATAGAAGCTTATAAGCAGGAAATGGCTGCTTATGAGGCTTCGACGGCCGAAGCAGTAGAGGCTTTTCGCATCAAATACCTGGGAACCAAGGGCCTGGTAAAAGAGGTGATGGGGGAAATGAGGAATGTGCCGAATGAACAGAAGAAGGCATTCGGACTGGTATTGAATGAATTCAAACAATTTGCTGAAGCGCGATATGAGACCCTGAAATCGTCGGAGGCATCATTGGAAGGGACTGTTGATGCCAGGCAGATGGACTGGTCATTGCCAGGCGACCCTGTTCCGGTTGGCTCGCGTCACCCGCTCAGTATTGTTCGGAACCAGATCGTATCCATTTTCAAAAGGTTGGGATTTGCCATTGCCGAAGGCCCGGAAATAGAAGATGACTGGCACAATTTCGGCGCCATGAACCTGCCTGAAGACCATCCTGCACGGGATATGCAGGATACTTTTTATATCAGCCGTAATCCGGATTGGTTGCTCCGTACCCATACCAGCAGTGTGCAGGCAAGGGTGATGGAAAAGCAAAAGCCACCCGTCAGGGTTATTTGTCCGGGTCGGGTTTATCGCAACGAAACGGTGAGCGCCCGCGCCCATTGTTTTTTTCACCAGGTAGAAGGTTTGTATATTGATGAGAATGTAAGCTTTGCCGACCTCAAGCAAACACTTTATTTTTTTGTGCAGGAAATGTTTGGCAAACATGTTAAAGTGCGTTTCCGCCCCAGTTATTTCCCGTTCACTGAACCAAGCGCTGAAATGGACATCAGTTGTCTTATCTGTGGCGGCGAAGGCTGCAATATCTGCAAACACACTGGTTGGGTAGAGATCCTGGGCAGTGGCATGGTGCACCCGAAAGTGCTGGAGAATTTTAACATCGACCCCAATAAATATACCGGCTTCGCTTTTGGAATGGGTGTGGAGAGGATCACCCAGTTGAAGTACCAGGTAAATGACCTGCGCCTGTATTCCCAGAACGACCTGCGTTTCCTGAAACAGTTTACCGGGGCGATCTAGCGCCTATGATACATGCTACTAAAGGCATTGTGTTGCGTACCGTGAAATATGGCGATACGAGTATCATCACCACGGTATATACCGAATTGTTTGGTGTGCAGAGTTATATTGTAAAAGGAGTAAGACAAAGCGGTAAAACCTCTGCTGGCAAAGCTGCCTGTTTTCAGCCGGCGGCTATGCTGGACATGGAAGTATACCACAACGAACTCAAACAATTGCAGTTTGTGAAAGAGTTCCAATGGGCTTATCTCTATGAAAAAGTATTGTTCGATGTGGTCAGAAATGCCGTTGCAATGTACATCATGGAATTGTTGCAACACAGCCTCAAACAGCCGGAAGCCAACCCGGAATTATTTTACCTGATAGAAGATACATTGAAGCAGCTGGATAAAGGTCCGGATACACTCGTAGCGAACCTGCCTTTGTATTTTACCCTTCACCTGGGGAGTGAACTGGGTTTCCAGATGCAGGGAACCTATCATACACAAACACCGGTACTGGACCTGCAGGAAGGAATATATACCCGTGAAAGGCCATTACATCCTTATTATCTTGAAGGGCAACTGGCTCAAATAGCCGCTCAATTGTTATCTGTACGGTTTTACAATGATCTTGAACAATTGTCATTGAACCGGCAGGTGCGAAGAGAACTCCTGCAGGCTTTTCAAACCTATATTGCCCTGCATGTAGCGGATTTCGGGGAGATGAGAAGTCTGGCTGTTCTGCAGGAAGTGTTGGATTAGTTGCTGCTCTACAGCATCCTCCGAACAGTAGTTGATTCATTGATTTTTCCATCACTTCCTTCCAATAATAATACGCCTGGCCTCTTGCCTTTGGCGAAGCTTCCCAGCTCATCATCCATCTGCAATGCCTTTGCTCCGTTAAGGGTTGCCCATTGCAATAACTCTGTAAGAGGTATCTCCGGAAAGTTCCTGGTGATTGATTGAAGTTCTGACAGGATGTTCAGGCCCCGGTTGCTGGCAAGACTGTCAGTCCCCAGCACAATGGCGCAATTGTTACTACGCAGGAGCTCAACCGGCGGTACGTTGTTTTCAATATAAAGATTGGCATTGATACACAGGCAATGGAAGAGCGACTGTTTGTTCGCTGCTGCTTGTTTTTTTGCAAATAGCAGATCGGGCTCTTTGGTGAATGTATTGTGTACAAGGAGCACCTGGCGGGCATTCGATAGCCGGTTATAATAAGATTGCAGGCTGGATTTACCCGTTGGTTTGAAAAAAGAAGTGTCCAGCTTCATCATTTCATACATGCGGGAAAATCCACCGCTGCCTTTTTCGAACAGTTCATCTTCAAAAACCGTTTCCTGGTTATGTATGGTGATGGTTTTATTGATAAAATGAGGTTGTAATAAGTGCCACAACTCTTCGGATACCGAATAAGGCGCATGTGGCGAGAGTGAGCGGGGATTACAGGCATTCAGGTTTTTGAATTCCTTATAATACCCGAAAGATCGCCGGAACCGTTGCTCAGCCAGGGCGGGGAGCCAGCCGCTTACTTCAATGAAATTATAATAAGCCAGCCGCTGTAACTGTTTTTGCGGAATAGTGAGGATAGTGTTGCAGATATCACCTACTGCCACGATACCGTTTTGCAGCATTTCATCTTCCGCACGGGTAATATGTTCCAATATTTCAGCGTCGGGGAAATGTCGTTGGGTGATCACATGGAAAACGAAATCGACCAGTCCTGTTTGTTCGGGGATCAAACCCTTCATGTGACTGAGTTCCAGGTGGCAATGACAATTGATAAATCCGGGCGAGAGAATACCTTTGTATGATTCAATGTTATCACCGGCATCCGCCAGGGATACCAGGTCTTTGATGACCCCGGTTTCATCGATGACCAATACGGCATCATCGCCCCGCATCTCCGATCCGGTAAAAAGCTGTGTAGCCTGGAGTTTTCTGAATGCCAAAATGCTTAAGGTTGAGATTTAAGTTTCTTTAATCAAGGTTTCCGAGTAGGATTGCAATATCCCACTAATTTCCTTTCTAAGCCATGGAAGCTGTACTTTTTGATAGATGAATAAAATACAGGAGTAATTTTTTGATTGAAAATCAATAAATTATGAAGGTGCTCTAAAAAATACACTGCAAAATCTTTGGAAAATCACGGTACAGCATCATACCTTTGCCGTCCATTTAAAAACCGGCGGGATAGCGCTGGTCAAACAAAAAAAGAAATATCATGAGTAAACTTCATTTCACCACCAAGCATGCGAACGAGGCTACCGTACAGCACAACTGGTATGTGGTTGACGGTACTAATCAAACCGTAGGTCGTATTGCATCTAAAATCGCTGCTGTTCTTCGCGGTAAGAACAAAGCGTATTACACGCCTCACGTAGACTGTGGCGATTATGTAATTGTCATCAATGCGGAAAAAGTAGTCTTCACCGGTAACAAATTCGAAGACAAGCAATACATCAACTTCTCTGGCTACCCCGGTGGTAAAAAAGAAGAAGCTGCACAGGACCTGATCAAGCGTCGTCCTGAAGTGATCATGGAAAGAGCGGTAAAAGGCATGCTGCCTAAGAACCGCCTGGGTCGCAAAATGATCAAGAAATTATTTGTGTATGCAGGACCCAACCATCCGCATACTGCGCAGCAACCCTCAGCATTCAAATTCTAATCAACCGTTTTAAAACACTTTAATTCCAACATAAATGGAAAAACAAAAAAACGCAGTTGGTCGCCGTAAAGAAGCCGTTACCCGCGTATTCATCAGCAAAGGCGATGGTAAGATCACTGTAAACGACAGGGACTATAAAGAATATTTTCCGCTTGTATACCTGCAGAACCAGGTTGAAGCTCCATTGAAAACTGCTGAAGTATTTGGCAAGTTTGATGTGGTGATCAATGCAACCGGTGGCGGTCTGAAAGGACAGGCCGAAGCTGCCAAACTGGGTATTGCACGTGCATTGCTTGAAGTGAATGCCGAACTCCGTCCTTCCTTGAAGGCTGCCGGCCAGCTGAAGCGCGATCCCCGTGGTGTTGAACGTAAGAAATTCGGTCATAAGAAAGCACGCAGAAGCTACCAGTTCAGCAAGCGTTAATCACTGGTGCTGGTTATCATTAAATTATAACAACTCATATAATCAATACAATGGAAAATAACACTTCACTGCAACAACAACTTCTGGAGGCCGGCGTACACTTTGGTCACCTGAAAAAGAAGTGGAATCCCAAGATGTTGCCTTATATCTTCGCTGAGAAGAAAGGCATCCACATCATCGATCTGAATAAAACAGTAGATCATCTGCAGGATGCTGCTGCTGCTGTTAAACAAATTGCAAAGAGTGGTAAGAAGATCATGTTCGTTGCCACTAAAAAGCAGGCGAAAGAGATCGTGAGCGAATGCGCCAAGCGTGTGAACATGCCTTATGCTACTGAACGCTGGCTGGGTGGTATGCTTACAAACTTCAATACCGTTCGTAAGAGCGTAAAGAAAATGCAGAGCATTGAAAAAATGCTGGCTGATGGCAGTGCCGACAGTCTCACCAAGAAAGAACGTCTTACTTTAAGCCGCGATAAGGATAAAATGGAAAAAGTGCTGGGTGGTATTGCACAACTTGGCCGTCTGCCTGCAGCTTTGTTCCTGGTTGACATTGGGCACGAGCATATTGCCCTGGCCGAAGCGAAGCGTTTGGGCATCACTACTTTTGGTATGGTGGATACCAATTGCGATCCCAATAAAGTAGATTTCGCTATTCCTGCCAACGACGATGCAACCAAGTCAATTGCTATCATTGCCAATTATATCGTAGCTGCGATTGCAGAAGGACTGGTAGAACGCCAGGCTTCCAAAGATGAAGAAGAAGCAGAAGAGAGCAGCAACGAGAATGAAGCAAAAGCACGTCGCCTGGAAGCCGAAGCCCAGTCAGAACAGGGTCGCGGAGGCAGACGTGGTGGTGGAAATACTGATGCCGGTGGGCAACAACCCAAACGTCGTGTTCCGGGTAACCGTCGTCCCGCTGGTGGCGGAAGCAGATAATCAATCTCCGTGAATGAAATATTCATTGGGCCATTACGTCATTCTCTTATGGTAATGGCATAATGGCCCAACTTGTTTACCTCGCCACTGCTGATTTTTATTTCATCAAACAATAATGTTGATGTAGGATTCCGGCGATTAGTTTTGCCGGGTAATGCAACAATGACAACGTTTCAAAATTTTAAAAGAATATGAGTACTGCAACAATTACAGCCGCAGAAATTAATAAACTCCGCCAGGCTACCGGTGCGGGTATGATGGATTGCCGCAAGGCCCTCACCGAAACGAACGGTGATTTTGAGGCAGCGATCGACTGGTTGCGTAAGCAGGGTCAGAAAGTGGCCGCCAAGCGCAGCGACCGTGAAGCGAAAGAAGGGGTGATCATTGCCAAAACATCTGCCGATAATAAAACCGGATTTATTGTGTGCATCAGCTGCGAGACCGATTTCGTGTCTAAAAATGCCGATTTCGTTGCATTTGCACAAACTATTGCCGATGCTGCGGTAGCAAACAATGTAAACAATGCTGAAGAGCTGAATGAAGTAGTGATCAATGGCGCAAAAGTGTCTGACCTGATCAATGATAAACTGGCTGCCATTGGGGAGAAGATCGGCATTGCCAAATTCGAAAGGATTGAAGCTCCTTATGTGGCTTCTTATATCCACGGTACATTCCGTATGGGTGTACTGGTTGGACTGAGCAGCGAAGCTGCAGAAGCGGGGAAAGACATTGCTATGCAGATCGCAGCGATGAACCCTGTTGCGGTGGATGCCGATTCTGTTCCCGCCGATGTCATTGAAAGGGAAAGAGCGATCATTGTAGATACCATGAAGCAGGATCCTAAAATGGCCGGCAAGCCCGATGAAATGATTGGCAAAATCGCTGAAGGTAAACTGAATGCATTCTTCAAAGAACAAACCCTGCTTGCCCAGGCCTTTGTAAAAGATGGCGGTAAGAGTGTGGGTGAATACCTGAAGAGCGTTGGAGGAGCCGACCTTAAGGTTACGGGCTTTAAGCGCGTTGCACTGGGATAAAATAACTACAACACGTTGAAATACTTGAGGGGTGGCCGATACAAAGGCCACCCTTTTTATTTTCTGTTTGGCGGCTCATCAAAAATTCAGGTTATTTGCAGTCAAATCAATAACCTACACATGCTTCCCAAGTTCAAGCGTATTCTCCTTAAATTATCCGGTGAAGCCTTATTAGGCGACGAACACAATGGCGATCCTTTCAATCCGCGTATCATTGAACAATACGCACATGATATCAAACTGGTTACTGACCTTGGTGTTCAGGTTGCCATTGTTATTGGCGGCGGTAATATTTACAGGGGTATGAATGAGTCCGACAGTGGCATAGAACGAGCACACGGAGATTATATGGGTATGCTTGCCACGGTAATCAATGCCATGGCCATGCAGGCCATGCTGGAAAAAATAGGGGTGTATACAAGGTTGCAGAGCGCCATCAATATGGAGCAGGTGGCTGAACCCTATATCCGTCGTAAGGCTCTCCGCCACCTGGAAAAGGGAAGGGTAGTGATTTTTGGTGCTGGCACGGGCAATCCTTATTTCACAACCGATACAGCAGGTTCACTGCGCGCGATTGAAATGAAAGCCGATGTGATACTAAAAGGAACAAGGGTGGATGGCGTATACAATGCCGATCCTGAGAAAGATCCTAAAGCAAAAAAATACGATAAGATAAGCTTCCAGGATTGTATCAACCAGAATCTGAAAGTGATGGATATGACAGCATTCACACTTTGCATGGAGAATAAGCTTCCTATCATTGTGTTCGATATGAATAAGCCGGGCAACCTGATGAAAGTAGTGGAAGGAATGAATGTAGGCACCCTGGTAAGTTGATCTCATCCACTGGTGTAATTTTTACAGGCCTTAACCGTTAGCCTGGTAATTTCACACAGCATGAAAAAAGCACTGTTTATTGTCCTTTCCGCTTTTGCAGTCAAAGGATATTCCCAGCAGAACCTCTCACTCGCCGATGCCATCATTATAGCATTGAAAAACAGCTATGATATACAGCTGGCCAAAACCAATCTTGAGATCAGCAATATCAACAACAACAGCGGCGTTGCAGGCGCCTTGCCGGTAGTCAGCGCCACGGCAGGCGATAATGAACAACTGACCACCATCAACCAAAAATTTGCCGATCATAGCAGGGACACCAAACGCAGTAATGTAGGATCCAACAACCTCACGGCTGGTATTACGGGAAGCATTTTATTGTACAATGGTTACAGGGTGGTTGCCACACTAAAGCGATTGAATGAACTGCAACAACAAAACCAACAATTGCTGAATGCGCAGGTACAGAATACCATTGCAGCGGTCTCTGTAAAATATTATGATATTGTCAGGCAGCAACAATTCCTGCAAACGATCCTGCAATCCATCAATGTATCAAAACAAAAACTGGAAATACTGAAGGTGCGCAAAGAAGCGGGCATGTCGAACAATGCAGATATTTACCAGGCGCAGCTTGACCTGAATACGCTGTTACAATCAAAACTGAACCAGCAACTGGTAATTAACCTGGGAAAAACAGATCTGCTGAACCTGATCTTTGTAAGACCCGATTCAACAATAAATATCAATGATACGATTGTGGTTGATAAAACCATCCGGCTGGATTCGGTACAACAGGCTTTGAAGAACAATCCTTTGTTGCTTTCAGCAACAATGCAGGTGCAGATCAATACATTGATAGAAAAAGAAACAACTGCGCTTCGTTACCCATCGCTGCGGGCAAATACCGGGTATAATTTCAACAGCAATAAGAGCAGCGCAGGCTTCAGCCTGCTTAACCAGAGCTATGGACCCTTTGTCGGACTCAATCTTTCCATTCCTATTTACAACGGAGGCGCCAGTAAAAGGCAACAGCAGGTAGCCACACTCAATACCCGCAATGCCGGCATACAACGCGATAACCTGGCGCATAACCTTGAAACCAGCGCTGTCAGAACCTTCCAATCCTATGCCAATACCCTTGAACAACTGCGCACTGAACAGGACAATTATAAACTCTCTCAACAATTACTGGACCTGGTATTGCAGCGGTTTCAACTGGGACAGGCCACGATTATCGATGTAAAACTGGCACAGCAAAGTTTTGAAGATGCCGGCTTCCGGTTGGTAAACCTCAATTACACAGGCAAAATCGCGGAAGTGGAACTCAGGAGACTTTCCGGCAAACTAACACCTTGATGACAGATTGGTACATATCAGTAAATTGCTGAACCAAACGACATGATCATCGCATAACCAGTCTGCACGTGAAATCACCTATTCTTTCTAAACTACCCCACGTAGGCACCACTATTTTCACTGTCATGAGCCAGTTGGCTGCTGAAACCGGGGCGGTGAACCTGGGACAGGGGTTCCCGGATTTTTCCATGGACAGTGAATTGATCTCGCTGGTGAATTTTGCCATGCAGAATAACCTGAACCAGTATACGCACATGAACGGATTGCCACTCCTGCGTGAGAGATTGGCTGCTAAAGTGGAAAAATTATATGGAACGGTTGTTGATCCCGAATCTCAGATCACTGTTACACCCGGAGGTACTTATGCCATTTACACTGCCCTTACCACCGTATTGCAACCAGGTGATGAAGTGATCGTGTTTGAGCCGGCTTATGACAGCTATATACCCAATATAGAAATCAATGGCGCTACACCAATTTTGATTTCGCTGCAATTTCCCAATTATTCGATACCATGGGATGAAGTCAGGGCCCGGCTTACCAGCCACACCAGGATGATCATGATCAACTCGCCGCATAACCCAACCGGTAGTGTATTGACCGAAAGCGACCTGCAGCAATTACAGGATATTGTTCGGGGAACCAATATCATTGTACTGAGCGATGAAGTGTATGAGCACCTGATATTTGATGGCATCGATCATCAATCGGTTTTGCGTTATCCGGATCTGCTGGAAAGAAGCTTTGTTTGTTTTTCATTTGGCAAGACTTACCATTGCACAGGATGGAAACTGGGTTATTGCATCAGTTCCCCTTCATTGATGCGCGAGTTCAGGAAAGTGCACCAGTTCAATTGTTTCAGCTGCGATACACCTAAACAGGTAGCTCTGGCCGAATACCTTCTGCAGGAAAATGCTTACCTGGCACTGGGCAACTTCATGCAACAAAAACGCGATTATTTCAGGAGGTTAATGGAAGCTACTCCCTTCGAATGCATTCCTTCACATGGAAGCTATTTCGAGTGTTATAGTTACGGGCATTTCAGCAATGAAACGGACAGAGACCTGGCCATAAGATTAACACGGGAATATGGCATTGCCACCATTCCAGTGTCGGCTTTTTATAACAATGGTAAAGATGATAAAGTACTTCGTTTCTGTTTTGCTAAACAGGAAGGAACGCTGGAAAAAGCGGTAGAAAAACTGGTACACCTGGTTTAGTTTATAGATGCCATCGTTCATTTCGTAATTCTGCATCATGTTTGAAAAATTACAATGACAACTATTGAAAAAGCCGCCAGGCTTGTGTCTTCACAAACTTTGGCGGCCGGTTGATTATTAACCAAAACTATCTTAGAACCAGCTGCCGGTGAAAGCAGCGTTCACATACTTATTATCTTTTAACCTCCTTTCCCTTTTTTTCCTGGCTATCCTGTGCCTGATCAGTGCTGCGACCATGAGCAACAGGAAGATGATGGTGAGGGGTGGGATACCCAGGAAGCTGATCCATTTTCCTCCGAACATATTCCGCATGGGCCTGCGCAGGCGTTCTGCAATAAGGTACATACTGGGAACAATGAACAGGGTCATGAAGAAAGCAAAGGCAAGACCAAAGATGATGGTCCAGCTCAATGGCTTCCAGAACACCACATTGTCTCCACCAAAGAAAATATGCGGATTGAGCTCGGAAAATAAAGTAATGAAGTTGATGTTGAAGCCGGTTGCGATGGGTATAAAACCGAGTATCGCCGCCAGTGCTGTCAGAAGAACCGGTATGATACGCGTTTTGCCTGCCTGTATCACCGCTTCTTTTGTTTTGATACCACGCGAACGTAGTTCATCTGCAAACTCAATCACCAGGATACCATTCTTCACTACAATACCTGCCAATCCAACAATACCCAGCCCTGTCATCAGTACCGATACTTCCATTCCTGTAATGGTGAATCCGATGAATACACCAATTACACTGAAAATGATCTCGGTAAGGATGATTACAGGCTTGCTGACACTATTGAACTGCAATACAAGTACCAGCAATATCAATCCAAGTGCAATAGCCAACGCCTTACCCAGGAATGCTCCTGTTTCGGCCTGTTGTTCGCCTTCTCCTGTTTGCTTGATGGTTACATTGTCGGATTTCTTATTGAAGTTTGCAATATGCTTTGCCAGTACCTGGTTCACAGCGGTGGCATTGAACCCTTTGGTGGTTAACACATTGGAGCGGAGCGTGATCAACCGTTTCTGATTTTTACGTTTTACGCTACCAAGTGTGTTGGTAGGTTCTACTTTTACCAATGCGCCAATGGGTATATTTTTAACTGCACCTCCGCTGGCCATATCGCGGAATGAAACGCGCATGTTCAGCAGGTCAACCAGGCTTTTCCGTTGCAGTTCATTGTTGCGTAATTGTATCTTGAATTCATCCTTGCCTTCTTTGATCTTCGATACTTCTTTGCCGAAGAGGGCGGTACGGATTTGCATACCGATCTGGGCAGAGGAAACACCTTCAATCAATGCACGATTGCGGTCAACGGTAAGGGTGATCTCCGGGTTTTTAAGGTCCACATCCATTTTCAATTCTTCCACGCCCGGCACCTGTATACTGTCGAGGTAATTTTTGAGGGAAGAGGCAGTCTTGATCAGGTCGTCAAAATCTTCACTGGCAATTTCAATATTGATAGGAGGATCGGTGGGGGGGCCGCCTTTTTCCTGGTCAACGCTGATCTCGGCGCCCGGAATACCTTTCATTTCAGCGCGGATCTTGTCGAGGTAAGGCCTGGTAGAGACGCCATGACGTTTTTCAAACTCTACAAATGATACCTGTATCCTTCCCAATTCACTGCGTGTGCTTCGGTCGCCACTGGTAGGATCGCCTGCGCCAATGGCCACATTACTGATGATACTTTCCACCACAGGGTTTTGTTTGCCATTGTTTACACCCAATACTTTGTTCACCCTTGATTCAAGGATACGGGTAATAGAATCGGTATAAGCCACATTGGTTCCAACGGGCAGTTTCAGGTAAACATAGATCTGGTTAGGGTCGCCCTGCGGGAAGAAAGTAATGGGCACCCTTCCGGAGCTGATGGCGCCTGAGAAAGCAAAGAATGATACAAAGAACAAAGCAATGGTACCCAGCAAAAGGTGTACGGGTCTCCATCCTTTCAATGCCCACCGCAGCAGGCGTTCATAATGGCTCATGATCCAGGGAAGGGCCCTGTTTTGGAATGAATGGATGGATTTGTCCAATATGAACCTGTTGAGGATCATCAGCAACATGAAGAAAATGAGCAGGTTACCCCAGAATGGTGCTCCTGCCAGGTCTAGCAACAGACCTACTGCAATGGCAATCCAGAAACCTTTCTTTTTAAATATGGCGCCCGGAGCTTCCTTGCTTTCGTCGTCTGCATGTGCCATGAAATCTACTGCAAATACAGGGTTCATGATGAATGCCACCACCAGCGAGGCCGCCAGTGTGAAAATGAGCATGGTAGGGAGGTACACCATGAACTTACCGATGATACCCGGCCAGAACAAAAGCGGGAAGAAAGGGGCCAGTGTTGTGAGCGTACCGGCCAATACCGGTACAAACACTTCACCTGCGGCCATTTTTGCGGAAGTAGTGATGGGCAGTTTCCCCATTCCCTGCACAAAGATCCGGTGGGTGTTTTCGATTACCACAATTGCATCATCTACAATAATACCCAGTCCGAATAACAGCGCAAAGAGTACAATAAAGTTCAATGTCACATGTGTTCCAACGATGAGATCGGCGCCCGGTAAAAACACAAAGGCAACGAACATACTGAGCGGCACGGAAAGTGCCACGAAAAAGGCATTGATCACGCCCATAAAGAACATCAGTACAATCAGCACAAGAATAAAACCAATCACAATGGAGTTCACAAGGTCGTTGAATGATATCCTCGTTTTAATGCTCTGGTCACCGGTAATCACTGCTTTGAGGTCTTTCGGATATAGAATGCCTTTGGCATTTTCAACCACTTTCTTTACCCCATCGCTTGTTTCAATAAGGTTTTCACCGCTGCGTTTGATGATGTTGAGGGTCACCACATTCTTGCCATCCAAACGTGCATAGCTTTCTTTTTCCTTGGTAGTATCTATGACCCTGGCAATATCTTTCAGGTAAATAGGCGCACCACTGGTATTGCGAACAATGATCTTTTCAATGTCCATCGCAGTTTTCAACTAACCTTTTAGTTGAAGGTTGCGTTTCATATTGCCCACATCGAGCAAGCCTCCGGAGATATCCATATTCTCCCGCTGAACAGCGGCAGAGATATCGTCGAATGTAATACCTGCGCTTTGCATGCGGTAATTGTCCACATTGATCTGGAATTCCCTTTCAGGAGCGCCTACAATATCTACCCTGGTAATCTGGGAGAGGTCTTCCAGTTTGTCTTTCAGGTCATCGGCATATTTTTTCAGCCTGGGGAGATCATAATCGCCACTCAGGTTCACATACATGATGGGCTGCTCACTGAAACTAACTTCGAGTACAGTGGGTTCCTGGGTAAGGTCGTTGGGAAGGTCCTGCTTGGACTTGTCTACCGCATCCTTTACTTTCTGCAGCGCCACATCCGTTTTTACATCGGTGTCGAATTCCACCATGATGGCGGAATAATCCTGTACCGATGTGCTGGTAAACTTCTTGATCTTGGCACCGGTAATACCCTTGATTTGTTTTTCAATAGGCCTGGTAACCAGGTTCTCAATGTCTTTGGGTGAGTTACCTACATAAATGGTCTGTACATAAATGGTAGGGATAACAATATCCGGAAATTGTTCTTTGGGCAATGTAACAAACTGGAATATGCCTGCGATACTCACAAAAAGCATCATCAGGTAAATCGACGTTTTGTTTTTGATACTCCAGGTCGTGGGCCCAAACTCTTTGAACTTATGCTTGATATTTTCTAATACGCTCATATAAATAGTTTGGTATTGGTCTTAGACAAGGTTTATTTTGTTTCTGTTGTGATCAGCTGACCCTCATACAAACTCTGGAAACCGTCTGTAACAATGAGGTCACCAGTTTGTAAACCGGATTTGATTTCCATTTTATTACCATAGAATTCACCAATCACCACCGCCCGCTTATGGGCGATCATTTTGCCGTTTTCTTTGGCGGCCACCATTACATATTTGCTCTTATCGTCTGACTGGATGGTATTCACTGGAACAATGATGGATTTGGGTTTGCTGTAATCCTGTATCTGAACAAGGGCTACCTGGTTGGGGTGAAAAGCCGGGTCTGAAGGTATCCTGGCTTCAGCAAAGAAGCTCCGGTTGGTAAGTTCGATCAGTTTACCTGCCACACTGATAGAAGCATCAAGTGTTCTGTTGATATCGGGCAGGGTTATCCTTACCTTGGTACCTACGGTTACTTTGCCCAGGTAGTTTTCCGGTACCTGGGTGGTTACTTTCAGGTCGGCGGTATTGACGATCTTGATCTGCGGACTGGTACCGGCAATGCCTGCAAAGGTTTCACCCACCCTGATGTTTACATCTTCTGCCACACCATTCACGTCGCTATAAACAGAAGTATAGTTGAGCTGCTCTTTGGCAATTTTTATTTGTTCTTCATTGGCTTTCAGCTGGCTTTCCACGTTGTCTACATTGTTCTTGGCAGTGATCAGCTGAACTTCGGTACCAATGTTCTGATCCCACAGGTTTTTCTGTTTCTGGTAAAGGTTCTTCAGGTAGGCCAGCTGTGTTTTCAGGGTTTCCAGGTTCTGCTGGGCGGTAGCAACATTCTGACGAAGGATGACGTCTTCCATTTTCAGCAGGAGTTGTCCTTTTTTTACAAGATCCCCTTTCTTCACATACACAGCTTTTACTACGCCGGGTGCACCTTTGGGCGCTACATAAGAAATGTTCACTGCTTCAACCCTGCCCTGCAGATCTATATAATGAAAGAAAGGCTCGGGTGCAATGGTAGATAAAGTGACCAGTTTGGCCTTTTCTTCTTTTGCAGCAGCAGGATTGCTTTTGGCAATATCTTTTTCAAGGGTTTCGATCTGGGCAGTAATGCTTGCCTGTTGCTTTTTAAGTTCGGCCAGTTTCGCCTGTTTATCACCGGCCGGATTGTCTGACTTGGCCCCGCAGGAAGCAAGGGTAATTGCAGTTGCAACGAGTGCCAGTTGTACTATCTTTTGCATATACTAGATTTTAGAGTTGGTGGTTATTGTAATTTTCCGGTTGCTTTGAGATAATCGACTTTTGCAATGATGGCCGTATACAAAGCATTGATATAATTGGTTTGGGCAGTAACCAGGTCTGTTTGCGCAGACGTGATCTCTGTATTGGATCCTGAACCTATTTCATATTTCTTTTTGGTCTGATTGTATACAGTCTCTGCGAGGTCCATGTTTTTTCTCTGGAAGCTCATGGTTGAAATGGCAGAACGGAAGTTGATCTTTGCCTGTGCCACTTCATTATCAATGGATAATTGCAGGTTGCCGATCTGGTTCTCTGTCTGCGTCAGTTCAAGCCTGGATTTTTTGATCCTGGAATCTTTGGCAAATCCGTCGAAAATGGGAATGGAAATATTCAATCCAACATAGGAAGTAGTGAACCAGTCCCCCTTGCCAAAGAAATCGAACTTATTTCGCTGTGCATTTTTGCTATAGGATCCGGTCAATGACAGGACGGGGAAATAGCTGAGCTTATAACGCCTGATGTTGAACTCATTCAGTTTCTTGGCAAGTTGCAGGTATTGAAAATCTTTCCGGTCAGAATACTGATAACTGGTATCGTTGGAGAAATCTTCTTTGATCTGCTCATCGCTGAGTTTATCAGTAAGCACCAGGCTGTCTTTAACAGGCATTCCCATCAGGGTTTTCAATCCCAGGTAGCCGATGTCAATGTTGTTGAGCGCTTTGGTTTTTTCCGTTTGGAGATTGGCAACCTGAACCGCTATTTTATCCAGGTCGAGTTTCTCGGCAAACCCATTTTTGTATAGTTCTCTTGTATCATGCTCCAATTTATTCAGCCTGTTGAGATTGGCATCGAGCAGTTCAATCTGGGTTTTACTGACTACAAGCTGGTAATAAATTTTGTAGATATTGGTTTTGATGGCTTCCTCAGTAACTTCTGCATATTTTTTCCGCCATTCGAGGGAAGTAGACCTGGCCTGTAAGCCTATGAATACCTGCCCGTCGAACAACAATTGCTGCAGCTGTATGCTGGCTGTGGAATTGTATTTGGTACCAAACTGCACGGGGATATAGGTTCCGGCGGGTTGTCCGAATATTTCTCCCGGTAACAGTGAAGTGGGGATCTTGAGATAATCGGTAGCGCCTATTGATCCTGTAACGGTTGGCAGGGCTGCGGAAGTGATATCCCGGTTGCTTTGCTGCTGGATACTGATGTCCAACAGGGCATTTTTTACCTGGGTGTTGTTTTTGTGTGCATACTCAACGGCCTGCTGGATAGAAAACTTGTGTTTCACGGAAGGTGCTTGCGCAAAACCGGTGCTGCTGAATAATACCAGACAAAATAGCCAGATGGTTGTTGGTCCTCTTTTACTCATAGGTTATCATTTTTGTCTTTGATCGTTGTTGCTTGTATTTCTGAATGAGTTTTAATCCTTTTGATGTTACCAGTCCGTATAAAAAATTATCCGTGATCTCCTCCATTACCTGTGGCAGTGAGTTCCTTCCGATCGAAAAAGCCTCCGGATTGAACATCAGGAAAGTGGTGGCCAGCCTGTAACGGGTAAGGATTTCCGTATTGATCTCATGCCGGTACAATTCCTCCCTGATACCTTTTTCAAGATTGCTTTTAATGACATCGAAAAGGAACCTGTTCTTGTGTTCACTGATCTTTTGAAAAGCCTTTGTATGATATTTCTCCAGGTCGAACATTAGTGCAGGGTTCATGTTTTTAAGCAATTCCTGTAGTGTATCCACTGCCAGGAAAATTTCATGCACGGGGTTTTCTGATTTTTTCCGTTGCTTTTCACAATCGTCTTTCGTTTTATTGATCTCGATGTCTATAACACTTTCCACCAATGCATCTTTATCGGCAAAAAACTGGTAAATGGTCTTTTTACTCATGCCCAGGTGATTCGCTATCTCATCCATACTTACGCTGCGTATACCGTATCGCATGAAGAGTTCATGGGCTTTCAGCACTATTCTTTCTTGTATTTCCATGGTAAGATTTCGGGGTAAAACTATGGAAACTTTGTGCGTTGCTAAAGTTTCCATAGTTATTTTGCTGTTTTTTGTGTTAAGCGGTTGAAAAAAGAGATGAGCGTATCAGATAGACGAACCAGGGGTAAGGATATTGTACTGAATGTTTCGTTTTTGGCCGGTTTTAACATCCATAAATCTTAGTAGATTGCAGTTAAATTCAATATAATGGGTAACAGTAAAGCAACTATGCGCAATTACCTGAAAAAACTTTTACAGCTTTTTTTGCAGGGATTGATTGTACTGGCCCCGATTGGTATCACTTTATGGGTGGTAGTGGGCCTTTTCAGGTTGGTGGATGGTTTTTTACCTAACCTGCTGAATACTTTGTTCCCCGATCTGTTAAAAAAAGATGTTGCAGGTAATGTCAGCAACCTGCCCGGTCTGGGCTTTGTTGTTGTGGTGGCGCTGGTATTATTGGTAGGTTGGCTTTCGTCTCTTTTTGTAGTGGGCCGGTTGGTAGAAGTACTGGACACGGTGCTGGAGAGAACACCAGGAATCAGGTTCATTTATTCTTCGGTGAAAGATTTCCTGGAAGCTTTTGCGGGTAACAAAAAGAAATTTGAGAAAGCTGTATTGGTAAATGTAGATGCGGCCAATGTATGGCGCATTGGTTTCATAACCCAACAGAGCGGACGTGAGTTCGACCTGCCCGATCATGTAACTGTGTATGTGCCGCATTCCTATGCCATATCGGGTATTACCTATATTGTACCCCGGGATCACATCCGTTTCATTGACAAAGTAAGCGCTGCAGATGCCATGAAATATGCAGTATCGGGTGGCGTGACCGATGTGCACGAGTGATCTCGTCATTATATATTACCTTGCAGCCTCAAGCAACCGAGATGAAACTTCACAACTTCAATTCAGGACCATCCATCCTGCCACAACCCGTATTGGATGAGGCTTCCAGGGCCATTCTCAATTTTAATGATACGGGGTTGTCCATTTTGGAAATCGGCCACCGTACTGCGTGGTTCCAGGATATACTCAACGAAGCAATAAGTTCTGTGAAGCAACTGATGCAACTGGGAGAGGAGCATGAAGTGCTTTTTTTACATGGGGGGGCTACCACCCAGTTCATGCAGGTACCTATGAATCTGCTTGATGAGAAGGCTACCGCCGCCTATTGTGATAATGGAATATGGGGTAATAAAGCTATTAAGGAAGCGAGCCTGTTTGGCCAGGTTAAAGTGGTATCTGATACATCTGACAGGAAACACAATTATATCAGGAAGGATTTTGATATTCCTTCGAACGCCAGTTACCTGCATATCACCACCAACAATACTGTTGAAGCCACCCAGTGGCATCATTTTCCGCAAACCAATGTGCCATTGGTAGCAGATATGAGCAGCGATATTTTCAGCAGGCCCATCAATTTCAAACAGTTTGCGCTCATTTATGCAGGCGCACAGAAGAATATGGGCGCTGCAGGTGTTAACCTTACAGTCATCCGCAAGGACGTACTGGGAAAAGTAACCCGTAAAATTCCCACCATCATGGATTACCAGAAGCATATTGCTGCCGGTTCTCTGATGAATACGCCGCCGGTTTTTGCTGTATATGTGAGTATGCTCACCCTGCGCTGGATATTGGCTGAAGGAGGGTTGCCGGAGATGGAAAGAAGAAACAGGGCAAAAGCCGAATTATTTTATCAGACGCTCGACAGTCTGCAAGAGACCTACCAGCCGATAGTGGCCAAAGAAGACCGTAGCTGGATGAATGCCATATTCTTTTTACAGAACCCCTCACTGGAAGAAAGCTTCCTGGCATTGTGCAAACAGGAAGGCATGATTGGTGTAAAAGGCTACCGTACTATTGGCGGTATCAGGGTAAGCATGTACAATGCATTGCCTTTGGAGAGTGTACAGGCATTTTGTGACCTGATGCACCATTTCGCCGCGAAACATGGATGATTGTGATAAACGGTGAGGCCGGTAAATTATTTTTTTGCTACTTTTGGACCGAAAAACGAATTTAGTCGAAAATGAACATTTCTCCCAAAGATGAGCTGATCAAAGAAGAAATACTGCGGGAAGCACAAAAACTTTTTCAGCAATTTGGCCTCAAGAAGACCACCATGGAAGACATCGCCAAAGCGATGGGGAAGGGGAAAAGTACATTGTATTATTACTACTGCAGCAAAGAGGAAATATTTGATGCGGTGATCCTCAAGGAAATGGATGAAGTCTTCAACCAGGTAAAACAGGCCGTGAACAACGCTGTTACCGCAGAAGAGAAATTGAAGATGTTCGCGGTTACGAAGATCAAAGCCCTCCAGAAAAAATCAAATTTATACAAGATCGTCAGGGGTGAATTGCAGGAGAATATGCGTTGCATGAAACACATGTACCATGCATATGATCAACAGGAAACAAAACTGATGAAGAGTATTCTGTCATTCGGGTTGGCCAATGGCGAATTCGACAGGAGCATCAGTAAGGAGCTTGACCTGCTGCCCTCTGTCATGGTCAGTTCCCTGCGCGGCATTGAGCGGGACATGTTCATAGGAAATAAATATGCCAAAATGGAGGCCAGGATAGGATCCATTGTTGCCATCCTGCTCCGGGGGCTCAAAAAAATAAAATATACGCAACCTCAAATCGTCATTTAGATAGAGTGGGGATTTGCAGATTTTTGACCGATAAATACATAAAAATGAAAGAACAAATTCAATCAGCGGATGGTAAATTGGGTGTATTGTTACCCGGTTTAGGAGCTGTTGCCACTACATTAATTGCCGGTGTGGCAGCGGTGAACAAAGGTATAGCGCAACCCATCGGGTCACTCACGCAAATGGGTAATATCCGGTTGGGCAAGCGTACGGAAAACAGGTATCCGCTGATCAAGGATTTTGTTCCGCTGACTGAACTGAAAGACATTGTCTTTGGTGGATGGGATATTTATGAAGACAATGTATATGAAGCAGCCATGAAAGCAAAAGTGCTGGAACCGGCATTACTGCAAGCTATCAAACCCGAACTGGAAGCGATTGTGCCCATGAAGGCCGTTTTTGACAAATCTTATATCAGGAACCTCGACGGTCATAATATCAAAGAAGCTGCCACCAAATATGAACTGGCCAAAGCGGTTGCTGCGGATATTGAACAGTTTCGCAAAACCAATGATTGCAGCAGGGTGGTACTTGTATGGTGCGGGTCAACCGAAAAATACATTGAGCCATCGGCTGTGCATGACAGTATTGAAGCATTTGAGGCGGGTCTTAAAAACAATGATCCGGCCATTTCTCCCAGTATGATCTATGCTTATGCTGCTATTAAAATGGGCATACCATTTGCAAACGGCGCACCCAATCTTACCTGTGACATCCCCGCATTGATAGAACTGGCCAAAGAAACCGAAACACCTATCGGGGGCAAGGATTTCAAAACCGGTCAGACACTGATGAAAACCATACTGGCGCCTGGTTTACATGCCAGGGCGTTGGGTGTTCGTGGCTGGTTCTCTACCAATATCCTGGGCAACAGGGATGGACTGGTACTGGATGATCCGGACAATTTTAAAACCAAGGAAGTATCCAAACTGAGCGTACTGGAAGATATTTTACAACCGGAAATCAATCCCGGTCTGTATGGTGAACTCTATCATAAAGTGCGCATCAACTATTATCCCCCGCATGGCGATAACAAAGAGAGTTGGGACAATATAGACATTTTCGGCTGGCTGGGATATGGCATGCAGATCAAGATCAATTTTCTCTGCCGTGATTCCATCCTTGCAGCGCCCATTGTACTGGACCTGGCGCTGTTCATAGACCTGGCCAAGCGTGCCAATATGAGCGGTATCCAGGAGTGGTTATCGTTCTATTTCAAATCGCCGCAAACAGCACCCGGTCTGAGACCTGAGCACGATATTTTCAAGCAGCTGATCAAACTGCAGAATACATTGCGTCATATGATGGGAGAAGACCTGATCACGCATTTGGGATTGGATTATTACCAGGACCTGGTTGAAGCATTATGATTACCATCAGCAAGCAGATAGCGAGCTGCCTTGGAATAGGATACATGAGGGGAGGAGGTACCATCGCTGCGGCAGTTACTGCAACACTTTGGTACCTGATCCAGCTGAAGGGAGACAATTATGTTGCCAGCCTTTTTTTCACTGTTATCATTGTTGTTACGGGTATATGGACTGCAACAAAAGTAGAAGCCGATTGGGGGAAAGACAGTAGCCGTGTAGTGATTGATGAAGTGGCAGGTATGTGTATCGCGCTACTTTTCATACCTGTAAGACCGGGCTATATTATTACCGGGCTGGCATTGTTTCGATTTTTTGATATAGTAAAACCATTGATGATACGCAGGGCGGAATCATTGCCGGGTGGTTGGGGAGTGATGGCCGATGATGTGGTAGCGGGCATATACAGCAACCTGGTACTGCAGTTGATGGTGTGGTACAACTTGTTTTAAACGATGGCAACTTTTATAAAAGCACAGGCTGCTTCACTGGTGGCAACCATGGTGGACTTTTCCATTACCATCATCCTGGTGGAATTGTTCCGTTGTTGGTACCTGGCGGCCAGCGTAACAGGGACCATTTGCGGGGGCATTGCCAACTTTATGCTTGGCAGGCGATGGGTGTTCAGGGCAACTGAAAAAGGGATTCCCTTGCAGGCCATCAAATACCTGTTGGTATGGGCGGGAAACCTGGTGTTGGTTTCCGGTGGTGTATACATAGCAACAAGCTATGGTGGATTGAATTATGTTTTGTCGAAGATTCTTGTATCGATTGTTGTAGGAAGCACTTACAATTATCTGATGCAGAAAAGATTCGTGTTTAAATAGTTAATATGGAAAGAAAAAGAACCCTGGCAAAATACACTTTCTCCTTATTCTTTATGCTGCTGGGTCTTGCCAATGCGGCCATGACACAAACTCTTGTGCAGGGGAAGGTGGTGGATGCCATTAATAAACAACCGCTGCAATATGTAAGCGTGGTGTTTAAGGGTGGACGCGGTACTGTTACTGACAGCGTGGGCAATTATACATTAAAGTCTTCAGGAAATATTGGCGTTATCCAGGTATCATATGTAGGATATATTACAGTATTAAAACCCATTGCAGTGGGTAAGGAACAAACCATTAACCTGGAAATGGAAGTTGATCCCAGGGTGGTTAATAATGTAACGGTTTCTACCAATAAACGGGCTAAATACCGCAACAAGAATAACCCGGCCGTTGAACTCATCAGGCGTGTGATTGAAAATAAATCGATCAACCGTACGGAGCGTTACGATTATCTTCAGTACGATCAGTATGAAAAACTGGAAGTTTCACTCAGCAGTGTTCCTGAAAGAATAACGAACAGTAAACTGCTGCGCAAATACCAGTTCCTGTTCGATAACCGTGATACTGTTTCCGTACAGGGCAAATCACTGATGCCTGTTTACCTGGAAGAGACCTTATCTAAAAAATATTATAGAAAGAATCCTGAAAAAACAAAAACCATTGTCACCGGACAGAAACAGGTGAATTTTGGAGAATACATCGATAACCATGGAGTAAGCAGCTACCTGAACAGGCTGGTGATGGATGTGGATATTTACGACAATAACATTCCTCTGTTCACTTACCAGTTCCTGAGTCCTATTGCCGATCTGGCCCCTACTTTTTACATGTACTATATCCGCGACACCATTACAGATGAAAGTGGAATGAAGCTGATCAAATTGTATTTCACACCCCGGAATACCAATGACCTGCTGTTCAGGGGCAATATGTACATTACCCTCGATGGTAATTATGCGGTGCAGAAGCTGAATATGTTCATCAGCAGGAATGCCAACCTGAACTGGGTGCGTGAAATGCACATTGACCTTGACTTTGAAAAAAGTGAAGACAGCCGTTATCACATCAAGCGAAGCAGCGTAATGGCAGAAGCGGGCATCACCAAATCGGGCAGCAGCGGTTTTTATGGCAGCAGAACAGTATCGTTCAGGAATTATGTGGTTAACCGGCCAATGCCCGACAGCGTATACAGTGGTCCCTCTCTGGTAAAACTGGATAAGGCCGAGCAGCATGCCGATAGTTTCTGGTTGACCAACAGGCATAGTCCGCTTACACAGGTAGAATCAAAGATCTACAGCAATATCGACAGCCTTGAAAAAATGCCTTCTTTTCGGAGGGCTATGGCCATTGCAACACTGCTGATAGCCGGATATACTTCTTTCGGTCCGTTTGAAGTGGGGCCCGTAAATGCATTTTACAGTTTTAATCCCATTGAAGGTTTCCGTTTGAGACTGGGCGGAAGAAGCACACCCAAGATGAGTAAGCGCATTTATTTTGAAACTTATGGCGCATACGGATTCAAGGATGAGAAATGGAAATATTTCCTCAGTGGAACTTATTCCATCAACAATAAATCTATTTATGAATACCCTCTGAACTTCATCAGGGCAAGTTATCAGAAAGACACCAAGATACCCGGACAGGAATTACAATTTGTGTCGGAAGATAATTTCCTCTTGTCTTTTAAAAGGGGGAAGAACGATAAATTATTGTACAACGATATTTTCAAACTGGAATACGTGCATGAATTGCCCAGTCATTTGTCTTACACATTCGGCTTCAAGTATTGGCAGCACCATCCTGCAGGGGCCATTAGTTACAGCAAGACAGACAATGGCAGCGCTATGGATGTAGATCATATCACTACCACGGAACTTTCCGGTGAATTGCGTTGGGCACCTCACGAACAGTTCTACCAGGGCAAAGTTTACCGTATTCCCATCATCAATAAATATCCCATTATCACGCTGCGGGTAACGGCGGGTATGAAGGGATTGTTCAATGGAGAGTATAATTACCAGAACCTGAACCTGAGAATGGAGAAAAGAGCTTACCTGTCGCAATTAGGTTATAGCGACCTGGTATTGGAAGGCGGTTATATTTTCGGACAACTGCCTTACCCGCTGATGACCATACATCGCGCGAACCAAACTTATGCGTACCAGTTGAACTCTTATAACCTTATGAACTTTATGGAGTTTGTGAGTGATCATTATGCGGGCCTTACCATTGATCATCATTTCAACGGGCTCATTTTTAACCGGATACCCTTGTTGCGGAAACTGAAATTGCGAGAACTGGTATCGGTGAAGATGCTGTATGGTGGCATACGGGATGAAAACAACCCGAACCTCAATCCGGCTTTGATCAGGTTCCCGACCTATGAGGGATCACCTTCTACATTTTCTCTTTCAAAAGAACCCTATGTGGAAGGAAGCGTAGGCGTAGGAAATATTTTCAAATTGATCAGGGTAGACCTGGTGAAGAGGTTCACTTACCTGAACAATCCTTATATAGCCACGATTGGGGTAAGGACCAGGTTCAAGTTTGATTTTTAAGAATGACAGGAAAAGCTGCGGTTTAAATACTGTAGCTTTCTTACTAATATGTTTATTTTGTATAGAAAAGTGAATGATTAATGGAAAAGGTGCCGCTCAGAATAAGATTGCAGAAAGCTATTTATGTAGTGATTGATCCCTTTGTGAAATTACTTATCAAAGCGGGATTAACACCCAATGCTGTTACCACCATTGGCTTTTTATTGAATGTGGGTGTGACCATTATTTTCGTCAGGGGAGGTGAGCGGGGTAACCGCGGTGACCTTTCGTATGTGGGCTGGGCAGGTGCGCTGATATTGTTTGCCGGACTTTTTGATATGCTTGATGGCCAGGTAGCACGCCTGGGAAACATGAGCTCATCGTTTGGTGCATTGTACGATTCGGTGCTCGACCGGTACAGTGAACTTGTAATGTTCTTCGGGATTTGTTATTACCTCGTGGCACACCATTATTTTCTCAGTTCCATTTTTGCTTTTATTGCCATGATCGGCTCTATGATGGTAAGTTATACCAGGGCAAGGGCAGAGGGATTGGGCATTCAGTGTAAAGACGGGTTGATGCAAAGACCCGAAAGGGTGATCCTGATTGGTATTACGGCTATTGCCTGCGGCATTACAGCCCATTATATCGGCGGCGATCACAAGTGGTATATACCCGGAGTTTCTTTTCATGTACTGGAAACCATGTCGATCTTTACTGTTCCCATAGCAGTTATGGCTGTGCTCACCAACCTGACTGCTGTCAACAGACTGATCAATGCAAAGCATGCGCTGGCAAAAAAAGACATAGGTAGGAAACTGGCAGTTCTTGTCGGGTTCACACTACTGAGTATTGGCACCTGGGCACATAACGGATCCAACGGACCCGACAAATCTGCTAAGCCTGGTGTGATACTTGATCCGCAGGATACTTTCCCGGTTCCTGCAGGCAATGCCAACCAATTGTTTTACCTGCAACGTACAACGAATACCAATACGATCATTTGTGAGATGAACCTGAACAGCAAGGGGCAACTGAATGAGGAAAATCCGGTTCATGTGTTCTGGATACGTTATCCGGAAGGTGGTATGAGAAAGGAGCTTACCTATATCCAGCGCATTTTTGCTTATGGCATCAAAGCCCAGGTGGAATCTGCCGATAAATACAAATTGCATTTCGTGTCGTACAGGAAACAGTCTTTGTATCTCATGAGATCACCTCACGATAATAAATTCCATGTATACGCTGCCATCAACCAGAAAATGGTGGTATTGAACAGGATATTCATCCGAATTGATCCGGGCGGTACGTTTTGGTCGCCCAATGTTATTTATATGGAATTAAAAGGCAGGGATGAAATTACCGGCAAAGAAGTGATGGAACGTTTTAAACCCTGATATGCAAAGACCATCATCCGTTATTCATACTTCTTTGTTCACAAGAAAAGATCTCCTGGCAACGGGGGTATTGTCTGCCACTTATTTATTATTGTCTGCTTTACTGATCGGATACAGACCGGAACAATTGATCCTGGTATTATTATTCAATACCTGTTATTATTTATCGGCCACTACAAGAAAATTCATTACCGGCTTTTCCATTTTTATTGTTTTTTGGATCATTTTCGATTACATGAAGGCTTTCCCCAATTACCGGTACAATATGGTTCATATAGAAAGCCTGTACCAGGCTGAAAAGAAATGGTTTGGCATATTGTACGATGGTGAGCTGATAACGCCTAATGAATACTGGCGAATGCACCGGCATATTGTGCTGGACATCAGCGCCGGGATTTTTTATCTCTGCTGGGTACCGGTACCGCTTGCATTAGCCGGATACCTGTTTTTCAAAAACCGGAAGCAATTCCTTTACTTTTCACTCAGCTTCCTGCTGGTAAACCTCATCGGCTTTGCCTTTTATTATATTTACCCGGCGGCTCCGCCCTGGTATGTACAGCAATATGGCTTTGGCTTCATTCCGGGAACACCTGGAAATACTGCCGGACTGGAGAGCTTTGACCGTTTTTTTCATGTGGGTATCTTTAAGGCGCTGTATGCGAAAAGTTCTAATGTATTTGCTGCCATGCCCTCACTTCACGCGGCTTATCCCCTGGTAGTATTGTACTATGGCATCAAAAACAGGTTGGGACTGATCAATATACTGTTTGTACTGGTGATGATAGGAATATGGTTCTCGGCGGTTTATTCCGGTCACCATTATCTGCTGGATGTTATAGCGGGTATCAGTTGCTCCGTTGTTGGAATCGTATTGTTCCGGTTGCTGTCTGAAAAACAGGCTGGCTTTAAAAAATGGCTGCAGACTTTTGAAAAAGCCATTCAATAACCTAACATTTCATTTATAATTAATTTGCGGATATTTGCCGCATGGCAATTATTAAACCTTTCCGGGCCCTGCGTCCGTATGCACCACTGGCAAAACAGGTAGCCAGCCGCCCCTATGATGTATTGAACAGCACAGAAGCAAAAATCGAAGCAAGAGGCAATCCCGACTCTTTTCTTCACATCACCAAAAGTGAAATTGACCTGCCCGAAACAACCGATATTCATTCCAGTGAAGTTTATCAACAGGCTAAAGTCAACCTGGAAACATTCATGAAAAAAGAGGTCCTTTTCAGGGAGAACAGTGAATGTTATTATATCTACCGTTTGATAATGGATGGCCGTAGCCAGACGGGTCTTGTTTGCGTGAGTAGCATTGATGATTATGAACACGACATCATCAGGAAGCACGAATTCACCCGCCCGGAAAAAGAACAGGATCGCATCAATCATATCAGGACCTCCGGAGCACAGACGGGTAATGTATTCCTTGCTTACCGTAATAATGCAAGTATTGATGCAGTTATAGACGAATGGCAGAAAACCGCTCAGCCGGTATATGATTTTATTGCTGATGATGCGATACAGCATACCATCTGGATAGTGGATGATGCAGCAACCTGCGAGAAGATCAGCCGTTTGTTTGAAGCGAAGATACCCTATACTTATATAGCAGATGGTCATCATCGCGCTGCTTCAGCAGCCAAAGTGCGTAAAGCGCTGGAAAATAAAACCGGTAATGGAGCAGATTTCTTCCTGACCACTCTTTTTCCTTCTAACCAGTTGTACATTATGGATTATAACCGCGTGGTAAAGGACCTGAACGGAATGGATGCAGTACAATTCCTGGAAGCGGTGAAAGAAAAATTCACGGTTGAGTTGGTAGGTAAACAAGTCTATAAGCCTTCAGCGTTGCATACATTTGGTTTGTACCTGGCAGAAAACTGGTATAAGCTTAAGGCCTTGCCAGGTACTTATACGGAAGACCCGATAGGGGTGCTGGACGTGACCATTTTACAAAACAATGTGCTGGACAGGCTCCTGGACATCAAAGATCCCAGAACCGATAAAAGAATTGATTTTGTTGGAGGTATACGGGGTCTTGCAGAACTGGAAAAAAGGGTGAATAGTGGGGAAATGGCTGCCGCTTTCAGTTTATACCCCGTAACCATTGAACAGCTATTTGATATTGCCGATAGCGGAAATGTAATGCCGCCCAAAAGCACCTGGTTTGAACCCAAGCTCAGGGACGGACTTTTAACACATCTTATTGATCAATAAAACGATTATGAAATACATACTGATAACTATTGCAACCCTGATCACTTTCCATCATTCTTTTGCGCAGCAGAGTGCGAAGCAGTTACAGGAAACAGCCATGTCCATGATGCGTCAGGGCGACTTTGCCAATGCTGTTACTGCGCTTGAAAAAGCGGTACAGCAGGATCCGAAAAACCTGGATTTACTCAAGAACCTCTCTTTTGCCAATTACCTTAAACGTGATTTTGCCAAAGCAATTGAAGTGGCAAAGCCACTGGTACAAAGACCCGATGCAGATGAAGAGACTTTCCAGATATTGGGAATGAGTTATAAAAGCATTGCTGCCTATAAAGAATGCGGAAAATTATATAAGGATGCATTGAAGAAATTTCCGTCGAGTGCAGTGATTTATAATGAATACGGAGAATTGCTTGAAATGGACGATAATCTTGGAGATGCTATTGTGAAATGGGAAAAAGGAATAACCCTGGACCCGAATTATAGTAGCAACTATTATAATGCGGCAAAATATTATACCAAAAAAGGAGACTGGATCAGGGTTATACTTTATGGAGAACTATTCCTCAACCTGGAAAGTTTCTCTGCACGTGTGGAAGACGTAAAGAAAGGAATGGTGTTCGCTTACCGGAACCTTTTCAGAGGTGGCGCTATCCAGGATGCTATTGCTTCTAAAGCCACAACAGGGTTTGAAAAGGCAGTTCTCGAAACTTATGCCAAAACCATGGGTCTGGCGAAAGATGGTATCAACATCGATAACCTGGCCACCATCAGAACTCGGTTTATTTTGGAATGGTTCCAGGCCAATAATAAACAGCAATATCCTTTCCATTTGTTTGACCAGGAGCAATACCTTTTGAGAGAGGGGATTTTTGAGGCGTACAACCAGTGGCTGTTCGGAACGGTGATCAATGCAGATGCATACCGGATCTGGCAAAACAACCATCCCAAAGAATACAACGGGTTCAAAGCTTTCCAGGAAGGAAGGGTATTCAAAATGCCAGCCGGACAAAGCTATATGATACGTTAGGCTTTGTTATTTGTTTGGTTTTAATTAATTTACCCCTGGCGCATATCATATAAAGACGCTGATTGCTATGACCATGAAAAGACTTTTTGATTGTTTGGAATACCAGTTGCAACATTTTCCTAAAAAAGACATGTTGGCTGCCAAAGAGAATGGGAAATGGGTATCATATTCAACCGAAGAAGTAGCGGGTATTGTAAACAAGTTCAGCGCCGGTCTCCTGCATTTGGGTGTGAATGGCAATGACATGACTGCTCAGCGAAGTGATAAGATAGCGATCATCAGTAATAACCGACCCGAGTGGATCTTTACTGATCTTGCCGTACAGCAATTGGGTGCTATCCTGGTACCTGTTTACCCGACAACCAATCCGTCCGAACTGGAATTCATACTCAGTGATGCAGCGGTAAAATATGTCTTTGTAGGCAACAGGGAATTGCTGCAAAAAACAAGTGATGTAGTTGGTCGTGTTCCTTCGGTAAAGGGCATTTATACATTTGACCGAATTGAAGGGGCTGACCACTGGAGTACAGTTATGCAACTGGCTAATGAGGGCCTGCAACAAAAAGTAGAGCAGATTAAGAAAGGTATTCCCGTGTCGCAACTGGCTACCATCATTTATACTTCCGGCACAACGGGTACACCCAAGGGTGTGATGTTGAGCCACCGCAATATTTATTCCAACCTCTATTATTCTAAAATAAGTTTTCCTTTTGAAGATGCGCCTCAATCGCGGGTATTGAGTTTTCTGCCACTTAACCATATTTTTGAGAAGACGGTCACCTATATCTATCTCTACAGTGGCATCAGTATCTATTATGCCGAGAGTATGGAGACCATTGGAGACAACCTGCGCGAGGTAAAACCGCACGGGTTTACCACTGTTCCGCGATTACTGGAAAAAGTATTCGAACGCATCATGAGTAAAGGGAATGAGCTTAGGGGCATTAAGCGGAAACTTTTTTTCTGGGCAGTAGATCTTGCATCGAAATACGATAATATTAAAAGCGGCGGACCCTGGTATAATTTTCAACTCGCCATTGCCAATAAACTGATATTTAATAAATGGAGGGAGGCGCTCGGAGGCAATGTTTCATTCATTGTAACTGGCGGAGCAGCCTGCCAGGTGAAACTGCTTCGCATTTTTAATGCAGCCCGTATCCCGGTATATGAAGGATATGGACCAACAGAGAACAGTCCGGTGATCTGCGTGAACAGGAAAGCAAAGGGCGGTACACGTTTCGGAACAGTAGGACCTGTAATAGAAGGGGTGAACCTTAAACTGGAAGAAGACGGGGAAATATGCGTAAGTGGTTCGAGTGTGATGGAAGGTTATTATAAAAGACCTGATCTTACTGCAGAAACAGTGATAGACGGATGGCTGCATACAGGGGATATCGGTGTAATGGAAAAGGGAAGATTTCTTCGAATAACAGACAGGAAAAAAGAGCTTTTCAAAACCAGTGGTGGCAAATATGTTGCCCCGCAACCCATTGAAAATAAACTCAAAGAAAGCCGGTTCATAGAACAGGTAATGCTGGTGGGACCAGAAAGGAAATTTGTAGGGGCATTGATTGTACCGGCTTTTGGCACTTTGAAAGACTGGATGAAAACGAATACTATTACTTTTACTAACAATGAGGCTGCCATCAGGGAGCCCAAGGTATTAGAAATGTATAAGAAACTGATAGATCAGTACAATACCGGTTTCAATCATGTTGAGCAGATCAAAAAATTTGAACTATTGCCACATGAATGGACCATTGAAACAGGTGAAATGACCCCTAAATTAAGCCTGAAAAGAAAAGTGGTGACAGAAAAATTCAAAGATGTGATTGAAAAGATTTACGGCTGATCCCTGCAAAAGTATTATATTAAGTACTACATATTAAAAAAAATACAAAAGCACTTCGGGTCATCGCAGTCATTGTACTGTCATTAACAGGGCTGGCGGCAGGTTAAGTTTACTTCTTTCCTCCCAATGCAGGTACGGCACCCGATCTTAAAGTGAAAATTACTCCTGTCCGGTACCCCTTAATCGGTTCTGAATCAGCACAAAACGGTGCCGTACGGTGCAATTTTCCGGCGAAATAAATCTTGGTCATTTTGCAAATCTTGTCGAAATTGTGCGAAGACCAACTCTGCTGTATGAATAAAAATGATGCGGCCATTTCCGACGGTGCCGGTGAACTAAGGTTCAGGATGCTGGTGGAGAATAGTACAGACATCATTATCCACGCCAATATACAGAGAGAGATAACGTATATCAGTCCCGCTGTCAAAAGAATCATGGGCTATGAAGTGGAAGAAGTAATAGGAATGCGGTTGCGTGATATGGTTTATGAAGCAGACCTTACCAGATTGCTGAATGAGTTTGAAGAAGTGCTTGATTCGCCGGGTACCAGTTTCAAGAAAGAATACCGCGTCAAAAGAAAGGAAGGCGGTTTTGTTTGGGTAGAGGGTACGATTACCAACCTGCTGCACATGAAAGGCGTGGAGGGTATCATCATTAACCAGCGCGATATCACAGATAAAAAAGAAAAAGAAGAAGAACTTTTTAAAAGCAACGAACGTTTGCTATATGTGGCCAGGGCCACTAACGATGCCATCTGGGACTGGAATCTTGAAACAGATGTCGTAACGCGGACGGGGCATGGCTTGAAAACCAATTTCGGGTATGATCCGGATGAAGCATCGAAGGACAAGGATTTCTGGGTGAAGAAAGTGCATCCCGATGACCTTTCAGCGGTATTGGAAAAAAGGACGCGCGCCCTGGATAATCCGAATGATTTTTACTGGGACGATGAATACCGGATCATCAAATCGGATGGAAACTTTGCCTATATCTACGATAAAGGCTATATCATACGTAATGAAGAAGGGAAAGCCCTTCGTATGATCGGCGCCACGCAGGATATCACCAGGAGGAGGGCGGCAGAAGGATTGCTGGCCGAATTAAATACGCGTTTAAAGAAGAGAGCAACTGAGCTTGCTGCTTCAAATATTGAACTGGAACGTTTTGCGTATGTGGCTTCGCACGACTTGCAGGAACCTTTGCGTATGGTGAGCAGTTTTTTGCAGTTGTTCAGGAAAAAATACCAAGGCCATATAGATGAAACAGCCGATCAGTATATCCATTATGCGCTGGATGGGGCTGAAAGGATGAAGAAACTGATCCTGGACCTGCTTACCTATTCAAGGGTGGGATCCGATAAGAGCGGATTTGAGCAGGTAAATATGAAGAATTTGCTGACGGAAGTATTGAATTTATTTGAAAAAGAAATCAGGGAATCAGCGGCTCGGATTGAAGTGAAAGACATGCCTCTTGTAAATGCCAACAAAACACAGATGTTTCAATTGTTCCAAAACCTGTTGGGCAATGCTTTGAAATACCGTGACAAGGAAATGCCCCGGATTGTAGTAAGCTCCAAAGAATTACCCGACCATTATATTTTCAGCATAGAAGACAATGGAATAGGGATTGACAAGGCCTACCATGAAAAGATTTTCCAGATATTCCAGCGATTGCACAGTAAGGGCAGTTACAGCGGCACCGGAATTGGCCTGGCGATCTGCAAAAAGATCGTAGAAAGACATGGAGGCAGTATCTGGGTGGAAGGGGAAAAGGAAAAAGGGAGCCGGTTTTATTTCACCCTGGCAAAATGACCCCGTT
Organism: Sediminibacterium sp.; assembly: GCA_041798205.1. Lineage (GTDB taxonomy): Bacteria > Bacteroidota > Bacteroidia > Chitinophagales > Chitinophagaceae > Sediminibacterium. Next base: position 249,846 of record JBHCAK010000012.1, read on the forward strand.
GGTCTTATGAAATAAAAGAAAAATCATTGGAATAGAGCAGTAGTTTATGTTTTTTTGTAACTTATTTCGGGCCTGCTTCTAAATACTGCAATGGCTATTTAAAAACGATGAATAAGTATGACGGATCATTATCAACCATTGACCATACTTATTGTAGAAGATAATCCTGGCGATCTTTTCCTGCTGGAAGAGTTGCTTGGTGCTGCTTCTTTACCAGTGAACAGGTTATTCAAGGTAACCAATACCGCCCAGGCCATTACGGTGCTGCAGCTTCAGAAAATAAACCTGGTATTGCTCGATCTTACGCTACCTGATAGTGATGGCCTTGAATCCTATAGAATCATCAATCAGTATGCTGTTTCAATTCCGATTATCGTATTAACCGGAATGATAGATATGCATGTGGCCCTGGAAACCATGGCGAATGGTGCACAGGATTATCTCATCAAAGGCGAATTTGATGAGAAGCTGCTTTCCAAATCCATTCAATACAGCATAGAGCGTAAACGGAACCTGGAAAACCTGCGGGAAAGCAATGAACGGTATGAATTTGTTACCAAAGCTACCAATGATGTGGTGTGGGACTGGAACCTTGATACAAACGAAGTGTATTGGGCAGGTGACAATATTAACAAACTATATGGGTATTTGCCTGCTGAATTCAGGGATTCCCCTGATTTCTGGGAAAAATGCATTCACCCGGACGACAGGCAACGGGTGATGGACGGATTGTTCAAAACCATCGGAAGCGATAAAGAGTCTATTTGGCAAGACGAATTCCGTTTCAGGAAAGCGGATGGCAGTTATGCTTATGTGGTTGATAAAGGCTACTTGCTGTATCATGGGCAAACACCCCGGCGGATGATTGGGGCCATGCAGGATATCACCGACCGCAAGCTGGCAGAGATCAAAGTGGCTAATAGTGAAAAGCGATTGAGCTCGCTGATACAGAACGGATCGGATATGATCAAGATACTGGACGAAGGAGGTTGCTTTACCTTTTCCAGTCCAACAGTGGAACAAGTATTGGGTTATACCCCTTCTTCACTGATAGGCAGGAATGCGTTCGATTTTATTCATCCCGATGACATGACGCTTGTCCAGAAAAAATTTGAGCAGATCAGCAGGCAATATTCCATGGAAATACCTTTGTTCAGGTTTAGGAATTCCGATGGGGAATGGCGCTGGCTGGAAACCAAACTCACCAACCTGACCGAAGACCCTTCTATCCGGGGAATCGTTTCCAATTCAAGAGACGTTACTGAAAAGAGAAGAATGGAGAAAAGACTGCAGGAAGAAAGGCAGATGAGGCAAAAAGAGATTACTGAAGCAGTTATAAGGGAACAAGAGAAAGAACGCTATGAAATCAGTAAGGAATTACACGATAATGTGAACCAGCAGCTTACTGTTGCCATGATGTACCTGGCAACAGCATTGAAGGGAAGCGATAACCACCAGGAACTGCTGAAGCAGTCTTCAGGGTTTATTTTCAATGCCATTGAAGAGATCAGGAAATTATCAAAGGCGCTGGTAACACCCCTGATTAAGGATTTCGGTCTGGCCAAAGCAATAGACGGACTGGTGGAGGATATACTGGTTGCGAACCAGATGAGCATCGAATTTTTCTATGAGGCTTTTTATGAAGAGGACATCAATTATGAATTCAAACTTAATATTTTCAGGATTGTCCAGGAACAGATCAACAATATCATCAAACACTCGGGCGCTTCCTATGTTACGATAGAGTTATACAGGGATGATTTCATTCGGCTCTCCATTGCGGATAATGGCAAAGGCTTCGATACATCGGAAAAAAGAAAGGGAATAGGGCTGAACAATATTTTTAGTCGTGTTGAATTATACAATGGTAATATTGAATTGAAAAGTTCTCCTAATAACGGCTGCCGTCTGCACATTGTTTTCCCTGCCGGTAAGGGGATACTGATTGAACCTCCGCAGATCGTTTAATCGTTTTTTTTGCGCCTAGCGTCAAGGAATTTTTGCCTGATAATATCCTGAACGGGTTTCTGGTTTACTTTGCTTTCGAGCCATGAAATAATGTCAAGGTACATGAAAGCCCGGCTTTCAATCCTGTTCTTCTCAAGGGGTTTCAGTGCCTGCAGCAAAGCCTCAAATTGCGGTTTCAATTGCCTGGGTGAAAGCCGGAAAGATTTTCTAAGGAAAGCAAATATCTCTTCTTCAACGATGCTCAGGTTTTCCATTTTAGCCATGAAACGGTAAACCGATTTCAGCAGGTATTCCAACAGCTCAAAATTACCCAGTTCATAGTGTGCAATCAGGTGCAACAGCCGGGCATAGCATTGGAGATCGGTGCGCAGATCTACTTTCAGGTTGATGATCTTATTAAGATAATCAATGCTTTTATCATGGTCGCCGCTTCCAAAATAAAGCGATGCTATTTTGTAATAAAACACCAGTATGCGATGCCTGTCGAGATACAATTCATATTCCTTTATTTTCTCCTCAATATAAGGCACGAGGTAAAGGCCCTCTGTAAAAGTACCTTCCATGAAATGTTTGTTCAGCTTGGCGGTTACGAGGTAAATAAAGGTTTGAATAAGGTTATTCTGGTTTCCCTGTATCACGGGCGTTTGTGTGAATTTCTCAAAAAGCTGAATGGTTTCATTGAACTTCTGGTAATTCCTGAGGTCAAAATGTGCACTCATCAGGTTATGCATGCCTTTGATATAATGTGCAGTTTCTATCTCAATCATTTTGGTATCGGCCTCAAAAAGATCTACCCACTTCTGGCAATAACGGTAATACATTAAAAAGTCCTGGGTGATGAAAGCATACCAGCAATAACACTGGTACAGGTAAAGCCGTTCATAAAAACCCTTGCATTCCTGGCTGTTTTGTAAAACATCCTGTTTAAAAAAGAAGTCAAGCGCCGTTGTATCTTTTTCATTGCGGGCATGTCCGTTACGAATGTACCAACTGTACAGCTGCAGGGAAATATTAGACAACTTGCCTATGACCGAGAGCTTTGTATTTGTTTCTTCCACTTCGGTACTCAGGCGGTCGGCACGATCCTGCATACTTCGAGTAATATGCAATGCTTCGATCTTTTTTTCCAGGAAGAGTACCTGTACAATATAAGTGACTTGGTTATTGGCACGGGCCTGGTCTTTGACCCTGTCGAGGATCCTCAAGCTCTGGTGATACAGGCCCTTGTTGTATAAAAGACGTGCAAAATCGAGCTGCTCATGCAGCTGAAGGTCAATATTCTCCTCCTGTTTCAGTAGGCGCAGGCTGGCCAGTACTTCATGATACAGGTGGGCTTTGAGGTTGGAAAGCTGTTGTTTTTGAAGAGACGGGTTCTTTTTCAGCAGCGCTTCCTCATCATACTGCTTCATTTTATCCAGGGCATCGAAAAGCTGTACAATTTTAAGATCGCCACCGCCACCGGCCGAAATCCGGTTCATGTAGAGCTTGAAATTGCGTTTTTCAGACCTTTCGAGTGACTGAATCAGCTGAAAAAGTGAATCGGTAGAGCGGTTGGGCATCGTAATTAATTTATACTAAAATCCAATACCAGTAAGGGTTACAAGGCCCCGGACACTGTTTACAGGGTGTAAAATAACGCCAATTTTGAACTTATAACCCGGACAGTGCCAACTAAATTCGAAATAAAATAAAGGGATTCATGGCTGAAAAGGTGTATATTTTCGATACCACATTGCGCGACGGGGAGCAGGTTCCCGGCTGTAAACTCAATACCAAAGAGAAGCTGGAACTAGCGCTGAAACTCGAATCGCTGGGGGTTGACATTATTGAAGCAGGCTTCCCTATTTCAAGCCCTGGCGACTTTGAATCGGTGGAACAGATAGCCAAAGTTGTTACCAATGCTACTGTATGCGGACTTAGCCGTGCTGTACAAAAAGATATTGAAGTAGCTGCCCAGGCGCTTAAATATGCTAAAAGGCCCAGGATACATACGGGTATCGGCACTTCTGATTTCCATATCAGATCAAAATTCAACTCAACCAGGGAGGAAATCATAGAAAGGGCTGTACAGGCTGTTAAATGGGCCAGAAATTTTACCAATGATGTAGAATTCTATGCCGAAGACGCAGGACGCACCAACAACGAATACCTGGCCAAAGTAATTGAAGCTGTGATCAGGGCCGGTGCTACAGTAGTAAATATCCCTGATACTACCGGCTACTGTCTCCCGCATCAGTATGGAGAAAAAATTGCTTTCCTGAAAAACAATGTACCCAATATAGATAAAGCTGTCATTTCCTGTCACTGTCACAATGATCTTGGACTGGCCACGGCCAATTCCATTTCAGGCGTGATCAGCGGCGCACGCCAGATCGAATGCACCATCAATGGATTGGGTGAGCGTGCAGGTAATACTTCCCTCGAAGAAGTGGTGATGGTGATCAAACAACATAAAGACCTCGGATTCTATACGGGCATACAATCTCAGTTGCTGAACCCCATGAGCCGCGAGGTTTCAGATACCATGCGCATGCCGGTTCAACCCAATAAAGCCATTGTTGGTTCAAATGCTTTCTCGCATTCATCGGGTATACATCAGGACGGATTCCTGAAAGATGCACTGACTTACGAGATCATCAACCCGGAAGAAGTAGGCGCCGATGGCAGCAAGATCGTACTCACTGCCCGCAGCGGACGCAGTGCCCTGGCTCATCGCTTACAAAAATTGGGATATCAGTATAACCGGAATGATATAGATATTTTATACCAGTCCTTCCTTCAGGTAGCAGACAGGAAAAAAGAAGTGGAGGAAGAAGACCTGCATCAACTGGCCGGGGCTTACAAACCCGAGCCGGCAACAATTTAGGATTTTCTCATATGTATAGTTTTAGTTAGTTCGCGTGGCATGTTCTCATGCCACGCCTTTATTCAAGATCAAGCTCATGTCAAAAACATTATTCGATAAGATTTGGGAGAAGCATATTGTTAAGGAAATTGAAGGCGGCCCGTCTGTACTTTATATCGATAAGCACTTTATCCATGAAGTAACCAGCCCGCAAGCTTTCAAAGGCCTCGAAAAAAGAGATATCCCGCTTTTCCGTCCGCAGCAGGTAGTAGCTACTGCAGACCATAACGTGCCTACCATCAACCAGCATTTACCTATTAAAGACGAACTGTCGAGAATACAGGTGCAACAACTGAAAGATAACTGCACCAGACATGGCGTTGAACTTTATGGTTTGGGGCATCCTTACCAGGGTATTGTGCATGTGATAGGTCCGGAGCTGGGCATCACACAGCCGGGCATGACCATTGTATGCGGCGACAGCCACACTTCAACTCATGGCGCATTCGGTGCTATTGCGTTTGGTATCGGAACCAGTGAAGTGGAAATGGTGTTTGCTTCACAGTGCCTGATGCAAAGCAGACCCAAACTGATGCGCATCAATATTGAAGGAGAACTGAACAAAGGTGTTGTGTCAAAGGACATCATCCTGCATATCATTGCTGAAATTTCAGCCAGCGGCGCCACCGGTTATTTTGTAGAATATGCCGGCTCGGCCATTCGTTCGCTTTCAATGGAAGCCAGGATGACGATCTGTAATATGAGCATTGAAATGGGAGCCCGCGGGGGCATGATTGCGCCGGATGAAACCACATTTGCATACATCAAAAACCGTGAATTTGCTCCTTCAGGCGACGCTTGGGAAAAGAAACTGACTGAATGGAAAGAACTGTACAGTGATGCGGATGCCGTTTTTGACAAAGAGCTCCATATCAATGCTGCTGATATAGAACCCATGATTACTTATGGCACCAATCCCGGACTGGGTATTGCCATCAATGGCAAAATACCGTTTGATGACGACAATACCAAGGCTTTGCAATACATGGGACTTGAAGCCGGGAAAGCATTGCTGGGTATGCCTGTTCAGCATGTTTTCATTGGCAGCTGCACCAATTCAAGGATTGAAGACCTCCGCATGGTAGCTTCATTGATCAGGGGAAAGAAAAAGAATGATAAAGTTCAGGTAATGATTGTTCCCGGATCTCAACAGGTATCGAAGCAGGTAAAAGCAGAAGGGTTGGATAAAGTTTTTGAGGAAGCTGGTTTTGAAATAAGACAGGCAGGATGCAGCGCCTGTTTGGGAATGAATGAAGACAAGATACCAGCCGGGGAATATTGCATCAGTACCAGTAACAGAAATTTCGAAGGCAGACAGGGTGCAGGTGCGCGGACACTGCTGGCCAGTCCGCTTACAGCCGCCGCCGCCGCTATCACAGGTGTTGTAACAGATGTCAGGGAATTAATCTAACTAAAACGAAGAAATGCAGTCATTGAATACCATACAAAGCAGGTTTGTTCCATTGCAAATGGAAAATGTGGATACCGATCAGATCATACCGGCTCGCTTTTTAAAAGCAACTACCAGGGATGGTTTCGGAAAGAACCTGTTTCGCGACTGGCGTTATGAAAATAACGATGAATCAAAACCTAAAACAGATTTTGTACTCAACCAACCCAGATACAAAGGCGAAATATTGGTAGCCGGCAAAAATTTCGGATGTGGCTCTTCACGCGAACACGCAGCCTGGGCCATACAGGATTATGGTTTTAAAGTGGTAGTATCTAGTTTTTTTGCAGATATTTTTAAAAACAACGCATTGAATAACGGGGTGTTGCCGGTAACTGTAAGCGAAGACTTCCTGCAACAATTGTTTGCCCAGGACGAAACAGCCACTTTGACTGTTGACCTGGAACAGCAAGCCATTACCATAGATGCTACAGGAGCACAGGAAAAGTTTGAAATCAATGCTTATAAGAAAACCTGTTTACTCAATGGGTACGACGATATCGACTTTCTACTGAGTATCAAAAAAGATATTGAAACATTTGAATTACAGCGATGAAAACAACTTCGTTACAGGTAGATCATCTGACTGTTCAGTTGTCGGGTAAAACGGTACTGAAAGATGTGTCTTTTACTGTACATGAAGGAGAAGTACTGGCTGTAGTGGGTAAATCGGGCAGTGGTAAGTCCATCCTGATCAAAGCCCTTTCCGGTAATTATTTCAGCCGCGGTGATATAAGATTTACTGCCCGCCACGAAGGGGCTCCTGTTATTGTAACCATTGGGCAGCAACACAGGTTTAAAAATCTGTCGAATATTTCATCGTTTTATTACCAGCAGCGTTTTAATTCCTGCGACACAGAAGATACGATATTGGTGAACGATGTTTTGCAACAGGTTACCACCGATGACAACGCGATTGCTGAAACACTTTCCTGGCTTGGTATCACACAGGTACGGTATGCGCGTTTGATACAATTGTCGAACGGCGAACAGAAAAAACTTCAGCTCGCCAAAGCTTTATTGAGACAGGCAGACTGGATATTATTTGACAATCCATATACCGGACTTGATACATCATCAAGACATTCGCTCAACAGGATCATGGAAGAATTGGCAGCCAAAGGGATGGGCATACTGTTAGTAACTACCGAATTGGAAATACCAGCAACTGTGACTCATGTCGCGGTGTTGGAAAATGGTTGTTTGCAATCCGGTATTTCACGCAGGGAATATGATCTCAGGAAACTTTCGATGCCACCTGTGGTAAAACAGGGTTTATCCTTTCAGCAGGAAATTCCTGAAGCCTATTACTATGATGATTTTATTACTGCAGTTAAAATGGTGAATACCAATGTAACCTACGGCAATAAAAGAATACTGCATGATATTAACTGGGAAGTTAAACAAGGTGAGTGCTGGCGCGTTGCCGGCAGCAACGGATCTGGAAAATCTACATTACTGAGCCTGGTGAATGGCGATAATCCACAGGCTTTTGCCAATGAGATCTATTTGTTTGACAGAAGAAAAGGCACAGGGGAGAGTATCTGGGACATCAAGCAGAAGATCGGCTATGTTTCGCCTGAACTGCACCAGCACTTTGAACCGGACGCCACTTGTTTTGAAGTTGTGGCATCCGGTATATTCGATACCATTGGTTTATTCAGGAGACTGAATCGCCAGCAGGAAAAAATAACCTGTCACTGGATGGAGGTATTAAAGCTCACGGATTTTACCAACAGGCGGTTGTCGCAGTTATCCAATGGAGAACAAAGACTGGTTTTACTGGCAAGAGCGATGGTAAAGAACCCACCGTTGCTGATACTCGATGAACCCTGCCAGGGCCTGGATACACAAACAGCGAGAGCATTTGTTGCAATGGTGGATGAGATATGTACGCTGTTGAAGAAGACGTTGATTTATGTAAGCCACTACAATGAAGAAGTACCCGGATGCGTGACCAGGACATTATTGTTGGATTCAGGAAAAATTGCCGCCTAAGACGAATAACTAAACTAAACAATGATACAGTATGGAAAAGAAGATAGCAGTCATATTGGGTGATGGGATTGGCCCGGAAGTGACACAGCAATCCATCAAAGTGCTGAATGCCATTGCGCAGCGCTTTGGACATTCATTTGATTACAGCTATGGGACCATGGGGGCCGATGCCATTGATAAAACCGGTAACCCCCTGCCCGATGAAACCATTGATACCTGTTTAAAAAGTGATGCCATCCTGTTTGGTGCCATCGGTCATCCTAAATACGATAACGACCCAACGGCGAAAGTAAGGCCTGAGCAAGGATTATTAAAGCTGAGAAAAGCATTGCAATTATATGCCAACATACGTCCGGTTACTACTTATCGTGCGCTACAGCATTTATCGCCCCTGAAAGCCAAACAAATGGAAGGGGTTGATTTCATTGTATTCCGGGAACTCACGGGTGGTATATATTTTGGTAAAAAAGAGTTGAGTGAAGACCAGTCAACAGCTATTGACGAATGTACTTATACAAAAGCGGAAATAGAACGGGTAACGCACCTGGCTTTTAAATATGCACAGGGAAGGAAGAAAAAATTAACCCTGGTAGACAAAGCCAATGTACTGGAGACTTCACGCTTATGGCGCAAAGTGGTGCAGGAAATTGCACAACAGTATACGGATATAACGGTTGATTACATGTTTGTTGATAATGCCGCCATGCAGATCATCCTGAATCCGGCCCAGTTTGATGTGGTATTGACTGAAAATATGTTCGGTGATATCATTAGTGACGAAGCCAGTGTGCTGAGTGGTTCATTGGGATTGTTGCCATCGGCTTCAGTGGGAAATACAATAGCGTTGTTTGAGCCGATACATGGTTCTTATCCGCAGGCGGCAGGAAAAGACATTGCTAATCCGTTAGGTTCCATACTGTCTGCCGCCATGCTGCTGGATCATTTTCAATTGCCGGAAGAAGCGACTGCTGTAAGAGAAGCGGTTGAGTGGACATTGGCCAACGGATTTGTGTCGAAAGATATTGATGCGGTGAATAATTATTCCACCACAGCCATCGGAGACCTGGTCACAGATCATATAGAAAGGAATGCAGATGCGAACAGGCGTAGCAACAATGCTTCGCTGAACCGTTCAACCATTATATAACGGCATTGCTGTTGTAGAAATGGTTGCGCAAATTTTTTAAAAAGTTCTTTGTTTTTTCAACAGGCGGGAGTACTTTCGTTGTAATAACTCCTCTATGTTCAAAGGTATCAGCAATAATGTCAGCATCATCAACACAATTATTATTGTGGTTGTCATTATTATACCTGCACTGAATGGAGGAGGAGCCCTTATATAGTACAAAGAAAGAAATGAATATAAAGCCCCGCCTCCACAAAGGCGGGGCTTTTGTTTTAAACAGATTATGATGTTAAATAAATATTCTAAGACGATTACACAGGATGTGACACAACCGGCAGCACAGGCAATGTTGTATGGTATTGGTTTAACGGAAGAAGACCTGAAAAAGGCGCAGGTGGGTGTTGTAAGTATGGGATATGATGGGAATACCTGCAACATGCACCTGAATGACCTGGCCAAACTGGTGAAACAGAGTGTATGGGACAACGACCTGGTTGGCCTGGTATTCAATACCATTGGCGTAAGTGATGGTATCAGCAATGGAACAGATGGGATGCGTTATTCGCTGGTGAGCAGGGACATTATTGCCGATTCTATTGAAGCAGTATGCGGTGCACAATATTATGATTCAGTGATAGCATTGCCGGGATGTGATAAAAACATGCCGGGATCTGTTATTGCCATGGGGAGACTGAACCGTCCGGCGATCATGGTATATGGCGGTACCATTGCACCCGGGCATTACAAGGGGCAGGACCTGAACATCGTTTCTGCTTTTGAAGCGCTTGGGCAAAAGATAGCCGGGCAGTTGAGTGAGGCCGACTTTAAGGGAATTGTGCAACATTCATGTCCCGGCGCCGGCGCATGCGGCGGCATGTATACTGCGAATACCATGGCTGCAGCTATTGAAGCACTGGGTATGAGTCTTCCATATTCTTCTTCCAATCCGGCGTTGAGTGAGGAGAAAAAACAGGAATGCCTTGCTGCAGGGAAAGCCATCCGCAACCTGATGGAAAAAGACATCAAACCCAGGGATATCATGACACGCAAAGCATTTGAAAATGCCATAACCGTAATAATGATATTGGGTGGAAGTACCAATGCTGTTTTGCATCTGATAGCAATTGCCAAAAGTGTGGATGTGGTATTGACCCAGGATGATTTCCAGGTCATTAGCGATAAAGTGCCGGTACTGGCCGATTTCAAACCCAGTGGTAAATACCTCATGCAGGACCTGTACCAGCATGGAGGCGTGCCTTCCGTGATGAAATATCTGTTGAGCAAGGGTATGCTGTATGGCGATTGCCTTACGGTAACCGGAAAAACATTGGCCGAAAACCTGGCGACAGTGCCCGATCTTGATTTCGATCAGCAAAAAATCATATATCCGTTGGAGCAACCGGTTAAAGCAACCGGTCATTTACAGATCCTGTATGGCAACCTGGCGGAAGGAGGTAGCGTTGCCAAGATCAGCGGCAAGGAAGGAGAACGTTTCGAAGGGCCGGCAAGGGTATTTGATGGAGAACATGAACTGATTGATGGCATCAACAGCGGAAAAATAAAACACGGAGACGTGGTAGTGATAAGGTATGTAGGACCCAAAGGCGGGCCTGGTATGCAGGAGATGCTGAAGCCCACATCGGCCATCATTGGCGCCGGATTAGGCAAAAGCGTGGCATTGATTACTGATGGAAGGTTCAGCGGGGGTACGCATGGATTCGTCGTCGGACACATCACTCCTGAAGCATATAATGGAGGATTGATTGCGCTGGTGGAAGATAATGATGTGATTGAACTGAATGTATCCACCCATTCGATCACACTTAAAGTAGCGGAAGAAGTGATTGCAAAAAGAAGAGCAGCCTGGAAGCGCCCGAAACTGAAAGCAGAGAAAGGGATATTATTCAAATATGCACAATGTGTGAAAGATGCTTCGCAAGGCTGTGTAACAGATGAAGCATAACCATCCATCAATAATAATAATTAAGAAATGGAAGCAGTAGATACCATAACAGAAAAGAAAATGGCAGCGGCAAAAAAAACAACGCAGCTTTCCGGATCACAGGCGGTACTTGAAGCGCTGATTGCAGAAGGTGTTGATACCATCTTCGGATATCCCGGAGGCGCTATCATGCCTATTTACGATGCATTGTATGATTACCATGATAAATTGAAACACATACTGGTAAGGCATGAACAAGGTGGCATACATGCCGGGCAGGGTTATGCACGGTCTTCAGGGAAAGTGGGTGTTGTGTTTGCAACGAGCGGACCCGGCGCTACCAACCTTGTTACAGGGCTGGCGGATGCATTGATCGATAGCACACCGTTGGTATGTATCACCGGCCAGGTATTTGCACACCTGCTTGGTACCGATGCTTTCCAGGAAACAGATGTGATCAATATTACAACACCAATTACCAAATGGAACTACCAGGTAACGGATGCAACAGAATTGCCTACGGTGCTGGCCAAGGCTTTTTACATTGCCAGAAGCGGAAGACCCGGGCCTGTGCTGATTGATATTACCAAGAATGCACAACTGCAGAAGTTTGACTATACAGGATATGAAAAGTGCAATCATATCCGCAGCTATCGGCCAAAACCTATCGTTCGCAAAGAATATATTGAAGAAGCCGCCAGGCTGATCAATGCAGCAGAGAAACCCTTCGTATTATTCGGACAGGGTGTGATATTGGGTAACGCAGAAAAAGAGTTCAAGACTTTTATTGAGAAATCAGGAATTCCTGCAGCCTGGACCATTCTTGGCTTGAGCGCATTGCCCACCGACCACCCGTTGAATATGGGTATGCTGGGCATGCATGGCAATTATGGTCCGAATGTACTCACCAACGAATGCGATGTACTCATTGCAATAGGTATGCGATTCGACGATCGTGTTACCGGGAGACTAGACAAATATGCCAAACAGGCAAAAGTGATACACCTGGATATTGATCCCGCAGAGATAGACAAGAATGTGAAAGCAACGGTAGGTGTATGGGGCGATTGCAAAGAAACCCTTCCATTGCTTACTAAACTGGTGGAAGCAAAAGTGTATCCGCAATGGGTGGAACGATTCAGAGCACACCAGCAGGAGGAAGACAAAGAAGTGATTTTTGATGAATTGAATCCTGTTTCTGCGCAAATGACCATGGGGGAAGTGTTGCGCCACCTCAACGAACTAACCAAAGGCGAAGCCATCATTGTAACCGATGTAGGGCAACACCAGATGGTGGCCTGTCGCTATGCAAAATTCAACCAGACGAGGAGTAATATTACTTCAGGAGGATTGGGCACCATGGGCTTTGCTTTACCGGCAGCCATCGGTGCAAAGTTTGGCGCACTGGATCGTACAGTTGTTGCTATCATAGGCGATGGGGGCATACAGATGACCATCCAGGAACTGGGAACCATTATGCAAACAGAGCTGGATGTTAAAATACTCATCCTCAATAACCAATTCCTGGGCATGGTAAGACAGTGGCAGCAATTATTTCATGACAGACGGTATTCGTTTGTTGACATCGCCAGTCCTGATTATGTAATGGTAGCCAAAGGGTACGGCATTGAAGGACAAAAAGTAACAACAAGGGAAAACCTGCGGGATGCATTGAATACCATGCTGAATCACAAAGGTTCTTATCTGCTGGAGGTGATGGTAGGCAAGGAGAACAACGTATTCCCTATGGTTCCGCAGGGATGCAGTGTAAGTGAAATACGTTTAAAATAAGCTACATGAACAAACAGGAATTTACCATAACAGTATATACCGAGAACCGCATTGGCCTGGTAAGCCGTATTGCGATTATGTTCTCCAGGAGAAAGATCAATATTGAAAGCCTGAATACTTCACCTTCCGAAATTGAAGGCATTCACCGGTTTACCATTGTAATTGAAGAAACAGAAGACGTGGTGCGTAAGCTGGTTCGCCATATAGAAAAACAGGTAGAAGTATTGAAAGCTTATTATAATACCAATGACGAGATCGTTTGGCAGGAAATGGCCCTGTATAAAGTGTCAACCGATGAGATTGCAGAAAAAGTAAAAGTAGAAAGGCTGCTGCGCCAGTATGGAGCGCGTGCGGTATTGATCCGTAAGGATTATACCATTTTTGAAACGAGCGGACACCGGGAAGAGATCGACCGTCTCATTGCGGTACTGGAACCCTGCGGGCTGATAGAATTTGTGCGGAGCGGAAGAGTAGCGATCATCAAAGGAAGTGAAGGTTTTCACGACAAGATCAAAAAATTTGAAAAAAGCGAACCGGGAGAAGACCTGGTAGAGAACGAATTCCTGGATAAACAGGATGAAGTATTCAGCATGTAAAACATACAGCAAATAAAAAGTAACAAACAATCATTTAAAAACCAGAACAATGGCAAAATTAAACTTCGGTGGTGTAGAAGAGAACGTAGTAACTCGTGAGGAGTTCCCTCTTGCAAAAGCACAACAGGTGCTGAAAGATGAAGTAGTGGCAGTGATTGGCTACGGTGTACAAGGACCGGGTCAGGCATTGAACCAGAAAGAAAACGGTATCAACGTAATTGTCGGGCAGCGTAAGAATTCCAAAAGCTGGGATAAAGCCGTTCGCGACGGATTTGTACCGGGAGAATCATTGTTTGAAATTGAAGAAGCATTACAGCGAGGAACCATTATCTGCTACCTGTTGAGCGATGCTGCCCAGATCAGCATGTGGCCCACTGTTAAAAAACATCTTACACCGGGCAAAGCCCTGTATTTTTCACATGGCTTCGGCGTAACTTATAAAGAACAAACCGGCATTGTACCACCAGCAGATGTAGACGTATTCCTCGTAGCGCCCAAAGGATCGGGTACTTCATTGCGCAGGATGTTCTTACAGGGTCGCGGACTGAACAGCAGTTATGCTATTTTCCAGGATGCAACCGGCCGTGCTTTTGAAAGGGTGGTGGCGCTTGGTATTGCCATCGGCAGCGGCTACCTGTTTGAAACCGATTTCAAAAAAGAAGTGTACAGCGACCTTACCGGCGAACGTGGAACATTGATGGGCGCTATCCAGGGTATTTTTGCTGCACAATATGAAGTATTGCGCGCAAAAGGACATTCTCCTTCGGAAGCTTTCAATGAAACAGTAGAAGAATTGACCCAATCGCTTATGCCATTGGTTGCCGAAAATGGAATGGATTGGATGTATGCCAATTGTTCCACCACTGCACAGCGTGGTGCATTAGACTGGTGGAAGAAATTCCGTGATGCCACGTTGCCTGTTTTCAAAGAACTCTACGAGAGCGTGGCTGCCGGTAAAGAAGCTGCCAAGTCAATCGAAAGCAACAGCAAGGCAGATTACCGTGAGAAGCTGGAAGCAGAATTGAAAGAACTGCGTGAAAGTGAATTGTGGCAGTCCGGCAAAACTGTGAGAAGTCTTCGTCCGGAGAACCAGAAAGTGTCTGTAGAAGCATAACAAAACATAGGGCAGTACCGGAAACCTTCCGGCACTGCCCTTTAATATTTGAACATGCAAACCGTAACATCGCATACATTGAATTACCAGGCAGCAGCGGAACGGTTGAAACAGGTTGTGAACAGAACTCCGCTTACTTACAACCATAACCTGTCGCGCAAATACAGTTGTGAAGTTTACCTGAAAAGAGAGGATCTCCAGGTGGTTCGCTCCTATAAGCTGCGTGGCGCGTATAATATGATGAGCAGTCTTTCGGCAGATGAGTTGAGCCGGGGAGTTGTGTGTGCCAGCGCAGGCAACCATGCACAGGGGTTTGCATACAGTTGTAAGAAACTGAATGTAAAAGGCGTGGTATTCATGCCTATCATCACGCCCAACCAGAAAGTAAGCCAGACTAAAATGTTTGGGGAAGGCTTTGTGGAAGTAAAATTGATTGGAGATACTTTTGATGATTGCTCACTGGCCGCAAAAAAATATACAGAAGAGCACCACATGGTCTTTATCCCTCCTTTCGATGATATCAGGATCATTGAGGGACAGGCTACAGTTGGAATGGAAATACTGGAAGACCGGCCAGATGTCGATTATTTGTTTGTACCGGTGGGCGGCGGCGGACTTTGTTCAGGTGTAGGCAGTTATTTCAAAACATTCTCTCCTAAAACAAAACTGATCGGACTGGAACCGGAAGGGGCGCCCTCTATGAAAGAAGCATTGAAAGCCGGGCATCCTGTTGTATTGGATAATATTGAAAGTTTTGTAGATGGCGCATCAGTAAAAAGAGTAGGTGATCTCACTTTTCAGATTTGCAAAGAAGTATTAGACGATATACACTTGGTGCCGGAGGGGAAAGTATGTTCTACCATTTTGAAACTGTACAATGAAGATGCGATTGTGGTGGAACCTGCCGGAGCACTGGCTATTTCGGCACTGGACGATTATGCGGCGGACATAAAGGGGAAAAAAGTTGTTTGTATAGTGAGTGGAAGCAATAATGACATAGACCGCATGCAGGAAATCAAAGAAAGATCGTTGCAATACGAAGGGCTCAAACATTATTTTCTCATCAGTTTTGTCCAGAGACCCGGCGCCCTGAAAGAGTTTGTGAATCATGTATTGGGACCGGGTGATGACATTACTCGTTTTGAATATATGCAAAAGCACAACAAAGAGGCGGGCCCGGCCCTGGTAGGTGTTGAACTGAAATCCAGGCACGATTATGATATTTTGATTAAGAAAATGGATAAATACCATATAAACTACACAGAATTGAATAAAAATGACAATCTTTTCGGTTATCTTGTATAATTGAATGGGAAATAGTGTTATCTTTAGACATCTTTTAATAAAGTGAGCCCCAAGCAGTCAAATATTAATCTCTCTATACAGACAGTAAACCTGTCCGGGACTGCTATTATTACCATTATTACGACCCTGTAAAGGGTTGTGTATTTCCATATTATCCGCGGGCTTGTAAAAGCTGTTTTCTGTAAGAACAGAATCATTGTATCCTATTTTCAAATCCATCCCTCAGGGATATTACACAAACAACATGAAGGTTTTAAAATTTGGCGGTAGTTCGGTGGCCAATCCGGTCAATATGAACAAGGTCATAGATATCGTTCAAAAAGCGGCAAAGGAAGAACAAACCATATTGGTGGTATCTGCCATGGGTGGTGTTACCGATGCGTTGCTAAAGGCTGGTGATCTTTCATCCAGGGGTGATGAGGGGTATAAACTAATCTTGAAAGAACTGGAACAAAAGCACCTGGATGCGGTACGATCATTATTACCCATCCAGCAGCAAAGTGCAACATTGAGTCTTATCAAACAACAATTCAATGAACTCGAAAATATTTGCGACGGCGTATTTTTATTGAGAGAGCTCTCGCCACGTACCAAAGACAGGATTGTCAGTTACGGCGAGTTACTATCTTCACTTACCATCGCTGCCAAACTGCAGTCGTTACAGGTGGATCATCAATGGATAGATACCAGGCAATTGATTACCACCAATTCAAATTTTGGAAATGCGGCAGTAAATTTCTCTATTACAAATGAAAAAATGAAACAGCATTTTCAGCAGCACCAGTACCCGTTGTATATAGCGCCAGGCTTTATTGCTGCTGATGAAGAAAGGCAGACCACTACCCTGGGAAGGGGGGGCTCGGATTATACCGCTTCTATTTTTGCGGCAGCATTGCATGCGTCTGTGCTGGAAATATGGACAGATGTAAGTGGCATGATGACTGCCGATCCGCGTCTGGTGCAGAATGCCAAACCCATCCGGCATATTTCTTACCAGGAAGCGATGGAGTTATCGCATTTTGGTGCAAAGATCATTTATCCGCCTACCATACAACCGGTAATGGCAGCGAATATACAGGTGTATGTAAAGAATACATTTGAGCCTGAAGCATATGGCACGTTGATTGAGAATGCGGCCGCTGTAAACGGCGGAAGTTTTATCAGGGGTATCTCCAGCATCAATAACATCAGTCTGCTGAGCCTTGAAGGAAGCGGAATGGTGGGTATTCCCGGATTTTCCAAACGATTGTTTGAAGCGCTGGCCAACGAACGTGTGAATGTGATACTGATCACACAAAGTTCTTCAGAACATTCTATTTGTGTGGGCATTAATGATACCGATGCTGCACGCGCAAAGCATGCAATAGACTTCGCATTCAGTTTTGAGATAGAAACAGGTAAAGTAGAACCGGTGAAAGTAGAGTCCGGACTGACCATTGTGGCATTGGTAGGTGAAAAAATGAAAAGCCATCCCGGAGTAAGCGGTAAGATGTTTGGGGCATTGGGCAGGAATGGCATCAATGTAAGGGCCATAGCACAAGGATCATCAGAAAAAAATATTTCTGCGGTCATTTCAGCATCAGATGTGAAGAAAGCCATCAACATACTGCATGAGGAATTTTTCGAAACAACCTATAAGCAGTTAAACCTTTTCATAGCAGGAGCAGGAAATGTGGGAAGCAAATTGCTGGAACAATTGAAAAAACAGATGGATTACCTGCAAAAGAACCTTCGCCTTCAAATAAGGGTGGTAGGCCTGGCCAACAGCAAACGTGTTTTACTCAATGAAGAAGGTATTGACCTGGAGAATTGGAAAGCTTTGCTACAGGATGCCACACCGGGTAGTATACACGACCTGGTAACAAGGATCAAAGCCAAGAACCTCCGCAATAGCGTATTTGTAGATGTAACAGCTAATGAGGAAGTAGCCGGCGTTTATGGTTCACTGCTTGAAAAAAGTATTTCAGTGGTAGCGTGCAATAAGATAGCCTGCTCGTCGGCCTACAGTTCATACCATAAACTGAAATCACTGGCAAGAGAATACAATGCTTCTTTCTTTTTTGAAACCAATGTAGGAGCAGGGCTGCCGGTGATTGGTACACTAAATGATCTTTTGCGCAGTGGCGACCAGGTAAACAGAATACAGGCCGTTTTATCAGGTACCCTGAATTTTGTTTTCAACCATTACAACGGTAAAAAACCGTTTGCGCAGGTGGTACGGCAGGCACAGGAAGAAGGTTATACAGAACCAGACCCCAGGCTTGATCTTGGCGGTACCGATGTAATGCGTAAGATCATGATACTGGCCAGGGAATCAGGTCAGGTAATTGAAATGGAAGATATCAGTAACAAAGGTTTCCTGCCGGCTTCCTGTTTTGAAGGAACCGTTGAAGATTTTTATGCAGAAATGGAAAAACAGGAAGCACATTTCAAAGCCCTTTATGATTCGGCTGCCGCAAAAAATTGTAAGCTCAAGTTTGTAGCCAGTTACCAGGACGGAAAGGCATCGGTAGGTTTACAACACATACCTGCCGAATCGGATTTTTATCATCTCTATGGGAAAGACAATCTTGTATTATTCTATACAGAAAGGTACCCCGAACAACCGCTTGTGATCAAAGGAGCAGGTGCAGGCGCTGAGGTAACTGCATCTGGCGTATTTGCAGATATTATCCGGGTAGCCAAAGCCTGAACATAAATTTGACTTCATGAACGATCGACACATAAAAATACAATCACCTGCCACGGTTGCCAATATGGTATGCGGATTTGATGTACTTGGATTCGCAGTACATGAACCCTACGATGAAATGGATATCCGTTTCAGTGATAAACCAGGTGTAACCATTATTAATAAGGATGATTACCAGTTGCCTACCGATCCTGAAAAAAATGTTGCTGGCGCAGCGCTGCTTGCGATGCTGGAAGAGACAGACGGGCAGATGGGTTTTGAATTGGGTATAAGAAAGAACATCAAACCGGGGAGTGGGGTAGGCTCCAGTGCAGCCAGCGCTGCCGGGGCCGTAGTTGCGGCTAACCGTTTACTGGATAACCGTTTTTCCAGGGAAGACCTGGTTCGCTTTGCGATGAATGGGGAGAAGGTGGCATCGGGCGTAAAACATGCCGATAATATTGCACCCTGTATCTATGGCGGTGTTACACTGATACGATCCATTCATCCGCTGGACATTGTTCCACTGAAGGCGCCGGCCTTGTACGTAACCATCGTACACCCGCAGATAGAAGTGCGTACAGCAGATGCCAGGGGCATCCTGAAGCAGCAGGTGCAGTTGAAAGATGCCATCAGGCAATGGGGTAATATTGCGGGCCTGGTAGCAGGACTTTTAAAAAACGATTACAACCTGATCGGCAGATCGCTGGAAGATGTATTGATTGAGCCGGTTCGGAGCATACTGATACCAGGATTTGATGTCATCAAATTGCGAAGTAAGGAAATAGGGGCGTTGGGAGGAGGCATATCAGGCTCGGGGCCATCTATATTCATGCTGAGCAACGATGAAATCACTGCACAGAAAGTAGAACGGGAAATGCAGCAAACTTATCGTCAACTGGGTTTAGATCATCATACCTATGTAACCACTATCAATAACGAAGGAGTAAAATTCGTCAGTTAATCATTATGCAATACTATAGCTTGAATAAAAAAGCGCCGGATGTTGATTTTCGGGAAGCCGCTATGCAGGGTCAGGCGCCGGATAAAGGTTTGTATTTCCCGGAAAAAATACCTGTGCTTGACAAAGGAATAATTGAAAAGATTGACAGCTATTCAAAGAATGAACTTGCTTTCCGCATCATGCGACCTTATGTTGGAACCACAATAACGGAAGAAGCATTGTATAAGATCGTATCGGAAACCATTGATTTTCCTTTTCCACTAGTACAAGTGACAGAGAATATATATTCGCTGGAATTATTTCATGGACCTACACTGGCATTCAAAGATGTAGGCGCCCGGTTCATGAGCAGGTGCCTGGGTTATTTTTCCGATAAGCGGCAAAAAAAAATAACCGTGCTGGTAGCCACATCCGGTGATACAGGGGGGGCTGTGGCCAATGGCTTTCTGGGGGTGGAGGGAGTAGAGGTGATCATCCTGTACCCATCGGGGAAAGTGAGTCCGGTGCAGGAATTGCAGCTGACCACCTGCGGACAAAACATCATTGCATTGGAAGTGGAGGGCAGTTTTGACGACTGCCAGGCAATGGTAAAAGAGGCATTCATGGATGTCAGTCTGAACCTGAAATATTCGCTTACTTCTGCTAATTCAATCAATGTGGCGCGATGGCTGCCGCAACAGCTCTATTATTTCTTCGTATACCAGCAATGGCCCGATAAGCAACAACCGCCTGTAATTGCGGTACCCAGTGGCAATTTTGGCAATATCTGTGCGGGAATGCTGGCACATGCAAGCGGGTTGCCGGTGAAGCATTTCATAGCAGCATGCAATGTAAATGATGCAGTGCCGGAATACCTACGGTCTGGGGTTTATCAGCCAAAGTCCGCCGTTGCCACTATTTCCAACGCCATGGATGTGGGGAGCCCGAGCAATTTCATCAGGATACTTGAATTATTTCAGCACAACCATGCGGCATTGCGTGATCAGCTTTCCGGTTATACGGTCAGTGATGAAGCCACCCGTAAAACCATTGCAGAAATAGACAAACAATTTCACTATACATTAGATCCGCATGGAGCCGTAGCATATCATGCACTGGCAGATTATTTAGGCGAATACGATCAAGGGCAGGGGGTATTCCTGGAAACAGCCCATCCGGTTAAATTTCCCGATACGGTGAAATTGGCAACAGGCAAAGAAGTACCCATTCCACAGGAAGCGAGTTATTTATTCAGTAAAGAAAAGCACAGCATACCTCTTAAAGCATCTTTTGCTGCCTTGAAGGAATGGCTTTTAGCAAATTAATGACCTTTCTTAAAGATTAGGGGGTCTTCTGTTGTCGATATAAACATCAAGATTGGCGTAGCGTCCATTGACTTTCTTAAAACTGGTGGTATCCAGGTATCCATAGGTCTTCACAATACTGGATGAATCACCCAGTAAATAATTGATGATGATCCACCGGTCAGTATCTAATGTAATAGGGTGCTTGATATGGATATCGCCATTATTGGTACCGACCATAAGGTGATAAGTACCCTTTTTGTATTTTTTACCGGGAATGAATTGTAACCCAGGCTGGACGGACACTCCGGAAACGATTTCTTTAACCACTTCATTTTTGTCAGAAAGCGATACACTCAAATTAATGGGTGTATTATAAGAATTCTCATTGTTGATGATGATGTGTGCTGTTGGTCTGGAAGAGCTACAAGCACCAATGGAAAAAGCGGCTACCAATGCTACAAAACGGTATAAATTTCTTGCCATCAGTTAGATATTGGTTTTAAAACGGACATTAAACATATAATAAGAAGCAAAAATAAGTAGAACCTGATAACTACAACTATAAAAATTAAATAATTTGATACAGTAGGCCAATCAAATCTATAACACCGGATCCCTTCCCGGCGTTGCCTGGGGTATCAAAAATCCTTGGGGGAGTGGGTTTGACTCCGGAAAGGTAGAAAGGTTTAAAAAGATAAAATGCTGATTTCTAAAGATGTATGTGATAAAACAGCCAGATTGTTCTATTACCTGGGATGGTTCATTTCAACAGTTTCACTTAACTGGTTGCGCTGGAACACCAGTTTCCAGAAACAATCCTGGTATTTTTTATTTACCTGCCAGAAACCAAGTGCATTATACCTGCGAGAAGAAGTGCGCATGACAAGCTGGGGTGCGTAAAGAACATGACCCATTCGGCTCAGGCGTGCACCCAGGTCCACATCATCGCCATAAAAAGTAAGCTCGGTATTATATCCTCCGGCCATCTGCAATGCACTGGCCCTGATGAAGGCATTGCCCCCTATCAATATGGCACCACGTTGTGTGGCCTGTACCAGTTCATTCGTCATGGGATAAGTAAGGCATTGGGTAAAGAGGGTGGTATACCGCATCAACGGGCGGCCATCGAAGTAATCGTATGGACCGGTAATGGCTACCCGCCTGCTCCTGATCAGGTAGCGCAGTCCTTTGCTGATCCAATTTTTGGAAGGAATGCAATCGGCATCTATTTGGGCGATCACCGATCCGGTGGCATGCTTGCGTGCACATTCCCTTGCATAATTGGTTCCCTGCTGCAGTTCATGAACCAGTTTAATGGGGGCATCGGCATGTGCGGCAATAAACGCTTCCACCAATAAAGCGGTTTGATCAGTAGAGGCATTATTGGCCACAATGATCTCAAAATGGGGATAATCCTGCTCCAGCAAGGCAGATAATACATGACAAATGTATTTTTCCTCGTTATAGGCGGGGATCAGAACAGAAACTTTGGGAAGGGCAGGTTGTTTCATGGCAAAATAATTGACGCAGGTCTAAATTCCTGCGGAACTATGATTCCTGGGTTAGCATCAGATTATGTTTGGGTTATTTAACAATTTGGTTTTGCTGCAGCTTTCTTATTTTGTGAAGCAGATTTTCATTGTCAACCTATCTTTCATCCTATGATACTTCAGATCGATCTTTCTTTCCTGCACAATGCTTACCTCGAAGTAGTGGTGCGAGCCTTATCGGTTTATATATTTATGATTCTTGCCATAAGAATATTTGGTAAAAAAGAACTGGCCCAATTATCGGTGATCGACCTGGTGTTCATTTTGCTCATCAGTAACGCAGTTCAAAATGCGATGGTGGGACAGGACACTTCCCTCAGTGGCGGAATGATAGCGGCAGGCTCTCTTTTTGTGGCCAATTACACCCTTAAACGCCTGCTCTATAAAAACAAAAAGATCAGTAACCTGTTGCAGGGAGAAGCCATGCCCCTGATTTACAAGGGAAATGTTAACGAAGCCAATTGTAAAAAAGCTGAAATCACCCTCGAGGAACTGGAAGCAGCGGTGAGGGAGCATGGCGCCAAAGACATTGCACATGTTGACCTCGCCATGCTGGAAGTGGATGGCAATATCAGCGTGATCAGCGAGGACTTTAAAAAACGCAGCGTATCAACTCACCCCAGGCGGCATAAATTCAAAGGGAGGATTGTTAAGAATTAGAATAAGCCCATGATAAAAAAGAAGAGTCCGATCAATGTGATGAGCAAACTGGATACCCAAAGCGATTTTCTTTTCATAAGAATAGCGATGGCAGATATGGCGATGGCAATCTGGAATAACGTAACCGATCTTGCAAGTGTAACATGCTTTTCCAGGTGACGTACAGAACTATGCTCTTCTTCTTCAGCAGTTTTTTTGATCTCCTCCTGCTCTTTGGCGTATTTATTGGCAGCAGAAGGATCAACCATTCCGCTGTTCGCCTGTAGTTTCTTGATCTCCCCTTTGATGCCTTTGGCCTGGTAATAAGACCATTGATCAGAAGCCTTGATCTGGTCAATCAGTGCTTCATTGGAATGGTGGCCTGCCATAAGACTTGAAAAAGCAGCAAATACGGCCATTAGGGCGGTTGAAATGGCTACATAACGAAACCAGCCGGCTTCATGAACTTTTTCGTGTATGGTCTCGTGCAGGTGTTCGGTGGGAACTTCAATTTCTTCCATATTGGATTTATTAGTCAGGTCAAGTTAAACTGTTTTTGTAACATAGAAATCGTTTTGAGCAGTTTTTAAGCTTGCCAAAAGAAGTATTAACTTGTAGTGTTTTACACTCAAATCTCAATAATGCCGGTTGATAGGATAAACTCACTACAACAGATGCGCCGCTATTTCGATACCGGTGTAACGAAGTCGTACGATTTTCGCAAACGCCAATTGCTTGCATTGAAAAAAGCCATTGAAAGCAGGGAGCAGGAGATCTATGCAGCCTTGTATACCGATCTCAAAAAGAGTCCGGAAGAATGCTGGGTTACCGAAAACGGATTTTTGCTGGCTGAACTGAACAATGCCATCCGTAATCTGCGGGCGTGGATGAGTACAGAAGCCAGGCCAACAAACCTGCTCAATTTTCCCGGTAGCAGTCAGTTAATGTATGAGCCTTTGGGAGTGGTATTGATCATAGGTCCGTGGAATTATCCCCTGCAATTGTTGTTTACTCCGTTGGTAGGAGCCATAGCAGCCGGTAATTGTGTGGTGCTCAAACCAAGCGAATTTGCACCCGCAACATCCGCGGTAATGCAGGAGATCATTACAAACGTATTTCCCCCGGAATACATATGGTGTGAACAGGGAGAGGGAGCCGTGGTGATTCCGGAAATGATGAACCATTTCAATTTTGATCATGTATTCTATACGGGCAGCACAGCAGTTGGGCGCATCATCTACAAAATGGCGGCTGAAAAACTGGTGCCGGTTACCCTTGAACTGGGCGGGAAGAGTCCGTGTGTGGTGGAAAAAGATGCCAACCTCAAAGTAGCGGCGAGGCGTATTGTCATGACCAAGTTTTCCAATGCAGGGCAGATGTGCGTGGCGCCTGATTACCTGCTTGTTCATCATTCGGTGAAAGAAAAACTGGTGGAAGCTTTGAAAAAAATGATCGCTCAATTCTTTACCGATAACCCGGAAACCTGTGAGTACTACGGTAAGATCATCAACGAAAAACAATTTCACAGGATAGTGACTTATTTGAAACAGGGAACTTTACTACATGGAGGGCGAACCGATGAGGCCACGCTTTTTATAGAACCAAGTTTACTGGTTGATATAACAATGGATGCCCCGGTAATGCAGGAAGAAATATTCGGTCCGGTATTGCCTATTCTTGATTTTGATACGATGGAAGAAGCCAGCGCTATCATTGCAAGGAACCCCAACCCCCTTGCTTTTTATGTCTTTACTTCTGATCCCGATAAAGAAAAACAATGGTTGGAGAACGTTCCCGCAGGAGGCGTTTGCATCAACAACGCCAGCTGGCATTTAACCAATCACCATTTGCCTTTTGGTGGCAGAGGGTCCAGTGGAACCGGTGCATACCACGGCAGGTATTCATTTGAAACATTCAGTCACCGCAAAGCCGTCATGAAAACCCCTGCCTGGTTCGATCCTTCTTTAAAGTATCCGCCTTTCAAAGGGAAGCTCCGATTGTTCAAATGGATAACCGGTTAATGCCATGAAAAAACTGATCATCTTACTGGTTGTTTTAGCGGTATTGCTGCTGCTGATCAAAAAGAGAGACATGAGCTGGCGCCAGTCTCTCTTGAAAACCTTTTACCCCCTGATCATGCTGAAGGGGAAATTACTGGGGAAGAACCCTTCTCTTCAAAATAAAACCGGAGTGCAAGCGCCTGTTTCTTTTTATGCGCTGCAGGCAATTGCCAACGATGGCTCCATCGTTTTATTCCATTCATTCAAAGGGAAAAAAGTATTGCTGGTGAATACGGCCAGCGATTGTGGCTATACCGGGCAATATGAAGAGCTGGAAAAGTTGCACGAACAATATGGAGAAAAACTGTTGGTGCTGGGTTTTCCTGCGAATGATTTCAAGCAACAGGAGAAGGGGGATGATGTAGCTATTGCAGCTTTCTGTAAGGTGAATTATGGGGTAAGCTTTCCACTGATGAAAAAAAGCCGTGTTATAAAAAACAAAGGCCAGAACCCGGTATTCAACTGGTTGTCAGATTCAGCAAAGAACGGTTGGTGTAACCAGGAACCCGTATGGAATTTCTGTAAATACATAGTAGACGAGAACGGGAAGTTGCTGGCATTCTTCCCCAATACAGTTTCTCCGCTCAATGAAGAAATATTGAAATTACTGCGGTAATGTCAGAGCGGACAATGCTGGTGATAATTTTCCAGCACTATCGGGCTGTGCTCCATTATATAACCTGCATAGTTTTGCTGCACTTCATCCAGGACAGCTTCTACTTCTTCCAGGGTCTTCAGCACAACCAGCCGATTTCGGTACTCCTTGATACCAGGCAATCCTTTTAAATAGTTGGCATAATGTCTGCGCATTTCATTGATGCCAACAACGGGACCTTTCCATTCCAGGGACTTACGCAGGTGTTTACGGCATACTTCCACCCTTTCTTCTACGGAAGGGGGATCCATCAATTCACCGGTCATTACGTAATGTTTGATCTCGCGGAATATCCAGGGGTAACCGATAGCGGCCCTGCCAATCATGATACCATCTACCCCGTAGCGATTTTTGTAAGCCAGGGCTTTCTGCGGACTGTCAATATCTCCATTTCCAAAAACAGGAATATGGATGCGCGGATTATTTTTTACCCTTGCAATCAGCGTCCAGTCGGCCTCACCCTTGTACATCTGTGACCGGGTGCGTCCATGGATACTGAGGGCTTTGATACCCACATCCTGCAAACGCTCAGCCACTTCCTCAATGTTTTTTGAGTTTTCATCCCATCCCAACCTGGTTTTAACAGTAACGGGCAAGCGGGTAGCTTTTACCACTGCATCGGTTAAACGAACCATCAGGTCAATATCTTTGAGCACACCGGCTCCGGCGCCTTTGCCTGCTACTTTTTTAACAGGGCATCCAAAATTGATGTCCAGTATATCGGGATTGGTTACATCCACAATTTTAGCGGCCAGGGCCAGGCTTTCTTCGTCACCGCCGAATATCTGAATGCCTATAGGACGTTCATAATCAAATATATCGAGCTTGTGCCTGCTTTTGATGGCGTCACGGATCAACCCTTCACTGCTGATGAATTCGGTATACATAAGATCGGCCCCATTGTCTTTGCATACTACCCTGAACGGCGGATCGCTGACATCTTCCATGGGTGCCAGGAGGAGCGGAAACTCCGGCAACGCTATTTTATCTATCTTAACCATATCTTAGCCCGCAAATTTACGTTCTTATTCCCAACCACATGAATGACATGAATCAGAAGCCACAGATCAGTTACCGGGCACAGCTTGCTATTTTATTGGCGCTCATTGGTGTATTCATGGTAATAGGATCTTTTTTAATGATCATGCTGGCCAGTACGAAGTTGGATATTGCATTTGAACTGGTTCCGGGGGCATTGAACAATCCAGCGAATGCCAGCCTGATAAGATGGTTGAATACACTCGCTACTTTCATGATTTTCTTCATCCCCGCTTTTATTTATGCACGGATCATGAACCGAAATCCTGTCGCTTATCTTGGATTCAACAGTGTTATGAGCCGTAAGCAAATAGTCATTGTATTGGTACTTACCATTGCAGCCATGGCTACCAGCGGTGCATTGGCAGAACTGAACCAGCACATTCCGCTTCCGGTTAAATGGATGATCAAAGCAAGAGCTATGGAGGAGGCGTATAAAACCACCATGCTGTCGATGGCTGTTATGAAGAATTTCAACGAATACCTGGTGGTATTACTGGTAATGGCGTTGACGCCTGCGATGTTTGAAGAAGTATTGTTTCGCGGAGCTTTTCAACAATTATTCATTGGCTGGACAAAACGTGCATGGGCAGGTATTCTCATTACAAGTATTATTTTCAGCGCTATTCATTTCTCTTATTTCGGATTTTTGCCAAGGATAGTATTGGGAATTGTGCTTGGTGGCATTTTTTATTACAGTAAAAATATCTGGCTCAATATCCTGCTGCATTTTTTGAACAACGCGATTGTGGTAACACAATTATACATTGTAGGAAAACAGGGAGGCTCCATTGAGAAGGCAATGGACGAAAATGCGCCGGTATGGACAGGGATATTTGCCATAGCCGGATTGCTGTTATTGTTCCGCCTTTTCAGAAAAGAAACTGAGAAGGTATTGGCAGCAAAGCGAGTCGTTCTCATCAATGAAAAAGACGGTTGATTATGATGGTCTGGAAGAAAATATTGACAAAAACCAGTTATGCAGAAGTAAGTATCATTCAGGGCATGCTTGAAGAAAACCAGGTGCCTGTTCAGGTGCTGAACAAGCAGGACAGCAGTTATCCCATGTTTGGCTATATAGAAATTTATGTTCCGGAACACCTGGCCGAAACGGCAAAACAATTGCTGGAAAAAGGAATGATGAATTAAAACAGTATAGACTTTATTATCGATGGCTTTGAATATTGCAACTTTTAAAACCCGTGCGCTCACTGCAGTTGTTTTTGTGGTGGTAATGTTGGCGGGACTGCTTTGGAACCAATGGAGTTTCCTGTTTCTTTTTTCAGTGATCCATTTCGGATGCTGGATCGAATACCAAAAACTGGTTGCACATATTGACAGGGATTACGAACACCTCACCCCCTTGCACAAATACAGTGTGATGCTTATGGGATGGTCCCTGATGCTGTGGTTCGCCGATGACACATTTAATATGACAGGGATTGTGGTACACGAATGGGGACGCGCATTATTGCTGATTTCGGCTACTTTATTCCTTGCTGCAGAAGTAGTATTCAAAAAACAACTGAATCCTAAAATAGTAGGTTATTCATTGGCCGGGCTGATCTATATATCGTTGAGTTGGGCATTGATGATCAACCTGAGGGGACTCATCGCTTACGACCTGCTGGGCTCAAAGGGCTGGTTGCTGCCGGTAGTGATTATTGCCAGTATCTGGATTAATGATACGATGGCCTATATAGTAGGTTCTTTTATAGGCAAAACGCCTTTTTCGTCTATCTCACCAAAAAAAACATGGGAAGGAACAACCGGAGGGGCTCTGCTGGCCGTGGCGCTAATCACCTGCCTGGGATATTTTGCCTGTGGGCTTGACTGGAAACCGCTTTTATGGATATCTGCTTTGGCGGCTATAACGGGTACAGTGGGAGACTTGTTGGAAAGTAAGCTGAAAAGACTGGCAGGGGTAAAAGACAGTGGCAGCATCATGCCCGGACATGGCGGCTTTCTGGACCGGTTCGATTCATTGCTGTTGGCCACTCCTTTTGTTTGGATGCTGGTGAAACTGATTCTTTAGCCTACATTTGCCGTTCAATTCGCCCCCAATGACCATTCACAGAGAAGGATACAAGACCATCGGTATTACAGCACTTATATTTGGTTTGTTGAATGTAACTTCATTTGCATTTTTAAGCGCACACATTCCCTGGCTGGCCATCCTGATCTTTGTGGTTTCACTGGGATTTTTCCTTTTCATCATTTCATTTTTCCGCATACCCAGCCGAACGCTTACCATCAATGAAAACCAGGTGATTTGCCCCGCTGATGGAAAAGTAGTGGTGATAGAAGAAGTAACCGAAGTGGAATATTTCAAAGACAAGCGCATACAGGTAAGTATTTTCATGAGTCCGGCCAACGTGCATGTGAACCGCAATCCCATGAGCGGTGAAGTGATCTATAACCAATACCATAAAGGGAAATACCTCGTGGCCTGGCATCCCAAGTCTTCCACCGAGAATGAAAGGTGGAGCGTAGTAGTGAATAGCCGGCATGGCGCTATTTTATACAAGCAGATTGCAGGCGCGCTGGCCAAGCGCATTTGCAATTATACCAGCGTAGGTCAGCAGGTGAAGCAGGGTGCAGAGTATGGTTTCATCAAATTCGGCAGCCGCGTAGACGTTTTATTACCCCTCGATGCCAAAGTGGAAGTGCAACTGAACCAGGTAGTGAAAGGTGGCGTTACCGTACTGGCCAGTTGGAACTGATATGATTACGATCAATATTGAAGCATTACCGGTAATGGAAAGACAGCGTTGGCTACAGGCGGCCATCGGTCCCAGGCCCATTTGTTTTGCCAGCACCATCGATGTTGCAGGTAATGTGAACCTGAGTCCCTTCAGCTTTTTCAATTTGTTCTCTACCAATCCACCCATCGTTGTATTTTCTCCTTCGAGACGAGGAAGGAATAATACTACCAAACATACTTTACAGAATATACTGGAAGTGCCGGAATGCGTGATCAACATCGTAGACTACGATATGGTACAGCAAACCAGCCTGGCCAGTTGTGAATACCCGAAAGGAGTGGATGAATTCATCAAAGCGGGTTTCCATAAAATGCCTGCCAGCCTGGTAAAACCACCGATGGTACAGGAAGCCAAAGTAAAACTGGAATGCAAAGTACAGGAAGTGAAAAGCCT
Source organism: Sediminibacterium sp. (assembly GCA_041798205.1). Taxonomy (GTDB): domain Bacteria; phylum Bacteroidota; class Bacteroidia; order Chitinophagales; family Chitinophagaceae; genus Sediminibacterium. The sequence goes on from JBHCAK010000012.1 coordinate 280,062, forward strand.
GGGTGAACAGGGTGGCGCAGGGCAATTAGTGATAGCGGAAATCTTGTGCATGCACGTGGATGAAAGCATATTGGGTGAAGAAGGGAAGATTGATCAGCGAAAACTGAAATTGGTGGCCAGGCTCGGTGGCGACTGGTATTGCCGGGTAGATGAAACCAATCTGTTCAAAGTGCCGAAGCCCAATACTGAATTGGGAATAGGCATTGATAACCTGCCTCAGGGAATACGCAACAGTAGTTTTTTAACAGGCAACCACCTGGGCATGCTGGCGAATGTGCATGAACTGCCCGAAATTGACCCTGCTTTTACAGATGACCGCCTGAAGGAGATTGTACAATATTATGCCGTGAACCCGCAGGAGATGGAAAAAGAACTCCACCGGTATGCGGGTACTTTATTGGATGAAGGGAATATCCCCGCCGCCTGGCAGGTGTTATTATACGGAGAAACAGCCTGAGCAAATCTGTTGCAAATCAATGTTTATGCAATATGTATTCCCCACTCCTTATTCATCTTCCTTCCGAGTAATGCATTGGCCTCGGCATCATCCTTGAATTGTTCTTTCATCGGATCCCAGATGAGCCTGCGGTTAAGCCGATAAGCTATGTTGCCGATATTACATACGGTTGCTGTCCGTTGTCCGATCTCTACATCACAGATAGGTTTGGTTCTTTTGCGCATGGCATCCAGGAAATCCTTGTAATGATCTGTGCTACGGTACACATGTTTCTCCGTATTGCCGATCACCCGATCTTTCAACGAAGCGGGATTTGTTTCCAGCTTACCGCGCTGTACTTTGATCTCTCCTTCAGTACCGATAAAATGAATGGCATTGTTCCACTCCCATTTTTCATGGGTCATAGTGATTCCACACGGGTATGTATAAGTAAGGAATGGGTGCTCTCCGCCATCGGGTGCAATGACTTCTACCGGGCCGCTGTGATCCATGTCCAGCGCCCATTGTACAATGTCAAACATGTGTGCACCCCAGTCGGTTACCATACCACCACCGAATTCACGGTAGTTGCGCCAGTTGGGATATACATCTTTGGTTACAGGAGGCGCTAATTCTGCATTGAAAACAGAAAGCGTCTCATTGGGTCCCAGCCATTTGCTCCAGTCCAGTCCATCCGGTATCGGTTCAGCGGGAAGATCGTATGGCTTTGGTGGAGGGCCCACATTCACTTTTATCGATTTGATCTGCCCGATATACCCATTGTGGATGAGCTCTGCCGTTTGCCTGAACTCAGACCAGGAGCGTTGCATGCTTCCTGTTTGAAACACTCGGTTGTACTGGCGGGCGGCATCGACCATGGCCCTTCCTTCTTTGACGGTAAGCGCCATGGGTTTTTCGCAATAAATATCTTTTCCGGCTTCTGCTGCGCGCACTGCCATAGCTGCATGCCAGTGGTCGGGTGTGGCAATCAACACCGCGTCTACGTCTTTACGGGCCAGCAATTCCCTGAAATCATTGTACACTGCTATATCAGCATAATTGCCCAATTGGGGCATCTTAACATAGGTATCTTTTATTTGCTTAAGTGTATGTTCGGCCTTGGCCTTGTACACTTCACTCAATGCCACAAAACGAACCTGCTCTGTTTTCAAAAAATAGGAAGACAATATTTTGCCTTGTTTGCCTCCTCCAATCAGCCCCAGGTTGATCATATCGCTTGGAGCCGTATAGAGCAATCCTGTTTGACTTCTTCCGCCCAATACGTGTCGCGGGAGGATCATAAAACCTACCAATGCTTTTGCGGTGTTACCCACAAATGCCCGGCGGGAGGCATTATTTTTTCCTTCTTTTTTCATATGGCCGCAATTGATTAAACGCTTGAGATTGAAAGATACAAATTCGGTATAAACCGGATACTGAAATTATAAAGCAGGATCACAATTATCGTTTGAATAACATTAAAATAGAACCAATCAGGGTTAAAAGTATCACCAGTTTCCGGTATTGCTCGTCTTGTATCCTGTCAACAATACGTAAACCCAGCCAAAAACCTAAAGCCAGTGCCGGAATGAGTACCAGGTCAGTTTGTACACTATGTATGTTGATATTATGCCAGAAGAAAACCTGGAATGGCAATTTGAAAAGATTCATGAACAGGAAGATCCAGGCTGCCGTACCAATAAAATCATTTTTTGGCATCCGCATGGCCAGGAAATAAAGATTGGCAAATGCACCAGCCAGGTTTCCCAACATCGTAGTAAACCCTGCAGCCAGGCCGGTGCTTACAGCAAACATCGGATGTTTTGGCACCTTTGTTGATTTACGATATTCCATCAGCACAACGATCACTATGGTTACTAAAATGATCACTGCCATTATTTTACGAAAAAGGACTTCATTCATTTCCTTTCCTATGTATACACCCATCAATATCCCTGCCATCATCCAGGGAACAAGTTTCCAAAAGTGTTTCCATTGTGCGTGGCGGTTATAATATGTTACCGCAGCAATATCTGCCAAACAAAGAAGCGGTAAAACAATTCCTGTAGATGATTTGCTTCCAAAAACGAATGCCATCAAAGTAATGCTCAGCATATCCACTCCTTTCAGGCCGGCTTTGCTGAGCCCTATGATAAAAGAAGCCAGAAGGATCAGGAACCATTCGGTAAAAGAATAAAATGAAAGTATACTAGTCATTGAAAGTGAGGTATTCGTTTACTATCAAGCGCTTTTCTTTACCCTGACCAGGTTCCACCAATAGTTCAGCTTCAATACCAGCGCCCTGTTCTTTACAAGAAAAGGTGCCGGATAATAATTGTCAGTATAAACGATAAAAATATCCGAAGCAGGTTGGTAACGCCATTGAAACCTTGCGTTAAAATTGATATTTTTTTGCTGTTCGTTGTATTGAAAATACGTGGTAAAAAATAATTTATTCGTCATGGTAATATCCACTTTCGGCCCGGCGAGAAAAAAAGCGGTGTGCCCCCACGGCTGTGGTAAATGAAGGTCGTCATAGCTGGTGCTGAGAGCGAGACTTACATAAGGCTGAAAGCGATAACCTATTTCAGTATTCATGGTGAACCGTTTGCCATTGGCAAAATAACCACCGTATCGTAGGGATATCGAATACGTAAATAATTGCTGAGGCTGCGATACCAGGTCAAGCCCCGCAGTGTTCCAGGTATGTTTTGTGCCTTTGGCAAGTGAATCTTTTCCTGTATTGGTTGGATCAAATGGTCTTAATAATTCAACATAATCATGTATAACCAATCCTGTTAAAACGATACGGTTGCGGAAAGTGAGCTGGTAAGACAACATGTTCTCATTGTCTGTCTGGTGAAACTGTTCATTGAAATAGCAGGTAGTATTGGCCTGCAGGGCATGACTTAGTATATGGCCACTTCGCGGGAAGAAATACCTGGTTACCTGGGGGCTGACTTTAATATATCCCGTCCTCGGTACATAACCCACTTCTGCATTAAAGCCATTGCCTACATATTCATGTTGCCAGAGTATGTTCCATTTTCGGCTGTTGTATAACAGGTGAGCTGCGTGCGCCATGCTGCTTCCCTGTATGCCGGGACTGAGTGAGCGCACAACAAAGGCTTTGCCTGTCCACAGGTTACTGGAAGAAGCCAGGTTATATTCCAGCCCTATATTCCGGTTGTATTGTGAATAGATTGTTTTGCCGGAATCATTACCGGGATGGTAGTTCATAGATGTCTTATCAACATAGATGAACCCGATATTGGATCTTTTAAATACTTTCCGTTGCAGCGACACTACTGCAAAGTTCTGCGCTGGTAACCCTTTTTCCGGCATTGCTCCTGTCTGAACGTCCATCAGGCCGAGGCGCCAGTCCTTACTAAGTTTACCACTCAGGCGTGCACCGAAATTGATGGGCACGCCCAGGCCAATCCGCCGGGAGAAAAAAGGGCGGATGTTTGCATAGCCAAAATTGGCAAACAAGTCATTATTCTCCAGGAAAAACTGCCTTTTTTCCGGGAAGAATAATTCAAACCGGCTAAGATTGGTTACCTGCTTGTCTACCTCCACCTGCGAAAAATCGGGATGAATGGTGAGATCGAGGTTGAGAGAAGACGTAATACCAATTTTTGCATCCACACCCACTTCCTGCTTATAGCCCGTCTTGCTTTGTGTTGTATAATCTTTGGATGCACTGCTTAATACATAAGGAATAACAGATACATTCATTCCCGGCGTAGGCGGAGGTTTGTCCCATACGAGTACGCCTGTATAAGCTAAGGAAGCGGTGGGAAATTGTCGCGGAATGGGTGTCCAGCTCGATTTTTCTGTGGTCTTCAGGTCATTGCGGCTGAAATTAATGCCCCATTCTGTCATTCCTTTTTTATACCGCATCGAAGTAAAAGGGATAGCGGCTTCAAAGATCCATTTATCTTCATAATCTTTTACGGCGGATACCCATTTGTTATCCCAGTTAAGGTCTACCTTACCTCCCTCATACATAGAACCATCCCACTGTGCCCCGGCAGCATTAGCTCCAAAAGTGAAGCCGTTGGTTTGATCATCAAAAGGGTCTATGAAAAAAATAAAGTTGTCATTCTTCACAAAACTAAAATCCCTCCGGAGCGATTCTACCATATTCGGGCCCGGCAATGCTTTATTACAAATGGCTATGATGTACAAATTACGGCTGTCATAAGTCATGCGGACTTCTGTAGTTACCCGGGCATAACTGGTATCCATGGGTAATACCATGGAAAAATGTGTGGCCGGTTCTGCCTGCAACCAGGCTGGATCATCCATCACACCATCGATCTTAATCGATGCATTTGTTTCACGGATATGTAAACGGTAAGAGGCATTCTTCTTCTGCGCAACAGATGACAAAACAACAAATAACAGCAGAATGGGAACGATAAAATACTTCAATACTATTTATTTGAGGGTAGATAAGGGCGTACAAGTTAAAAAATGTTACAAATAGGAGGCAGGATTGTGTATAATATTTTGCGCCATCAGTTGAAACAAAATATTGCTATAGTATTGTATCTATCATTGCAAACTTCTGTTACAAAACGTAAAGGTTATCGGCAAATTTCTGGCTGACGCTGGACTTTTTCCCTTCTACTTCTATCTCCATCGTACCATCGAAATCCTGGCGGCTCACCACTTTTATTTTACTGCTGAGGCCCAGTCCTACTTTTACTACGTATTGAAGAAAGGAAGCGCTACCATCTTTTACAGTAACGAGCTTACAGGTTTTACCAACGGGAACCTGCGTCAGGGTTTTCCGGGTCAGGATCTTCATTTCTCCTTTGGCATTCGGAATGACATCGCCGTGCGGGTCCGCCTCCGGGTAATTCAGGAATTTTTCCAGTTTTTCTATCAGCTTGGATGACTGGATATGTTCCAGTTGCTCGGCCACTTCATGTACTTCATCCCAGGTGAATTCCAGTTTTTCATACAGGAAAGTTTCCCAGAGCCGGTGCTTGCGGATGACTTGGATGGCCTGTTTTTTACCGGTAGGCGTGAGCGAAATTTTCCCGTATTTCTCATAGCTGATCAGCTTCTTTTCTTTCAGCTTTTTGAGCATATCGTTGGCTGTAGCAGGCTTCACATTAAGTGTTAATGCCAGCTCATTGGTTCCTGCTTCCGATTTCCCTGAAACTTCTTCTGAAGTGAGGTGGAACAATGCTTTGAGGTAATTCTCTTCTGTATGCGATAGCATACATTAAAGGTAGTAAAGATTTGCTAAATTATTTTGTTAGATTAATCTAACTATATAATTTTGTTACTCAAACACCTTTGTTGCCCCATGAAAATCATTTTGCCCTGGCTATCGATCTTATGTTTGTGTGCTGTTACAACTGTTGCACAAACAAGTATAATTATTGGGAAAGTTACATCCGGTGGTAAGCCGGTAGCGTTAGCAAATATTGCGCTCAAAGGCACCGGTTGGGGAGCGTCATCGGATGTATCGGGCGCTTTTACCATGAAAAACATCATTCCGGGAATGTACCGGTTGCGTGTTTCCCATATAGGTTATGATGATACTGAACAGGAAGTGCTGGTACAAAACAGTGAGAGACTGACGGTTCATATTACTTTACATGCCAACCAGGTATTGCTCAATGAAGTAGTGGTAACGGGCGTTTCAAAAGCCACTTTGGCCAGGGAAAATCCGGTTGCCATTGTAGGCATTTCACCCGGAGCAATAGAGCGGACAACAGCATCCAACCTGATGGATGTATTGGCCAAAAATGTTCCGGGATTGCACATGGTGAAAACCGGCCCCAATGTATCCAAACCTTCCATTCGTGGATTGGGCTATAATCGTGTACTTACCCTCTACGATGGTATTCGCCAGGAAGGACAGCAATGGGGCGATGAACACAGCATTGAAGTGGATGCCTATGACATTAACAGGGCCGAAGTGATCAAAGGACCTGCCAGCCTGATGTACGGATCGGATGCGCTTGCGGGTGTAATCAACCTGTTTCCTTATGTACCCGACAATGATGATGGAAAACTGCACGGCAAATTCATAAGCGAATACCAGCAGAACAACAACCTGGTTGGAAATGGCCTGCGCCTGGGATACCAGGGAAAGCATTTCCTGTTCGCATTGCGTGGCTCTTACCGTTTGGCAAAAAATTATCGCAATGCGATTGACGGCAGGGTGTACAATACCAACTTCGATGAGAAAAACCTATCTGCACTGCTGGGCTTTAAGACCGATAAAGGCTATTCGCATTTCAATATCACCTTGTACAGCGACCTGCAAGGCATTCCTGATGGTAGCCGCGATTCATTGACAAGGAAATTCACCAAACAGGTCTACGAAGGCAATAATGATGATATTACAAACCGACCACTTGCTAAAGAAGATGAATTGAATACTTACCGGCTTCCGCCACTTCACCAACGTATAGATCATTACAGGATATATACACATCATTTTTACCAGTTAGGAAAGGGTGATGTTGATCTTATTTTTTCATTGCAACAAAATAACCGGAGAGAATACAACCATCCTACCATGCCCTGTCAGCCAGGTATGCATGTGCAGCTGAATACACTGAATTACGGCTTGCGCTATAATGCTCCCCGTTTTGCCAACATAGAAGCTACATTGGGCATGAATGGCATGCTACAACAAAACAAAAGCATCGATGCAACAGATTTTCCCATTCCTGATTATCACCTGCGCGATGGGGGAGTTTATTTGTATGTAAAATGGAAATCCAATCAATGGAGTATGAGTGGCGGACTCCGTTATGATCAAAGGCTTGTGCGATGGAATGATTTTTTCGTCAGAACAAACCTGGTCACAGGTTTTGATGAACACGTGGTTGTGCCCGATACTGCCAACGCTGTTCTGCAGTTCCAGGCTTATGAGAAAGTGTTCAGCGGATTATCAGCGAGTTGGGGACTGACATTTCAGGCCACCAGGCAGATCGGACTGAAATTCAATATTGGCCGGGGATACAGAGCGCCGAACATTACCGAAATGGCATCCAATGGCCTTGATCCGGGTGCGCATATCATCTACCTTGGAAACAGGAATTTTGATCCGGAATTTTCATTGGAAACAGATATCGGCGCCAGCGCCAGGTTCAATGATTTTTCAGCAGACCTGAGCGTGTTCAATAACCATATCCAAAACTATATTCATCTCACGATGCTGGCCGACAACAATGGAAACCCCCTTACAGATGCACAAGGCAACCGGTCATACCAATACCAGCAAGCATCGGCGCAGTTGTATGGAATGGAAGCGGTGTTATCTATTCACCCTGCAAAAATCAAGGGATTCAGCTTTAATAACACCCTGTCGGTTTTGTATGGTTTCAACAAAAATACAGCGTATAAGGGCAAGGGCGTGCAAGGAGAATACCTGCCACTGATTCCACCATTGAAAATAGGGAGCAGTATGACACAAAAAATAGAAACAACATCGAAATTGTTGACGTCCATTACACCCAACATTGAAATAGAGTTCACTGCAAAACAAAACCAGTTCCTGGGTGTGAACAATATGGAAACAGCAACACCAGGCTACACACTGTTACACGCAGGCCTCATTGCGGAAATCAGGTATGCAAAAAAACAAACGCTGCAATTTCAGTTACAGGTAAACAACTTGCTGGACAAAGTATATCAATCCCACCTCAGCCGGTTGAAGTATTTTGAATATTACAGACAAGCGCCAAACGGTCACCAGGGCATATACAATATGGGACGTAATATTTCATTGAAAATGATAATGCCATTCTGATTGTTTCAGAAAACAAAATTATTAATCAACATAATTCAAAGGAGAACCCTATATTTGCAACTCTGATGCATTTATAAATTGAGGCTTTCGGAACCATATAAGCAGGTCATAGCAGTCTTTCTTCTGGCTGTTCATGTTTTTATTGCCATCCCGGCTGGTTTATGGCATCATCATCCTGCTGTCAAGCAACAGGTTGTTATTTCGAAAAATCCCAAAACGAGTTTTTTATTAAAAGCAGGAACGGGTACCTCATTTGACAACTGTCCCGTTTGCTCGCATCAGTATGCCCCCTTTACGGGCGATATCTATACCTGCCGAATTACTCCTCTCATTCCAACAACTGCCCGGAATAGTTATTATTGTTTGCCGGTAGTGGAAACACCGGTATTGCTCTCCATTAACAAGGGGCCTCCTTGTATTGGCTGACATAGATGCCATTACCGGTCGTAGCATAGGGTAAGACCGGGTCTCTTTTTATTTAACGTATTACATAAGTATATGCTATGCTTAACAGTAAACTGTATAAGCCATAGCGTACAGATGAAATGCATGACTGAATAGTTCGTGTATCGCATCGGCATAAACCTGTATTATGAAAGTTTGGATGAATTTTTTGTTGATGATATTGGCTATTCCGGCTATGGCACAATCTTCTTATATCATCAGGGGTAAAGTAATGGATGCTCAAACACTGGCTCCGCTGGCTCAGGTTGTTGTTCAGATACGGGAAACGGGCCAGTCAACATTGACCAATGAAGCCGGTTATTTTGAGTGTGGTCACTTGCGGCCAGGAAATTATCTGGTATCGTTTTCACACGTAGGGTATCGTTCCACAGAAAAAACAATCAGCATCAGAGACTCTTCTTTTATCCGGTTTGATGTGAGCCTTTTTCCTGTCTCTGAAGACCTCACAGAAGTAACTGTTACAGGTATGTCGGAAGAACAGATGGCCATGAATAAAGTCCGGAACAATGTCATGCCCGTTACCATCATCACAGCCAAACAAATAGAAAACCGTGCGGGAAACCTGAACGAGATCCTTGCACGGCAGGCTGGTGTGCAGATCAGGATGAGTGGCGGATTGGGCAGTGAGGGCCGGATATCTGTTCGTGGATTGGAAGGCAAGCGGGTGCAGGTCTTCATCGATGGAAACCCACTCAACACGCCCGATGGAAGTCTGGGCATCAACGACCTGCCCTTGCAAATCATTGAACGGATTGAAATATACAAAGGAACGGTTCCTGCCTGGTTGGGTGGCGATGGTTTGGGAAGTGCAGTGAACATCGTTATAAAACACCGTTCCGTAAGTTATATCGATGCCACGGCTTCTTATCAATCTTACCATACGGTCAATACCGGGCTCATTCTCAAGAAAACATTAGACAAGCAAGGCATCGAAGCTGGAGCAGGCATTTTCACCAATAGCAGCGATAACAATTATACCATGCGTTCTCCCTACCAACCGGGACTGATCATCCAGCGCGATCACGACCGGTTCAAATCCCTGCTGGCCGGTGCGTCTGTAAGGTTTCATAAATACTGGTTCAATGAAATCGAACTGGAAGGAGCCTACATGAAAGTTGACAAACAAATACAAGGCATTCAAAAAAATATCCAGCAGGCCCATAACAAAGGAAATACAGGCGTAGTTGCATTGGGATTGATCAAGAACAACCTGTTCAACCAAAAGGCAGATCTCAGGTACAATGCGATCTATGCTGATATCAATGTAAAGTTGGTAGATACCTCCAGTTATAATTACGACTGGGATGGCACGGCTAAACCCAGCATCACCGGCAGAGGTGAAATAGGAAACTATCCGCATTTGTCAACGAGCCGGCAAAAAGAAGCCAGGCATCGATTCAACCTTAATTACCGGATGAATGAAATGTTCACCCTGAATATCAACAATACCCTTCGTTACGGGCACTTCGATCCGGATGACAGCCTGGGAAATCATTATGCAGGGAAGAACCTGTTTAATTATCCCGGCAATCTTTTCAATTCCATTACCGGCCTTACATTGGAAACCCGGCTGAAGAATGACCAACTGCTTATCTCTGCTGCTATTAAGCATTATTACAATCATGCGCAAGGATACAACACGAGTATTTATCTCAACAATGCTCCCGATAAAGTGAATAATGTTACCAACGAATGGGGTTACAATGCAGGCATTCGTTACAACTTCACGCGGTCGTTTTTAGTAAAAGCAAGTCATGAGCGGAGCCTTCGATTACCCACAGGAACGGAATTGTTTGGCGACGGTGTTTTAATTACGCCTGCCATCTTTCTCCAGCCCGAAGTGGCTTACAATCAAACACTGGGTTTGATTTATGATAAAATGAACAGGAGAGGCAATCGAATTCAGGCAGAAGCTAATGTCTTTTACATGCAGGTGAACCAACTCATTCAATTAGCAGGCAATGGACTGAGCCTTGGATATGTCAATTATGCCAAGGCGAGGATCATGGGAGCTGATATAGAACTGAAGGGGGATATCCATCGAAATTGGCATGCCAGTGTAAATGCTACCTATCAACAATTGACCGACAGGAACAGGTATATCCCGGGCACGCAAAATGTAGCCAATCCTACTTACAACATGGATATTCCCAATATTCCACAATTGTTCGCCAACTGGAGTATTGAATTTCATAGAAACAACCTGTTGAGCAAGGATAGCAGAACAAGGATCCTTTACGATGGAAGTTTTGTTAACCAGTATTATTATGGTTTTAAGATCAGCAGGTATGACAATTTCATCATTCCCTCTTATACCGTACATACGCTTTCCCTTGAACAGTCTTTCAAAGACAGAAGGTATACCATCACAGGCGAAGTCAATAACCTGTTCGATGCTTCTGTGCTGAATAATTACAATCAACCATTACCCGGCAGAACATTCCGTCTGAAACTGCGATACCTGTTGCTGGGTAACCAACTCAATCATCAACACTAAAAATAGAACAACCATGCAAAAGACAAGATTTGGTGTACTAACTGTACTCATTGCAGCGCTTTTATTGAATGCCTGCAGCAAAAGCAGTCCTGCTGAAAATTCAGCCGCAGGATTAGATAAATTATTATTGGTTAACAATATAACCAGCTCCAACCCGGTTACTGCCTATGTTGGCACTTTGAAGGACCTGACGGTTACCAATCAAACCAATGCCAAAGCAAGGCAATGGACACAATATCCTTTTGCTACCATCTATAAAGACTATGTTTTTGTGATTCCCAATAAAGGAGGTGATGTAATAAAAAAATATCGGCGCCAACCCGATGGAACATTGTCGGAAGAAGGCAGCATGACCACACCTTCTTCTTCACAATCCATCGGTATTGTGATTGAAAGCGATACCAAAGGATATTGTTCTCTACAGAACCTGGGCAAGATTGCAGTATTCAATCCTTCTACCATGGTGATCACCGGTTATATTGATTTAACCTCCTATGCTTTAGGTACTGCCAGCCCCGGGCCTACTGTGATGACATACCGCAATGGTAAATTATATGTAGCCTGTGTGCAAACGGCCAATGGTTATACCAGCGACAAACCTGCACAAGTACTGATCATCAACGTAGCGGCCGGCAATACCATCGTATCTGCTACCGATAGCCGCAGCACCTGGGCCGGCAGCATCGATGAACAGGCTTCTGTCTTTTTTGATGAGAGCGGCGATTTGTATGTATTCTGTGTAGCTTCTTATGGTTTTGGAGGTCCTGCACAAAAGTGTGGGTTCCTTCGGATTAAAAACGGACAGAACAATTTCGATCCCACCTATTTCTTCAATGTGGCAGACTACCATATTGATGGCGTGCCCAACAATAAAGTAGATTATCTGCAACACATGCATTATGTATCGAACGGAATTGTTTATGCTACCGGAAACATTTATGCGCTGGCAAGTAATCCGCCCAATTATATTACAGACCGAACATTCGGGTCTTTCAAAGTTGATCTCGCCAACAAAACCATTACCAAATTAAACCTGCCTTATTCTAATGGATATGCTGCTTCGGTTTACCCATTCGAAGGAAAGATATTATGGGGTTTATCAACATCAACCGGAGTAGGCATCTACACCTATAATCCTGCAACCGGCGAAACGAGCCAGGGCCCGGTAGTGAATACACAAGGTGACCCCGGTTTGATCCTGTCTTTCTAACGATGGTATAATAATGAAATCAATCCAATGGAAAAAAATTCAATACAAAAACTGCCGGTAACGGTACTCAGCAGTTTCCTCGGAGCTGGTAAAACCACTCTGCTTAATCATGTGTTGCATAATAAAGAAGGTATGCGGATGGCGGTGATTGCCAATGATATGAATGAAGTGAATATCGATGCACAATTGGTAGAAAACAGGTTTGATTATCTTTTTTTGCTGAACTGAAAACATGTTTGTGTAACGAAGTAGAAGTAGAAGCCATGAAAAGAGGGGAGAAATTCACAGACCATTTCCCTATCTGACTCATATCAACTAATTGTAACCCAATATTTTGAAATAGAGCTGCCAGCCATTCATCATAATAAAAGAAATATCTGTTAAAACCATTAGTGTCCGGTAAAAATAGTTAGTAGTTCTTTGAAAGTCTTGGTATATATGTGTTTCATAGAAAAAAAACTCGGTGACGATTTGAAATATCTCATTTCATAACTTACTGTAAATCAGTTTGTTTATGAATCAGGGCAA
>JBHCAK010000013.1:0-151226 GCA_041798205.1 Sediminibacterium sp.
AACAACCTCAACGCTACCACGCTCTTCAGAACACAGGTGCAAAATGCTGTCTGCGCTCCCCTGTTCTCCAGCCCGGTTACCATCACCGTCCTGCAACCCGTCAGCACCGCCAGTGCAGGCCCTGACCAGCAACTCTGTAATGTTGCATCAGTCAAACTATCTGCCAATGTACCAGCTTCCGGAACTGGCACCTGGACTTTCACCAGTGGTCCCTCCGTAGTTAGTTTCGACAATGCAAACGATCCTGCTACTACAGTTCGCGGGTTACAGGCGGGTGTGTATGTGCTCACCTGGACCATTTCAAACAATGTTTGCTCACAGTCAGCAGCTTCTGTAAAACTCACGGTATACGCCGCTACTAATGCAGGACAACTACTTGCTCCTGCTACTGTTTGCGCTACTGCCAATACCGGTAACCTTAACCTCTCCGGTTATACCGGCGCCATCAACAAATGGCAGTCTTCCATCGACAATGGCACTAGCTGGACTGATATTGCTTTCACAGGCGCTGGTTACACCTATAATAACCTTACTGCTACTACCCAGTTCAGGGCACAGGTGCAGAATGGTGTTTGCCAAACATTGGTTTCTAATCCGGTTACCATTACTGTGTTACAGCCAGTAACTATCGCACATGCAGGCCCGGCCCAGAATCTCTGTAATGTTTCTGTTACCAGACTTGCAGCCAATACACCTTCATCAGGAACCGGTACCTGGTCATTGATCAGCGGCCCTTCTATCGTTGTATTCTCCAATGTAAATGATGCGACTACTACAGTAAGCGGCCTCCAGCCAGGCACCTATAAATTCGCCTGGAATATTTCCAATGGATCTTGTGCAAATTCTAAAGACTCTGTTACAGTTACGGTATTTGCACTTTCCAATGGCGGCAAATTGACTGCAGATGCTTTTGCCTGCATAACAGGAAATTCCGGTACACTGCAATTGGCAGGTTATACCGGCAATATTATTCGTTGGGAAATTTCAACCGACAGTGGTGCTACCTGGAACAGTACCAGCAATACAGCCACTACTTATAATTACAACAATCTGCTGACTACTACCCAATTCAGGGTATTGGTACAGAATGGCCCTTGCAATATAGTATACAGCAATATTGCCACAATCAATGTCAGGCCGGCTTCTGTAGGTGGCAAACTCAGTTCAGCCAGCAGCACTGTTTGTGCTACTGCCAATATCGATAGCCTTCGTCTGACAGGTTATACCGGCGTGGTGCAACATTGGGAGTATTCTACCAATAAGGGCGCCAGCTGGACCAGCTTTATCAACAGTGAGGATAAATACGCTTATGCCAATCTTACTACCACCACCTGGTTCAGGGTACTGGTGCAAAGCAGTGTTTGTTCAAGCGCTTACTCAGATACCTTTGTTGTAAGGGTTGATTCTGCCACTATAGCCGGCAAATTGGCCAGTGATGCTGTTGTTTGTAATGGCATTAATAATGGAATCATCAACCTCTCAGGCAGGACCGGATCAGTGGCCCGTTGGGAATTTTCAACCAATAGTGGTAATAGCTGGAACAATATCAGCAATACCGGCGATACCAACACCTATTCCAACCTTACTGCAACAACACAATACCGTGTTCTGGTACAGAATGGAGCATGCGCTTCTATTTATTCCAACATTGTAACCATCACTGCCATGCAGCCGGTAACCATTGCCAAGGCTGGCCCCAATCAGTTATTGTGCGACGGCAGCAACCGAACCACAATGGCCGCTAACCTTCCTGCTTCCGGCGTGGGCAGATGGAGCATGGCTTCCGGTCCTTCTACTCCTGTGTTTACCAATATCCTCATGCACAACACAGATGTAACTGGACTGCAGCAAGGTGTTTATAAGTTCGTATGGACTATTTCAAATGATATATGCGTAAGCTCATCCGATACAATGCTGGTTACCATTGATAAAATGATCACTGGGTTCAAGCTGGCCAGTATCAATGATTGTGGTAAAACAACCTTCTTCTTTAGTGATACCACCAGCACTCAATTCGGTATGCAGAGTCGCAGATGGTATACAACCGGTACAGCCGGCAGCGATACCATCCGTACCAAGAACCACAGCATTGTTTATACCGCAGATGGCATGCAAAGTATCACTCTTACTGCACAGAGCAACAGTGGTTGTGTAAGTACCAAGCAGGCCAATTTCAAAGTAACAGTGTTCGATTTCCCTCAGGCCAATATCAATGCGCTGACAGAGATCTGTAAAACACAGTTCCTCAAAGTGGCTCCCAATGTGCACTCCAAAGATTCCATCGCTTACATGCTTTGGAACCTTGGCAATGGAAAAAAATCCAGGGATTCTGTTGTAACCGTACAATATGTGGAAGATGGCAATTATACTGTTAAATTAACGGTGGCCACCATCAACCGCTGCTTTGATTCTGCTTACAAAATAATTACGGTTCACCCCATTCCTGCTGTAAGCATTATCAGTAATACAGATGTTTGCAAAGGCGATACAGCTACCATCAAAGCTGATGGCGCTTCCAGCTATATCTGGAGCGACCAGAATAACAATATCCTTTGCAGCAATTGTTCAGTATTGAAGATAAAACCTGGCGGAAATTCACAATACAAAGTGGTGGGCGTTAGCCAGTTTGGTTGCAGTGAGATCAAAACAGTTGATCTTCACCTGGTTCAGCCATTGAAAATGCTGGCCGCAAAAGGAGATACTATTTGCATTGGCCAGTCCAAACAATTGTTTGCAGCAGGCGCCAATAGTTACACCTGGTATCCCGAAACAGGTCTGAGTAACAGAGTCTCCGCAACACCTCTGGCAAGTCCCCAGCAAACAACCACTTACCATGTCATTGGTAAAGACAGGTACGGTTGTTTCTCCGATACCGCAGAAGTGAAAATGGTGGTCGGTCACCCCACAGCCATTCATATTGGAAAAGACACCGTGCTGGCAGCAGGCGATCTGCTTCAGATCCATACATTGAGCGAGCGGCCAGATATCGTAAAATGGAATTGGTATGGTTCGGCCAACCTGTCCTGCTTCAATTGCCCCAATCCGGTTCTCAAGGCCGCAGACGATATATCCATTATTTGCAGGGCAGTGAATCGTTATGGATGCATCAGTGTTGATACGCTCAATATCAAAACTTTCTGTGCCGGTTCCCAGGTCTTTATACCCAATGCTTTTTCACCTGATGGAGATGGTATCAACGACGTATTGATGATACAGGGCAAGGGCGTCAAAGTGATCAAAAGCTTCCGCATATTCAACCGTTGGGGTGAAATGGTATTCGAAAAAGCCAATTTCCAGCCGGGTGATCCTGCTTATGCATGGGATGGAAAAGTAAGGGGTAAGCCCGCGCCGCCTGATGTGTTCGTATATATCTGTGAAGTTGTTTGTGACAAAGGCGTACTGTCATTCTTTAAAGGAAATATAACTATTTTAAAATGATAAAGAATTCTACCCTACGAATTATGGTGGCCTGGTGCTTGCTGCTGCTCTGCAACAAAGGAGTGCTTGCTCAGGATTACACTTTCTCCCAGTTCTATGAGCAACCCATGCTCCGCAATCCTGCACTGGCAGGCATATTCACCGGAGACATCAGGGTATCGCTGGCGCATCGCGACCAGTGGGGCAGTGTTACTGTTCCTTACCGGACCACTTCGCTCAGTGTAGAATACAAGTTGCCGGTTGGAACCAAAGACGATATCCTCGCTTTAGGAACGCAGATGAGCATGGATGGTGCGGGCGACCTCAGGTTGAGAAGAACACAGATCATGCCCGTAGTCAATTTTCACAAATCGCTCAGTGAAAACAACGATACTTATTTATCTGCCGCTTTCATGGGTGGTCCCGTTTCAAGCCAGTTCGATCCTTCACAGATGAAAATGGGCGACCAGTATCGCGGCGGCAGCTTCGATCCGTCTATCCCCACTTCCCAACCCATTACAGCAACAGGGTATTCATATTGGGATATGGCAGCCGGACTTAGTTTCAGCAGTACATTCAATAACAAGACCAGGTTTTACCTGGCTGCAGGGCTTTCTCATTTTACCAACCCAACCATTACTTCTGTAACAGGCAATGCCGAAAGTTTCCTGAAGCCAAGATGGTCATTCAACCTCGGCGTGAATTGCCCTTCCGGAGATAAAGGTCACCTGATCGCATTTGTAGATTATTTTGTACAAAACGGTAACAGGCAATTTCTAGGTGGTGCACTATATGGTGTGAACATCAGGGAATACGATAACAATGAACCGGATGTATTGTATGTCGGCAGTTTCATGCGTTGGGGAGATGCTGCCATACCTACTATCAAAATGGAATTCGCACATTTCAGTATCGGCGTTAGTTATGATGTGAACATTTCAAAGCTCAAAGTTGCTTCCAATCTAAGAGGCGGACTGGAACTGACTGCTTCCTATCGGGATTTTTTGAAGATCAGGAGTTCAACGCTGGACAAGGTACGTTGCGTTCGTTTCTAACCAGGAGCAATTACATCACAAAAAAATAAGCCGCCAACTGGCAGCCAATGCCTGTAAATAACCCTGTATAAATTTCTTTTCCGCTATGGTCTCCCAGCAACAAGCGGCAGGTACATACCAAACCAGCCAGTAAAGTGGCAATAGTAATGGCCAATCCCAGCGGCTGCTGGTAATAAAAAGAGAAAAGAATAACGGCAGCCATTCCTCCTCCCACTCCCATGGCATGCATGCTTATTTTGTTGTAATTATTCAGAATCAGTCCAACAACAGTTGAAGCAAACATCCCCATGAAAAAGAACTTCAACACTTCGGGTTGATCGGAGAAATTGCGACTTAGGTAATACATCCACCAATAAAAGAACATGGTGATCACATAAGGGACAATCCTTTCTTTTTGCGTGCGCAGGAAAATACTTTCACTGAACCTGAGTCTCCACAAAAGAAATACAGAGAAAGCGGGAAAGAAAGCCGTCATCCAGAACAGGCCGAAGAAACGCATCTTCAACTGCCATTCCGTTATCCCTGCAAACTCGTAAGGAAACTGATAAATTAAAAACAGGAATACATAAGTAGGTACAAACAATGGGTGGAGCACATAAGACACCAGTTTTGCCGGTACACGCAATACAGCACTATAATTTCCCCCGGAAGCCATCTCCTCCTGTATCATGATCATGTTTTTGCAGTGTTATTTCTTATTGACCTTGATGAAATACACCACCGTATTATGATCCAGGTCACTCGTCACATTCACTTCGGTGCGTTTATTACCGTCGGTAATGATCATGAGCGCTGAATTGGGCGGCGTGATTCCCAGGTTTTCTGCAAAGAAAATCATTTCATTCTTAGTTTGATCAGCATTCAGGTTAACATAGAAAGTAATGGGCTTAGTGGTTTGCAACATTTCTTTATATATAACAAGTTTTTTATTATATATTACTGAAACTGAATCATAGTCAAACACGCCATTATCGTACAGGTCTATTTTCACAGAATCGGATGTGGAATAAATATAGAGTGGCTTTCGTGGAATGCGTTTGGTCATTTCTTCTATCAAATCCGGCGATTTCAACTTAGGTGTAAGCGTTACCAATGATCCGATATCTATTTTATGTGCCAGTTTTTCGATGTTCCTTTTTGCCACGGCTTTGTCGAAAGGTTCCATACGTCCCGTTACTACTGGTTCAACAGCATTTGCATTCCGCTGTTTGGGCATTCTTTCTTTTTTGTTGGATATTGTTTTTTTGCTCTTTGCTTTTTTGATTGCGCTGTTTTCGTCTTTGGCTTTGACCGTCTCCTTTCCTGTCTTCTCTTTCTTACTGTTCCGGTCATTCGCATTGACCATTCCTTTGAGATTAAACGCACCTGCGGCAGGCGGCGCTATTTTTGTCTTTCCCGCTTCTACCGCTTTATCGCTCTTTTCTTTTCTCAATACAGTTTCTTCTTCTCCCTTCATTCCGGGTTCTTCCCGTGTAATGCCTTGCATACTTTGGGCACTTTGCAAATCCAACTCTTTGCCTGTAGGTCTCCATTTTGGTTTGGCTTCATGTGTGAGAATCAGGTCGGAACGTCTGTTGGCGATCTGTTCTTCTATATTCACACGCCTGGCTTCATAACAAGGAAGGATCAAGTGCTTTTTACCGAAAAAATCCGTATTGACGCGCGAAGATGTTATTCCTTTTTTCACCAGGTAAGCCTTTACCGCTTCAGACCTCTTTTTCGATAATGCCTCATTGTTCTCCCTGCTACCGATACAGTCTGTAAAAGAAGCGATCAGTATATTCAGCTTCTGGTCCTTTTGCATTTTCTGCACAATACTGTTCAGCGTTGCATGATCCACTCGCCTGATCTTTGAACTGGCGAAATTGTAATTCACATACAATCTTTCCACGGTTGCTGCATTGATCGAATCCATTAACCGCTGCTTCATCTTCTGTTCTTCTGCCACACTGTTCGCAATGGAATCGGCCATCGCCTGCTTTTCCTTCACTATCCTGGCCCAATAAGCACTGCTGTCAATTGTAGTTGATTTTGTAGTATCCCTGCGTAAAATGGGCACAGCCTTATACAGTTCCAGACAGCATGATGAATTGCGGTCCGAACTCAGGTAGGCGGTATCCGAATGCATATCCTTGCTGAAATACACATCATTCTTCACAGAGTTGTACGGATATCCCATGTTAACCACTTCAGCAGACCATTGGTTGTTTTCAGGTCTTCCATATACCCTGAAAATATCCAGTCCGCCCATACCGGTTCTTCCATCTGAACTGAAAAACAGTCTTGCCGAATCAGCGTCATAAAAGGGGGAAGCTTCTTCTGCAATACTGTTGATCGCGTTACCCAGGTTCGCAGCTGCGCCCTGTGGCTGTGTTCCCTGCATATGCACCAGCCAGAGATCATATTTGCCATAACCGCCCGGTCTGTCAGAAGAAAAGAAAAGGTATCTGCCATCGCGTGTCAGAAAGGGTTGCCTTGAATTGTACCCAGGCATGTTCACTGCATCGGAAAGGATCACGGGAGAGCCCCAGGTACCCTCGGCGCTTTCCCTTTTCATGTAGTAAATACTATAATTGGTGCCGGGTAACTGGCCGGCATTTCTCCATCCGGTGAAAAAAACCGTCAGTCCGTCTCCCGACATGGAGGAAGCCGCCATATTCATATCGCGCACAGAAAGTGCAGCTATCTTCTGCACATTGTTGTCGTTGAATTTCCCCGAGAAAAGACGTATCGGGTATTCAATCTCGTTGTGTTTCCCCTGCTCATGCCTGGAACTACTGAACCAAAAAGTAGAATCATTGATCTTGTCCAACGCAAAATTGGAGCCATCTCCCGATACCACGCTGGTGATTTTTGTCACCACCGCTTTCGGAGGTAACCCTCTGTTGGCAATGATGAAATCGCAATTAGCCAGCCCAAGCCTGGCCATTTGGGCATAAGCGTCTTTGGCCCTGTATTTTTTCAGGAAATCATTGAATGCAACACTTGCTTTCTCCGGCTCATTGTTGGCATTCAAACAGATGCCATACCACAACGGAGCCAGTGGATATTTGGAATCTTTTGAAGCGATGTATGCTGCGTAAGGTTTCAGGGCCTCTCTGTAATGATAGCCCAGGCGATAAGATTCTGCCAGCTGATAAAGAACATTGGTGCGCTGTGATGGTTTCGCTTTGGGAGATGTTTTGCCTTTGAAAGACTGGTAAGGTAATACGGGATCTGCAGGCGTAAGTGATGCACTGTCGTACAAAAGCGACGCATAGAGTTTGGCAGCCGTGTAGTAATCCTTGATATTGAAACTGGCGTCTGCTTTTTTCTCAATTTTCCTGGCGCTTTGTGCTTTCAGATCGACCGACAGCAAAGCCGTACCGGTAAACAGAACGGCACAAACAACCCGGATCATGCAATTAGTTATAGTCTTGACCATATAAACCTTGTGTCTTTCGTTTTCTTTTTGTGAACAAAACTTACCGATAATTCATACCCACTGTTACTGGAAGCTACTGTTTTGTATTGTGAAACACTGATATCATAACTGAGCCCAACCATGAGCGATCCGAAACGCAATCCCAGGCTCGGCGCCACGGCATCGTTAAGCCTATATACACTACCGAGGATCAGTTCTTTCTCTTTTTCCAATTTGAGGTTCAGTGTAAAGCCTGCAATGGTTTCATCTGCTTTTCCCTGTCTTATGTAGGCTGCATGAGGGATCAGGTCGGCTTTTTCGCTCAATTGCAAGCGTACACCTCCATGAATAAGATAACGCATGGGTATCTTGCTGTCGTCACTGCCTGACAAAAAACGGTTAACCGGCTGGGTTGGATGAAAAAGGCTGACGCCAATAAAGGGGTTGTACTTTTTAGAAGGATCTGCATCGAAATACATCAGCCCCACTCCCCCATCTACCGAACTGGCAGAACGGTAAGCAAATATTTCATTATTGGGCAAAGATGGATCATAGCCGATAACAGGGTTGAACTGGTTACCAAACTGGAATTTATTCGGATCAATACGCCTGTTCAGCATACCCAGTTGAAAGCCCGCACTGAGCATTTTATATTCAGAAAGTTGTGCGAGATAAGAAAGCGAAAAATAACCGCTCGTATACTGATAACTGCTGCTTACCGCAGTCTGATTGAGCAGCGTAAGTCCAACACCAAAGCCACTGGGCAAAGCAATATCCATGGTAAGTCCCTGTGTTGTGTACGGATCTAGTGCAGCGGGTAACTGTTTGCGGTAATTGCCGGTAATACGCCATTCTCCATCGATGGCTCCCGTGAGCGCCGGATTCAGCCAGACAGGGTAGGCGTAGTATTGCGTAAAATGCGGATCTACCTGTGCCTGTATTTTTGATACAGTCACCAGCAAAACAAGGATCAGTGATAAAAATTTACGCATGATATATTTATCTATCGTTGTTCATCTGCTACCTGACTAGTGTTAATGTGCCGCTACGTTTAACCCTGGTTCCGTCGATCATGATCGCTTCCATGGCATAAGTGTACGCTCCGCCCGGAGCCTTACTGCCTTTATACGTACCATCCCAGCCTTTTTTCGCATCAGTCGATTCAAATACCAACCCTCCCCACTGGTTATAGATCAGTAGCCGTATGGACGCAATGGCCGTTCCGTATACCAGAAACACATCGTTCACTCCATCTCCGTTAGGGGTAAAAGCATTGGGCACATAAATACCATTTCCGAAGGGATTGAGTGCACGTGCCGATAATTGCGCCGTATCACTTGTTTCACAGAGGTACCTGCCCAGGGTTTTAACAGTCAGGTTCACCAGCTCATTCGGTTGTAATCCCGTTACTGTATGTGTTAGTCCCAGTAAACCACCCGACGGCAAGCGGAAAGTGCTTCCTCTATCAAGACTCACAGAATACCCCTTCGCAACCGGTATGATATCCCAGCGGAAACGAAGTACCGCCAGTCCGATCGAATCCTTATACAAAACCGGCTTGGGCAGAGGCACCCTTACCATTACTTTTAAGTTTGCATTTTTTGCTGTCGTACAAACCGCAGGGTTACTATTACCCGAAATTGTGAATGCAGCATCTTTGATGATACCAGGCGTACTATAATCAGGACCGGTGTGCAATACGGTTGAATTGCCGCTGATGGTCCAGGTATAAGCCACTCCTGTTTGCGGTGCCGTCACATACAATGAATCTGTTTCGCCACTACAGATGGTATCCTTTAACGCACGCACCATAAAGTCCCGCACCGGTATGGCAATCACCAGCTGTGTACTGTCTTGTGCGGTACAGAGGTATTTTTTAACAGTGACCTTGTAAGTGCCGTTCTGTTTTCCATAGATTGTTTGTGTGGTGGCTCCCGTACTCCATGCATAGGAACTGAATCCTGCACCTGCATCCAGCAGAATACTGTCGGCACAAATGGTGAGGTTCTTCTGCAAAGCGGTTTTCATACCCGCCAGTGAAACGGTAATACTGTCGGAACACGCAATACCACCAACCGTTCGCGTTACTTTGTATTGGGTGGTTTTCGCCGGAGTAATTTTAATACTGTCTGTTGTGTCGCCGGTTGACCATAACACTTTTACACGCGATGCCGCAGAAAGAGAAGAATCGGGATAATAGGCCCAGATACCATCATAACGCGCCCAGATCATTCTTTTGCCAATGGGATCATAATATGCTACCCCGTTGGAAACACCATTGGGTAAGACAGGAGGAATGTCACCTTCGCCTTGAAATGCGGCGAAACCTGTATCGATGTTGCGACGGAAACGATAGGTTTTATTGGTATTGACATGATTGAGATTGGTAGTATAACTGGCATCGGGTTTGAATCCGCCAAAAATGAAAAACCTGGATTTATCGTAATCGTAAACAGCCACTCCTTCATATTGGATGGACTGGTTGTTAACCGGCAATATTTTAGTAAAGCTGTAATTGTTCTTCACATCTATTTCCCAAAGGTCTCTCAGCCAGCAGAGGCTGCCATTTTGGGTTCCCCAGGGACTGCCCGACATACAGCCATCCAGTTCATTGCCGGTTGCACTGCCCTGGCCCGAAAAAAGATACAATTTACTTCCGTCTGCGCTGGACCCGATCAGGTTACCCCCTTTGGGGATGGAATCGGGAAGTGGACTGGCTCTTTTTTGTATCCAGCCGGTTGGCGTATTTTCATAGATCCAGTTCTTCATCACCCCAAAACCAAAGCCACCGTACAATCCCGCCTGACCACTGAACGGGTTCCAGAATATGGATGCCCCATAACTATCGCGGTCAATATTCCCGTCGCTGATAGGTCTCCAGGCCCCGCCGTTCACTTCATCCCAGGCATACACCGAATCTCGGCCGCCTTTCAGTAACAACAAGCGTTTATTGGTATAATCGTAGGTAAATTCGGTATAATCACCAGGCCAGCCATATACATTGGCAGAGGTTACCGGTACCTGTACATTGTTCTTGAGATCATAACGTACAATGATCTGGTGATAAATGGTATAGAGATACTGTTTGGCGCTGTTGTACCCGAATGGCTTCGGGTTGAAAAGAACACTGTCTGCCATCCCGGACCTGCTAATCAGCAGTTTCCACACTCCCGGCATGGAATCGGGTGGAGGAGGGGGTGCAAGCCTGAGCGTAAGGCTGGTGCCATCGCAAATGGTGGTATCTCTCTGGATTATAAAAGGTGTACAACCCCGTGGGAAAGGCAGGCTATCCAATACAAGAGGATGGCCCCATGAGAACAATGGAGCAGATAACAGCAGTAAAGAAAGAGTGTATAATTTTCTCTTATTCACTAAGGTTTTTTATAGGATGATCACCCTTAACGAGGGTAATAACGCTAAAATAGAAAAAATAGTATGAAAGAAGTAGTGTTTATGGCAGGAAATGCCCGTTTTAGAGCTCTTTGCGCAGTCTGGCCACGGGGATGCTCAGTTGTTCGCGGTATTTGGCCACCGTTCTGCGGGCTATATTATAGCCTTTTTCCTGCAGCATATCGGTAAGCAGCTCATCGCTCAGGGGCTTTCTTTTGTCTTCGGCTTCGATCATGTCGCTCAATATTTTTTTTACCTCCCGGGTACTCACTTCTTCCCCGCTATCGGTGCTCAGC
Source organism: Sediminibacterium sp. (assembly GCA_041798205.1). Lineage (GTDB taxonomy): Bacteria > Bacteroidota > Bacteroidia > Chitinophagales > Chitinophagaceae > Sediminibacterium. The sequence continues at coordinate 11,562 of JBHCAK010000013.1, forward strand.
GATTCGCTGAAGAAAAATTTAAGCCGGTAAGTGCCGAATTCCGTTTGAACGAACTTGCTGTTGGCAACACGGCTGACGGTAGAGATATCCAATCCGGTCAGTTCCGCAATATCTTTAAGGATCATTGGCTTCATCGTGGTTTCATCGCCTGTGAGGAAAAATTCACGCTGGTGTTTCATGATGGCGCTCATGGTATTGATCAGCGTTTCCTGTCTTTGCTTGATCATATCAATGAACCATTTGGCCGAATCGATCTTTTGTTTGATGAATAATACCGCTTCTTTCTGGCGCTTGTCTTTTTTGCTGCCCCTGTCGTAATCTTTCAGCATATCGCGATATCCTTCGCTGATACGCAGATCAGGGGCATTCTTCGCATTCAGCGTCAGTTCAAGTTTGCCATTGTTATTAATAATGAAAAAATCGGGAACAATATAACTTTCAGCTTTATTGATTTCGCCAATATTGCCGCCTGGCTTGGGGTTCAGCTTGATGATCTGGTTGATCACTTCCCTGATCTGTTCGTCGGTAAGGTTGAGTCCGCGTTGTATTTTCTCATAGTGCTTTTTGGTAAACTCATCGAAATATTTGCTCAACACCTGTATGGCCAGCTCCACTCCTTTCCCTTCCGACAGTTTTCTTTTCAACTGCAACAACAAACATTCTTTCAGGTCGCGTGCGCCAATACCAGGGGGGTCGAAATGTTGTATTTGCTGGATAATGGTTTCTATCTCTTTTTCGTCAACCTGTAATGATTGCCTGAATGCAAGATCGTCTGCAATGGAAGATAACTCGCGGCGCAGGTATCCGTCATCATCCAGGCTTCCCACTACTTGTTCCGCTATCTTCAGGCTGCGCTCATCCAGTTCCAGCATACCCAATTGGTCCAGCAGCATGTCGTGAAAACTGGTTTCCACCTTGATGGGGATGATTTTCTGGTCATCCATCTCGGGGTAATTATCGTCTTTTAACTTATAATCGGCAATCTCGCCGTCATCATCCACTACATATTCACTGATGTCTACATTGTCATAATCCTCTGCACTGCCATCGGGGTCAAGGTCATCGCCATTGTTAGCATCAAACTCTTCCTGCATTTCATCGGCATAGTCATCCTCATGGCTGTCTTCTTCCAGTTCCAGCGCCGGATTCTCTTCCAACTCTTCCTTGATGCGCTCTTCCAGGTTGGCAGTGGGCACCTGCAATAGCTTCATCAACTGTATCTGTTGGGGAGACAGTTTTTGTAATAATTTTTGCTGAAGTGACTGGCTTAAAGACATAACTTTCTAAAACGCTGCAAATTTACATACAAAATAATGCCAGAGACGATTTCTGATGGCTGATTTGATGATTTCTGATTTACATGCAACTAATTGTAGAAGTCAGTCATTCATGAATCTATTTAGTTAAACTATGCCCGGACAGACATTTCACTCAAAACTTTTTTGATGATGGTCACCATTTTTGTTCCTTTCTCCTTCACCTGTTCTTCTGTCCACATAAGACTGATGGCTGTTGAGATACAACGACTCATGATGGCATCACTTGCAGAAAAACTGGTCGATTTCAGTTTTTGCAAGGCTGATTTTTGTTCTGTATTCAGGTTATTCAGGGAAGCGATGTTTTTCAGGTGATCCCACTGTTTGATATAATGCCAGTTGTTGGCATACCAGTAAAAGTTCCCCGGCAGTATGCCCTGCGTTTTCATTTCTTCCACAGCCGCTCTGGCAACTTCTTCCGTTGGCAGAAACCAACTCAAAAAAGTGCAACTGTCACCTGCAGGATCGGGAATTGCCCGGAAACTTATTTCAGGTACCTGCTCCAGGCAGGAACGCAATTGTTGATGATTTTTTCGTTGTATCGCAAGGAATTTGTCGAGCTTGCGTATCTGCGCCAGTCCAACTGCCGCATGCAATTCACTGATGCGGAAATTCTGCCCCATAAAAGGATGCTTGTCTGCCCCCCGGTCTACTCCTTTGTGATCATGTCCATGATCTGTATAACCGTCGCACTTCAGGTAAGTATCTTCGTTATTTGTAAGTACCACTCCCCCTTCGGCACAGGTAATGGTTTTAACGAAATCGAATGAAAAAGCGCCTGCGTCGCCGATAGTGCCCACTGATTTTCCTTTATAAGTGGCGCCGATGCTTTGACAGGCATCTTCAAGGAAAACAAGTTTGTGTTCTGCGCATATTTTTTTCAGTGCATCGATATCGGCCATGCTACCGCACATATGTACAGGCATGATGCATTTTGTCTTTGGGGTAATGGCCGCTTTTACTGCATCGGGATTGAGTGTGAGGGTTTCATCCACATCTGCCAGCACAGGTATGGCACCCACGCCAAGTACTGCTTCAAAACTGGCCACAAATGTGAATGTGGGCATGATCACTTCATCACCAACACCAATGTTCAATGCGGTCAGAGCTGTTGTAAGGGCTGTTGTACCACTGGAAGTAAGCTGCGCATATTTGGCACCAAATACTTTGGTAATGGCTTCTTCCAGTTCCTTCGCTTTCCAGATCCCTTTACGGGGTCCGTCGAAACCATAACGCATCAGTATACCGGTTTCCAATACATCATTGATCTCTTTTCTTTCTTCGTCGCCAAAAAATTCGTATCCGGGCATATCAATTTCAATTAAAAGTTAGGGATGGGAGTTAGAATTCACCTGCATTCAAACCCGCCGGGCCACAAAGGTAGAGAAACTTAAGTAGACTATCTTTGCAGTATGGAACCTTCGTTGATTTACTGTTATGATGCTTACTGTGGTTGGTGTTACGGGTTCAGTCCGGTGATGAAACAAATTGCAATCCATTATCCGCAAATACCCATTGAAGTTTTATCCGGCGGTATGATCCTCCCCAAAGAACCTGTTCATATTGGCGCCACAGCCGGGTATATCCGGCAGGCGTATAAAACTGTTGAGGATTATACCGGTATCCGGTTCGGAAATGACTACCTGTGGCATGTCAATCATCCCGACCTGAGCGACTGGTATCCCAATTCTGAAAAACCTGCCATTGCCCTGTGCATTTTCAAGACTTTTTTGCCTCACCGGCAACTGGAATTTGCAGCCGATCTCCAATACGCGCTGCATTATGAAGGCCGCGATCTTACCGATGATGAAGCATACAGGCACCTGTTGGAAAAATATGGGATCGACGGAAAGATATTTTACAACAAACTCAAAAGCGAGGAATACAAAGTGCAGGCACATTATGAATTTTCGCTGGTGAAGCAATTGCAGGTAACCGGTTTCCCCTGCCTGTTATTACAGGAGTCGGACAGTAAATTCCATTTACTGGCAAGGGGTTATACAGATTACGAAACGCTTCAAACCAGGCTGGATTCAGCCTTGAAAGAGATCGTATTCACACGCAGCAAATAATCAGAACAACATCTCCTGTGGAGGCTTTACTCCCTGCATGCGGATGTAGATGGTGCATTGCCCGCGATGGTGTGTCTGGTGCTCGAAAGCCTTCTGAAGCATGGCGTACCTGGTTGCAGGGAAATTGAATATCTTCACTGTTTCCCAGAGTTTCGACATATCCATGTTTTTGATGTTATTGATAGCATAATCATAACTCTTATTCACATAATAGTATACAGAATCCTTGCTTTGAGCGGTTTTTGATTTTTCCAGTCCAAACAGAACAGGAGGAGGGTACAACATGGGAGTACCGATTGCTGTTGCTGTAAGACCTATGTTGGCAGTAGCCAGGTGCAGCATTTGTTCAGCAAAACTTCGGATACTATCGTTCGGCCTTTTGTCATATTTATCTGCCGGCATAACAGCCAGGTAAGCATTGGTATATGTTTTGGCCCTTTCCCAGTCGCGTACCAGTTGTGCCCGTACACTGTCGGCCGGAAGGTCCTGTGCGCAGACAGGTTGAACAGTTGCTGCAAGCAGCAACAGCAGAGAAAAACAAATCAAAAGCTTTTTCATGTTATCGGTTTTAGTAGAAGAATAAAAGTAGCGAATCGGTTTTTTAATTCAAAACCGTTCAACTAGTTATTTACCCGATTTTCCCCTTACTTTGCACCTCTTAACATTAAGTTTATATGGAGTACAGCAAATTGATTTCGGTAACCGGTATAGCCGGTTTATTTGAGCTGGTTGGCAGTAAAACCGATGGCGCCATCGTGCGCTCTCTCGACGATAAAAGCACCAAATTCGTAAGCAGCCGGGTACATAATTTTTCTCACCTGGAAAGTATTGAAGTCTACACCGTTCGTGAAAATGCAAACCTGGTCGAGGTATTCCAGGCCATGAGCAAAAGCAAGGAAAAACTGCCTTCTGAAAACGATGCCAAAGCTGTAAAAGCTTATTTTCAAAAAGTTTACCCGGATATGGACTTCGATCGTGTGTACGCAAGTGACATGAAGAAAATGATCAAATGGTTCCATATACTAAAAGCCAACCAGGTAGAATTGAAGTTGAGCGAAGAGGATGAAGGAACACCTGCAGAAGCCTGATTAAAATCAACGCAGCCTCCTTCACAAAAACGCAAAATCACGCAGGCCTTTCCTTATCTTGTGGCTTCGAAGCCACCATTATGAAGAAATTTGTCTTATCTGCGCTGATCCTCATCGGGAGCCTGTCGGTTTTTGCCCAGTCATTTTATGAAAAAACCCCGGCAGCCGAACGCTGGGTAAAAAAGAAGTTCCGAAAATTATCGAAAGACCAGCGTATTGCGCAATTGATGATCATCAGGGCGCATAGTAATCTTGGCCCGGAGCATGTGGCGCAGGTAACAGAGCTGATCAAAAAATACAATGTAGGCGGACTCTGTTTTTTCCAGGGGGGACCGGTACGTCAGGCCCTTCTTACCAATTATTACCAGTCCATTACCAAAACACCCCTGGTGATCGCAATCGATGGCGAATGGGGATTGGGCATGCGGCTCGACAGTGTGATCAGTTTCCCACGCCAGCTGATGATGGGAGCAATGGCCGATGCATCACTTATTTATAGGTTTGGCAAAGCAGTGGGAGAACAATGCAGGCGCCTGGGCATCCAGGTGAACTATGCGCCGGATGTTGATATCAATAACAACCCTATGAATCCCGTGATCAATGAAAGGAGTTTTGGTGAGGACAAGTACAAGGTGGCCGCTTATGGTGTACAATATATGAAGGGTATGCAGGACGCAGGAATAATGGCATGCGCCAAACATTTTCCGGGCCATGGAGATGTGGCGGTTGATTCGCACAAAGACCTGCCTGTCATCAACAAAACACGTGCTCAGCTGGATGAGCTGGAACTCTATCCTTTCCGCGAACTGATAAAAGCTGGAGTGGGCAGTATGATGATTGCACATTTGTCCATTCCTTCCATCGATACTACTTCCAATTTACCTACTTCCCTTTCGGTAAAAAACGTAACGGGACTCCTGCGCAATGAATTGGGTTACCAGGGTATTTCATTTACTGATGCGCTGGAAATGCAGGGTGTTGCCAAATTCTTTCCAAAAGGAGATGCTTCGGTAATGTCATTGATCGCAGGTAATGATATGCTTTGCCTGCCCGGCGATATTCCAGGCAGTATTGCCAAAGTAAAAGAAGCCATCAAGGCAGGAAAACTAAACTGGGAATCTATTAATGAAAGAGTGAAGAAAGTGCTACTGGCAAAATATCACCTCGGACTGAATAAGCCATCCTTTATTGACACCAGCAACATCGTTAACGACCTCAATGCACAAACCAGTCAGCTCAAACAATTGATAGCTGCCAACGCGCTTACTTTGCTGCGCAGGGATAATCCGGGATTATTGCCCTTACAGGCAGGCAAAGTTGCTTATGTTGGCATCGGTATTTCGAGGCCTAATGTATTTGCCGGCAGGCTGAAGCAGGACTTTAGCGCTGACCTTTTTTTCTTTGATGAAAAAAATAACAACGCGGCCGGCATCCTTCAGCAATTGCACGGTTATGATGCAATTGTAATGGGATTGCACAACTATAGCCGCGTACCGGCCAACGACTTTGGCCTGAGCACAGTTACCAGGGATTTCATCAACCAATTACAACAACCCAATACCATTAGTTTTGTATTCGGGAATCCCTATGCAATAAAATATATTGCCGATCCAAAAAACCTGGTGGCCTGTTATGAGAACGACGATATTACCCAGGAAGCTGCGGCCAACCTGCTGCGGGGCAAAATAAAAGCCACAGGAAAATTGCCTGTAACGGTGAGTGGCCAGTTGAAATTTGGCGATGGTATTGTGTACAACAATTATTTTCCTGAAGCTAATCCCGAATCCGTAGGAATACAGCGTGTGGCGCTTGAGGGGATTGACCATATTGCTGCCGATGCCATTGAAAAAGGCGCAGCCCCCGGTTGCGTGGTGCTTGTGGCGAAAGACGGTAAGCTGGTATACCACAAGGCTTTCGGTTATACCAGTTTCGACAGGATGGAGCCCATGCGCACAGATATGGTATTCGATCTCGCATCTGTTACGAAAGTATCAGCTACCACAGTATCCATTATGAAATTGCTTGAGGAGGGGAAAATAAGCCTGGATAAAACACTGGGAGATTATCTTCCCTGGGTAAATGGATCGGACAAAGCGCCGTTGAAACTCAAGGATGTTTTATTGCATCAGGCCGGGCTGGTTCCTTTCATTTCTTTTTACCGTGAACTGATCGATACCGTTACGGGCAAACCCCTGCCACAATATTTCAGCGATTCAAAAAATATACAACACCAATACCGCGTCGCAGAGAACCTTTATTTGCGCAACGACTGGGAAGATACCCTTTACAAACGCATATTGCAGAGTAAATTGGGCGCTCAGGATAAATATGTGTATAGCGACAATGATTTTATTTTCCTGGGTAAGGTTGTGGAAGCCGCCAGTGGTAAAGCACTGGATGAATATGCAAGAAACGTTTTCTATGAACCCCTCCACATGACCAGCGCTACTTTCAAACCAAGAGAGCGAATGCCATTGCAAAATATTGTACCAACAGAAGACGAAAAACATTTCCGCATGCAATTGATCCGCGGAGACGTGCACGATGAAGGAGCTGCATTGTTTGGAGGGGTAGCGGGTCATGCCGGTTTATTTAGTAATGCTTATGACCTGGCACAGTTATACCAGATGTTACTGAACGGAGGTGAGCTCAACGGCATCCGTTTCTTTCAAAAAACAACAGTGGATCAATTTACTGCTTATAATAGTCCGGTTAGCCGGAGGGGACTGGGATTCGACAAACCCGAGAAAGACAATGCCGCACGTAAAGACCCCTATCCTTCGGCCAGCGTGTCGCCGGAAACATTCGGACATACCGGTTTTACGGGTACTTGTGTTTGGGTGGATCCGAAATATAAACTGGTATATATTTTCCTGTCAAACCGTGTAAATCCAACCCGCAACAACAACAAACTGAGCCAGTTGAATGTACGTTCAAATATCCAGGAAGCCATTTATAAAGCAATCATACGATAAGCAGTAACAAATGCTAACTTCGTATATACCAAACCCTTAATGTCAATATATATGAAGCCGCTCTTACGTTCTGCCATAGCTTTTGTATTGCTGGTGGCCCTCCTTGCTTCCTGCAAGCATCCTGTCCCCAAACAGGCCAAACTGATTCCGAAAACCGCATCGGTTGTTTTGGTATTGGATATCCAGGCCATGCAGGATAAGTTGCAGAAAGGAGGCATCAGTACCGACTCCCTGTTTGCTAAATTCTTTCGAAGTAACCTGGACGATTCGATCCATAAAGCAACACTGAATGATTTGCGCAACAATGCCGGCATTAACTGGAACGGCCAGCTTTATTGTTTTACCGCGAATAAAAGCAGTGGCAAGGTTGGTGAAATGATCACTGTATTCAATGTATTGGGCAACCTGAGCGATCCGGCCAAATGGGAAGCTTTTCTGAAAAAGCAGGGTGAGCTGAAAGACAAGGAAATAAAAAAAGAGAATGGCTATTCTTATATATTACCTGAAAGCGGAACCATGGTATCCTGGAATGATCATTATGTAATGGCCACTATTTACAACAGGAATATAAAACCCGTTTATGATTCGATAACGGGTAGTTTTAGAATGCCGGAAACAGGTAATAATACAGAGAGCCTGAAAGCAGAAGTGAGCAGTTATTATGCACTGAAAGAAGATGAGTCACTGGCAAGTGTAAACCTGTTCACCAACCTCTTCAGGGAAAAGGCAGACGGATATGCTTTCACCAGCTCTAACAGCTACCTGGGCATGCTCAATATGATGCCGATACAATTACCAAAACTGGAAGAATTTGTGAAAGACAATTATTCTGCTTCCACACTCACATTTGAAGACGGGAAAATACTCGCCAAAACAACCAACTATCCCAACGAACTACTGAGTGCTTTGTGTAAACAATACCCCAGTCCCTCAGTGAACCTCTCTCTGGTAGATCACTTCCCCACACAGCATATCAACGGTTTCCTGCTTTTTGCTTTCAATCCCGAGATCATCAGTGGTTTACTGAAGCAGATGGAAGTGGAAGGCATGGCTAACAACCTGCTTCAGAAATCGGGCCTTAGTACGGAAGATTTCTATAAAGCCATGAAAGGCGATATTGCTGTTATTGTGTCGGATATTGGTATGAAACAACCAGAGCCCCAAAACAAGACTGATGAGTTGAGCATGACGCGCAGTAAACCTTCGTATAAAATGATCGTGAACATTCCCGTAGGTGATAAGAACAGTTTTTTCAAACTGATGGACCAGGCAACACAACACGGAGTCGTAAACAGACAGGGTAATATATTCAAAGGCAGCGGGTTATTGTCTATGTTCGGTTTATACCTGCAGGGCGATGAAAAGAACCTGGTACTGGCAAGCGATTCCCTTACTTATACCCAATATATTGCCGGTTTGGAAAAAGCTGCCATACAGCCGGACATACTGAACAGATTCAAAGACAAAACCGGCGTATGTTATTTCGACATTGCACAAACCATCGGCAGCTTGTCTGCCGGTGATACTGCTTCCAGCTACCGGCAATCCATGACAACTGCAAGAGAAACTTTCAAAGACCTGATTGTTACCTCCGATAAATTCGACGGAAAATCATCACGTGCTATTTTTGAAGTGCGCATGCAGGATGAAAAGCAGAACAGCCTGGTAACCCTTACCAGTCTGCTGACTGATGTGGCAGTTGATATGCGTAAACAAGCCAGGAAAGAAAAAGCCCTGGATATTTTCCCCGGGGGAATGCCTGCGATCATCCGCACCAATTGATCTTTTCGGAACGCATAAATGATAGCTATGGATATTGTATTGCAGCAGGTTATTCCACTACCGTTAAAAGATAAATTGGTACAGAAACCGTCAGATGTATGGAATACCATCCGCACTTTCAAAGAAGGACAATGGATTAAGATAAAGGCTCCGAGTGGTACAGGCAAAACAACACTTGTGCATACCTTGTACAAGTTGAGGCACGATTACGAGGGCAGTGTATTATGGGGTGATCATCTGCTGACTGATGTTGAAGCAGCAGAACTGGCTTTTTTGCGCCAGCAAAAAATCAGCATTGTTTTCCAGGACCTGCGTCTATTCCCTCACCTCACCGCGTGGGAGAATATAGAGCTCAAAAGGGTTCTGCCCTCGCCCCTTTATTACGAAGCTGAAATGATCGATGTTATGGCAGCTGAACTGGGGGTGACAAATATACTTCACCAACGGGCAGGCCTGTGCAGTTATGGAGAGCAGCAACGCATAGCCATCATTCGCGCACTCATGCAACCTTTTGAATGGCTGATCATGGATGAACCTTTCAGTCACCTTGACAAAGCCAACACTGCCAGGGCCGCTGCATTGATTGCGCACGAATGCAGCAAAAGAAAGGCCGGTTTTATTATAACTGATCTCGATGAAGATGCACATTTTACCTATTCAGCTGAACTTAGTTTATAACAGGTTAGCATACCATCATGGATAAACTGAAAAAATTATTAACCAAACTTATTCATTCAAGCGCCGGCCGGTCACGTTTTGTAATGGCCGTTCTTGGACTGTCGGTAGCCATGGTATTGATACTTGCAGCAGTTCAGATACAGGTCAACTATAATGATCTCCTGCACAGCAAGAATAACCAGGATAGTATTGCCAATTTCCTGGTGGTCAATAAACGGCTTACCGATCGTAATATTGGCGCCACTTCACTCTCCGATGCTGAGATTAATAATTTAAAACAACAGGCTTTTGTTCAATCTGTCGGATTGCTGACACCCAGCAGGTTCAAAGCATCTATTCAAAGCAATAGTGACCGGTTCCCTTTTTATACTGATATCGCATTTGAAAGTGTGCCCAATGAATTCATTGATGTAACCAGTAAAGACTGGCATTGGGAGGAAGGGTCTCAGTTTGTGCCGGTTATTGTACCCAATATGTTCCTGGACTTTTACAATTTTCAGTTTTCATTTTCCCAAAGTCTTCCCCAGCTTACCCAACAGGTGGTAAAAATGATCATTTTCAAGATCAATCTTTATGGTCCGGGTGGTATCACCAGTTTCCAGGGAAGGGTGGTGGGCTTCAGCGACCGGGTATCTTCCCTGCTGATACCACAGGAGTTCATGGATTGGGCTAACCGCAATATGTCCGGCGGCGTACAGGTCAAACCGTCAAGGGTTATTATCAGGACTGCTGATCCGGGTAATCCTGCCCTGGTTGAGTTCCTCAAGAAAAACGGGCTGGGCACCGATGCCGATAAAACCCGTTTCAGCCGGTACCGGCAGGTAGTAGACCTGGTAGTGAATATTTCAGGTATAACTGGATTCGTGCTATTGTTATTCGCCCTGCTTGTTTTTACCCTTTTTATTCAGCTTACCATTGCTTCCTGCAGTCGGGAAATCATATTGCTGATTACACTTGGGGCTGCTCCCAGGCAGTTGGAACGTTTTTTGATGAGTCGCTTCTTTCCGCCCAATGTATGGATAATAATGGGGTCTATTTTATTATTAACTGTTTTTCAATATATTACGTATAAATTCCTTGAAAAACAGCACATATTTATCCATCCCTGGCCCTCTGTCTATACAATCCTTGCTGCGATTGTTTTACTGGTGGTAATAGGCTTGGTAAATCGTTTCAGTATCAGAAAACACATTAACAAAACAGGTTTTGAATAGAGTAGTCGGGTCAATTTTTCCACATTTTGGGGATAAAACTGCGGAAAACACGGTATAAAAAACCGTGAAAAAACGTTAAAAATTCAGTGTTTTTATTTCACCCGGTTCCTTATTTCTTCCGAGTTTTGTAAAGACCGTAAATACACCTTGTAGGTTTTGAGCGTCTGTTTAGTCGTATTTCCGAAAAATCACTTATCTATTTTAACCAATACCTGTTGTTTAACCAGATAGGCACTATATTTTTAAATTTTAAAATTATCCTTGACATAACCGAAACCTAAAAATTTACTTTAGATGAAAAAGATTAACTTAATGAGCGGCTTTATGATGCTCGCCGTGGTTGCTACGCTCTTCGTAGCCTGCCAAAAAGAGCAGAATGGCGTTTCTCCTCAGAATGGAACTGCTGCAGTTAAAGCAAATGAATCAGTTTCCGGCGTTGCTGTAAACGGTTCGGGTGTTGACGGTTTCATTACTGGAGATGCTGCTACGCAAATGCACAATGCTTATGTGCAGGCAAACCCTAACGGTACACAGTATGTTGTTTTCAAGATCAAGGACCTGGAAGGATTCCTGCAGATATTGAAAAGCAAATTAAAATCTGACAACGTATATGTAAATTTTGGGGTATACACTGCTCAGACAGCTAATAATCCTGCCAATATTGGCAAGACGACTGTTTATTTTTCTGGTGATGACAACAGGGTGAAAAATGGTTCAGTACAAAGCAATGAGGTTGCACCAACAGCTACATCAACAGATTATTTAAACCACGGAGGTATTTGGCCGTAATTCATGGAAGCTACTATCTATTTGTATTTCCAAATAATTAGCCTCACTTTAGCGATCTTTTTTTATACAAAAACCCGGGATAAAATGCTTAAATATTTTATCCCGTTTTTGTTATTAACTGTAATCGTTGAATTGCTGGGTATTTGGTTTAGTTATAAGAGTATCAAGAATTATTGGCTGTACAATATTTTTACATCCATTGAATTCATCTTTTATTCTTTCCTTTTCTATCTTCATTTCAGACGACCTGTCTTTAGGAAAATAGCATTGGGCTTTATTCCATTTCTTATTCTTTGTGATGTAATAAATCTTGCTTTTATACAGGGTACAAGGTATTTTCATACCTATACATTTTTGCTTGGCTCTTTTTTTATTGTCGTGTTCTGTTGTTTTTTCCTGTATGAATCCATCCTGCCAGAGCACATCAATCAGCACCTTTCCAAACAACCTTTCTTCTGGATCTGTATCGGGCTGCTCATTTTTTACCTGGGATCGGTTATTATCAATGCCTTATTTGAATATCTTCGAACGAACGATTTGCAGCAGGAAGGGAAGAAGATTTATGGCATTATTAACCATACTTTAAATGTACTTTTGTACAGTTCATTCAGCGTCTCATTTTTTCTATGCCGAAACAACAGGAAGACATACTCATCACCATCGTAATTGCTTCTGTATTCCTTGTACTGATTGGTTTCTTCCTTTTGCTCATTGTTTTTATCTTTCTGCGTCGTCAGCGGAAATTTCAACAGGAAAGAGATGAAATGAAAAACCGTTTCGATCAAACGATCCTGAAAACCCAACTTGAGATACAGGAACAAACTTTCGGTCATATCAGTCAGGAAATACATGATAACATCGGACAGGTCTTAAGCCTGGTAAGGCTGAACCTTAGTACTTTCATGGATGGCGTTTCAGAAGATAAGTTTGAGCATACCGACCAGCTCCTGGGGAAAGCCATCAAAGACCTCCGGGACCTCAGCCATAACCTCCAGTCCAACCGTATCACCGACATTGGAATATTAGAATCAATTCGCCAATTAATGGCTACCTTGCAGAAGACGGGACGTTATACTACCAGCCTGGAAATTGCGGATAGCTTCGCAGGGGTGAATAAAGATACAGACCTGATCCTCTTCAGGATGATACAGGAGATCATCAATAATATCATCAAACATGCTTCTGCTACGGCCATTGATATAAAAATCGACGGCGACCCAACCAATACCCGGATAGTGATCACAGATAACGGGATTGGATTCGATACGGAAAAATTGAGAAAAACCGGGCATGGAATCGGTTTACAGAATATTTTTAACAGGGCAAAAATGATTCATGCAACTGTTGATATCAAAAGCACCCCCGGAAGCGGCACAGCTATTACCTTACAGATTAAACCCAACAGGCCTTAACTATGACCCGAGTTGCTTTAGTAGATGACCATGAATTACTCCGATCAGGACTTGCTGCCATCATCAATTCCTTTGATGGCTATAACGTTATTATGCAGGCAGGGAATGGTAGGGAGTTCATTGACCAGCTAGGCCAGGACAGTCCTCCTGACATTGTACTGCTCGATATTACCATGCCCGTGATGGACGGCTTTGAAACAGCCGAATGGATCAAAAAAAACCTGCTTACCACCAGGGTACTTGTGCTGAGCATGCTGGAGAACGATATTGCTATTATACGCATGATGAAAAACGGTGCAAGGGGTTATTTGCTGAAAGACAGCAAGCCCAAAATATTCAAACAGGCGCTCGACAACATCCGCGATACCGGCTATTTTATCAATGAACTGATCAGCGATAAGCTTATGAACTATATCAGTAATGGCAATACTTTTGCCGTTAATGCCCCTTTCGGCTCTCTGTCAGACAACGAAGTGCATTTCCTGCGTCTTATCTGTTCAGATAAAACCTACAAAGAGATTGCGGAAGAAATGTGTGTAAGCCCCAGAACAGTAGATAGTTACCGCGATAACCTCTTCAAAAAACTGGATATTAAAACAAGGGTTGGACTGGCCATCTTTGCCATGAAACACAACCTGGTTGAAATGTAGTCAACATGGCAAAATTTACGTGAGGCTTTCATCATCCCATTGCTTCTCTATGAAAGCGACGCAAAAATTCCCTTCACTTTCATAGTAATATGATTTTCGGGACCTTTCATAACGAATAGGTGCACCGAACTCCCGCATAATAGCCAGGTATTCGAAAAGCGTGGTTTCCGACATCCCCATTTTTGCTGCAAAAACAGCAGGATTACCCGTTGCCTTTAACCTGATCATAAAATCGATCCGTTTCAGTTTATGAATAAACATACGTCCCATTCCCATAACACGACATTTTTGTAAAGTCCAAATTAACAGGTTCCGGCTTTCCCGCAAACAGGTATAAATACCCCTTTTTTACATGCATCCGTATGAATTCAGTTAACTTAGCCTATGCGTCTCTCCACCATTATCCTCTGCCTGTGCTTATCCATCATTCATCTGTCTGAAGCCCAGCCCCCACCCATTGGTTATTGGAGGGAACACCTTAACTACCGTTCTACCATCCAGGTATTAAAAGCCGACCAGCTCTACTGTGCCACTGCCACCAACTTGTTCGTTATAGATGCGAATGATGAAATGAACCGCTATAGCAAGATAAACGGCCTCAACGATATTGGCGTTCGCTGCATCGGTTGGGATGGAGCATCAGCTCAACTGGTTATCGCATACAACAATAGTAACCTGGATATTTTCAAACAGGGCTCAATAAAGAATATCGGCGATATCAAACGCAGTACCATCACTGGTGACAAAACCATCAATCATATTTTCTGCAGGAATGGCTTTGCTTATTTATCCAGCAACCTGGGTATTGTTGTTGCTGACCTGAACAAGTACGAGATCAAAGACACCTGGTTCATTGGCGCTAGCGGTGCACAAGTGAAAGTAAACGCTGTTGCAGCCGACGCTTCGTTTATTTACGCAGCCACAACAGAAGGGTTGAAAAAAGCGCCGCACAATACAGATCCATCAGATTACCATAACTGGATAACCCTCGGCAGCAGCAATGGCTTACCCGGCGGAGCGTTTTCCAGTGTAGCAGTGATCAATAACCAGGTGATCACCCAACAAAAAGATTCTCTTTTCCAGTCCGCAGGTAATAGCTGGAACCTGCTCTATACCGATCCATCCTGGAACATTCTTTCCATCACAGCTTCAGAAAACAAGCTGATGGTTTGTCAGCAAAACAATGCAGGCATAGGGCGCGTGATTCAACTATCAGCTGCCGGCAGTATAGAAAAAATCATTTCTGACCCTGCTTTACTCGTCAGGCCTTTATCAGCTATTGCTGATAGCGATAAATGCTGGATTGCAGACAGCCTCCACGGACTCAGCAAGTTTTCTGCAACAGGGGTTACCCAATTCGTTCCTAATGGTCCCCCAGGTATTGCCAGTGGTGAAATGTCCAGCAATGGCCGGCAATTTTTTGCAGCTGCCGGGAGCATCAATGATGCTTGGCAATACCAGCGCAACCACAGCGGGGTTTTCCGGTTTTCAAATAATGAATGGAGTTTTTATAGGTTCGATAATACTCCCGCGCTAAGCAATATTTTCGACTTCATTACCGTCGCCATTGATCCTGTTGATCAAACAGCCTGGGCCGGTAGTTTTGGTGGAGGTCTCGTGCATTTTAAAAATGGGTTTTCAGCTGTTTACCAGGGCAGCAATAGTGCTTTGCAGCCCGCTTTAACAGATCCGAGGAGCTATAGGGTAGGCGGACTGGCTTTTGACCAACACAATAATCTCTGGATGAGTAATTATGGAGCGGCAAAGGAATTAGTGGTCCGCAAAGCAGATAGTTCATGGAAGGCTTTCATCGTTCCATTCCTGCATGCAGAAAATGCTGCGGGACAGTTGTTGATTGATGATGCTGACCAGGTATGGATCATCAGTCCGAAAGGCAACGGTATTTTCTGTTACAATCATGGCCCTTCCATTGATAATACCAGCGACGATCAATGGAAATTCTACCAGCAGGGCAAGGGTAAAGGAAACTTACCCAGTAACACGGTATTGTGTATGGTAAAAGACAGGAATGGATTCATCTGGATAGGAACCGACAAAGGTATCGGCATTATACAATGCGCTGGCAATGTATTTGGATCGCAGGGATGTGATGCCTTATTGCCCGTTGTACAGCAGGATCGCTATGCCGGACTATTGTTCCGCAACGAAATAGTACAATGCATGGTAGTAGATGGTGCAAACCGGAAATGGGTTGGAACCAAAAACGGACTTTGGCTGCTTTCACAGGATGGTACTTCCGTTGTTTACAGGTTTAACAGCGATAACAGTCCGCTTTTGAACAACGACATCAAAAAATTGACCATTGATCCACTCACAGGCGAAGTGTTCATCGCCACTGCCGCCGGCCTCTGTAGTTTCAGAAGTACAGCTACTGAAGGGACTTCTATTAACCAGGATGTACTCGTATTCCCCAACCCTGTACCACCAGGCTATCATGGAACCATTGCCATCAGGGGCCTTGCCAATAATTCCCTCGTAAAAATTGCCGAATTGAATGGAAGGCTGGTCTACCAAACGCGTGCGTTGGGAGGCCAGGCCATTTGGGATGGACGTACTTACCTGGGCAACAGGGTAGCAAGTGGTATTTACCTGGTCATTGTACGCAATGACACAGGCGATGAAAAGATCGTCACTAAAATTGCCATCACATCAGGTCGTTGAAAAATCAATCCCTGTCGGGCATTTTCGTTTGTTTGTAAAATGCTGCCCTGCGCGGGGCAGGGAAAGGGACATGGTCTCCCTTCAAGCCATGCCAGAGCACTTTATTGAATTCAAGATCTGGCACCGCATCTTCCTTTGCCAGGTCAAACTTCTCCGACCTTCTTTGCCATTCGTTCATGGCCGTATTTTTTTCGTTGAAGTCGACATTGGATGGTCTTGCTGTAAATCCTCTGGTATCGGGCGTTGCCGAAAAAGAACGCCACATGGGTGTAGCTGCTGCATCATACTGACTCATCGGCGGAATCCCCAGGATCAGTTCTATGGTACGAAGCATGGAAGAAGTAGAATACATGGTATGGTCTACAAAATTCCGTTTCACATAACCCCCTGCTACATAGGCGGTACTCCTGTGTGCATCTACATGATCTGCACCGTTCTGTGCATCATCTTCCAGGATGAATACGGCTGTCTCCTTCCAGATAGGGCTCTTGCTCAGGTATTCAATGAACATACCTACCGCCAGGTCGTTATCGGCCACATGGGCGTATGGGGTAGGCCTTCCTTTACGCATGCCTTCGGTATGATCGTTTGTAAAACGCAGACTGTTGAAACTGGGTACCTGGTTGATCGCCAGCAAAGAGTCGAAATCGCGCTTCCACTGCTGAAAACGGGTAGTATCTCTTACAGTACCGTCGAAGCTGGTGTAATAGGGACAGAAATGTCCCTTCAATACCGGTATATTGGGTTTGTAATTATCGGCAAATTCACCATAGGTACGGTAACTGACCCCTGCTTTCTTGCAATGGTCCCAGATAAATCCGCCCTTATTATTGGCAATAGGCCGGTTGCCTTCCGAATCATAACTGCCTCCACGTCCGCCATAACCTGCTACCCATGTTTTCTCCAGATAATCCGTTGCATAGGCACCGGTACTCCAGTTATGTCCGTCGGCACTCACTTCCCCGTCCACATAAAAATTATCGAGCAAAACAAATTCTTTTGCCAGCGCATGTTGGTTAGGTGTGATGTGTTCGTCAAACAATACCAGTGAAGGATCTCCATTGCCTTCTTTGATATCACCCAGTACCTGATCGTAGGTCCTGTTCTCCTTGATCATATAAAATACATATTTGATCGGGCTCTTATCCCTTACCTTTTGTGGAATGGGATTGCCCTCTTCACCCTGTGTGATCATTTCCTTTTCCTTGCTGTAAGGTGTATTACTATATACCTGCCTTGACCATGCAGCCAATGTTTGCGTTTTTGGCTCATCAATAATACTCATGGCCCCCTTGAACAGGGCTGCTATGTATTGTACTTCTTTGGGTTTATTCGGATCGCCCTGCTGGTACACCACTTCTTCTTTGGCACGCCTGTTTCCAAACGGATTGGGCCCATTCGGATTGGCCATAGACGAGAACCCTTTTCCATTGGCCACAAATATCTTTTTACCGATCACTTTTACGTTGGTAGGATACCATCCTACCGGAATAAAACCCTTGCTTTTGCTGGCCCCAGGCTCGCTCACATCGAATACCGAAAGGCAGTTATTATCGGCATTGGCAATATAAAGGGTTTTTTCATCACTGCTCAACGCCAGTCCATTGGTTGTAGATCCACTGGGTGCATCGGAGTACAAGGCTGCATTCAGACTTTCAATAATCTTCTTTTCCGCCAGGCTTACTACAGAAACCGCATTGTCGTTCGCATTGGCTACAAACAGGTATTTGCCATTATTAGTCAACACCATTTCATTGGGGTTATCTCCAACCGGTATTTCTGTTTTAATATTCCTGCTTTCCGTATCAAAAACATATACCTTATCGCAGCCCCAGCAACTGATGTACAACTCTTTTGCATCGGGCGATAACAGGCAGGTATAAGCTTCTCCACCAAGGGCAAAGGGTTCGGATGCTTTTTTTGTTTTGAGGTCAATGATGTACAGAGCATTGTTTTCTTTTGTCACCACATACATCAATTGTTTTTTGTTGTCTATTTCAATACCTGCCGGTGAAATTTTATTGGGCCATTTTTTTCCCAGCACGATTGTATCCTTGAGTATCAGTTTTGTATTTTCAATAGCATATTCCACAATCCAGTTGTCGTTTCCACCGGATGCATACAATTTCTTTTCATCATGACTGAATTTCAGGCCATACCAGCTTTTGGCTATTACAATATTGTCCAGCACTGTTTCAGTGGATGGGTTGATCAGCTGGATGCTTTGTGTTCCCTGTCCGTTATTGGTTACAGCCATCAGTTTTTTAGACCTGCTTACTGCTATATTCAATGGCAGATCACCCAATGGCAAACTGCGTCCTACAGGTGATAAGGTCCATCCGTTGGGAAGCATCACTGTTTTCACCCCCTGTTCAGGAGTTGTTTGAGCCGTAGCGGCTATCGCAAACAGAGAAACTATTGAATATAATAACGTCTTTTTCATGTGTTGCAGTTTAGGGAATGGTAAAAGTACAAACACGGCTGTAACCACTCCGGTTATATCGGCGAATTAATGCTTTGGTAATATAAAAAATCCGGGTTATTGCTTGGCGTATTCGTAAAACCGAACCACTTTGAAGCGAAGCATTTTTTTTTCGCCGGGTATTACCCGGTATTGCACCTGCCGCATCTTTCCGGTAGGCCTGGCATTGAGGCTATCAGAGGTATAAAGGGGGTAGCGGCGCATGAGCATGCCTTCCATCAAATTAAAATCGTCAAACCCCTTGTAACCCTCTCTCAATTTCTGATCATCCAGTATATCGGGGAAAATGATCGGGTTTACCGTCCGGTTTTTATCGGAACTGATACCTATTACTGTTCCTTTTTGCAAAGAATCTCCTGAATAAACATACAGGACCAGATCGGGGTACCCATCGTTGTTAAGATCATCGATCTCTGCTTTCCGCAGTCTGCCTTTGACTTCAATGCTGAATTCCCGCATCTGGTTTTCAAATCCAATCGGGTTGATGGTGGCATCATTTCTTCCGGGGTTCCTGTTGGCGCAGGTAATCCTGTAACCTACTTTGCCAATTTTTACTGTAGTATCCATTCGCCTGGCCTGGCCCTGTACCAGCAACACACCAATGCAACAGCATAATAATAGAAGAAAGCGTTTCATGAATATCCCCGGTTTAATCAAGGGCGTCAAGGTATAAAATATTCTTCATACCCTCATTTACATATTTCTGCGGTATTGTCCGCCTACCTCATACAATGCATGTGTTATCTGGCCGAGTGAGCAGTATTTCACAGTTTCCATTAACACTTCAAACAGGTTTTCATTCCGCATAGCGGCTTCCTTGAGTTGTTTGAGCCGGCGGACAGAATGACCTTCGTTCCTTTTCCAGAAAGCATGCAGGTTTTGTATCTGCTGCTCTTTTTCCTCCGTGGTAGAACGGATCACTTCTCCGGGCAAGGTAGTGGGACTTCCCTTCTTATTCAAAAACGTGTTGACGCCAATCAGTGGCAATTCACCGGTGTGTTTCAGGGTTTCGTAATACAGGCTTTCTTCCTGTATCTTATTGCGCTGGTACATCCTTTCCATAGCACCCAATACACCACCTCGTTCCGTAATACGATCAAACTCTGCCAATACCGCTTCTTCCACCAGGTTGGTCAGTTCTTCTATGGCAAAACTGCCCTGGATAAAATTTTCAGTCTTGGCCGACCCAAGTTCCCTGTTGATGATGAGTTGAATGGCCATAGCTCTGCGTACGCTTTCTTCGGTTGGTGTGGTAATTGCTTCGTCGTAAGCATTTGTATGAAGACTGTTGCAATTATCATAAATGGCATACAGGGCCTGTAAGGTGGTACGGATATCGTTGAAATCTATTTCCTGTGCATGCAGACTGCGGCCGCTGGTTTGTATATGGTATTTCAATTTCTGCGAGCGGTCGTTCCCATTATATTTGTTCTTCATGGCCTTTGCCCAGATGCGTCTTGCTACACGGCCTATGACGCTGTATTCGGGGTCCATACCATTGCTGAAGAAAAAAGATAGATTGGGAGCAAAGTCATCAATATGCATGCCCCGGCTCAGGTAATATTCCACATAAGTGAATCCGTTTGCCAGCGTGAAGGCCAGTTGTGTAATGGGGTTGGCGCCTGCTTCGGCGATATGATAGCCGCTGATGCTTACACTGTAAAAATTACGCACTTTATGATCGATGAAATACGACTGCACATCTCCCATCAATTTCAATGCAAATTCAGTAGAAAAAATGCAGGTATTCTGTGCCTGGTCCTCCTTTAAGATATCTGCCTGTACCGTTCCGCGAACCTGCGACAATGCTTCAGCCCTGAGTTGTTCGTAAATATTCCGTGGCAACACTTCTTCGCCACTCAAACCCAGCAGCTTTAGTCCGAGTCCGTTATTACCTTCAGGCAGCCGTTCAGGTGAGGCAGGATTATAATAATGCGGCCTGGGCAGGTGTTTGTATTTTTTCTCCAGCGCATCTTCAACCAGTGGCCATTGGTGATTGGTTTCTATCCATTTCTCACAAAGTTGGTCAATCGCAGCATTCATGAAAAAGGCCAGCAGTATGGGGGCCGGTCCGTTGATGGTCATGCTCACAGAAGTCTTCTGATCGCAGAGATCAAAACCACTGTATAGTTTTTTGGCATCATCCACGGTAGCAATGCTCACGCCACTGTTGCCTACCTTACCATAAATATCCGGGCGGTTTGCCGGATCCTCTCCGTATAAAGTAACACTATCGAAAGCAGTGGATAAACGTATGGCAGGTTGTCCCAACGACACATAGTGAAACCGTTTGTTGGTTCTTTCCGGGCCGCCTTCACCCGCGAACATTCGGGTAGGGTCTTCCCCCTGTCTCTTCAGTTCAAATACACCCGCTGTATAGGGAAATTCTCCGGGCACATTTTCCTGTAACTGCCAATGCAGGATATCTCCCCAATCTTTGTATTTGGGTAATACCAGTTTAGGTATGCGCGAACCACTCAATGAAACTGTGGTCAGCGGTTGCCGTATAACCTTATCACGTACCTGGTATTCAAAGAAATCGGACTTGTATTTGGCAACCAGATCCGGCCATTGCTGAATCAGTTTTCTGCATGTTGCATGCAGTTGTGCATCTAATGAAACATAGATTTTTTGCAGTTCTGTTTTCAGTTCGCCTCTTACTTCCTGCATTGTGCCCTGTAGCTGGTAAAGTTTTGAAGCGATCATTGCCTGCTCTCTTACCCATGTATCGTAAGACCTGTTATTATCGGTGATCTCTGATAAATAACGAACTCGTTTGGGCGGGATGATCTGTGAACGGGTTGTGGTGTCTTTATCATGTGCATGGATCTCAATCTTGCCGAACGCCACACCTGTCTTTTCTTTCAATATCACCATCAGTTTCTCGAACAGTTCATTTACCCCGCTATCATTGAACTGCGCAGCAATGGTACCTATCACCGGTAGCTCTTCATTTTTGGCATCCCATAAACCATGATTGCGCTTGTATTGTTTGCGTACATCATGTAGGGCATCCAGAGCCCCTGCCTTATCGAATTTATTGATGCATACCAGGTCGGCATAATCCAGCATATTGATTTTTTCCAACTGCGATGCAGCGCCATATTCGGGTGTCATCACATAGAGACTCACATCGCAATAGTCAAGTATGGAGGCATCGCTTTGTCCCACACCTGCCGATTCTAAAATGATCAGGTCAAATGCCGCAGCCCTGCAAACATCAATAGCATCCTGAACATATGCACTTAATGCGGTATTGTCATCCCTTGTAGCCAGGCTGCGCATATACGCCCTCGGATGTGAGATAGCGTTCATCCTGATGCGGTCGCCCAATAAAGCGCCCCCCGTTTTTTTCTTGGAAGGGTCTACTGAAATAACTGCCAGCGTTTTATCTTCAAAAAGATTCAGGAAGCGCCGCACAATTTCATCTGTTACGCTGCTCTTACCTGCACCACCTGTACCGGTAATACCCAGAACAGGAGATTGCTGCCGGTTGACGGGTGATGGCTTATTTTTTATGGTTGGCCTTTCACCGGTATTTTCTGCATTGGTAATTTCGCGTGCCAGCTTGCGGATGTCCTTCGCTTCTCCAAGTGTCATAGGATGTTTGTAAATACCATTGCCATTCAGGCCAAAATCACATTGCCTGATCACATCTTCAATCATGCCTTCCAGGCCCATGTGGCGTCCGTCATCGGGACTGTAAATCTTTGTAATACCATACCGGTGCAATTCCCTGATCTCTTCAGGCAGAATGGTTCCACCGCCGCCCCCAAAGATTTTGATGTGCCCGCAACCATTCTGATCCAGCAGGTCTTTCATGTATTTAAAGAATTCCACATGCCCGCCCTGGTAGCTGGTAATGGCAATACCCTGAACATCCTCTTCTATGGCACATTCCACAATATCAGCTACGCTCCGGTTGTGCCCGAGGTGAATGATCTCTGCCCCCTTTGCCTGCAATATGCGACGCATAATATTAATGGCAGCGTCGTGACCGTCGAAAAGGCTGGCAGCTGTAACGATCCTGATCTTATGTTGGGGTTGATAAGCCATATGCTATAGTTAGTGTAGACGGCAAAATTACAATATTGCAGGCAATAGTTAACAACTGTTAGTTTTAATAACTGCTTCTTTTTGAATAGCAAATCTTCCTATTTTGGGTCTCCAAATAGAACCTTATGTCTTTCGAAGTTGTTGTTGACAGGTCTGCCCAATATCCTGCTATTACTTTAAAAAATACTGTATCCGGATCTGAAGCTGAAATTTATGGTTTCGGAGCGCTTCTGAATGCTTTTCGCTTGCCCGTGAAAGGTCGCTTACTGAATGTTGTGGACGGTTTTAGTTCTGTGGCCGATGCAACCGACAATATTACCAATGGCTTCAAGAGTGCCAAATTAAGCCCTTTTGTCTGCCGCCTCAATAACGGCACTTATACTTTCGGAGAAAAACAGTATAAGGTAAACAGTTTTTATATGGGCGATCATGCCATTCATGGGCTCCTCTACAATCGGTCTTTTGAAATAATAAATACCAGCGTTGATCTGAATCATGCTGCTGTGCAGCTTCAATATAAATACAGTGGCGCCGATGAAGGATATCCATTCTCATTTACCATGCAGGTAGCCTGGAAACTGGAACCCGGTAAACAAACTGGCGACCGCCTTACTGTAACAACAAGTTTCACAAACAATCATTCTCTCCCCATTCCCCTGGCCGATGGATGGCATCCATATTTTACGCTGGGAACTGGGCTGGATGCCTGCTCACTTCAATTCAATACCGGCATGCAGGTAGCATTCAGCAGTGATTTGCTTCCCACCGGCAATATCATAGCTGATGAACGGTTTGTACACAGCATTTCTATGAAAGGGATTGAACTGGATAATTGTTTTTTATTGGATCCATCAAAAGAACCCTCCTATTGTTTGTTGAAGAACGGAACGGTGAGCCTGCTGATTGAGCCCGATGCTTCCTATCCTTATTTGCAGATCTATACACCCCCGCACCGCAAAAGCATTGCAATTGAAAACCTCACAGGTGCACCCGATACTTTTAATAATGGGATCGGGCTGATGGTATTGAATGCGGGGGAAAGCAGGAACTTTGTAACCAGCTATACGGTAATGTCTGACGCGATGATCTCTGATACCTGATGTGATGTTCACATTTTTTATATGTACAAATCAAATCAGGCACCAGTTATTATCCGGCCGCTGTTATACTGATCTCCACATTCACTCCCTTCGGCAATCCTTTTACCGCAACAGTTTCACGGGCGGGATAAGAGCCGATGAAATAAGAGCCATATACTTCATTCACTGCTGCAAAAAGTCCCATATCACTCAGGAAAATGGTGGTTTTTACAATGTTGGCGAAACCAAGTTTGGATTCTTCCAGTATGGCGGCTATGTTTTTCATTACCTGGTGTGTTTCTGCCTGTATATTAGACATTTCCAGTGCACCCGTTTCAGGAACAATGGCCACCTGGCCACTCACGAATAAGAAGCCATTTGCTTTCACCGCCTGGCTGTAAGGGCCAATAGGGGCAGGCGCCTTTGCAGTTTCTATCGTTTCTTTAGACATATAGACTGATTTGATTCTTTGCAAATTGATGTATTTCTATCATCCGGCCAACCTAAATTTGCGTTTTAATTCAAACCGGCCATGCACATTGCCATCAATGCAGATCCGTTACAAAAAGAAGCCATCCTTCAAAAAGGCATTCCGGCTAAAGTTGACATAAGCTGGATGCAGACAGGAATGGAGATACCTGCTGCCGATGCCTATTTCGATTTTTCGGAAACGCATAGTCTGTTCAGTATTATAAAAGACAAACCGGTTTTTGTAAATGAAGTATTGCTTACAGGCAACCAGTTGCCGCATAACTGCATTCGTGTAAATGCATGGAGCAGTTTTCTCGAAAGGCCTTTGCTGGAAATTGCCGCAGCGTATACAAACAGTGAAGCAGCAAATATCCTGCAAACGTTGGAATGGAAATACCAATGGACGCCTGATGAGCCTGGCTTTATCGCGGCAAGAATGGTGGCCATGATCATCAATGAAGCGTATTTTGCACTGGAACAACAAGTGAGTTCGAAAAAAGAGATAGATACTGCCATGAAACTGGGTACCAATTATCCGATGGGCCCTTTTGAATGGGCTGAAAAGATAGGCCTCCGGCGCATCTATCATTTACTGAAAACACTGGAAAAAGAAGACAAACGGTACAAAGCTGCCGGATTATTGGAAAAAGAAGCCCTGCAACCCTGAGATGCCAACCATTTTACATATAGATACGGCCACAGAACGGGCTGGTGTTTGTATCAGCCAGGATGGCCGGGTTTTACACCAGTTCGAAAGCCTGGAACAAAAAAACCATGCTGCTTTCATTCAGCCGGCTATTCAAAACCTGCTACTGGAATCGGGGCTCACGCTACCTGCAGTTGATGCGGTTGCCGTTACATCCGGACCGGGTAGTTATACCGGTCTGCGGGTTGGGCTGGCCTCGGCAAAAGGTATTTGTTTTGCACTTGATAAACCCCTGATTCTGTTGAACACGCTGAAGGTAATGGCTTCAGCGATCAGAGCAAAGATGGATACTACGGACCTGGTCTGCCCAATGATTGATGCACGCAGAATGGAAGTTTTCACTGCAGTATACGATGCTTCTTTACAGGAAATTTTGCCTCCCCGGGCAATGATACTGGACCAGGATGCTTTTGGCAACCTGCTGAAAAACAGCCGGGTTCATTTTTGTGGCAACGGTATACAAAAATTCAAAAGCCTGACCAGCCACTCAAATGTCGTTTTTAACAATTCCACCCACCATGCCAGAGATATGGTGGAACTGGCAGAAAAAGCCTTTGAAAGTCAGTCTTTTGCCAACCTTGCTTATAGCGAACCTTTTTATGTCAAAGAGTTTTTTGATGGTTTGGGGCGATCAGAGTAATATTTTTTTTGTATTCACAAAAATTATACTATAAAACCCAAACAATGTTGTAGCTTTACAGGTGCAATTTTAGTTTTTTAACCCCCCAATTATAACTTTTATTGTCATGAGTCAATCATTGCAGTCCGTTGTTTTGAACAACGGTAAAGCGCAGATAAAAGTTGATTTCTTGCACACCAAGAAAGCAGCCCTTATCCTGCGTTCTGTGAACCACAAGCTTCGCCAGCAGATCATTAAATTGTTGGATGATCACCAGAAAATGACGGTTACAGAAATCTATGTCAAATTAAGGCTTGAACAATCCGTAGCGTCTCAGCACCTTGCCATCCTCAGGAGGGCCGGTATTGTTAGTACTGCACGCGATGGAAAATTCATCTTTTATTCTGTGAATTATACCCGCCTCGCAGAAGTAGTTGGTTTTGTTGAAACATTGGTAGCCTGATACCTAAAATAAATTGTGATGTTTGTAAAGCAGTTGTATACGGGCTGTCTGAGTGAAGCCGCCTATTATATTGAGAGTGAGGGAGAAGCCGCAGTAATTGACCCCCTGCGTGATATTGAAGAATACCTTCAACTGGCGAGGGAGCGCAATGCAAACATCAAATATATTTTTGAAACACACTTTCATGCCGATTTTGTAAGCGGCCATCTTGATCTCGCAGCTGCAACAGGAGCGGCCATCGTATATGGTCCGGGTACCAGGACCAGCTTCCCGGTGCACGTTGCCAAAGACGGCGAACTATTTTCTATTGGCCGGTTGAAAGTGCAGGTATTGCATACACCGGGTCATACCCTTGAAAGCAGTTGTTATTTGCTCAAAGATGAAACCGGTAAAGATCATGCCCTGTTTACAGGCGATACATTGTTTGTGGGGGATGTTGGCCGTCCGGATCTTGCACAAAAAGGAGAAGAACTTACCATGAATGACCTTGCAGGTATGCTCTATGAGAGCCTGCGGGCAAAGATCCTTCCCTTGACAGATGATGTGATCATTTACCCGGCTCACGGAGCAGGAAGCAGTTGCGGTAAAAACCTCGGTACCGAAACTTATAGTACGGTTGGCGAACAAAAGATGACCAATTATGCATTGGCTTCACAAACCAAAGAGGAGTTCATCAAGGCTGTGACGGATGGATTAACAATGCCGCCTCAGTATTTTCCCGTCAATGCCCAGATCAACAAAGAGGGGTATGAAAGCCTCGATGCCCTGCTTCAGAAAGGTATGCAGGCACTGGATATTGAATCATTCAAACAGAAAGCGCAGGAAGAGGGCGCCCTCATATTAGACACCCGCAAAGCCGCTGTGTTTACACAGGGCTTTGTGCCGGGGTCTGTAAGCATCGGCCTGGAGGGCCGTTTTGCTGAATGGGCCGGCAGCTTGTTGCCATTTGACAAGCCCCTGTTGCTGGTAACAGAAGCCGGACAGGAAAGAGAAACCATTGTTCGCCTTGCACGGGTGGGGTTTGAGAAATTTGAAGGCCACCTGGCAGGTGGTTATGAAGCCTGGCTTGCAGATGGGCAAAAGATTGATATGATCATCGACGTGGAAGCAGATGAACTGGCCATGGATATGCCCTTCGATTCCAACCTGGTAATCGTGGATGTAAGAAAGTTAACCGAATATGCTGATGGTCATATCAGCGAAGCCGTTAATATCCCCCTTGAAACATTGACCGATCCGGCCAGCATGGCCGACCTGGATGAGCACCATAATATTTATGTACACTGTGCCGGTGGTTATCGTAGCGTCATCGCTTTATCACTCATCAAAAGACAAGGTATTCACAACCTGCGCAACATAATAGGCGGATGGAGTAAGATCAAAGAATTGCCCGATAAATTCCGTATTGAAAAAAGTACGGAAGTATTGAATTAACGGATCATCAGGTGTCCGAACTTCTCTTCGTCATATGCAAACTTCCATCTGCGGTGACTCCACAAATAATTGTCGGGAATCTTTTTTACCGAGGCTTCTATTTTGTTGACCAGTAATCTGGTCAATGCACCATTTGGGTAACTTTTAGGCTCTGTGGTTACCAGTTCCATATCTACTCTATAATACCCCCTTTTTAATTTGTAAAAATGAGCATACACAACAGCTGTATTGTTCACTTTCGCGCCTTTTTCCGGCCCCCTGACAAAGGGAGCAGGCTTGCCGAAAAAAGGGGTCCAGTAGGCTTTATCCGGCCCGCCCGGATTCTGATCAGCCACCAGTATCAGTGCATACTCACTGTGGATGTATTTATGAAAATCACGCCTGAATTCAGTAGCAGGTACGAGTAATGTACCGAATTTGGTTCTAAGCCTGTATACCAGTTTATCGAATATTTTATTCGACAGGGGCATGTACACTACTACAAAAGGAAACTTACTGTCCAGTGCCACACCCAGGTTGGCAAACTCCCAATTGAAATAATGCCCGCTAATTATCTGTACGTTTTGTCCGCTTCCATATAATTGGTTCAACACTTCAATATTGGTGGAAAACCGTTTCCGGAATTCTCTCTCGCTTATTGAAAGTAATTTGATGGACTCAATGAAAGAATCGATAAAGTTATGATAGAATTTTTTAGCTATGCGTGTCTTTTCCGCCTCATTTTTTTCCGGGAATGCAATTGCCAGGTTGCTCATCACTACTTTCTTCCTGTAACCGATCACATAATAAACCAGCAGATAAATTCCATCACTCAATAAATAAAGTATACGCCAGGGCAGCAGCGACAATGAATAAAAGAAGGCATAAACAATATAATACATGCGAATAATTTAGAGTATGATGTTTTGCAGTAAAGGGCTTTTCTCCTGGTGATCTGTATTATAATGCAAGCCCCTGCTTTCTTTCCTGAACTGTGCTCCTTTCACAATCAGGTATCCAACAGTGATCAGGTTACGCAGCTCACACAACTGGGGCGATACTTTGGTGAAACGGTAAAGATCTTCTGTTTCGGTAAACAGCAGGTCAAGCCTTTTCATGGCCCTTTCCAAACGCACATCAGTCCGCACAATACCTACATAATCGCTCATGATCTGTTGAAGCTCTTTCTGACTTTGGGTAATCAGGATCATTTCCCTCGGATCAGTGGTACTCAATGCTTTCCAGTCGGGTATATTTTCTTCAAAAGCAATGGAGTCTATGTTGTTCACGGCATCGAGAAAACAACGATGGCCGAAAACCATGGCTTCCAGCAGGCTGTTGCTGGCAAGTCGGTTGGCTCCATGCAGACCTGTACTGGCACATTCGCCGCAAGCGTACAGGTGTTGAATGGAAGTCCTGCCCCATTCATCCGTCTTGATACCGCCACAACTATAATGCGCTGCAGGCGAAACCGGTATCATGTGCTGCATCACATCGATGCCAATGCTCATGCACTTCTGGTAAATATTGGGGAAATGCCTCAGGAATTTCTCCCTGTCCATTTCCCTGCAATCGAGGTACACATATTCGGTACCGGTACGTTTCATTTCGTTATCTATGGCCCTGGCTACAATATCCCGTGGGGCCAGGTCTTTCCGCAGATCGTATCGTTCCATGAAAGCTTCTCCATTCCTGTTGCGCAGGATGGCTCCGTCGCCCCTCACCGCTTCCGTGATCAGGAAAGAAGGAGAAATACCTGGTTCATATAAGGCCGTTGGATGAAACTGGATGAATTCCATATTCTCAATCCTGCCCTTGGCGCGATAAACCATTGCCAGCCCATCCCCCGTAGCAATACGTGGATTAGTAGTGGTTCTATAGGCCTGTCCGCAACCACCCGAAGCCAGCAATGTGATTCTGGCCAGTATTTTCTCTATCTGGTTGGTATGTTCATTCAATACATATACGCCATAGCAGGTAATATCTGGTGTGGATTTTGTAACCAGGTAACCCAGGTGATGCTGTGTAATGATGTCAATCACATAACAATGGTGAATGAGCGTAATATTGGCCACTTGCTTCATCTCTTCCAACAAAGCCCTTTCAATCTCTTTACCGGTAACATCTTTGTGATGAAGGATACGATTCTCACTATGGCCGCCCTCTTTGCCCAGGCTGTATTCGCCTTTCTCATCCTTATCGAACCGCGCTCCATATTCAATGATCTCTTTGATGCGTTCCGGTCCTTCTTTTACCACAATTTCCACTATCTGTTCATTACACAACCCATCGCCTGCAATCAGCGTATCTTCAATATGTTTTACATAACTATCGTTCTCTTCATCCCATACCCCCGCCACGCCTCCCTGCGCGTATTTGGTATTGGTTTCATCTACACTCGTCTTGGTAATAACCGTAACCTGTTTCAGCGGATGTTGCTTGGCCGTTTTCAATGCATACGTCAATCCCGCAATACCCGATCCTATTACCAGAAAATCTGTCCGCATATACTTTTAATAACTGCTTATGAATAATCACACCATGGGCTCTACCCAGGCGCCGTGTTCTTTCAACAGGTTGATCAGTTCATCAACCGCCACTTCACTTTCCACATTCCGTTTTACAATCTCTTTTCCTTTGTACAGGGTAATTCTGCCAACACCGCTTCCTACATAACCGAAATCAGCGTCGGCCATTTCTCCCGGTCCGTTTACAATACATCCCATGATGGCAATTTTAACCCCTTTGAGATGGTTTGTGACCTCCCGTATCCTCGCTGTTGTTTCCTGCAAATCAAATAAAGTGCGGCCGCAACTGGGACAGGAAATATATTCTGTTTTGGATATCCTGGTACGTGTTGCCTGCAGGATAGTGAAAGCCGTAGAATTGATGAATTGTTCTACAGTGGCATTGTTCATATAATTCCTGCCGCTCGTACTGCTTTTATTCCCGGCCAGTTGTTCATAGCCGCCTGTTGTCAGGCCAAAGCATACGCCGTCGCCAAATCCATCCAATAATAAAGCTCCTGCTTCGGTGGCAAAATGGATCAGGTGCTCATCAGTTGTATTCCAATGACTATCTACTACTAATACTACCGGGTTATTGATGTTCCTGTTCTCCAGTTCCATGAACATCCGGCGTACCGCGGGCATGGCATGACGCTGCCTGCTGCTGAGACAAAGCACTACTGACGGGTCATTGGCCAGTTCATCCAGGTAAGTAAAATCATTCACCGTAGTTTCGTCGCTGAAGCAATCGAAAAGCACAAAATTTTTCGTGTGCTTTAGTTCAGCGGCAACAAATCCGGATGCTTCATAGATGGGGAAATATTTTTCCTTATCGGTTGCAAGCGCCCATGCAGCTGGATAAGTAATTACTTTCAAAGTGCCGGGTAAAGCGAAGTCCAGCAACTGGTTACCAGTAAATACATAATCGGCGGCCAGGTCGCTGATATTCCATTTATCCAGGTTTTCATTGTATTGATAACCGATGCTTTCCAGGTCAGCCGGTTTGATTTTGTTCAGCTTGCTCAGGTCGGCAATCACAACCGGTACCTGTTTGCTGCCTATATTTCCGACTTCAAAACTTTCCCTGCGCTGGTAAGTAAAGGGACTATATGGTATTTTTTTAATTGAAGGGATGGATGTTTCAGTTAGTCCTATCCCCTGATAACGTTTTACCAGATCTTTACATACCGGTATTTCAAATTCAGGATCTTCTGTCAGGCTGACACGGATAGTGTCTCCAATACCGTCTTCCAGCAAGGTTCCTATACCTGCAGCGCTTTTGACCCTTCCGTCTTCTCCATCTCCTGCTTCGGTAACGCCTAAGTGTAGCGGATAACATTCACCGAATTCCGCATCCATTTGTTGTATGAGCAGGCGGTAAGCCTGTACCATTACTTGCGGGTTACTGGCTTTCATGCTCAGTACAATATTGTGATAACTTTCATTTCTTGCGATCCTGAGGAATTCCATCGCACTTTCCACCATTCCCATGGGTGTGTCTCCATACCGGCTCATGATGCGATCGCTTAGTGAACCATGGTTAGTGCCAATACGCATGGCGGTTCCATATTCTCTGCAAATCTTTACAAGCGGAGTAAAACGTTCCCGGATGCGTTCAATTTCTTCTATATATTCTGCATCGGTATACTCCAGCAGTTCAAATTTTTTCTTATCCACATAATTGCCCGGGTTCACCCTTACTTTTTCAACAATACGGGCTGCAATTTCGGCGGCATTGGGAGTAAAATGGATATCGGCTACAAGAGGCGTGTGGTATCCTCTTTTGTGCAATTCATTTTTAATGTTAAAGAGGTTCTCTGCCTCTTTTTTGCTGGGAGCGGTAATGCGAACCAGTTCTGCACCGGCCTCAATACAACGGATGCTTTGTTCAACCGTTCCAATGGTATCCATGGTATCTGTGGTGGTCATGGTCTGCAGCCTGATAGGGTGACCATTCCCCAGCAAAAGATCCCCGATTCCCACTTCTCGGGTCTGTAAGCGTTTATATTGGGTAAGTGAATTACAGTACAATTGCATAGCACGATCGATGTGCTGCAAAATTAGCGTTTCCCTTCCAGGAATCCCTGTTGTTTCAGGATGGCTTTCAGTATATCAAGCCTGATAGGCGTCATTTTGGTGTCTGCCGGTCCTTCTACGTTCATAGCAAAGAAGTAAGGATGATGATTCTCCTCAATCCATCCTATCATCCAGCCTAACGCATTGCCGTTGGAAAGGAATCCCCAGCCACTTTTATAGCTGAGCTGGTAATTGGCATTGCTTTCCTGCAACATGGCCTTTTTAACTATTTCCTGGGTACGTTTCTGAAAATGCAGCTGACCGAAATACAATTGTTTTACCAATCCCATTTGTTCATCTGCTGTAATTTTCAATGTATTGTTCAGCCAGAAAGTATCAACGGCGCCTCCAATGAGGTGGTTACCATATTTAAGACTGTCCAGCCAGTGCTGCATGGTGTCTTTACCAATCCTCCTGGCTACTTCCTGGTAATAAGGTATTGCTGAGGCCTTGAATGCTTCCAGCATAGTCAGGTCTTTATTCCACAACTTTGCTGTATCGCCGTTGGGGTATTTGCGTATGATCCCATCCCATTTGATGACCATTTTATCATCAACGATCTTTCCAGTTTCAAGGCCAACAAGACTATTTACGATTTTGAATGTAGAGGCAGGCAGGTAAGCTGAATCCCTGAACCTTTCAAGATTATAAATGGTGAATTGCCCTGTTCCATTATCGTAAAGACCGAATGTGCCTTTTACATGTTTTGCATCGAAATATTGTTTGAAACTGTTATTGATGGTAACATTATTCGGCGAACAGGCTGAAATAACCCATATTGAAATAACAGCGATACAAGCCGTCAGAGATCTGTTCTTCATGTGTTGATTTTATGGTCTTTATTTCAATACCTTCAATTCTTTACCTACTTTGGTAAACGCAGCTATTGCCTTATCGAGATGCGACTGTTCATGTGCAGCGCTTAATTGCACACGGATACGGGCAAGTCCCTTGGCTACAACAGGAAA
The DNA here is from genome assembly GCA_041798205.1 of Sediminibacterium sp. Lineage (GTDB taxonomy): Bacteria > Bacteroidota > Bacteroidia > Chitinophagales > Chitinophagaceae > Sediminibacterium. The sequence goes on from JBHCAK010000013.1 coordinate 45,060, forward strand.
AAAGAAACCAATGACATAAACGCCTTCATCCAATAGTTTAGCCGCAAAATTTTGTGCTACCAGTGCATCGTACAGCATGATGGGCACAATCGGGTGATCGCCGGGTTTGATGTCGAATCCCGCCTCGGTCATTTTACTTCTGAAATATTGGGTATTGTACTCCAGTTTATCACGCAGTTCAGTGGTTTCGGTAAGCATATCAAGCACAGCAATGGAAGCGCCAACAATAGAAGGCGCCAATGTATTGGAGAACAGATAGGGCCTGCTTCGCTGGCGCAGCAGTTCAATCACTTCTTTCTTACCCGAAGTAAAACCACCGCTGGCGCCTCCCAGTGCCTTTCCCAGTGTTCCGGTAATGATATCGATCCTTCCCATTACATTCTTGTATTCATGTGTGCCACGGCCGGTCTTACCCAGAAAACCTGAAGAATGGCATTCGTCGATCATTACAATGGCACCATACCGGTCTGCCAGGTCACATATCTTATCCAGCTGTGCAATAGTACCATCCATACTGAACGATCCGTCGGTTACTATGATACGGCTTCTGCAACCGGCAGTTTCTTTCAGTTTGGCCTCCAGGTCTGCCATGTTATTGTGCTCGTAACGGAACCTTTGTGCTTTACACAAACGCACACCATCGATGATGGAAGCATGGTTCAGCGCATCACTGATGATGGCATCCTCTTCATTGAACAAAGGTTCAAATACGCCGCCGTTGGCATCAAAGGCTGCCGCATACAGTATGGTATCTTCTGTTCCCAGGAATTGGGCAATCTTCTGCTCCAACTCCTTGTGAATATCCTGGGTACCACAAATAAAACGCACACTGCTCATACCGTAGCCATGCGTATCAATAGCTTCATGAGCTGCCTTGATTACTTTGGGATGGGATGATAATCCGAGGTAATTATTGGCGCAGAAGTTCAGGACTTTTTTCCCGTTCACCACTATTTCGGGACCCTGTTCGCTGGTAATAACCCTTTCTTTTTTGAATAATCCGGCTTTCTCTATTTCCTGTAATTCCTGGCCAATCCGGTTAATGAAGTTTGTATTCATGGTCGAGATATTTCGACCGCGAAGATATTTTATTTACACAACAAAACGATGATCCTTACTTCTCAATGCCCAGTAATTCAACTTCGAAAATGAGTGTAGATCCGGGGGGTATGGTTCCGGCAGCGTTGTCGCCATAAGCAAGATCAGCCGGTATATACAGTTTCCATTTACTGCCAATCGTCATCAGTTGCAACGCTTCCTGCCATCCTCTGATCACCCTGTTCAGCGAAAAACTCGCAGGCTCTCCCCTGTCAACAGAGCTGTCGAACACTTTCCCATCTATGAGGGTACCATGGTAATGGCATTTTACCTTATCCTTCAGCGTTGGCCTGGTAGTGTCTTTCCCGGCCCTCATTATTTCATATTGCAACCCGTTCGGCAATGTTGTTACACCTGTTCTTTTACCATTAGCTGCCAGAAAAGCCCTTCCTGCCTGTTTTACAACAATCGCTTTTTCGGCAGCAGCTTTTTGCTGGTATTTTCCAATACACTCATCCAGCGCTGTTTCTTCGATCAGTAATTTCTTATGCTGCAGTACATCGGCCATAGCTTTCTGTACTAGTGATAAGTTGAGTTTGTCAAACCCGGAATTCTTCAGGTTTTGTGCAATACGAACACCCAATGCATAACTGGCGCTGTCTGTATTACTTTTAAAAGGATTCGCAATTGCAGTCGGTTTCGTTTTTGTTGTTTTTACAGGCGTTTGTGGTTTTTTCGTCTGTGCAAAAATATTTCCGATACATAACATGCAGCCGGCAATAAGAATCGTTTTTTTCATTGGTGTGGTTTGAAGGTCCCAAAACAACAATATTTATTTGATTGCACCAAGAATAAGCCTGGTTATCCGTTTACTAATGCATTCATGGCCTTGTGTATTTTCTCAAAATCGAACCCGGCAATCGCTTCCTGCATCATACCTGTAATCTGTTCGTTACAAAGGTTACCAATACTGCCTTCATGTACGTGGTTCACAGTAGTTGCATGGGTGAATTTGCCTTCTTCTATTGTCATTCCTACCTGCTTGTATGCGTCACGAAAAGGGGTCCCTTGTAATACCAGCTTGTTCACTTCTTCTACACTGAAAGCATATTTGTATTTTTCATCTGCCAGTATCTGTTCTCGTACGCTGATATTTTCCAGCATCATTGCAGCCATCTTTACACAATCTTTCAGCGTTTGAAATGCCGGGAACAGGTGCTCCTTGAGCAATTGCAGGTCCCTATGGTATCCCGAAGGGAGGTTGGTGGTCATGAGCATGATCTCATTGGGCAACGCTTTGATGCGATTGCAATGCGAACGGATCAGTTCGAATACATCGGGATTCTTTTTATGAGGCATGATGCTCGACCCCGTGGTGAGCTCTGCCGGAAAACTAATGAAATCAAAATTCTGGTTCAGGTACAAACAAGCATCCATGCTCAGCCTGGATAGCGTATCAGCCAGGTTGGCCAGCGCCATTGCCGTGATACGCTCTGCTTTGCCTCGCCCCATTTGGGCATATACCACATTATAATTCAAGTCGGAAAATCCAAGGAGTTGGGTAGTCAGTGTTCTGTTGATAGGGAAAGAAGAACCATAACCAGCAGCCGACCCCAACGGATTTTTATTCACTACTTTGAACGCTGCCTGCAATGTAATCATATCATCTGCCAGGCTCTCTGCATATGCGCCGAACCAAAGTCCGAAAGAAGATGGCATGGCCAGTTGCAGGTGGGTATAACCAGGTAAAAGATATTGTTTGTATTTCTCGCTTTGTCTGATCAGCAATTGGAAAAAAGACTCCACAACTTCTACCAATGCTTCTATTTCGTAACGCAGGTAAAGTTTTACATCTACCAGAACCTGGTCATTACGACTTCTCGCACTGTGTATTTTTTTTCCTGCATCGCCTAATTTGCGGGTAAGCAATAATTCTACTTGCGAATGCACGTCTTCAACGCCCGGCTCAATTACAAATGACCCATCCTTACAAAGGGCATAAATATGTTTCAACTCCTCAATAATGGAATCGGCTTCTGCCTGCGTGAGCAAACCAACTGTTGCAAGCATTCTAGCATGGGCTATTGAGCCCAGTGCATCGAAAGGAGCCAATAACTGATCGAACTCCGGGTCTTTTCCCACGGTAAATTCCTCTACTGCATCCGATACATTTGTGTTTTTTTGCCACAGTTTCATTTGTTTCGTTTTATCGTTTTATAAAACCTGGTCAAGCAGCCTGGTGTATAATGCAATTCCTTCTTCAATTTCTGAGAGATAAATAAATTCATCTGCCGTATGGCTTCTGGCAGAATCCCCTGGTCCCATTTTCAACGTGGTAAAAGGCATCAGCGCCTTATCGGAAGTCGTGGGTGATCCATAATAGGTTCGCCCAAGCCTGGTTCCAGCCTGTACCAGCGGATGATCCAGACCAATAGAAGTGGAACGCATACGCAAACTCCTGGGTTGTATATCGCTGCGAACATTGGTTTTGATGATTGACAGCACTTCTTCAAATGTATAACATTCATTCACCCTGACATCCACTACAAAATGACAGGAAGATGGTACTACATTATGTGCCTTGTTTTCCGTTTCTATCACAGTAACCGTCATTTTAACCGGCCCCAGCAAAGGAGATGTTTTATCGAACCGGTAACGACGGAACCATTCTATATCGGGTAATGCTTTGTACAAAGCGTTGTCTCCCTCTTCCCTTGCTGCATGCCCTGCTTTACCCGCAGCTATTACATCCAATACCAATAGGCCCCTTTCCGCAACAGCCATCTCCATTTGTGTTGGTTCGCCAACAATGCCAAATGCTATCGGAGGCAATTCCGGAACAAGTATTTCAATACCGTTCCTGCCCGATATTTCTTCTTCTGCGGTAGCAGCCAGTACAATATTATAGTTAAGGTCTGCCCTTTCATAATAGTGTAGAAAAACGGCTATCAACGATACCAGCGAACCGCCAGCGTCGTTACTGCCCAATCCAAATAATTTCCCTTTTTTTACCAATGGTTGAAAGGGATCTAATGTATATGCTTTGTTAGGTTTTACCGTATCGTGATGGGAGTTAAGCAGCACCGATGGTTTGGCAGGATCGAAATGCTTATTCCTTGCCCATACATTGTTGAGATGTCGCTTTACCGGCACCTGCCTGGATTGCAGGAATTGTTCCAGCAATGCGGCTGTTCCGTCTTCTTCTTTGCTGAATGAAGGAATGGTTATCAGTTGCTGTAATAACCCAATAGCATCCTGTACTAATATGGAAGATTCCTGGCTGCTCATAGACTAATCTATTTGAATAGTAGTGCCTGCCTGTCCGGTCACCAATTGTTGCAATTGTTCTGCTTTCCCAATAATGACTTTATGTACCCCGCTTCGTAAGGCTGTAAAAGCATTATCCAGCTTGGGTATCATTCCTGCAAAGATCAGTTCTTTTGTTTTCAGCTCGGTATAATAATCCGGGTTGATTTTTCCGATGACCGTGCTGTCATCTTTGGCATCCAGCAACACTCCGCTTTTCTCAAACGAATAGATCAATTCAACCCGGTACAGGCTGCTCATTGACCTGGCTATTTCCTGCGCAATGGTGTCTGCATTGGTATTCAGCAATTGTCCCTCTTTATCATACGTAATAGGAGCCAGCACAATAGTCATATTCTGCTGTAAAAGTGCATGCAGCAATGATATATTCACCTGGTCCACATCTCCTACAAAACCATAGTCGACGCTTGCGTGCTTCCTTTTGTGGGCCAGGATAGCGTTGCCATCGGCGCCACATAACCCTATTGCATTACAGTTGTTCATTTGCAGCCCGGCCACGATGTTCTTATTGATATAGCCGGCATATACCATGGTTACTATTTTCAGGGTTTCTGCATCGGTAATCCTTCTCCCTTCTATCATTTGCTGTTCAATACCCAGGGTAGCCGCCAGTTTTGTGGCCAGTTTTCCACCCCCGTGTACCAGTATCTTATGCCCTTTCAGTGAAGCGAATGATTGATTGAATGAAGCCAGTTTATCTTCATCGTCTATGATATTACCGCCAATCTTGATCACATATAAGCTGTTCATGCCAGTAAATTTTATTTTCCGGTTTTAAGCAGTTCAGATAATACCGACTGAGCAGCCCATACCCTGTTGCCGGCTTGTTGTGTAACCAAACTGTGCTGGCTATCCAGTATTTCATCACTCAACTCAACATTTCTTCTCACAGGCAAGCAATGCATCACTTTCGCATTATTGCTTTTCTGTAGTTTTTCTTCGGTGAGCATCCAGGCCGGATCGTTTTCGTAAACCTTTCCGTAATCTGTATAAGTGCTCCAGTTTTTCACGTACACATAATCTGCATCTTTCAACGCTTCATCCTGGTGATGAGTAATAGTTGCACCTTTGGTAAACTGTTCTGCCAGTTCATAATCATGGGGATGAGTGATCACAAAATCTGCTTCACCCCATGCGTTCACCCACTGGGCAAAACTGTTGGCCACACATTGCGGCAAAGGCTTGACATGTGGCGCCCACGTAAGTACAATCTTTGGTTTGCGCTTTGTATCAAGTGAACGGCAATGCTCCCGGATGGTAATGATATCAGTCAGCGACTGTAATGGATGCAGTGTAGCGCTTTCCAGGCTTACCACCGGCACCCCGGCATATTTGATGAACTGATTGATGAACATTTCACTGTAATCATCTTCCCTGTTCTTAAGAGACGGGAAAGTGCGTATGCAAAGAATATCAAAATACTGCCCCAGTATCGGCGCAGCATCTTTTACGTGCTCTACCGTATTACCACTCATGATGGCTCCTTCTTCAAATTCCAGCGCCCATCCCTCCTTGTCCACATTGAATACAATGGCTTCCATACCTAAGTTATGTGCTGCCACCTGTGTACTCAGTCTGGTACGAAGACTTGGATTCAGGAACAATAAACCAATCCGTTTATCTGCACCAAGATTTCTGTCCATAAAGGGGTTGGCTTTGTATACCAATGCCTTTTCAACCAGTGCATTGATATTGGGAACATCATAGACGGAGATAAACTGTTTCATTGCTTATTATGTTATACTGAATACTATTATGCGTTTTCTGTTGCGTGTGTTGTTATTTCTGCAATGGCTTCCTTCAATACTTCCAGGAATTCATCTACCTGTTTACGGGTAATGGCCAGGGAAGGCAACAGGCGGATCACATTGGGTTTGGCTTCACCGGTGAAAACATTATGATCAAATAACAATTTTTTCTTCAGGTCTTTCAACGACTCAGGTACATCAAAGCCAATCATCAGGCCGCGACCCCGCACATTTTGCAGGCCATCAATCGCTTTAAGCCTGTTTAGAAGATATTGTCCTCTTTGTTTGGCCACTTCAATCAACTGCTCTTTCTCTATCACTTCCAGCACCGCCAATGCTGCTGCGCAGGCCAGTTGGTTCCCTCCAAAAGTAGTGCCCAGCATCCCGTGCTTGGATTTTATATGGGGCGCAATGAGTATGCCACCGATTGGGAATCCATTACCCATACCTTTCGCCATGGAATAAATATCTGCTTTCACACCGGCATAATCGTGGGAAAAGAACATTCCGCTTCTGCCATAACCGCATTGCACACTATCGGCTATATATACTGCACCATATTCGTCGCATAATTGCCTGATGAGTTGTAAAAAAGATTCACTGGCAATATTGATGCCGCCAACGCCCTGTATACCTTCAATGATCACCGCGGTAATCTCTTTTCCTTCTTTTGCAAAACAATCCCGCAAAGCCTGCTCATCATTGAAAGGAAGGAAAATAACATTGTTTGTTTCATTCACCGGGGCCACAATCGACTTATTATCGGTAGCAGCAACAGCCAGTGATGTTCTGCCATGGAATGATTTATTGAAGGCAATCACTTTCTTCCGGCCGGTATGAAAGGACGCGAGTTTAAGTGCATTCTCATTTGCTTCTGCGCCGCTGTTACAAAGGAACAACTGGTAATCCTGCTTACCACTTACTTCACCCAGTTTCTGAGCCAGCTCCTGTTGAATGGGGATATGAATAGAATTGGAATAAAAAGCAATCTTCTCCAATTGTTCTTCTACCCGGCGAACCCAATGGGGATGCGTGTGTCCGATACTGATAACAGCATGACCGCCGTACATGTCCAAATACTGTACTCCGTTTTCATCCCATACATAAGAGCCCAGTGCTTTTGTAATGGTGATGTCGTTGATTGGGTAAACGTCGAATAATTTCATGGTCTTTCCTTATTAAAAATAGTTTGCTTTCAATTTCAATCCGGCTGTTTCTTCCAGTCCGAATAACAGGTTCATGTTTTGCACTGCTTGTCCGCTCGCACCTTTGAGCAGATTATCTGTTGCAGTATGTACTGCTATCTTATCACCATGTTTTTCAACATGAATCAGACATTTATTGGTATTCACCACCTGCTTCAGGTCTATCATGGTATCGCTTACATGGGTAAACGCAGCATTTTTGTAAAAATCCATATACCATTGTTTCACTTCTTCTGAAGAAGCCTTGCAATCGATCACCGAACTCACATAAATGCCCCTGGTAAAATCGCCGCGCCAGGGAATAAAATGAACATCTGCCGTATCACTGCCTTGTAATTGTTGCAGGCTTTGACGGATCTCACGTATATGCTGGTGTTGTAATGTTTTATATGCCTGTACATTATTGGCCCTCCAGCTAAAATGTGACGTAGCATTCAGCCCCTGGCCCGCACCGGTTGATCCGGTAATCCCGGTGCTATATACATCTGCCAGTATACCCGCCTTGGCCAATGGCAGCAAACCCAATTGTATGGTAGTGGCAAAACAGCCTGGGTTCGCAATGTTTTCTGCTGCTTTGATCTTTTCCCTGTTCAATTCCGGCAGTCCATAAACAAATTTCCTGTTGCCAATGGATGCTTGCGCCGCCAGCCTGAAATCCTGCGAAAGGTCAATTACCCTGATCTTTCCCGGAACAGGATGCTGTTCCAGGAATTTCCTGGCATCGCCATGTCCTACACAAAGGAACAGCACATCTATATCATCACTCAGCGAACCTGTAAAATGAAGGTCTGTTTCACCAGCCAAATCTGCATGTATCTTACTGACCGGGTTGCCTGCATTGCTCATGCTGTGTATGAATACAATGTCAACATGGGGATGATTGATCAGCAGGCGAATCATTTCTCCACCTGTATATCCTGCGCCACCAACGATACCCGCTTTGATCTTTTTCATGACTTACTGGTTGCTTTCTTTTATATTGTGATAGATAGAGGTCTGATTTCCGAATATCTTCGAAAAACCCCTTACATCTTCTCCGGTCCAGCCATTGTTCATCTCTCCGTACTTACCAAATTTGCTGCTCATGAGGTCGTATTTCGATTCAATTCCGATGATCTGAAAATGATAAGGATGCAATTGCACAAACACATCCCCCGTAACATTAGCCTGTGAATTTTCCAGGTATGCCTCAATATCTCTCATTACAGGGTCAAGGATCTGCCCCTCATGTAACCAGTTGCCATAGAACTGCGCCAGTTGGTCTTTCCAACTCAACTGCCATTTGGTTAATACGTGTTTTTCCAGCGCATGGTGCGCTTTCAATATCACCATTGGCGCTGCAGCTTCAAAACCAACCCGGCCTTTGATACCGATGATGGTATCGCCTACGTGTATGTCTCTGCCAACGCCATAAGCACCGGCAATGGTTTGCAGGTATTGAATGGCCTGTGACGGATGATCGAATGGCTGGTCATTCACCATTTTCAATTCCCCCTTTACAAAACCCAGCTTCACTTCTTCAGAACCTGTTTTGCTAACCTGGGTAGGCCAGGCTTCTTCGGGCAACATGCCTTTCGAATGCAGCGTTTCTTTGCCGCCAACGCTGGTTCCCCAGAGTCCTTTATTGATAGAGTAAGCGGCTTTGGCAAAATTCATTTCCACTCCTTTAGATTTCAGGTAGTCTATCTCTTCTTCCCTGCTCAACCTCAGGTCCCGTATGGGGGTAATGATCTCCACACCGGGAATCATGATATGGAAAATCATGTCAAAACGAACCTGGTCATTGCCCGCACCCGTACTTCCATGCACTACCGCAGCAGCATTCAGTTTTTTGGCATGTTCGGCAATATGCAAAGCCTGACTCAGGCGCTCGGCACTCACACTAAGCGGATAAGTATTGTTTTTCAGCACATTTCCAAATACCAGGTATTTAATGATACTGTCGTAATAGCTTTTTACAGCATTTACAGTAGTATGTGTTTTTACACCCAGCTTATACGCATGCTGTTCTATCTGTTTTAATTCCGCTTCATTGAAACCACCTGTATTGACTATTACACTGTGTACTTCATATCCCTTCTCCTCTGTGAGGTATTTCACACAATACGAAGTATCGAGACCGCCGCTGAATCCAAGAACTACTTTTTGCATTTTATATCTGGTTTTGAAAATGATTATAGGTGAAAGAAATAATGAAAAAATGATTTAGGCTTGCTCTCAGAACCAGATCCCCCGTTCTCTTTTTTTCTGAACAGGTTTAATAACCTGCTTTGTTTGATTTTCATGAACCTTTCCCAAAGCTTCGATTTGCTGTTGAACTCTTTGGTGGTTTCCTCCGGTGTATAATGGTCTGCCGGATCGTAGAGCATGGCTGTACACATGCAGTTCTTCCTGTCTTTGCTCATCAGGATATCGTAATTGACACAGCTCTTACAGCCAGCCCAGAATTCTTCATCATCTGTGAGTTCACTATAAGTAACCGGTTCATAACCCAGTTCGCTATTGATTTTCATTACAGCCAGCCCGGTGGTTAACCCAAATATTTTTGCATTCGGGTACTTTTCCCTCGACAGATTGAAAATGGTTCGCTTGATGAGTTTGGCCACCCCGCTTTTCCTGAAAGGGGGCGCAACGATCAGTCCGCTGTTGGCAACAAACTGTTCATGTCCCCATGCTTCAATATAGCAAAACCCCACCCAGGTGCCATCTGGCAACAAAGCGATCACAGCCTTTCCCTCGGTCATTTTTTGGGCAACATAATCAGGACTCCGTTTGGCAATCCCGGTACCACGCGCTTTGGCAGATGCTTCCATCTCATCAGTGATGGTTTGCGCATAGTGTGTGTCGCCACTATTGGCTACACGGACTATAATATTTTGTTCCAACTTGAGAAAATTAATAAGTGAAAAAGAAACACTTTTCTATCGAAGATTTCCGGGGGATTTTCCACTGATAGGGGCAAGTGCCAGTTGCTCGTCCTATCAGCAACCACGTCGGGGAGAGGGGTTACTGAGACGTGCAACCAAATTAATATGTGTAAACACTTGTTTCACTTGTTGAATGCCTTTTCAGTGATTTGAAGGTGTAAAATTAGTATAGTTTGCAATAAATCTGCCCAAATTTTTATGAAAATTTGGTTAAGGGGCAGTAGAACACTCGGACTTACGCCTGTTAGCATGTAAAAAGCCGCCCTGCATAAGCAAAGCGGCCTGGGGATATATACAAGCAACACATGACTATTCAATGCCACCGGGCCTTCCGCCACCCATCTGCATCATCTCCCCCACTTTTCTTTCATTACCCCTGAAAAACTGGTGCATGGGGTTGTTATCGTGGTCGCCACGCTGCTGGCTCCCTGCTCCGAAGCGACGCAGGTTATAAGTAAAGCTGATCATAAAATAGCGGGTCAGTATTTTATTCCGCACATCCTGCCAGCCGGTGCCGGTAACCTGGCGGGTAAGCGCTACATTCTGGTTAAGCAAATCGAAAACATAGAACTTTAATTCGCCTGCTTTGTTCTTCAACATTTGTTTTGACAGACTGACATTCCACAAAGGGATGCTGGTATTGAAACCTGTACTGCGTCCGCTGCTGTAAGTATAGGCAAAATCGGCAGACAGTATCCATCCATTCCTGGTATAATAAGTGGCTTCGGTAGTAGCTTCCTGTGTGAGTGTATTGTTATCCTGTTCAGGTTTCAACGTATACCTCGCCATAGTATAAGTGGACGTATAGAAAAAGTTCATGTCAAAATTGTCTTTCAGATTAGTGGTCCAGGCAATGGTTCCGCCCAATGAATGGTTACGGGTATAATTGCTGAGCCCATTGATCAATGTCTGGCTCTGGCTGCCCGACAGGTTGGCCCGGAGATTCATGTTGCTTTTGGGCGATTTCATCTGGAAGCCGTAATTGAAAAAACCATTGATGTTATAGGTGCCATCAAGGTTAACGGGCTTTACCATCTGTCCTCCGTTGGCCAGCAATGTGGTAGCATTCTCGATATCATGCTCCACCACGCTGGCATTCACCGTAGCAAAAATGAGTTTTCCATTGGCAGCATCATAAGAATTATACAACATCCGGAAACTATGCGTGAATTGCTGCTTCAAATCAGGATTACCCACTTTGATGTTCAACGGGTTACTGTTGTCAACCACAGGTTGTAACTGGTCGATACCGGGCTGTCCTGTTCTTCCATTATAAAAAAACCTGAGGTTGCGGGTCTTGCTGAATGCATAACTAAAATTAGCTGTGGGTGAAAGGTTCACATAATCTTGCGCAAGCGTGCTGTCTTTGGTAAGGTTATGGCTGCTGCGATTACCTAATTGCAGTCCCGATCCTATACTGAAATTCATTTTTGCATTCTGAATCCGGTAGTTCAGTGAAAAACGACTGGCCTGGTAGGTATTTTCAAAAATATTACTCAGGTTCACAACGGGTAAATCATAATTGTCCGAAACTTTGTTATAATTGTAGGTATGCTTTCCCGACGTGTTCCTATTGCCTGAATAATTATAATTCAGTTCGATGAGTTGATGCTTGTCTATCGGTTCTGTATAGGAAACTGTTGTACTGATACTCCTGGTTTCGGGATTGCTATTGTATACCTGATTTATGGTATCGACCCGTTCAGGCCTGTTAAAATTGGCAAATGTGTGCGTAACAGAATTATTGGTACCCGAACCATTGTTCGTATTATGACCCAGGTTCAGGTTCAAAGAAAATGTGCGGCCTCTTTTGGCAAACCTGTGGCGGAATGTGGCATCTATTGAAGCATTATATCCCGTGTTGGTACGGGTAGTTCGGAAAACAGAATTACTGATATCTACCAAACTACCTCCCTTACCGCTTCCATAAGAAACATTGGTTTGACCTGATTCGGTATTGGTTTGCTGAAAACTGATATTGGGTCTGACGATCAATGAATTGCTTGAGTCGAACTGATGTTCGATGTTGAGATCTATACGATGGTTTTTGTTGTGTGTAGCTGAAGACTGGTATGACCTGGTGAAAATAGATGAATCCGGAGTCTGTGTGAGCGTTTGCGCATAGCTGTTCTGTTCCCGGTAAGTACGCTGGTCGTTGTAAAAATAGCTGCCCGATACCTGTGTTTTCCGGCCCCAGGTATCCTTGAAATTGGCGCCTCCTGCCCAGGTATTGACCAGGCCGCCCCCGCCCATTCCTGCTCCCCCACGATTGACTGCCCCGCCCAATCCACCACCACCTAATGAGCCAAGTATGTCCTTTATCGTGAAATTTTGTTTGTTTGTATTATTGCCTTGCCCCAGTAAAGTGATCTGTTGGTCGCCATTCATCCGGCTCAGGTTAAAACTGTTGTCGTATAATCCTTCTTCCGTATTCGCACCAAAACCGGTCGATGCCTTGCCAAAATATCCTCTCCGCTTATCTTTTCGTGTGGTAATATTGATGGTCTTGACCCTATTGCCATCATCAAAGCCTGTAAAAGCACTCTGGTCACTCAGGGCATCGAATATTTGTATCTTATCAATGATATCCGGAGGCAGGTTTTTAGTTGCCATTTTAGGATCGTCACCAAAGAATTTTTTCCCGTCTACCAATATCCTTTGTACCTGTTCACCCTGCGCTTTCACATTTCCATCCTTATCCACTTCCATACCGGGTATTTTTTTCAATAGATCTTCAGTCACTGCATTGGGCTTGGTCTTAAAAGCAGAAGCATTCACCTCCAACGTATCCTTTTTCATTTGTATCGGCGACTGTGTAACTGTTACCATGCCCAGGTCATTGGCAGCCTGTTTCAGGTAAATCGTTCCCAGGTTTACAGCAGTATTATTTTTTGAAAAACTCAACCTGCGGGTAAAAGTTTCATAGCCCTGAAAATTGATACGCACCAGCATGTCGCCGAAAGGAATACCACTGACAGAGAAAGTTCCGTCGGGCCTGGTAAGACTATATGCTTCAATCGAAGAATCTCGCACACCAAGAACAGTAACAGATGCATCCTTCATTGATTGTTTCGCAACTGTATCCACCAGTTTCCCACTGATACTTGCAGTGGATTGCGCTACAACGCCTGCCGAAGAGAACAATAGTCCGATAACTATTAAGAATGATCTGCTCATAAGCTGCTGATTCAATATAACAAACGAATGTTTTCTCCTTAACCAGGCAGCAGGGTTTAGTCGATGCAGATGGAAAACTACTGTTATAACTGGTAATCTCATCAAATAATCGGTGAAATAAAGCACAAAAAGGGCGGTCGCGAAACAGTCGGGACAAATTCGGATTTGCCTACCGATTTGTTAAGAAATAGAAAATATGCTGCAGGTACAGTATTTTTACAGTCTCAATACCTGCATTTTTTAACCACAACAACACGTAAAGATGAGAAAGCCATTTCATGCTTATCCCTTTTTGATTGCAAGCGTAGTTCTGGCCGCTTGTTTTTTCACCAGTTCCTGTTCCAATAACACACATGCCGAAGCAGAAAAGAAAGACAGTTCCGGCACACATAAAGACATCATGAGTCCTGAATTCAGGTTCACTGCAGAAATACTGGACAACAAGAAAGATCCTTCCTGCGGCATGCCTGTAACTGCCGGCGTTTCCGATACCGCGCATTATCACGGTAAAGTGATCGGATTCTGTTCAAAAGAATGCAAAGATGAGTTTTTGAAGAGCCCTGATAAATACATTACAGTTGCGGAAATGAAAACAAAATAAGTGGTCTGATTATAAAATGCCATTCAGTAAATCACCTGCTGAATGGCATTTTTATTAGCTGAAAAGGTATTCCACGTCTTCCCTGGTAAGACTCTTCACAAAGCCTTCGTCGTCGGTAATTAATTCTCTTGCCAGGCTGCGTTTTCTTTCCTGTAACTTAAGGATCTTGTCCTCCACGGTATCTGTACAGATCATCCGGTAAGCAAAAATATTTTTGGTTTGCCCAATGCGGTGGGTTCGGTCAATCGCCTGTTGTTCCACAGCCGGGTTCCACCAGGGATCTACAATGTATACATAATCAGCAGCAGTAAGGTTCAAGCCCACACCTCCTGCTTTCAATGAAATGAGAAAGACACGGCAATTCTCATCGTTCTGAAAACGATGGATGGCTCTTTCCCTTTCCGCTACCGTACTGCTTCCGTCGAAATATTCATAATCAACACCCAGTTCTTTCATTTTTTCTTTGATCAGTGCCAACATGCCCAGGAACTGCGAGAACACCAATGCTTTGTGGTTACTGATGTTTTCGGTGATCTCCCGTCCAATCTCTTCCAGCTTTACTGAAACATTGGGATATCGTTCGTCTTCTTTCACAATAGCGGGACTATCACAAATCTGTCTCAATTTCATCAGCCCCTGTAAAATGGTGAGCTGTGATTTTTGTATGCCCTGGTTCTCTACAACACCCAATATCTTATCGCGGTAATCGTTTCGGTAGGCGTCGTATATCCTTCGCTGTTCTTCTCCCATTTCGCAGAACAGTACCATCTCTTGTTTCTCGGGCAGGTCTTTGGCCACTTGTTCCTTGGTTCGGCGAAGGATAAAAGGGTATAATAGTTTGCGCAGGTGTTCTTTTTGTTCCTTTTCGCCGAATTTATCGATCGGGATCGAGAACTCCTGCTTGAAAAATTCTACGCTGCCCAACATGCCCGGGTTAAGAAAATTCATCTGGGCATAAATATCAAATGTATTGTTTTGCAGAGGGGTACCACTCAGGCATAACCGGTTCTTTGCCCTCAGCAGTCCCGCCGCCTTGGTTACCTTACTACCCGGATTTTTAATGGCCTGACTTTCGTCGAGTATCACATAATCGAATTGTATCTCTGCAAATTGTCTGATATCGCTTCTCAAAGTGCCATAGGTGGTAATGATCACATCAACACCATCCACTACCAGGTTTTCTTTCGACCTGCTACCGCCGTGGTGGATATTAAAACTGAGCGTAGGTGTAAATTTGGTGATCTCGTTCTGCCAGTTGTACATAAGTGTAGTGGGACAAATCACCAGTGCCTTGATATTGGCATTTTCTTCTTTGAGATGATGGAGGAAACTCAATGCCTGTATGGTTTTACCCAAACCCATATCATCTGCCAGTATGCCCCCCCCATTGTACTTCGCGCAGGTAGTTGAGCCATTGAAAGCCACTTTCCTGGTATGGGCGCAGGATCGACTTCAGGTGGGCCGGTGCTGGTATTTCCTTGATGGAATGGTTGTCGCGCAGCCTGTCGTACTTTTCCTCCAGCTGGAAAGAAAGTTCTTCCTCATCCCGTTGGAGGTATAACTCTTCTATGATGCTGAAATGATATTTGCTCAGCTTCATGGTGCCTGTTTTACCTTCACCTACGCGGAATAACAGCGAATATTTTTTGATCCATTCTTCCGGAAGAATACCCAGGGTGCCGTCGTTAAGCTGTACAAACTGTTGTTTGTTGGCCAGCGCTTTTTTCACTTCATCAACCGTTACTTTCTGTTCCCCGAACTGTATCTGCACTTTGGCATCGAACCAGTCGGTATTGCTGCTGATGAAGATTTTAGTGGAAGGCTTGGCTGTATTGAAGCGAAATCGCTTCAGCGCTTCAAATCCATACACCGGAACATTCATTTCATTCGCCGCATCCACGAAAAGGAAGAACCAGTTATTTTTCAGCACTTCTGTTCCTTTCAATGCCAATACATCGCTATCTACGGGTTTCACAAAATGAGAGTGCAGCGATTCTATCTTCTGTACAAATTCCTTCTCTGCTTCCAGGTTCCTGTAGATCACCAGTAGTTTATCTGCGATGGGCAAAATGATCTTCTCTTTATCAGTGCTGCGCACATCGTAGCCCTTGTAAGTAAAAACAGGCTGGAAAAGCAGGTAATCTCCCTTCTCTTTCAGTACCACTTTCATTTCTGGTTTGATATCCTTCACCTCTTCTTTCTGCACATTACTGAAATGAACATTGTATTCCTTGGAAAGCGGTAGGATGAATTGCTGCAATTGTACCGCCCAGTCCTCCGCAGCAATGGTCATCTTACCAACAGGCAGAAATTTTTCAAGCACAATGATATCCTCCGTCCGGTTCCAGGTAAAGAACTGGTTATGGTATTGGAAGAGTAACGCGGAACCATTTTCGTTATCGGCGATATTGAGGTTTGCAAGGGGTAATTTTACCCTGCATTCAACCACATACTGATGATTGCTGTAATTCACTTCAAACTCAGGACTGATGAATTGCGTTGCCAGTTCTGCCTGTTGCATATTGGCAGTAGTGAACGCTTTTCCTTGTGGCAGAAAGAAAACAAAAACGCTGTCGGACAGATCAAGAAAGAGTTTTTTTATTTTGGGATGAAGGTATTCATTGATCAGGTGCCTGGTCTCTTCCGGCAATTCATCATTGTGCTGCTGGATGATATTTTCCCAGATGCCGCTGAAAGGTGAATTCCTGTTCAGGTAACGATTCACTTCAGCTGGCAATAATTTACGCAGTTGCTGCAGCAGCATTTTATCTTCTTCGCCGAAAGCTTCCGTATTGATGTATTTACCCAGATCGAGTTTCGCAACCTTGCCAGCATAGTGCTCGCCTGTTTCGTCTGCTTCTCCCTGCACTGCATCCAGTTGCGTGTAAGGATATTGCTGTTCACTGGAGTTGATCACAATACCCAGTTTCAGCAGTTGTCTCTCTGTTTCTTCTTCCTCTTCCAGACTAGGTACTTTTTCTTCCACCGGCTTCTGTTGTACAGCGGCACCCTGGTTCAATGATACTCTTTTAATAGAAGCGTCCAGGACGCGAAGAAAAGGCTTGCCATCGTTATACGTGAATTCAAACTTTCCCCGCAGGTCGTCTTCCAGTGAATAGCCATAGAGAGCCAGCAGTTTGTTCTTTTCTTTGTCCCAATTGCGGATGCTGTCGAAATAATTAGGCCCGTAATTGTGCAATAGTTGTAATAATACAATGCATTTATGCACACAGAGCGGATGAGCATTATCTGATTTGCAGGTACAACTTGTATCGAAATTCCGCTCCTCGTTTTTTTGGATAACTACCCTGAAATTTTCCCCTTCGTATTCGAGTTCCGCCACTACCCGCTCGTCTTTTGCTTCAAGCAGACTGGAACGGCTGCTGCGCAATAGGTTTTCAGCCGATTCAAAACTGGCCGGCGATGCCAGCATCCTGATCAGTTTCAGATCAAGCTGTTTCATTTTCACCACCGTATGTTTCTGATCGTAGACAGATTCCTTATCACCCAGCAGGTTCTTGTCAAGCAGGTCTTGTAAAAAGAAAAGGGCTGCTGCTTTGTGGCGGCATATTTCTGAGAGATTATACGGACAGGTACAACGAAGCGACAAGGTTTTAGGGTCTTTGAACTGGTTAATGTGTACTTTATAGAAAGTTGCATAGCCATCATCTTTCACCCTCAATACCACGGAGGCCATCAGATCGTCGTATTCTACCAGCTCTACGTTGCCTAAGGCATGGATCTTCTTCCCCCTGCGAATCACTTCTTCGGTGCCACTGTTATAGATATGTTTGACTAAATATGGTAAGGCCATGTTTTGTCGGGAATTAGGTTCCGGCCTGTTTGTTTCAAACAGGGCAATTTGCAAAAGTAAAGGAAAGCAGGGCAGTTACCGAAACTTAATGGAAAGAATGTGGATGAAATGTTTGTTAAGATCATCATTAACCCGTGTACCCCACCAGGTCGCCATTACGGTAAACCGGTAAAATATTGGCCTGGTCGGGTGTTACACAATATTCAAGGTCGGCCTCCAGCCCGTACGATGCCAGCCTGTGCCAGTGGGTCGTTTTCCTGATGAATTGCTTCATATCGTCTTTATGCAGCTTGTACATATCTGCAGCCATCAGGCTGCTGTCGCAATGAATGGCAAAATGGTCTTTCACCCGCTCAATAACCGCTCCAGCGAATAAAGCATCTTCGAGATTGAAACGGTCTTTCCAGGCAGAACAGCCTAATACTACATTTTTACGTTGTTCTGCCAGGTGGTCGCATACGGCCGATAGATTGGGAAATGATCCTGTAATCACTTCTGATGCACCATTGTTCAATGCCATATGCAAGAGTCTGGTCCCATTGGTTGTAGTAAGTACCAATGTTTTTCCTTCAATAAAGGAACGGGGGTACTCGGCGGGGGAATTGCCGTGTGCCAGTCCCTCGATCACTTTTCCGTCCCTTTCACCCGCAGTGATACCACCGGTGGTTTTTCCAATCTGGATGCATTTATCCACACTGTCTACCGGTATTACGCGGGTTGCACCGTTGTATAACGCCGTAGCAATGGTAGAAGTGGCGCGGAATACATCGATCACTACCACAATACTGTTCGATATATCATAAATGTCGAGAAGGCGGGGCGATACAACAGTAAATAAGCTGGGTTTCTGATTCATACGGATGCAAAGATAAAGTCCGGAAGGAACAAAAGGGCCAGCCTGGAAAGGCCGGCCCTGCACAAAAAGAGCCGTGTCACAAAGAGGGCTGGTTTCTGGACCATAGGGGTTATTCGGTCCACTCAGCAAACAACTTTGGACACCCACTACAACCTGTAGTTTCCTGCAATATGACCACTCACATGCTAACCCTCATCGGTCAAATACAGACAGGTTATATGCCTCTTTTTTTGCAACCAAACACAAGGAACTAATAACAACGGGTTTTCCAGCTATAAATTACAGCAGTAGGGTAAACCAGGTTCAGGGAGATTTTTTACCCAACAGGAGCATTTCATTGACCTGTATTTCGGTAATAAATTGTCTGCTCCCTTCTTTATCCGTGTAGCGGCGATGGACCAGTTTACCTTCAATGGCAATCTCACTTCCTTTGATCAGGTACTTTTCAGCAATGTCGGCCAGTTTGTTCCAGGCTACTACATGATGCCATTGGGTATCGGCTACTTTTTCTCCTGTTGCATCGCGATAATGTTCATTGGTAGCAATGCGCAGGTGCGCTACTTTTTTGCCTGAATCAAATTTTTTGATCTCAGGGTCCAGGCCAAGATGGCCAATCAATTGTACTCTGTTCCTGATCGTGTACATAATCGTGGTTTTACATCATTTGAAATTGGTCAGCGCTTGCGGAACGCTGCATCACTTGCAAATATGAAGGGAAGAAAAGGCCTGAACCGGCATTTAACCATGTATACCCGATTATAATCGGGTATACCCGGATATGGTTCACCAGGAAGAAACAGGTATAAATACCTGATTACATAAAAACCGTATTTATACGCATGGGTTAACGGTAAAGTACCGTTAATTTTCAGATTCAATTTCTATTATGAATCCAACTGAACGACAGTGTCTTTATTGCAGGAATGCGCTTCGTGGAAGATCCGACAAAAAGTTCTGTAACGATTATTGCCGCACTGCACACAACAACCAACGCTATGCCCACACCAATCACCAGATGCGCAGCATCAATAATATACTGAAAAGGAATCGGCAGATACTTGCGGACTGTCTTGCTGCAGCCTGCCGGGCCAGGCTGTCGAAGCAACAGTTATATACTATGGGTTTCCATTTCGGCTACCACACTCATACTTTTTCCGACAAAAAAGGAAATACCTATCATTTTTGTTATGATACCGGGTATCTTCCCCTCGGTTCCGAAAAATTGCTTGTGGTGAAAAATAAATCCGCTTATTGAAAAGGGATCTTAGTCACTTTCGCTTTAAGAAGTGTATTGCGTATCTCAATGAATATTTCACTGTCGATAGAAGCATGATCAGTTGTCACATAACCCATACCGACTGCCTTGTTCAGGGAAGGGGCCTGTGTGCCGCTGGTTACTTTTCCGATGGTATTACCAGATACATCTTTGATCAGGTAATCGTGACGGGGAATCCCTCTTTCAATCATTTCAAAACCTACCAGTCTGCGCTTTACACCTCCGGCTTTCTGTTGTTCCAGTATATTTCTTGCAGTGAAATCTTTCGTGAACTTGGTAATCCATCCCAGTCCGCCTTCCAATGGCGAAGTAGTATCGTCAATATCATTCCCGTACAGGCAGTATCCCATTTCCAGGCGAAGGGTATCTCTTGCTCCCAGGCCAATGGGTTTGAGTCCCTGGGGGGTACCAATTTCAAAAATGGCATTCCATATCTTGTCAGCTGCCCCATTACTGTCTTCAAAATAAATTTCAATTCCTCCCGATCCGGTATAACCCGTAGCGCTCACCAGCACATTATCCACTCCCGCAAATTTTCCTTTGGCAAAAGTGTAATACTTCAGGTTCATGATATCCATATCGGTCAGGGGCTGTAATATTTTGGTGGCATTAGGCCCCTGGATAGCCAGCAGGCAGGTCTTATCACTGATGTTGTGCATTTCCACTTTCCGGGTATTGTACCGGGATATCCAGCTCCAGTCTTTTTCTATGTTGGAGGCATTCACCACCAACATATAGGTTTTGTTTTCTTCAATACAATACACAATCAGGTCATCCACAATACCACCCTGTTTATTAGGCAGGCAACTATACTGTGCCTTACCATTGCTGAGCTTGGAAGCATCATTGGAGGTAACACGCTGGATCAGGTCCAGTGCATCCGGACCTTTCAATATTAACTCACCCATGTGACTGACATCAAAAATTCCGGCATTCCTGCGTACCGCCGCATGTTCATCATTGATTCCACTGTAACTGATAGGCATATTGTAACCGGCAAAAGCAGCCATTTTTGCACCCATGGCAATGTGTTTCTCTGTAAAAGGGGTATTCTTCATATAGTCGTCGGTGATTGTCCGGGGCAAAAATAAGTGAAAGCAGGGTACTAAAAGGGAAGAACCCCATTTTGAGAACAAAACGGAGTTCTTTCTTTCCCAACTTCAACCGAGTTTACAAAACCATCTGCATCATGATGAGTCTTGCATTATCCAATGAAATATCCAGTCCTTCTTCTTTTTTTGCCGTATGCTCATTTGCCGGCGCGGGATGCTGGGAAGGCTTTTCCTGGTAAGTAGTGGTTTTCTGATAATGATAACGAGTGGTGTCTACCGGTTTATCCAGCTCTTTCTTCAATTCTTCCGCTTCTTTTTGTCTTTTCTCATATTCCTTACGCAATTCATCCCTGCTTTTTTTGTATTGCTCTACCGCGTTATTTTCTTCCCCGTTGTTCTCATCGTCTTTCCGTTCTTCTTTTTTATTAACCCTTTCCAGTCCACCTGCAGTCATGATATATTCTACATTACTGTCCCAGTTTTCATAATCGTTCCAGTCGTCTCCCCAGTCCCAGTCGTTATGATTCACATGAAACCAGCTGAGCCTGTTTACCACCTTTCTGTCGATCACAATTCTTTTTCCTACAGGTACCTGTACCATTACTTCCACCCGCTGGTTGCGGAATTTGGTACCACGCTGGAGTGAGAAACCCCTGTCGAGCCAGATGGTACTGTCTTCCTGGTTAATTCCGTAGTTGATCTCTTTCACATTTGTCATGGCGCTGCCTTCATCCTTTCCGCTGCTGTACTTGGTAGCTGCAATATGATAAATGGAATCTTTGCTTTTAAGGATGCGCAGCCGCACATTGTTGAGGAAAAGACTGTCGTCGCTAATGGACATTACCCCATCTATTTTCCCCAGCCATCCGCCAATGACTTTTACCTTGCTGTCGGGCACACTGACAATCAATTTACCGCTGCTGGGTTGCTTAATGGTATATTCCTGTTTATCCCTGGCGCTGGCATCGAAATTACGCGCAATGGAAACCGCCAGCATGATACCGCAGAACAATCCTATACACCACAGGCCGGCGAAAGTGAAGCCAAGGAACTTATTGCCCGATTTAACACCCATGATCCTGCGGATGATCCATATGATGAATGCAACTACCGGAACACCGAGAAACAGCAATAAGGTTGCCCATGCCAGGAAGTTTTGTCCTACTCCTTCCAGGAAAAAATCTTTCAGGGGAAATACGCCAACTCCTGCCACCATGAACGCCAGTAAGGTAACCAGCAGTGCAAATGCAAGTATGCCCGCTATGAAAAGGAAGAAAGCCTTGAAGATGATACCTATTGCATTGCCCAGCCGACTGCCACCCTTTCTGCCAACCCGCCCTGCTTCTGCGCTGAATTGCTGGCTTTTCTGGCTCAGGGTTTGTCCGAATTCCTGCCCGAACTGTTGTGCTTTTTCCTTGAATTCGCCACCCCATTTTTCTGCACGGCTTTTAAACCCCTCCAGGTCTTCCTGAATGGTATTCTTGATGGTATTGAGGTCTACTTTCTCTCCACGCATTTCCAGTTTATCCGATGCACTTTTGGCTTCAGGGATCACTGCCCAGAGTATGGCATATGTAATGAATAGTGTTCCGCCGAAAGATCCGAAAACAATGCCGGGGAATGGATTATAATCGAACCAGAAAGCATGCCTGAATATGGAAGTGAATATGCCTACCACCAGTGGCAGAACAAAGATCAACCGTGGTATCCACACTGCTATATCAAAATAAGCAGCCAATCCGCTCGCCACACCGGCGATTACTTTTTCATCGGGATTGCGATACAGTCGCTTTGTAGTGATGGTATTTTCCAGTCGTCTCGAAGGCAATATCACCCATAGAAGGATATACAGGAGTATACCGGTTCCCGCGCCAAAAGTGATGAGTGCAAATACCAGGCGAACGATGGTGGGGTCGATGCGCAGATAGTTGGCCAGTCCGCTACATACGCCTCCCAGTATTTTATCGTTTTCATCTCGGTAAAGACGACCTCTCGGACCATCTCCCGGGGCTTCATGATAACTCTTACTTTGCTGTTGCTTGGTTTCTTCTCCTAATTGGGACTGTACTTTGCTTTCATCCCCTTCAAAATCTTCGGGGCGGCCCATGCTTCCGATGATATTGTTCACATCTTCATCTGTAATACAGGTACTGCCTTTTTTCAAGCTGTCGCCAAACAATTCTGCAATGCGTCCTTCAATATCATTGATGATTTCATCGCGTCCCTCTTCATTGGCAAAGAACTTACGCAAGCTTTCCACATACTGTTTCAGCATGTCGTAGGCCGATTCCTCGATGGGAATCACCCTGCCCTGGAAGTTTATGTTAATTACCTTTTTCATTTTCTGTTCGGGTTTTGTTGGTTAAGGTTGGGATTGGTTGGGTTCGGATGTTGGATCTGTAGGTGGTTGGGTTAACGCATGTACTGCATCGGCTAGTTCCTGCCAGGTTCTTTCCAGTTCGCCGTAGAAATCAAGTCCTTTTTCTGTCATCACAAAATATTTCCTGGGCGGACCGCTATTGCTTTCTACCCAGCGGTAGGTTAACAAGCCTGCATTTTTCAATCGCGTGAGCAATGGGTACAAAGTGCCTTCCAATATATGCAGGTTGGCAGCTTTCATCCGGTCCACAATATCACTGGGATATACTTCGCCCTGGCGAATGATGGACAAAATGCAAAACTCCAATACGCCCTTTCGCATCTGACTCTGTGTGTTCTGAATATCCATATCCGGAGTTTTTAGGTTCCGTTTTCCGCGCTACACGGAAATGAGGAACCGCTGTGAAAAAATGAATGATCTCTGTTAAGCCAGCAAAAATCTTCTGCCATTTCTTACTTTCCTGCTACGCTCAAGATTCCAGTAATCTGCTGCAGTGAAAACCGGTTTGGTATCGGCTGTGTGAATGCCGGTAGCAAGGGTCTCTTTCACTTCCTCAACCAAATTACAGATATCGTTCTTTGCAAGCGTTGCTAAGAAATTTGTTTGTGTCGTTTTCATACTGTTTTTATTAATAGTGTTTTTAAATGCTGTTCTCATTGACAACACAAAGATGGGATATTATTTGGTACTATGCAACACATAGTACCAGTTTTTTTTTAGTAATATGCAGAAGACTGTAACTGGCAAAACTTAATTGTATGATAATCAATTTATTATTCAACCAAGGGATATTTGGTTCTTACATAAACGGCTTTTTTTGCTGATGATCGGTGCCGGATAATTTATGTTGATAAGCACAAAAAGCTTTGCTTTGCATTATCGTATAAATACGATTAAATATGGCAACTCCGAAAACAGAAGCTTTTACGCCACAAGAACAGCACCTGGCATCTTTTGCAAAAGCGATCGCACATCCGGCGCGGATCGCTATTTTAAAAGTGCTGGCCGATCGCAATGCATGCATCTGCGGTGAGATCGTAGAAGTATTACCCCTTGCACAGTCCACCGTTTCTCAACACCTGAAGGAACTTAAGAATGCGGGTCTGATCAATGGGAGCATCTATGGGCCACGCAGTTGTTATTGCATTAATTGGGAAGCATTCGATCAATTCGCTGAAACATTTTCACTGCTCTTTCAAAACCTGAAAGACAGGCAAACACAACATTGTTGTTAAACCAAATCATTATAAATGAAAACCGAAAACGAATTAAAAGCGCTTGTAAAAGAGAAATACAGTGAGATAGCCGAGCAATCGCGCGACCAGAACCTCTCTTCTTGTTGTGGCTCTGGTTGTTGCAGTACGGAATTATACAATCTCATGAGTGATGATTACGCCCAACTGGAAGGCTATGTAGCGGATGCTGATCTGGGATTGGGTTGTGGGCTCCCCACTGAATTTGCACGTATCAAAAAGGGAGATGTAGTAATTGACCTGGGAAGTGGCGCCGGCAACGATTGTTTTGTAGCACGTGCCGTCACTGGCGAAACGGGTAAGGTTATTGGTATAGATTTTACCGAAAAAATGATAGAGAAAGCGAGAAACAATGCTGAAAAACTAGGCTTTCATAATGTGGAGTTCCGTTTGGGAGATATTGAACGAATGCCAGTTTCGGCGAATATAGCAGATGTAGTGGTCAGCAATTGTGTATTGAACCTGGTGCCCAATAAATATAACGTACTCACAGAAGTACACCGGGTGTTGAAGCCGGGTGGTCATTTCAGTATTTCCGATATTGTGCTGGAAGGAACACTTCCTGCTAAACTCAGAGAAGCAGCTGAAATGTATGCGGGCTGCGTAGCCGGAGCAGTACAGAAGTCAGTCTATCTTGAGTTGATCAGCCAGGCGGGCTTTAACAATATCGTTATCCAAAAAGAAAAAAACATTTTACTGCCTGATGATATTTTATCGAATTATTTCTCATCACAAGAAATATTGTCATTCAGGAACAGTAGCGCCGGTATTTACAGCATAACCGTTTATGCAGAAAAGCCTTTACAAAAAGAGACTACTTGTTGCGAACCAGGCTGCTGCAATTAATGTTTTTATCCATCAATCATTCGTTAAAAAAATATGCTAACTATATCATGAAAAAGAAACTCCTTTTCGTTTGCATTGAAAACAGCAACCGCAGCCAGATGAGCCAGGCTTTCGCCACCATCTATGGAGGTGATGCTGTTGAGGCTTTCAGTGCGGGCAGTAAACCCAGTGGCATAGTAAACTCAAAAGCCATTGAGGCCATGAAAGAGTTAGGATATGATCTCAGTCGGCACGACAGCAAATCCTTACAGGAAGTAGAACAATATGCTCCTTTCGACGCAGTGATAACAATGGGTTGCGGCGATGCCTGTCCCTGGATGCCTGCCAAACAGTTCATCGACTGGCAAATACCCGACCCCAAACACATGGAACCTGCAGCCTTCAATCAAATACGCGATATGATCGGGGAGAAAGTGAAACAACTCATTGACTCCCTCTGAGGTTTACTGCTGGCTGCCTCCTTTTCCGAGGATGGCTTCTATAATGGAAGTGAAGAAAGACACCACCAGGCTGAATAACAATGCCGGTACCCAGCCGTCGACAGCAAACCCCGGCACCAGGGAAGCGGCAAATTTTACAATGAGGATATTGATCACCAACAGGAACAATCCCAATGTCAATAAAGTAATGGGTATGGTGAGTAATATCAGGATAGGTTTTACAAAACTGTTCAGCAAGCCCAATACCAGCGCCACCAATAAGGCGGTAGCAGTGCCGTTTACGTGTATGCCCTTCAATATATACGCTGCAACCAATATGGCTACTGCCGTTGCAACGGTCTTGGTAAAAAAACGTCCTATCATGAAGTTCAGTTTATATCACCGTTAACTCATAAAACGCTTCGGGTTGCAGGTATTTCTCCGCCAATTCCTGCAATGCTTCCGGACTCACTGTTCTAATAGTTGCTATGGTATTATAAAAATAAGTTTCCTCCAGGTTGTTCAACACATAACTTTTCCACCTGGCAATGATCTGGAAAGGGCCGTCCAGGTCTCCCAGCAAAGAACCCATCATATAATTGCGTACCAAATTAAGTTCTTCTTCCGGCACCGGTTCCCTGCGCAGGAGCGCCATTTCTTTGTACACTTCTTCAATGGTTGCTTCACATACATCCCTGCCTGCTTCCGTACTGATCATCCACGCACTGTTGTGTATGTGGTTTTGCAAATAGCTGTGTATGCCATAGGTATAGCCTTTGTCTTCCCGGATATTACTCATAAGCCTTGAACCAAAAAAACCGCCGAACAGGCTGTTCAACACCTGCACTTTGGGGAAATCAGGATGATGCCTGTTGGGGAAAGGACGTGCTATGCGGATAGCTCCCTGCACACCATTCGCATCATTGAGGATATGGTATTTCCTTTCATCGGCCGCTTGCAGGTTGTATACGGTTTCAGGCAACGGTTGTTTATTCAGCGGCAGGTAGCCAAAGGCGCTGTTCAGTTGTTGCTGAATGTCTCCCGGTAATTTTCCAGCTGTGAATACCAGGCATTTACCTTCAACATAAAAACGTTTGTAAAAGACTTTCAGTTCATCCCGCTGCAATTGGTTGTAATCCAGCGTGGATGTATATCGTCCGTATGGATGGTGAAACCCATAAAGGTATTCATCGATCAGGCGATTGGCAATAAAATCACATTTCTTCAGGTTTACTTCCAGCCGTTGTTTTTGGTTCTGTTTGTAAATAGCCAGTTCTTCTTCAGGGAAGATACTTTCAGTGATCAATTCGGCCACTACCGGTAAGAGGTGATGCAAATGCTTTGCCAGGCAATGCAACGAAATAGTGGCCGTTTCATTATAACACTGCCGGTTCAGATAGGCACCATAAAATTCAAAATGTTCGTTGATGGCAAAAGCATTTTTTTGCTTTGTTCCGTTCTTCAATAAAAAGTTAGTGGTGGCCGCTACGATATTATTTTGTTCATACCAGTTGCCGGCATAAAAAACCCACTCGATCATGACCACTTCCTCTGCGCCGGCATCAATCGTATATACGGGTACTCCATTATCTAAATTAAACCGCTCACAGGGTTTCAACCGCAAATCAAAATCCACCGCATCTACTATTCCTGGGGCCTTCTTCCTATTGAGCATATTATCTGGTGGGTTTACTGTAATAAAAGATCGTGTTGCTGTTGTTCTCATCAAAGATCGACTGGCTGTACTCCAGTATATCCTGCGCCGTTACGGCCTGGTATTTTGCCAGTTCGGTATTCATCAGTTGCGCATCGCCCAGCAGTTCATACATGGCCAGGCTGCCGGCCCGGCTCATTACGCTCATGTCTTCAAATGCAATGACACTTTCTGTTTTGTTCTTTACTTTTTGCAACTCTGCATCACTTACGTTTTCCGATCTTATACGGGCAATTTCTACATCCACGGCTGCGGAAGCCGTTTCCATGTTCACTCCTTTCACCAGCTTGCCTTCAATGGCCAGCAAACCCGCATCTATACTTCCAAAATGATAACAATCAAGGTTAGAAAATAATTTCTGCTCCTTCACCAATGCCTGGAAGAGCCGCGATGATCCGCCTCCTCCCAGTATTTCCGTGATCAGGTCCGCCGCATAATACCCTTTATCAAGGCGTCCGGCCATATGCCAGGTTTTGATGAATGCATCGAGCGGAACATTGGCATGATAAACAGCCTTCCTGGATGCCGTTTGCGGTGGCTCTGCGGGCAATTTTCGTATGTATTTCTCTCCCGTGGGAATGTCACCAAACCATTTTTCAGCCAATATCCTGATCTTATCCGTTTGCACATTCCCTGCCACTACCAATATGGCATTCACAGGACGGTAATGCCTGAAGAAAAAAGCTTTCACGTCTTCTATCCTGGCATTTTCCACATGCGACAATTCCTTACCAATGGTCATCCAACGATAGGGATGCGTGGTATAGGCCAGTTCCCGCATCTTATGCCATACATCTCCATAAGGCTTGTTGATATAATGCTCTTTGAACTCTTCGCTAACTACTTTGCGTTGCACATCAAGACTCTTCTCGCCGAAGGCCAGGCTCAGCATCCGGTCGCTCTCGAGCCAGAAAGCCGTCTCAATATTTTGTGCCGGCAACTGGCAATAATAATTCGTGAGATCGTTGGTGGTATATGCATTGTTTTCACCTCCCGCTCTCTGAAGCGGCTCATCATAATCTGCAATATTGGTGCTGCCGCCGAACATCAGGTGTTCGAATAAATGAGCAAAACCTGTCCGGGATGGATCTTCATCTCTCGCACCCACGTCATACATAATATTCACAACAGCCATGGGAGTGGAAACATCTTCATGTACCAGTACCCTCAATCCATTCCCCAATACAAAACGGTTAAACTGAATCATATTCCTGTAAAAGCCGCAAATTAGGCATTTCTGTACTACCGCCTGATGTCTTTGATATCAAGGGTAAGCACCGTGGGTGAATTATTCCTGAAAACGATCACTTTCACTTTCCCCAGCGAATTCTGGAAAAGGTTCTTATACACCTGTATATTTTTGGAGAAATTAGACTCCACCGAAAAAATGATATCGCCTGTTTTGAACCCTGCTTTGTCGCCGGGTGAATCCTTGATGACATCAATAACCCTGATCTCTCCATCAAGCATATAAATGCCAAGACCGGTATAAGAATAATCGAACGACTCGGTATAATGTGCATTTGGTTTGATATAAATACTACGCTCAGGATAATTCAGGATCACATTGAAACGGCGCATGATGTCATTGCCTATGAGACCGCCCAGCAAAGGATAAGAAGTGACATTGAAATCATCTTCAAAAATATGTATGGGTACTTTGCGGAACTTATACGGCCCTATTTTCACCGACTTGATCACTGTTATCTGCATCTGCTTCTTTCCCCCCAATCCTTCTGCCTGCGTGGCATAGTATCTCCGCTTTTTTTTCATGAACATACTGTCTTCCACAAAATCTTTCGACAAGAGAAAGCAAAGGCCGGCCCCCGTATCAAAAATGAATTTGCCGTTGATTTCCCTTTCGTCGCCAATAGTGGCATGCTGCAATGCCAGCGTTGAAAAATCCGGTTTCAGTATGTATCCTCCACGAGGGTATTTCAAGATACCCGGACTGAAAATTTCAATCATCTGTTTATCATAATCGATCATCACAATATGCCTTCTCAGGAAACTGTACCCGATAATGCCGTCTATTTTTATACCATATACGCTGGTGAGCAGGTCATAATCATTGATGTGGAAATCGAGGTGTTCCGTTACCAGGCCGGGTAATTTTAAAGTATGGTTATACGCAAATTCCACCGTTTTCATGCCTGCAATTCCACGAATGGTTTTGTCGCTCCTGGAAAGTTTCAGCTGTAAAGCCACGGCTGTGGAAGAATCCAGCGAAATGCCGCCGCTTCCGGTATCCAATACAAAATTGAGCGAATCAGACGAATTATCTACCTGTCCCTTTACAATTACAATACCCCCGCTGAGTTGTGTAAAAGAGAACCTGGTGAGAAAATGCGATTGCGGGGCTACAAATTCTTCCTGCGCTTTGAGCGAAGAAAATACCGGTAACAGCAGTATAGTGGCGAGCAATATCCGTTTCATGCAAATTCAATATAAGCTTAATTATTAATACCACCTCATTTACTTTATGGGTGGTATATCCGGCACTTATTTATCATCCATATCATCCTACCTTTGCCTTCCATGCTTTAAATGTGCGGATATGCAATTAGCCGATTTATACCAGAAAGCCCTGGGTTTTGAGTTCCTGTCAGCCGAAGAAGGCATGTTCCTTTTCGAACAGGCCCCGCTTGCCGAACTGATGTATATAGCCGATGAGATGCGTAAAAAGCAGGTGCCTCATGGCAAAGTAACCTGGCAGATAGACCGTAACGTGAATACGACCAACGTATGCATTGCCAATTGTAAGTTCTGTAACTTCTACCGCATACCGGGTCATGCTGAAGCTTATATCACAGAAATGCCTGTTTATCGGAAGAAGATCGAAGAGACTTTCAAATACGGTGGCGATCAGCTTCTCCTGCAAGGCGGGCATCATCCCGGCTTAGGGCTGGACTTCTATACCCGTACTTTCCGCCAGTTAAAACAGGAATATCCCGCACTGAAACTGCATGCGTTGGGTCCCCCCGAAGTAGCCCATATCTGCAAGCTGGAAAAAATGAGTCACCATGATGTGTTGGTGGCTTTGCAGGAAGCAGGACTGGATTCCCTTCCCGGCGCGGGCGCCGAGATATTGGTAGACAGGGTTCGCCGACTTATTTCCAAAGGCAAATGCGGGGCCGATGAATGGCTCGCGATCATGCACGAAGCCCACAAACTCAATATCACTACCAGCGCCACCATGATGTTCGGTCATGTGGAAACGCTCGAAGAAAGGTTCATTCACCTGATACGTATCAGGGAAATACAAAACATGAAACCTGAATCGGCCAAAGGGTTCCTGGCCTTTATCCCCTGGACCTTCCAGGATGTGGATACTTTACTTGCCAAAATCAGGGGGGTACACAACCTTACTACGCCAGATGAATACATTCGTATGATCGCCATCAGCCGCATCATGCTGCCCAATATCAGGAACATCCAGGCCAGCTGGTTGACTGTTGGCAAACAAACTGCCCAGATATGCCTGAATGCCGGCGCCAATGATTTTGGCAGTATTATGATTGAAGAGAATGTAGTAAGTGCAGCCGGTGCACCGCACCGCTTTACTTACAAAACCATACAGGATGCGATCCGGGAAGCTGGTTTCGAACCCCAGTTGCGCAACCAGCAGTATGAGTGGAGAACCATTCCCGAAACCATACAGGAGCAAGTGATCGATTACTGATTTTTTTCCTGCAGTGTAACATAACAGCCCTTCGTCCGTATTAATAGTCAGCACCATGACTGAAAAAGAGTACAACGACTGCGTCACACAATATGCCGATAATGTCTATCGCTTTATCGTGAAAAACCTCCGGCACGAGGAAGATGCCAGGGATATTGTGCAAACCGCATTCGAAAAACTCTGGCGCAACCGGGAACAGGTAGAGACCGGGAAATCGAAATCCTACTTGTTTACTGTTGCCTATAACCAGATGATTGATCATATCAGGAAGGTGAAAAGGATAGAGTTGAAAGAGGTATTCCATGAGGACGGAAAGACCAGCTATCAACCGCACAACAATACCAAAAAAACATTGATGGAAGCCCTGAACCGACTGAATGAAACCCAGAAAAGCCTGGTAATGCTGAAAGATTATGAAGGATACAGTTATGAGGAAATTGGCCAGATCATGAACTTGAATGCGAGCCAGGTTAAAGTATACCTCCATCGCGCAAGATTGTCGCTTAAAAATTACTTGGTGAAACCGGAAAATGTATTATAAAACCTGTAATGAACATTGATCAACATAATTACGAAGAATTTTTCCTGCTCTACCTGGATGGGGAATTGACGCCTGCCGAAAACAGGGCTGTGGAAGCATTCATAGTAATGCACCCCCACCTGGCGGCGGAACTGGATATGTTGAAACAGACACTCTTATTGGCCGGGGAAACAGTTGTCTTTTCCGATAAAGCCACTTTGTACAAACCCGTTCCGGCAACGGAAGATCATTACGAGGAACAGTTGCTCGATTATATCGATGATGAACTCAGTGCATCAGCAAAAGAAGCTATTGAAAAATTGGTATCTGAAAATGCTGCTGCGCACAGTTCCCTTTCCCTGCTGCAACAAACAAAGCTGAACGCTGCTGAAACCGTTGTATTCCCTTATAAAGACAGCCTTTATCGTTCAATAGGCAGGAAAAGGCCGGTTATCTATCTCCGCTGGCAGCGCGTAGCCGTGGCCGCCGTCGTTATAGGTTTTGGGTTGATATTGTGGTTCATACCGGGTTCTGACCGGCGGAGTAAGGTTACTGAAACTGCATTGATTAACACTTATCATCCTGCCACCGATAAAATCCAAAAAGGCCCTGTAACCGCTTCGGCATTGAATGAGCCGCCGGCAACTTCACACCATGCCACTAAGAGCATTGTTCCGTCAATGATATCCCGGCGGACAGTTATCAGCGTACAAACTGATCAGGATAAAAAAATCCCTGCCCCTGCCTTTGAACCCAGGGAATTGGCCAAGGCAGAGACAGAGGCCGTTCGCACCGGCAATGAAACAACTACCCCTGTTCAGATTACCGCCCGTCTTCCATTGAACCCTGCTGTAGTTGCAAAAGAAGAAGCCGTTGCTGTAAATAATGCAGCACTTCCCACATACAAAGAGCTGGAAACAGACGAAGACAACAAAGGTCTTTTACTGGGCTCCGTTGAGATCAATAAAAACAAGCTGCGTGGTTTTTTCAGGAAAGCATCCAGCATTTTTAAAAGCAAGGCTGTAAGGGAAGAAGAAGATGCCCGCAGCCTGAGATAAAAAAGAATCGTATGAAGCGTTTAGTAAGTTTAATGGCAGCATTGCTGGCGGCAGGATGTGGTTTTGCGCAGACAGATAGTTCGGGTCACACATCAGACACTGTTAAAGTGGGCAATTTTATCATCATCAAAAAGAAAAAGAACAGCTCAGGTGACAATGAAAGTATCTGGAAAAACTGGGACAAGGACTTCAACGTTGGAGTGGAACACCACCCTAACAGGAAAGCCAACATTAGTACCAACTGGTTTATTGTAGACCTGGGCTTTACCAATTTCAGGGACCAGACAGATTATGCAGCCGCACAATCCGGTGGGTATTTCAGGGTTTTGCGTCCTGCGGACGGACAGGTGAATGCCAACAGTTTCAAACTGAACACCGGCAAATCGAGCAACGTCAATATCTGGTTTTTCATGCAGAAACTGAATGTGGTAAAACACGTGGTGAACCTGAAGTATGGGTTGGGGTTGGAGATGTATAACTTTCGTTACGACAGCAGGCTCAGTTATCGCAAAGATCCTGTGCCTTATGTTTATAATGATTCCATCAATTTTTCCAAGAACAAATTATACGCAGGATACCTCACGGTTCCATTGATGGTGAATATCAATCCGACCCCTTATAAAAAAAGAAGTTTTTCTTTGAGTGCAGGAATGAGCGCCGGTTATATGCTTAACAACCGCAATAAACAGGTGAGTGCCGAAAGGGGCAAACAAAAAAACAACGGCGATTTTGACCTGGAACCATGGCGCATTGCAGCAGTGGCTGAATTGGGATTGGGACCCATTCGCCTGTATGGTTCTTACAGTATCAACAGGTTGCACAAGGAAAGTACGCGACTCGAGCAATATCCTTATGCCGTGGGCATCAGGTTCAGCAACTGGTAATGCTTTTTATTTCTCATGTTGTACCAGGCGTTCCTTTTCCAGGGAGCGCCTTTTGATTTTAACAGCAAACAGTTATTGTACAGTCAGCTTCTGCGCCCCGAAATATTGATGCAATACTTCCGGTAATAAAATACCATCACCTGTCTGGTTATTTTCCAGCAGGCAGGCCATGATCCTTGGTAAGGCAAGCGAGCTTCCATTGAGGCTGTGCACCAGTTGTGTTTTACCTGTTGCATCTTTGTAACGGCATTTGAGACGGTTGGCCTGGAAGCTTTCGAAATTACTTACACTGCTTACTTCCAGCCAGCGTTCCTGTGCGGCGCTGTAAACTTCAAAATCATAAGTAATGGCACTCGCAAAACCCATGTCACCGCCACATAAACGCAGTAAACGGTAAGGCAGTCCGAGTAACTGCAATAATTTTTCTACATGGAGTACCATCTCATCCAACGTATCATAACTTTTTTCAGGTTGCACTATCTGGATGATCTCTACTTTTTCAAACTGGTGCAGGCGGTTTAGTCCGCGTACATCTTTTCCATAACTGCCCGCTTCTCTTCTGAAGCAGGGTGAATAAGCAGTCATCTTCACCGGGAAATCGTCTTCTTTCAGGATCGTATCACGGTAAATATTGGTAACAGGCACTTCCGCAGTAGGGATCAGGTAAAAATCATCTTCAGTCACATGATACATCTGTCCTTCTTTATCGGGCAACTGGCCGGTTCCATAAGCGGAAGTCTCATTTACCATAAACGGGGGCAGGTATTCTTTGTACCCTGCTGCTGTGTTATAGTCGAGAAAATACTGGATCAGCGAACGCTGCAGTTTAGCACCCTTTCCGGTATATACCGGGAAGCCGCTGCCGGTAATTTTATTGCCCAATTCAAAATCGATCAGGCTGTATTTTTTGGCCAGGTCCCAGTGAGGTACCGCCGATGGCGCCAGAACGGGTTTAGCGCCCCCTTCTCGTACCACTACATTGTCTTCCGGTGTACGGCCTTCAGGCACCTGGATACTGGGGAGATTGGGTAATAACAACAGAGTATCGTTCAATTCTTTCTCTACCCTGTTCATTCGTTCCTTGAGAGGTTCCAGCGCGGCTTTCCATCCTGCAACATCGGCCTTAAGCTTTTCGGCCGCCTCTTTTTGCCCTTCAGCCATGAATTTTCCAATCTCTTTAGAGGCCGCATTTACCTTTGACTGTGTATTGTCAAACTCAACCTGCAGTCCTTTGCGTTCATCATCGAGCCCTATAATGGTATCTACCAGCTCTGGCTGTTTGAAATGCTTTAAGGCCAGCCTTTTCTTTACTTCTGCCGTATCATTACGCAATACACTCACTTGTAACATAGGGATCAATTTGCGGCAAAGATAACTGTCATTTACCTTTGCCGCATGATGTTTGCAACAGATGATTTACAGCAGCGCTGGTGGGCCCTGGAAGCAAAACTGGTAGAACGGTTTGGCAAAAAGCCAGACCTGGAAGCCGTTCTTTTCCTTATTGGCATGCAGGAGACAGGGTTTTTGAAAGAGAAAATATCGAAAGAACAAAAGCAGGACCTCATACATGTGGCTGTATGCACCGTATTGGCGCAAAGCGGTTATTATGACCTGGAAAAGCATGACAAGGATGGCTGGCCTCATTTCAGACAATTGAAAGAATTGCCCGTTATGAGCCTGCCTGAACAGGAAAATTTCATCAAAGACCATGTACTCCTGTATTTTGACCAACAAGGTTTTTAAAAGATGAATTTTTATTCAATATTTGCACCATTAAACCACGCTTTATGAATTTTCCCGCAGAACTGCGTTACACGAAAGACCATGAATGGATTCGCCTGGAAGGTAATACGGCCACTATTGGCATTACCGATTTTGCCCAAC
Organism: Sediminibacterium sp.; assembly: GCA_041798205.1. Taxonomy (GTDB): domain Bacteria; phylum Bacteroidota; class Bacteroidia; order Chitinophagales; family Chitinophagaceae; genus Sediminibacterium. Next base: position 80,721 of record JBHCAK010000013.1, read on the forward strand.
ATGAACTGGGCGATATTGTTTATGTAGATATTACTTCTAACGGTAAAACAATGGCCGCTGAAGAGGTCTTCGGAACCGTGGAAGCAGTGAAAACAGTCAGCGACCTGTTTTTGCCGGTAGCCGGAACAGTGGCGGAAGTGAACAGCCTCCTTGAAAAACAACCGGAGTTGGTGAATACAGACCCTTATGGTGATGGCTGGATGATTAAAATGACCGTTGCCAATACAGCGGATGTAACCGCGTTGATGACCCATGAGGCATACAGCACACTGGTAGGATAAAACTACTGAGCATTTTTTTTCGTATCTTACGACGAACCCATTCCTGCCTTACCTGCTTTTGGATGCCGTTAAAAAATACAGCGAGCCTGAACTGGTACTGTTGCTCAGGCAACGGAACCAGTCAGCATTTGGTTACCTGTACGACCATTATGCTTCAGCGCTTCATTCCATTATCCTGAACATTGTAAAAGAACATGAACTGGCCAGCGATGTACTGCAGGAAGTTTTTGTAAAGATCTGGAAGCAGGCCGATAGCTACGACAGCAGCAAGGGCAGGCTTTTCACCTGGATGCTCAATATTGCCCGCAATGCCTCGATTGACAAGATCAGGAGTAAGGACTACCACAACAGCCGCCAAAACCGGGAATTAACGGAAGACGTATATAAGGAAGCAGGCAGCACGGTACCCAATACCGAACAGATCGGTTTGCGAAAACTGGTGCACCAGTTGAAAGAGGAGCACCGGATCATGATTGAGTTGGCTTATTTTCAGGGATATACACAGGACGAGATCGCTAAACTGACCCATACTCCTTTGGGAACAGTCAAGACACGATTACGTGCTGCATTAACACAATTAAGAACCATGATGAAATTATAATGGATACCAGGGCATACATAGAAAGCGGTGTGATTGAAAGCTATGTGTTGGGCATGGCCAGTGAACAGGAAGCGACTGAACTGGAGCAGCTGAGCCGGCAATACCCGGAAATAAAAGCTGCGATGGCCGCTTTTGAAGCTTCGCTGGAACAGGCTGCCATGGCCAATGCTGTTCCTGTACCTGAAAAAGTGAAACAACGGGTATGGGATACCCTGTTTGATGAGCCTGCTGCCAAAATCAGGCCTGTTAACCCCGCGCCCTGGTTGAAATACATGGCAGCCGCATCAGTGGTGCTATTATTGTTGAGTGCTTCCATGAACATTTATTTCTATACGCAATTCCGCATAGCGAAAGAGCAATACCAGGCTTTGCTGATCAAACAAAACAGTGTACTGGCAGAAAATGGCATTATGCAAACAAGAATGCTGGATATGTACCAGGGCATGCAACTCATGAGCGATCCCGGTATCATCAAAGTTTCCATGAGCGGCGCCGGCATCAAGGGAAAAGAGAGCAACCTGGCCACTGTTTTCTGGGATGCCAAAACAAAAGATGTTTACCTGCTGCCCAATAAATTGCCCCAAACAAACAACGATCAGCAATACCAGCTCTGGGCCATTGTTAACGGGAAGCCGGTAGATGCCGGCATGATTGATAATTGTACCGGTCTTTGCAAGATGAAAAATATTCCTGAAGCCACTAATTTTGCCATCACACTGGAAAAAAAGGGTGGCAGTGCAACTCCTACCCTCAGCCAGCTGCAGGTAATAGGCAAAGTATGACCATTCCTGTACCTTTTGCATCATTGCATTAACCTGTATAAATCTTTTACTTGAAATCCTTACTTTTCCTACCTGCCATTGTATTCTTCATTATCTGTACCATTCTGTTGACCCTTCCTGGCGCCGACCTCCCCTCAAGCTGGTTTTTTACCTTCATTCCACAATTCGATAAAATAGTGCATGTATCACTCTTTGCATTGCTGGGGCTTTGCTTTGGTTACCCGGTGATCAAAAGTAAATGGCTGCCCGCAAGACGTCTCAAATGGATTTTATTCATTTGTCTGCTCTGCATTACCTATGGTATTGCTATTGAATTCGTTCAGAAGTGGTGGGTACCGGGCAGGAGTTTCGAAGGTTATGATATCCTGGCAGATACCGTTGGTAGCCTGCTGGCCTACGGGTGGAACAAGAGCAGAGTCAGGCCATAAAAAAAATTGGCCCCGATAGAAATCGGGGCCGCAACCAAAACTAACTGCTTATGAGAAAATTGACTACTTAACTTGTTTCTTACTGTATCAACTCAAATTCGGTGCCAAACACTTTCTGCTTCTGTTAATACTTTCTAAACCCAGATACGTGGGGCTTTCCCCGCGTTGCCTATGCAAATATCTGTATAAAAGACAAAAATATTTGTCAATGGTTTAACAAGGAAATGTTAAAGGAAATACTACACCTCGCAGTGTTTTAAAATTCAATGATCTATAACCTTTTACAACCTTCCTTATTTCCCAAAAATACCCTTGATCTTGCCCAATAATCCTCCGGCATCACCGCTTCCGGTAGCTTCTCCGCCCCCTGTAAACTTACCCAGCAGGCCCTGCAGGTCCAATCCACCCTGTCCGCCTGTAAGCGACCCCAAAACTCCTTTGATATCGAAGCTGCTGTCATTCGGGTCATTGGTCTTATGCACCATCTGCTGCAACACATTGGGTACCAGGCTGCCGGCGATATTTCCTGCCTGTCCCTGGTCCAGACCGAATTTTTGCATCAACTGATCAACCACGCCACTTTGTACCTGCTGTCCCAGGTTTGAGTTTGCTACTCCATTACCTCCGCCTTTAAACATGGATACCAAGTCACCTGCATTACCACCGGCAACTGCATTTTTGAGGGTATCAAAAATGGAATGGGAAGCCGTTGCAATGGCTTCATCATTTTTTTCGTTGGGAATAGCAGGGTTATTGACAATGGCCTCTCCGGCATGTTCTTTAACAAGGTTCATCAGGCTTTCAAGCATGGAAAAGGATTTGACAGTAAGTTACTCTATACGGGTCTATTCTCCTAGTTATTTCATTATTATTTTTTTCCATTCGGCCGAATCTCCATTGAATACATTGAAATCAACGGCGCTGTTCACCCCATTCACATGCCCCCCGTCGCTGTGCTGCCAGAAGGTCCAGGGCCTGCTCACACGCGGACTGAGCGGCTCAAAATAATGGGCCACCCACAGGGGATATCCGTCGAATTCCCGCCCCAGGTTCCTTTCATAGAAATCTGCATAAGAATAAATAATGGGTTTCACCCCATATTGTTTTTCCACGGCAATCAGCCATTCCCTGATCCTGCTGCGCATCAGTTCGGGTTTGACGCCATACAACTGCTCAATATCCAATACCGGTGGCAGGTCGCCTTTTTCCAGTGTTACCTGTTCGATGAAGTTTTGCGCCTGCTCCCCGCCGCTTTTAGTGGCCAGGAAAAAATGATAAGCCCCACAAACCATACCGGCCCTCTTTGCACGATCCCAGTTCTGTTTGAATCGTTTATCAGTATCATTCAGTCCTTCTGTAGCCTTAATGAATGCAAAACCCAGCCTGGTATTGTTGATGTTCATGGATTTGACGGCCGGCCAGGAGATGAGTTCCTGGTGACTGCTCACGTCAATGCCGTGTATGCTATAGCCTGTAGGTATGTCAATACCAAATGCGCTGAAATGAACAAATTTTACTTTTGATTCATCCTCTCTTTCCCATCGCTGGTGAAGAAAAATATATAATACCACTCCGCCCAGGCTTACCAGTACCAGCAACCACAGGGTTTTTTCTACCTTGTTCTTTCTACGCATGATTCGTTTTATCGGTTGCAAAACTCGTGCATTTAATGTTACTTTTACAATCCTATGGCTTATTTCAACTGGAACGATAGTGTCAATCTCCTGCGAAAACTTACTCCCCGTCGCTTTTGGAATGCGCTGAAAGTATATGGCAGTTACCAGCTTACACGCTTAACAGGCAAGCCTATACAATGGGGGTATCCTGTTTCCATTTCCTTTGAACCTACTACTTCCTGTAACCTGCGCTGCCCTGAATGCCCGAGCGGATTGCGCGCTTTCACGCGTCCTATTGGCATGCTGCAGAAAGATTTCTTCAGGGAAACCATCGATGATATTCATAAAGAACTGCTATACCTGATCTTTTATTTCCAGGGTGAACCCTATCTCAATCCCGAATTCCTGAGCATGGTAAAGTATGCACATGACAAAGGAATTTACACAGCCACTTCCACCAATGCCCATTATCTAACCGAAGAAAAAGCCCGGCAAACAGTGGAGAGCGGCCTCGATCGCCTCATTATTTCGATCGACGGTACCACGCAGGATGTGTACCAGCAGTATCGCGTGGGCGGCAAACTGGATAAAGTGCTGGAGGGGGCAAGAAATATTATTAAATGGAAAAAAGAACTGAACAGTAAAACTCCTTTTGTTTTTTTTCAGTTCCTGGTAGTAAAACCCAACGAACACCAGGTAGAGGATGTGAAGAGACTGGGCAGGGAAATTGGTGTTGACCAGGTTCGTTTTAAAACGGCGCAAGTGTATGATTATGAAAATGACCCGCACGGACTTATTCCTGATAACGACAAATACAGCCGCTATAAAAAAGACAGGAATGGTCAGATGCAGGTAAAAAGCGGACTGAAAAATCACTGCTGGAAACTCTGGCATGCCAACGTGATCACCTGGGATGGATTGGTGGTTCCGTGTTGTTTCGATAAAGATGCCTCTCACCAGTTGGGCAACCTGAAAACACAAAGCTTCAGGGAGACCTGGCAGAACAACAACTACAAACAGTTCCGCCGTGACCTGCTTGCCAGCCGGAAAAACATTGACATCTGCGCTAATTGCAGTGAGGGGCTTAGGGTTTGGGAAAACTAGTGATCTATGAAATTAGGGTTGTGAGAAGGAAGGTTTGCAACTTTAATATTAGTTTAATATATTGAGCGTCCCAATCAATTAGTCTAACAACTAACAACTAGCATGCCTATAGAGCAAGACATACAACAACAGCGCTTCCGGAATGAATACCAGAAGGCTGCCATCAACATCATCTTTTCATCCAACTGGCTGAATGAAAAAATCAAATGCCTGCTTGGGCCGGAAGACATCACACAGCAGCAATACAATATCCTTCGCATACTCAAAGGGAGTCACCTGCCCTTGAGTACTTTACAGATCAGGAGCAGGATGCTTGACCGCATGAGCGATACCAGCAGAATTGTGGAGCGCATGCTGAAAAAAGGACTGGTAGAAAAAAGAACCTGTCCGTCCGACAAACGCCTGGTAGATGTAAGCATTTCACGCAAAGGCCTTGACCTGCTTGAAAAACTTGAACACCAAAATGCAGCACTCGACAGCATTCTCAAATCCCTTACCGAACCCGAAGCGCAAACACTGAACCACCTGCTGGACAAAATGCGCGGATAACGAGCACCCCTTCCGGCACATGCTTCTTCTTATCTTCGCAGCATGAAGAAATTTCTCACTTTATGCCTTATGGCTCTTGGTCTGAAGCAAGGCATTGCACAATATTCTCCTAATTATGAATTCCGTGGCGTATGGGTTGCCACTGTTGGCAATATCGACTGGCCCAGTAAGAAAACCCTCTCTGTTGAAGAACAAAAAGAAGAATTCATCAACCTGGTGGAAATGCACAAGCGCAACGGCATGAATGCACTCATCGTGCAAGTAAGACCTGCCGCCGATGCTCTGTACTCCTCTTCTTATGAACCCTGGAGCGAATTCCTTACCGGTATACAGGGTCAGGCGCCCGTACCCTTTTATGACCCTCTCACTTTCATGATCAGTGAAACGCATAAACGTGGTATGGAGTTCCATGCATGGCTCAACCCTTACCGGGCCGTATTCAACATGCGCACTTCCTCCATTGCATCCAATCACCTTACCAAAACACATCCCGAATGGTTCCTGGTTTATGGCGACAAAAAATATTTCAACCCCGGGCTGCCGCAGGTTAGACGACATACCGTTAAAGTTGTGGAAGACCTGGTGAAACGTTATGATATCGATGGTGTGCATATGGATGACTATTTCTATCCTTACCGCATCGCGGGCAGAGAATTCCCGGATGAAAAAGAATATAAGCGCTATGGAAAAGGAATGAGCAAAGATGAATGGCGTCGCAGTAATTGCGACAGCATCATTTACGAGCTTTTTAATGCCATCAGGACTATCAAACCCAAACTTCGGTTTGGGATCAGTCCCTTTGGCATCTGGCGCAACAAAAGCCAGGACCCCATGGGAAGCGATACCAAGGGCGGGCAAACCAATTACGACGACCTGTATGCAGATATATTGCTTTGGTTGGAAAAAGGATGGATTGACTATGTAGCCCCCCAACTATACTGGGAACGTGGTCATAAACTGGCCGATTACGATGTATTGCTGAAATGGTGGAATGAACATGCTTATGGCAGGGACCTGTACATCGGACATGGTATCTACCGTGCCGGCAGCAATGTCGCCTGGCGAAACCGCAATGAATTGCCACAGCAAATACAGGAATTGAGGATCTACCCGACCACACAAGGCAGCATTTATTTTAACAGCAGAATATTTGAATCCAATCCGAATGGCTGGAGCGACAGTTTGCGCAAACATTTTTACCGTTATCCCGCCCTGGTACCACCCATGCCCTGGATAGACAACAATATTCCGGTTCAACCTCTGGTAGAAAAATTGCAGGATAATAAGATCAGGTTGGTGAACAAAGGCCAGGAAAAGATCAAAGCTTTTGCCATATTGGTGTTGCAACCGGGAGTGGAACCTGTATTTGTCAATACACAATTGGTACAGGTAATCACAGCCGATAAAACTGCCATCGTGAACCTCCATGCAATTCCTGAAGCTGCCGGAAAAAAAGTATACGCAGTATCAGTGAACATGAACAACAATGTAAGTCAGCTTACTGAACTAAACTAAAAGCCATGGGAACCATTCTTATCATAGATGATGAAGAAAAACTGCGAAACCTGCTCAGTCGTATCATCAAGCTCGAGGGTTTCATCGTATTCGAGGTTCCCGATCTCAAATCGGCCCGCAAGCTCATGGAAAAAGAACCGATCGATGTAGCGCTCTGTGATGTAAAACTGCCCGACGGCAATGGGGTTCATTTTGTGCAGGAGATCAAACCCAAGTACCCCTGTATGGAAATCATCCTGCTCACTGCCTATGGCAATATTGCTGATGGTGTGCAAGCCATGAAAAACGGAGCTTTCGATTATATTACCAAGGGCGATGATAATGATAAGGTGATCCCCCTCCTGAACCATGCGTTGGAAAAAGTGCAATTACGCAGGCATATTGAAATGCTGGAACAACGCGTGAACAAACGGTACAGTTTCGATCGTATCCTGGGAAGTGCCGCTTTGATCCGTGAAGCCATTGCACTTGCCCAAAAGGTAGCGCCTACCGATGCAACCGTATTGCTCCTGGGCGAGACCGGCACAGGCAAAGAAGTATTTGCGCAGGCCATTCACCATGCCAGTAAAAGAAACAGCAAACCTTTCCTTGCACTCAACTGCAGTGCCCTGGGAAAAGAATTGCTGGAAAGTGAATTATTTGGTCATAAGGCCGGTGCATTTACCAGTGCCATTAAAGACAAAAAGGGATTGATGGAAGAAGCCAACAATGGCACCCTGTTCCTGGATGAAATTGGTGAAATGCCCATGGAGCTGCAGGCCAAATTGTTGCGCGTATTGGAAACAGGTGAGTTCATTAAGCTGGGTGATACCAAACCCATCCGGGTGAACGTCCGCATCATCGGGGCCACCAACCGTAACCTCCAGGATGAGATAGGGCGGGGGCATTTCAGGGAAGACCTTTTCTATCGACTGAATGTATTCACTATTACTTTACCCGCTCTGCGTGAAAGGATCAAAGACATTCCACTCCTGGCCGAACATTTCCTGCACCAGTTTGCCCCGAAAACCAACCCGAAAGTCAGGAGCATGGGTGCCGATTTCCTGGAACGTTTGCAGCAGCATGACTGGAAAGGCAATATCCGCGAACTGAAAAATATCATGGAAAGAGCTGTCATCCTTGCAACCGGCGATTTGCTTACTGTTGAAAACCTCCCTGTTGAATTACAGACAGGCTCTCCTTCTTTACATAAAAATTCCACTACCCTTTCTGCTTTTGACCTGTCCAGCGTTGAAAAACTGCACATTCAACGCGTACTGAACCATACCAAAGGAAACAAGACCGAAGCCGCCAGGCTGCTGAATATTGGACTGTCCACTCTTTACAGGAAGATTGAGGAGTACCATATTTTATAATAATTCCTCGGGTATATTACTTATCAAAATGGAAAAAACACCCCAAAATGGAAGGGTGTTTTTCGTTTGCTCCTCCTCCTGTTTACCAATATTGTAACAATTAACGCCTGTCATAAAAGGGTTTCATCCACTTCCTCCCCTTTTATTCATCGCCGGCACTTTTTTGGCACCTGTTGGAAAAACATTTTATGCAAACACTCCTGCTTATTGCCGCCGGGTTGGTTTTATTCGCCCTCTTTTTCAAATTCATTCAATGGTTCGAAAAAATATAAACTCATGCTATTACTATTCATCATAGCCATACTGGTTTTTTGCTACCTCTGTTATGTACTGGTAAAACCTGAAAAATTTTAACCCTCACCCGACAAGCACACCGAATTATGAATACAGAAATTATGGGCATTGCTGCCGTTTTCATCCTTACCCTGTTACTGGCCATACCGCTTGGCCGTTACATGGGCAGGGTATACAATGGCGAAAGCACCTGGCCCGACAAATTACTGCAGCCGCTGGACCGTTTGATTTTCAGACTGGCGGGTATCAGGCCGGAAAAAGAAATGAACTGGAAACAACACCTGGCCGCTTTACTCACCATTAACCTGGTATGGTTCCTGTTTTCCATGTTTGTTCTTATGAATATGCAATGGTTACCCCTGAACCCCGATGGTAATCCTGGTATGTCGGCCGACCTGGCTTTCAATACTACCGTTAGTTTCATCAGCAATACCAACCTGCAGCATTATAGTGGTGAAACCGGCGTTTCTTACCTGGGTCAGTTGGTGCTGATGTTATTCCAGTTCATCAGTGCAGGAGCGGGTATGGCCGTTTGTGCGGTAGTATTCAACGCCATGAAAGAAAGGACTACCGAAAAGCTGGGCAATTTCTACAACTACTTCGTAAAAAGCTGTACCAGGGTATTATTGCCCCTTTCACTGGTAGTAGCGCTGATACTGCTGTTCAATGGAACACCCATGACTTTCGAAGGCAAGTCCTCTTTTATTTCTTTACAGGGAGATACGGTACATGTATCACGTGGTCCCGCTGCAGCCATGGTAGCCATCAAACAACTGGGAACCAATGGAGGTGGCTTTTTCGGCGCTAACTCTGCACACCCTTTTGAAAACCCCAATTATTTCACCAATATGGTGGAATGTGGCTCCATTTTCCTTATTCCCGTAGCGCTTGTTTTTGCCATGGGCTATGTACTCAAAAAGAGAAAACTGGCCTGGACCATCTTCGGTGTAATGACCATTGGATGTCTGCTATTCCTGCTTCCTTCAGTGTATTATGAAATGAAAGGCAATCCTGCCATTACCCGAATGGGTATTGATCAAAGTACGGGAAGCATGGAAGGCAAAGAACTGCGACTCGGCGCTGCCGCCACCGCCCTATGGTCTGTCGTAACCACCACTACCTCTAATGGTTCAGTGAATGGCATGCACGACAGTCTCACACCCATACCCGGTATGATAGCCATGCTGGGCATGATGGTGAATGCATTCTATGGCGGTGTGGGTGTAGGCTTCCTGAATTTTTACATTTTCATCATCATTGCGGTATTCATCAGCGGACTGATGGTAGGAAGAACGCCTGAGTTCCTGGGTAAAAAAATTGAAGCCAGGGAAATGAAGATCGCCGTGATCATCGCGCTGTTGCATCCCCTGCTCATTTTAGCAGCTACTGCTTTATCTTCTTATCTCTATGCACACAACCCCGCAGCTTATGCCGGCTGGCTCAACAATCCCGGGAACCATGGCTTCAGTGAAATGCTATACGAATACACTTCTTCTGCAGCAAATAATGGCAGCGGGTTTGAAGGGCTGGGCGATGGTAATCCTTACTGGAATATTACCTGCGGCATCGTCATGCTTTTATCCCGTTTCCTGCCCATTATTGGCCCTTTGGCCATCGCAGGTATACTGGCAAAGAAAAAATACATCCCGGAAAGTGCAGGTACACTCAAGACAGATACGGGCACATTTGGTATCATGGTACTTGCCGTGATCTTCATTGTTGCCGCCCTGAGTTTTTTCCCGGCGCTGACCCTGGGCCCTTTAGCTGAATTTTTTGGAATGAAATAACTGAATGTATATGTCAAAAAAAAGATCAACCCGGCTTTTTGAACCTGAGCTTGTGACCGAAGCACTCAAGCAGTCTTTCGTCAAACTCAACCCCCGCATATTGTTTCGCAACCCGGTTATGTTTACCGTAGAAGTCGGTTGCGTTATAATGCTGGGTGTATGTATATGGATACTCACCGGTAACCGGTCGCAAGGCAGCCTTGCATATAACCTGGTAATTTTCGGTATATTATTCATCACCATCCTGTTTGCCAATTTTGCTGAAGCCCTTGCCGAAGCCAGGGGCAAGGCTCAGGCCAACAGCCTGCGCAGGACCAGGGAAGAAACGCCCGCCAAATGGATACAGACCGTTGGTGATATTTTTGTGAACGAGGTCAAAATCGTTCCCTCTTCCCGGTTGAAAAAAGGCGACCTTTTTTTGTGTGAAGCGGGTGATACCATACCAATGGACGGCGAGATCGTAGAGGGATTGGCCACTATTGACGAAAGCGCCATTACGGGTGAATCTGCTCCCGTGATCCGGGAAGCCGGCGGTGATAAAAGTTCTGTTACCGGCGGTACCAAAGTCTTGTCTGACAAGATCAAAGTACGCGTTACTACCGAACCCGGTGAATCTTTCCTGGATAAAATGATTGCACTGGTAGAAGGTGCTTCCAGACAAAAAACACCTAATGAAATTGCGCTTACGATTCTACTGGCAGGATTTACACTTGTTTTCGTCATAGTTTGTGTAACCCTGAAACCTTTTGCGGATTTCGCCAATACTCCTATTACTATTGCAGCTTTTATATCGCTGTTTGTATGCCTCATACCCACTACCATTGGCGGCCTGCTCAGCGCTATTGGCATTGCGGGCATGGACCGTGCCCTTCGCGCGAATGTCATTACCAAAAGCGGCAAAGCAGTGGAAACCGCGGGAGACATCGACACTTTGTTGCTGGACAAAACAGGCACCATAACCATTGGCAACCGCAAAGCCACTCATTTCTGGCCCGTTGCAAACATTTCATCCTCCAATTTTATGGAAGCCTGCGTGCTTGCTTCACTGGCCGACCAAACTCCTGAAGGTAAATCGATCATTGAACTGGCTGCTGCACAAGGGTTGAATGCTCCTTCACTCAAATCGGGGGAAGAAAACGGCATGCGTTTTATTGATTTCACTGCCGAAACCAGGAGCAGTGGCGTAGACCTGCCTGGCAACATACAAATACGCAAAGGCGCTTATGATGCCATCTATAATATTATTGTCAAAGCAGGTCACAGTTTTCCTGAAGAAACCACAGAAAAAGTGCAGAGCATTGCTTCCAATGGCGGCACGCCGCTGGTTGTATGCCGTCAGAAAGAAGTATGGGGTGTGATTGAATTACAGGACATCATCAAACCGGGAATCCAGGAGCGTTTTGAACGTTTGCGGAAAATGGGTGTAAAAACGGTGATGGTAACCGGTGATAACCCACTAACAGCAAGGTATATTGCCCAAAAGGCGGGCGTGGATGATTTTATTGCGGAAGCAAAACCGGAGGACAAAATGAACTATATCAAAAAGGAACAATACCAAGGCAAACTGGTAGCCATGATGGGCGACGGCACCAACGATGCCCCCGCACTTGCCCAGGCCGATGTGGGAGTTGCCATGAACAGCGGTACCCAGGCAGCTAAAGAAGCCGGTAATATGGTGGACCTCGACAATGATCCTACCAAACTGATCGAGATCGTAGAGATCGGAAAGCAATTACTCATGACGCGCGGTACTCTCACCACTTTCAGCATAGCCAATGATGTGGCAAAATATTTTGCCATTGTTCCTGCCCTCTTTGTTGTTTCATTACCCTCTTTACAGGCATTGAACATCATGCGCCTGCAGAGCCCTGAAACAGCCATTCTTTCGGCAGTTATTTTCAACGCAATCATTATTCCGCTACTGATCCCGTTAGCCCTGAAAGGTGTGGCATACAAACCCATCGGCGCCAGCGCATTGCTTAGAAGAAACCTGCTCATTTACGGATTGGGCGGTATACTGGTTCCTTTCGCCGGCATCAAATTAATTGATCTCCTGATCGCTCACTTTTTTTAAACGTATATTATGAAACAACAGATTCTTCCCGCAGTGAGACTTACCCTGGTTTGTATACTCGTTTTCATGGTCGCCTACCCGCTGGTGATATGGACAGCAGCACAAATTGCTCCTGCCAAAGGAAAAGGTGAAGCAATTGTTTTGCAAAACAACACGGTGGGATACCGGCTCGAAGGGCAGGCATTTACCCGTGATAATTATTTCTGGGGTCGTCCGTCTGCCGCGGGTTACAACGCCGCAGGCAGTACCGGTAGCAACAAGGGTCCTTCCAATCCCGATTACCTGAAAGAAGTGAATGCAAGGATCGACAGTTTTCTTATACATAATCCGGGTATTGAACGTTCTGCAATTCCTGCCGAACTGGTAACTGCATCCGGAAGCGGACTGGATCCGCATATTTCTCCGCAGGCTGCGCTGGTACAAGTAAAACGGGTGTCTGCTTTCAGGCATATACCGGAAGAACAGGTCCGGCAATTGGTGCACCAACACACTGAAACACCCTTTTTAGGCGTTTTTGGAACAAGCGTGGTGAATGTTTTACCATTAAATATTGCATTGGATCAATTAAAAAAGGAAAGATGAAACAAAGACTGTTATTGATGATTGGTTGCATCATTATAACCATGGCACATGCCCAACAAGATTCCGCCAAATCCAAAATACCTTTCGAAGGCATTGACATGACCTGGCAAAACGGTAACGATCGCCGGGATTCCAGTGTTTTTAAAGGCGTTTATTTCATGCCCAGCATTCTACTGGACGTGAACTATAATTATTCTTTCAACAATCCCATTGACAATACGGTTGTAGGGTCCACTGCCATGGCCAGGCACAATGAAATACAGTTATCTGCTCTGCATTTTGGCGGCGACTTTACTTACCAGAACGCACATGCCCGAATCATGACGCAATTCGGCACCCGGTCAACCGTGGTTCCGCGGAATGACCTGAGCATATACCGTGGTCAATACCAGCTGGACAATGTATACCGTTATCTCAGTGAAGCTTATGCCGGCTATCATATTAACAAGTGGTATGGCATCAATATAGATGCCGGCTTATTTATGTCTTATTTGGGATTGAATTCTTATTACCAGCCTGAAAACTGGGAATACCAGGCCTCTTTCACATCAGATAATACCCCCTGGTTTTTCAATGGTCTCCGGATACAGATTTTCCCATCCAAATACATCAAATTTGAACCCTGGATCATCAACGGCTGGCAGAGCTATGGCAAGTTCAACAGTATGCCGGGATTTGGTTTCAATTTCACGTGGATACCGAGCGATAAAATGAAATTACTTACCAATAATTATTATGGTACCGATGCAGGCGGTATACCAGGCAGGAAAAGGTTTCACTCGGATAACAGTTTCCTCTTGCGTTATTACAACAATCCTGCTTCAAAAGGCATTACCAAAATGGCCTTCTCCCTCACAGGCGACCTGGGTTTTGAAACCGGTGCAGGGGTAAAAGCTTTCGGAGGCGATATCAATACCCCCTCGCAGCATTTCCTGAGTGCCATGTTTTACAACCGTACCTGGTTTGGCAAGAACAAATTCGCCTGGACCATCGGAGGTGGTATCATGACCAACCCCGGCAGGTACCTGGTGTTGTACCCCACTGGTCAGGCCAGCCCCCTGCCCAATCCCAACAACCCTACGCAAACGGAAGGCGCTTTCCCCTTCAGCGCCAGTCCGGGCGATAAGTTCAGTGGCTGGGATGCTTCTACCAATCTCGATTATATGCCCAACCAAAGCATTACTTTTCGCATGGAATTCGTAACACGTCACGCAAGTGTTCCTTATTTTGCCGGAAGGGGGGGTGTAACTTCCCCGGATGGTTTCACCACCACACCATTGCCGCCTAACTGGCGGCCAGACCTGGTGAAGTCGGAAAACAGGTTGATCCTGGCAATGCTTTTCAGGCTATAACAGTTTACACCATGTCAGATAACAGCAAAGAAACCAATGTGCAGCATTTCCTCGACCTCATCAAAAGGTCGAGACGGGGCAAGCTCAAGATCTATATCGGCATGAGCGCCGGCGTAGGCAAGACTTACCGTATGCTACAGGAAGCGCATACTTTGCTGCGCAACGGGGTAGATGTGAAGATCGGTTACATTGAAACCCATAACCGGAAAGAAACGCAGGACCTACTGGAAGGATTACCCCTTATACCCCGTAGAACACTATTCTACAAAGGCAAAGAACTGGAAGAGCTAGATGTACCTGCCATACTGGCTCTTCGTCCCGAAATCACGATCATCGATGAACTGGCGCACACCAATATTGAAGGCAGTAAAAACGAAAAGCGCTGGCAGGATGTGATGGATATTCTGGATACCGGCATTAATGTAATTAGTGCAGTGAATATTCAACACATCGAAAGCCTGAACGAAGAAATCAGGCATATCACGGGGGTGAATGTAGATGAGCGCATTCCCGACAGTATTGTACAACAGGCCGACGAAGTGGTGAACATAGACCTTACGGCAGATGAACTCATCACCCGGCTCAAGGAAGGGAAAATATATACCCCCGATAAAATTGAGATCGCTTTAAAGAACTTCTTCCAGGGCGAAAAAATACTCCAGTTAAGAGAACTGGCGTTGAAAGAAGTGGCGTCTCAGGTAGAAAGAAAGATTGAAACGGAAATGCCCGGCATCAACAATTACCGGCAGGAACGTTTCCTGGCCTGTATCAGCAGCAACCATGAGATCGCCCGCAAAGTCATTCGCAAAACTGCCAGGCTCGCAGCTTATTATAATTCGAAATGGTTCCTGCTCTATGTGCAAACACCCAAAGAGGAAGGCGATAAAATTGGCCTGGCCGCTCAGAGACACCTGATCAATAATTTCAAACTGGCCACGGAACTGGGTGCAGAAGTGATCAGGGTCAAAAGCCCTAATATTGCGAAAGGGATTTTTGAAGCTACGGGTCAGAGGAATATTACCACCATTTGTATTGGTAAACCTCATCTCAACCTGTTCAATGTAATCCTGAACACGGCGGTATTCAATCAATTACTGAATAAACTATCTGCATCAGATATAGACATTGTAATCCTTTCCTGATATGGCCATCAAACTGAAAACGAAACTCGGACTTGGATTATCCTTCCTTTTCATTGTCATTCTTACGTTTGGCATACTGGCCATATTTTACATCAACAGGCTGAGCAACGATACGGAAAAAGTATTGAAGAACAATCATGAATCTCTCGTGTATTGTACCAATATGCTCAAATCACTGGAAGATATTCCTCAGAAAAAAGAAGCCATTCAATTGTTTGATTACAACCTGGCCAGGCAGGAAGCTAATATTACCGAACCAGGAGAGAAAGAAGCCACACAGACTTTGCGCAGGAATTTTTCCACGTTACTGGCACACCCGGGTAATCCGGCTGATTATGCAGCCATCAGGCAGGATATATTGCGCATTGATGAACTGAACCAGCAGGCCATCCTCAAAAAAAATGCTGTGGCACTCAAAACAGCAGAAGACGCCACTTTATGGCTTACCCTGATTTTTGTGGTACTCGGACTGATCACTTTCTCATTCGTGGTCAATTTTCCCGGTATCATTTCTACTCCAGTACGTTTACTCAATGATGGTATCCACGAAATTGCCAATAAAAATTACCGGAAGCGGATTTACCTGAAGCAGGACGATGAATTTGGCGAACTGGCAGCAGCTTTCAACAGCATGGCAGAAAAGCTGGATGAGTACGAACACAGTAACCTGGCCCAGATCAAGTTTGAAAAAAGTCGCATTGAGACCATCATTAACCAGATGAAAGACGGTATCATTGGACTCGATGCCAAAAGAAAAATACTTTTCCTGAACCCGGTAGCGGAAGCGTTGCTTGGACTGAAGGAGGCAGCCATTACAGGAATATATGCTCCCGATGTTGCCCTTACCAACGACCTGATGCGCACTTTGTTGCACGAGGATAAAAAAGACCTGAAGATATATGCCGACAATAAGGAGAGTTATTTCAATAAAGACACGCTGAATGTAACCAACAATGAAACGGTGATCGGACAGGTGATCATATTGCGCAACATTACTCCTTTCCATGAGCTCAATGAAGCCAAGACCAATTTCATTGCTACCGTATCGCACGAATTGAAAACGCCCATATCTGCCATTAAAATGAGTGCTCAGCTACTTACCGATAACAGGGTGGGTGCTCTCAATAACGAACAACAGGAACTTATTGGCAGTATCCGCGACGATGCAGAGCGTCTGTTAAAAATCACCGGCGAGTTGCTGAATATGTCGCAGGTCGAAACCGGGCATATTCATTTGAAACTGCAGGTTACCAGTCCACTCAGTATTATTGAACAGGCCATACAAGCCATTACTTCCACAGCCCAGCAGAAGAATATGAATATCCAACGGCAAGTTGCAGAGAACCTGCCTTCCATCCAGGCCGACGCAGAAAAAACATCCTGGGTATTGGGGAACCTGCTCACCAATGCCATTAAATATTCTTCAGAGGCGTCTTCTATTGATATCAGTGCTTACCAGCGCGAGCGAAACATTGTTTTTACCGTAACCGATCATGGAAAGGGTATTGATGAAAAATACCTGCCTCGTATTTTCGACCGCTATTTCAAAGTGCCCGGAGACTATGAGGGAACAGGAACAGGATTAGGGTTGTCTATCTCCAAAGAATTCATTGAAGCACAGCATGGCCAAATCTGGGCTGTAAGCAGAACCGGCGAAGGCAGCCAGTTCTCTTTCTCCCTGCCCATTGTGTAAACCCTGCACAGTCAACTATCTTTCTATGCGTTGCAAAGGCAGGTACACTTTTGGATTGATCAGAAGCGGTACGTTTTCAACAACGGTTGATGCGTTATCGAGGCCAAATGCTTTCTGATCTGATTGTGCCCAGTTTTTGATAGTGAAATAAGAGTCCATGATGAACCCTTCCTTGAACGAAAGTTCGTTTTCCACCGACAGGAATGTTTCGATGATCACAAAGGTGATATCAGCATGGAAGGTTTCCCGTTGCAGGCTTTCGTATTTATTGATCACGCAGATCTCTCCTCTTGAAAACATTTCCTGGATCACTTTCTTGAACAGCAAATTGATGCGGGGTTGCACACGGAAGCCCAGTTTAAAATCGATGCGTATTACTTTTCCCTTCGCCAGTTCCTTGGTAGAATATTCCATGGTAAAAGGTGCATCCGCCCTGTCAATATGAATGAACCAATACACTTCTGCCCGTTTGGCTTTGCGGTGCAGGATGGAATGCATGATCCTTCTTTCTATTTCCCCGTCGAAATCGGCCTTGGTAAGGTAAACAAGGTGGGTGGCATATTTAGGGAAGTTCTTGTCTTCAGTCAGTTCCACCAACCGTGGAAGGTAATCGTTAAAGCGCACAAACTGCAGGTAGCGGTTGGTGATCTTACGTGCACGGAACCATACCGACATAATGAAGATCAGTCCGAATTCAAAGAAAAGGAACATCCACCGCTGTTTGATCTTGGCCACATTGGCAATAAAGAAGGCTATTTCCACGGTAATAAACACCAGCATGATCAGGGTAATCAGTGTAAAATTCCATTTACGCACCCGGTGCATGTACACGTACATCAACATAGTGGTCATGAGCATGGCAATGACAATCGAAAAACCATAAGCCGCTTCCATGTGCCCACTCTCACGGAAATACAACATCATGGCTATACAGCCAAACCATAGTATCACATTAAGACTGGGAATATAGATCTGTCCTTTGATATCGGTAGGAAATTTAATGGTAACCCTGGGCCAGAAATTCATGCTGATGGCCTCACTGATGAGCGTAAAAGAACCACTGATCAATGCCTGGCTGGCAATAATCGTAGCCATAGTGGCAATGATGATACCTATCAGCAGGAACCAGTGCGGCATCAGTTCGTAGAAAGGATTCAATCCGTTCAACGTGTTGCTATGCTGTGATAACAGCCAGGCGCCCTGTCCCATATAATTGATAACCAGCGCTGTTTTCACAAACAGCCAGCTTACCTGTATATTCCTCCTCCCGCAATGTCCCAGATCGCTGTACAATGCTTCAGCCCCCGTTGTACAAAGGAATACAGCGCCCAGCAACCAGAAACCCTTGGGATAATTGATGAGCAACTCAATGGCATAATAGGGATTGATAGCTTTCAAAATAGAAGGCATGTGCAGGATTTGTACACCACCTAAAATCATGATCATGGCAAACCATATCAGCATAATGGGACCAAACGAAAAACCAACCACTTTGGTGCCAAAACGCTGAAAGAAAAATAAAAATGAAATGATGGCAATCACGATCCCCACCGTGAGGTTATTCCCGGGAACAATGGTTGTTTCCAGTCCCTTTACTCCCCCCAACCCTTCAATAGCAGAAGCCACCGAAATGGGCGGCGTGATAATACCATCGGCCAGCAGTGTTGCTGCGCCAACGATGGCAGGAACATACAACCATTTGGCATAACGCCGTACCAGGGCGTACAACGAAAAGATACCCCCTTCACCCCGGTTATCTGCCCTCAGCGTAAGGAATACGTATTTAAACGTGGTTTGCAAGGTAAGTGTCCAAACCACGCAGGATATGCCACCATATACCAATTCTTCCGTAATAGTCCTGTCGCCGATAATGGAGCGGAATACATACAGCGGAGAGGTACCAATATCTCCATAAATGATACCCAGTGTTACCAATAAGCCTGCAAAGCTTAGCTTACTCAAATGACTGTGACCAGCCGGTGATTGCGGAGACATAAAAACTCAGGATGGTTTAGATTATCATAAAATTGAAAAAGCAAAACGGATATTGGAGCTGGGGCTGGCAATCGTAGAAAATTAACCACCAAAACTATCCTCAAAATCAGTCGCCATATAATTCTCGTCTTAATATTAAGCCACATTTAATGGAGAACAAATGTTAGTTATACCTTTCCGGTCAGAATTCGATCATCCTGTTACCTTTATCGTATGTCAGTACACCAGCACCTCACTAACCAGTTTGCCACCATCTATGCCTCGCTCAATGAACAACAAAAAAAAGCGGTGGATACCATTGAAGGTCCTGTCATGGTTATTGCAGGTCCCGGCACAGGCAAGACGCAGATACTCGGCGCACGTATTGGCAAAATATTGATGGAAACCGATGCATTGCCGGAAAATATTTTATGCCTTACTTATACCGATGCCGGAGTAGTGGCCATGCGCAAGCGGCTTATTGGATTTATTGGCCCGGATGCTTACAAAGTGAACATCTATACTTTTCATGCTTTTTGCAATGACATTATCCAGGAAAATTTATCGCTGTTTGAAAAAACGGCTTTAGATCCTGTTTCAGAACTGGAAAGCATTGAACTGTTCAAAATGCTGATCGACAATTTCCCGAAGAATCATCCGCTGAAACGCTATCGTGGCGATGTCTATTTTGAGATCAGGAACCTGCAGTCGCTATTCAGTACTATGAAGCGTGAAGGATGGACACCCGAATTCATCACCGGCAATATTGATGCTTACCTGGCCGATCTGCCCAACCGGGAAGCTTTTATTTACCAGCGCAATGGGAAGAATTATAAAGCCGGCGACCTGAAACTGGCCCGTATAGAGGAAGAAAAGGAGAAGATGGAAAAACTGCGCGCTGCCGTACGCGAATTCGATCGCTTTCAGGAGCTGATGCGCAGGAAGAACCGTTATGATTTCGACGACATGATCAATTGGGTGATCCGGGCTTTTAATGAAGAAAAGAACCTGCTTGCCCGTTACCAGGAACAGTTCCAGTATATTTTGGTGGACGAATACCAGGATACCAGTGGTACACAGAACAAACTGGTGGAACTGCTGATCAGCTATTGGGAAAGACCCAATGTATTTGTTGTGGGCGATGATGATCAGAGTATCTACCGCTTCCAGGGAGCCAACGTGGAAAACATGCTTCATTTTGCCAACTGCTACCAGGAATACCTGAAAACAGTGGTGCTTACCAACAACTATCGTTCTACCCAGCCCATACTTGATGCATCTAAAACACTGATTGACCGGAACAGCGAACGGCTGGTGAATAAGATTGAAGACCTCTCGAAAACATTGGTTGCGTCAAACCCTGTCATTGCTCAATTGAAACATCAACCCCAATTAAAAGTGTATGAAACACAACAGGATGAAATGATCGATACCACGGTCCGGGTTGAAAAATTACTCGCACAGGGAGTGCTTCCCGGAGCCATTGGCATTATTTATAAGGAGAATAAATATGGAGAGGAACTTACCCAATATTTCAGGCAGAAAAATATTCCGGTATACAGCAAACGCAGGCTGAATATCCTGGAATTACCGTTGGCCAAAAAAATCATACTGCTGTTCAAATACCTGGCAGCTGAACATGATATTCCTTACGGAGGCGATGAAATGCTGTTTGAGATTCTGCACTTCGATTGGTTTGGCATTGCCCCTATTGAGATTGCCAGGCTGAGCATTGAAGTGGCCGATCGCAAATTCGGTAAGGAAAAAACCTCTATCCGCCAATTGCTGGCCGAAAAGATCCATAAGCCTCCCCCGGATCTATTTAGTGAGCCAATCTCTACGCCATTAAAACAGGCGGGCCTGATGCTGGAATCGCTGGTTGCAGATGCGGCGAATATTACCCTGCAGAATCTTTTTGAGAACATCATCAGGAAAGCGGGTGTGCTGAATGCTATCATGCAGCAGCCTGATAAACACTGGCAACTGCAGATACTGACCGGTCTTTTCAACTTCGTAAAAGAAGAAACCCGGCGCAATCCTTTTCTGACTCTCGAAAACCTGGTAAACAGTATTGCATTGATGGAGAAAGAGGGCATTAGTCTTCCCCTGGTTCAGGTAAGCGGAACAGATAAAGGTGTTAACCTCATGACTGCACATGGTTCAAAAGGTCTTGAATTCGAGTACGTATTTTTTGCAGGCTGTAACGCCGGCAACTGGGAGAAGAAACGCAAGCCAGGCGGTGGATATAGTTTTCCCGACACCATGTTCCTTTCTCAGCCCGTTCACAGTGAAGAGGAAGAATTACGTCGTTTGTTCTATGTAGCGCTTACAAGAGCCGAAAAACACCTTACCATTTCATATTGCCGTTTTAAAGACGATGGCCGGGAACTGGAGCCTTCCATGTTTATTGCTGAGATCCAGGAAGCGCAGCAATTACCGGTCATGACCGTTGCCATTGACGATGAAACACGCAGTGCATTTACTTCATTGTTATTCCATACCGCGGCGGCGCCTGAGATTGATCCTATGGAGACCGATATGATTACCCATCTGCTCGACAGGTTTGTAATGAATGTAACCGCACTTAACAATTACCTGAAATGCCCCCTGCAGTTCTATTTCAATAACCTAATACGCGTACCATCGGGTAAATCGGAAGCAACTGAATTTGGTTCAGCCGTTCACGACGCGCTGCAGAAGTTATTTAGCAAAATGAAGGAAACAAACCGTTTTCCTCCTAAAGAAGCTTTCATTGGTGACTTCGAAAAATACATGCATCGTCACCGGGAAAGTTTTACCAAAGAACAGTTTGCCCGAAGGATGGAATACGGGCAGGAAGTGTTGGCTAATTATTACAATAAATATGTTGATAACTGGAATAAGATTGTGGTAGTGGAAACAACCATCAGGAACGTAGTGGTGAAAAACGTCCCCCTCAAAGGTAAACTGGACAAACTGGAATTCGATGGCAAAGACGTGAATGTGGTAGATTATAAAACTGGCGATGCGGAAAATGCAAAAGACAAACTGAGACCACCGCATGACAAGAATCCGGATGGGGGCGATTATTGGAGGCAGGCAGTATTTTACAAGATATTGGTAGACAACATGGAACAAAAAAGCTGGAAAGTGGTGAGTGCGGAATTCGATTTTATTGAACCTGATAAAAAGAAACAGTACCGCAAAGAAAAGATCACTATTACCCCGGAAGATATTACTACGGTAACCCGGCAAATCATTACCGTATGGCAAAAAATACAAGACAGGGATTTCTATACCGGTTGTGGTAAGCAGGACTGCCACTGGTGCAATTTTGTTAAAACCAATAACCTGGCAGCGTCTCTTCACAATCTTAACGAAGAAGAAGACAACGATTAACACCAAACAATATAAGTTTGTACCTGATCAACGATAAAATGAAGTATTCAGTTCAATTTTTCATCGCGTTATTTCTAATTTCTTTAGCCACTTTGGCGCTGCATTCCTGTGCCAACATTATTCCACCCGGGGGCGGACCGAAAGATACCCTCCCACCCAGACTGTCGATGGCTACTCCCAGGGATTCCGCTACCAATATCCCCGTCACTACCCGGAACATGGTACTGGTATTCAATGAATATGTACAGCTACAGAACATCCAGGAAAACCTAATTGTATCTCCCACATTGAAAAATATTCCAACCGTAGACGCCAGGTTACACAATGTAACCGTTCGGCTGCGGGACACGCTGGAACCCAATACTACCTATACCTTTAATTTTGGCAATGCCATTAAAGACGTCAATGAAGGCAATGTAGCAAGAGATTTCAGTTATGTTTTCTCAACAGGAAAAACCATTGATCGCTATACATACAGGGGTAAAGTCTTCCTGGCTGAAACAGGTAAAACAGACAGTACACTGATCGTGGTATTGCACAGCAGTCTGGCCGACTCAACAGTTCTGAAAGACCGTCCACGCTATTATACGCGTATTAGCGGTAAGGGAGATTTTATATTTCACAGCCTTCCTGCTGCCAGCTTTACTGCCTATGTAGTACCCAACGATTATACCAAAAGATACGACGACAGTACCAAGCTATTTGCTTTCCTGGACAACCCGGTAATTGTTACCGGCAATACCCGTGTTGATACTTTCTATGCGTACCAGCGGGTAAAAAGAAAGGAGAAACCGGTTACCCTGCCTGGCGCTGTTGCCAAATCGGCGACAGTGAATAAGCCTAAGGAAGATAATAAGCTCAAATTGCTGGCCGGCTCGCTTGAAAGCGGTAACCAGGATCTGTTGAGTGATTTATTACTGACGGTCAACCATAAACTGGCCAGGATAGACAGTAGCCGTATCCTTTTATGTGATACCAATTACCAGGCAGTGAAAGGATACACTTTGTCACTAGACACTTCCCGAACAAAGATCCGCATCCATTACGACTGGAAAGAAAATATACCATTCAGACTGCTCATTACCAAAGATGCACTGGCCGATTCGGCGGGAAATACACTGGTCAAATCAGACACCCTTCGTTTCTATACTGAAAAAGAATCCGGTTACGGCAGCCTCTTTCTTCAATTCAAAAACCTGGACCTGCGGCTGAACCCTGTGCTGCAATTTGTACAAAGCGATCGTATCGTGGAATCGGTGGTGCTTGTTTCCCCTGAATTCAAGAGGAGGCTTTTCAAGCCGGGTAATTATGAACTGCGCATATTGTACGATACCAATAAAAACGGTATATGGGATACCGGAAGCTTCCCTTTTGACCGGAAACAACCTGAACGCGTGCAGTATATTCCAACGCCTTTGAACATTAGGGGTAACTGGGACAACCAGGTATCGGTAAACCTGTGATCCTGTATCTTTGCAGGTATGCAACTCCCTTCCTCCTTGTTAGAAAATGCAGTGGCGCAATTTACCAGGTTACCGGGCATTGGTAAGAAAACGGCATTGAGACTGGTATTGCATTTACTCAAACAGGAAGTGGATGAGGTACAGCATTTCGGCGAAACCATTGCGCGCATGCGGCGCGATATCAAATTCTGTCAGCGTTGTTATAATATCAGTGACGGTGATATCTGCGCCATCTGTTCCAATTCCATGCGTAACCAGCGTATGATCTGCGTAGTGGAAAATATTCGCGATGTGATTGCCATTGAAAGTACCCAGCAATTCAATGGCTCTTATCATGTTCTGGGTGGTATCATTTCCCCGCTCGACGGCATTGGACCCGATCAGTTGAATATCAGCACCCTTGTTCATCGTATCGAAAAAGAAGAAACTGAGGAATTGGTATTTGCCCTGAGTCCGAATATACAGGGCGACACCACCATCTATTATATCCAGAAAAAAATCGGCCACCTTCCCTGTCGCATTACCACTATTGCCCGCGGCATAGCTTTTGGGGGTGAACTCGAATATGCCGATGAAATGACGCTTGCACGCAGCATTGCGAACAGGTTGCCCGTGCAGCAGTATGTGAAATAGGGTCATAAGACAAGCAACCTTTCCGTATCGCTATCCGTAATACATATACGATTATGCGTAACATTAAATAATTTGCATATCAACGTAAATTCAATCTTATGAACAAATGGATACGGATCATACTGGCAGTAGCCGTTGTATGCGCCATAACCGGCGGTATTATTGCTTATCGCATTTTCAACAAACCCCACAGGGATGTTAACCAGGAAACAGGTGTGCAACTAACAGCCCGGCAGCTCTTCGATGCTTTCAAGGCCAATGAGCAGCAAGCCAACAATAAGTACCTCGACAAAGCCATTCAGCTGACAGGAGAAATTGCCGATATCAGCAAAAACCAGGAAGGCAATATTGTCGTAAATTTTAAAACAGGCGATCCTTTGGTCATGATCAATTGCACTTTCAAAACCGATCCCGGCAACCTGAAAGCAGGCCAGAACATCACATTTAAAGGAATTTGTACCGGGTATATACCCGATGCCAATGTGGTCATCAACGAAGGCGTTTTAGTAAAATAACCAGTCCATGAAGCAAATAATAACCATAGTCATACTGGCATTTACCCTAACAGGTACTCTTCATGCACAAAAAATATTCGGCACAAGAAATGGCAGGATCAGTTTTACTTCGCCTACAGACGATGATGTGAAGGCAGTCAACAATGAAGTAACCAGCAGGATGTCTGATAATGGTCAGGTTACTTTCAGTCTGCTCATCAAAGGCTTTCGTTTCAAGTATGCAGAAATGCAGGATCACTTTAATGACCAGTACCTGGAGAGCACTAAATTTCCAAGAGCAGATTTCAAGGGCATCATTACCAATCCCGGCGATGTTAATTTTTTGAAAGATGGTTCTTATAAAGTAACGGTGAAGGGCGACCTGGTCATGCATGGCGTTAGTAAGAATATTTCAGCGAATGGCGTTATTGAGATCAAAGCCGGTAAGCCTTCCGTGAAAGCTTCTTTTGTTGCTGTGATGAAAGATTTCAAAATAGATGCGGGCAGTGTGACCGATAAGGTAACGATCGATGTGAACTGCCAATATCAGTAATCATTTACTTTAAATTCATCCCTATGTATTGTTTATTGAAAAGGTTGGTTGGCATTGCAGGTTGTTGCTTTATCATTTCACTGCTGCATGCCCAGCAGGTGGATCTGTTTAAAATGCAGGATAGTGCCAATAAAGCCGCTGATAAGAATATTGCAAACGGACCTGTGATCAATACCTTTTATTCTACCCGCCTGGTGAATGCGCATACAGTGGAGATCACCGGAACTGGCAGTATGGACTTTCGCATCAACCACCGGTTTTCGCCGGTGAACCAGGGTATTTATGAACTATTCGGTCTGGATGGCGCGTCTATGCGCTTTGGTTTTGACTTTGGTATTGCCAAAGACCTGATGATTGGCGTAGGTAGAACTAGTTTTAACAAAGAGTACGATGGTCTTGTGAAATACCGGCTGATGCACCAAAGTATCGGAAATGGAGCCCTGCCGCTTTCCATTGCGGTACTGGGATCGGCCATGTATAAAACCATTGACATGGACCCCAGCCTGAAAGTGAGTTCGAACGACCGTCTGGCCTATGCGCTTCAATTGCTGTTTGCCCGCAAATTCAACGAACATACTTCAATTCAGTTGTCGCCCACGCTCATCCATTACAACAGGATTATCGGGTTTGCCGGTGGTTCTAGCGATATGTTCTCACTGGGTTTCCTGGCCAGGCAGAAAGTAAGCAAGCGTATCAGCATCAATGCCGAATATTTCTGGCAGGCCAATCGTTTCGATGGTACATATGATCCTTTGTCTGTTGGGGTGGACATCCAGACTGGTGGCCACGTTTTTCAGCTTCATTTTACCAATACCATTGGTATGAATGAGCATACCTTCATTCACGAAACCACGGGTTCCTGGGGCAATGGAGCTGTTCGCTGGGGTTTCAATATTTCCAGGATTTTCAATATTGGCCATAAGAACAATAAAGGGAATTGGTAATACATTCCCTTTTCCCTTACCTTTGTGACACTTCAGGCGGATTTGTTTATTGTTCAGCCTGTTGTTCCGCAGTTCCTGCGGAATCAATTGAACTAATAAACGTATTGAAGAGCCTTTCCTTTTTTCTCTCACAAGCGTTTATGGTTCCATCATATTAACCGGCCCGGGATGGTCATGGTAATGGGTATTTCCGGACTTAAAGCGGATATTATGGACATTAGAAAAGAACTGGAAAAGAGAATCCTTGTGATTGATGGCGCTATGGGTACCATGATACAGCGTCATAAACTTACCGAAGCAGATTACCGTGGCGAACGTTTCAAAAACTGGCATTGTGATGTGAAAGGTAATAACGACCTGCTTTGCATTACCCAGCCCCAGATCATCAAAGACATTCATAAGCAGTACCTGGCTGCAGGCGCAGACATTATTGAAACCAACACTTTCAGTAGTACGGTCATTGCCATGGCCGATTATGAAATGCGGTCATTGGCTTATGAACTGAATATAGCTGCCGCCAAATGCGCCAGGGAAGCCATTGATGAATTCATGGCAGAAAATCCGGGTACTGTACAACGGTATGTGGCAGGCGCCATTGGTCCGCTCAACAAAACCCTTAGCCTTTCCCCTGATGTAAACAATCCCGGCTACCGCGCCGTTACATTCGACGAAGTGGCCAATGCTTATTATGAACAGATCAGCGGACTGGCAGATGGCGGTGTGGATATTTTACTTATTGAAACCATTTTCGATACGCTCAATGCCAAGGGCGCCATTTATGCGGCTAAAAAATATTTCAGAACAACCGGTAAACCGGAGCTGCCCATCATGATCAGCGGAACCATTACCGATGCATCGGGGCGTACGCTGAGCGGACAAACGCTGGAGGCTTTTTATACTTCCGTTATGCATGCCAATCCATTGAGTGTAGGTTTGAATTGTGCCCTTGGCGCTGCTGAAATGAGGCCGCATATAGAAGAGCTGAGCCAGATAGCAGCCTGTTATACATCGGCTTATCCCAATGCGGGCTTACCCAATGCAATGGGCGAATATGATGAAGCGCCGCACGAAACGGCACATTTTATAGAAGAGTGGGCTAAAGAAGGATTTGTAAATATTGTTGGCGGTTGCTGCGGTACTACGCCAGACCATATCAAACATATTGCCGATCATGTCAAAAAAATTGCCCCGAGGGCTTTACCGGTTGTTGAAGCCGATCTGGTTTAATCATTAAGTTATTATCATGAGTGCAGGTATTACCATCAAACCTTATCTACGTCTCTCCGGTCTGGAACCTTTGATCATCAGGCCCGAAACGAATTTTGTCAATGTAGGTGAAAGAACCAATGTAACCGGTTCCAAGAAATTCGCACGCTTGATCCGGGAAGGAAAATATGAAGAAGCTCTTTCTGTAGCCAGACAGCAGGTGGAGAGTGGCGCCCAGGTATTAGATGTGAACATGGACGATGCGCTGCTGGATGGTGTAATAGCCATGGCTACTTTTTTGAACCTGCTGCAAAGCGAGCCTGATATTGCCAGGATACCTGTTATGATCGACAGTTCTAAATTCGAGATCATTGAAGCGGGTCTGAAATGTGTGCAAGGAAAATGCATTGTGAACTCCATCTCTATGAAAGAAGGAGAAGATAAATTTATTGAACAGGCCATCATTTGCAAATCTTTCGGCGCAGCAGTGATTGTAATGGCATTTGATGAAATAGGCCAGGCCGATACCAAAGAAAGGAAAGTGCAGATCTGCCACAGGGCCTATAAAATACTGACTGAAAGAGTGGGTTTTGCACCGCAGGACATCATCTTCGATCCCAACATCTTCGCCATTGCAACTGGTATTGAAGAACACAACAATTATGCGGTGGATTTCATTGAAGCTACGCGTGAGATCAAGCAACTGATGCCCCTTACCAAAGTGAGCGGCGGTGTTTCGAATGTGTCTTTCTCTTTCCGCGGAAATGACCATGTACGTGAAGCCATTCACTCAGTATTCCTGCTACATGCCATCAAAGCGGGAATGGATATGGGCATTGTGAATGCCGGGCAGTTGGTAGTGTACGATGAGATTGAATCACACCTTCGGGAACTTTGTGAAGATGTGATACTGAACCGCAACAACGAGAACAATGAAGCCACTGAGAAGCTCATTGCACATGCAGAAACAGTAAAAGCAAAGGGCAAAGTGGAGATAAAGGATGAAGCATGGAGAAATGAACCTATTGAAAAAAGACTGGCGCATGCATTGGTTAACGGCATCACCGAATATATTGAAGCAGATACAGAAGAAGCAAGGTTGAAATACCCCAAGCCACTGGATGTGATTGAAGGTCCGCTGATGGATGGTATGAATATCGTGGGTGACCTCTTTGGCGCAGGAAAAATGTTCCTGCCACAGGTAGTGAAAAGCGCCCGTGTGATGAAAAAAAGTGTGGCCATACTCACCCCCTATATTGAAGCAGAAAAAGAAGAAAAGAAAAAAGCCAGCGCCGGCAATGCCAGTGAAGCCACTGCCGGCGCTGCCAAAATATTACTAGCCACTGTAAAAGGCGATGTGCATGATATTGGAAAGAATATCGTTGGCGTTGTATTAGGATGTAACGGGTACGATATTGTAGACCTGGGTGTAATGGTGCCTGCCGACAGGATACTGGATACAGCCGTAAAAGAAAATGCAGATATTATTGGCTTAAGTGGCCTTATTACTCCTTCGCTCGACGAAATGGTGCATATAGCCAGGGAAATGAAGCGCAGGAATATGAAACAGCCTTTATTGATTGGCGGGGCCACCACTTCGCGCATTCATACTTCAGTAAAGATCGCTCCCGAATACAACAATGGCGTAGTGCATGTGCTCGATGCTTCACGCAGTGTTACAGTGGCCGGTTCTTTACTAAATAAAGAGCAGAAAGAAGAATTCCTGAAAAATATTTCCCGGGAATACGCGCAACTAAAACACAATTTCGATAATAAGAAACCGGTGAAGCAATACCTTCCTTATGAAGAAGTATTGCAAAACAAAACAAAGATTGACTGGAATGTTTTTCAGGCAACCGAACCGCAATTCATTGGCACCAGAGTATTCAGCGATGTAGACCTTTCAGAAATCAGGCCTTATATCGACTGGAAGCCATTTTTCATTGCCTGGGAAATGCACGGCAATTTCCCCGATATATTGAATGATAAAGTAGTAGGTACGGAAGCCACCAAATTGTATAACGATGCCAATGCGCTGATTGATAAGATCATTGCAGAAAAATGGCTTACTGCGAAAGGGACCATCGGTTTCTGGGAAGCGGCAAGCGAGAACGACGATGTACTGGTAAAGAATGGAACAGCCGATACCCGGTTATCCTTTCTGCGACAGCAGGTTAAAAAAGCTCCCGGGCAGCCTAATTTATCGCTGGCCGATTTTGTGGCGCCCGTTTCGAGCGGGAAGAAAGATTTTATCGGCGCTTTTGCAGTAACCATTCACGGCATTGAAGAACACATCAAAAATTTCGAGAAGAATTTCGACGATTACAACAAGATCATGCTACAGGCGCTGGCCGATCGTTTTGCAGAGGGGCTTGCCGAATACCTGCACCTGAAAACAAGAAAGGAGTACTGGGGTTACGATAAAAATGAGAACCTCAACAACGATGAGCTGATCAAAGAGCAATACACCGGGATACGACCGGCGCCGGGGTATCCCGCCTGTCCCGATCATACCGAGAAATATAAACTCTTTCACCTGCTCAAAGCAACCGAAACAGTAGACATCGTATTAACAGAAAGCCTGGCTATGTACCCTGCTGCTTCTGTATGCGGGTGGTATTTCTCCAACCCCAGCAGCCAGTATTTCGGCATAGGCAAGATCATGCGCGACCAGTTGGATGATTATGCAAAACGCAAGAACATGCCGCTGGAAGAAGCTGAAAGATGGTTGAGTCCTGTTCTGGAATAGCCCGTACCTTTGCCCCCAATAATAGGGTCAGGTATGAAATGTGCAAGGAAAGTCTTATGGTTATTACTGGTATCGCCTCTGTTCTCACAGGCACAGCAAACAAAAAAAGAGAAAAAAGGAGAATTTTATTTTTCCTGGGGTTATAACAAAGAATGGTATACCCATTCAGATGTTGTTGTGAACCAGCCCAAAATGCAGAGCAGGTACACGCTGCAGCATGTAAAGTCGCACGATCATATCGGCTGGGATGAGGGCATTTTCAGTATTCCCATCAGTATTCCGCAATACAATTATCGCATTGGTTATTTCTTCAACCGAAAGAAAGGCTGGGCATTCGAAATCAATTTCGATCATACCAAACACATCATACAAGACGGACAATCACTTGCCATTAAGGGTATGCTGAACGGGAGGCCGGTTGATTCCACCATCAATTTTTCAAAAGCCAATGGTTTCTATTATTACCTGAATAATGGCGCCAATTTTCTACTCTTCAACCTGGTAAAACGGTGGAACTGTCTGGAAGCCAAAAACAACTGGTTCAAACTGGATGCATTGGCAAAAGCAGGTGTAGGGCCGGTAATACCGCATGTAGAAAACAGTCTCTTCGGCCAGCACAATGATGAGGGTTTCCAGTTAGGTGGATGGAACATGGGATTGGAAGGTGCTTTACGCGGTACATTCTTCAAACACGCATATTTGGAGTTTGCCAACAAGCTTGATTATGCGAATTATTCTGGTCTTAAAGTATACAAAGGCACAGCTTCACAATCTTTTGGCACTTATGAGCTTATCCTGAACCTGGGATTTACTTTTTAATTTAATGGCTCAACAGAAAATATAATTGAGCCATTTTCACATTATATATTATCTCTTCTCAAACAGCCACCAAAATCTTTTTCTCGGTTTTACCGTGAAGTTTTTGCGCACATAGGTGGCAATATGGTGCATGGCTTCGTCCATATTGTCGGTCAGGAACAATAGTTTCTTGTCCAGTGGCGCAATGGTTCCGGCAGCTTCCATGGCGTCGATGGCTTTCATCAGTGGTTCATAATAAGATTTCCCATAGAGTACGATAGGGAAATCATAGATCACTTTGGTTTGTGCCAGGGTTATGGTTTCAAAAAATTCATCCATGGTACCAAAACCTCCCGGCATGATGATGAAGGCATAAGAATATTTTACCAGCATCACTTTCCTTACAAAAAAAAAGTCGAAAGTGATCCATTTATGCATATAAGGATTGGGATGCTGCTCATGAGACAGTTTGATATTGCATCCTACAGACGGGCCTCCGTTTTCATAGGCGCCGCGGTTGGCCGCCTCCATAATGCCTGGTCCGCCGCCTGTCATGGTGGTAAAACCCGAAGCAGCAATGCGTTTACCGAATTCCCTTGCAGCTTTGTAATATTCATGGTCTTCTCCAAACCTGGCGGAACCAAAAACAGTAATACAGGGGCCAAGAAAATGCATGGTCCTGAATCCCTTGATGAACTGCCAGAGTACATCCCAGGCAAAACCCAATTCACTGATCCTTGGTCTGGGCCCTTCCAGGTAAATAGATTGTTTGGCGGGAATGATCTGTTCTGTCTTTTTCATAGGTTCTTCTTACGTTCAATAAAGTTTCAAATTAGTACAAAATTTATAATGCAATGATTCTGGTTTTTGATGCATCTTTATGACAGATTTAAATAACCGTTATGCGCATCATATCATATAATGTCAATGGCATCAGGGCTGCAATGAAAAAAGGGCTCCTGGACTGGTTACAGACCAACCCTGCAGAAATCATTTGCCTGCAGGAAACCAAAGCACAGGCAGAAGATATTGATTCTGCACAGATTGAATCGATCGGTTACCATACACACTGGTTCTCTGCCCAGAAAAAAGGGTACAGCGGTGTTGCCATTTTTACAAAGATCAAGCCCGATCAGATCATACTTGGTAATAAAATAGAACAAAGTGATTTTGAAGGAAGAGTAATACGGGCTGATTTCGGTGATATTACACTCATCAATGCCTATTTCCCTTCCGGTACCAGTGGCGATGAACGACAGAGTTACAAATACCAGTGGCTGAATGAGTTCTTTGAATACCTCCAGGAGCTCCGCAAAAAAAGACCCAAGCTGATCCTGACAGGCGATTACAATATTGCCCATAGAGAAATAGATATCCATGACCCGAAAGGAAATAAAAATTCATCCGGATTCCTGCCCGAAGAGCGGGCCTGGATGGACAAGTTCCTGAATCATCAGTGGATCGATACTTTCCGGATACTTAATCCGGATGTTAAAGGCGCTTATTCCTGGTGGAGCCAGCGTTTTCCTTCTGTTCGCTTACAGAATAAAGGATGGCGGATAGACTATATCTGTATCAGTGAAGCATTGAAACCACAGCTGAAAGCCGCTGCCATCTACCCCGATGTCAAACACAGTGATCATTGCCCGATTTACGCAGAAATCAAATGAGTTGCCAGATGATAGCAATAACCCTGACAACTAACAACTATGTTCATATACAATGTAACCTCCAAAGTTTCCTGGCAAATCCATGATGAGTGGGTAAAGTGGATGAAAGAAGAGCATATACCGGCTGTAATGAAAAGCGGCTGCTTTTCGGAGCATCGTTTTGTAAGGGTATTGGAAACCGATGAAACGGAAGGTCCCACCTATGCCACGCAGTATTATGCACCCTGCAGAGAGGATTATGACCGTTATATTGCACAGCACGCCAATGCCCTTCGCCAGGATGCGTTGGATCGTTGGGGTAATCATTTCATTGGTTTTCGCTCGCTGATGCAGATTGTGGATTGAGTGTGGATAGTTTTCAGGAATGATTTTGGTATATCCAAATCTTCATTATATTCTTTTGAAACCCGCATGGGGACTGAATTTCAGCCATATTACACTAAAACCCTTTACTGGCTTGCATTTCGTGAGATGCGAGTAAACGTGGCCAAAGTTTGCAAACCTGGTCAAATCGGCTGAAATCCTTTATGGCAGGGTGTTTGCAGGTACTAAAAAAGAGGATAAAAAAAGCAGGAAATATTTTGCTGAATGACAAAAGCGAATAAATTTGTTTTACTGAATTAAAACAATCTAAAAACACATCTATGAACAAAGCTGAATTGATCGCCCAGATTGCTGAAGATGCTGGCGTTACTAAAACCCAGGCCAATGCTGCCCTGGATTCTTTTGTTGACACAGTAACCAAAGCGCTGAAAAAAGGCGACAAAGTTACCCTGGTTGGTTTTGGTACTTTCTCTGTATCTAAGCGTGCTGCACGCACCGGTCGTAACCCCCAGACTGGCGAAACCATCAAGATCAAAGCTAAGAAAGTTGCCCGCTTCAAAGCTGGTAAGGAATTAAGCGCTAAGATCTAACCAAAAGATCTTCCAAAGAATTGAACCCCGCATTAGCGGGGTTTTTCTATTTTTGCAGTTCATTCATTTTTCAACCAAAAAACAATACCATGGGCAGAGGCGATAAAAAAACCGCAAAAGGTAAAAGATTCCAGGGTTCTTTCGGAAAAACACGTCCGGCTAAACCAAATAAGAGCAAGAAAGCTGTTGTGAAACAAGCATAATAGAGCAATTGCTGATTTCTGATTTATCCATTTCGGATTTTATTGTTAAGACTTTTCAAATCAGAAATCAGCAATTTTTTTTATTGCCTGCACCAGCTTATCCAGGTCTTCAATCCTGGTATATACGTGCGGGGTAATGCGCACACAACTGATGTTTTCCCATACAATTCCAACAGTGTGTATCTTGTAGTTATTGAACAGTGCACTGTCAAGCTCGGCAGGCGTCATACCACCGATACTTACCCCTGCTATTGCACAGGAATAGGCAGGTTTTAATGAGGTATGCAGTTTTACCTTCGGAATGGATACTACTTTTTCTGCCCAATAATTTTTAAGATAACGGATGCGTTCCTCCTTTCGTTTGCTTCCGATGGCCAGGTGGAAATTAATGGCTTCCCCTATACCCTGCTCTATGGGAAAGCTGCGCGTACCAAGGGTTTCAAACTTCCTGATGTCTTCACTATGCGGTTTGTCATTACACACCAGGGGCCATATTTTACCAATCTTTTCCCTCCTGATCCACAACATGCCACTACCGATGGGAGCGCTCAGGAATTTGTGCAAGCTGGTTCCAAAATAATCGCATTCCAGATCGGGTATGGTAAAATCGAGTAATCCGAATGAATGCGCGCCATCTACAATCACTTCAAGGTTGTACCGGTGAGCCATCTGGCAGATCTTTTTAACAGGCATGATCTGTCCAACCCAGTTAATGATATGTGTGATATGCAGAATCTTTGTTTTAGTGGTGATGGCTTTTTCAAAAGCATCCACGATTGCAGCATCATCCTCTAACGGGAAGTCAAAACTGATCTGTGTGTATTTGATGCCGTCCCGCATGGCCCTTTGTTTCCAGGCCTGAATCATATTGGGATAGTCCTGTTTGGAGCCGATCACTTCATCTCCGGGCTTCAGATCCAGGCCATAAATTACCGTATTCAATGATTCCGTTGCATTCCTGTTCACAGCTATTTCTTCGGGCAAACAGCCGGCCAGCGTGGCCAGTTTATAACGCAGGGGTTCCCTTCCCTGGTCAAGGATCCGCCACATATAATACGAAGGTCCTTCATTCGATAATTTATTGTAGCGCTCCACTGCTTCCTGCACTACACGCGGCGATGGGCTTACACCTCCATTATTCAGATTGATCAGGTTGGGGTTTACAGTAAAAGCCTGCTGGATTACAGACCAATAGTCTTCGTCGGCAGCCAGCATTTCGGGCGAAAGGTTCGCCACTTTTTGCTGTGCCTGCTGCCATTCGGCTGCATGCAATTGGCCGAACAGGCTATTGGCAGAAAAGGCACCCGCTGCCAGGCCTACCTGTTGTAAGAACCTCCTGCGTTGATTCATAAGCTTCTGTTGGAGCAGAAAGTTACTCAAAAGAGCTTAAATGTCAATTTGCCTATCTTTGCTTTTGAAATTATTGATCATGAAAAGGAAGGGCTGGATATTGGCGGTTTGTGTAGTATTATTGGTCTGCTGTGTTGTTGACATTCATGCGCAATGTTCCATTTGTACCAAAACAGCTTCACAATTGGGTGAAGGCCCCGCTAAAGCCCTGAATTCAGCCATTTTATACCTTGCCGGGGCACCATTGGCGATCATGGGATATATCGGATGGAGATGGTGGAAGAATGAGAAAAAACTCAACAAACCAAACTGAAACACCCTTACTGTTTATCTCCTGCATGAACCAAATCCTGGTTGATGAATATCAGGTTTTCATGATTCATTGAAAATGAAAAATTGAATTCGGAAATAGCTTTGAAAACGGCTTTTGAAGCCCCCTTCCTCATTTGATCATGCATTTCCAGGAAAATTGCCCTGGTACGCGGAAGCCAGTAAGCATAA
The DNA here is from genome assembly GCA_041798205.1 of Sediminibacterium sp. GTDB lineage: Bacteria > Bacteroidota > Bacteroidia > Chitinophagales > Chitinophagaceae > Sediminibacterium. Next base: position 116,706 of record JBHCAK010000013.1, read on the forward strand.
TTAGATTCAAATACTTCTTTCTCCGATCCTTCGATATCCAGTTTCAAAATATCAATGGTTGCCCACCCCTGCTCCCGCATGATCGTTTCGATCGATACTGCCGGCAGAGCATCCGGTGCTTCAGCAGTTGTTTCAGAAACCATAAAAGCATTTTCTGAGCCGCCTGTATTTGTAATCCGCAGCGATACATCCTTGTTCCACAAACCCTTGTTGTACACTTTAACCTGTTTGTAATTTTTTGTATTGATCAGAATCGTATCATAGTTCGCTTTACTTGGCTCAACAGCCACTATTAAGGCTTGCGGGTACCTGTCTGCAAAAAACATCGATGCAAGGCCAATATTACTCCCGCCATCTATTATAGCAAGCGGATTAAACGCAACAGGGATATCATACTGCTGATCTACAAAAACCTGCCGGAAAGTATAATCATCCGGCGTATTGGGTCGCAGGTAAAATGCAGCGCCCAGTCGTGAGGAGTAAAACCTGCCGTGCCCCTTTATTTTCAGACGCAGGTATATTTTCAGTCCGTCTGCCAGACCAAAGTATTTTATTAAGCTTTTAACCCTCGAAGCCATTGGTTTTTTTACAAATGAAATAATAATAATGCAATTCTGATCCCGGAAATTGTTATTTTCTCAAATAAATTTCAACGGATACATTTATTGACTATTCCGCTTTCGTAAGTTGCCTATAAACAGCCAGGTAATCACGAGCTGCGTATTTCCAGTCAAATGATACAGCATGTTGGTATATTTTTTCCTGTAAGGCTATTTCGTTTTCATAACGCTCCAGGCCTTTCCTTAGTGTCAGCCGCATGTTTTCAGGTAAAAAGTCATCAAAATAATAAGCTGCTTCTCCTCCAATTTCCGGAAGAGAGCCCTTTTTCGACAGAAAAACGGGCTTCCGGTAAAACATAGCTTCCAGCACAGGCAATCCGAAGCCTTCCGCCAGCGAGGGCAAAACAAAAGCCGTGCAATGTTGAAAATACCATTGCTTGTCTGCTTCAGGTATTGCCCCGGTAAAAACAATCCTGTCTGCAACCTTCCATTTTTCCGCTTCGCTTAAGATTTTATTCCTGTAATTTTTATCGTTGGTGACACCGGCTATTACCAGTCTGTAATTGTTCCCGGCCAATAAAGGAGGTAGCACATGAAAATTCTTCTTTTCAGCAATGGTGCCAATTGTAAATAAAAAAGAACCGGCAGGTGCCATAGCCGGCGCAGGTACATGCAAAAGCCTTTCATTGAAATTGCATCCATTGTATACCACACTGCATGTTTTACCCGTCAGGTCAATATAACTGCCTAAATCATTCAATGTGAACCTGGAAACTGCCACAATATGGTTAGCACGGTCAATTTTTCTTTTCAGGTCATCCAGGTACTTGGTTTTTTTTGCAGCCTTCTTGTTTTCATCATGCATGAAATTGATATCGTGTACCGTTAACAAGACAGAGATTTTTTTGTTATATGGATAGTAATCTGTCGACTGGTGCGTTGCATGCCATACCTGAAATTCATGTACCGAAGGCATGAATACTTTATGCAAAAAATGCTGTTTCAAATAAGCAGCATGTATGCCAAAAATACCCTGCCTCTCTTCTGGCAGAAAAAAAGTCAGGTTTTCATTTGCCGGCTTTGCTTCTTCAAGTAATGCATTGCCAAGATGCAGACAATAATAATACAATCCCGTAAACGGATATTTCATTCTTTCGCAGTCTACCAGTATATTCAAGGCAATGTCTTTATTTTATTTTTACAAACATTTTGAAACAGAACAGCCATCGCCCGAAAGCCGATTTGTTCTTATAGGCCAGTATCTTATCCCTGTATTTAAAAAAAATCATCATTCTCCTGTAATTGTTCCGGCATGAAAAATTCTGATAAGTTTCATCCAGGTCGTGCAGGGCTCTTTTTTGTGGTGTCAGGTCATCGGGGCATTTTTCATACATCAACCGCATTCTCATTCGGATATTGTTCAACTCTTCCTGTTTCCCGGGCTTTTTCTTTTTGATCCGATCACCCGATTTTACTGCGCCGAAGACATTCGATGCGTGCTGCCGATAATAAACAAGGGGCGTATCTAGGTAACGAATAGGACCTTTGCAGGTAGCTACAAAACCAAGCCAGAGATCGTGCGACATTACAACGGGGAAAGGAACGGCTCTTCTGACCAGCTGCTTTCTGATCAGCATAGCATGGCCCGGAGCCCAGCTTCCTATCGTGTACATCAGGCAATCATCGTAGCCTCGTTGCCTGCGTATTTCGGACATTTTTTTCCCGATCTGATTGCCGCTTTCATCAATGAGTTCCGAATTGCAATAAATGATTTCATGATCCCTGATATGCTCATAGAGCACCGAAAGCTTGTTGGGATGCCAGATATCGTCCTGGTCACTGGGTGCAATAAAATCTCCTTTTGCCAACATGAACCCTTTTTCAAAATTCTTTACATATCCCAGGTTGTTCTCATTCAACACAACATTGATAGGCCGGTTGGAGTCCGCATTTGCGGCATATTCTCCCAGGATTGCCGCGGTTCCGTCTTTCGATCCGTCATCAATGACAATGATCTCAAGATTGGGATAAGTTTGCAAAAGAATGCTGTCTAATTGTTCACGAATATATCTTTCACCATTATATGACGCTATGACAACGGATATTAGTGGGAGATCAGCTACTGAATTCATGAAACGCCGGTTTATTTATATACATGCTCAGGTATTGTAATCAATAATTTTCTTCCACAAAAGTAAACAAATTAAAACCGCTTTGTTTTGCTTCCCTGTTGATGGAATCCCTTAAAGACTCTTTGTTAACGTCTGACATGCGTTTTTTCTGGATGAGTTTAAATGCTTTTTCTGTCATCAGCCAGCTTTTTTTATCCGGCATTTCTGTGAGATGCTTTTGCTGACCTGAAATGACTTTTACCAGTTCTTTTATTCCTTTTTGTTCCGATGCCACGGTTTTCAATACAGGCACATCGGTGTGTTTTCTTGTAAAGGAAGGGGCCAGCATCATCCGAAGATTTTTTACAAATAGATCCGCCTCAGGTCTGTCGCTTTTGTTCACTACAAAAATATCTGCGATTTCCATCAAACCTGCTTTCATTGTCTGAACCTCATCGCCGGCTTCCGGCACCACCACAACAACAGTGGTATCGGCCAGGCCTGCAATTTCCACTTCACTTTGGCCAACACCAACGGTTTCAACAATGATGCTGTCAAATCCTGAGGCCTGCATGAGGGTCATGATTTCAATCACCTGAGGATGCAATCCTCCAAGCGCCCCTCGGGTTGCCAATGATCGTATGAATACTTTTGGATGGGTATACCAATTACTCATACGTATGCGATCGCCTAATAATGCACCGAGGTTAAATGGTGAAGACGGATCGATGCACAGTACCCCTATTGTTTTATTCTCCTTTATCAACTCCTGTATCAGGGCATCTGTCAATGTACTTTTTCCAGCACCCGGCGGCCCTGTTATGCCAATTACCGGTACGCCGGCAGAAACCAATTGTTGCAGAAAACCCATATATCCTTCCACTTCATTTTCTACCAATGAAATACTACGGGATAATGCTTTAAAATCCTTTTTCTGTATGCCTTCCAATAATTGCTGCCACATAATACGTTAACTGAACGTAAATTTAAGTGTTGCTATTGCGAAAGCGTTAATAAATCTTACGGCGCTGCGCAAAGCCTTATTCAGTCATACGCTTCTATTTCAGTACCCTGTAATTCTTAAAGTCAAAGGGCCTGATCCCGGTTATTTTTTCATAGTAATACAAGGCCCTGTCCTTAAAAGAGAATTTTTTTCTTGAAATATCAAGGTTCAATTTCCAGTTCTGCCTGTCAATTCTGTCCTGTATTACAGCCGGGTGTGTTCCACTGAATTTTTCAAGTGAATCAAATTCACTGAAATCAAAAATATCCGGCAATGCTGCCAATATACTTTCCAGGTTCTCCTGGTTATTCCAGAACTTGCTTACGTTCTTTTGTTTTTTCTGCATCTGCTCCGGGCTTTTCACCCATCCGTAATGATAGACATAAGCATCAATCGGTTTTACCCATAATTTTCTTTCCCCGACCCTGAAACCCTGCGCATCTTTATAGGAACTGATGCGTTTGTCATTACGAATGATCCGCACTTCATGATCATACCATTTACGGCTATCACCCACATAGTCGTAAGTGGCATAAAAGTGCAGGTATTTAAACAGCAACCCTTCCACACAATGGTCGTCTTTATACCTTTCACAGGCTTCCCGGATTGCAGCATGGTATTTTTCGTGTACCACTTCATCTCCCTGTATATAGAAGGCCCATTCGCTTTTCGGGTCAATCAGCTGAAAGGCCTTGTTTGTTTCCACAGCCAGTACGGTGCCCCCGCTTCGCAGGCCGGGATCCCAAACAGAATGATGAATACGGATCTTCGGATCTCCTATGGATTCCATCAACCCAACAGTATCATCTGTTGAATCACCAACCAATATGATCATTTCATCTACTACGGGTAGAATGGATCGTATGGCCTCCACGATCGGGTAATCATTGATTACCGCGTTACGGATAATGGTGAATCCGGAAATTTTCATAGTGTAAAATTGTCCCGGCAAAGAAAGGCTTTAATTTTGAGCTTTAATGTACTCTTATGCAAACAACGCTCTGTCTTGATTTTGGGAATACCCGCCTTAAATGCGCCGTATTTGAAAACCATGAGATCAGGGAAGTTGTGGTATTGGAGAATGATGAGCCTGGTTCCATCCGCCGCCTGGTAGAAAAGTACAAACCTTCCAAATCCATCCTTTCTTCCGTTATCAAACATCACCCCGGAACGGAGGTTTTTCTTGCCGAACATACCCTTTTCCATAAACTGGATTACAGGAGCCGGCTGCCTTTCACCACTCCCGTGGGTAAACCTGAAACCATTGGAGCAGACCGGCTGGCTATTTGTGCAGCAGCAGTTAACCTTTTTCCCGACGGGCATAACCTGGCCATTGGATTGGGCACCTGCATCACATATAATTACATCAGTAACAGGCATGAATTCCTTGGCGGAAGCATCTCACCCGGACTTAATATGCGTTTCAGGGCTATGCACGAGCAAACAGCACAGCTCCCCCTGATTGGGGCCGAACAGCATTTTCCATTGGTGGGTTACGATACCAAAACCAATATGTTAAGCGGCGTAATACTGGGAATGGCCAAGGAAATTGATGGCATTATTGATGCTTACGCCTTGAAATACAGCAACTTTAACGTGCTGTTAACCGGGGGCGATATGGGTTTTTTTGTGCCACATCTAAAAAACAGGATATTTGCCGACCTTAATTTAATCTTTAAAGGCCTGTATGCGATCAGCGAGTATAACAGTGGCCAGGAAATTGTGCCTGGCGCTTCTAGTAACCGGAACTACCCTGCTTAGTGCTGTTGCACAAGAGAATTCTCCTTTTGCACGTTACGGACTTGGTAATATTTACAATGGAATCAATGTAGTGGGCCGTTCCATGGGCGGCCTCGGCGTAGCCTATGCCGACGGGTTGAATAACAATGTGGGCCAGTCTATCAATTTCAGTAACCCGGCCACTTATGGCAATCTCTACATGACTTCCTTCGATCTGGGGTTGATGATCGATTCCCGTACATTGCGCAGCAATAATCCTTCGGGTAATTTCAATTCAAAATATTTTATTCCCTCTTACCTGGCCATAGGCATGCCGCTTAGCCGGAAGAAAGGACTGGGTCTGGCATTCGGCCTGAGACCTATTACCCGGATCAACTATTCGGTGCATACTTTCCAGCAGATAGGCACCGACAGCCTGGCCAACGTATATGAAGGCAATGGAGGCCTGAACCAGGTGTTTGTAGGATTGGGGAAAAAATGGAAATCGCTCAATATCGGCTTTCATACCGGCTACAATTTTGGCAGCAAGGATATTTCCACCAAAAAGTCCTTCCTCAACGACACTGTTTTCCACTATCAGTCCAATTCTTTCACCAATACACATTTTCACGGGCTTTTCTTCGATGCCGGTATCCAATATGAGATCTTGCTCAACAAAAAAGAGCATAAGGAAACCAAGTCAACCGAACAATACCTGCTGCGTTTTGGTGCAACAGCCGGTTTGAGCCAGAAACTCTCTGCCACACAAGAAACAGGCCGGCAAACATTTACTCAAACTGCTTCCGGCGACCTGACCATTGACAGTATTTATGCCACGCAGAATGTAAAAGGAAAAGTAGAACTGCCTGCCAGTTATGCCGGAGGAGTAACATTCCACAAGACCACCGCGAATGCAAGGGGTATTTTTGAAATGTGGTCCATCGGCGCTGAATATGCTTATACACAATGGAGTAAATACCGTTTCTACAACCAGGCAGATGCACTGGTGAACAGCTGGCAGTTCAAATTAGGCGGCCAATTCTCTCCCAACCCTGTCAATGGCCGTGGTTACTGGAGCGGTGTCAATTACCGTGCAGGGGTCTATTTTGGTAAAGACTATGTAAATCCCGATGGAAATGGCCTGAAACAATTTGGCATTTCCCTGGGTGCCGGGCTCCCCATCAAAAAATGGCGCTCTTATGACTACCAGTTCACTACCATCAATACTGCTTTCCAGTTCGGTAAGCGTGGCTCTAGTGTTAATAATATCACAGAAAATTATTTTCAGTTATCTTTCGGGCTTAGTTTGAGCGACATTTGGTTCCAGAAACGCAAGTATGATTAACCGTATTGCATATAAAAAAATCATTACAGCAGCCGCGATCGCAGGCTGTTTTTTTATGCAATCGTGCGAAAATGATGTGAATGAAGTGAAAGGATTGGGCAAAAGAAAACCGGGCGTGGATGAAGGTCATTATATTGAAAGTTACCTGAGCATGAATGGTAAGATGCGCGCCAAATTAACCGCCCCCGTATTGTTGAGCTACCAGGGTGACAGTGCACGCAAGGCGGAATTCCCCCAATCACTCCATGTCGATTTCTACAACGACAGCCTGGTCATTGAAAGCCAGCTGAGCGCCAAATACGGCCGTTACCTGGAAGGGGAAAACAAAGTATTCCTGAAAGACAGCGTGGTGGCGTTCAACATCAAAGGAGATACACTTTTTGCCAAAGAACTGTATTGGGACCAAAACCTTAATAAGTTCTATACAGACAAAGAAGTCACCATCAGCCAGAAAACACCACGCCAGCGTTTGATTGGACTGAAAGGTATCCGTTGCAATCAGGATCTCTCAGACATAACCTTATTCGATCTCAAACCCGGCAGCTTCTTTGTTGTTCCGGACAGCACTTCTGCAACAAAAGACACAAGTAAAACCTTAATAAAGTAAATTGCTTGAAAATGATGGAATACTGCAGGTGGGCAAAGAAACCGGGCCGGTTTTTGACTTCACCTGATAAGATTCCTTAACTTATAGTAATCACTAATCCTAATTGTACCATGAGATCCATTATCCTATGCCTTTTCGTTATTGTCTCATTATGCAGTCGTGCGCAGCATTACCAGCAGGCACTGACATTGTTGAACGAAAACAAAAGAATTGAAGCCAAAACTGCTTTTACCTCACTCATCAATGACCCTTCTTCTTCGCAAAATGCCTTGCTTTGTCTCACCCTCTTGGAACTGAACAATTCGCATTTTGACGAAGCTTTTGGTTATTTCAATCGTTTTGTACAATTGAACAAGGATCCCTATCCTTATATCTATGCACTCTGGAGCAGTGGCGTTTTTTCCTCCCCTTCCTCAAAAAAATCGGGCGCTATCGACTCCTTCATGCAAAAGATTGTAACAGATACGAAGGCTCCGTTAACATTGAAAGCAATGGCAATTGACAACCTGGCCCGCAGGATTGAAAACGGTACACTTTATAATGAAGCTGCGCAGCTTTATAAACGCATCGGAGATATCCGCAACTGGTCCTCCGTAGGTGTATTTGAAAATATTTCGGCCAGCGGTTTCAACAAAGATTTTGGCGTACTCGCTCACCCTGAGCAGGGCTATGTTTTCAAAAACAACAACGGTGCCGATATTACCTGGTTCAATATTCCCGATGCTAGGAACGACCGATGGCTTGACCTTACTTTCCATTATGATGTTTCCAATGCCATCATTTATTCGCAAACTTTCCTTCAGTCCGATAACGATCGCGATGTAAAAATGCTGCTGGGCGTATCCGGATCCGTTAAAGTATGGATCAATGATTTCCTGGTGCTGAGCGAAGAAGAAGAACGCAATACCGATCTGGACGTATATACCGCTTCCGTAAAATTGCAGAAAGGAACCAACAGGATACTGATACAGTCGGGCTCCAGTGAAATAGACAAATCGAATTTCCTGCTCCGGTTTGCCGATATGAATGATAACCTGCTTTCAGACCTGGTATCAACGGCCGCTTTTAGTCCATACCAGAAAGCCGCTCCATACAAAGTGCAGCGTTACCCTTTCTTCCCTGAAACTTATTTTCAACAACTGGTGTCTACCCGATCAGATGATTTTCTTCACCCGTTGATGCTTGCCTATACTTACAAACACAACGACGAACGTTTTGAAGCGGCTGCACTCAATAACCAATTGAAGAAAAAATTTCCCAATAGCACCATCATTTCGGAACTGATGGCAGAAGGTTATGGCAGAGACAACAATAATACCGATCTCACCAGGGAACTGGAATTCATCAAATCGAACGACCCGCTGAGCCTGTATGGCCTTATATTGAATTATACCGATGCATTCAACAAGGAAGAATACGACGAAGCCAGGAAATTGCTCGATAAGAGAATTGAGTTGTATGGCGATAATGAAGATACCCAGTTCAAAACACTGCAACTGCTGGTTAAAAAGAATGATATTGAAGGTTTGATCAGGGAACTGGAGAAAGCCTACCTGAAATATCCCGATAATGTATCATTCACCAACATGAAGTACAACCTGGAAGCAAACGTAAACAAAGACAAATCGAAAGCCGATGCCGTACTGGAAACTTACCTGAAAGATCATTACAGTGAGCAATTGCTGGACCTGCTGGTGAACGACAAAATGTCGCTGGGCAAAAAAGAAGAAGCCATGCAAATGCTGGCATCTTCCATAGAAAAAAAGCCCTATGCCATCAAGCAGTACACCCGCATGGCCGACCGCTATTTTGAATTACAGGATTATACAAAAGCGGCCCAGTGGCAGCAGAAAGCAATAGCCAGGGCTCCTTTTGCAGGCGAGTTTCATCATAACCTTGGTATGATACAGAGCGCCGCAGGCAAAAATGCCGAAGCCATCAACTCCCTTACGAAAGCCATTCAATTCAGTCCAAGTAATTATGCCGCCAGGCGCAAACTGAGCGAATTACAGGGTAAAAAAGACCTGTTCGCCAATTTCAAAGAAACAGAAGTGCTGACGCTTTTCAAAACTTCACCCAAAGCAGATGCTTACCCGAACGATAACAGCATCTACCTGCTCAAAGACCTGCAACAGGTAATCTATGCCGAAAACGGCGCTTCAGAAGAAAAGTACCAATACCTCATTAAAGTATTTAATCAGTCAGGCATTGATGACTGGAAAGAGATCGACATCCCGTATAACTCATACACACAACGACTGATCATCTTGAAAGCCGATATCCTTAAAAAAGACGGCAGCCGCGTACAGGCCGACAGAAAAGAGAATCAGCTGGTATTCTCTTCCCTTGAAACCGGCGATGCCGTTTACATCAGCTACAAACTGGAAAATGCTTTTTCCGGGAAACTGGCCGAACATTTCTGGCAGGAATTTACTTTCAACAGTGGTTATCCCGTTAAACAGGCTTCTTTCAGCATGATCGTTCCCGCCAGCCGCAACTTCCATTACAAAATATACAACAGTGCCCTGCAACCAACTGTAACAGATATCGATGGCGGCTTTAAAATGTACAAATGGGAAACCAAAGACAATCCCAGGGTAGTCAATGAACCTTTCATGCCTGTTTTTTCCGATATCAGCCAGCGTGTGGTGGTTTCTTCCGTCCCCGACTGGAATTATTTCAAGGACTGGTACAATGACCTGAGCGCTGTAAAGATCAAAGCCGATTTTGCCATCAGGGAGAAAGTAAAGGAACTGCTGGCAGGTAAAGAATCGGCCGATGAACTTACCAAGGCAAAAACCATTTACAAATATATTCAGGACAATTTCAATTACAGTAATGTGCCTTTCCTGCACAGCGCTTTTACGCCGCAAAGAGCCAGCAAAACTTTGAGTAGTAAACTGGGAGATTGTAAAGACCTCTCCGTACTCTTTACCAGTATGGCCAGAGAAGCAGGCCTTAATGCCAACCTGGTATTGGTTCAGACCAGGGACCAGGGCGACACAAACCTGGATCTGCCTACGATTGAGTTCAACCATTGTATTGCACAACTGCAATCAGGCGGCAAAAGCTACCTGGTGGAACTGACCAATAATCACCTGCCATTTGCTTCCATGTCCAACAACCTTATCCACGCGAATGGTTTGTCGATGAGTAAAGACAGTACCGGCACAACCAAGCTTATTAAACTCGATTCCCGTTACCGCACATCCAATACTGTAACGCGCAACTGTACCATCAGGTTAAAGGGCACCGCAGCCAGCCTGGAACGCTCTAATATTTCCACCGGTTCCGAAGCAGGCAGGGTGAGGAGCGGGTACCGCGACCAAAGTGATGAGGACAGAAAAAAACAACTGACCAGTTCGCTGAGCAATGAATTTGCCAAGAACATCGTGCTGCAGCAAATGAATATCAGCAACCTCAACAACCTGTCAGACACCATTAAGATGCATTACCAGTTCACAGTGGATAATTATACCAGTGAAGTAGCGGGCATGCAGATCCTTGCTTTCCCCTGGGTGGACACCTATGGTTCCCTGAGTTTTATTTCCATGGAAAAAAGACAGTTCCCCATTAATTTATGGAGTTTCAGCAGCACTCCTGTTGATAAGGAGACCATAACCTTCATTCTTCCGGCAGGGAAAAAATTACTGGAGGCACCTAAAAACATCAGCTACAGCTGCCCTGCCCTCAGTTATAGTCTGCACTTTGAGGTAAAGCCCGACAGGATCATTGCCACCCGGGAAGTCAGGTATCTCAAGGAAGAGGTATCTACTACGGAGTATGCTGCCTTTAAAGAAATGATCAATAAAATGGTTGCCGCCGATAAAAAGCAGATCGCTTTCAAATAAATAGACAAGTGCCCTGTTTTAAAACGGGGCACTTTTGCAATCCCGAATATTTGTTCTATTTTTCCTGTATGACAGAGCTTTATACCATCCTATGGATAGGTGTGACCCTCATACTGATCGGTTTTTTTGCCGGCTATGAAATTGCATTTGTGAGTGCCAACCGTCTGAGCATTGAACTCAAGAAGAAACAGGGCAAAAAAAGCGGCCTCATCCTTTCCCAGTTCATCGAACAACCCGCCAAACTCATCGGCAGTTGCCTCATTGGCCTGAATGTATTCCTGGTTATTTACGGACTGCTTTTCGATGGCTTCCTGAAAAGCATTGCCTGGAATCCCTTGCATGTGAAGAATGAATTCCTCAAACTCTTCATCGATACCCTTGTTTCCTCCATGGTGGTACTGGTATTCGGCGAATTCATTCCAAAAGCCATTTTCCGCGCCCGCAATGACTCCCTGCTGAGTTTCTTTGCCCCGGTTGCCCAGTTCTTCCACACGGTGTTCCAGCCGCTCACCAATACATTTGTCGAAATATCTCAATGGATATTGAAATACATTTTCAATGTGCGGGTGAATGAAAAAACCGATGCGTTTACCAAGGTTGATCTTGAACATTTTTTTCAGCAGACAAAAGAACAGGATGAAGACAACCAGGAATTGAATACCGAACTTTTCGAAAATGCGCTGAGCCTGCCAACCGTAAAGATCAGGCAATGCCTGGTTCCCAGAACCGAAATAGAGGGTGTTGAAATCAATATGCCACTTGAAAAGGTGAAACAGCGGTTCATAGAAACCCGGCTGAGCAAGCTGGTGGTTTTCGACGACACCATCGACAATATACTGGGTTATGTGCACCAGATAGACCTCTTTAAAAAACCAGGTACGATACAGCAGGTATTGCATCCCATCATGCCGGTACCCGAGAGCATGAGCGCCGCAGACCTCATCAATAAATTCACCAAGGAAAGAAAAAGCATTGCCTGGGTAGTGGATGAATTTGGCGGAACGGCAGGCATTGTTACCATGGAAGATGTGCTGGAAGAGATCTTCGGCGAGATCAAGGATGAGTATGATGTGGAGGAATTTGTAGAAAACAAGCTGGCCGATGATGAATACATCTTCAGCGGGCGCCTGGAATTGGATTATCTGAATGAAAAATATGATATGGAGTTCCCCATTTCTGAATCCGAGACCCTGAGCGGCTATATCATCAATGCCCATGAAACCATTCCCAAGGAAAAGGAGACCATCATCATCGGCGATTACCGCTTCGACATCCTCAATGTAAGCGATACCCGCATTGAAATGGTTAAAATGAAAATACTCCGGTAATTATATCCCGCTTCCCTTTAACTTTGCCCCCTCTTAACAGTCAAAGCACGCGTAATGGCATTATTGAACAGAAACAGGGGTGAGGGATTGGCTGAGATGACTTTCATCGATCATCTCGAAGAATTACGGATGCACATCATCCGTTCTGTAATCGTCATCCTCATCATGGCCATCCTCGTATTCGTTTACCGCAACTGGATATTCGATTACATCATCACCGGCCCCATCAATCCCAATTTTATAAGCTATCGCGTGCTATGCAACTTCAGCCATTGGGCTCATATGGGCGATGCACTTTGTATGCCGCCTGTAAAGGTGAACATGCAAAGCAATTCTTTTGGCGGCCAGTTCATTGGCAGTATTACGATGTCGTTCATCCTTGGGTTTATTATGGCTTTCCCTTATGTATTCTGGGAATTCTGGCGTTTTATAAAGCCCGCCCTCAAGGAAAATGAACTACGGACCACCCGTTTCGTGATTTTCTGGGTATCTTTCTTCTTTTTCTTAGGTGCCGCTTTTGGGTTCTTCCTGCTGGGACCATTTACCTTCAATTTCCTAGCCGGCTTCCAACTGGGTACCCGGGGTACCCTGGTTACCTTACCTACCCTTTCCGACTACCTGGATAACCTTACCAATATTATTCTTGGTTGCGGGCTGGCTTTTGAACTGCCTGTACTGGCTTATGCACTGACTAAAATAGGACTGATCACCCCTTCTTTCCTGAAAAGGACCCGCCGGTATGCCATAGTAGTGATACTGATTATTGCTGCATTTATAACGCCTAGTCCGGACTGGATGAGCCAAACCATCGTTTTCCTGCCCTTATGGCTCCTGTATGAACTGAGTATCATCCTTTCAGTAAGGGTTTACAAGGAAGAGCAGAAGCGCGAACAGGAAGAATGGAGTTAAAAGAGTAACTTCACATAAGAATATACAGTAAAATGAGCTTTGTTTTTGACGATTCCAAACCCATTGCCATTGGTTGTGACCATGCAGGGTTTGAATACAAGACCGCACTGGTTAAATGGCTGACCGATAAAGGTTTCCGGGTAAAGGATTTCGGTACCAATTCGCCTGAGTCAGTAGACTATCCTGATTTTGCCCACCCAACAGCGTCCAGCGTTGAAAACGGTGAAGCTTCTTTTGGTATTTTATTGTGCGGCAGCGCCAATGGTGTGGCTATAACAGCCAATAAGCACCAGCATGTACGCGCCGGCATTTGCTGGGAAAACGATGTTGCCCGGCTTACCCGCATGCACAACGACTCTAATATCATCTGCATTCCTGCCCGCTTTGTAGCCCTGGCCCTGGCCCAGCAGATGATTGAGTTTTTTATGTCCACCCCATTCGAGGGGGGCCGTCATGCCAACCGCGTGAACAAAATTGCCTGTGCCTAACCATTCAACTACCATATGCGAAAACAACTACTCGTAATTGGGTTACTGTCCATTATTGTGACCGGTAATGCCCAGCAAAACAATAGTGATCCGGAAAAATATGCCGAAAAGATCACTGCTACCGGCCTTAAAGAAAAGCTTACCGTCATCGCAAGCGCCGAAATGGAGGGCCGCGAAACGGCCACTCCCGGTCAGAAGAAAGCCGCCGCTTATATTGAAACCCGGTTTAAAAAAATGGGCCTGAAGCCCGGGAACGGTGATTCCTATCAAATGCTGTTCCCCGTTTACAGGGATGAGCTGGTTTCCTGGACTTTTGCTGTGAATGGAAAACAATACAACTGGGGTCAGGATTATACGCTTTCACTGAATACACTTTCCACCGGTGAATGGACGCAGAACAACACTGTTTTTGCCGGATATGGCATTGTAGACGACGCAAAGAACCGGAACGATTTTGCCGGCCTGGATGTAAAGGGGAAACTAGTGATTGCACTGGATGGCACAGACGACAACAATACCACCGCTGTTGCCAATAATACCCGTGCCCGCAATGCCAATCCGGCTTCCGCTTTTGCCAAGATAAATATTGCAAAGAAAAATGGCGCACTCGGTTTATTGATTGTATCGAAGGGCTTCCCGCATACCGTGCATACCCCCACACAGGGTGGCATGTACCTGAAACCTAATACTGAACGTTTTATCAACGCTTCCATTTCAGAGGAACTGGCTTCCGCCCTCCTGGGAAGAACTTCCAGGCTTTCCTCTGAACAGTTGAAACAGGTGAATAAAGGAAATTATGTTGCCGAAGTTAAAATTACCGCCGATAAGCACACTGAAACAATGGAAAGCAGTAATGTAGTGGCCATTATTCCGGGTACCGACAAAAAAGATGAATACCTCTTTGTAACAGGTCATTATGACCACCTGGGAAAAAGAGGCGATGTGATCTATTATGGCGCCGATGACGACGGGTCGGGCACTACCAGCGTCTTGCAGATAGCAGAAGCTTTTGCAGCCGCTGCCAGAAAAGGAGAAGGCCCCCGCAGAACCATTGTATTCATGACGGTTAGCGGCGAAGAAAAAGGTTTATGGGGTTCTGATTATTATTCCGAACACCCCATTTTCCCGCTCGACAAAACCACTGCTGACCTCAATATTGACATGGTGGGCAGGGTAGACACAGAACGCAAAACAGCCGACACCCTCAATTATGTGTATGTGATCGGGCACGATAAACTGAGCAGTGAACTGCCCGTGATCAACGAAGGGGTCAACAACAAATACACCAAACTTACGCTCGATTACAAATACGATGATCCGAACGACAGGAATTTTATTTATTACCGGAGCGACCATTTCAACTTTGCCAAAAAAGGAGTGCCTGTACTATTCTTTTACGATGGCATGCTGCTGGCCGATTACCACCAGCCTACCGACACCGTGGACAAGATCAATTTTGAACTGATGGAAAAACGTGCGAAAATGATTTTCCATACCGCATGGGTCATTGCCAACAAAGACGAAATGCTGAAGCGCGATACACCATTGAATATGCCGGGCAGGTAATTTTCTGTCAGGCAATAAAAAAAGCCAATTCAGTTCGAATTGGCTTTTTTTATTGCCCTTTTTCTTCTTACCATCCCAGGAGATAGGCAAAGATCAGGGGAGCTACGATGGTAGCATCGCTCTCTACAATGTATTTGGGCGTATGAATATCCAGCTTCCCCCAAGTAATCTTTTCATTGGGCACAGCGCCTGAATAAGAACCGTATGAAGTGGTAGAATCACTGATCTGGCAGAAATAGCTCCAGAAAGGAACATCATGCCATTCCAGGTCCTGGTACATCATTGGCACCACGCAAATAGGAAAATCTCCGGCAATACCTCCTCCGATCTGGAAGAAGCCTACGCCTTTGCCGCTGCTGTTGGAACGGTACCACTCTGAAAGCATCACCATGTACTCAATTCCATTTTTAACAGTGCTGGCTTTCAATTCATTTTTGATCACATAGCTCGCAAAAATGTTACCTGTTGTACTGTCTTCCCATCCCGGAACCACAATAGGCAGGTTTTTTTCTGCCGCTGCCACAATCCAGCTGTTCTTCGGATCAATTTCATAATACTGTTTCAGCTCGCCGCTCAGCACTGCCTTGTACAGGAATTCATGCGGGAAATACCGCTCTCCTTTTGATTCGGCATCTTTCCATTGTTTCACCAGGTGCTTTTGCAAACGGCGGAAAGCCTCTTCTTCAGGAATGCAGGTATCGGTAACACGGTTGTAATGGTTTTCCAGCAGGTTCCATTCATCCTGCGGCGTAAGGTCGCGGTAATTGGGAACACGCTTATAATGACTGTGCGCCACCAGGTTCATCACATCTTCCTCAAGGTTGGCTCCTGTACAGCTGATGATGGCAATTTTATCCTGCCTGATCATTTCAGCCAGGCTGATGCCCAGTTCTGCCGTACTCATGGCGCCGGCCAGGCTCACCAGCATTTTTCCCCCTTCCAATAAATGGGCTTCATATCCTTTTGCAGCATCTACCAGGGCCGCTGCATTAAAATGGCGGTAATGGTGCTGGATAAACTGCGAAACGGGTCCTTTACTCATTATTTCTGATTTTAGGGGCAAAAGTAATTTTTTTGAAACTATTTTTGCTACCTGCCATTATCCCCTCATGAAAAAAAAGATCTCAGTTGTCATACCTGCATTTAATGAAGCAACCAATATTCCAAGGGTAACGGAAGCGGTTTCTCATGTCTTTGCTTCGCTGGATTATGATTTTGAAATCATTTTTATTGACGACGGCAGTACCGATACTTCCGCGATGGTGCTTAGGCAACTTTCTGCCGTTAATCCGCAAGTATCGTACATATTGCTTTCGCGTAATTTCGGGAAAGACAGCGCCTTGAGCGCCGGTCTTTCAAAAGCTCACGGCGATGCAGTTATTACCATGGATGCCGACTTGCAGCATCCGCCCGCACTGATCCCTTCCCTGCTGGAACAATGGGAAAAAGGCAATGAAGTGGTGTATACCTACCGGGAAAATAAAAATGAGCATGCCAGCCGCATGAATAAAGTAAGCTCCGGTTTGTTCTATTCCATCATCAACAACCTGTCTGACCTGGAACTGGAAGATGGTATTGCCGATTTCAGGCTGCTCGACAAAAAAGTGGTAGCCATCCTGAATACCATGTCGGAAGACGAGCCCTTTTTCAGGGGGCTCATCAAATGGATCGGGTTTACACAGAAAGGATTGCCCTATGTACCCGAAGAACGCCACAGCGGCAACTCCAAATACAATACCCGGCAGCTGACTAATCTTGCCATCAGAGGCATTACATCCTTCAGTACAAAACCCTTGTATATTGCCACTTACCTGGGTCTCAGTTTTTCACTCTTATCACTTTTATATATTCCCTATATCGGCTATAGCTATTATTTCGGACATACTATTTCAGGATGGAGCTCCATTATCGCAACCATTGCCTTTTTCGGCGGATTACAACTGATGATCCTGGGCATCATAGGACTTTACCTTGGAAAACTCTTCATGCAGAGCAAACACCGCCCTCACTATATTGTTAAAGAATCCAACCTTTACTGATACCATGCCCCCTGTAGATACCGCATCCCCGAAACGATCGTTCTTTGCAAACATCCTTTACAATAAAAACTTTGCAACTACTCTCTGGTTCGGACTTGCTTTTATTGGCGTGGTATTGGAGTATTCTAAAAGCACCGGCAACAATTATTTAATTTTCAAGGGGGTGTTTGAACATACCCTCCAACAAAAAAATCTTTACCTGGCATACCCGGCAGAATACCAGGATTTTAATCATTATGGTCCTGTTTTCAGTCTCGTGATCGCTCCTTTTGCACTACTTCCCAACTGGCTGGGCGTTATTTTATGGGTCATGTTGAACACTTCGCTGATGTACATAGCCATTCGCATGTTGCCCATTACTGAAAAATGGAAGAATGCCATACTTATCTTTTCTGCCCATGAAATGATGATCGCTGCAGAATGGATGCAAAGCAATGCCATGATCGGCGCCTGTATTATTTTAGGATTTGTGTTCATTATACGGGGGAAAGAAGTCTGGGCATTGTTCTTTATCATGCTGGCCACTTTTATCAAACTTTATGGCATTGTTGGCTTCGCATTTTTCTTTTTCAGCAACAATAAAATCAAATTCATTGCCTGGACCATTGGCTGGTCGGTCGTTTTCTTTCTTGCTCCCATGCTTATCTCCAGCAAAACGTTTATTGTTCAATCCTATGTCGACTGGTTTACCGAATTACAATTCAAAGACCAGCGGAACGCCAGAATGGATATTCAGAATGATTTCCAGGACATTTCTGTACTAGGCATGATCCGCCGTATTTTTCATTACCAGGCATTGAAAAATTATTATGTTACCGTACCTGCCATATTGCTATTCGCTTCCCAATACCTCTCCTTCAATCATTTCAGGGATATGCGTTACCGGCTTTACCTGCTTTGTTCTGTACTGATCACCACTGTAATATTCACCACCAGCGCTGAATCGCCTACTTATATCATTGCCTTTCCTGCTGTTTGTATCTGGTATGTGTTGCAACCGTCTTCAAAATGGACAACCGCTTTTTTTGTATTCGCATTGCTGCTGACCAGTTTTTCCTATTCCGATATATTCACGCCATATGTGCGGGAACATTTTGTGAGGCCTTATTCACTAAAAGCATTCCCTTGTTTCATCATGTGGTTGATTTTGCTGGTCCAAACAGGGCAGCGGCAGTTTTTGAAAATCGACCCTGCCAGACTTATGATCACGCCAACCAAAGCATGATGCACACAAGCTCCCGTTATATATTATTGAGTTTTGATGTGGAAGAATTCGACATGCCCGTCGAATATGGCTTTACAATAAACGCAGAACAACAGCTGGCTATTGGAAAGACCGGTCTGGATGCCATTCTGCCCGTGTTGGAAGAGGAGAAAGTATCGGCCACATTGTTCACGACCGCCAATTTTGCCCTGCATTATCCCAACGCCATTCGCTCGCTGGCAAAGAAGCATGAGATTGCTTCGCATACTTTTTATCATTCTTCTTTTTCGAACGAACACCTGCTGGAATCAAGATTGAAACTGGAAGAGATCAGTGGACAAAAAATAAGCGGCCTGCGTATGCCCAGGATGCGGGGGGTAGCCATTGAAGAAGTAAAAAATGCCGGATACAGGTACGATTCTTCCATTAACCCTACCTGGATACCTGGCCGTTATAACCATTTTAATTTGCCACGCACCGTTTATACCGACCAGGGGCTTACCCGTTTGCCTGCTTCCGTTTCACCGTACTTGCGTATTCCATTGTTCTGGCTCAGTTTTAAAAATTTCCCTTACCCATTTTTTAAGGCTCTGGTAAAACAAACCTTGCAGAAAGATGGCTATGTATGCCTTTATTTTCACCCCTGGGAATTCACAGACATCAATGGATATGGGTTACCGGGATATGTCAGGAAACATTGCGGACTTCCCCTGCTCGACCGGCTTCAGCAACTGGTAAAAGATTTTGGCAGGGAGGCCGAATTCATTACCATAAAAGATTACCTGCAATAAAAAAAAGGCCTGGAATTGTCCGGGCCTTTAAACCAACTAATCAAACCTTGCCTATTTCAGTCCGTGGAAAATACTTACGGTGCCAAAATTGGATACCTCCAGTATTCTTTTCAGGTTGCCATTCTCTAAAGAGACATAATAATTTTTCTCTCCATCCACTTCGAATTGGATGGTTTCTTTTACCTTATACTCGGGATAATTTTTCTGGATCTTCTTAATGGCCGATGCAGGCAATTTGTCAAAATCAACCTTGTGGCTTGTGCCGATCTGCTCTCCGTTGGAGCGGTAAAAAGCTTCAATTTTTTCATTGTTCAGGGTAAACGAACACCTGGTGTACTCAGGTGTTATGGTCCAGATTACATTTTCAGCACCTGCGAATTCCGTTTCAAAAGCTGTCCTGACGCGATAGTTCACTTTTGTGGCGTCGGCAGCAAAAGCGCTTGTTCCGATAGATGCAGCAACCAATACTGCAAAAAATAATTTTTTCATGGTGGTAGTTTTTGTTTTGAATATGATGATATTGATTTTTCTAAATGCTAGACCAAAAGTAAAATGCCTTCCCCCTGCTTTATATTCAATTGTGACCGGTAACAGGTATTGACCCTTTCATTGTTATGAGTGGTGTTAAAGCCAATGTTAAGAAGAGTTAACATTTGTCTGAAACGCAGGCATATCAATCATTTTAAGAAATTTTCAATAACACACGAAAAGGTCTGGTTTATGGATTAAATTGTAAATATGGTGTTAACAGTCGGGATGAACGGAAAGAACTAACTTCATATTCCTATGAACTATCTGGCGCATGCATACCTTTCTTTTCGTCATCCTGACATCCTGGTCGGAAATATGATCAGTGATTTTGTAAAGGGTAAACAGCAGTTCAGTTATGCGCCCGGTATCTGGAAAGGCATCCGCTTGCACCGGCTGATAGATGATTTTACAGATGCCCACCGGGTTACCCGGGAAGCCAGGCAATTGTTCAGACCTGCTGTTGGTCTGTATGCAGGCGCATTCATGGACGTGGTCTACGACCATTTCCTTGCATTGGATACCAATGAGATAGAGGAAAAAGAATGGCAGCTTTTTGCTACTGAAGTCTACAGCCAGCTTACCGCCCGCCAAAACAGCCTGCCTGAACGCTTTGCGCGAATGCTTCCTTATATGAGCAGGCAGAACTGGCTTTATAATTACCGGTACGACTGGGGCGTCCGGCGTAGTTTTGAGGGCATTGCCGCCAGGGCCCGTTATCTTGACAGTTCGGGTGAAGTGTTTGAGCTTTTCCTGGAACATTATTCCTTGCTGAAAAAGGCTTATGCCGGTTTTTTCCCTGATGTTAAAAACTTCGCCAGGGACGAACTGGCTGTTCTCCTGAAGCAATAGCCATTTATCTTTGCCAAAATTTTTTTACATGAGATCGATTGTTCTCGCATACCTGTTCATGATATCTTCTTATGCTGCCATAGCCCAGCAGAAACCCACCGAGCTCGATAAATCGCCGATGGACATGAGTTACTGGCCAGCCAATTACCCCATTCTGAGGATGAGTGGAAAGGCGAAGGATGAACCGGTAGGCAGGCTTATCTACAGCCGTCCTTTGAAAAACGGCCGAGACATTTTCGGCGGCATCATTAAATACAATGAACTGTGGCGCCTGGGAGCCAATGAATCTACAGAACTGGAATTGTTCAGAAGTGTTCGTATCGCTGGCAAACCTGTTCCGGAAGGCAGGTATACCATGTATTGCATTCCTACTGAAAGCAAATGGACTATGATTATCAACCGCGATAATTACTGCTGGGGCAGTTTTACTTATGACAGCAGGAAAGATGTATTGAGAACGGATATTGAAGTGACCCGCTCTGGCGAAACCGTTGAGGCCTTCACTATGTATTTTGATGATACAAAAACAGGTGCCAACCTCATTATCTTATGGGATAACCTGAAAGCAGTGCTGCCCATCTCATTCAATGGCGATAATAGCCAGCCTGTAAAAAGAAACGCATCGAAAAAGAATTAACTTAGACCTATGAAACTTGCAACAAAATACATCCATGCCGGCACAGAACCTGATCCTTCTACCGGCGCTATCATGACCCCCATTTACCAGACCTCTACTTATGTGCAGGAAGCGCCGGGGGTGAACAAAGGTTATGAATATGCCCGTAGCCAGAACCCCACCCGCAAAGCGCTGGAAGATGCTTATGCCCAGATTGAGAATGGCAAATTCGGACTTGCTTTCAGCAGCGGTGTTGCTGCGTCCGATGCCGTAATCAAATTATTGCAACCTGGCGATGAAGTGATCGCCGCTAATGATATGTATGGTGGAACCTATCGTTTGTTCACCAAGGTATTTGCCAAATTCGGCATCCGTTTTACTTATGTGGATACTACTAATCCCGCCAATATCAGCAAAGCCATTTCACCGGCTACCAAACTCATCTGGATTGAAACGCCTACCAATCCGCTGATGAATATTACCGACATAGCTGCTGTAGCAGACATTGCCAAAAAAGCAAAGCTGCTGCTTTGCGTAGACAATACTTTTGCATCACCCTACCTGCAAAATCCGCTCGACCTGGGCGCCGATATTGTGATGCATTCTGCAACCAAATACCTCGGCGGACACAGCGATGTAATACAAGGCTGCCTGGTGATGAACGATGCATCTTTAAGAGAACAACTTTATTTCATCCAGAAAAGTTGTGGCGCCGTTCCTGGTCCGCAAGACTGCTTCCTCGTGCTGAGGGGCATTAAAACCTTACATGTACGGATGCAACGTCACTGCGAGAATGGTGAGAAAATAGCGCATTTCTTACGCAACCATCCCAAAGTAGCCAAAGTATATTGGTGCGGATTTACCAACCATCCCGGTTATGCAGTTGCCAGCAGGCAGATGCGTGGTTTTGGCGGCATGATGAGTTTTGAATTGAAGGACGACAGTGTTGAAACAGCCAGAAAGGTATTGGCCGGCACCAAAGTGTTTGCACTGGCCGAAAGCCTGGGCGGCGTTGAATCACTGATCAATCACCCCGCATCCATGACACATGCTTCCATTCCAAGGGAAGAAAGAATTAAAAACGGACTCAACGACAGTCTCATCAGGCTCAGCGTAGGTATTGAAGATGCGGATGATCTGATCGCAGACCTGGGCCAGGCCATCGGATAAAAAAACCATGCCAATGAAGCCTGCTTCATTAAAAGCTTTCTTTGATGAAAAAGCGGACCTTTACAACAGGCCCGCTTTCATCAAAGATGATCCTATTTGTGTTCCACATCTTTTTTCCAAAAAACAGGATATAGAGATAGCAGGTTTCTTTGCTTCCATATTTGCCTGGGGCAATCGTACCACCATCATCAACAAATCGAAAGAACTGATGCTGTTGATGGATAATCAGCCGCATGAATTTTGTCTGCATCATGGTTCGTCAGACCTGAAAAAACTGACTGACTTTAAACACCGTACTTTCAATAGTACCGATCTTTTGTATTTCATTGAATTCCTGAAATTTCATTACAATCATCATTCTTCCCTGGAAGATGCTTTTCTGTTGAGGCAGCACAAGGCAAGAATGATGGATATGGAATCCTGCCTTACTCATTTTCACCATTATTTCTTTTCGTTGGAGCATGTTCCTGTCCGCACCAGGAAACATATTGCCACACCTTACAGGGGTTCCACCTGTAAACGCCTGAACATGTACCTGCGCTGGATGGTTCGCAACGACAAGAAGGGAGTTGATTTCGGACTTTGGAGAAAGATCAAACCGTCGCAACTGGTTTGTCCTATCGACCTGCATGTGGCCCGTGTTGCCAAACGTTTCAACATACTCGAAAGAAAACAGGTTGACTGGCAGGCTGCCCTGGAGCTGACCGCCTATCTTCGCACCCTTGATCCGCTGGACCCCGTTAAATATGATTTTGCGCTGTTCGGATTGGGTGTGATTGAAAAGTATTAACCATAGAATAATCTTTAGCGCAGTTACCGGTATTGGATTTATTTTACTTTGTAAATAGAAACCGCTTAATTATGAAAAAAAAGCTGCTATCCCTTCTTCTTGTTCATTCATGTCTGCTGGTTGAATCGCAGACAGTAAATACTTTACAGGTACCGGGCAGGAATGAGTTCTGTACGATAGCAGAAAAAAGTGTTTCTGTATTACCCAGTGGAAGATATGCAACGCCGGCGGGAGATATGATCCGCATTACACATGATCCTTTTGGCATGTCTCTTTCCCCGGACGGAACTAAAGCGGTAACACTGCACAATGGTGTATTTACCATTATAGACCTGCATTCTCTTCATGCCACCAGGGTACCCAGTTACGATAAAACCATCGCATCTCCTTTATCGAAAAGTTCTTTCCTGGGCGTAGCATTCGCCGGTGATTCCAAAACCGTGTACCTGAGTGGAGGTGATAACGGCGCTGTGATCATATACGATATTGAAAAAATGCAACGCATCGATTCCATATCATTGAACGGAAGCATCAATGGTATGGATTTCCAGGATAGTTTTACTTCCGATTTAGTGCTGAATGAAGAGGGGCATGAGCTGCTGGTACTGGACAGGGGAAATTTTCGCCTTGTCAGGTACAACCTGGATGGGAAAAAAATTACTGCTTCTATTCCTACAGGCCGTTTGCCATTCGGATTAGCGCTTACACCCGGTAATAAAATGGCCATGGTAGCCAATGTTGGCATGTATGCATATCCGCTGATAGAAGGAGCGGATAGTTCGAATTACGATCGTAAAATGATTCCCTGGCATCCTTATGCCGATAACAGCAAAGAAGCTATTGAAGGAACAATCATCAATGGTGAAAAAATACCGGGTGTAGGCAGTTCTTCAGCACCTGAAGCCATGAGTGTGTATACCATTGACCTGGCCACCAACCAGGTGATCGACCGCTTCAAAACCGGTCATCAGATAGGTCAGATGATCGAAGGCGCTGAAGTGGTAGGTGGCGCAAGTCCCAATTCCATTGCAATAGGCAGTCGCTATGCTTATGTAACCAATGCCACCAACGATAATATTTCCATCATTGATTATATCCAACATCAGATCATCGGCCATATCCCCATCAGGGTTGACCCCCGTATTGATCGTTACCGCGGCTTACTGCCTTTCGGTCTTACATTGAGCCGCGATGAAAAAACATTGTATGTAGCGCTCCTGGGTTTCAATGCAGTAGCAGTGATCGATGTTGACACACGGCAAACAAAAGGTCTTATTCCCACCGGCTGGGGGCCCACCAGGGTACTATTATCGAAAGATGAAAATGAGATATATGTGATCAGTTGTCGTGGACTGGGAGCGGGTCCGAATGGGGGCAAGGATTTCATAAAACCGGTGCAGGGAACTTATATCGGTGATATACAACTGGCTACTTTCCAGAAAATACCTATGCCCGATACTGATAAACTGGCTGCTTACACAAAGCAGACATTGGGTAATACCATGCAAACAATTACCATTACCGATGATGCTAAAAATCCGCTCCCTCCTTTGCCCCGGTTTCGCAAGAGTCCGATTAAATATATCGTATATATTACCAAGGAAAACAGAACCTACGATGAAGTACTGGGTCAGATGAAAACCGGCAAAGGAGATTCAACGTTGTCAAGGTTTGGTGTGGGTGTGAATGTGTACGGGAAGAATGACACATTGAAAGTGGCGAAAGCAGATATAATGCCCAATCATGCCAAAGCCGCTGCTGAATTTGCTTTCAGCGACAATTATTATTGCGACAGCGATGCTTCCATTCACGGACATCACTGGATGATGGGGGTTATTCCCAACGAATGGGTGGAAAGCAATTCAAGCGTTAGCAAGACTGCCCGGATTTTTTCCAAAGCCCCGGGGCGTCGCTTTCCAGGCTCTACCGGCAGTATGGACCCCGAGGATTATGCAGAAACAGGTGGCTTGTGGGAAGCGCTGGAACGGCATAAGGTTTCCTTTTACAATTTTGGCGAAGCCAATGAAACGGCCCATGTAAGAGAAGAATGGTACGATACACTTACCGGCGCTGCACATGGTGTAATGGTACCCATGCAAAAAGCGCTGTGGAGCAGGACCAGTCATAACTACGCAGGTTTTAACACCAATGTTCCCGACCAGTTCCGGATGGAGCAGTTCGAGACCGAATTCACTAAAAAATGGTTACGCGGAAAAGAAAAGCTTCCCCAACTCATCACCATGCAAGTGCCTAATGACCATGGTGCAAGCCCGAGGCCGAACGATGGCTATCCTTACCAGCATTCATACATGGCAGATAATGACCTGGCAGTGGGACGTATCCTGCATTTTCTTTCCCGCACACCTTATTGGAAACATATGCTGGTGATCATTACCGAAGACGACCCCCAGGGTGGTGTTGATCATATCGATGCACACCGTAGTGTATTGATGATGGCCGGTCCTTATGTAAAAAGAGGCCATGTTTCGCATACCCATGCGAATTTCGGGTCCATCCTTAAAACCATCTATAATATCCTGGGAGTTCACTATGTTAATCAATACGATGCCACTGCTTCGTTACTCAGTGATTTC
The DNA here is from genome assembly GCA_041798205.1 of Sediminibacterium sp. GTDB lineage: Bacteria > Bacteroidota > Bacteroidia > Chitinophagales > Chitinophagaceae > Sediminibacterium. The sequence goes on from JBHCAK010000013.1 coordinate 142,777, forward strand.
TTTACCGGTAAACCCGATTATACCCCTTATACTTTTGTAATGCCCGATAAAAGGGTGTTCGATCCGCAGCAATCCATGAACAGGTATCATAAAGACATTGATTGGAGAAAAATTGAAAAAGGACCCGAGATGGATGATGAAGATGAGCAGCGGAACATTCACTATAAAAAACAGCATTAATACCTATCTTTAAGCTATGTCCGCCGCCTATGAAATACAGGAATGGGAGCAGATGAGTGCTTCTGAACTCGCTGCACACATCAACAGGCTTATTACCGATGATTTTTCGGGATTGATCAATCTTCTGTACCGTCTCGACATCAGCGAAATAAAACTCAAAAAATTATTGGCCGAACACCCGGAAGAAGATGCCGGTAAGATCATTGCTGAACTCATTATTGAACGCCAGCGGCAAAAATTACTGGCCCGCCAGCAATTTCATCGCGAAGAAAACATTCCTGAAGACGAGAAATGGTAGACCCGTTATTGATCAGCCAATAGTTCATCCATTCGTTTAAAGCTATATCCTTCCTTCTTTAAATAATTGATTAACTCATTCAACCGGTTGTACAATTTGTCTTTTCTTCTTGGGTCTGTCCCTGCATGAACCAATAATATCACCCCATTCAGTTTACCCGGCCTATTCTCATACAACATATGGATATTGTGCAGGATTGTTTCACTGCTTTTATAGGATGCCCCCATTTCCGGCCAGGTATAATCTGCATTGGTGCCGGTACCGGGCGTAAAAGAAACCAACCGGATACCCGTTTCATTACTCCACCTGGCAACAGTGCCATTCCACCATTCATAGGGCGGAACCAGGTATTGATAACTGGCATCTTTGATACCCGCATCGCGCATGGCCTGCAGGTTCTGGTTGAGGTCGTGGATAAAATTCCCCCTGGTGATGAGCGTGCTGTCGCGTTTTTTCCAATCGCAATACAACAAATGAGCATCGGAATGCGGACCCATGTAATGCCCTTCTTCATACAATTTCCTGATACCTGCCTGGAAATCTTTATTGCGATAAAACCTTCCTGTGAAAAAGAACGATCCTTTCACCCGTTGCTGTTTCAATGTTTGGAAAATCACTGGAAGCCCTTCTCCGAATTCATCCCCCGTAAAAACAAGACATATTTCTTTTACGGAAGAATCGCCCCTGGTTACTGTACCGTACAATTGTTGTAAGTGTTTTCCTTTCCATCTTACCGGCAGTCTTTTGTTCCCCTCTTTGGGTTTTTCAGCTTCCTTTGCAGCCAGCAAATAAATCAGGGAAGCAGTTCCATCCATGGTTGGCTCATTGGTACTGTAATCGCCATAATCATCGTGGTAAACAGCCATATCACTTTGAAAAGCCTCGTATTCGTCGGCATCTTTTAACTGAATACCTATCAACCCTCTGTAAATAGCAGTATAAACAGGGCCATCTACCAATCCTCCGTCTATCGGGTAATTTTTCAGGTGTGTGAAGGCAGAATGCGGATCAACCGGTGTATCTCCCCAGGAAGGCAACCCGTAAACCATGCTGGTACCCCATGGATTACAACCGAACAGCCAGTCGAGATTGGCCTGTTCCAATGCTTCATAAGTTGTATCGCCGGTCAGTTGACGGTACCAATAGCATTGTGTTGCAAATGAAACAGTGAGGTTATTACTGCACCAGATGAAAGGAATGGCCCTGAAAAAGGCATTGGTACTTGCTTTACGCCATACGGCATGAATCCCTTTATGATAAAAACCTGTCAGTACCTCCCTTTGTTTTCCATGCAGTTGTTTGGCCAATTCGTAATGCCCGATGTTCACAAATGGATACCATTGGTAATGCTGGGCAGTATCGGCGCCTAGCCAGGGTGTAACCGGCTCCTGCCTTGCATAGCCAAGGGCTTGCTGCAGCAACCCTGCACTGGGATTCACCTGCCGGATGGCAGCAGCGCCCAGTTCCATATCATCGGTCCAGTTACCTTCTGCATAAATATAAGGTGAGCGGACTGAAGCAGTCTGACAAACACCAGGCTGTTGTTGGCCGGCTTCCAGCGCTTTCGCCGCTTTATGCATCAGCAACGCAGCCAGTTCTTTGTCGCGCTTTGCATACAACTGTGCTGCCAAAGCAAAACTGCTGGCAAATTTTCCGGCAGTAGAAGCAATGCCCGTTGTAGCATTCATGAATTTTCCGCGTACCTGCGGTTTTCCGGAACAGAAATAAACGGGTCTTTCCAATCCCCGCCCGTAATAATTGGTATCTTCTTTGGGAATGCGCATGCCTCTGTGATCGCGATCGTCGCCCAGCTGGTTGAAAAACCATCCGTCTTTCGGATTCATTTTCAGCAACCAGTCTATTCCCCACCTGGCTTCATCCAGCACATCGGCAATTCCATTGGCGCCTTCCAGTCCGTTTGCCTGCCTGGTATCTTCAAATACCTGCGGAAAATCCCTGTATGCAGCCAGGAGGTGGTAAACGGCATTGGCTGAAGTGGTAGTATATTGCAGGTAGTCGCTGGCATCGTGCCAGCCCCCTGTTACATTGATATGAGTACTGTCGGGCATGGGCCCGTAAAGGGTATAACCATCGTGCGTATGGCAGCTGTCTTTCAGATAAGGGTTGAAACCGCTGCGTTGTTGCCGCATGTAACGCAGGCAAAAATCCGCTGTTCCTTTGTAAACATCCTTCCCGATCGTGAATTCAGGCGATAAGGCCTCACCCGCTTTGACATAATAACGGCCGGGTTTATCAAACGCAGAAAAATCGAGCCTTGCGGTTTGTACAAACGGTCCATATGCACCGTAGGCCTTCCCGGGTTTCCATCTGAGCATGGTTTGATGCGTGGTTGCATCAATGAGTTCGCAGCTTTCGGGTAATACTTCATTTTTACTGCACCATACCGCCACTTTAATACCATGGGGTGTATACCCCAACTGGTTGATCCTGACCCAGGATTCAATGGTTCCTTTTTCTTTAAAAGAGGTGGATGCTGAAATGATTCCGGCAATTGCTGCTATAAAAAAGAGTTTTTTCATATGAGGCATTCAAAGTCTTAAAGATACTGTGACCTCCTGTTTTTACATTATTTTCGCCCCGCTAATCTAAGTCTCCATGAAACTCGTTTCTTATCTCCACGATGGCCATGACCAACTGGCTTTTTTAGTCGACGATTTTTTATTCGATTGCGACCTGGTTCATCCCGATCTGCCCAACAGTATGAATATGTTGCTGCATTACTGGGATGATATGTTTCCAATGGCACAGCAGGTGAACAATGCCATTAAAGAAGGAAGGGTAGGAAAAGACAAAGGCATTGCACTGGACAGTGTTCAGCTGATGGCTCCTGTTCCTTTTCCCGCATCATGCAGAGATGGTTATGCTTTTCGCCAGCATGTGGCTGCTGCGCGCAGGAACCGCAAAGTGGATATGATCCCTGAATTCGACCAGTACCCTATTTTCTATTTCACCAATCACCACAGCATCCAGGGTCCGGGAGATATTCTTTGTATGCCCGATCATTTTGAAAAACTCGATTTTGAGCTGGAGGCCGCTATTGTCATCTGCAGGCAGGGAAGAAATATTACTGCCGAAACGGCCGACCATTACATAGGAGGTCTCATGATCATGAATGACATGAGCGCAAGGAGATTGCAGATGGAAGAAATGCTGTTAAACCTGGGGCCCGCAAAAGGGAAGGATTTTTCTACCGTCATTGGCCCCTGCCTGGTAACATTGGATGAACTGGAATCTTATGAAATACCCTGCAAGGAGAAACATACCGGTAAGAGCTGGAACCTGCCTATGAAATGCTGGGTGAATGGTGTACAGGTCAGCAATGGCAATATAGGAGATATGGACTGGACTTTCGCCGAGATCATTGAACGTTGCGCTTATGGCGTTACCCTTTATCCGGGCGATGTGATTGGAAGCGGAACGGTAGGTACCGGTTGCTTTCTTGAACTCAATGGCACCGGTAAATTAAATGACCCCAATTACCAGGAACAATGGCTGCAACCAGGCGACCTGGTAGAGATGGAGATCGAGGGCCTTGGCAGGCTTAAGAATAAGATTGTGAGAGAGGAGAGCGACCATTCCATACTGGCGAAGAAGAAGTAGCTAATTCTCTTCCCATTTCAATGGCTTTCTGTACGATCTCGTAGGTAGAATGTGAAAGTTGCAATGGTTTTACCGGCACACCTGCCAGCCATTTCATTACTTCGAAGTGAAAGCCTGTTTTGATGGCATCTATCACAACTACATTGAAATCTTTCAACGCTGCTGCATTGCATAACTGTTCGTATTGTCCCCTGATGGGCAGCACAAGTAATTTTTTACCCAGGTACAATGCTTCTGCCGGTGTTTCAAACCCTGCACCAGTGATTACCCCATGCGAATGAATGAGGCTTTCTGTAAATGCTTCGTTGCTGATCGGATATAGAGTAACGTTGCCCATGGAAACGGGGCCTTCTACCTTTTTGGAGAAAACTTCAAAGTATATGCCTTTCACCTGGTTCAGCGCATTTACTACCACTTCATCGCTGTAATGCGAAAGGTATACGGTGATATGTCCTTTATCGGCAGGTGTGGCCTGCAGGATCTCCTGCTTGATCACCGGAGAACAAATGAAATCATCGTATTGTTTGAAATGCAACCCGAGATATGCTTTTGATGGTGCATAATTTTTCAGTACCAACTCGCCGGACGGGTCTTTTTTACTGCTTCGCGGGGTATGCCTGCTCTGAAAACTCGCCTGGTGCCCAAAACCAATACTGGGTACTTTTTTCAACCTGCATGCCAGTGCAGTAATGCTTTCAAAATCGTTCAGCACAATATCGTATTGCTCAACCGGCAAATCACGCGCCTCTTTCCAGATACGTTTGAGCTTGAATTCTTTCCAGATACGTCTGTAATCAAGACCACCGGTATTCCCATAGAACAAACTCACTCCCTTACTCCTGTAAACTACCGGCAAATCAGGTTGCAGGTGACTATTGCTGCCGCTCAGGAAAACATCTACTTCTCCGTATGCCGACAGGTATGGCATCAGCTCCATTGCCCTGCTGATATGCCCGTTGCCTGTTGCCTGTACTGCATAAAGTATTTTCATGATTGGATGGCTAAAGAGTGAATGAATAAGGCCACTTCATCTGTGATCACATTCAGCTGGGGCAGTTTCTTTTCCATGGTAATCACAGGCGCTTTAGCAGAAGCAAATTCTTTTTCATCGTAATGATAAATGTTCCACTCATTATGAATGTATTCCAGCGCAGTGAGGTTTTCTATCCAGTCGCCGCTGTTCAGGTACATAACAGATCCTTCTTTGGTAACCACTTCCCTTTTTTGAGGCTGGTGTATATGTCCGCAGATCACATAATCGTATTTTTTCTCAATGGCCAGTTCCGCAGCTGTTTGTTCAAAATCGTTGATCCATGCCACGGCTTTCTTTACGCTGTTCTTCACTTTCTTGCTGAAGCTCATTTTTTCCCTGCCCATTGTTTTCAGGCACCAGTTGATGAAACTATTGATCAGTATGAGCAGGTCATACCCATGTCCGCCCAGTTTGGCCAGCAATTTGGCGCTTCCTTTTGTGGTGGCATCGAAAACATCACCGTGGAATATCCAGGTCATTTTACCATTGATTTCCATCACCACCTTGTCGGTAAGTTGGAAATTCCCCATCTGCATATCGCTGTAACGTCTCAGGATTTCGTCGTGGTTACCGGTAATATAAATAACCCTTGTTCCCATGCTCAACAGGTTCATGATCTCTTTGATCACCTGGGTATGGGCAACAGGGAAATAGCGTTTATTGAACTGCCATATGTCAATGATATCGCCATTCAATACCAGTATCTGGGGATGAATACTTTTGAGATAATTAACGATCTCTGTAGCATGACAACCATAAGTGCCCAGGTGCAGATCACTCATTACTACCACATCTAACGAACGTCTCTCCATAGAGGAAGGGGTTTAGCAAAAGTCCAACCACTGTATGAATTGCATGTTACCGGGTCGTTACGGAATTGTTACCCGCTTGTGGCACAATTAATTACAAGTCTCCTAATTGGGGACGTAATACAATGTCTTCTACCACTGCCATAGGAGAAAGCTGCGAAGCCGCATAAATCATTTTGGCAACATCTGCCGCTTCCATGATCCTCTTGGGATCTATGTTAAAACCATCCCAGCTGGCGCTCATGGTAGCGCCCGGATGTACTGATGTTACTTTAATACCATGTGGTTTCAGTTCTTCCCGCAGGTTCTTGCTGAAGCCATATAAAGCGAATTTGCTGATGCTGTAACTGCCTCCATTGGCATAGGCGTGCAGCGAAGCGATGGAGCACATATTGAAAATATGACCCGACTGTGCTTTGATCATAGCCGGCAACAGGGTTTTGGTAAGATGATAGGCACTATACAGGTTGGATTGCAACATAGCTTCCAGTTGACCATCAGCTTCATCGTGCACCGATCCGGGTATGAAGTGGCCGGCATTGTTCACCAATATGGCGGGTGTGCCAAATCCCAGGCACCAGTTGCCAAAATCCCGGGCCTCTTCTTTCAATGATATATCTGCCGGTTTTGCTTTGATGGCAGCCTGTGGATAACGCGATTGCAGTTCGCTCAGTGTATCGTATAACTGCTTTTCGCCCCTGCTGCACAGCAACAGGGTATTACCGGCAGCTGCAAACTGTTCTGCTACTGCTTTCCCAATCCCTTTAGAAGCGCCTGTTATAATAACATTCATGGAAACACTGTTTAAAATTCGAAGTTAATACCTTTGCCCCATGAAATACCGTCACCTTTTCTTTGACCTGGATCATACACTTTGGGATTTTGAAACCAATGCCAAAGAAACATTGAAAGACCTATACGCGTTGAATGCACTCCATGAGAAAGGTGTAACCGATTTTGAGCTGTTCTTTGATCGTTACTCTTTTCATAATGAACGTTTGTGGGACCGATACACCAAGGGGTTCATCAAACAGGAAGAGTTGCGATGGAAAAGGATGTGGCTGGCATTACTCGATTTCAAGATAGCAGATGAGGTTCTTTCCCGCTCGCTTTCCCAGCAATTTCTTGAGCTGTTGCCGGGCAAGAAAAATCTTTTCCCTTATACTTTTGAAATACTCGAATACCTGAAGTCCAAAAATTACCACCTGCACCTGGTAACCAATGGTTTTGAGAAGGTACAGCACAACAAATTACTGCAATCGGGTTTGCATGGTTATTTTGAAGCAGTGATCACTTCTGAAGCCAGTAACAGCCTTAAACCCAATAAAGAGATATTTGATTATGCTTTAGAGCAAACCGGGGCCCGTTTGGAAGAAAGTATCATGATCGGCGATAACCTGGATGCAGACATCCAAGGTGGCATCAATGCCGGCCTGGATACCATTTTTGTGAATCACCTGAATGTGGTGCCGCATGTAATACCTACCTATACCGTTCATCACCTGAAAGAACTGGAATCGATCTTATAATTTGAGGGGCATTAATGAAGACTGATCACCCGCGTAATTTTCCATTGCCCGTTTTCGCGACGCCAGATATGAATAAACCGGGCGAAACGAGAAGTACTTCTTTCATTGATATTATGAAACCGGTGATATCCCATTTCCACGGCACCATAATCATGAATGGGATATACTTCTATGCTTCCTTTCAATAATTCCCGGGTCACTTTTCCGCAAATATTTTTTTTGAGCGCTTCTATCAATCCCTTTTTGGATGTACTTACACCACCGCGATCGTGGTAAAATTCAAGGTCTTCTGAAAAGATCTGCTCTTGTACATCCATCTTACAATGATTATATGAATCTTCCCATACACTATCCATGCGCACAATACTGTCGTACAATTCTTTCGATTCGGGTTTATAGACTGGTATTTGATTAGGCGACTGAGCCCTGGCCGTTGAACAGCAAAGGGCTATCATTAAAGTTGACCCTAATGAAAAAATAAAGGTTTTAACTATGTTCATGTAATAGTATTTTAGGAACTGAAAGAAAAAAGCGCCTAATTGGCGCTTTTTTCTTTCAGTTAAATGAGATTTATGCTTTGGCAGTTGTTGTCTTCGCTGATGTTGTTTTTTCAGCAGCCGGCTTTACTTCTTTTGCCTGCTTTTTATCCTTACTACAACAGTTTGTTCCTTTTTTGCAGCAAGTTTTATCGCTTTTTTTCCCGTCTTTACCTTCGTGTGCAAAAGCAGTACCCGCTACCAGGAAAGCTGCCATAGCCAGTATCCATATTTTTTTCATAAACATTGTTTTGTTTAAAAATTCTGTTGTTCGAATATAGCATTATTATCCTTTGTTTTAACACATTAGTGTCCGGTTAAATTAGGTTGATTTTCAATTGAATATGATTTTGATCTTTGACATCTTGGTATATTGTTTTTTCAAAGAGGCTTGGTAAATGAGTTTTATCCAGCAGTGATACACCCAGTATTTGTAGTATTTCA
>JBHCAK010000014.1:0-54437 GCA_041798205.1 Sediminibacterium sp.
GTTGTATTTGTATCTGTTCTCCGGTTTCATCGCCGAACGGCTACTAATACCTGCCATCGTTAACCCAGCCGGATAGTAGTGGGTTTCCTCTAATAAAGGCCCTCTATTATGCACCACCTGCAAGTTATCAAAGAACACATCTGTGTTGCTCTCATTCGAACAGTATACATAAAGGTATCCATTCTTGATGATACCTACACTTTGTGCAGGATGCGTGTATACTGTATTGGCAGTACTTATCATACTGAATCCACTGCTTCCACTCACCACCCTGAACTGCTCATCAAACAGTATCCAGTTGATGTAAGCTTTGGGGTTGCTGCCTGTGTTCGGTTCATTGTTCGTAAGCCAGTTGTTCACATCTCCCGGGGTCACTGCTGAACCGGTTAAGGTGGCTGCTGTGGCTTTACCGGTACTGGCCACGGCACTCGTTCCTGCCAGTGCTGTCAGCAGGTTGTTCACAACAATGTTATATCCTGTGTTCGTGGGGGTACTACCACCCTGCCAGAAGCTCTTGCCATAGATCGCCACATTATCACCTGCCATCACTCTCAAAGTGATACCCAACCCCATCTTATCGCCTGTGGCGCCGTTGAGCCGGTACATCTTCAGGCTGGTGGCTGTGGTATTGCTAGTCGGGTTGGTATTATAAGGCGGGTTACCATTGTTGTTCGGGTAAGTAGGTGCGAGTGTTGATGGGTTCGGCACGATGGCGGCTGTGTTGATCGTATAATAATTGCTCTCCGTGGCTACAGCTCCATCTTCCAAGGTGGCTACCGGGTACACATCCTGCTGCTGCTCATCGGTGAGTACCATCCTCGTGTTACCCAGGTGGTCCTTAACAAAATAATCATACACAAATACTGTAGAGCTGCTCACGGATACATTGTGATTCAGTCTTACCCTTCCTTCTTCATGACCCAGGAACTGCAGCACACTGTTTTCGTAAACAAAGCCTCCCAGGTAGTCCGTGGTCAGGGTAAGGGCACCCTTCAATGAATCATAAGTACGCTTTTGCAGTTTGTTGCCTGTTGCATCATAGATATAAGTAATCGTGCCCTTGCCTGCTACACTTACCTGGTAAGGCAGGTTCAGGTGGTTATAGACAATACCATTGCTGCGGATGTCTTTATTCAGGTCCTGTACCAGGTTGCCATTGTTGTCATAGCTGTAGTCTGCTGTAGTGGCCGTTTTACTGCCAATGCTGTTCAGATAAGTTTGTGATGCCCTGAAATCTCCCAGTATCGTCTTGGGGTCATTCTGTGCATCGATCACATTGAGCAGTTTGTTGCTGTTGGTATTGTAATTGTAACTCAGGTTATCAATCGGGGAGCTAGCATTCAGCTTGAGGCCCTGCTGCTGCATGGCCAGGATATTGCCATTGGCGTCATAGGCGCTCAATGCATTGATGCCATCTCCCATCTTCACGGAGAAATCGATAGTAAAATTAGCATTAGCAGGATCGGATTTCTGCCAGCTGCTGCCGAAGCGCTGGTTGAAATCTCCATAGAGTAAACGGTTGGCGGCATCGTAGCCATAGCCATAATCTCGCTCTGCCCCATCACCTGCACTCTGCCAGCGTTGGCCTGCGATGTTCCCATTGAACTGGTTGCTGCCAAATCCCCAGTCATAGCTGAGGTCCATCGCAAACCATTTGTTGCCTGCTGTATTTATCTGCGAGGTAGTAGGTCCAGAGGCAGCTCCATAGTTCCAGTTCATACCCTTGAGCCAGCCGCGGATATTGTAGCTGTAGTCCTGGTTGTTCAGGGCAGTGGTATCGGTCATGGATTTTTGTCCTAACCTCTTACGCAATAGTTGCCCCAATGCATCATAACTGTTCCTGGCTACAAAGCGTTTGGTACTGTCATTATCATTGAGTTGCTTGGTAACAGTGAGCAATCGGCCGGCATGATCGTAATCAAAATTGGTTCGGATTCTTTCTGCATCATTACCCGCCGGGTTGTTGTGTACCAGGTAGCTGCAGATCAGTTTATGATTAAAATCATAGCGGTTGGTGGTAATATCCTGTCCTCCCCGGTAATTATCGGCATTCGTTTGTATCACCCTGCCTTTGTCATCATAGAACAGGGCTGTCTCCATCCAGTTACCCAGGGTCAGGTTAGCCGGGTTCTCGATCACCCTTACCCTTGTTACTGTGGTAAGGCCTCGGATTTGAGCACTGGCAGCAGGAGGCAGGCTGTCTCCATATACATTGGCTCCAATACCCAGTTTGCTGTTGTTGGCTGTATTGTAGCTCTTGACTGTAGCACTGTAATCATCATAATAAGTATAAGTCAGTGCTATGGAGTTGGTTCCCGCAGAAAGCAGGTTATCCAGGACGGTTACTGTATTACTGAAGCTGGCAGGGGTGGCTGCTAAGATCTGTGCAGTGAACTCCGCAGTGCTCTCACTCGAAAACCCATCGGTGAAGCTGATGCTGCTCGAAGCCTGGTAGCTGCCCCGGCCCACTTCTCTCACACCAATGGATAAATCGGTGGGGGTGACCGGAACATAAGTACCACTGGTGGTGACGGTACCAGCATTATTGTTGCCACTATTGGCATCTGCATAACTCTGCAAAGCAGCCGGGGTACCGGTATAAGTGAGCATACCTGTCTGCACAGGACGGTTGAGTCCATCGTACAAAGTATACAACCATTGGTTGCCAGTACCCATATTGGCATCCTGGGTAAATACCAGCCTATCCCGCTTGTCATAGATCATGTATGTCCAGCCTGCACCGGGTACTTTCTTGGCAATCATCCGGTTCCTTCCATCATACTCATAGCGAAAACAAAGTTCATTGATCAAACTTCCAGTGCTGATGGTCAGGTCCCAGGTGGCGCTGCTTAATAAAGTGGTTACCGTTTTGGGAGGGATCACAAAACGAAGATTCCCGAATATATCGTAGACATAATAAGTACAGAGCCATCCCACATGTGCCGCGCCCGGGGTGGCCGTGATCTGTACTTTCTTTAAAACAACACGTCCGTCTTTGTCCTTGTATTCAATAACATTATTGCCCTGTTCATCGATAGTAACATTCTTATACAGTTGTCCCGCACCGTAGATGCCTGCACTGACAGGAATATTGGTGCTGACATCATTATTAAGATAAGTAAGTGCATTATTGGTGATGTTCCAGATCTGAACAGAGTCGCTGACCGTGCTTACCAGGTATTGCTGCTGCACACTGTGTTCTGCAGTACCACCTTCCGAGCCTGCCCAGTTATTGCCCGGAGCAAAAGTTTTGAGTACACGGTTCAGCGGTGAAGCTTCGTAATTGGTCTTTCCATAATAAATGGATTCACCACTGTAAGCCGCCTGTTGTCCCGGATACGTGCTGCCATAAAAAGAACCCTGTTCGCCAAAAGGATTTGTTTTAAAAGAGCCGTCTGTTCCTGGAGAAGCATAAGGTAAAAAACGGTATTGTTCGCGGCCGAAGGCATCGTATATCGTTGGGGCCACCAGGTCGTTCTGTGTAGGGGAAGCTTTCCAGTTCACCGATTGGATTACCCTTCCCAGTCCATCGATGTACTGGGTATTTTTATTCACCTGTGTTACATCGGTGCTCCTGGCTACCAAAGCTGTATCGGTGAAAGGCAGCCGGGGTTGCCAGGTGTTGATGTAATTGATAGGCACACCACTGGCATAGGCTGCCGGCAGGTACACAGACGTAGCAGCAGCCCCTACTTTTGCCTGGGTCGTGGAAGGCTGGTTGGTTTGCGCACTGAGTGTTGAACACAGGGAAAAAAACGCGACGATCAATAAATGGTGCTTAAAAACAATTTTCATCTTCTCAATGGTTTACTAAAACATATACCCTATCCTGAATTTTAATGGTTGTGTCTGTGGCCGCTGGCTGTAGCTCAAAAAATCCCACAGCAACTGCAGGTTGCCTTTCTTCTTGCCGATCCGGTACTTTTTTGTCAGTCCCACCAAACCGCTTCTTTGCCAGGCATCCAGGTTTTTCAGCTGCTCAATTTTGGTAAACGACTGCTGGTAGTTCAACTCATAGCCTCCTGTAATCCAGATACTGCCTTTATACTTTATATCCAGGTAGCTTCTCAGCGAAACGCCTTCACCTGTGACCCTGATGTTGTTGATGTTTTTACCCCATCCCATTTTATATCCTGCTCCTACTCCTACCGTAGCTTTATCATTGAGCTTGTATCCCGCTGTTAATGCCAGATCACTGGTAACTGGCAGCAGGCTGTTCGTCTTTTGAGATTGTATGTTCAATCCATATTCTATCCGCTTCCAGAAAGTTTTGGTCTTCTGTTTATTGGGTTTGAAATCCGGCATCTCCAGGTCGCTGCTGCTTTGTCCGCCGGCTTTATTGATCTTGTCTTTTAATTGATTTAGTTCTCCCTGCGCCTGCTGAATCTGTTGCTGCAAATACTGCTGTGGGTTGCCGCTGCCGGCAGAACTAAGCTGCCTGGCCAATTGCTCCTGCACGCTGGTTCGGGTTTGCAGTCCGTTCAATGCCAAAGAAGGATCTCCATAACCACCCGGCATGGGAAAGAGCCTCGCCAGTATGCTGTTTTTGCTCATAAAATCCTGGAAAGCAGGGGTATTCCTCAGAACGGACAACAGTTTTTCCGCCATCTTATCGGGATCACTCATCATCCTTTTGTATTCTTCCATCTGCGCTTGGTAGTAATACACTTGCTTATTGAAATTTTGCAGGGGTTTACCCAACACATTTTCCAATTGTTGTTTCAACTGTTCTTTTCTTTGCCTGAGCATGGCTTTGATATTCATCACATTTTGCATTTGCCCCTGCAACTTGCCCAGGCTGCTGTTAAGTCCATTTAAGGCGTCCAACCGCTCAGGCGACAGATTTCCCAGTTTTGTTCCAGTTTGAGAGAGGTACTTACTTACTGTTTGCATACTGTCCAGTGCAGGTATATAGCTTCCCAACTGGGTGATTTTGCTATCGGGTTGTCCCAGTTTTTGTCGGAGTTGCCCATAGAAACCATGACTGCCCTGCGCCAGCATAGCCGCTTTAGCACTATCAGTACGCTGCAGTTTCTTCTTCAACTTATTTTCTTCTTTCTCCAGTTTTTTAAGGTAATGCTCCGTTTGCCTGGTCACCCTTGCTTCCATCCGGTCGTATTGTTTTTCCAAAGCATGAATGCTTTTGTTTTTCAGGCCGCTCATCCAGCTTGTCAGCTTGCCTATAGCACTGTCTGCCGGCAGCTGGGCCTTTGAAACGCAGGCACAGCCAAGCAACAATGCCATCAATGCGATATCCCGGATGAAAGTCATTTATTTTCCTGTTTACTTTTAGAGGTGTTCAATTCCTTTTTCAACCATTCTATCTCTTCCTGCTGCTTTTTATTTTCCTTCTTCATTTCAATCATGTATAAGGTCAATTCTTCTATCTTCCTTAGTAACAGCGCCTGGTTATCTCCCACATTGATACCATTCTCTTCTACTTCTTTTACAGAAGGGATATCCGGCAAGTGCTTATTTTTCTTGATAAATTGTTCAATCTCTGTTAAAGACTTCAACTGATAGGATGAATCGAATACATAATCGCTCCAGCCGGTTTGGGTAACAATCAACTTTTGAGCTTTCACATTCCCTTTCACAGAGAGCATTTCTGTAGGAGTTGCTGTTCCAATACCAACATTACCACCAGAAAAAAGAAAACTATTATTGCTATTTACTGTAAATAATGCAGCATTTGCCTGGATGGACGTACTAGCATAGGCTTGCCCAGTTCGATCATAGGTGAGTAGATAACCATTACCATTCCAAACGCCAATCTCACTACCCAGACCAGTACCAGCATGGTACCATCCTTTAAACCTTCCTTGTCCATTTTCTATTTGCAAATCACCTCCATCAACCGACAATCGTGAAACAGGAACAGCGGTACCAATACCAACATTACCGCCAGAAAAAAGAAAACTGTTATTATTAGTGACTGTAAACAATGCATTGCTCGACTGTATGGAAGTACTTGCATAAGTTTGAGCTGTTCGATCATAAGTGAGTATATAGCCATTACCGTTTGAAACTCCTATTTCGGTTCCAAGTCCGGTACCGGTATGATACCACCCCTTAAATCTTCCTTGTCCGCTTTCTACCTGCAAATCGCCGCTGCCAATTGTTAGTTGCGAAACAGGGCTAAGAGTGCCGATACCTACATTTCCAGATGAGGGGAAGGTATTCTGCGCAAAAGTCAGAGTACATTGAAAAAAACAATATACTCCAAGTAGATATTTTCTCATTTGTTATTGGTTAGCTTGATTAATCTTTCTATTTTTTTATTCTGTTCTTCGTTTTCTTTTTTTAAGTCTATCACGTATAAAGTAAGCTCCTCTATCTTCTTCAATAATAAAGCCGCCGTTTCCCCTACATCAACCCCGTTCTTTTCAACTTCTTTAGCCGAAGGAACTTCTGGCAAACGCCTGTTTTCTTTAATAAATGCTTCTATTTGCGAAAGGGGTTTAAGTTCATAGGAAGGATCAAATACAAAATCGGCCCATGGGTTAACCTGGGTTACTTTGAGTTTCCTTACTCCTACGGTTCCTTCTACAGCCAATCTATATGGCCCTGGATTCCTGGTACCAATCCCAACATTGCCGCCGTCACCAGCGATGTACACGTTGTTAGCTCCCCAGCCAATGGTTAATGGCAAATAAGTATTACTTTGATAATCATAAGCATTAATACCATAATAGCCGGTATTGTCCGAATAGAGGTATGTATGCTTGCTGCTACCTGATGCAGCGACACCAATACCATTCTGGAATATGGCGGACTGCCATATACTGGCACTCCCCGGATTTCCAACCTGTAATGTGGCACTAGGAGTTGTAGTGCCGATACCTACATTCCCACCGGTACGGGCAATATATACATTGCTGCCACCCCAGCCAATGCTTAATGGCAAATAAGTATTCGCTTGGAAATCAAAGGCATTGATTCCGAAATAATTTACACCCCCTGAATAGAGATAGGTATGTTTTCTGTCTGTCGATGAGGCAACACTAATACCATCTTGAAATAATGCGTACTGCCATCCGCCTCCATAGCCTGGGTTCCCAACTTGTAATGGTGCGTTGGGGGCTGTAGTGGCAATACCAATGTTCCCACTCGTTGCCCAGGTAGTATTCTGACCAAACGAATCCCCCAAAGCAAGTAACCCTATCATCATCATTAGTAGTCTCTTCATGTAGTTCATTTTTTCTTTTGCGTTTTTGCTTTTATGGCATTGACCTCTTTGTTTAGATCAATCACATATAATGTCAATTCTTCTATTTTTTTCAATAGCAAAGCCTGATTGTCTCCCACACTGATCCCTTTTTCTCCCACTTCTTTTGTAGAGGGAATATCTGGTAAGTGTTTATTTTTCTTGATGAATTTCTCAACATCAGCAAGTGACCTTAATTGATACGCAGGTTCAAAAACATAATCACTCCATCCGGTTTGAGTAACAATCAGTTTTTGAGTCTTAATATTCCCATTAACAGAAAGTTTTTCTGATGGAAAAGATGTACCAATACCAACGTTACTATTTGCAGATAAGTAAAATTGGCTGGTATTACCATATGTCTGCATCGTTATTGGTTGAACTGAACCGCCACCGAAATAATTTGTTGCAATTACAACTCCTGTATTAGTTGAAGATACATCTAACGTATTTAGGTCATTAGGAGCCGTTAACCTGAAAAAGCCGGCACTTAATTGATTTCTCGCAGGGTTTCCATTCGTTCCAAAATAAAAGTTCTTACCAGGTGCTGACAGATCGGTATAAAATGATGCCCCACCATTTTGTAAACTAAATGTAGAACCAGAAGTGCTTCCGGTTGGGTAGAAATACAATCCAACTCCAACAGCAGAAGAGATGGTAGGTATACCAGCTCCATATGAGCCTCCCCAAGTCAAATTGTTATTGCTTTGTATACTGATACCCCCAACTACATCCAGTTTTACTGATGGATTTGTTGTACCGATACCTACATTTCCGCTTGCCGGGAATGTGTTTGTCTGGGCAATTCCGTTGAAAGTCGGTAAAGTAAAAGCAACTATGAATAAAAATGTGAATAGTTTTTTCATCTGATCACTTAGATTTTTTTAACTGCAACTTGACATTATCCTTTTCTTTCAATAGTTGGTCAATCTGCTTTTGCTGTCTTTCGTTTTTTTTATCTAGTTCAATGATATATAATGTCAATTCCTCTATTTTCTTTAGCAACAAAGCTGCTGTTTCGCCTATATCAATCCCGTTTTTTTCTACCTCCCTGGCCGATGGAACTTCTGGCAAATGCTTATTTACCTTAACAAATGTTTCAATCTGTAAAAGTGGCTTAAGTGTATAAGAAGGGTCAAATACATAATCGGCCCATGGACTAACCTGCGTTACTGTAAGTTTTCTTACTCCTACAGTACCTTCTACTGCTAACTTGTACGGTCCCGCATCCTTTGTTCCAATACCTACACTGCCACTAGTAGTATTAATACTAATTCCTTTTGTACCGGTATTCCAATCTGCTATATTGAAAACCTGACCGCCTCCGCCAGCACTATTCCAGATACCAAGATCATCCCCTGCTAATGTTCCAGTTGTTTTCAGCACTCTTATGTTACCTCCCGGCGTACCAAAAATTGCTCCTCCTTCAACATGAAATCTGCCTACCGGGGTTATTGTACCTATCCCTACATTACCATTGGGTTGGATTATCATTTTCGTAACATTACCACCACTGCCTGCGTTCGTACCAAATAATATTGGGTGATTACTGTAACTTCCAATAAAAGTTCCTGTAGTAGTTCCGTCTGTACTAGTGATAACTGTTTCTGCCCCTCTGGCATTATCATAATAATCAACCTGAGGATTGCCTATTGTTGAACCATTTGTTCGCAAAAGCAGCCCAATAGATGTAGACGATTCTATTTGCAACTTGTATACAGGATTATTAGTGCCAATCCCTATGTTACCACTGGTGGTATTAATGCTGATCCCCTTAGTACCAGTATTCCAATCAGCAATATTGAAGACTTGACCGCCTCCACTAGTATTATTCCAAATACCAAGGTCATCGCCAGATAATGTTGTTGCTGTCTTTAATATTCGCACATTACCTCCGGGAGTACCAAAAACTGCTCCTCCTTCAACATGAAACCTGCCTAAAGGACTTGTTGTACCAATACCTATATTTCCAGTAATCGCCCATGGCGTATTTTGGGCCAGAGAACATGTTGAGAAGATCAAAACAATAATTCCAAAAAGGAGTAATTTTTTTTGTCGCATAGGCTTCAACAATTGGTTAACTACATAGCTTTATCCAAGACCTGGTCAAAGTATTTAATGCAGGTGAAGAAAATTCTTTACATGCATAATTTTATTATACCCCTGGATAAAAGGGTAGCAAATTCTTTAAACTTCTGACTGCGGAATTAGGGTAATTGACTGGGGGGATATATCAGTTACCTGACTGGCTACAATATTAAAACTTATTACAAACAAAAACTATTTTCGATCGTATTTTTTTGCACTTTTTACAGAAAGCGAAAATACTTGTGTAGTATAGCAATTGCAAATGAGTTTGCTTCAATAAGCTCTTGGCCGCAGCGGCTTCTTTCATTTCCTATTCATTAAATATTTTATTGTCTACGTCTCTGCTTTCAATGAACCTTATACAAGCCCACATTGGCTTCATACAACCGTTGCAAAGGCATTTTCAATAATTTCCTGTCGTAGGTCATAAACCCATTCACTTCTATCTCCACGTCTGTTGTTTGTGTATACACTGCAGCAGACAACCCTGCTTTGATGAGCTCCTGCAGTTTTTCTGTCATGGCTAAATAACGTTGGAACAATTCTTCCTGGTTCTTGAAACTCTGATAGCCCCAGTTCTTGGAAGTTTGCCAGGTATGCCCTTCCACAGGGAGCCCCAATCCGCCGAACTCGCCGAGTACCAGCGCCTGTTTCGAACCGAAAACATCAGGCCGCGGCATAACCGGATCGGGATAATTGTGTAAATCGATGATATGGCCTACTGTATAAAAATTACCTCCACTGGCACTGTTCACTAACCTGGACGGGTCTTTTTTCATGGTCTGGCCGGTGATCTCCACCGTATTGAACTGCCCCCAGCCTTCGTTGAAAGGTACCCATACTACAATGCAAGGGAATGGATACAACGCATCCATGATATGATTCCACTCTCTGTGATAAATCGCTACAGAAGCAGGTGTTCTTTCCTTATCGGTAGCTCTTCCGAATACACCTGGCCTTGATTCCCAATGATTCCCCAAATCGCCGCTGGGCATATCCTGCCATACCAATATTCCCAATTGATCACAGTAATGATACCAGCGGGCAGGTTCTACTTTTACATGCTTGCGTATCATGTTAAAGCCCATCGCTTTTGTTTGCAACAAATCGTATTTCAATGCTGCATCTGTGGGTGCAGTGTACAATCCATCGGGCCACCAACCCTGGTCGAGCGGACCATATTGAAAATAAGACTGGTTGTTCAGCATGATCTTTTGAATACCATGACTGTCCGGGGCGACAGAAATTTTGCGCATGGCAAAATAACTTTTTACCTGGTCGATGACTTTGCCATTTCGAATAACCGAAACTTGCAGATCATAGAGAAAAGGATGTTCAGGTGACCATGTTTTTGGATC
This sequence comes from Sediminibacterium sp., assembly GCA_041798205.1. GTDB lineage: Bacteria > Bacteroidota > Bacteroidia > Chitinophagales > Chitinophagaceae > Sediminibacterium. Next base: position 10,654 of record JBHCAK010000014.1, read on the forward strand.
AGGTATGCGAAGTACAATATTGGTATCCCTTCCTGTATATTCCGCAACTTTTTCTTTGTCGTTCCAAGCCGATACCAACAATTGATCACCAGGTTGCAACTGGCCTACTGCAGCATTGATAGCAATAGAAGCATTGTCCAGATCAGGTGTGGGTCGTACGGCAGTAATGTAAGTTTCAGGAACTTTTTCCAGCCATACTGTTTGCCAAATACCAGTTACTGGGGTATACCAAATACCCGAAGGTTTTTTCACTTGTTTGCCGCGCGGCTGAGGCCCTTCATCGCTGGGATCCCAAACACGCACAACCAGCTCCTGTTTTGATCCTTTGATCAAGGCAGATGAAATGTCCACAGAAAACGGATCATAACCTCCTTCATGCCGCCCAACTTCTTTACCATTTACGTAAATGATGGCCTGCCAGTCAACAGCCCCAAAATGCAATAATATTCTTTGCTTGTTCCCGGGGTTTGCCAGCTGAATGGCAGTATGGTACCATAAAATGCTGTCTTTCCCAACAGTTTTGCCCACGCCAGACAATGAAGATTCTATTGCAAAAGGCACCAGTATTTGTCCCTGGTATGTAGCAGGAATAGCCGGTTGTTCTGTTCGCGGCTGTATAGTATAATCCCATAGCCCGTTGAGGTTGGTCCATTGTTCCCGTTGCATCTGTGGCCTGGGATAAGCATCCAGTACATGCTTCGGGTCTACACTGTCAGCCCAGGGTGTTCTGATACTCACGGGAGCTGGTTTCCATTGATTTTGCGCATGGATTTGAAGGATAAACAAAAGTGAAAGAGCGGTAAAAAGCAACCGTTTCATACGATTATTTTTAGGTAAGGCAATCATTATTTTGAACTAATATCAGAAAAAAATCAAAACACTTCTCCAAGATTCAAAAACAATCCGCTCGACCCATGCGCACCGAAGCCATAATCGATGCATACATTCGTTCGGGAAAACTTATTGAACTTGATACGAAGCCCGGCGCCGTACCCCGGCTGAATCACTTCAAACCTGTTGGTGGCCATTTCCGAATAGGATTGCACATTGGCAAATACCACCCCACCAATTAAACCGTTACGACTGATGCCAAAACGGTACTCTGTTTCCAGGTCCACCATATTGCGGCTCCTGAAACGACTCTGTACATAACCCCTGCCTGTATTACTGTAAGTATCCCATCCGGTACTTGGCAAATCGAGGTAAGGTGGATGACCGCTCAAAGTAAACAGGTTATAAGACCAGATGGCCAGTATATTGCGCGAACCACTCACCGGATGAAAATATTTCCTGATATCCACCAGCAGGCTGTTGTAATTCTCATCACTTCCCAACCATTGCATATTCTGCCTTAAAACGATATTACCGTAAAAGCCATGATCTGGATTGATGGAGTTCCTCCTGTTATCAAACAAAAAATCGATTGATAAACCCGACGAACGCGAACTGGTGGAAAATCCATATCGCTGAAAATCGGTTGTCGCAGTACCCACAGGAATGACTTCTCTGATGTTATAATGGTTATCCAGCTGATAACCAATTCCTGCATAAAAATCATTCGATATTTTCCGCAAAGCAAACTGGTAGAACCTTACATAATTATAATCCAGTTTGTACCCATCGTCCGCCTTCGTATAACCCCCTAATCCATAAGTATCTTCAGGGTATTTGAGGAATCGCCAGTCGCCAATAAAATTATACTTGTTCCCTTTTGTCCAGATGCTCGACTGCACCGGCACTATGAATTGTTGTTTTTGGGTAAACATGGGCGCCACCAGGATCGACGATATATTAGCATCCGAATGGTCAGCTGTATAAAAAGCAACATTGCCCGTAATATTATATGCCAGTCCGGTTTGCGCCGAATATTCAATTGCAGGAGAACCAGACAAATGTAGTTTTCCTTTTCGATTGTCACTTACAACTTGTCTTTTCGAAGGATCCTTGCCGATAACAGTCAGTAAAATATCGATGATATCTTTCTGGGCTACAGTATCCTGTGCAATTGTATTGCTACAGGCAAAAACACCGGCAAAAAGGAAAACGATCAACGTAAGGAGATAGGATTCAGTATTGGTTTGCTTCAAGATATTGGTACTTTACTTGCCTGGTTGTATTATTTGCCAGGTTAAAAATAAGGCATCCCTGTCATTATTGGCCACAAAGCATCCCCGTCGCAGATACAATGCAGGCTAAAAATAGCTTAAATTGCTCCGGGAAAACATGTTCTTCCTCAACCTACCATGTCAGACCAGGTTACGATAAAAGATATTGCCAAACTGCTGAATATCTCGCCTTCCACGGTGTCAAGGGCACTGAAGTCGAGCCATGAGATCAATAAGGAAACACAGCGATTGGTAAAAGAAACTGCTGAAAGGCTCAATTATCGCCCCAATATGGCTGCCCTTAGCCTGGTAAAAGCGAAAACAAAAACCATCGGGGTCATCGTTCCCAACCTGGGTTATTATGTTTTTTCCACAGCCCTGCAGGGTATAGAAGATACTGCTTCCAAAAGGGGTTATACTGTCATTGCCTGCCAGTCAATGGAACAATATGAACGCGAGATCAAGAATACGCAGGACATGCTTCGAAGCAGTGTAGACGGTATCATTCTCTCATTGGCACAACATACCAAAAGCTACCAGCACATCCAGGAATTACAGCAGTCAGGCTTACCGGTAGTATTGTTCGACCGTATTGCTGATGAGCTGAATACTTCCAAAGTCATTGTCGATAATATGGCCGGAGCATTCGGCGCCGTTGAACACCTTATTAAAATGGGGTGCCGCCGGATCGCTTATATAGGAGGCCCTTCAGAGTTGTCTATCAGCAGCCGCCGCAAAGAAGGCTACCGCCTCGCACACGTGAAATACCATATTCCATTGGACGACAAACTGGTGGTATACTGCGAATTCAACCACGAAAAAAGCGTCAAAGCCATTACACAATTGCTGAAACTGAATGAACCACCCGATGGCATTTTTACCTGTAGCGACAGACAGGCCATCGCTGCCCTGGTTGCATCGCATGCCAAAGGGTTTCGCGTTCCTGAAGACATTGCCATTGTAGGGTTCAATGATGAACCGGTAGTATCCATTTTATCTCCCGCCCTTTCCAGCGTGCGGCAACCGGCATTTGAAATGGGACAAATGGCTGCAGGGTTATTGATTGACCAGATTGAACAAGGTAAATCCTTCACCCCGCAAACCAAATTGTACACTACCAAACTCATGAAACGGGCGTCGTCTAAAAAGAAATAACCTATTGAAGGTTTTTTACTTCCAGCTTATCCATATCGGTATAGTCCTGGTTTTCACCAGCCATTCCCCAAATGAAGGAATAAGAAGCTGTTCCGGCTCCCGCATGTATGCTCCACTCGGGCGATACCACTGCCTGGTGGTTATGCACGAATAAATGTCTTGTTTCTGAGGGCTCGCCCATCAGGTGCAGTACCACCTGTTCTTCCGGCACATCAAAATAGAAATATACTTCATTGCGTCGAAGATGTGTATGCGGCGGAATGGAATTCCATACACTGCCATTCAGCAATTCTGTGAATCCCATGACCAGTTGGCAGCTCTGCACCCGGCCCGGTAAAATATACTGGTATATCTTGCGATAATTGGCAGTCAGCATATCACCAAGCATAAGCGGCGTAATGTCTGCTTTGCGCAGGTGTACCGTAGGATAAGCTGCCGCAGCCAGCGCAGCATTGATATAAAACAGGGCGGGTTTGCTTGCATCGGCGCTCGCAAATACAACGGACTGTCTTCCCTTGCCTACATAGAGGCCGTCTTTATTCTCCAGCTCAAAAGTTTCTCCGTCTATTGTTACGATACCCTTACCTCCTACATTGATAATACCGATCTCTCTTCTTTCCAGGAAATAATCTGCCTTGGTAAGTTCATGAAAAGCAGGCAGACTCAGTTGTTTCTGAACAGGCTTCACCCCTAATACAACAAAACGGTCCTGCATGGAATAGGTAGCAGTGATGGTATCCTGCTCAAATATTTTTTCAATCAGGAAAGCATTGCGCAATTGCGCAGTATCCATTTTTTTTACTTCCCCTGCACTGTGGGATGTCTGGTAACGAAACGAATGTGACATACCGCAATATACATCAATAAAATACTGTTCCACCCATCCTCATAACGCAAACGTTTCCGGTGCCGGTAACCCGCCGGATTGTACCTTTGGGCCTGCCATTTCAGTCAGCCCATGCATTTGCTCTCCGTATCTTCCCTTTATAAACAACAAGGCGGTTTTGCATTAAGAGATATCTCTTTTCAGCAATCCCAGCTGCAGAAGATTGCCATTGCAGGAGAATCAGGATCAGGTAAAAGTACCTTGCTCAAGATCATAGCCGGACTGGTACAACCCGATGCCGGGCTGGTATTGTTTGAGGGGAAGCGCGTAGAAGGTCCGTTTGAAAAATTGATCCCCGGTCACCCGGGCATTGCATATCTCTCACAACACTATGAGTTGCGCAACAATTACCGGATGGAAGAACTGTTGGAATACGCCAATAAAATCCCTGAAGAAAAAGCCAGGCACTTATACCGGTTGTGTCGTATCGATCATCTCTTTCAGAGAAAGAACGGACAGTTATCAGGTGGCGAAAGGCAACGCTTGTCATTGGCAATGTTATTGACGCAGGCACCCAGGCTTTTATTACTCGATGAGCCGTTCTCCAACCTCGATCCCATACATAAAAACATCCTGAAGGAGGTACTCGAAGATATCAGCACAACATACCAGACGGCCTGTCTGCTTACTTCTCACGACCCTCTCGATACTTTATCGTGGGCACAGGAGATCATTGCCATGAAAGAAGGACAGATTGTTCAACAGGCACCGGCACAAGAGATATACCATCATCCTGTTAACGAATATGTAGCAGGACTCTTCGGCAGTTACAATGTATTCGACAAATCTGACATTGCCTTGTTCCCCCCGCTGAAAACATTGCCATTGAATGGGAAGCCTGTTTACCTGCGCCCGGAACAATTCATGATAGTGCCTGCTTCCACCGAACACGCTGTACCTGGAAAAATTCAGCAGGTCAGTTTCTGGGGAAGCTATTATGAGATAAGGGTGCTGGTAGGCCACAAACAGGTGCTGGTAAAGACAACGCTATCCCCCCGGCCACACGAAGAATCTGTTCACCTGCTGTTATCACCGGCTCACTAAATCGTCCTGGGGCAAAACCGTTTTAGGTTTTCAATTTGTTCAATGCTTCCAGCATCTGGTTGGCTTCCTGCCAGTCGTACTGAAGCGCATCAGACTGCACAGGGGAAAGTTGCTGATAATACCGGATCTGTTCCTGCAAGTCTTTTTTCAATGAAACCGTTACTTTCTGAATGAGACGGGTATCTCCTGCCTGCAAACACGCTTCCAGGAAATACATCGACTGCCGGTTGTGATCGTTGTTCCTTGAGCTGAGTCCGTAAGGGAAATTCTGCTCATTCATCAACACATCTGCCCGTTCCAGCACTTTGATGGCATCCTGCTCCCTGTTCTTTGCACAGAGATCAAGTGCAATCTCCGCCATGGCGCGGCGCAGTATATTCAACTGTCGACGGTTCTCTTCATCGAAATAAACACCAGGTGCCTGCGCATTGCCCGAACTGAAATAATGCAAAGCTATGTCCAGCGAACGATCAGTGTTCACAGGTGAACGAAGTACTGGTACCAGGTGGTAAATCATTCCCTCTTTACGCAGGTAATCACCGAATCCCAAATCGCCGTAAGGGCCTGCAAAACAAATGGGGCGCTTCCAATGATTGGCTGCTATGATATTCAGGATGGCCAGGTCGTTCTTCACCAAATACCTTTTAGTAATTTCAAAACGCATTTCTTTTTCTACGCTGTCAGCAGCATTTACCGTTCCATTGGTGCGCACCAGTTGCTCGTTCACTGGCACAGAAAAACGAGTTACGGGTAAATTCACATAGCCGCGGTTGTCGAGATGACTGTCATCCCCCAGGTAATTTTTCATCACATCGTACAGATCATAATACCTGTTTTGCGGATAAGCAGGTTGAGGCTGGATAACGGCTACATTCCGCTTATCACCCAATATCTGGTCTTTGCTCCAGATCACATCAATGGGTGCACTTTGATTGATCTTATAACGCAACTGATTAATGCACCAGTCGGCACTGATTAAGGTAGTGATTACTACCCGTACATCGGGCCGGATGCCTTCTACTTCCTGCGCATACCAAAGCGGATAAGTATCATTATCGGCATAAGTAAAGAGGATGGCGTTGGGCGGACAACTCTCCAGGTAGTTGCGCGCCATATCGCGGGCCAGTTGCTTCTTACTCCTGTCGTGATCATCCCATTCCTGTTGTGCCATCAAAGCAGGAATGCCCAGCAACAAAGCAACAGCGCCTATTGCAAGAGGTTTGCCGTATCGTTTTTGTTGCAACGCTTTGTTGGTAAAATACAATACCCCTATTCCTATCCAGATGGCGAAGGCATAAAAGGAGCCTACATAAGCATAATCCCTTTCCCGTGGCTGCATGCCTGGTTGGTTGATGTACAGCACAATGCCTATTCCCGTAACCAGGAACAACATCATCACAGCAATAGCATGACCAGGATTCTTTTTGAAATGATAGAACATACCTATCAGTCCTAATACCAAAGGCAGTGCAAACAATTGGTTATGGGCTTTGTTGCGCTTCAAGGTATCAGGTAATGCGGCCTGGTTGCCATAAAAAATAGGATCAATAAAAGGTATGCCGGTGATCCAGTTGCCGTCGCGCACATTGTCTGCAAACAATCCTTCCACATCGTTCTGGCGACCGCTGAAGTTCCAGAGAAAATAACGCCAGTACATATAATAGTTCTGGTATCGCAGAAAGAAAGAGAGATTGTCGGAAAAACCGGGACTGCTATCGTAACTGCCGTCTTTCTGTTTGCGTGCTCCCATATATTGAGCATAATAATCGGCGTGCAACTGGTCATTGGTGGCATCCCACATACGTGGAAAGATCATCTGGTCTTCCTGCGCATATATTGGATGTTCTTCTTTGCCTGTTTCCACATATTTACCATGGTTCCCTTTACCATATTTCACCGAACCATCTTTGTAGTCAAGAGGGCGGGCAGTAAATTTTTGTCCGTATAAAAGCGGGAAATCACCATATTGCTCCCTCCCAAGATAGCCGTAAAGATTCATGGGGTTGTCTACATTGAATACATCTACCCCTGGGTCTGCATTGCTGCGGATCATGGTAGTTGCATAGGGACTATACCCAAACAGTATGAATACCATGCACCAGAGGCCCAGGGTCAACAGCGTCCATTGTTTTCTTTTGGCATAACGTAATGCTGCCCATACGCCTGCTGCTACCAGCAGAAAGAAAAAAACGAAGCCCCAGAAGAATGGAAATCCCAGGACATTTACAAAGAACAGATCGAAATTGCCGGCTGTCTTAACAGAATATTGGATAACGCCGATCTGTACAAAAAGCTCCAGGACACAACCGGCCAGCAGAAAAATATATACACCCCCGAATTGTTCTTTTTGTTTTTTCCCTATCCATTCTAACAGGTACAATGCGCCTATCACAAACAAGGTACCGAGGAAAACTAACCCTGCTACCGTTCCATCGAATGATTGCCCTTCCGGTGTATCGCGTTGCACCACGAGCAATGCACCCAACGTGGCCAGTATTCCTCCTATGCCTACGACCCGCAGGAAATATTTTTTCACCAACGCATATCGGAACCTTTCCTTCCTGCGGAAATAATACACCATTACAATAGCCGGTATATCCAATAAACTTAGCAGGTGAACGCCGATGGACATGCCAATGAGAAAGAAAATAAAAACGATCCACCGGTCGGCTTGCGGTTCATCGGCTCTTTCCTCCCATTTGCAAATACACCAGAATACAAGGGCAGTAAAAAAAGAACTCATAGCATATACCTCACCTTCCACTGCACTGAACCAGAACGAATCGGAAAAAGTAAATGCCAGTGCCCCCACTGCACCCGCACCCATAATGGCAATGGTTTGCATGGTATTAATGAATAATGCACCAGTATTGCGTAGCACGATCTTCCTGGCCATATGGGTTATGGTCCAGAACAAAAAAAGTATCGTAAACCCGCTGGCCAGGGCACTCATACAATTGACTGCTTTGGCAGCATTGAGCGGATGATCTCCAAATACAATGATGAACAAGCGGCCCAACAGTACGAATAATGGCGCACCCGGCGGATGCGGTATCTGCACTTTGAAACAACAGCTTACAAATTCGCCGCAATCCCAAAAACTTCCCCCCGCTTCCGCAGTAAGCAGATAAGTAATACAGGCGATCAGGCACACAACGCCCCCTGTGATATTATTCACTGTTTTAAAATTCATCCGGATCTTGTTTTGAGTATTTAAAGAGTGGGCTGTTTAATGCAACCGATCTATGATTTTGGCTTGTTTGATTAAGGTCTGGTCTTTTGCTTTCTGATCGTATTCATTTTTTTGAGGCAATTGCGCTCGCAGCAAACCTGCATTGGCAATATGTATGGCTATTTCAACGGCAAAACGCTGCGGTGCCAACGTGGTATCGATCGTGAAACGAATAGCATTACCCGGCAGGTTGGCATAACCGTGCCGTTCAAGCAAGGTCCTGAGCCTGTCTTTCTCTTTACTCATCAATCCCAGGCTCAGTGCAGCACCTGGTTTCAGCAGGCAATTCCGCTGGTCCTCTTTTACAATCGATTCCACGTGAGCATCGTTGATCAGGTAAGTGAGTGTAGCCAGGTTGTATTGATCATCATTACCAGGTGAAGATTTCCGGCTTTTCCCGGATGTTTGTCCGAAAGCCACTGCCAGCATGATCAGCAAAGGCAATATCACCATGAATTTCAGCAAATGAACACTACCTGTACGATCGCGGTTCATCATTTCAATTCTTTTTTTGAGTGAAGGAAACAGGAAAGGGCTGGCCAATTGAAATCCCTGGTTTTCCTGGGCCACTTTCAGAAGCAGGTACTGGTAACCTTTACGGTTATGTCCTTCCTGTAATACCTGTTCATCCGCAATGAATTCCAGGTTCTGTTTAACCGCATGCCTGATGAACCAGGCAAAAGGATTGAACCAGTTGATAATACAGAGCCATTCTGCTAACAGTACATCTATCGTATGCTTTTGTTGTATGTGTACCAGTTCGTGGCGGATGATCTTTTCAAACTCATCGTCGTTGTATAAATCCCTGTTCAGGTAAACATGATTACCGAATGAAAAGGGCGACTGTTCATTCGGTAATTGATAAAATGTATAATGACCATCGTGTGTCAACGACGCCGTATGGCGCAATTTTTTCAGGGAAATCAGTTGCAAAACCATCCTGACAAGCATCACCAAAGACCCCACAAAGAACACGGGCAGCAATAATTGCCATAAAGTCACGCGTGAAGGCAGTTCTGAAAGACCTGCAGCTATGGGATGTTCTTTCTCCAACGAAAACTGCCTGATAAAGGCAACCGCGGCTGAAGGTTGCCCCGGCATCAGTGCATCTACCGGCAATAGCGGGATAATGAAAGCCAATGAAGCAGCCAGCAACAGGAAATACCGGTTCCATTGGTAATACGTCAGGGGACGTAAAAGAAAATAATAAAACAGGTACACCACACCCAAACAGAGCGAGGCTTTAATCAGGTAATCAAACAACTGTGACATAATCGCTGTTTTGATTTTTCAGTATAGATGTTTACTTCTTTTCAATCATTTCAATGATCTCCTGCAATTCCTTTGGCTTGAGTTTTTTCTGCTTGATGAAAAAGCTGACCATATCCTTGTAAGAGTTATTAAAATAGCTTTTTGCAAAACCTTGCATGAGTTTTTGCTTATACATTTCCTCCGATACCTCTGGAGTGTATACATAAGTATTACCCATCAGGCGGCTGTTCACATACCCTTTTTTCTCCAGGTTCTTGATGGTGGATGCCAAAGTGGTATACGGTGGTTTAGGATCAGGCATATGATCAAGGAATACTTTGATGGTATTCTCACCTGCATTCCAGACAGCCTGCATCACTTCTTCTTCCTGTTTGGTTAATTTTTCCATATCAGTTCAAAATTACGATTGTTTCGTAAAACTACGAATATTTCGTAAAAGTTCCAACCTTTTTAACTTTCTTTTATTTTCGTATTCATACAATTGAATTTATGGATGTTAAAATAGAGCCCAGTTGGAAGGAAGTGCTGAAACAGGAATTCGTCAAGCCCTATTTCCTGCAGGTAACCACCCACCTGAAGACAGAGAAAGCTACCGGAGCGGTCATTTATCCTCCCGGTTCACTCATATTCAATGCCTTTGAACAAACACCTTTTAATAAATTGAAAGTGGTTTTATTGGGGCAGGACCCCTATCATGGTCCGGGTCAGGCACATGGCCTCAGCTTTTCCGTACCCGATGGTGTCAAGCCCCCTCCTTCACTGGTGAATATTTACAAAGAACTGAACCAGGATCTGGGCATGGCCATACCCACTACCGGTAATCTTACCAAATGGGCGCAACAAGGTGTATTACTGCTCAATGCCGTATTAACAGTGAGAGCAAATGAACCGGCCAGCCATTCAAAGATCGGCTGGATGGATTTTACAGATGCTGTGATCAGGAAAATATCAAATGAAAAAAAAGGCATTGTTTTCCTCTTATGGGGAAGGTTTGCACAGGAAAAACAGGTACTGATTGATGAAACAAGACATAGCGTGCTCAAAGCTGCACACCCCTCACCTTTCAGCGCTGATAAAGGGTTTTTCGGGTGTAAACATTTCAGCCGGACCAATGAATTGCTGATTCGCCAGGGATTGGAACCTATCAATTGGAATCCTTCCTGACAATCTTGTAGTAATATTGCGATTATTCATCACTATGAGCGCTCCTTTAACCAACAATTTTTTCGTCCGTGTATTTGCCCGTATCTGGGCTGCCTGGGCACTGGTACTGTTCCTTGCTACCATGCTCATTGCTATATTCTTTTACCTCCCCTGCTTTTTGTTGAAAGACCCGGTGAAAGTCCGGTGGCACAGGCAGGTATCAAGGATATGGATGAGCTTGTTCCTTACGCTGATCGGCTGCCCTTTAAGGGTGAAAGGAAAAGCCCATTTTCAAAAAGGGCAGGCTTATATTGTAGTGTGCAATCACAACAGCCTCATGGATGTACCGGTTAGCACCCCCTTCATGCCACGGGCTAATAAAACCATTGCCAAGAAAAGTTTTGTACGTATACCGGTATTCGGATGGATCTATTCATTCGGAAGTGTGCTGGTTGACCGGAGTAACGATGAAAGCCGCCGGAAAAGCTATGAAGAAATGAAAAAGGTCCTGGACATCGGGCTTGACATGGTCATCTATCCCGAAGGAACACGCAACAAGACCAATAAACCGCTGAAAAGTTTTTATGACGGTGCTTTCAAGTTATCGACAGATAGTGGCAAACCCATCATTCCGGCCATACTCTTACATACCAGTAAAGTTTTACCGGCCAATCGTTTTTTCTACCTGCTCCCGCATCGCCTTGAAATGCATTTTCTGCCACCTGTATACCCCGGCAGCAACGATGCAGCCGGTTTAAAGGAAACCGTATTCCGTCAAATGTGGGACTATCTTGAAACGCAACAGGATCAATAGCTGGAGAAGGTCCTGCTCCTGTTAATGCGCAAATCTCGAAGAATGCCTGATTTGGGATTGAGGGTGATATTGAAAGAGCGGTACAAACCAATGGGCGTTACATTGATGGACATTTGCCAGCAATGCATTTCCCGGCTGATGAACATACTGAACTGTTGCAGCTTGTTGGTGGAAAAATCATAATAACCCGTACCTCCCAGCTTCCATTTTTCCGTGAGGCTGAAATCGCCATTGAAGTTTACACTGGAATAAGTCTTGGTTTCAAATCCCGAATAATCGCTTTTCAATACATTATTAAATGTAAGTGAATAGGAAAGCGAAAGGGTCCAGGGAATATCAAAATCGGTGAATTCAGCCGGATTGGCCCTTGCAAACTGCAATTGGCGCTGTTGTTCATCAGGCGTCATGAAAGGATCAACCGGGATATGTTTGTCTTTCTCTTTCGGGTCTTTACCGTCCTTGGTCTTGCTCTGGAACTGGGTAGAAATGGCCAGGTTACCGGAAGTGATCCTTCCGAATTTGAACTTGAGCGGATCCAGGATCAAACGGTTCATCCGGTACCCCCTGTTGTCAATGGCATACGGATCAAGGATGGCGCCTGCCGTAATATTGATCTTTTCAAACAATGTGCTTCGTGCATACAAGTTAATATTGCTCAACGCGAAACTATCGGCCATCAGGTTATACGAGGAATTAAATCCGAAGCCGTCTATCAGTTTTACTTTTTTGGTTGCTTTGCCCGTACTGTCATTCTTATCCTTCACTTTCATCTCTAACAAGTTGTCTATTCCAAAAGAAATACCCCCAAAAGTTCCTTCACCGAAAGGCCCGATGATCCCCCCGTCGAATTGCGAAAAGCGCATCTTCCTGCGGGAAGTATCTACCTGTATGGTGTAAAAATATTTGGAAGCCATATCGGGCTTGTAGTTCAGTGAAATGGTGGGTCTGATCTCGTGACGAATGCCTACGATATGGCTGGTGGGACTGAACTTGTACGTACCAAAAATACGCGTGCTGGCGCTCAGACCAAAGCTCATCTGGCGTGCAGTATAAAAGCCCTTCTGTATGGTGGTATCCACTTTGAGCCTGGAAGTATCCCAGCGACGCAGGATGCGTTGTCCGTACCAGCGTTCATCATAAGACACACTCGGACTGATCGTTATCGGACCAAGTGATGGGAGCGACAGGCTGATGGGCAAACTGTGCTGTGCCCCCCATTGAACAGTATCCAGCAAACGCCTGAAGTTGAAAGCCGTATCGTAAAAAGACAGTTGGTTCTGGAAATTACCGCTGTAACCAACGCCTATTTTCTCGTACCACTTACCTGAGCCTATCTGCTCCTTTTTCTGGAAAGGATAAAATGTTACCACGTTCACATTGGCGGTAGGCAGGTTGAGGTTCATCAGGCGGGTAACACTGTTCTGGTTATGGTTTGCATTGAGTGAAAGGTTCACTTTACCGTTCCAGTCTTTTGAATAACTGATAGAAGAATTGAGCTGGTTCTGGAAATTCTGGAACGGATTGTTCAGCAGCAACTGGTTGAATTTGGTGCTGCCGAAATTCACATTGGCGCTGAATGAAGTACCCGGCCTGGCACGACTGTCGCGAGAATGGCTCCAGTTGATCATGAACGAATGCGATGAATTGAATTCGTCTTTGAGCGTTCCGGACCTGTTGAGACTTTTGGTATTTTGAAAAGTTATGTTCACATTACCCGTGAAATGGTAAAGCCAGATGTATTTGGAATTCAGGTTCAGGTTCCATCCGCCATAGGAATAAAGATTGGTACGCGTGGTAAGGTCAACATAATCGTTGATCACTTTATAATAACCCAGGCCTTCCAGTCCCAGTCCAAAATCCTCACTCGCTGTAAAAGCCGGCGCCAATATACCCGAGTGGCGGCCCCTGTACAGCGGAAATAATCCAAACGGAATACCTATTGGCACAGGTACACCTTCAAATTCTGCAAATGCGGGTCCGGATACCCCCATTTTGTTATTAATGATCTTCATGCGGCGGGTACGGAATGCAAAATGCGGTGTATCGAGGTTACAGGTGGTTACCCTTGCCCATGCCGCAAATGCTTCATCACTGCTGATTTTCTTCAGCACCCTGGCATTCACAAATAATTCCCCTTCCTGTAAAAAAGTATTTTTTACCTGCCCCTTCCCTGTTTTCAGGTTGAATAGAATTGAGTCACTCACCGTTTTCATATCATCCTGCAGGAAAAGCGGTTTACTCAGCGGGTTACCGGTACTGTCCAGCGCGCCAAAAGCTTTTACGGTTTGCGATTGCTGGTCAAATCCAATGGTGGCTGCTTCCAGTTGCATGGTCTTATAATCGGTTTTCGCTTTACCGTACAGGTAGAATTCACGGGTATCTACAATCAGTGTACCTGAGTCTTCTGCGCTGTATTTTACTGGGGCATCCAATGAATCTTTCGATATTTTCAGGGAGTCTATGTGCTGAACGGTAGTGTCTTTTTTCTTAGGGGAAATGGTATCGGTCTGCCAGTAAGGTCTATGGGCGGCAGCCGGACCGCCCGATACCTGCTGAATGAATGTTAATATGAGCAAATATCCGGTCGCTACAATAGACAGCCAGGTTTTTACGTTAATTTTACAGCGTTTGCACATATTCACGTGGGCAAAAATAGTGTCAAATTGGTGTAAATAGTATTCAAAAAAAAATCCTTTAACGAATTGATATGATGCGTAGTAGATATGCTGCTTTGGTTTTGTTAAGTTTTAGCCTGGTCTTATTGTCGTCTTTCACGCTCTCCAATGGTAAACCTTACCAGAAACAAGTTCTTAAAAGGATAGTGATTGATCCGGGTCATGGCGGGCACGACAACGGAGCCCGGGGCAGGTATTCCAATGAGAAAGACATAGCCCTGGCTGTTTCCCTGAAACTGGAGCAGGTATTGCGTGAAGAATTGCCCGATGTGGACATTGTACTGACCCGCAGGTCTGATATTTACCATTCCGTGGTTACCAAGGCCAATATTGCCAACCAGGCCAAGGGCGACCTTTTTGTATGCATCCACGCCAATTCCGCCGATCCTATACGCAACAGGGAATTCAGGGGTTATAAGACTGAAACATTCTATAAAGGCAAGGGAAAGAAAAAGAAAAAATACACCAAAAGAGTGCCCAACTACCATTATTGGTACACGCCCAGCCCGGCAAAGGGTACCGAGACCTATATTTATGGGGTGGACAAAACCGAACAACGTAAAGCCGCCGCCAGTGAAGGTATTGATGAATATATGGATAGCATCTCTGCCAAGGAAATCAAAGCCCTGGAGGAAGAAAATGCCAATGATCCTACCAAACGCATGCTGGCTTCTGTAATGACCCAGCAATATTTCCAGCGAAGCGCCAAACTGGCGCTGACCATTGAAGACCAGTTCCAGCAAATTGGTCGCATCAGCCGCCAGGCAAGACAAAGACGCAAAGGCATTTGGGTATTGCAGGCCGTTTCAATGCCTGCTGTTTTAGTGGAAACAGGCTTCATCTCCAACCCGGAAGAAGAAGATTACCTGAACAGCAGCACCGGTCAGCAGGAAATTGCAGAAGTAATTGCCCGCTCTGTCAAGATCTATAAAGCCTCCCTGGAAAAACAGCTGGGGGCAACAACAGGTAATAGCAGTATGCCGCAGAAATAAAGTGCTTATTAACACCCCTGGTTATATTTTAACAGCGCTTCTGTTTAAGCTTCCACGGAAGAAACCTTAGTTTTGCATGCTATGAAGATATCAAATGAAACCAAGGTTGGCGCCCTAACTGCAATAGCCATCACTTTACTGATCCTTGGCTTTAATTTCCTGAAAGGGAAAACCCTGTTCAAAACCGGTAACCTTATTTATGCCAAATACAACGATACCAAGGGCATCATGGTGTCGAACCCCGTTTTCATCAATGGTTACCAGGTAGGTTCAGTGTATGATATTGAAAATGCCGACCGTAACCTGTCTTCCATCGTTGTAACCATTAAACTGAAAAGCAGCTACAATATTCCCGCCAATTCCGTAGCCACTATTAAGGATAATCCCCTCGGCGCTCCCAGTATCAATATCAAACTGGGCGATGGTACCAAATACCTGAGTACAGGCGATACATTACTGACTGCTTCGTCAGCCGGATTATTGGGTGATGTGATGAATAAACTGGGCCCTGTGAGCGACCAGATCAAAACAACCGTGCATTCGCTTGACAGTGTACTCAAGAACATCAACACCATTTTCGATCCCGCTACGAAAAACAACCTGCAGGAAGTAATTGCCAATATCAATAAAACCACTGCCAGCCTGGTAGTATCATCCGCTTCTATCCAGGCCATGCTTAACCAGCAATCCGGCTCCATCGCCGCTTCCATGAACAATGTGAACAGTTTCACCAGGAACCTGGCCGATAATAACGACAAAGTCACGCGACTGCTGGGTAATTTGGAGAAGACAACGGATAACCTGGCCAGTACAGATATCAACGGTACGGTGGACAAACTCAGGACTTCCATCGAAAGCCTGAACGGTATACTGGCCAAACTCAATTCAACAGATGGTTCACTGGGTAAACTGATGAATGACAAAGTGCTTTATAATAATCTTACCAATACTGTCAGAAGCGCTAATATCCTGTTGGACGATCTGCGCACACATCCCAAACGCTATGTGAACATTTCTGTATTCGGGAAAAAAGACAAATCAGGTCCGCTTACCGCCCCCCTGCCCGTCGATTCATCAAGGATGCAACCATGACCAGTGTGCGATATACCATCATACTCTTGTTGATGTTGTTTGCGTTTACCGTACGTGCCCAGCGGATGGTAACGGCAGATACTGCCACGGCAGGCACTACGCTGGTGATCCTCAAGGCCGACAGGTATAATTATATCAAGAAGGATTCACTCAATGTATTTGCTTCGTTGGGGGGACATGTGGAAATGCGGCAGGACAAAACCTTGTTTTATGCCGACAGCGCCGTGGTGAACCTGGTTGATAATACTATGGAAGCTTTTGGCAATGTGCACATCAATGATGCCGACAGTGTACATACCTATGCGCAGTACATGCGTTACAAAGGCAAGGAACGCAAGGCTTTCCTGCAGAAAAAAGTAAAACTCACCGATGGAAAAAGCACTCTTACCACCGATGAACTGGAATATGATGCATCGGTGAAGATCGGCACTTACCTCAAAAACGGCAAACTGGTGAACAAAAAAACCGTACTCACCAGTACCGAAGGATACTACTACGGAGACACCAAAGACGTGATCTTTAAAAGAAAAGTGGAGCTCATTGATCCAGAATACAAGGTCTATACCGATACCCTGCAGTACAATACCAATACCGAAATATCAACCTTCACCAGTCCAACTACCATTTACAACGAAAAGCGGATCATCAAAACACGCAATGGTTATTTCGACAAAAAGAACAAGAAAAGTATTTTATACGAAAGGTCTTTTATAGACGACAGCACCTATACGGCTACGGCCGATGAAATGGCTTTCGACGATTCCACCGGTATGAGTGAATTGAGAGGGAATGCGGTATTGAGGGGCAAGGATTCCACAGAAGGAGCCGATATCATTGCCAATAATATCAGGATCAATAAAAAAAATAATTCAGCCCTGGCTACAGAAAAACCGCTCCTGCTCATTAAACAGGAACGCGACACAATATTTGTAGCAGCAACACTCCTTTATACCGCGCGGTTATCAGACCTGATCAAAACCCGGCCGGTACCCCAGGTACGCGACAGCACTGCTCCTGCAATGGGTATCAATAAGCCGGACAGCAGCAGCGACAAGTTTTTTGAGGCTTATAACAATGTGAAGATATTTTCCGATTCCCTGCAGGCGGTGGGTGACAGTCTTTTCTATTCGTTGAAGGATTCTGTTTTCAGGTTGTTCAAAGAGCCCATTGTATGGGCCAAGGAAAACCAGATCACCGGAGATACTATTTACCTCTACCTGAAAAATAAAAAACCTGAGCGGTTATTCGTGTTCAACAATGGTATGGCATTGAGCAGGGTTGACAGCACCCAATACTTTCAGCAGATCAAAGGATACACCATCAATGCACTGTTCGATAATGGCAAGATCAATTACCTGCAGGCAAAGGGGTATGCAGAGAATGTATATTATGCGCAAGACGATTCCAAACGTCTCGTAGGCGTGAACAAAAGCAGTTGCGACATGATCAGGGCCTATTTTGCCGATGGTAAGCTCAAACGAGTAAACCTGCTGAACAAAGTGGAAGGTACGATGTACCCCATGTTACAGGTGAATCACGATGATCTCAAGCTAAGAAATTTTCATTGGTACGATTCCAAAAGACCCAAAAGTAAATTCGATATATTAGCGAATTAATCTTTGTACCGTGCTGGCAAAACTCATCCATCCTTTCCGGAAATTCGTGAATGATAGCCGGGCCATTGGCATTACCTTACTGGCGTGTACTGCAATATCGCTCCTGGCTTCCAATTGGGGGTTCTGGAGTGATGGTTATGTAGATGGCTGGTCTGCCAGTTTTGACGGCACCAATGAACACCATATACACATCGGTTTTTTATCACTGCCCAACTCCCCCCTGCTCATCATTAATGACGCACTGATGGCATTGTTCTTTTTTCTGGCAGGAATGGAAATCAAGCGGGAATTGGTTTGTGGTGAACTGGCGTCGGTAAAGAAATCCCTGTTGCCCATTTCCGGTGCCATTGGAGGTATGCTGGTGCCGGCCCTTTTCTTTGCGTTCTTCAACAAAGGAACCGAATACATTCATGGATGGGCCATCCCCACGGCAACTGATATTGCCTTTACCCTCGGCATTGCCTCCCTATTGGGAAAAAGGGTTCCCGTTGCATTAAAGATATTCCTTACTGCATTGGCTATCATCGATGACCTGGGCGCCATTATTGTAATTGCCATTTTCTATGGCGGTCAGTTGCAGACTGGCTATCTTTTAGGTTGTCTGCTGGTAATTGCGGCGCTGTGGTTATTGAATCGAAAAAAAATGCCTTTCAGCTGGGTGCACTGGCTCTTGGGCATCCTGCTTTGGTATTGTATGTTCAATTCGGGTATCCATGCCACGGTTGCAGGGGTCATTTTCGCTTTCATGGTTCCCATGAAAGAACTGGGAAAACTGGAACTGAAATTCCATACCCCCGTTTATTTCCTGGTAATGCCCCTGTTTGCCCTGGCCAATACAGCCATTAACCTGCCCGATAACGGGCTACAAGCATTGACAAGCAGCCTCAGCTGGGGCATCATTACCGGTCTGTGTATTGGCAAACCACTGGGCATATGCGCAGCCTGTTACTTTCTGGTACAAAAAAAATGGGCCGTGCTTCCTTCCGGAAGCAACTGGCCCAAAATGATCGGTGGCAGTCTGCTTGCAGGCATAGGTTTTACCATGAGCATATTTATTTCTACCCTGGCATTCAGCGATCCGGCTATACAGGATATAGCCAAAATATCGGTATTGCTTGCCTCCTTTCTGGCAATGACCGGCGGGTATTACTGGCTCAGAAAAACTTCTTTACCTGCTGGCAAACATTAAGGTATCTGCGCAGTGATGGTAACATTACCACTGGCATCATTGTTTTGTGAAGCCTGTTGTCCATCAATAAAAATGGCGCCACTCACTGCAGTAGCATTAACGCTTGCAATAATCAGCTTTACAATCTGGCCCCTGCCACTGGTGCTGAAACTGTAAGTCCAGCTCGCATCTACATTATTAACTGTTTTCAACGAACCGTCCTGAATGGTGTAAGTCACATTCATGGCATTGTTGCTCGATACTGTATATTTTACAGTATGCACGGGGTTGTCATTGCTCTTGCTGCAGGAAAAGGCAAACAGAGATAAGCCCAGGAGACAAAAAAGGAGATGTTTTTTCATGCAATTGGATTTTAATTAAGTTTACTTAATATGGGGTTTAGATAATACATCAAAAATAGGGGAAACAATTTGTGTGCCAAAAAGAATTAACCGCCCTCATTCTTCTCCTGCATCAGGAAGGCTTTGATGAATCCGTCCAGTTCTCCGTCCATTACCGGACCCACATTTCCTACTTCATAATCGGTGCGATGGTCTTTGATCATTTTATAGGGATGGAATACATAACTGCGTATCTGGCTGCCCCATTCTATTTTCTTTTTATTGGCATTGGTAGCATTGATGGCTTCCTGGCGCTTGCGCAATTCTTCTTCATAGAGGCGGCTTTTCAGCATTTTCAAAGCCAGTTCACGGTTCTCACCCTGTGTTCGTGCCTGCTGGCATTCCACAATAAACCCGCTGGGAATATGTTTAAGCCGTACAGCCGTTTCCACTTTGTTCACGTTCTGTCCGCCGCTACCACCACTGCGATAGAAAGCCCATTCCAGGTCACCGGGGTTCACGTTGATCTCAATACTGTCATCGATCAGCGGATATACAAATACTGAAGCGAAAGAAGTATGCCTTCGGGCATTGCTGTCGAACGGGGAAATACGTACCAGCCGGTGTACCCCGCTTTCTGCTTTTAAAAAGCCGTAAGCAAAATCACCATCAAACTGTAGTGTAGCGCTTTTAATGCCTGCTCCCTCTCCTTCCTGCAAATCCAATTCGGTCACTTTCCAACCCTGTTTCTCTCCATACATCAGGTACATACGCATCAGCATCTGGG
Source organism: Sediminibacterium sp. (assembly GCA_041798205.1). Taxonomy (GTDB): domain Bacteria; phylum Bacteroidota; class Bacteroidia; order Chitinophagales; family Chitinophagaceae; genus Sediminibacterium. The sequence goes on from JBHCAK010000014.1 coordinate 30,976, forward strand.
CCCAGTCCTGGCTTTCCGTTCCGCCTGCTCCCGGGTTGATCTGCAAAATGGCGGGCAATTCATCTTCCGGTTTGTTGAGCGTACTTTTAAATTCGGCCTCTTCTATTTTTTCCAGGGACATGTCGTAAGCCAGTTTGGTTTCTTCCTCACTGGCATCGCCCGCTTTCCAGAAATCGAACAACACGGCAAAATCTTCCACAGCAGCTTCTACCTGCTTATAGAGTTTAAGCCAGTATTCATTCACTTTAATCTCTTTCATGATGGCCGTTGCCCTGGTATTGTCATCCCAAAAGCCCGGCGAAAGTGAGAGCTGTCGATCTGTTTCTACTTTATAACTGCGGTTCTCAACGTCAAAGAAACCTCCTCAGGACAACCACGCGGTCCCTCATAAGTTTAATCTGTTCTTGTGTCATGCGGCGAAAATAGAAGAAAATTTCTGATTTCTGATTTGAAGATTTCTGATTTGATTGTTCGATTTATATATTTTAAATCAGAAATCTTCAAATCAGAAATCAGAAATAACCACTCGCCTCATAAGCCGGATTCTGTTTCTAAACCATCATTTATCTGGCCGCAGCATTACTACTGCGATCTTGCTGCCTACCCTGGAACTCAGGCGGGCCGCCTTCAAACGCTCCTATACATGGCATTACAACACCCAAGGTTTACCCTCCCGTACTGTTACCAATACAGGATGTGAGCTCTTACCTCACATTTTCACCTTTGCTCCGTTTGAATGGAGTAGCTATTTTCTGTGGCACTGTCTCTTCCCGTTCTGCAACGGGAGCCGGCTGTTCACCGGTGGGTTACCCTTTGCTGTCCGGACTTTCCTTCCCGCTATGCGGAACGATGGTTCGGGTTCGTGGTAAGGCAAAGGTACATAATCTAATATTGAAAGAATATTTCAGTAGCGCCATACCCAAAACGGGGGTCGTACTGGTTGATGAAATGCTTCACTTCCCGCCTGGTTTTGAGCAGGTCATGGATCTCATCGCGCAGTTTTCCAACGCCTACACCATGAATGATAATAAGTGATGGCTGGCGATGGGCTACCGCCAAATCGAACCATTTTTCAAACTCTTTCAGTTGGATGGTAAGTATTTCAAAATTGCTCAGTTGCTTCCAGTCATTCATGAGTTTCTCAATATGCAGGTCTACTACAGAACGTGTAGGGGGCAAATGCTGTCGGGCCTTAGAAGCATCATACACTTTAAAACCCCTGGTTGCCAAACTGCTTAATTCGAAACTTTCTTCATCTACCTTATCGGGATACTTATCGAATAATTGATAAGAAATGGTGGGTTCGTTGTTTTCTTTCAGCTCTTCTATTTTACGGAACAATTGTTTTGGCTTCAGTTTGAGCAGGGCTTCAAAATGCGGGGCTTTCTTTTTTTCCGGCTTCACCAAGGAAAAATCGACACTGAAAGAAGGGCTGTCATTCACAGCTTCAAAAGGAATATCATGCAGGTAAAAATCATGAAAAGCCAACAGTTCATTTTCCAAGTGAAATGCTGTTTCATTGAAAAACTGCTGCCGGTAAATAAAATGATAAGTTTTGTCAGTCTTGTTCACCAGGTAAACTTTCAGCAGTTCCACTACCTCATCGTTAAAGTCATCCAACGAAAATTTGGGAAGCAAAGACAACCATACCCCGTCTGACACCTTTATCTGGTTGGGTTGCGGTTTTTCTTTGGGTACCTGGTCAATATAGGTTTTAGGGAGCTCTTTTTTTCCCGGCACCAGCTTCTTTTCGGTAAAGCGTTTGAAATAGGGAAAATCGATCTGGTCCATGTACGCAGGGAATTTCACGCCCCTTACTTCTATCAGCACCATCTTGTCATTCATGATCTCTATCACCTTACCCTCTTCATTGGAATGAAGCACAATGATCTCATCACCTACCTGGTATTTCATGTGTATCTGTTCACTGTTTGTCTGCTGCAAAAATAGAAAATCCCGGGCTAAGCCGCTTCTTTGCACAATACGCTGTTACGCCTCCCATAGAAAAAATAGATGAGGAGTCCCAATGCCATCCAGGCAAAAAAACATTCCCAGCTCACAATGGGTATCTCTATCATCAGGTAGAGGCAGGACAACACACCCATAATGGGGATGAATGAATAGTTCCTGATAAATGTAAGCACAGCGAGTGTTGCAGCGATCAACAGGAATACCAGGAACAATATTTCCTGGTACCCTTCATCGCCAATATGCTGAATGGAACTGAAGAACCGCTCGCGGAAAAGGTATATGAAAAGGGCCAGTAATACGGGAATAAGGAATTTACCATTGATATACGGCAGTTTGAATTTACCAGCTCGTTCTGTTTGCGGAGGCAATAGCAAAACGCCGCCTGAAACCAGCACAAATGCAAACAAAGTGCCAATGCTGGTAAGATTGGTCATCAGTTCCGATTCAACGAACAAGGCGCCGGTACCTACGATCACCCCTGTAACAATGGTAGCAAAAGAAGGGGTCTGGTATTTGGGGTGTATCTTCTGAAAACGTTTGGGCAGCAATCCGTCGCGGCTCATACTCATCCATATCCTGGGCTGCCCAAGTTGGAAAACAAGCATCACGGAAGTGGTAGCCACTACGGCGCTGACCGATACAATTTTTTCAATCCAGGGCGCCCGGTCTTTGAATACAAAAGCCAGCGGGTCGTTCACGCCCTTGAAATGGTCGTAATGTTCCATACCCGTAAGCACCATGGCAATAAGGATATACAGTATGGTACAAATGATGAGTGAATAGATCATGCCCCGGGGCAAATCACGCTGCGGGTTCTTGCATTCTTCCGCAGTAGTAGAAATAGCATCAAAACCAATATAGGCATAGAACACGGCCGATACCCCTTTCAATACACCGGTAAAGCCATTAGGCATGAAGGGTTTCCAGTTATTGGTATCGACAAAAAAAGCGCCGGCAATGATCACGAAAATGATTACAGCCACTTTGAAGATCACCATATAATTGGCCGATTCCTTGCTTTCCCTGATACCTATATAAGTGAGCCAGGTAATGAAAACCACTACCATAAATGCAGGCAGGTTAAAGAATACATGCCAACCACCCAATACAGGTGCATTGTTATAGGCCTGTATGGCAAACTGGTAGCTTTTCAATTGATCCGGACTGAGCACAGCACCCGATGCAATCGCCTGCGTGGCTGTATGAAAAGCGTTTGCAGCAGTTTTGGGGTCTACCAATAACCAGTCTGGCAAATGAACATGAAAAATATTCACCAGCAGGTTATTGAAATAGCCGCTCCAAGAAATGGCCACCACCACATTACCAATGGCATATTCCAGTATCAGCGCCCATCCAATGATCCAGGCTACCACTTCTCCAAAAGTTACATATGAGTATGTATACGCACTGCCCGCCACCGGAACCCGACTGGCAAACTCGGCATAACACAAAGCAGAAAACCCACAGGTAATAGCAGTAATAATGAACAGCAATGAAATGCCCGGCCCGCCATCATAAGCAGCGCCGCCAATTGTAGAGAATACCCCGGCGCCAACCACGGCAGCAATGCCCAGGAAAGTAAGATCGCGTACACCCAATACTTTTTTCAGGTTATGACCATGTCCATCATTTTCACCGGCTTTCGCTTCTGTTAGAATCTTACTGATCGATTTTTTTCTGAAAAGGGGATTGGGCATAGACAGCTATTAGAGGTGAATGGTCTCAGGTAAAACTAGGGGTTTTGTCTTAATGTTCCCTTCTGATGAGAAAATTGGCCAGTTCTTCCAGTGATTTCTTGCGCGCGCCAAGCACCGCAATGGTATCGAGGTGATGGAGTGCCGTTTGCAGGTATTGTTCCTTCAGCCTGCTGGCCCATTCATCTACATTACAGGCCCTGAATATTTCCAATACCTGTTGCACTTTGTCGGAAGGGTTCTCCTGCATCAGTTGCAGCAAGTGTTTTCGCTGTTCTGGTGATGCCACTTCCAGTGCATGCAGCAGGAGGAATGTTTTTTTATTCTGGCGTATATCTCCACCCGTTTCTTTGCCAAATTTTTCCGGATCGCCAAAAGCATCCAGGTAATCGTCCTGCACCTGGAAAGCGATACCCAGGTTTTTACCAAACTCATAGAGATGCTGGCAATTGCCTTCACTGGCCCCACCCAGTATGGCCCCGGTTTGTAAACTCGCAGCCAGTAGTACCGAAGTCTTCAGCGTGATCATGTGAATATAGGCATCGATTGACACAGTCTCCATCTTTTCAAAATCCATATCCAGCTGCTGTCCCTCGCAGACTTCCCTGGCCGTTTTGTTGAACAGGTTCAATATGCGTGTAAGATAATGTGGCTGAATGCCTGCCAGGTGTTCATAGGCCCTGATCATCATCACATCACCCGTTAAAAGAGCCGTATTTGCACCATATTTGATGTGCACGGTGTCCATACCCCGGCGCAAAGGGGCGGCATCCATGATATCGTCGTGTATGAGCGTGAAATTATGGAACAACTCAATGGCAGTGGCCGCTTTCCAACTATCCGGATTGATCTTGTCGAACAACTCATTACCCATTAAGCACATCACCGGCCTGATGCGTTTGCCTCCCCAGGACAGAAAATATTCTCCCGGCTCATATAGTGTAGCAGGTGCAGAAGGAAAATGTTTTTTGTCAAAAAAAGATTCAAACAATGTTACCAGTTCCCTAAATGTATGCATGGGGCAAACCTAACCATAATAACTGTAAACTATACTTTTATTACTATAAACTATGCTCATGTAACAAGCAGATACACATTAAATTTAACTGCACTACAACATCTCCGATTGTATTTTTGGCATGATTTTGTGTTATTACCTAAAAAGCAAGTTATGAAGAAATTACTATTGGCAGCAGTGGTACTGTTTGCAGCCGTAGCGGTGAATGCCCAGAGCGAGGGTCCAACCTACAGAACAGCCTTAGGTTTGAAAGTGTATCCTGGTGCCGTTTCCGTAAAACATTTTATCGCCAATAACAGGGCCCTGGAAGGTCTTGGTTACATCAATAATGATGGTTTTCGTGTGACCGGATTGTATGAAGTGCATGGTGATTTCAGCGGGGCACCCGGACTAAAATGGTATGTAGGTGGCGGCGGACATATCGGTTTCTGGAGCGATAGCTGGAAACAGGCTTATCCTGCACGCAACAGTGGTACAGCCGTTGGTATAGATGGAGTGCTGGGTCTTGATTATAAAATTACAGGCGCTCCTATCAACCTTAGTTTCGACTGGCAGCCTTCTTTTAATTTTATCGGTTACAATTATTTTGAAGGCGGCTGGGGCGGACTGGCTGTTCGCTACACCTTCTAACAATTAACACAGCCTGTATTGAAAAAGTAAAAGGTGGAGTTGAATAATTCCACCTTTTACTTTTCATGTTTTGATCATGCCAGTTTGAAAAGACTGTCTACAAATTCATGTTTATCAAATACAATCAGGTCATCGATCTTTTCTCCCACACCAATATATTTCACCGGTATTTTGAACTGGTTGGCAATAGCTAATACCACGCCTCCTTTCGCTGTTCCGTCGAGTTTGGTAATGGAGATGGCAGATACATCTGTAGTAGCAATAAATTGTTTCGCCTGCTCTACGGCGTTTTGTCCGGTTGACCCATCCAATACCAGCATCACTTCATGTGGCGCCTCCGGCACTAGTTTTTGTATCACTCTTTTGATCTTGCCCAGCTCATCCATCAGGTGGGCTTTGTTATGGAGACGGCCTGCCGTATCAATGATGGCTATATCGGCATTTTTCGCCATGGCGCTTTGTACCGTATCATAAGCCACAGCACTGGGATCGGAACCCATGGCCTGCTTCACAATGGGTACGCCTACCCTTTCACTCCAGATGGTAAGCTGGTCCACAGCCGCCGCCCTGAAAGTATCGGCAGCGCCCAGGATCACCTGCTTGCCTGCTTTTTTGTAGTTATGCGCCAGTTTACCGATGGTAGTGGTTTTACCCACCCCATTTACTCCTACTACCAATATTATATAAGGCTTCTTTCCTTCGGGCAGGGCAAAATCTTTGTATTCATCGCCCGGAGCATCCACCAATATCGCTTCAATTTCTTCCTGCAGCAGGTGGTTGAGTTCGGCAGTTCCCAGGTATTTATCCTGCTTTATCCTTTTTTCTATGCGTTCAATGATCTGTATAGTAGTTTCAATACCTACATCGGCGCTTACCAACGCTTCTTCCAGGTTATCAAGTACTTCCTCATCCACCGTACTCTTGCCGGCAATGGCTTTGGTGATCCTGGCAAAAAAACCTTCCTTGGTTTTCTGCAGGCCCTGGTCGAGACTTTCTTTTTCTTTTTTGCCCAATAGTTTTCCGAGAAATCCCATAATGAAGAAATTAGTTTATTCTGATTGCTGATTGCTGGTTTAAAATATACGAATTGGTCAATCAAATCAGCAATCAGCCATAAAAAAAGCTTTCCGCAGATACCGGAAAGCTTTTCATATCGTTACTGGTCTGTCAATTATTTGGCTGACAGGAAATCCTTCACTTTATCTTTGTGAATGATGTTCTCTTTAAAAGTATAGGCACCTGTTTTGGGGCTGCGTACGGCTTTGATTACTTTAGTCCAGTTCTTAGCTTCAGCGGCTGCTTTCTGGTCCTTTACTTTCGCGTTTTTAGAAGCTGCTTTTGCCATGGTTATTTGATTTCTTTATGAACGGTTACTTTTTTCAGAATGGGGTTGAACTTTTTCAGCTCCAGGCGCTCCGGAGTGTTCTTTTTGTTTTTTACGGTGATATAGCGGCTTGTACCGGGCTGACCACTGGTCTTGTGCTCTGTACATTCCAGGATTACCTGCACCCTATTACCTTTCTTTGCCATTGTAGGTAGTTTACGTTGTTAATTAGTTAGATTTTAGCTCCCTGGGCTCTCATTTCTTTGATCACAGTAGCCAAACCATTTTTGTTGATAGTTCTCAAAGCATCAGTTGAAACCTTAAGGGTAACCCAACGGCCTTCCTCAGCAAAAAAGAAACGTTTTTTCTGTAAATTAGGTAAGAAACGACGTTTGGTCTTGATGTTCGAATGAGAAACAGTGTGACCATTGATCGGCTTTTTTCCAGTAACCTGACATACTCTTGCCATGACTCTATTTTTTTCGGGACGGCAAAGGTAAGGAAATACACCAAATTTTCAATAGAAAAACTTCCTTTTTTTGATAACTTCCCAACCGATCCCCGGTTATCCACATTTTTAAGCGGCACCCAACCAGGCAAACCGTTTCAATTACTCATTATTCAATTGATAATGAACCTTTTATCAAAAACCAGTTTCCCTGATCAGTCATACATTTCTTCCCTTAATTCTTTCACCCGCTTGTCTTCCATGTATTCATCAAAACTCATCAGCCGGTCGATAATGCCCTTAGGCGTTAGTTCAATGATGCGGTTCGCCACCGTTTGCATGAATGTATGATCGTGTGAAGTAAGCAATACAATGCCGGGAAAAACATTACAACCCTCGTTGAAACTCTGAATACTTTCCAGGTCGAGGTGGTTGGTAGGCTGGTCCAGCACAATCAGGTTTGGGTTCTGCAACATCATCCTGCTTACCATACACCGTACCTTCTCTCCACCGCTCAATACATTGGTTTTCTTCATAATGTCATCTCCGCTGAACAGCATTTTACCCAGGAATCCGCGGATAAACGGTTCATCCGCATCGGTCACATGCGGCGGTACAAACTGGCGCAGCCAGTCCATCAGGTTCAGTCCCTGTGTAAAAAATTCACTGTTCTCTACCGGCAGATAAGCTTTGGTAATAGTGGTTCCCCATTCATATTTACCCGCATCGGCTTTCGCATTGCCATTGATGATCTCAAAGAAACTGGTCACGGCCAGCGGGTCGCGGCTCAGGAAAGCAATCTTTTCTCCCTTGTTGATGTCAAATGAGACCTTGTCGAACAGTACCCTTCCATCTACCGTTTTCTTCAGTTTTTCTACATTCAATATCTGGTTGCCCACTTCACGCAAAGGCTGGAAAATAATACCGGGATATTTACGGTTGGAAGGTTCAATCTCTTCAATGGTCAGTTTCTCCAGCGCCTTTTTACGCGAAGTAGCCTGTTTGCTCTTGGAAGCATTGGCCGAGAAACGGGCAATGAAATCGAGCAATGCCTGGCGCTTCTCTTCTACTTTCTTATTCTTGTCGTTGATCTGTCGGCTCATCAGTTGTGACGATTCATACCAGAAAGTATAGTTACCGGTAAATACCTTGATCTTGGCACGATCCACATCGGCCACATGGGTACAAACCGTATCCAGGAAGTGACGGTCGTGGCTCACTACCAGTACAATATTCTCATAATCGGCCAGGAAATTTTCCAGCCAGCCGATGGTCTCTATATCCAGACCGTTGGTAGGCTCATCCAGCAACAGGATATCGGGATTGCCAAACAATGCCTGCGCCAGTAATACACGCACTTTCATGTTGGACGGAATATCTTTCATGAGGCTGCCATGCATTTCGTCCCTGATACCCAGGCTGCTCAGCAGGGTGGCCGCATCGCTCTCTGCCGTATATCCGCCCATCTCACCAAATTCTGCTTCCAGCTCGCCGGCACGGATACCATCTTCTTCCGAAAAATCGGCTTTGGCATAAATCGATTCGCGTTCATGCATCACATCCCACATCTTTTTATGTCCCATCAGCACCGTATTCAATACCGTACATTCATCAAATTCAAACTGGTTCTGTTTCAAAAAAGACATCCTTTCACCCGGCGTAATTTCAACCGATCCCTTGTTGGGTTCTATTTCTCCACTGAGTATTTTCATAAACGTGGATTTACCGGCTCCATTGGCGCCAATTACCCCATAACAATTCCCTTTCACAAAATTGATGTTCACTTCGTCGAACAATACCCTTTTACCATAAGCGAGGGTTATATTTCTTGCACTGATCATCGGTTGCTTTGTTTTTCAGGCCGCAAAATTAAGGGTTCACACCCGGATTTTCGAGCGTAGCACTCACTGCCTGCATTTTATCATCCATAATTAATATCTTTAAGCTGTACCCAATCCTTCTGCAATGAAAACAGTCCTTTTTGTGTGTACACTGGCCCTTTGCCTTGGCCTGGCATCCTGTCGCAATGGCCAGTCCGGCCAACGGCTTGCCAAAGCCAGCCGGGAAAATAAAAAAGGCTGGATCTATGTACACCTGGAAGGCTCCCCCGCCGATATCGGCTACCAGCATGGTTATCTCTTAAGTGATGACATAGATACCACCATCCAGGCCGTGAGTTACCTGTTGGCACATGATACGCAGAAGGACTGGAATTTCTACCGCAGTTGCGCCAGGGATTTTCTCTGGAATAAGCTGGACCGGGAATACAAAGATGAGATCAATGGTATTGTAGAGGGACTGCAGGCGCAGAACAAACACTACGACAGCCTTGATATCACAGCGCTCAATGCGGTGGAAGAACTTGCTTTTTATTATGTTCCGTTGTTGATGGACAGAATAAAACCGGGCAGCGGCAACAATAAAGCGCCTGGTAATTGCAGCGCTTTTATTGCCACCGGCAGCTATACCAAAGATGGCAGGATCGTGATCGGACACAATGCCTGGACAGAATACATGATGGGACAACACTGGAATGTCATTGCCGATATCGCTCCGGAAAAAGGCAATCATATATTGATGGATTGCATGCCGGGTTTTATTCACAGCGGCGATGATTTCCTGATTACCAATAACGGTCTGCTCATCACAGAAACCACCATTACACAATTCAAAGGGTTCGACAGTACCGCTGTTCCCGAATTTGTACGGGCCCGCAAAGCAGCGCAATACAGTAATACGATCGATGATGTGGTGAGGATATTCACTACCGGCAATAATGGTGGCTATGCCAATGACTGGCTGATCGGCGATACCAAGACCAATGAAGTGGCCAAACTCGAACTGGGACTGAAACATTACCGCGTATGGCGTTCGAAAGATACTGCCATGATCGGCGCTAATTTTCCCAGCGATGAACAATTGATCAAGGATGAAACCACGTTCAATGTCAATGATCCCACAACTTCCCCGAACGGACGAAAGCTGCGCATGGAACAACTGGTGCAGGACCTGAAAGGGAAACTGGACCTCAGCACCGGCCAGGCACTGGAAGCTGATCATTTCGACGCTTCACTGGGTAAGCGGGCCAGTAATAAATGTGTGGTTTGCGGTCATATTGATGAAGACGCCAGGGGCTGCAGTGAATGGGACCTGGCCCCTTATTATCCGATGGGCGCCGTGCAAGGGAAGGTAACTACGGCAGCACTCGCAGAAAAAATGCAGTTCTGGGCGCATATGGGGCATCCTTGCGGACAGGACTTTATTGGCGAAACTTTTTACAAAGCCCATCCGGAATACGGATGGCAATCGAAATACCTGAAAAATATGCGCGCTTATCCCTGGACTTTATTCACCGCCAAATAATATCAATCCATTCTTTATGACAAGAACACTGTTCACTACCCTGTTCTGGGGTATTGCCCTACTCGCAGAAAGTCAACCCCTTTCCAGTGCAGCCATCGATAGCCTGGCGCAACGTTCCATGAAAGCGTTCGATGTACCGGGCATTGCAGTAGCTGTAATCAAAGACGGCAAAGTGATCCACTCCAAAGGCTATGGCGTTCGCTCGCTTAAAACCATGGAAAAAGTGGATGAAAATACTTTGTTCGGCATCGCTTCTAACAGCAAGGCATTTACCGCTGCTGCCCTGGGTATATTGGTGGATGACAGAAAAATAAAATGGGATGATAAAGTGCGCGATTATATTCCTGAATTCAAATTATACAGTCCGTTTGTTACGGAAGAATTCACCATCCGCGACCTGCTCACGCACCGGAGCGGATTGGGACTGGGCGCCGGCGACCTGATGTTCTTCCCCGATTCCAGCGATTTTACCCTGAAAGATATTTTATATAACCTCCGTTTTCTCAAACCTGTTTCCAGTTTCCGTACCAAATACGATTACGACAATAACCTCTACATCGTGGCGGGAGAAGTGGTGCACCGCGTGAGCGGCAAAAGCTGGGACGAATTTGTAACCGATCGCATATTAACGCCCCTGGGCATGACCCATACTGCTACCTCGTTTGAAAGGCTCAAAGACAAATCGAATGTGATCGATGGCCACGCACCTGTAGACGGTAAAGTGCAGGTGATCGCGCGTAATACCATCAGGGAAAGTCATGCCGCCGGCGGCATCAATTCCAGTGTTGCCGATCTGAACAAATGGGTAATGACGCAGCTGGCACACGGCAAATATGGCGATCAACGTGATAAGCAATTATTCTCAGACATGGTGCATGAAGAAATGTGGACGCCGCAAACCATCATCCCTGTCCGCAATCCCGGCACTTATAACTCACATTTTGCTGCTTATGGCTTAGGCTTTTTCATCAACGATGTAAAAGGATACAAACAGATCAGCCACACCGGCGGGCTCGAAGGCATGGTAACACAAATTACCATGATACCCGAGCTGAACTTAGGTATTATTGTACTTACCAACCAACAGGAAGGTGGCGCTTTCTTATCTATTACCAACCAGATCAAAGATGCTTATTTCAATATTAGCGGAACTGATCGCGTAAAGGAATTTGCCAATACCCGCAAACAAGCGCTCCAATCTGCCAATCACCTCACCGATTCTATCTGGCATGAGATTGGTGAAGCACAGAAGATCAGCAACGGTAAAATTGATTTCAGTCAGTATACAGGCACATACAAAGACGCCTGGTTCGGCGAAGTGGTGATCTCTGTAAAAAACGGTAAATACTGGTTCGATTCCAAACGCTCTCCCAAATTAACCGGTGAGCTCTTCCCATACATGGGCAATAGTTTTGTAGTAAAGTGGCACGACAGGAGTATGGATGCAGATGCTTTTGTAAACTTTGGTCTCGACATCAATGGGAAAGGCGCTACCATTACCATGAAACCGATATCACCCCTGACTGATTTCAGTTTTGATTTCCAGGACCTGGATTTTCACAGAGTTAGCCCTTGATGTCTGATGTGGTCACATCAGACATTCCTACCATTCTGCTCTTGCAGAAGGCCCTGCTTCCAATGTTGTAAACTGTGAAGCCTGGTATTTGTAATAAGCTGTGATGGCAATCATAGCTGCATTATCAGTGCAGTATTCGAATTTGGGGATGAAGGTTTTCCAGCCCTGTTTGGTACCTATTTCCTGTAAAGCAGTGCGCAAGCCACTGTTGGCACTTACGCCACCGGCAATGCAAACCTGTTTTACACCGGTTTGTTGCACTGCTTTCTTTACTTTTTTCAGGAGAATGTTAATGATCGTATATTGTATAGAAGCGCAGAGATCATTCAGGTGTTGTTCAATAAAACCCGGCTCCTGCTTTTGCAGAAAATAAAGCACAGATGTTTTGAGACCGCTGAAACTGAAATCCAATGCAGGTAGCTGCGGTTCGGCAAATTTGAATTTCAATGGATCGCCCAGTTTGGCATTTTTATCTACCAGGGGGCCGCCGGGATAAGGTAGTCCGAGCAGCTTGGCCGTTTTATCAAACGCTTCTCCCGCCGCATCGTCGATCGTCTGGCCAATTACTTCCAGTTCCAACGGACCCTTTGCCAATACAATTTGTGTATGTCCGCCGCTCACAGTAAGACATAAGAAAGGGAAAGCGGGTCTGTTATCATCAATCAGGTTGGCCAATACATGCGCCTGCATGTGGTGAACTCCAATCAATGGCTTGTTGAGCGATAAAGCAAGTGATTTAGCAAACTGGGTTCCTACCAGCAGGCTTCCGATAAGGCCAGGAGCCTGCGTAAAAGCAATGGCATCTACCTGGCTTAAGGATGGCGTGTCAGGGAAAGCGGTTTGCCAGGCGGCATGTACTACCGGCACAATGTTTTGCATATGCGCACGGCTGGCCAGTTCCGGCACTACACCACCGTATTTTTCATGTACGGATTGATTGGCAATATAATTGGACAAAATTCTTCCATCAACACATACCGCGGCAGATGTTTCATCACAGGAAGATTCTATAGCAAGGATGGTAACAGGTTGCATGAAAAATTAAAATGCAAAAATAGCAAATACCAAATTATTGGTATTGCCTTATGCTTTTCGGGTCTATACTTTTATTGGCGAAGATAATGATCATTCAACCCAAACATATTTTATGAAACGACTTACCCTTATTGTTCAGGTCATATTACTGGTAGTAATGTTTGCAACCTGCTCAAAAAACAGTGATACAGCTTCATCCGCTCCTCCTGCCAATAATCCCAACAATTCTTCCGGCAGTTTTTATGGCAATACAGCAGTGGCACGGGATCTTGTATAGACGCTTATAATACGCATATACAGGCAACAAGGGTAAAATAAACTGGCCGGATAAATAAATCGCTATTTCGTCCTGATTGCAGCTACCGGATCCATCCGTGCCGCAATGGATGCCGGTATGATACCGGAGATAATTCCCAATATGATGCAAATGCTCAGGGCCAATATAATGATATTGGGAGCGATATAGATGGGAAAAGGGAGGATGCTGCTGAGGACCAGTGATAAAAGCCACACCAGTCCAAGACCAACCAATCCGCCAATGATACACAGGAATGCACTCTCCAGCAGGAATTCGGTCAGTATGGTCCGTCTTTTGGCGCCAATGGCTTTTTTCAGGCCTATCTGGCTGGTCCTTTCACGCACCGTCACGAACATGATATTGGCCACCCCAAACGCCCCTACGATCAGGCTCAACCCCGCGATGGCCCATCCGCCTGCGCTCACTTTACCAAAGAATCCTTTTACCGCTTCGCTGAAAGTAGCTACATCATTACAGGAGAAATTGTCTTCATCGGCCGGACTCAGCCTCCTGATCTGGCGCATCACACCTACCAGTTCATCGGCCAATGCCGAAGAAGCCACATTGTCTTTACCCTGTACCATGATGAAAGGATTACTGTTATCGGGATTGTACACACTGACAAAGTAACGATAGGTAACAATGAGGCTCCTATCATAATCGAACCCGCCTACAAAACTCTGTCCCTGTTTTTTGATCACCCCAACTACTGTAACCCTTCTGCCATTGTACGACACTTCGGCGCCAACGGCTTTTTCAGGGTTAGGGAACAGTTCTTCTGCAACCTTATACCCGATCACCCCCATCGCCGTTCCGCGGAGGAACTCAGCATCGTTCAGGTATCGTCCGTATGCAATGTCAATGGTCTGGATATTGGTAAATTCTTCTGTTACGCCATAAATATTCACCCCGTTCAACTGGTTATCCTGGTAGAGCAGGTTCACATTGCTGGATACAAACATAGCAGCATTGGCGGCAAGCTGGCTCTTGGCCCTGATAAATCGCATTTCATCAATCTTCATCGGGGGTCTTTTGATGTATTTCCACCAGGGATAAGCGCCATTTTCACCACCACCATAATACCATTTATCTATATAGATGGTATTGCTCCCGAAAGATTTGATGTCGTTCTGCACTTTACGTTCCAGGCTGTCAACCGTAGCCAGCACACCAATGATACAGAAAATACCAATGGTGATACCGAACAGGGAAAGGAAGGTGCGAAGCTTATTTACCCTCAATTCCTGCATGGCCATACGAAAACTGTTCCATAAAATGCTCAACAGCTTAAACATATTCCAAATGTAACCCGTGAATGTTATTTACGGAACTATTTTTATGTGGGCGGTTTCTGTTTCTGGCTTACTTTTGCATCGATTACTACAAACACAAACTAGCATTATGACCTGGAAACAAGTCTTCATTTCATCTGTCGGAAAGAAACTGGTCATGGGTTTTACCGGCATTTTCCTCATCTTTTTCCTGATTGTTCACGTTGGATTAAATGCCTGCATCTGGGCTGGAGACGATGGCATAATGTTTAACAAAGCTGCCCATTTTATGGGTGCAACGGTGGTTCCCCGTGTATTGGAGATCGGACTTTTCCTTGGCTTCTTTTTGCATATCATCCAGGGTTATATGCTTACCGCACAAAACAAGAAAAAGCGTCCCGTTGGTTATGCCGTGGACTATGGCAACAGGGGCAGCAAATGGTATAGCCGCAGTATGGCCCTGCTGGGTACACTGGTCCTTTTATTCCTCATCATGCACATTTATCATTTCTGGACACCCAGCAGGCTCGGAGGCCTGGCGCAGATCCATGAACTGGCAACCGTAACTTATAACGGACAGGAATACCATAACCTTTTTGCTGAAATGAAAACGGTGTTCAGCAGCCCTGTAGTGGTGATCTTGTACATCCTTGCCTGCCTTTCCCTGGCATATCACCTGGCGCATGGCTTCCAGAGCGCTTTCCGTACCCTGGGCGTTCACAATAAAAGATACAATACAATGATCAGCAGCCTTGGTTATGGTTTTTCCATCATTGTGCCGCTGGCTTTTGCTATGATGCCCGTTAGTTTTTATTTCAACTGGATTTAATAAGCCCGCGGCTCCGCGACTTATAGACAGCAACTAATTAAACCAATAAACCTTCTCGTATGTTTGATGCGAAAATTCCGGCCGGCCCTTTAGATGATAAATGGAATGATTACAAGGGCCATTGTAAATTGGTTAACCCCGCCAACAAACGCAAGTTAGAAGTCATTGTTATTGGTACCGGACTTGCCGGCGCATCTGCTGCCGCATCACTCGGTGAAATGGGTTACAAAGTAAAAGCGTTCTGCTTCCAGGATTCTCCCCGCCGTGCTCACTCTATTGCTGCACAAGGGGGTATCAATGCAGCCAAGAATTACCAGAACGACGGGGACAGTGTTTTCCGTCTTTTTTATGATACCATCAAGGGTGGCGATTACCGTGCACGTGAAGCCAATGTGCATCGCCTGGCCGAAGTAAGCGCCAATATCATTGACCAGTGCGTAGCGCAGGGCGTACCCTTTGCCCGTGAGTACGGCGGATTGCTCAGCAACCGTTCATTCGGCGGCACGCAGGTACAGCGTACTTTCTATGCTGCCGGACAAACCGGTCAGCAACTACTCATCGGCGCCTACCAGGCACTTGAAAGGCAGGTGGCACTGGGTACGGTGAAAATGTACAGTCGCCATGAAATGCTGGAAATCGTAAAGATCGATGGCAAAGCCCGCGGCATCATTGCACGTGATCTTATCACCGGCAAACTGGAAAGGCATTTCGGTCATGCTGTTTTGTTGTGCTCCGGCGGTTATGGAAACGTATTCTATCTATCTACCAATGCCATGGGCAGCAATGTCACCGCCGCATGGAAAGCGCATAAGCAGGGAGCCCTCTTCGGCAACCCTTGCTTTACACAGATTCACCCCACCTGTATACCGGTGAGTGGCGACCACCAGTCGAAACTGACATTGATGTCGGAATCACTGCGTAACGACGGACGCATCTGGGTACCCAAACAAAAAGGCGATACCCGCAAGCCCGGTGATATACGCGAAGATGAAAGGGATTATTACCTCGAAAGAAGGTATCCTGCCTTCGGTAACCTGGTGCCACGCGATGTAGCGTCGAGGGCCGCCAAAGAAAGATGTGATGAAGGTTATGGTGTGGGTTCGTCTAAACAGGCGGTGTATCTCGACTTCGCCTCAGCCATTGAACGCTACGGACGTACCGAAGCCAACAAGCAGGGGAAAGACCACGCAGGCCTGGAAGAGATCATTGCAATGGGTAAAGAAGTGGTGAAGGAGAAATACGGTAATCTTTTCGATATGTACGAGAAGATCACCGGTGAGAACCCCTATGAAATACCTATGCGTATTTATCCGGCTGTGCATTATACCATGGGGGGACTATGGGTTGATTATGAATTACAGACCAACGTTCCAGGATTGTATGCATTGGGAGAAGCCAATTTCAGCGATCATGGCGCCAATCGTCTGGGGGCGTCTGCCCTCATGCAGGGACTGGCCGACGGTTATTTCGTGATCCCCTATACCATTGGCAATTACCTAGCGGAAGAAATTTACAGCAAAGCCATCAGTACCGATCATCCGGCATTTGAAGCGACAGAGAAAACCGTGTCAGACCGCATACACCAGTTGATGAACATCAAGGGAAAGCAATCGGTGGAAAGCTTCCACAAGCGCCTGGGCAAGATCATGTGGGAGAAATGTGGTATGGCGCGCAATAGCCAGGGACTTACCGAAGCCATTGGCGAAATACAGGCGCTGAAGAAAGAATTCTGGAGTGACCTGCGTATTCCTGGAGAAATCAATGAAATGAATCCTGAGCTGGACAAAGCCAACCGTGTAGCTGATTTCATTGAGCTGGGCGAGCTGATGTGTAAAGATGCTTTGCTTCGGAATGAAAGCTGCGGCGGCCATTTCCGTGAAGAGTACCAGACACCCGATGGTGAAGCCCTGCGCGACGATGCCAACTACATGTATGTAGCCGCATGGGAATACAAGGGCGATCATAACTGGGATCTCCACAAAGAGCCGCTCCATTATGAAGTGATCAAACCAACTCAAAGAAACTATAAATAACATTCAAATATTTTTTACGCATGGAACATTATAGTATGAATCTGAACCTGAAAGTTTGGAGACAAAAGAACAGCGGCGAGAAAGGTGGTTTTAAGATGTACCGGGTGGAAAACATTTCTTCTGAAATGAGTTTCCTGGAAATGTTCGACGTGCTGAACGAGCAACTGGTTCATGGGGGCGAAGAGCCCATTGCATTCGATCACGATTGCCGCGAAGGTATTTGTGGAACCTGTTCCATGTATATCAATGGTAAGCCGCACGGCCCCTGGCAGGCCAATACCACCTGCCAGTTACACATGCGCGCTTTCAAAGACGGCGATACTATTGTGGTGGAGCCCTGGCGCGCAGGCGCTTTCCCGGTAATCAAAGACCTGATGGTAGACCGCAGCGCTTTTGACCGTATTATCCAGGCCGGAGGATACATCAGTGTCAATACTGGTAATGCCGTGGATGGCAATGCAATTCCCATTGCAAAAGACAAAGCAGATGCTTCTTTTGCCGCTGCTATGTGTATTGGCTGTGGAGCCTGTGTGGCGGCTTGTAAAAACAGTTCGGCCATGCTGTTCCTCAGCGCTAAAGTAGCGCACCTGGCCCTGCTTCCCCAGGGCGAGCCTGAGCGGAAGAGCCGCGTACTCGATATGGTAGCTCAGATGGACAAAGAGGGCTTTGGCTCCTGTACCAATACCGGAGCTTGTGAAGCCACCTGCCCGAAAGAAATTTCTTTGAGCAATATTGCCCGCCTCAACCAGGAATACCTGATGGCAGGTTTTACTGCCGGTAAATAATTGGTTTCATTACCTGAAAAGCTGCATCATCAAATGCAGCTTTTTTAATGCACCTGGTCTATGCCGAACAATTATTTTGGCTTTAAACAGTTCCTGATCCACCAGGAGCATTGCGCCATGAAAGTATGCACAGACGCCTGCCTGTTCGGCGCATGGCTGGCTGCCAGGATGAACGGCAGGTACGATGAAAGCCATTATGCGCTGGACGTCGGTTTGGGTACCGGATTACTGAGTCTTATGCTGGCGCAACAATCCCAGGTGAATATAGACGGTGTGGAAATAGATCACCCGGCCACACAGCAGGCAGCCGATAATTTCCGCAACAGCCCCTGGAACAACCGGCTGAATATTTTTCACAGGTCCATCCAGGAATACATACCGGCACACTCCTATGACCTTATTTTTTCCAACCCTCCTTTTTATGAGCACCAGTTGAAAAGCAGGAACCATAAAAGGAACCTCGCCTTACACAGCAATGAACTGAAATTGGAAGAGTTGGTGTCTACAGCAAGCCGTTTACTGAAAGAAGAAGGACATTTTGCCGTGCTGCTTCCTTACCTCAGAACAGAAGAATTCATGAATAAAGCAGCCGCCAATGGTTTTTTCCTACATGAAATTGTAGCAGTAAAACAAACACCCCGGCACGATCCCTTCAGGTCAATCCTGTTATTCAGTAAAAAAGCGTCTGCCGGCACCCAACATTCTACCATTATCATCAGGGATGGGGATGTGTATTCGCCGGACTTTGTGGTTTTGTTGCGGGACTATTACCTCAACCTCTGATCAGTGGGCAGCATAATCGCTCAGGTAAGCAAAAGCGGGTGTTAGCTTACCTTCTTTTAAGATGGTGGCCTGCTCAATTGTTTCACTCCCTCCTTTTCTCAGATCATCCAGTACATATTTCATCAACTGTTCTCCGAAAAACTTGCTTGCATCGCGCGGCAATTCATTGGGTAGGTTGCCAACAGCAATAATATCTACACTGCCGGGCAGGTAAGGTTCGGTTCTGTTGCCACTCTGCTTATCAACGCCATAAACAGGAGATGTGATGGTGGCATCACCCAGGTTGCAGGGAACGCTGCCATTTTTATCATCCGTAATATCGGCAATGGTCTGGATGCGGAAATCGTCCCTGTGCAGGTCATCCATCGAGAAAAGGCGGGGAATCTGCTTGTCCCAGTAAATCCCATTCATGAGAATATCTGTATGAGCCGTATAGTGGTAAAAAATGCATTCATAAGCAGCAGGGTCTGCATGGAACCCGGCCCTGGAATAATCACCGGTCCGGCGGTTGCGGTAAAGATCTGCGCCTTTGAGGTGTACATATACCGGGTAATCGAAATGCTGTTGCAGGTAATCATCCGGCTCTGCTTCCTGTATGTCCAGCAGGTTCATGATTTCCAGAATGCCGTGCGCAACGCGTCCGCTCCCCGTAACAGCTATTTTGATATTGGGTAAACGCATGCCGAAATAAGTATGGATCAGTTCGCGGTAATCCTGTACTTCGTGTACCCTGCCCAGGTGGTAGGCGCCGGTACGGTTGCCATAAGCCATGATACCATTGTGCGCACCTACAATTCCGGCAAAAAAACCAAAGCCAATGATGCGCTGGCCGTCTTTATGCTCCAGGCATTCATAGTCGATCAGCGTAATTTGCCGGTCCATCATGGCATGCATCAATGACTGGTTATAAGCCTGCTTTTTCTTGGTATGGGAAAAAAACAGGTAGGTCTTTCCGGGAATCAGCATGTCAACCGACACTTCCTTAATGCCTAATAAGACATCACAGCCCTGCAGGTCTTCCGTAACCGTAATGCCTGCCTGTCTGTATTCATCGTCGCTAAAACAGCGCTGGGGTGAAGATTGAACCAGTATGGAGATAGCGGGAAAATGTTGCATCAGCCATTTGCACTGGCCGGGCGCGAGCGCAACCCTGTTATCTGCCGGAACTTTTCCTTCTCTAATAAGTCCGATGACAAGCATTGGTTTACATTTGCAGGCAAGATAAGAGATATGGATTATTTCGAGCTATTTGATATCCCGGCGGCTTTACAGGTACCTGCGAGGGGACTCACCGAAAAATATTTCGCCCTGCAGAAAAAATACCATCCCGATCGTTTTGCCCAGGCTTCCGAGGCAGAGCAGTTACAGGCCTTGGAATTATCGTCACAGGTAAACAAAGCCTTCAGGGTGTTGAAGAACCCGGATGAAACCATCAAATACCTCTTGCTGCAAAAGGGATTGTTGCAGGAAAATGAAAAATACGAGCTCTCCCCTGCTTTTCTGATGGAAATGATGGACTTAAACGAGCAGATCATGGATGCGGGCGGAGATGAAGAGGCTTTGCAAGTTGTAACCGGCTCCATTGAGCAGTTTAAAAAAGAGATGCATGAACCTGTTAAAGAAATTATTGCAAATTATCAGGAAGGTATTACTTCCGAAAAAGAGTTGCTGCAAGTGAAAGAGTATTATTTCAGGAAGAAGTACCTGGACAGGCTGGGGAAAATATCTGATGTCTGATGTGGTGATGTCTGATTTGATTTGGCCCATAACCTTTCCTTCCGTAATATTGCACCCCATTCATAAGCCCAGATGGCGGAACTGGTAGACGCGCTAGACTCAAAATCTGGTTATCGCAAGGTAGTGCAGGTTCGATTCCTGTTCTGGGCACTCATCAATCATAAAAACTCTTGTAAATCAAATATTTACAAGAGTTTTTACTTTTCAGGGGAACAATTGTGTAATATTAGGGGCTGCTTTGGTGATTCGCAATAATCCCTCTATACAAATTCACGTTAATACTGCTAACCCAAACTAAAAAAGTCGCAAAACTTATTTTCTGAATTACGGGTAAGTAAATAATAAGTCCTTTGTTGTAATACACATAGTTGTTTAGCCCCACAAGTAAAATGTTCAAAAGCCCAAATGCAAAAAGTCCGTACCATTTAGTTTTGTATAATCCGATAAATGTTCCAACAGTTGCAATAAACCCAAAAAATGAGGCGAAATTTGTTATTAAATCGTGATTAATATTTGTGAACAAAAAAAATGCAATTGTCATTGAAAGTGCTCCCGAAATTTGGATTATATGTTTAACAAGCTTTCCAATATTGATATATCTTGGAAACAGAAACCAAAAGAATGTAAGTGTCAAACAAAGCACAACCATTCCCGTCATAGCGATTGGTTTTGCAGGATTAAGCTGCCCGTTAATAGCATTTTCGTTTAGTAGGTTGCACCAATAATTATTTATCCAACTATATCCGATTGAGTTTTTGTCTACTTGTGAACCACCTGGATAAAAAAATGTCGCAAGAACGTAAAGCATAACAAAAATTATGGTTCCTAAAACTGGCGTCAACACCCATATATTGTTCTTTTTTTTCAATTGTCTAATTAATATTGTATTCTTGATTTTACGGCTATAAGTGTCGGATAAAATAGCTACTAACGTTGAATCTTGGTGGTGTGGCGTTATTCTGTATTCCTTCCGCCGAGTGCTGCTCTGATTAAAGATACAAAAGCTTATTGTTAATTTTGTTGCCCAAAGTTATTCGTCCTATGAAACTGAAGCCGATTAACGAGCAAAAAGCTGAGATCATATTCGCCATCCTGCCATATTGCCAATTCAATGTTAGCGGCATACTGCTTTGGGTTGAAGCAAAATTCTCATGAACTTCTCCTCTTGATTCTGCTTAATAGCTTTGAACGTTTGTTATCGGACTTTGCAGCATAAACCATAATTAAATTTAGCCAATTTTATTAAATTTTGTGTTTCAAAACACAAATTATTACTTATTTTTGTGTTTTGAAACACAAAATATGATAACCCGCAGCTTGCAATCGTTTATTCAAAAACGGCTTTTTAAAGGAAAAGCTGTTTTATTATTTGGACCGAGGCAATCCGGCAAATCAACGCTGATAGAACAGTTACTAAACAAGCAATCCGAACCTTGGTTCTACCTAAATGGCGATGAGGCAGATGTTCGGGATTTGTTAACGAATACCACTTCTACGCGACTGAAAACAATTACGGGGAAAAAAAAGATTGTTTTTATTGATGAAGCACAACGAATACCTAATATTGGCCTTACGCTTAAACTTTTCACTGATCAGTTAAAAGAGATACAGGTTATCGCTACCGGATCGTCAGCTTTTGAACTATCGAGTCAGGTGAATGAACCTTTAACCGGACGGAAGTATGAATTCATGCTATATCCTTTGAGTTTTACAGAAATGGTATTACATCACGGTTTTCTGACTGAAAAAAGGATGATTGAGCATCGGTTGGTGTTTGGATATTATCCTGAAATTGTTACAAAGGCCGGCGAAGAAAAAGAACTCTTGAAGTTACTTGCCGAAAGCTATCTTTATAAAGACTTGCTTATGATAGAACAGGTCAAGAAACCCGTATTACTTGAAAAGCTATTAAAGGCGCTTGCCTTGCAAATAGGCAGTGAAGTAAATTATCATGAACTGGCACAAATAGTAGGGGCAGACCGGGGAACTGTTGAGCGATACCTTGACCTATTGGAAAAAACTTTTGTCATCTTCCGGCTTCCGGCACTCAACCGGAATGTGCGAAACGAAATTAAAAAAGGGAAAAAAGTATATTTTTATGACTGCGGTATTCGCAATGCAATCATCAATAATTTTAATGCCATCCCCTCTCGATCTGATGTAGGAGCATTATGGGAAAACTTCCTGATGGCAGAAAGAATAAAATACCTGCGATATAATAATCTAGAAGTGGATCAATATTTCTGGCGAACAACAACACAACAGGAAATTGATTTAATTGAAGATGCTGCAGGTAAACTGAGCGCGTATGAGTTCAAATGGAATGACAAAGCAAAAAAACGTTTTCCAAAAAGTTTTACAGATAATTATCCTGGCGCAGCTACACATGTCATCGGTCCGGCAAATATTGAAGAATTTATTTATTATAATGGTGAACCGAACAAATAGTGCTGATTTTTCAGCTCTTTTATTCTTTGTACCGGGTATTTCAATACAAATAACAATTAAAAAATAGTATTATGAGAACATTAGTGTCCGGTAAAAATAGTTAGTAGTTCTTTGAAAGTCTTGGTATATATGTGTTTCATAGAAAAAAAACTCGGTGACGATTTGAAATATCTCATTTCATAACTTACTGTAAATCAGTTTGTTTATGAATCAGGGCAA
>JBHCAK010000015.1:0-75858 GCA_041798205.1 Sediminibacterium sp.
CGTCCATACTATGTGATATACACAATGATAAAACGTATGTGACAGCTTCCGGTATTTACCCATACCCTAAAGATACTAGCTCCGCATTTAACCCTTACCACCGCCCTCGGCGGTGGTTTTGATATTGATAATAAAAAAGCCATTCATTGCTGAATGGCTTTTTCTATAGTTATTTAAGGGATTTTAGTATTCGTCTTCATTGAACATAAAATCTTCCTGGCTGGGATAGTCGGGCCAGATGTCTTCAATGCTCTCGTACACTTCTCCCTCATCTTCCAGTTCCTGCAGGTTCTCCACCACTTCAATGGGCGCGCCGCTCCTGATGGAATAATCAATCAGTTCATCTTTGGTGGCGGGCCAGGGTGCTTCTTCCAGGTAACTTGCTAATTCTAATGTCCAGAACATATTTTACCTTTTAATTTTTTGCAAATGTAGCCGTATAAATGATACCACCAAACCCCAGTTTTTGGCCTGTGCAAAGAAATGTTTAAAAATTAACCAATATATGTCCCCTGTTGTAGGTTTGCAGGGCTAATACATACCATCCAATGCTGAAAGCCGAACAAATCACCAAGAAATATGGCAGTTTACAGGTATTAAAGGGAGTGGACCTCTCCGTTTCCAAAGGCGAAATTGTGAGCATCATAGGCTCTTCGGGGGCCGGGAAAAGCACCCTGCTCCATATCCTGGGCTCGCTCGACAATGCCGATAGCGGCACCATTACCCTAAACAATGAACAGCTCCACCTGCTCAAAGGCAAAAAACTGGCGGCCTTCCGCAACAAACACATCGGGTTCGTATTCCAGTTCCACCACCTCCTGCCCGAATTCACCGCCCTCGAAAACGTTTCCATACCCGCATGGGTGGCCGGCACCCGCAAAAAAGAAGTGGCTGAAAGAGCTGCCATGCTGTTAACGCGGTTGGGACTGAAAGACCGTCTGCACAACAAACCCCGCCAATTATCCGGTGGTGAACAACAACGCGTGGCCGTAGCCAGGGCCCTCATCAATCACCCATCCATCGTTTTTGCCGACGAACCCACTGGCAACCTCGACAGTACCAACGCCAAAGAATTACACGCACTCTTCGTACAACTACAACAGGAATTTCACCAAACCTTTCTGATAGTAACGCACAACGAAGAACTCGCGGCAATGAGTAATAGGGTGCTGCATATGAAAGACGGGAGGATTATGGCTGATTTCTGATTTGATTGCACGATTTACACATTTTTAATCAGAAATGATCAAATCAGAAATCAGCAATAAAATCTCATACCCTCGCCCTCCAGGGTATCTCTGCTATACCTAACAAATACCCGAGATAGCGGGCCAGCATGAATAAATAATCACTCAGTCGGTTCAGGTATTTGATCACCAGCGCTTCAATGAACAACTCCTGCTCCTGCATCTGCACGCAACAACGTTCTGCACGGCGGCAGATACAGCGTGCCACATGTGTGTGAGAAATGGCTGGGTGGCCGCCTGGTAATAGGAAAGATTTCATGACAGGCAATGTTTCGTTCATCCTGTCGATTTCCCGTTCGAGAAAATTGATATCTGTTTCTTTCAGATTTGGTACTTTCATCAATGGTTCTTTATCGGGATCACAGGCCAGGGAAGCTCCAATGGTGAACAATCGGTCCTGTATCTCTTTCAATGTTGCTTTGGAATGCGCATCAGTGACCAGGTCGCTCACCACACCGATGTATGAGTTCAACTCATCCACCGTACCATAGGTTTCTATGCGTATATGACTTTTGGGAACTTTGGTTCCGCCAATAAGTGAGGTCTTACCGAGGTCGCCGGTTTTAGTATATATTTTGATAGCCATAAAAAATTGCTGATTGCTGATTTGAGCATTTTCACTCAAATCAGCAATTTATCAATGCAGTATCGCTTCCTGTTTCTGCCTGTCACTCTCAATCACCCCATCCCTCAACCGCACAATCCTTTGCGCATAAGCGGCAATATCTTCTTCATGCGTTACCAGCACAACCGTATTGCCTGCTTGCCGTATCCGGGAAAATATTTCCATCACTTCTTTTGAAGTCTTCGAATCCAGGTTACCCGTAGGTTCATCTGCCAGCAACAGGGATGGGTTGTTTACCAGCGCACGGGCAATGGCCACTCGCTGTATCTGACCGCCACTCAACTCATTCGATTTATGGTGACTGCGCGATTCCAGTCCCACTTTCTGCAAAGCCTCCATGGCCCTTTCCGTTCTCTCCTTGCGCCCCACGCCCGCATAGATCAGGGGTAATGCCACATTCTCGGCAGCCGTAAGCCTGGGCAACAGGTTGAATTGCTGGAACACAAACCCTATTTCCGTATTGCGCACATTAGCCAGACTGTCATCAGGCATCTTGCTTACATCCAGTCCGTTTAAAATATAACGCCCGCCCGTTGGTGAATCCAGACAACCCAGGATATTCATCAAAGTACTTTTGCCACTGCCGGAAGGGCCCATCAATGCCACATATTCATTTTTGAAAATTTCAAGGGAAATACCTTTCAGCGCAGGTATGGCCTGGCTACCCATGAAATAGCTTTTTTCAATCAACTCCAAACGAATTATGGCATTACTCATAAGCAGGTTATTTTTTGATCACTTTCGGCACTTTAAAAAATGTATCGTCCTTCACAGGTGCATTCAATAAAGCTTCTGTACGACTAACAGAACCACCCAGTTCATCCTCACGCAATACATTCACCGCATCGCCAATATGCAACAAGGGAGCCACGCCGGTAATGTCCAGTTCCTGCAGCTTTTCCACAAAAGCTACCATCTTCTGCAAATCGGCGCCAATGGCCTTTTTTTCATCCTCATTGAAGTCCAGTCGCGATAAATGCGCCAGGTTATTGATCATTTCAGGGGTTATCTCCATGTAAACAAAAATAATTGAAAGCCAGCCAATTCCCTCTGGTTTCTTGTTGAATGGCAACCCGATATTAACATTGGGTTAATAAATGGTGAAGGCCCAAAGGCCGCAAATCCTGTTTTTCTGCTTATATTGTAGTAACAAATCCCCCCTGATTATGTTAGTTTATGTTTTGCTAGTCGTTTATCTTGTATGCCTGTATATGGCCTACAAGGGAGCCGCCACCTCGGAAAAGTGAATTTGCCCATAAAACCCTTCATTATCCGAACTGGCAAATATCCAACTTCAGCGCTGCAAATGAAGTTGGATATTTTTTTTACTATCTTCGATCAAATAGTTGCATAACTAACTAATTTTACCCAAAGTTTTGCCATGATCCGATCCATTAAAAAAGTAGCTGTCCTGGGCAGTGGTGTTATGGGCTCTCGTATAGCCTGCCACTTTGCAGGCATAGGTGTTCAGGTTTTATTGCTCGATATGCTCGCCAAAGGCGCCGAAGCCAGTACCAAACCCGCCGAACGCAACAAACTGGTCAACGACGCCCTCCAGGCTGCCATCAAAAGCAACCCCTCTCCCGTCTTTAACAAAGACGTTGTCAAACGTATTACCACCGGGAATTTTGAAGATAACCTGAAAGACATCGGGCATTGCGACTGGGTCATAGAAGTAGTGGTAGAGCGGCTCGACATCAAACAACAGCTCTATGAAAAAGTGGAGAAGTTCCGCAAGCAGGGCACACTCATCACTTCCAATACTTCGGGCATCCCCATTCACCTCATGGCCGAAGGCCGAAGCGAAGATTTCAAAAAACATTTCTGCGGCAGCCATTTTTTCAATCCGCCCCGCTACCTGCGCCTGCTCGAGATCATTCCAACCCCGCATACCAGTCCGGATGTAGTCGATTTCCTGTTACATTATGGCAACCTCTACCTGGGCAAAACCACCGTGCTCTGTAAAGACACGCCGGCATTCATTGCCAACCGCATCGGCGTTTTCGGCATCATGAGCATTTTCCACCTGATGGATAAAATGCAGCTCAACATCGACGAGATCGATGCACTCACCGGTCCGCTCATCGGTCGCCCTAAATCGGCCACATTCCGTACCGCCGATGTGGTGGGTATCGATACACTCGTGAAAGTGGCCAAAGGAGTAGCCGATAATTGTTTGAACGATGAAGCCCGCAATATTTTCACCATACCCGCCTGGCTCGATACCATGGTTGCCAATAACTGGCTGGGCGATAAAACCGGGCAGGGTTTTTTCAAAAAACTCAAATCGGCCGAAAGCAAAGAGATCCTCACGCTGAACCTTCACACCATGGAATATGGCCCCAGGGTAAAGCCGCGCTTTGCCAGCATCGAAGCGGCCAAGCCCATCGATGACCTGAAGCAACGCCTGGTCATGCTCACTGCTGCAAGTGATAAGGCAGGAGAATTCTACCGCGCCTTCCATTATTCCCTCTTCTCTTATATTTCTTTCCGCATTCCTGAGATCAGCAATGAACTCTACCGGCTCGATGATGCCATGATGGCCGGCTTCGGCTGGGAAATCGGCGCATTCGAAAGCTGGGATGTATTGGGCGTAGCCAAAACAGTCACCGCCATGAAAGCAGCCGGTTACCAACTGGCCCCCTGGGTAGAAGACATGCTGGCCGGCGGAGCCTCCAGCTTCTATAAAATAGAGAACGGCAAAAAATATTATTACGACCTCAACAGTAAATCCTACCAACCCTTGCCCGGCGGAGAAGCTTTCCTTATTCTCAACAACCATCGTGATAAGCTGGTGTGGAAGAACAGTGCATGCAGACTCTACGATATAGGCGACGGAGTGGCCGGCTTCGAATGGAGCAGTAAAATGAACAGTATCGGTGGGGAAGTGCTGGAGGGACTCAACAAAGCGATCGGTATCGCCGAAGAAAAATTCAAAGGACTGGTCATCGCCAATGAAAGCGCCAATTTCAGCGCCGGCGCCAATGTAGGCATGATCTTCATGCTGGCCATCGAACAGGAATACGATGAGCTCGATATGGCCATACGCCTTTTCCAGAACAGTATGATGCGCGTACGCTACTCTTCAGTCCCGGTAGTTACCGCACCACACGGACTTACATTAGGCGGCGGTTGTGAAATGAACCTGCATGCAGATAAAGTTTGTGCTGCAGCAGAAACCTATATCGGGCTGGTAGAACTGGGTGTGGGTCTGATCCCCGGCGGCGGCGGCACCAAAGAGTTTGCTTTGCGCGCAGCTGATGAAATGCATGAAGACGAACCCGAGACCATTACGCTCAAAAACCGTTTCTTCAATATTGCCACTGCAAAAGTGGCTACTTCAGCGCTCGAAGCTTTCGATATGGGCATCCTGAGAAAAGGGCACGATGAAATGGTCATGAACATCAACCGCCGCATCAATGAAGCCAAAAAATCGGTGATCGAATTATACGACCAGGGCTATACCGCTCCTATTCAACGGAAAGACGTAAAAGTGCTGGGCCGCTCCGCATTGGGTGCTTTGTACGCAGGTATCAATGGCATGTGGCGGGGCAACTATGCTACCAGCCACGATGTAGTGGTAGCCAAAAAGTTGGCCTATGTTATGTGCGGCGGCGATCTGAGCGACCAGTCACTCGTCAGCGAACAATACCTGCTCGACCTCGAACGCGAAGCCTTCCTCAGCCTCTGCGGCGAAAAGAAAACACTGGAGCGTATACAAAGTGTGTTGAAGACGGGCAAGCCCATCAGGAATTAATTTCTGATTTCCCTATCTTTAATACAAACAACTCCCATGTCCGTTCTCTCATTACAGGGCATCAGCAAATCCTATGGCCCTATCAAAGCGCTGAACAATGTATCGTTCAATGTGCCGCAGGGATCGGTGTTTGGTATACTGGGGCCTAATGGCAGCGGTAAAACCACCATGCTCAGCATCATCCTTGACATACTCCGACAAGATACCGGTAGTTTTTCCTGGTTCGGTCACTCAGCCTCCCCCGAAACCAGGAAACAGATTGGATCACTGCTCGAAACACCTAATTTTTATCATTACCTCTCAGCAGTAGACAACCTGCAGATCACACAGGCCATCAGTGGCAGGGGTATGCCGACTGATATCGATAAAGTCATCGATATAGTAGGGCTCACCGCCCGAAAGAAAAGCAAATTCAGTACCTATAGTCTGGGTATGAAACAAAGACTGGCCATCGGCGGAGCATTGCTCGGCGATCCAAAAGTGCTGGTGTTTGATGAACCCACGAACGGACTCGACCCTGTTGGCATTGCCGAGATCCGCGAACTCATCAAAAGCCTGGCCAGGCAGGGCAGAACCATCATCATGGCCAGCCACCTGCTCGATGAAGTGGAGAAAGTATGCACGCATGTGGCCATACTGAAAACAGGGCAACTCATAACAGCCGGACAGGTAGATGAGGTATTGGCGAATGAAGACATTGCTGAAGTATCTTCTTCACAGCCCGACCAGCTGCGCGCAGCGCTGGAGCATTTTCCCGGTCATGTTTCCATCAAACAGGATGGGAAGATCATACAACTCTATTTCCCGGTAGGAACGGCAAAACTGGAAGAGATCAACCGCTTTTGTTTTGAAAAAGGCATTGCACTCAGCCTCCTGGTGATGAAAAAGAAAAGCCTGGAAGCAAAATTCTTTGAATTAACGAACGACTAAGACCAAACACTATGCTCGCTTTACTGAAAATTGAATGGCTGAAGCTGAAAAAATACCGCGCATTCTGGTGGATGCTGGGAATTGTAATGCTTACCTATCCCGGCATCAACCTCATGATGTACAACCTGTACGATACCATCACTTCCGGAAAAGAGATCACCAATAACCTCGCCAGGATGTTGCTGGGCAACCCTTATGCTTTTCCCGAATCCTGGCATACGGTGGCTTATTTTTCTTCTTTTTTTGTGATGCTGCCCTCCATACTGGTCATCATGCTCATCGCCAACGAATACCAGTTCCGCACACACCGGCAGAACATCATCGACGGCTGGAGCCGCCGGCAATTCATCACCGCCAAAATGATGGGCGTGCTTACCGTATCACTCATCACAACACTGGTATATACATTGGTAGCCTGTTCTTTCGGTTTCACATCAGACAAGCTGTACTTCTACCGCTGGAGCGAACAGTTGTATTATATACCCTTGTTCCTGCTACAGTCATTTGCCCAGTTGTCCATCGCCTTCCTGTTGGGTTTTCTCATCAAAAGAGCATTCATCGCCCTGGGCATTTTCGTGTTCTATTATTTGGTAATTGAGAATATCCTGTCCAGCTATTTCAAATATAAACTGCACCTCGATACCCTGGCGCGTCTCCTTCCTTTCAAGATCTCCGACCGTATGATCGTACCGCCGGCATTCGTAGGGCATTGGGGCAAAGATGCCAAAGCTGGTTACGAAGAGGCGCTGAACGCCGTAACCACACAGGTATTATTGACCATTGCCCTCACTGCCATTATCTGGTTCATCTGCTATACTGTTCAAAAAAAGCGCGACCTGTAAAAAGTACTGCCATAAAAAACCCCCGACTTTCAGCAATCGGGGGCAAACAACTAAAATCACCAGGCTAAACAAAAATCCTTAAAACCAATCTTTAATCAGGTTTCTTTCCATCCAAAAAAGTATTGATGGTTGATATCTGCGTTTGGTCATTCTCATCCTTTTGCACGGTATACTTACTGTAAAAGTTTTCTACCGAGGTAAGCGTGTTGCCAAACAATTCCATATTGCGGCGAACATAGGCCGGAACCGTATCAAATTCATTGTTGGGGTCGGCCGGGCTGTTCATATTGTAAGAAAGGTTACGCAGTTTCTGTATTCGTTCAGCAGCCCTTCTTTTCTGTTCTTCCACATCATCCATTACATCGTCAGCAATCGCTTGCGGCTGAATAACTTTTTTTTCTTCTCTTTCCACCAGCTGCATTTCCATTTGTGGCTCTTCCTGTACAAGTTCGGGCTCGGGTTGCGTCAGAGTTACAGGAGCAACAGTTTTTACTACAGGTTCTTCCGCAGCATAAATATTGGAAGGCTTGCTCAGGTAAGACACTGCAGGCTTTGCGGGCTGCACAGGCTGTTCCGTTACTTCAGCAGGCAATTCAGGGCTCAGTTCAAAATGCAATACCATCGATTCTTTTTCTTCTTCCACTGCGGGTTCTGCTGCCTGTTCAGGCGCCACAACAGGAGAGAATATATTCAGCACAGGTTCAGGTATGGGTACTTCCTGCATCCTGGGAGCAAAAGGGTCGTGGTCTTCCAGCGGCAACGTCTGTTGCACCAGTTGCTGCATGGGCTTGGGTTCTTCGGTATCCATACCCAGGGTCATCACAATCTTCTCGGGCCTGGGTTCAGCTTTTTTCACTTCAGTCGGTTTGGCAAAAGGATCCTTGTGCTCAAAACCGGTAGCGATCAGCGTAATGCCAATCTTTCTGTCAAGCGTTTCATCATAGCCCATACCAACGATCACATCGGTATCCGTACCCGCCTGCATGCGCAGGTAATTGTTGATGGTTTCCAGCTCATCCATCGTACACTCGTATTCGCCTTCGGCACTGTTGATATTGATGAGTATCCATTTGGCTCCCCTGATATCGTTGTCGTTCAGTAAAGGAGAAGCCAGTGCTTCTTCAATGGCGCGCTCGGCCCTGTTCTCTCCTTCCACTTCAGCCTTGCCCAGTATGGCTACACCGCCATTTTTCATAACAGTGCATACATCGGCAAAGTCAACAATGATATGTCCCTTGCTGTTGATGATATCAGTGATGCATTTGGCAGCCGTAGCCAGCACATTATCGGCTTTGCTGAAAGCTTCCTTCATTTTCAGGTTGCCGTATTGCATGCGCAGCTTATCATTGCTGATCACCAGCAACGTATCTACATAAGGTTTCAGTTGCCTGATGCCTTCTTCGGCCTGCACTTGTCTGCGCGGACCTTCAAAACCAAAAGGTGTAGTAACAATACCTACAGTAAGAATGCCCAGGTCTTTACAGATCTGTGCAATAATGGGTGCGCCGCCTGTACCGGTTCCGCCACCCATGCCTACCGTAATGAATGCCATCTTGGTATTCACTTCCAGTATGCGTTTGATTTCTTCCAGCGATTCTTCGGTGGCTTTTTTACCTACTTCAGGATTGGCGCCGGCGCCCAAACCCTGGGTAAGATGCGGACCCAACTGAATTTTATTGGGAACATTACTCTGCTCAATGGCTTTCGCATCGGTATTGCATATAACGAAATCAACGCTCTCTATCTGTTGCTCGAACATGAAGTTAACCGCGTTGCTTCCCCCGCCCCCTACCCCGAGGACTTTGATGATGGAGGATTTTTGTTTGGGAAGATCAAAGTGAATCATAGCGTATTTTTTGGGTTAGGTAGATGTTTAGTAAAGCATAGGAAATGATTTTTAGTTGATGACCCTGTCTTCCTCTTCTTTGAAAAGATCAATCAGGTTATTTTTGAACTTATCCCAAAACTTTTGTTTTCTTTCACCCGCATCCACACGCACATTGGTAGCCAGTGTTTCTTCCACTGGCAGCTGTTCTGCAGGTGTTACGGTAAGTGCTTTGGGCACTTCCACTTTTTTGAATTTCTCAGTAAACTCTTTGTATTTATGATCGTAATCGCTGTACCCTTTCAATATCAACCCCAGGCAGGTAGCATACATCGGCTTCTTCAGCTCTTCAATATGGTTGGGCGCCAGGTGCTCATTCGGCAGTCCAATGCGCGCATTCAGTCCGGTAGTATATTCCGTCAACTGTATCAGGTGCTTCAGCTGCGAGCCGCCACCGGTTAAAATGATGCCGCCATTCAGTGCACGGCTGTCGAGCCCCACCTGCTTGATATGATAGGTAACAAAATCCAGTATCTCACTCATGCGCGCCTGTATGATGGCCGCCAGGTTCTTCACACTGATCTCTTTGGCGGGCATGCCCTTCAGTCCGGGAATGGTAATGAAGGCATTGCTCTTGGCTTCATCGGCCAGGGCGCTGCCGAACTGCACTTTCATCGCTTCGGCCTGGCTCTTCAACACACCCAGTCCCATCCTGATATCATTGGTAATATTCTCTCCGCCAAACGGTATCACCGCCGTATGTTTCAGTATGCCTTCGTAAAAAACAGCCAGGTCACTGGTGCCGCCGCCAATATCCAATATGGCCACACCCGCTTCCATATCAATATCACTCATTACTGCACTGGCCGATGCCAATGGCTGCAATACCAGGTCCTTTGTTACCAGGCTACTCCTGTCTACCGCACGGTTGATATTACGGATGGCATTGCGGTCGCCTGTGATAATATGGAAATTCGCACCCACTTTCACTCCATTGTACCCAACCGGGTCCTTGATGTTCTGGATATTGTCTACATGAAAATCCTGCGGTATCACATCAATGATCTGGTCGCCCGCTGGAATGAATGTCTTGCGTTGGTTGTTCACCAACTGGTCAATCTCCCAGCGCTGTATCTCGGTCTCTGGGTCCTGGCGCACAATGTCGCCCCGCGTTTGCAAACTCTTGATATGATGGCCTGCAATACCCACATAAACCTCGTTGATCTCCAACTCAGGATTGCTCTCATAGCAGTTCAACAAAGCCTGCTGAATGGCTTTGATGGTCTGGTCAATGTTCAATACCTGCCCATGTTGCACCCCATTGCTGTTGGCACGGCCAAAACCCAATATCTCCAGCTTGCCGTGTTCATTCTTGCGACCGGCAATGGCAGCAATCTTGGTAGTTCCGATGTCGAGACCAACAATGATGGGTGGTTCATTGTGATTCATAGCGTATGTGTTTTAGTTGTTGTTTATTTGTTTTTCCGGGTTTCTTATTTTTGTTTCGCTCCTTCGTTAACGAATTATTATTTGTTTTATTGTTTACACTGGTTGGAGATTTTACTTTATCTGTTGTGTCTTTCACAGGTAATGGCACGTAATTGCTCCGCACAGCCACCACCTGGTTCCTGTATTGTATATCCAGCTTGGAATAAGTATGCATCCCCTGCTGCAGCCAGGCCTGCCGGTAAAAAGCAGAAAGCTTCCTGAATTTATTGTCCAGCTCACTTGCATTGCCCAATACCACCGTATGGTTACCTACCACAGGTACCAATTCAAAGCCTCCATCAGGCCTGATATCCACCTGCGCCACCTGCGCCATCCAGAAAGAATCGGCCAGTATATAGCGGCCCAGGGTTACCACCTCCTTCAGCAAAGCGCTGTCGGGTTTCGACAGTATTCGTCTTTCTGAAGGGAAACCTGTGAATACTGGTACGCGGGCCGATAGTTTCTCACTCAGGGGCAGACGAAGCCCCTCCCTGTCCGTATAAAAAGAACTCCCCTGCTTCGTGAAAATACGCGCCACCGGTTCCCGCTCTTCTATCCGCACATCCAATACCTGCCGGTTATCAAAAAACATCTCTGCATTCTTTACCCAGGGATCTTTTTCAATCAGCGTTTCCAGGTATCGCAGGTTCAGCGAAGCAACGGGCTCTCCTATCACCTGCCCGTTCTTTTTCAACAATGCATCTATGTCTTTTTCATCAATGAACATCTGCTGCTCCGTACCCATGATCTCTATCCTGATGTCCTTACACAACTTCCGGTCCTTTTGCCGCATGGCAGCGCCCAGCAGCACCATTGTGCCAATACCGGCCAGCAACCATATTGCC
Organism: Sediminibacterium sp.; assembly: GCA_041798205.1. Lineage (GTDB taxonomy): Bacteria > Bacteroidota > Bacteroidia > Chitinophagales > Chitinophagaceae > Sediminibacterium. The sequence goes on from JBHCAK010000015.1 coordinate 11,560, forward strand.
TGCCCCACTCTTCTTTTCCAGTTCACTTTATTCTCCATCATGCATGCTGCAATAATTCTTTCACAGGTTGTACCTGCGCATCAATATCTCCCGCTCCCGCCATCACCACCAGCCGTGGCCGGTGTTCTTTCAGCCACGCTTTCATTCCTTCCTTGTCCAATACCCTTTTATGCCCCGGTTTCATTTTATGCAGGATCAGTTCACTCGTCACCCCCTCCATCGGCAATTCCCTTGCCGGGTAAATGGGCAGCAGTATCACTTCATCGGCCAGGTCAAGGCTCTCTGCAAATGCATCGGCCAGGTCTTTCGTGCGACTGAACAAATGCGGCTGGAATACCAGCACCAGTTTTTCATTGCCATACAAACTCCGCACACCGGTGATCAATGCTCTTAACTCTTCGGGGTGATGCGCATAGTCATCTATCAAGGTATGCTCCCCATCGCGTAATGCATACTCAAAACGTCGGTGCACTCCCTTGAAGTCCGCCACCGCTGCCCTGATCTGTTCATCGCCGATCTGAAGGTATTTCGCTACGGTAATAGCAGCCACCACATTTTCTATGTTGTGCAAGCCACCTATGTGCAATACCACATCGCTTATCTTCCATTCCCGCGCCGTCACATCAAACCGGTAACTGCCTTTCTCTACTTTGATGTCTGAAGCACAGACGCCTGCTGACCGGTTATCGAAACTGTATTCAAAATGATGCGCTGCTTTCAATTCGCCGCTTCGCTTCATTCCGTATTTGGTCACCAGGCATCCGCCCGGTTTTACCCCTTGCGAAAACTGCACAAATGCTTTTTCCACTTCTTCTGCCGTACCATAAATATCGAGGTGATCGGGATCCATGGCCGTGATCACAGCCACATCAGGTACCAGTTTCAAAAAACTGCGGTCGTATTCATCCGCCTCCACTACCACCACATTCTTTTCACTGCTCCAGAAATTGGTCTGGTAATTGGCCGATATGCCTCCCAGAAAAGCATTGCATCCATAACCGGAATGGCGCAGCAGGTGGGCAATCATGGTGGTTACCGTGGTCTTGCCATGCGTACCCCCCACACAAATATTAAAAGAGCTTTCGGTGATCCACTGCAACACATCGCTTCGCTTCACTACCGTATACTTATGTTCGCGGTAATATACCAGTTCGGCATGCGTGGCCGGAATAGCCGGTGTATATACCACCACATCTACATCCTTAGGCGCCAGGTCTACACGCTCTTCATAATGAATAGTAATACCCGCTTCTTCTAATGCGTGCGTAAGCGGTGTAGCCGTCCGGTCATATCCGCTCACTTCCACATGCTTCGACCGGAAATAACGGGCCAGCGCACTCATGCCTATACCACCGATGCCTATGAAATAAATTTTCTTTATGGTTGCCAGTGTACTCACTTCAAATGTTTTAATATCTCGTTTGCAATCACCGTATCTGCATTCGTAATAGCCAGGTGTCTGATGTGCTCATGCAGTTCCTGTTGCTGCTGTTTGTCTTTCGCCAGCTGAACAACCGTAGAAAATAATTTCGACCGCACATCCGCATCCCTCACCAGTTTCGCCGCCTGCCTGTCCACCAGGTACCTGGCATTCACCGTCTGGTGGTCTTCTGCTGCATGCGGATAAGGAACAAAAATCACCGGCTTGCCTGCTACAGCAATTTCTGCTACCGACATGGCCCCGGCCCTCGATACTACCACATCTGCCGCTGCATAGGCTTTGTCCATCTCCACAATGAAGCTATCCACCCACACATTTGAAAAAGGTTTGCCCCTGTCTTTGTATCCTTCCGCTCCTGTCTTGCCTGTCTGCCAGATCAGTTGCAATTCCATTGGTGCAAATTCAGTAATGTGCGAAGCAATCACTTCATTGATGCTCCGCGCACCCAGACTTCCTCCTATTACCAGCACGGTTGTCTGCTGCGGATTCAGACCAAAAAAACGCACCGCCTCTTCCCTGCCGGTATTCGATTGTACAATCGCTTTCCTCACCGGGTTCCCTGATACCAGTATTTTCGCCGCCGGAAAAAATTTCTCCATCCCTGCAGAAGCCACAAATATTTGCGTTGCTTTTTTTCCCAACAGTATATTGCTCTTGCCCGCAAATGAATTGCTCTCATGGATAAAAGTGGGTATGCCTCTCGACTGCGCATAACGCAATACCGGGAAACTGGAATAACCTCCCACGCCCACTACCGCATCGGGATGAAAAGCGTTCACGATTTCCCTCACCTGGTAAAAGCTCTTCACCAGTTTATAGGGAAGACTGATATTCTTCATCAAAGAACTCCTGTTGAATCCTGCTATATCCAACCCCCTGATTGCATAACCGGCCTGCGGTACTTTCTCCATCTCCATCTTCCCCTTCGCACCTACAAACAACAACTCTATCTCAGGCTCCTGCAACTTCAGTGCATTTGCAATGGCAATGGCCGGGAAAATATGTCCGCCGGTACCGCCACCGGCTATGATGATTCTTTTCATATCAACTAACCGCTTCTTGCGGAGCTAAGTGATCCACTTCCGGCTCCCTGATTTTTCCTTCCTGCTGTTCCACATTCCTTGCCACACTTAAAATAATGCCTATGGCTCCGCAGGTGAACAGGAAAGAACTACCCCCCATACTCACCAGCGGAAGCGTTACACCGGTTACCGGAACCAGGTTCACGTTTACGGCCATATTGGCTACGGCCTGTATCACCAGGGTAAAGCTCAGTCCCAATGCCAGGAAGGCACCAAACGCATAGGGACAACGCCTGAATATCCTGATGCACCTGAACAGGAATACCAGGTAAATAAATATCATGAAGGCTCCGCCCAGTAAGCCGTATTCTTCTATGATAATGGAATAGATAAAGTCATTATAAGCCTGCGGCAAAAAATTCCGCTGCCTGCTGTTGCCCGGCCCCAGGCCTACCAGCACACTGCCATTGGCAATGGCTATCTTGGCCTGTTGCACCTGGTAAGGTGTTTCGGTATCTCTTGCATACACAAAATCCTGCACGCGTTTCACCCAGGTGCCAAACCTGCCGAATGATTTTACTTTCTCTGCAGTGCTTTGTTTTTTGTTGGTATCGTCTTTCTGCTTGCCATCATAAGTAGCAACGGCCACCATCACAATCAATGCCACCGGTATCAATGCCAGGCCAATGGTCAGCAGTATGTGCCGTATGCTCACCCTGCCAATGAACATCAGCAGCAAAGAAGTAGCGCCGGTAAGTAAGGCATTGGAAAGGTTGGCCGGCATGATCAGTGCGCAGATGATGACCACAGGTATTACCACCGGCAGGAATCCTTTTTTAAAATCCTTGATCACTTCCTGTTTCTTACTCAGCATCTTTGATATGTACATAAACAGTGCCAGCTTGGCCAGGTCACTGGTCTGTATGGTCAGGTTGATGATGGGCAGCCTGATCCACCTGCTCCCTTCATTGATCTTCGTGCCAAAGAACAAAGTATAGATCAGCAATGGAATGGAAAGCATGAATAAGATAGTAGCCACCCGTGAAAAAAGGGTATAGTTGATCCGATGTAAGAAATAGATCACCAATACCCCCACCAGTGTGAACGACACTTGTTTGAACAGGTAAATACTGGTATTCCCCTTGTACATCTTATAAGCCAGCGATCCTGTAGCGCTGTATACCACCAGTATCGACACGAGCGACAGCAATACTACGATCCCCCAGATAAATTTATCCCCCCTCGTGCGATACACAAGCTGGTTACGCATCCCTTCCACCGAAGGCATCTGCGAAAAAAGTTTATCCTTTGTTTCCATCATAAATCAGCAATATTTTCTACAATTCTTTAACCGCCTCCTTAAACTGCTTCCCCCTGTCTTCATAATTCTTGAACAAGTCGAAGCTGGCACAAGCCGGACTCAGCAATACCACATCACCTTTGGCGGCCAGCTTAAAGGAAGCGTTCACTGCTTTCTTGGCGCTGTCGGTTTCAATGATCAGCGGAACCATGTCTTTGAAAGCCTCTATGATCTTTTTGTTGTCAACCCCCATACATACAATCGCTTTCACACGCTCTTTAACCAGGTCGTTCAGCAAAGAGTAGTCGTTCCCTTTGTCCGTACCGCCCAAAATCAGTACAGTGGGTTTGTTCATGCTCTCCAGCGCATACCAGGTGCTATTCACATTGGTGGCCTTGCTGTCGTTGATGAACTCAACGCCCCTTACCATTGCTACAAATTCCATCCTGTGTTCCAGGCTATGGAAATCCTTCACTGCCTCCCGTATCTTTTCCTTGCGGATGCCGATGGTGGTTGCGGCTATACCTGCTGCCATAGTATTATAATGGTTGTGTTTACCTTTTAGCGCAAAGTCATAAATACTCATGCTTACGCGTTCGTCCTGGATTCGTAACATCATCTGGTCGCCTTTGATGTAGCCTCCTTTTTTTACTTCTTGTTTCATAGAGAATGGTAATGGGTTAGTATGGATGGTTAGTAATGCCAAATGTTGCATGATCACTTCATCGTCTTCACAGTAAATGAAATAATCGTTCATGGTCTGGTTCTCGATGATCCTGAACTTGCTCCTGATGTAGTTCTCAAACTGGTAATCATACCGGTCCAAATGGTCTTCGGTAATGTTCAGCAACACGCTTACATCGGGCCTGAAGTCTTTGATATCATCCAGTTGAAAAGAACTGATCTCTGCCACATACCACTGTTTGGGGTCTTCGGCCACCTGTTTGGCAAAAGAGTAACCAATATTGCCTACCATGGCACAATCAAGACCCGCCGTTTTGCAGATATGGTAAGTGAGCGCCGTAGTAGTGCTCTTACCATTACTGCCGGTAATGGCAATGATCTTACTGTTGCCTTTGAAACGGTAAGCCAGTTCTATCTCACTGATCACCGGTATTCCTTTGGCCCTGATCTGTTTCACCAGTTCGTTCTTTTCAGGAATACCCGGACTCTTCATCACTTCATCGGCGCTCAATATCTTTTCAGCAGTATGCTGTCCTTCTTCAAATGCTATCTTGTTGTCAATGAGCTCTTGTTTGTATTTGTCTTTGATAGCTCCTCCATCGCTTACAAACACTTCGTATCCTTTCTGTTTCCCCAGCAAGGCGGCTCCTATGCCGCTTTCTCCTCCGCCTAGTATGATCAGTTTGTGCATGTTCATTTTTTATTCGTCATCTTATCTTCAGCGTCACAATCGAAGCCACCATCAGCAATACCGTCACTATCCAGAACCGCAGCACAATCTTATTTTCATGGAATCCTTTTTTCTGGTAGTGGTGGTGAAGCGGACTCATCAGGAACACCCTTCTTCCTTCTCCGTACTTCTTCTTCGTGTATTTGAAATAAGAAACCTGTATGATCACGCTCAGGTTCTCTACCAGGAACACGCCGCAGAAAATGGGTATCAGCCATTCTTTCCGCACAATCACTGCCAGTGATGCAATGATGCCGCCCAATGCCAGGCTGCCCGTATCACCCATGAATACCTGTGCGGGATATGCATTGTACCAGAGAAAGCCGATGCAGGCGCCCACGAAAGCGCCCACGAAAATGGACAGCTCACCCAGGTTCGGTATGTACATGATATTGAGATAATCGGCAAACTTGTAGTTACCGCTCACGTACACGAACAACCCGATGCCCGCACCAATAATGGCGCTAGTTCCGGCAGCCAGTCCATCCAGTCCGTCGGTCAGGTTGGCGCCATTACTCACCGCCGTTATGATCAGCGTAATGATGATGGTATAAATGACCCAGGTATATTTCTCCGCACCTTCGCCTATCCAACTGATCAGCCTGCTGTAATTGAACTCATGGTTCTTTACAAAAGGAATGGTGGTGATAGGTGTTTTCACCCTTACAAACCTTCGCTCCACACCATCGATCTTTTTCACTACGATATTGGAGTCTTTGGCAAAATGTTCTCCTTTATGCAATACGCTGTCTTTCACAAATACTTTTCCAATCACTTCTCTCTCCACTGTCACCGCATTGCTGAAATACAAAGTAGTGCTGATGATAATGCCCAGTCCAATCTGCCCAATGATCTTCGAAATACCGGCCAGTCCGTCGCTGTCTTTCTTTTTATATGCTTCCCCTTTTGCCTGTGCCGCTTTGCGTGCACGTATCTTGAAATGATCATCCAAAAAACCAATTACGCCCAGCCATACCGTACACAGGATCATCAGCCTGATGTACACTTTATCCAGGTTGGCAAACAAAAGCGTGGGCACCAGTATGCTCAGCAGTATGATGATGCCGCCCATGGTAGGCGTACCTTTTTTCTGCATCTGTCCCTCCAGCCCCAGGTCGCGTACACTCTCTCCGATCTGTCTGCGTTGCAGGAATAAAATGATGCGTTTACCATATACTGTGGCGATCAGGAGCGATAACAAAATAGCCATCGCAATCCTGAACGTAAGGAACTGGAATATCCCCGCTCCGGGAACGTTGAATGTTTGTTTCAGCCAGGCGAATAATTGGTACAGCATTGGGTTATTTTAAATGTTGACGTTTAATCATTTCCCCAACAATTCAAACATTTCTTTCAGCACTTCTTTATCATCAAACGGGTGCTTCACCCCTCCTATATCCTGGTACTTTTCATGCCCTTTTCCCGCTACCAGTATGATATCATCCTCCTTCGCAAAACCCACCGCCGTTTTAATGGCTTCCTTCCTGTCCACAATAGAGATGTATTTTCTCTTCGCCGCACTCGTCAGTCCTTCTTCCATATCCCTCAATATCTGCGTAGCGTCTTCCGTTCTCGGGTTATCACTGGTGAAGATCACTTTGTCGCTCATGTCACAGGAAACCTGCGCCATAATGGGTCGTTTGGTCTTGTCCCTGTCGCCCCCACATCCCACCACCGTAATGATCTGCTCATGCCCCTGGCGCAGTTTGCGAATGGTAGCCAGCACATTCTCTAACGCATCTGGCGTATGTGCATAGTCCACAATACCAATGATCAAGCCATTGCTGATGATATAATCAAACCTGCCCTCCGCTCCGGTGATCATGCTCAGTTTTATCAGCACTTTTTCTTTGTCCTCTCCCAGGCAGACCGCCGCTCCATACACTGCCAGCAGGTTATATGCATTGAACTCTCCTATCAGCCTGAAATGCACTTCCCGGTCATTCACCTGCATCACCAATCCTGTCAAAGCATTCTCCAGTATTTTACCCTTGTAATCAGCCAAAGTCTTCAGGCTGTAGAAATATTTTTTAGCGTGTGTATTCTGCAGCATCACTTCCCCGCGCTTATCGTCTGCATTCGAAATGGCAAACGCCCCAACAGGCAAATGATCGAAGAAACTTTTCTTCACGCGTATATACTCATCGAATGTTTTATGGTAATCGAGATGGTCGTGCGTGATATTGCTGAACAATGCGCCGGTGAACTGCAGACCGGTAATGCGGTGCTGGTGAATAGCGTGACTGCTGCATTCCATGAACACATGCGTGCAGCCGCTGTCTGTCATTTGCTTCAGCAAAGCATTCAGACTCACCGCATCAGGCGTGGTATGTGTAGCGGGGATGATCGTATCACCCACCTGATTCTGTACCGTGCTCACCAGTCCGCACTTATATCCCAACTGCGTAAACAGTTTGAACAGCAGGGTAGCAATGGTGGTCTTGCCATTGGTGCCGGTAACGCCTACCAGTTTCATCTTCAGGGAAGGCTCGCCATAGAACTGGTGCGCCATATAGGCCACCGCTTCATGCGTATTGCTGGTTTGCAAATAAGTTACGCCGTCTGACATCACTTCGGGCATCTCTTCACACAGAACAACAGCAGCGCCGGCTTCCACGGCATTGTAAATGAAACGGTGTCCATCAGAGGCGGCCCCGCGAATAGCTACAAAAGCAGAACCCGCCGTCACATGGCGCGAGTCGATCTGGATGTCTTTCACCTCCACCGCCGTGCTTCCATGCACCTGCGTAAGATGCACTTTGTACAATATGTCCTGCAGTTTTGCCATTATCAATTCAATTCAATATTTACCAATTGTCCCCTTGCAATCATTTGTCCCGCTGCAATTGATTGCATACTCACTTTCCCTTTTCCTTTCACATTCACTCTCAATCCCATGTTCTCGCAGAGATATACCACATCTTTCAGTCCCATCCCCTTCAATTGCGGCATCAGCTTTTCATTGATCGCTTTTGGCTGCATCACAGCCGATGCATTTTTTTTACTGAAGTCAATCCATTCCTGCACATCGCCCGATGAATCGCGGAACGGTATCTTCAACTCCCGCGCAACCAGGGCCAGGTCCTGCTTCATGCCCGCATAACTGAAAGAACTGCTGTCAAACTTCTTCAGGTCTATCCCTTTTTTCACCGGCTGCCGCACATAACTGCTGTACAACCTGTCCGTTATCTCTTTGAATACCGGCGCCGCCACCGAAGCGCCGTGATGCAACAATGCATGCGGCTTGTTCCTGATCACCACTATGCAGGTGAACTGTGGGTCATCGGCGGGGAAATAACCGGCAAATGATGACTGGTAGATCTGATCAGCATAACCCCTGTTGTTATCAGCCACCAATGCTGTGCCCGTTTTACCAGCTACCACATAAGGCGTATTCCTGAAAACACCTGCCGCCGTTCCTGCCGTACAAACTCCTTCCAGGCAGGTCTTCAGCTGTTGCAGTGTTTGGTCACTGCATATCTTTTCATCTACCACCACCGGATCAATCTTTTTCAGCAAAGCGCCTTCTTCTTTGATGGCGCTCACCAGGTATGGCTTCATCATCTTACCATCATTGGCCACAGCATTGTAGAGGGAAAGGGTTTGGAGCGGACTAACGGATAGATTATAACCGAAAGCCATCCAGGGCAAAGTGGTAGGTCCCCATAATTTTCCTCCTGGCTTATAAATCACCGGCCTTTTCTCTCCCGCCAGGTCAATACCGGTTACGGTATCCATCCGCATTTTTTTCAGGTGGCGGATGAACTGACCAGGGCTTGTTCCAAAACCGGCGAGGGCCAGTTTCGCCATGCCTACATTAGAGCTCAGTTCAAAAGCGTGCTTCACCGTAACTTCTCCGGGCGGATGCGTTTCACTATCGAATACCGTTTGTCCCGCTACCCTCCAACTGCCCTGCTCCAGGTTTACCATCTGGTTCAAAGAAACTTTCCTGTCTTCCAGCAATGCCATCAGGGTAGCCAGTTTGAAAGTAGAGCCGGGCTCCGATGGCGTTATGGCATAATTGAAATCTTCCCAGTAATTGCCATCGCTGCGTTTGCCCAGGTTGGCAATGGCTTTGATCTTACCCGTTCTGGTTTCCATCACAATCGCACAACCATGCTCCGTTTCATTTTTCACCATCATCCGCATCAATGCATTCTCTGCAACTTCCTGTATGAACACGTCTATCGTACTTACAATATCTTTTCCCGTCTCGGGCTCTATCTCATAAGTGTCATCTACCGGTACACTCACACCACCCGCAATGGAACGAACCAGTTGTTTGCCGTTCCTGCCACGCAACACGCTGTCATAGGTCATTTCCAGTCCCACTTTGTTCGAATCCCGCGCCAGTCCAATAGTTCTGAAAGCCAGCATCTGGTAAGGATTGAGACGAACAGTGCGTTCATTGGCAATCAGCCCGCTCTTGTATCGCCCAAGTTTGAACAGCGGAAAATTGCGCAGGGCCTGGTATTGCCGGAACGATATTTTTTTCTTCAAGGGGAAATAAGCGCTGTTCTCGCGATAGCCTTGCTTCAGCAGTTGCTTGTATTCGCCGGCTGACAGATCATTGAACAAATTCGATAAACAATAACTCAAAGAATCTACGTTCTCGCGAAACCGGTAACCATTCTTTTCGCGAAGGGTTGCCACCCTGAAATCCATATAGATATCGAACTGCGGAATACTGGTACTCAGCATTTGTCCGTCTTCACTGTAAATGGTTCCGCGCTCCGCTTCTATTTCAGTAATCTTCTGGTGCAGACTGTCACTCATACTGCGCCAGTATTTACCCTGCACCTGTTGTATATATACCGCTTTCGCAAATACCGCAATACATACCGCCACCATCAGCATATAGCTCAGGTAGACTCTCCATAGTATGTCACGTTTTACTTCCACCGGAATAATTGTTAGATATCAGTTGTCAGATGGCTGTGTTTTCAGGCGTTGGGGCATTTCTCTCACTACTTTTAGTCCGAGTGGCCCGGCAGCTTTCAACACCTGCTCCTCTTCGCTTTTGAACATCACCTCACTTTTGATCGTTTTATATTCGTATTGCAACTCTTTCAATTCATTCGATGTACTGTTGATCCTGCGCATGGTTCTGTCAGCCAGGTGTCCGTTTGCGATGTACAGTACCGCCAATGCCGACAGGAACAGGAAGAAGGGAATATTCTTCGTGATCCACTGGTAATTGAACAACCCTTTCAGCGGATTTTTGCCATTCGATGTATTGTTCACTCTTTCCATAATCTTCTTTTCGCTGACCTCTATCCACTAACATCTTTCTGCCACTCTCAGCTTCGCACTCCTGCTCCTGCTATTCCTCCTCAGCTCTTCCTCGCCAGCCGTTACCGGTTTTTTAGTGATCACTTTCAATACCTGCTCTTTCACTACAGGCAACAGTGGGTTATCGGGTGTTTCGTCGAAACTTCCCTGGCGGAAAAAATTCTTCACCATCCTGTCTTCTATGGAATGAAAAGTGATGATGGCCACGCGGCCACCCGGTTTCAATACAGCAGGAACCTGCTGCAACATTTCCTGCAACGCCCCCATTTCGTCGTTCACTTCCATCCGGAGAGCCTGGAATACCTGTGCCAGGTACTTATTGGGATTTCCTTTCACCACCGGACTGATCAGCGCTTTGAACTGTTCAATCGTCGCAACCTGCACATGGCTCCTTTGCTGTGTTATCTGGCGGGCCAGCGTTTTTGCGTTCGACACTTCGCCGTACTGCTCAAATAATTTGTGCAATTGCTGCTCGCTATAAGTGCGGATAATTGTTGCGGCCGATAAAGACTGGCGCCTGTCCATCCGCATATCAAGCGGACCAGAAAAGCGGGTAGAGAAACCGCGGTCGCCTTCATCGAACTGGTGACTGCTCACGCCCAGGTCAGCCAGCACTCCATCTACTTCCAGCACTTTGTGCAAACGCAGAAACCTTTGCAGGTGGCGGAAATTATGCGGCACAAAAACCACACGCTCATCCTGCGGCAGGTTCCGTTGCGCATCGGCATCCTGGTCAAACGCAAACAATTTTCCCCGCTCATTCAACCGCTCCAGTATCCCCCTGCTATGCCCTCCGCCACCAAATGTGCAGTCCACATAAACCCCATCCCACTTCACAGCAAGACCGTCTAATACTTCGTGATACAGGACCGGAATATGATACTCGCTATACATAATGGCGCAATTATTCCTTCATTACCTCATGCGCCAGTTCGCTGAATCCTTCCGGTGAAAAATCCTCAAAGAGCTGCTTGTACTTACCGGCATCCCAGATCTCAAACCGGTCAAGGGCGGCGGCAAGAACTATGTCTTTGCTCAGACCGGCAAACTCCTTCAGTGAGGGGGGCAGCAACATACGGCCGGCGCTGTCAAGCTCCACCTCTGTTGCCCCGCCCAGGAACTGACGGCGGAATTGACGTACCTTGGGGTCGAAATCATTCAACTGACTGATCTTGGCTATGATCAATTCCCAACTTTTGAGTGGATACAGCGTGAGGCATTTTTCAAAACCACGACTGATGATGAAACGACCCTCCCCCTCTGGTAACTGTTTTTTCAGTCCCCCGGGCAGCAGGAAGCGTCCTTTCGCATCTACTGTAGCCTCATATTCGCCGTGAAAACCAGTCATTTGTTGATAATTAATTTCAAGATTGCCACTTGTTGACACAAAATAACACTTTTTCCCACTTTTAATAAAGAAATGGGACATTTGTATTTATCCACAAGCGCAATAGCCCTGAAACGCTTACCCACATTGATTCATGGCGCATTTCAGGCATTCCACACCCTGAATAAACTGTGGATTAGTGTTAATAACCAGTGGATTACTAAACTTTTATGCACCCAAAAGCATTGTCCATATCAGATTTTACCTATGATCTGCCCGATGACCGCATAGCCCGCTTCCCCCTGGCCGAGCGCGACCAGAGCAAGTTGCTCGTTTACCGGGATAGCCAGATCAGCGAAACGGTTTATGCTTCCCTCGCAGAGGAATTGCCGGAGAACAGTCTGCTGGTTTTCAATAATACCAAAGTGGTAGAAGCCCGCCTGCTGTTTCAGAAGAGCAGTGGCAGCACCATAGAGATATTCTGCCTGGAGCCCCATGAGCAATACGCCGATATTACTTCGGCTATGCTGGAGAAAGGGAAAGTGTGGTGGAAATGCCTGGTAGGCGGCGCCAAAAAATGGAAAGAGCCTGTGTTGTGCAAAGAGATCGCCGGCGCTGGTATTGTACTATCGGCAAAGAAGATCGAACAAAGAGCGGATTATTACACCATTGAACTGAGTTGGAGTGATGCAAAACTTTCATTTGCTGAACTATTGCATTCAGCAGGAGCATTACCCCTGCCTCCTTACCTGAACCGTGTTGCAGAAGAAAGTGATAAAGAACGTTACCAGACCATCTACGCAAGGCACGATGGTTCTGTAGCGGCCCCTACTGCTGGCCTTCATTTTACTGATGCAGTGTTTGCATCACTCGCGCAAAAAAAAATCGATCATACATTCGTTACGCTGCACGTAGGGGCAGGTACTTTCAAACCGGTGAAGTCGGCCACTATGGAAGAACACGATATGCACGCAGAGTTCATCGATGTACCTCTATCTGTAATAGAAAAATTACTGCAACAATGGCCCGGCACGATTGTACCGGTAGGCACCACTTCCCTGCGAACCATTGAAAGCTTATATTGGTTGGGGGTAAAAACAATATTGCATCCGGACGTACAACCAGCTGCATTGTATCTTACACAATGGGAACCCTATCAATTGAATTATGAAAATATAAGTGTATCACTTGCTTTGCAATCCCTGATCAATTGGATGCAACAGCATCAACTGCAAAAGCTGTTGACAAAGACACAGGTCATCATTGCCCCCGGCTATCAACTAAAAATAGCGAAAGGCCTCATCACCAATTTCCATCAACCCCAGTCTACCTTGCTCTTACTGGTTGCCGCCATCGTAGGCAAAGACTGGAAACGCATATACCGCTACGCATTGGAGCATGGGTTCAGGTTCTTGAGTTATGGAGATGGCTGTTTGCTAACGGTATCTCCACCGTAAAACTGCTTCCCTGCCCCACCACACTCTCTACCTTGATCTTCCCTTTGTGTGCATCAATAACAGTTTTCACGTAGTTCATGCCTAAGCCGAAGCCTTTTACATTGTGCAGGTTGCCCGTATGTGCGCGGTAGAATTTTTCAAAGATGCGTTTGAGGGTTTCTTTACTCATGCCAATGCCATTGTCTTCAATCCTGATCACCAGGTAATGGGCGGTACTGTGGGTAGATATTTTAATGCGCAGGCGTTCATTCGAATATTTGATGGCATTGTCAACCAGGTTAGAGATCATATTGGTGAAATGCACTTCGTCTACTTTTACCAGGTCGTTCTTCGCATTGAGCAATAAGCTGGCGCTACCATTCTTGTCGTGCAATTGCAATTGGTAGTTGTCCATCGTATGCCGGATGATCTCATGTGCATGCAGGAGGTCCAGGTTGAGGTTCAGCTCCTGCCGTTCTGAAATAGCGGCTTGCAGAATGGTTTCCACATGTTTGTTCATCCTGCGGTTCTCTTCTTTGATAATGCCGCTGAAGTATTGCATTTTACCCGGATCGCGCTGCACTTTCTCATTGCGCAAAGCATCTACCGCCAGCGATATCGTAGCCAGCGGCGTTTTGAATTCATGCGTCATATTGTTGATGAAATCACTCTTGATCTCGCTCAGTTTTTTCTGGTTGAGCAGGGTCTTCACCGTTACATAGAAAGCAGCAAGGATCACGATCAGGAATACCGCTGCGCCAAACACCACCCATCGTTGCGATTTCCATACCTGTCCTTTGAAACCGGGGAATACGATCACAAGGTGTTCGAAAGGGGCCAGTCCCTCCATGTCCGATCCACTGTCGGGCACAATGGCAATCACCAGTTCGCGGTTATTGATGGTATCGGCGCTCTCTCTTTCAAAACCGGGTGTATTCATTTCCACATCGGCATTGCTGTTAAACACTGCGAATTCAAATTTGGTGCCCCTGATCTCTTCCACATCAAACGCATTCTTCAGTCGCGCATTCACATCCTGCAACGAAAATTTTTCTGCTACGGTACGGGGCCTCAATACATAGAGCGGAAAATCCGGACCCAGTCGCATGCCCCCTCTTCGTTGCGGCCTGATGGCCTGGCTGCCATAGACCGCTTTGCTCAGGTCATTCGCCACCAGGGTGCCCGCTTCATTGAGCTTGGTGATCAGCTGCGCTTCCCGCAGTTGAAGCAGGTTGCGCAACCAGGATACCTGCAGCAGGATCAGTCCGAATAACGACAGCGTGATCAATACAATGATGACAGGAAAAGTTTTTTTCATCGCAGCAAAATAACGTAACTTTTCAATATGGCTCCAGTTGTTCCAGGCATGTTGTTGATCTCCGATCCTTTTTTGAAGGATCCCAATTTCACCCGGACGGTGGTACTGCTCTGTGAACACCAGGAGGAAGGCAGTTTCGGGTTTGTGCTCAACAAATCCATCCCGGTAAAACTGGATGAGGTGGTCAGGGAAGCGGAGGGGTTACATGTGCCGCTTTACGAAGGCGGACCTGTACAGAAAGACACGCTTCATTTCCTGCACCGCCAGCCCATGCTGGTTACCGGCGGCATCGCTGTATTGGATGGGGTATACTGGGGAGGAGATTTTGATGAAGTACTGGAGCATCTTCGCAACGGAAGCCTGATGCCCCAGGATATCCGTTTCTTTGTGGGCTACAGCGGCTGGAGCGCCGGACAACTCAATGATGAACTGCAACAGAAAAGCTGGATTACCCGGCAGGCTAACCCAAAACTGGTCTTTCACCAGGACAAAGACCTGGTATGGCAGGAAGCCCTGAAAGACCTCGGCGGCGAATACCGGCAAATGGTCAATTACCCCATCGACCCCCAATTGAACTAAAAAGAAAGCCCCGGACATAAGTCCAGGGCAAAGCATTCATTGTTGAGAAAAAATTATATTACTCGCAGCCTTCTACCAACACAGTTACTTTATTGTTCACCACTTCCACGAAGCCGCTTTGGATCTTGTAGTTTTCGGTACTGCTCTTATCCTTTAATATCTTCAGCTGCCCTTTACCCAGTGCGCTTACCAATGGAGCGTGCTTGTCCAGTATCTCAAACAAGCCGGCAATACCAGGCAGTTGCACGCCCAGTACATCGCCGCTGTATACTTTTTTCTCGGGAGTTAATATCTCTAAAATCATACGTTTTATCCTTTCGCCACCGCCAACAATTTTTTACCTTTTTCAATGGCATCTTCCAAAGTACCTACCAGGTTGAAGGCCGCTTCGGGGTACTCATCCACTTCACCGTCCATGATGGCGTTGAAACCGCGGATGGTGTCTTCAATACTTACGAATACGCCTTTCAGGCCGGTGAACTGCTCTGCTACGTGGAAGGGCTGTGACAGGAAGCGCTGCACTTTACGGGCGCGCTGAACGGTCATCTTGTCCTCTTCACTCAATTCATCCATACCCAGGATGGCAATGATGTCCTGCAATTCTTTATAACGCTGTAAGATCAGTTTTACACGGTTGGCACAGTCATAGTGCGCATCGCCAACCACAGCCGGGGCAAGGATCCTTGAAGTAGAATCCAGCGGATCCACCGCGGGGTAGATACCTAAGTCCGCAATCTTACGGCTCAATACGGTAGTCGCATCGAGGTGGGCGAAAGTAGTGGCCGGGGCGGGGTCGGTCAGGTCATCCGCAGGTACGTAAACCGCCTGTACAGATGTGATAGAACCGTTTTTGGTGGAAGTAATACGCTCCTGCATCAGTCCCATTTCAGTAGCCAGCGTAGGCTGGTAACCTACGGCCGAAGGCATACGTCCCAACAGGGCCGATACCTCAGAACCCGCCTGTGTGAACCGGAAGATATTGTCTACGAAGAACAGGATGTCCTTACCCTTTCCAGTGCCATCACCGTCGCGGAAATATTCCGCAATGGTCAAGCCCGAAAGGGCCACACGTGCACGGGCTCCGGGGGGCTCATTCATCTGTCCGAATACAAATGTTGCTTTGGAATCTTTCAAACCCTCCAGGTCTACTGAGCTCAGGTCCCAGCCGCCTTCTTCCATGCTGTGTTTGAACTTGTCGCCATATTTCATGATGCCCGCTTCAATCATTTCACGCAGCAGGTCATTTCCTTCACGGGTACGCTCACCCACACCGGCAAATACAGACAAACCACCATGCCCTTTAGCGATGTTGTTGATCAGTTCCTGGATCAATACGGTCTTACCTACGCCGGCACCGCCGAACAGACCAATCTTACCACCCTTTGCATAGGGTTCGATCAGGTCGATCACTTTGATACCGGTGAAGAGTACTTCAGAAGAAGTGCTCAGGTTCTCAAATAACGGGGGTTTATTGTGGATGGGGCGACCATTCGCTTTGCTCACCTGTGGGAGACCATCAATGGCGTCGCCGGTTACATTGAAGAGGCGGCCGTTGATGCCCTCGCCGATTGGCATGGCAATAGGTTTCCCGGTATCAGTTACATCCATACCGCGTACCAGGCCTTCCGTACCGTCCATCGCAATGGTACGAACACTGTCTTCACCCAGGTGTTGTTGTACTTCCAGCACTAGTTTTTCACCGCTTTCTTTGGTCAGTTCCAACGCATTATAGATTTCGGGTAATGCATTTTCATTGGGAAAGTGAACGTCTACCACCGCGCCAATGATCTGTTTGATCTTACCTTTTGTAGCCATATCAGGAGATAAATGTGGTTTAAATTTCGAATTGGCCGCAAAAGTAGGGAAAATGGCTGATTTGACCATTTCTGATTTCTGATTTGATTTGTGGATTTTTAAATCAGAAATTTTCCTCTTCTACCTGCGCCTTTTCAACCAATGCTCCGGATCCAACGGTACATTCTTTTCATTGTTGATCATCAGCAACAGAGAACCTTCACCGTCAATATTGGTGCCGGAATGGCCCAGAACGGAGCCGGCTTTCACTTGCTGACCGCGACTGACGGAGATATTGGAAAGATGACTGTAAATGCTGAAATATTTACCATGCCTCAGGAATACCGTAGGCTCGCCCTGTACTTCACCGGCGTAAGACACTTCCCCATCGGCAATACTTTTCACCACTGAGCCCTGCGGCAGGGATATTTCAATACCATCGCTCTTGCGCGTTAGTTTGGTACCCGGAATGGTTTCCACACCAAAATGCGCTTCTATATTGCCCACATCCACGGGCCAGGGCAGGTGGCCTTTGTTGTTCTCGAATTTGATGGAAGTTTCGCGGCCCTCGGGCGTTGATTCCAACGGAGTATATACCCGGTCACGGGCAGGCGCTTCGGTTATCCTGGTCTCCGTTGTTTTGGGTTTTATAGTGGTAGTTGCATTGTTCCTGGCTTCCGACTCTTTGGCCGCATTGGCTGCCGCCGCTTTTTTGGCATCTTCGGCCGCTTTCAATCTCGCCAGTCTTTCTTTCCTGGCCGCCTCTTCTGTTTCACGCCGTATCACTGCCAGGATCGCCTCCCGCATTTTCTGCCTTTGCCTCTCTTTATCCCTGATCTGTTTGGCAATCTCTTTTTCTTTTCCTTTCAGCTGCGCCACTACCTGGTCCTGGTCGCGCCGGTCTTCCTGCAAGGCTTTCAACTGGTCGCTCTGCTTCTGAAGGGTTACCACCTGCTCTTTCTTGTGTTCGTTCAGTTGTCCGATCTTTTCGTGCAGCAGCTGATCCGACTTCACAATGGCATTGGCTTGCGCCTCCCTGTTCTGCCGGTAGCTTTTCAGGTAAGTGACCCGCTTAACGGCATCATTGAAACTATTGGCAGAAAACAAAAAGTTCAGGTATTCATAACTGCCCCTGTTCTTATAGGCGAATACCACACTTTTGGCATATTTTATTTTAAGGGTGTCCAGCTCTTTGCCCAGGCGATAAATATCCCGCTCATTGGTGAAAATGGTTTCGTCGAGTGCGCGGATCTGTTTACTGATGCTATTCACCAGCTCTTCGCGGGCCCTTACTTTTCTTTTGATGATGGCAAGCTGACTCAACGATATCTTCTTGCTTTTCTGAATCTCCAGTTGCTGGCGGTTCAGATCGGCCAGTTCTTTTTTCAGGTCCTGCTCTTTTTTCTGCAATTCTTCCCTGGTCTGCGCATAGGCGCAGCCTGTTCCAACACAGAAAAAAAGAAGTACAGTGAAAAAATATCTGGTCATGTCCGGCGCTGTTTAAGAAGGGAATTTACTTACGCTTTATTCTTTTTGGGATATCGAAAGCATATTTTAACGGTTCGTTTAAAGAAAATTCCTTGAAATCGAGGTAAATATCCAGCTTCGATTTCTCCGCCACCGAAATTTTCCTGTATGCCGCAAACTGAAACTTATCCAATGGCTGGTAATTACTGAACGTAATATCGCAGGTCCTGTTGCGTTGCAGGTCGGCATCATCCAGTTTGCTGTGCAATATCCTGCCGCTGTTGTTGTCAATACTCAGCAGGTGTTTGAACAGGTCGCCCACAATAAGTACCAGCAATTGTGAAGGGCCGTTCTTATAAGAAACAATATTACCGTCGATGAATACGGGATTACCAATGATGAGGTCCTGCAGGGTGTTAAAATCAAAAGGTATCTGCGTTACATCCTGCAGGTAGCTGATGGACTGGTAGCTCACCGAAGCCCCCTGCACCATTTTTACCAGCGCCACGCTGTCTTTCGTGATCCTGGCCTGTAGTCCCACTTTACTGATGCCCAAAAACTTACCGGCAATTTTGATCAGTATCATGCTGTCTTTCTGCATGCTCAGGTAAGCCGTATAGTTATCGCTGTTCTCAGCACTCTCGTAAGTGACTTTGATCTTGGCATTGAAAGTATTGAAATTGATTTTACTCTTCGCCACTTTCCCCACCAGCTCTTTCACAATCGCCGCCGAATCCACTTTGGGCGCATCACTGATCACCACTGTCTGCGCTGTATCTTTCCGCGTAATAGCGCTCTGGATGGTCTGCACTTTCTTAGCAGTCTTACAGCCGAAGCCAAAGGCGAGGGTGGATAAGACAAGCAAGCTTAGTTTAAAAAAGGTATTTTTTCTCATTTCATTATGTACTATAATTATATTTCTGATTTGATTTATGGATTTTTAAATCAGAAATTTCCACTGTGCCCAAACCCCCCACCCCCTCTCTCTGTAGTACTCAGCTCTTCCACTTCCACCCACTCCACTTTCTCTATCTGCTGAAACACCAACTGCGCAATACGGTCTCCCGAACCGATGGTTTGCGGTTCATTGGAGAGGTTGATGAGTATTACTTTCAGTTCGCCCCTGTAATCGGCGTCGATGGTGCCGGGGGTATTCAGGCAGGTAATGCCCTGTTTGATAGCCAGGCCGCTGCGCGGCCTCACCTGGGCTTCGTAGTTTTCGGGAATTTCGAGGAAAAGACCTGTAGGGACCAGGGCTCTTTCCAGGGGGGCCAGGGTCAGCGGTTGTTCCAGCCAGGCCCTGATGTCCATACCCGATGAGCCACTGGTGGCGTATTGAGGCAAGGCATTGCCTGACTGGTTAATGATCTTGATCAATAAACGATTTTCCGGCATGGTGGCAAATGTAGGAAATGATGTCTTATTTTTGGCCTTATGAAAAACAGCAGGAGCGTATTCCTTTCCCTTTCTTTGATATGTCTTGTTATAACCTGCCTTTTTTCCGCATGCTTTAAGGACCTGCCCACTAAAAAACAAGTATACTTTAACGATTTTGAAACACTGTCGCAACCTGGTCTCAAAGTCTACGATATCAATGGGCTGGTCAGCACCCCCAAAATCTTTTTCTTTAATGGCAGCCATGTATTTGGCAACTTCAACAACAACCGCTTTGAACTGCATCTTGATACCTTGCCCGATCACAACGCCATCAAAATAGAATTCGACCTTTTCATACACGATAAATGGGACGGGGATTATATCCTGGGCAGCAACAATATTCCTGATGTCTGGCAGATGACGATAGACGGTTATCTTTTTTATCAGACCACTTTTTCCAATGGGGTGCACGGTCAGTCTTTTCCTAATAATTATAAAGCAGGCAATGCTTCCAACCCTGCACACAGCGATGCCTGGAACATTAGTCTGCCGGGTGTTTGTGTGCTGAAAGATTCTGCTCATGGCAGCAGTCTGTATAAAATAGAGTTGACCACTTCGCATCATTCCAATGACATGACGCTTGCCTGCAGCGATGCGCTTCAGCCTTTCAACAGTTTATGCCAAAAAAGCTGGTCTGTCGATAATATCCGCATTACGGCCATCAAATACTAATCCTCTGCACATGAAAATGAAGCGTATGTTTAAAAAGGCAGCCCTGCGTATCTATGACGTATTAGTCAGTCCCGTTACGTTCCTATACCTGCCTTTGTTGCGTGTAATTAAATTACATGGCATTCATAAATTCCCGCTTAACAGGGCCATATTCCTTCGCCAGGGTATATATCCGGTGAATGATCACTATTATGAACCACAGATCAGGTATTCTTCTCAATTTGATGCGAAAAAGGTCCGCAATCTCCATATTGATCTTAGGGAATCAGTACAATTATCTCTGTTACAACAATTGGATTATGTGGAAGAATTGCGCTCGTTATCTCAATACAAAGGCCAACAGCAGCACCCGGCTTACTACTTACAAAACGGGTCTTTCGCGGCAGGTGATGCAGACCTGTATTATCTGATGATACGTAATTTCAAACCTAAAAAGATCATCGAAATCGGTTCCGGATTCACTACCCTGCTGAGTCTGGAGGCGATCCGTAGGAATAAAACAGAAAGCCACGACACTGCGCTTATCTGTATTGAGCCCTACGAATTCCAATGGCTGGAACAATTCGCAGAGATTGAATTCAAGAAAGAAAAAGTAGAAAACATCGATCCTTCTTTTTTCTCGCAACTCGAAGCAGGCGATTTCCTTTTTATTGATTCATCGCATGTGATCCGTCCCGAAAATGATGTATTATTTGAATACCTCGAGATCCTTCCAAAACTCAATAAAGATGTCATCATTCATATTCATGATATCTTTACTCCGCGTCATTACCGAAAAGAATGGCTGGTAGATGAGGTAAGGCTTTGGAATGAACAGTACCTGCTGGAAGCTTTTCTGTATTTCAATGAAAGCTTTGAAATCCTTTTTACATTGAATCACCTTAAAAACAGTTATTTCCACCAGACTCAATCGGTACTGACCAATCTGACAGAAGATATCGAGCCGGGGTCTTTCTGGCTTAGGAAAACGAAATAATCCATCCTTATCATTTCGCCATGATCAAAAGCAAGCCTTTCCTGGTCAATTTTTTCAACCTGGGTTTTATCCAGGTATCCAATGCATTCATACAGATTCTCCTATTCCCCATCATCATACGTATCATCGGCCTGCACGAATTTGGCTATACCATGGTAGCCAATGCTTATGCAGCGCTTGCCGGTTTGTTCATCAATTACGGCACCAACCAGTCGGGTATCAAAGATGTGGCCGTACATAAAAATAACCCGCAAGCGCTGAATGAGATCTTTTATACCGTGTATTATACACGTGCGTTGCTTTTCCTGGTTTCGTTGCTGGTATTAGCAGGACTTTATGGTTTTGCTGTTCCGCATGCCCGTTATTTCCTGTTTGCCAGTACCATTGTGTTTGCCGAAATGCTCAACCCCTTGTTCTTTTTTATCGGCATTGAAAAACTCTTTTTGTATAATGCAGCCAACCTGGCGGCCAAATTGCTTTCAGCGCTGCTCATCATTGTATTGATACATGCGAATACCCCGGGCTGGTGGGTGAATTTTTACCTTGGGATGAGCAGCACTCTGGTATTCATTCCCCTGTTGGTGTATATAGTACGCCAATACCGGTTAACACAATATCGTATTACTGTTGTTGCCATGCG
Organism: Sediminibacterium sp.; assembly: GCA_041798205.1. Taxonomy (GTDB): domain Bacteria; phylum Bacteroidota; class Bacteroidia; order Chitinophagales; family Chitinophagaceae; genus Sediminibacterium. The sequence goes on from JBHCAK010000015.1 coordinate 33,675, forward strand.
GCAATTCCTGCAGCATAATTTTTTCCTCACCGGCAATAACCTGTTTGTGCAATTGCAGCAGTCGTTCTTCCTGTTCACACTCTCCGGTGTCGCTCCCCCCCTTGTATTGGGCGCCTATTCTCTATGTGATAAAATCGTATGGTCTTTCCGCTTGCTTATCATTGCCTTTTCCAGTGCGATATATCCTCGTGCAGCCATTTTGTTCCGTGAGCAAAAAGAACAATGGGTATCTTATAAAACTACCATCAATGGCTGGTTAGCGGTTTGTTTTCTGGTTGCTGCGGGGGGACTTTTATGGCTTGCTCCCTGGATCGTTACCTTGCTTACAGGTAAACCGGATGCACTTACTACTTTATATGTACGGTCTATTGCTTTTGTACCTTTTGTAGCCGCACTCAATGCCATGAATGTGATTGACCTGTTGGTAAAAAACAGGTATCATTACCTCTTTATCATCGGAGCTATTCTCTGTAGCATTGCAATACTGGTTTCTTTTTTGTTTGCAAGAGTTGGGAAAGAAAACTGGTATGGATATTATCCCATCACCATTGAGGTTTGCAGTCTACCACTGTATATCCTGTTCATCCGTAAAACGCATGCATGAATCACACTGTTGCTGTCATAGTACTCAATTGGAACAGTTTCGATGTAACGAACGACTGCCTGTATTCGCTGGCACAACTTAAGCATCCGTCTTACCATGTTATTGTAGTAGACAATGGTTCGGTTGATGATTCGGCAGACCGCTTAGCCGCAGTTCATCCGCATATCATTCTGCTGCGTTCACCCTCCAATCTCGGTTTCACAGGTGGCAATAATATAGGCTTGCGATATGCGATGCAAAAAGGATTCACCTATTCGCTCATGCTCAACAACGATACCCTGGTAGAACCTGACTTCCTTATAAAGCTCACCACATATATGGATGCAACTCCCCAGACAGGTGCTGTACAACCACGCATTTTTTACCAGCATGATCGTCATTTGCTCTGGAATGGGGGTTCTTATTATAACTGGTTCCTGGGATTGAGTTACACACAGGGAGAAGGTAAACCCTCTCATCCCAAATACTGCATCCGGAAAGAAGTGGATTGGATTACCGGATGTGCTTTTCTTGTTCGGAACAGTGTATTGCAACAAAGCGGGCTATTGGCCGACAGTATGTTTTTATATAATGAAGACGTTGACCTGTCTTTTCGCATCCACCGGCTGGGTTACCGACTGATATATGAACCGGCGGCTGTTATCTACCATATCGCCGGCATGTCTACTAAGAGCCGGGTCAGGTCCGGGGAAGGTTATATCCACCCACTTGCTCATTATTACAACCAGCGTAACCGTTTGTGGATACTGAAACAATATACACCCTGGTATTGCATACCCGGCGTGGTGCTGTTTAATTTTGGCTACCTTGTTATGGTATTGGGGTACTTTACCGTCAGGGGCCGGTTCCAAAAATTGAAAGCAGTGGTCCGGGCCATCAAAGACGGAATTTTTACATCCATCCAATACAGATAAAGTAAAGAGTGTTCATGTTCTTATTCCCTGTCATATACCTGGTTTTCTTTTTCCTGTCGGTCTATTATGTGCTGCAGGGCAAGGCAGACCGTTTCCTGCTCTTTGTCATTTTCTCATTGCCCATTTATATTACCTCTCTTTCGGTCAGTTTCATGTATGGATTCGGTAGTTTGATACCAGTCATGCAGGCTTGTAAAGAATTCCTGGTACTGCTTACCCTCGGTTGCCTGATTTATCGACTCAACCGGCAAATCCGTTTTCATACGATTGACTGGCTTATCATTGCCTATCTTTCTTATAACCTGTTATATGTATTGCTGCCTATCGGCAGTTACAGTTTTATGGAAAAGCTGCTTTCTTTCAAGAGCGGTTGTTTTTTTGTATTTGTTTATTTTATTGGTCGCCTATCTACGGGCGCCAGTGTTAATCTTAACCGTTATTTCAGTTATACCTGCCTCGTATCCGTAGCAGCTGCAATGGTATTGTTATTCGAACTCGCCAGTGGTCAGCATTTACAAACTCATACCGGGTATGCCGATTATAATTTTTATTTTTTCAACGTAGAGCCCTCCGGTAATTATGGTCTTACCTGGACCTTCGAATCGGGAAATGGCATCCGGCGTTTTGCCAGCTTCTTCTCCATGCCCCTGGAACATGCCGCTTCTACCCTCATCACTTTATCAGTACTGGTAGCATTGATGACTTACAAAAACAACCAATTAAGACCCAACCGGTTCATCCTGATCACGTTGGCCTGTACGTTATTCTCTGTACTCTTTGCTTTTTCACGCGCTTCTTTCGTCAGTTATTTCATCATGCTCTATGCCTATGCTATACTGATGAAGAAAAAACAATGGCTGAAACTGTTTCACTGGGGTCTATTGAGCATCATTGTGATGGCACTCATATGGATGCAGGGTGATCTATATGAATTTATCAGCAACACCATTGATTTTACTGATAGTTCAAGTGTCAGCCACCTGCTTGAATGGGTTACCGGCATACAGGCAATTGGCAGCTATCCATTGGGTATGGGGCTCGGCGCTTCCGGCCGCATCGCAGGAGAGTTCAAAGAAAACATTGGCGGGGAAAATCAGCTCATCATCATTGGCGTGCAGACCGGTTGGGCAGCCATTGTTCTTTATATTGCCGTTTATGTTTCTATCATCCGACAGTCAGCGCAATTATTCCTGCATTCCCATCATAACAAATGCCGCAAACTGGGTTTGGCCATGGTATTATTAAAAGTGGGACTGATTATCCCTTTACTCACGTCAGAAGTGGAATCTTACGTATATATCAGTTATTTTGCATGGTTTTTATCAGGGCTTGTCATTAGCATTGTAATGGAGACGGCCCCTTTGGGAAACCAGGATTTATGGCAAAAACAATTAACATCGGCATAGACATACGCGATCTCAAAACAGCTACCACTGGTCAAAAAACCTACCTGGAAGAACTCTGTCGCGAATTCAGACTACTCAATAGCGAATGCCGCTTTTATTTCTTCGATACTTCCTTACCCGTATATACGGGTGAACGAAAATTGCTAAAACTACTTGAGCATGTCAACCTGCATATATGGAAACAGGTAACCCTGCCGATCAAAGCCTGGTTAAAAAAATGCAAACTGGTATTCTGTACCGATTATTTCGTGCCCTACCTGCACCTGGGGTTTGAAACGGCCACTGTTTTTCACGATGCTTTTTTCTTTGAGAATCCCGAACATTACAATCGTATCTTTTTCTGGTTCTTTAAAGTTGTAGCGCTTCCTTCTGCCAAAAGATGCCGCCATATTATCGTACCTACCGATTATGCCAGGCAACGGATTCACCAGTACACGGGTATTCCACTCAACAAGTTGGTAAGGATATATGAGGGGCCTAAAACATTACCGCATACCCCGCTACCAGCTGCAACCACACCTACTGTCCTGGAACAATACGGACTTAAAGAAGGTCAATACCTGTTGCATGTAGGCATCATGAACAAACGAAAGAATATCCCGGCATTGATCCTTGCTTTCAAGCAATTGAAAGAAGCCGGCTATTCATATAAACTGGTATTGGCCGGTAATCCGGTAGCCAAAAAGCATATCAACGACACAGACAAAATCTATCAAACCATTGAAGATCAGCAACTGCAAAAGGATGTGGTGTTCACCGGCTACCTCTCCAACGAATCATTGGCTGTCATTTATCAACATGCTTTCTTTTATGTGTTCCCCTCATTGAATGAGGGGTTCGGCATTCCCATACTCGAAGCTTTTTCCTATGATCTGCCGGTGCTGGTAGCCAACAATACCTGCCTGCCGGAAGTAGGTGGTGATGCCGTATTGGAATTTGATCCGTATGATGTGAATGATATCGGCGCCAAGATGTGTCAATTAATTGAAGACCCTGCGTTACGTAATCGAATGATTGTCCAGGGAAGGGAAAGGTTGCAACAATTTTCCTGGAAGAAAGCTACCCAGGAGATCACTGCATTATTCATCAATGAACTGTCGGGTGAGAAAAAATAACCACACACCTGCCGCTGTATTGTTCATTCACAATACTTACCTGCATCAGGGCGGGGAAGACAGTGTTGTTCAAAATGAAATAGAAACGCTGCGTAAAGAAGGGCACCCCGTTTTTTATCATGCTTATAATAACCAGTCTTTCCAGCAAAACAAATGGAAAGCGCCATTGTTGTTGCTCCGCCTGTTTTTCAATGTCAGTGCATGGTTACGCACTTATTTTTTTGTCAGGCGTCACCGTATTGCGGTAGTGCATGTACACAATTTTTTTTATACTGCTTCTCCTGCTGTATTCTGGGCAGCCAAAGCTGCGGGTGCCAAAACAGTGATGACCATGCACAATTACCGTCTATTTTGCCTCAATGCGCTTTTTTTCAGGGAAGGGAAACATTGCATGATTTGCGTACAAGAGGGCCGTTTTAAACAAGGCATCGAACATCGCTGCTTCAAATCATCCACTCTGTTCTCATGGGCGCTGGCCGGCTCCATCAATTTTCATAAATGGTTGGGTACCTGGCACCATCGTGTCGATCGCTTTATTGTGATCAACCCCTTGATGCAACAGTTACTGTCCGGCATGAATATTCCAACTAACAAAGTTCTGTTCAAACCGAATTTCCTGCCCGGGCAGGCTTACCATGATTACCAGCACCGAAGCGATTTTTATTTATACGCCGGACGGTTACAGGAAGAAAAAGGCATCCGTCATGTAATCGAAGCTTTTGAGCATCTGGGGTTGCCATTGGTGATTGCCGGACAAGGCGACCTGGAAACCTATGTCCGGGAACATGCAAAAGAGTCCATTCGCTATGTGGGCCAACAAAGTCAACAGGACATGATGCAGTGGTTTCGGCAATGCAGGGGATTTATATTTTCCTCCTTACTGATGGAAGGCATGCCCATGACAGTGATCGAAGCGCAGGCCTGCGGAGCCATACCTATTGTATCCAGGACCATCAACACAGAAGGCATGATCGATCAGGGATTAGATGGATTTTTATACGAGCAGGGTAATGCGGCTTCCCTGATTACAGCCATTCTACAGTTGGAAGCGCAGGATCAGAACACTTTGAATGCTATTTCCGGGCGGGCGAGACAAAAATTCCTCCGTTATTATGATGCAAGCCACCATCTCCGTATGATCAAAGAATTATATGGATTTACAGATTGATAACCTAATTTTGCCCCAACCTTACGCCAGGTTATGAACGAGCAGGCAGCCACTAAAGTGAATATCGCCGGAACAGGCATCAGCAATGTAACATTGCGGGAAACTATGGATATTTTCAACGGATGGATCGATGCGGGTGTAAAAAAGCGGGTCTGCGTTACCCCTGTCAATTGTGTGGTATGGGCGCATCGCAATCACACACTACGTCAGCTGTACAACAGTGCCGATCTCACACTTTGCGACGGTGTGCCCCTGATCTGGGCTTCCCGCCTGCTGGGTGCTCCCCTTAAAGGCAGGGTTACAGGTCTTGACCTGCTGCCTCAGTACATGGAAGAATGTTACCATAGAAAATACACTATGTTTTTACTGGGTGCTAAAGAAGGGGTAGCAGAGCAACTCAAGACCCGTTATGAACAGCAATTCCCTCATATTCGCATTACCGGTGTATATTCTCCCCCTTTTGCCGAGCAGTTTAGTGAAGCCGAAAACCAAAAAATGATCCGGCTCATCAATGAAGCCAAACCCGATATTCTCTGGGTGAGCCTAACCGCGCCCAAGCAGGATTTCTGGATCCATGAACACCTCGATCAACTGGAGGTGAAAGTGGCTATTGGGGTAGGCGGCGCTTTTGAAGTAGCGGCCGGACTGATTCCCCGGGCGCCCCGCTTCATGCAGCAAAACGGCCTGGAATGGCTGTACCGCTTCTACAAAGAGCCCCGGCGCCTGTTCAACCGTTATTTTGTGGAAGCGCCCCGCTTCATCCCCCTGGTGGTAAGGCAAAAAATCGGCAAGCAGCGTTTTACCCCCTAAATCGGGTCATTCTTAGGTCACTATTAAATATTCAACTATTTTAGCATGAAAATTGTTGATATCCCGAATCAACCTGCTAATATCCTTTTGAACGCGTATGACAAAGTCGTATAACCGGTACACCCTTATTAAATACATTATCGACGGCCCTGTCATCGGAATATCCTTCATAGTGGCCAAACGGATCGTTCTCAAACAAAGCCTTTTTGCCAACGATACCAGCAGCTATCTATTCCTGCTGATTGCCCTGGTGAGCTGGTATATTGCCACGGCTTTTTCCAAGCTCTACAAAGACCGCCGCTCGAATAAATATTCCGAAGAAATTGTTTTCATTGCCTATACTCTCATCATTTATACCATCCTGCTCAGTTCCATCTCCTTTTTTCTGCAGGATTTTTTCCAGTTCAGCTCGCTCTTCTTTGCCACTTTCATTGGCCTGCTCTTCGCATTCCTGGCCGTTACCAAATACATCATCCGTAAATACCTGCATTCCGCTCTCTTCCAGGGCAAGCTGCTCGACAACCTCCTGCTGGTAGGCGCTACCAACAGCGCCCTCGATTTTTACGAAACCATCAATAAATACTATTACTACGGTTATAAATGCATTGGTTTTATCGACGACCATACGCCTAAAATGAATGGCTGCACCTATCATGGCGGCCTGGCGCAACTCCCTGCTTTATTGCAACAACAGATGGTAGATGAAGTGGTCATCGCCCTGCCCAATGCACAGAGTAAAATGATCCAGGAATGCATCCAGATATGCGACTATTATGGCACCAAGGCACGGATCATTCCCGACGCCCAGCAGTTCGCCACCTCATCGGTACAGGTTAATAATATCGGGCAATTGTCGGTGATCAATATCCGTGAACTGCCGCTGGATAAAGATGAGAACAAGTTCCTCAAACGCTGTTTCGACGTATTGTTTGCTTCCCTCTTTTTCCTGCTCATCGGCAGTTGGTTGTTGCCCCTGATTGCCATTGTCATTAAACTCAGTTCCAGGGGGCCTGTTATTTTCAAGCAGGAAAGATGGGGTCTCAACAACGAAAAGATCACCTGTTATAAGTTCCGTACCATGGTGAGCGGTGACCACGATACCGACAGCAACGGCCATTATAACCAGGCCCTGAAAAACGACCCGCGTGTAACACCCCTCGGTGCCGTGCTGCGCCGCACCAACCTCGATGAACTGCCCCAGTTCTGGAATGTGTTGCTGGGTAATATGTCGGTGGTTGGCCCGCGCCCGCACCCCACGCCCCTGAACCTGGAATCCATGCAAACGGTAGACAATTACATGCTGCGCCATGTGGTGAAACCGGGTATTTCGGGCTGGGCCCAGGTGAACGGCTGCCGTGGTGAAACGCGCAGCCCGGGCTCAATGCAGCGTCGTGTGAATTTCGATCTCTATTATATCCATCGCTGGACATTCTGGCTGGATTGCCAGATCATCCTGCAAACGGTGATCAATATCTGCAGGGGGGATCAGAATGCCTATTGAGTTGTTAGTTGATAGTATTTTTTAGTAGCATTATAATTATAGATGATATTGTTATGATTATGAGAAAGGGAGGGTTTACGATAGTATTGGTGTTGTTTTGTTTTGCAGTTCAGTCGCAGGCGGTTTGGGAAGACCACAGAAGCGAAGTCTACAATTATCTCTCGCGCATGGCGCAGAAGGGACTGATCGTTTTCCACGACAATATCCGTCCACTTAGCCGCATGTATATTGAACAGTGTCTCGACAGCCTCGCTGTCCGCAAAACGCAGCTCAGCCGGGTAGAGCAAAAAGAGCTTGACTTTTATTTGCGGGAATATACCGATGCAAAAGAGCTGCAACGCGGCGATTCATTGTCCATCAATACCCCACCGGGTGTTTTCAAAAAAGACGGGTATGCACGCTGGCGCTTTTTCTCTTATACCGGTAAACAGTTCCTGCTCAGGGCCGATCCGGTGATCACCGCCGCCTATATCCGGGGCAGCGGCAAGGATGTGAAACAATACAGCTCGGGATTCAATATTTACGGGTATGGCGGCAAGCACTGGTCGTGGTACATTGCCCTGAACGATATCAATGAAAAAGGGCCGGGTATGGATACCATACGGCAAAACACGCCTGAAACGGGTATCGTGGGCCGCATTGCCGACAATAAAAAAAGCCAGAATTATACCACCATACGGGCCGGGCTGGCTTATACCTGGAAGAACGGTTCGGTGAGCATCGGGCAGGACCACCTGCTCTGGGGCTATGGTGAGAACGGGCGGATGGTACTGTCTGACAAAGCCCCTACCTATCCCTATGTACGGCTCGATTACCGGCCCCTGCCCTGGCTCAGCTTCAACTACACCCATGCCTGGCTGCATTCAGATATCATAGACTCTACCCGCTCTTACCGTACAGGTAATACTGTTTATGGCGGTGTTCGCGAATTCACCATCGCCAAATACATGGCTGCGCACAGTGTGCAGATCACCCCCACCAAAGGGTTAGACATCAGCCTGGGCGAATCGATGGTCTACAGCGACCGGCTGGAGCTTGGCTACCTGATTCCCATCATGTTCTTCAAAGCCTACGACAACCTGGTGAATGACAACAACAATAACAATGGCTCTAACGGCCAGTTCTTTTTCCAGGTGAGCTCGCGTAACCAGTTGCCCAAAACCCATCTCTATTCCACCCTGTTCATCGATGAGATCCTCCTCTCGAAAGTGTTCGACAAAGAAAAAAACCGCAACCAGGTGGGTATGAATTTCGGGGCTTCCATTACCGATGCCTTCATCCCTTATCTTACCATCGGCGCCGAATACACCAAGATCAGGCCCTTTGTGTACAGCAACCTCATTCCGGCCCAACTCTATACGCACGACAGTTACCTGCTGGGCGACTGGATGGGCAATAACGCCGACAAGTGGATTGCTTTCCTCAAATACACCCCTGCTCCCCGCCTGCAATGCATGGTGCGCTACCAGTATATCCGCAAGGGTGGCCCCGGTACCGTAGACCAGCAATATTTTGCACAGCCGCAACCGCCGTTCCTGTTCGACCTGCAAAACCATCGCCAGGAATGGTATGGCAGCCTCTCTTATCAATGGGTGCACAGGCTGTACCTGCGTGGCACCATCAGCAGCCTGCATGTAAACGATTACAAAACGGGTCAGTCTTACAACAATCATACCCTGAACATCGGCATCAGTTACGGGCTCTAGGCCTCTCCCTCAAAACCTATATATTTGTTTTACTTATCTCATACTATGAAGCATTTTCTCCGTGGCCTGGCCTGGCTGTTGTTTGCACTGACGGGTACCGCTGCTTTGGCGCAGAACGGCAGTTTCACCGGTAAAGTATCGCAGCTGTCAGACCAGCAGATCATTCAACTGTGGCAGCAGGCGCAGAAGTCGGGCATGTCTGAAAGCGATGCCGTTCGTTTACTGGTGCAGAAAGGGATGAGTGCCAGTGAAGTAACCGCTTTCAAAAAAAGACTGGTGCGGTTGCAGGCCGTTTCCAAATCGCGGTTCAGCAACAATACCATCATCAAGGATACCACCAATTTCATGCGCGACTCTACCTGGATATTTGAAATGCCCCAGCTGAAAAAAAATTCTCCTTACTACGGGTTCGATTTTTTCAATAGCCCGGAAATGTCTTTTGAGCCCAATTTCAATGTGGCCACCCCGGCCAGCTATGTCCTGGGCGCCAACGATGAACTCACGCTTTCTCTTTCGGGTCTCAACGAGCTCACCAATACGGCTGTGATCAGCCGCGAGGGTAATTATGAGCTGCCCCATGCCGGTTTTGTGAACCTGAATGGTTTAACCATCGACCAGGCTACCCAGCAGATCAAAAACCGGCTGCGCGTTCCTTACCCCGGACTGGCATCGGGCCGCACCCGGTTATACCTTACCCTGGGCAATGTGCGCAGCATTCGGATCAGTGTGATTGGCGAAGCCGAGAAGCCGGGTAATTATACGGTAACGGCCCTGGCCAGTTTTTTCAACGTGTTGTATCTCTCCGGCGGCCCTTCGCAGAACGGCTCGCTGCGGAAAATTGAGCTGATCCGCGACAATAAAGTATTGCAGAGCGTTGATTTTTATGAGTTCTTACAAAAAGGTACGCTGCCCAATATCCGTTTGCAGGATCAGGACGTGATCCGTTTTCCTGTGTACGAGAAAAGGGTGGTGCTGGTAGGTGAAGTGAAACGACCGGCCATCTATGAGCTGCTTGGCAAAGAAACCCTGGCCGACCTCATGAGCTATGGCGGCGGATTGGGCGATCGTGCTTTCAAAGATGCCGTGAAGCTGGTGCAGTTGGGCGATAAAGAAAGAAAAGTGCGCGATGTGGCTGCGGCTGATTTTGCTTATTTCCTTCCCCGTAACGGCGATTCGGTGCAGGTAGAAAAAATACTCAGCCGTTTCAGCAACCGGGTCATCATCAGCGGGGCGGTGTACCATCCAGGCAATTACGAACTGAGCCAGGGTCTCACCCTCACCCAACTGATCCGCAAGGCCGATGGCCTGCGGGAAGATGCTTTCCGCAACCGGGGATATATTGTGCGCTTCCGCGATAATGGCGCGCAGCGCGAACTGGTCTCTTTCGACCTCAACCAAATACAATCGGGCAAAACCAGTGATATTGCGTTGATACGTGAAGACTCTGTGTACATACCCGCGCGCGACAGCATACGGGATGTGCTGAGCATTACCATCGGCGGTAATGTGCGCAACCCGGGCGTGTTCGAGTTCCGGCAGGGTATTTCGGTAGAAGATGCTATTGTGATGGCGGGCGGTTTTACGGCAGATGCCGCCACGCACAAGGTAGAGATCTCGCGGCTGGAGAAAAACAGGTCCGATACCCTCGCCAACCAACTGCTCAACTTGTTGCGGGTAGATGTTGATTCTACTTTACAGCAAAGTAGCCATACGCTGTTGCAGCCGCTCGATTATGTGTTTGTTCCCAAACTGCTCAACTACCATACCCTGGGCAATGTGAAGCTCAGAGGTGAAGTATTGTATTCAGGCGATTATGCGCTGGAGCGGAGAAATGAAACCGTGCAGGAGCTGTTGCTGCGCGCCGGTGGCATTACGCCTTATGCATCGATGGCCAATGTGCAGGTGTACCGCAACCATTTGCGGGTGGGTACCAATTTGTTTGAAGCGGGTAACCGCAGCAATGAAAAATTCCTGCTGCTGCCCGACGACAGTATTTATGTGCCGCGCAATGTGCCTTTTGTAGAAGTGCAGGGGGCTGTGTTCACGCCGCAGATACTGAGCTACGGCTCCGGCCGCATGTTGTCTTATATTGCCGATGCCGGGGGTGTTACCGATAAGGGGAACCTGCGCAAAGCGTATGTGGCGTACAGCAATGGCATCAATAAAAAGATCCGTCGTTTTCTTTTCTTCCGTCATTACCCGCGAGTATTACCCGGCAGTAAGATCATTGTGCCCGAGCGGCTCGAAGGAGAAAAACGCGGGTTATCGGTGATAGAAATTTCAGCGCTCACCGGCTCTTTCACTGCATTGATCAGCCTGATTGCTGTACTCAGAAAATAAATTTTATTGTTAGAATATGCTACCCGAAGACGAACCCTATTCATTTCAAACCCAATGGCAGCAAGCGCTGCAACGTGTAAGGGCAGCCTTAGGGCAAGTACGTACCTGGACGCTGGTAACCGTAGCAGGTATTGTAGTGGGGTTGGTACTGGCCTGGTTAAGGCCTGTTACGTACACGGCCCGGCTCAGCTTTGTGGTGGAAGACGCCAAAACAGGCGGCGGCTCAATCATGAGTGCACTGGCGGGACAATTCGGTTTTGATATCGGCAGCCTTTCAGGCGGCGCCAGCGGCGTACTGGCGGGCGATAATGTGCTGGAGCTGGTACGCAGCCATCGCCTGATCAAAAAGACCCTGCTCACGCCTGTAGATAGCGGCAAGCAATATTCCCTGGCTGACCTCTATGCCGATACTTATGGATGGAAAGAAAAATGGAAGAACAGCAGCAAGGTGGGCAAACAGGTAGATTTTACGCCCGGCCGCAGCTCGTTCGGCAGGCTGGAAGACAGCCTGCTGCAGCGAATCATCAAGCAGATAGGAGAAAAAGAGCTGAGCATTGCCAAGCCCGACCGTAAGTTGGGCTTTTTTGAAATGCAAACCACCATGCGCAATGAGCAACTGAGCCAGCTGTTCTGTAAAAGACTGTTACAGGAGTCGGCCGATTTTTATATTGAAACCAAAACGCGCCGGTTGTCTACCAATGTAAAGCGTTTGCAGGCCAAGGCCGACAGTTTACAATACGCCCTGAACCGCAAAACCTATACGGCGGCCGATGCCAGCCGTATGCTGCTCGATGTAAACCCGGCTTATGCGGCGCCGGAGGTAACAGCAGAAATTTCTTCGAGGGATAAAGTGGTGCAGGGAACGATCTATGCCGAGATTACCAAGAACCTGGAGATCAGCAAAACGGCGCTGATACAGGAAACACCCACCGTGCAGGTGGTAGACACGCCAGAGTTACCGCTGAAGAAAAATGAATGGCATTGGTGGATGGCGGCTGCGGCGGGAGGAGCTATTGGGTTTGCCGGAAGCGTGCTGTTGCTGGCCTGGTTTTACCGGAAGCCCGTTTAAAACCGGTAACCGACGCCTACTTTAGCGGCGATATTCAAATACTCGTTACCCGGTGAAAAATAGTTGCGGGGATCTATCTGAACCACCAGCCATTGGTAGTTGAGGGAACGGATGATGCCAAGCTGGCCGGAGAAAAAGAATCGCTGGTAGTTCCAATCGGCTTTGAAGGTGGTAGAGAGGTCTACCCAGTTGCGGCGGAAATCGCCGATCGATTCAAAAGCATAATAATAAAAATCGCCGTTGTGGCGGAGGCGTTCGAACTGCATGCCTATTTTTTTCAGCCCTTTTACCCAGGCTATTTCCAGCGTTTGGCTGTTGCTGCCGGGGCCTATGCCGGCGCCCAGCGGGCGGCCCAGTTGTGTATAGCCCTGCCGCACATAAGCATGGGTGTACCAGCTATCAGGGTTGCGTATGAGGGTGGCATCGGGAGCCTGTAATTGCGTTAGTTCTACTGCCAGCAGAATATGGCTTTGGTTTTTCCAGTCAAACAGCTTGCGGAACCCGCCTGTGAAGGCCCTGCGGTAGGGCGCGTTCTGCAGCACGTTCCAGGGCATCATGGAAATGTCTTTGCGGCCATATTCCAGGTATATCTCAGCTTGTTCTTTGGGCATGACGTAGCGCATGAACAAAGAGCCCAGGGAAGCTTTTTTACCGGTGCGTTCGGCCTGTGTGCGCTGGTGTCCCAGGAAGCCCTCAAAGGGCAGTACATCCAGCGGGTTAGAGATATCACTATTGTAGAGATAAGAAGCTTTAGCAAAGCCCAGGAAGAGGTTGGGTGTCCATTTAGGGCGCCAGGTGAGCACCATTCCGGTGATATAGCGCCATTCATCGTTTTTGGGCTGGTATAGGAACTGGCCATTGTACACGCTGTAGTTGCGGGGTGGTAATACATCGCTGCCATCCAGTTTGCCGGCTATGATCTGCCCTTCAAAATCGCCTATGCTGGTATGCAGCGGGCGTATGGTATTGATGGTGGCGTGCAGGAAGCCGGGGGCATTGCTGCTCATGATGAGTGCATTGCGGTAGCCGGGGCCCCACCATAGGTTCTGCGTAGAAATACCGAAAGAAATGGAGCGGGTATTGTAGCGGATGAAGGATTGGCCGGGGAACAATTTCTGGTAATGGTCGCTGCCGAAGCGGTCGGGCATGTCGATGGTGTTCCAGAAACGGTATCGCGCTGCCCAGGATTTATCACCCAGTTGGGAAGAGAATTGTTCAAAGGCCCGGTTTTCGGCCAGTACGGCTTCGGGGGCCAGTTGTATTTCGAGGTGGCGGCCCAGTTGTGCGTGTACGCCTATTGAAGCCTGTAACTGGTAGCCGCGGGCGGGGATCATGGCGCCGTTGTTCCAGTCGTATGGCAACTGGCTATTGTATTGCTGTACCAGTTGGGCCGGGAGGAACCCTATGACGGATTGCTGTGCTTTTATGCCCAGGGCCGAATCCAGGTCGGTTAATAGCAGCTGGTTGGCATTGACCATGAGCGAATGGTTCGATTGGTAAGCACCCAGTAATTGTTGGTTACGGAAGAGCTCTTTGAGCCGGTCGCTGGTGAAAGACTGCCCCCAACCTTCACTAATTATCAAAAAAGATAAAGCAAAAAATAAAAATAGCTTAGAATACATAAGTGAGGTTCAGGGTTCCAAAAAAGTTGAAGCGGTCTTTTCCGACTTCCCAGGTATAGTTTTTCGACTGGATGAATTGCAGGAGTGAACTCGCTATCCATTTACCAAAACGTTGCTGGCCAGTAAAGCCCACGGAATAGTCCGACCAGTACACGGGGTAATTGTTGGGGTCGTGTTGCAGTCGCTCTAGTTTTATGCCCAGGCGTTTCCAACCGTGTATCCAGGTGGTGGCGAAGGTCTGAACATTATTGCCAGGGCCAATGCCGGCGCCGATGATGCGGCTTTGTTGGGTGTAACCGCCCTGATAGCCATACCAGTTTCCAGCAGTTCGGGGAATGTAATCTGAAGGCTGTGAAAGCCTTGTTAGTTCAGCTTGTACATCCAGCCATTGATTCTTTACACTTAATGGGACCATTTTGCGAGCCCCAAGGATATAGGCAGTTGAATGGGGCACATTAAGCACAAAGTCGCGGATATTGAACAGATTATCTCCCCAGCCATATTCAGCATAAAATTCGGTATGAGCTTGAGGGAATAGATAGCGGGCGTGTAAGCTTAGCATTTGTTTGTACCTTTTTTTGATCCCTTGCCGTGTTCCATAAGTATAGCTTTCCCTGAATACACCAAAGATCACAGGCATATAGCTGTGGAAGAAATTACTATTGCCACTTTGCAAACTATCATTGTATGCATAGGCTATTCTATTAATGCCCAGGAAGAGCCCTTTGATCCATTTGGGTTGGTAAGTAATCGTAATACCATTGAAATATCGCCATTTTTGCTTGAGATCATAAGGGCCACTATAACCATCACCACTGTATGTTTTAGGATTGTAGTAAGTAGTGGTTAAGTTCTTGTCCTCTCTCAACAACATGGTATCCTCGTAAAGTTTTCCACTTACCAATTGCCATTCAAAATTTCCAATGGGGGTTTTTACAGGTCTTGTAGAATTGAAAGTAAGGTGCAGGAATCCGGGTGCGTTATTGCTCATCAGCAAGGAATTAAAACTACCCGGCCCCCACCAAAGATTTTCCGTAGAAATACCTAATGAAACAGCTCCGGCATTCAGCCGGATACTAGATTGGCCGGGTAAGACACGTGAGTAACTACCTCTTGTTACCGCACCATACGAGTTAGTATGTTCAAATTCGGTGTTAGCAGCATATACCACTACAGGTTTTACCTGTATACTCAATGGCCCAATAGCAGTATAAGCGCCGGCAGTAATAAGCCCCTGCCATCCATTCCCCTGTACAAACCCAGGTTGATTCCATCCATAAGGGTGATGCGTATTCAACTGGCTGTTGATGGTAAGAGGGAAAATTTCTAATACCCCTTTGTCTCCTATTCGTTTCCTGGTCACATTTATACTGGCACTATCATCAATCAGTTTATAAATGCTGTCAGATGTAATGGTTCCTCCCATAAAAAAAGGTCGAGCCATCAGGGAATACTTTGCATCCAGTTTCCCTTGCAATTGCAACATTCGCAATGCCTGATCGCATACCGATCCTATCTCTACTCCCTGTGCACCTACATGCAATCCCCCTATTAAAAAAACAAAAAGCTTACCTAATCTCAGTAAGCTACTTCTATATCTATTCGTCATATTAAAAAACGTCGTCATTTCGAGCGAGCGAAGCGAGTCGAGAAACCTCACCATTAAGATACTGCTCTATTCATCTCAATCACCGCCGCCTTATCCCCATCCAGTTGCTCAAACACCGAATTATTACTCACAAATTCTGGCACCAGTTCTTTCATTTTCGCCACCATCTGCATCATTCCATCTTTTTGCTTGGCTAGCGAAAATAAATCCTCAAAATGATGCAACATATCATCCAAGTGGTTTTGCCTAACTTTTGCAATCATAATCTTTTCATGATATGTTGGTAACGTATTTTCAGAATCTGTCAGCAATTCTTCATACAATTTCTCACCTGGTCTTAATCCTGTATATTTTATATCAACATCAATGCCAGGTACCAATCCGTATAATCTAATCATTTTTTTTGCCAAATCCACAATAGGAACAGGTTTTCCCATGTCAAACACGAAAATTTCTCCTCCTTTTCCCATGGATCCAGCTTCCAACACCAGTTGACAAGCCTCCGGTATGGTCATAAAGAAGCGTGTAATATTGGGGTGCGTTACTGTTACTGGTCCTCCCCTCTCAATCTGTTCTTTAAACCTTATAATAACTGAGCCGTTAGACCCCAATACATTTCCAAAACGAGTGGTAATGAATTTTGTAGTAGTATGATGGTTATTGTTAGCCAGATTTGCTATCTGATGATAATGTAATGATTGAACATAAGTTTCGGCTAATCGCTTAGAAGCTCCCATGACATTCGTAGGATTGACCGCCTTGTCAGTAGAGACCATTACAAAACGTTGAGCTTTATGTTTTACAGCAAGGTCAGCTATAATTCTAGTCCCAAAAACATTCGTTAAAATTGCTTCAGAAGGGCAAAGTTCCATCATAGGAACATGCTTGTAAGCTGCCGCATGATATACATAATGTGGTTCGAAGAGGTTGAAAAGTTCTTCCATTCGATCGCGGTTAGTTACATCGCCCAGGTAAGAAACATAGTTCGTAGAAGTTTTTATGTCCTGTAATTCCAACTCTAATTGATGCAAGGGAGTTTCTGCCTGGTCACAAAGTACAATTGTCTGTGGATTAAATTTCAGCAATTGACGAACAATCTCACTACCAATTGACCCTGCAGCACCAGTAACCAATATTCTCTTATTTTTAATCTGATTACCGATCTCTTCATTATTGATACGAATTGGTTCCCTTTCTAATAAGTTTTCAATCTTTATGGTTTGAAGTTGCCGAGCTGAGAACTGACCATTTATCCATTTATCAACAGGCGGTACATTCAATACTGTAATATCATGATCTAAACAAAAATCAACAAGTTCATTCTTTTTTATTGGAGGAAGGTCAAATGCGGCTATAATAATTTCATCAATTTTTTGAGTAAGGGAAATGGTTTGCAAATCAAGTGTATGTTGAATTTTAATGCCATCTACAACTTTACCCACTTTTCGTAAATCATCATCCACAAAAAAAACTATATTAACATTAGAAGTTGTATCATGCTCTAATACTCTTTTCGTCGCAAAACCAGCTTCGCCCGCACCATAAATAATTACATTTTTCCTATCCATCTTATAGTTTCTAAAATAGGCAAAAGTATACTTAACAAGTACTCGGTACGAAATCAAAAATAAAAAGCTAAAAAGAGCATAAATAATTAAAGTTACATTAGAAAAGAAAAGCGCGCTACCCGAATTCGAAACTACCATACTAATAAAGAAAAGCACACTAGTACTCATTGCAATTGCATAGCATATCCTCAATGCATCCTGAACACCCGTATACCTAATAATTCCCGCATAAGTCCGAAAGTTGATAAATACAATTGAATTAATGAGTATAATTATTAATATATTTCCGCTTAGTTCTCGCAAATTAATACCATCTAGAGCAAGGTTATGCTTAATTAAGGAGGAAAAAGTAAATGCAAAACAGCAAATAGTCAGGTCTATTAGAAATATAATCCACCGAGGAACAAGGTTTATATGTTTAAACATGCTTTTAAAATTTGATCAATTATTAATAAGCAGTAAACAACCTATACTTACCTTCATACTGAAGTCTAAAGATAGTATATATTACAAGAATTCCAATTATAGATAATATTATAAGAAAAACAACATGCTTCATATAGCTGAATATTATAATCACATTAAGTAATAATTGGGTTATAGCGTATAAACTACTTACCTCTAAATGAGACCATCCCCCCTCGTTCGCCAAAAATTGATAAAAGTGAGAGCGATGTGCCTGAAAAATAGATTCCTTTCTTACTAGCCGACAACAAATAGTGAATACCGTATCGACACCATATACCCAAAGAAATAATAACCATAAAAAAGTTTTTGTTTGCATACAAAGTGTAAAAAGCAAAAAACAAATAATAAAGGCTATAGATACACTCCCTATATCCCCTGCAAAGCAGCGTGCTTTACGCCTCGCATTAAAATATGAAAAAATCAATAACGCTGACAACAACGATATGAAAAATAAGTTTGGTACTATTTTGCTGACATAATCGTTTACCCAATAAAGCGTACTTATTATAGTTATTGAATAAAAAGCAGTGATCCCATTAATGCCATCCATGAAATTATATGCATTTATAATTCCAACTGCACAAATAATAGCCAGAATTGACAATAAAAAGTGCAAACTATTCATGTTACACCATATCATTAATGCAACAGATAAACACTGCACTAGCAAACGTATCTGGCTGCTTAAATTAAACATATCGTCTAAAAAGCTTATAACACTGATTATTATTAAACCAATAGCAACAACACTCCAATTATTAAATGGATTGATTAAAAGAGGAATCAGGAAAGCAATTGGAAATATTATTCCTCCTCCTCTTAGAGTAATTGAAAAATGGGAGCTTCTTTCATTGGGCTTATCAATAAACTGCCGTTTTTCTGCAATTTTAAAATAAGCGATTTCACTTACAAAGTACAATAAAACAAAGAAGAAAAAAAAGAAAATACTCACATGGATTTTTGTTAAATTGTAGAAGTTAATTCTCTTGACAGTAGAGGATTTTTTGTTGATTACGTTGTAGCTAAAGATAACTCATTTATCTATGAAGTTTACCTGAAGCCTTACAAATTTAGGGATACTTACAATACTTACAAGGTTTACAGTAATGGCTAATATTTAATCTGGCAGTCTAGGGTTTTATTTTTAGTCTCTATACAATTCGGGGTTTATTGATCAATGTGGTTACTTAAAGATAATCCCAATTGTCTGGTTAAGTCTTAACTTCTACATGTCAGTCCAGATTTTGCTGATGATTTGTAATAGAAAATGCATTCAATGTTTTTATTAGTCCATCAACCGTAGACAATGGCAAAGACTTTCCAATTGCTTTAACAATTTTAGCATTACTTACCTCATAACTCTCAGTCAACTTTTGTAACCGTTCGTTATTAAGAGGTAACCCAAGTATGCCTCCTAATTCAGAAAACATTCTTACTATTGCTTTAGGCACTTTAAGTATTACTCCATTTCTATCTTGTGATTTTGCGATTAGTTTAATAAGTTGATTCGTTGAGAGAGGATAATCATCAGCAATATTATATATACCACTAGGTATATCGTGTCTCTCAATAATCTCTTTGATTATAAAACACAAATTATCTACGCTGCAAAAGGAACGCCTATTTTCATATGCTCCTAGCGGCCATGGAATTCCTCTAGTGACCAATTTATACAATAAATTGAGGTTTCCTTTGTTCCCTGGTCCATGTATCATACAAGGTCTCAAAATGTAAATTCTTTTACCTTGAGGTAATCTTTTACTCAAAATGTATTCCTCTGCCAGCCGCTTGCTTCTGCCATAATCAGTTATGGGATTGGGCAACCAATCTTCTGTTAACACGTTGTCTATCTTGTCTGCAACTGCCTTAACAGAACTTAAAGTTAGAAATATTTTTGCATCAGATTGAAGAAATGCATCAAATATTTGTTTAGTTAATTGAGTATTACATTCATAATATGAATCTGGTGTAGAGGTGCTTTTTAGATCGTGCGCTTTTCCTGCAAGATGAATAACAATTTCTTCATCAATACATACTGATTCTCCTCTTTTAAATTCTCTAAACGCAAAAAAGTCGTTCAAATACCTAATTAAATTTTCACCGACAAATCCAGTTGACCCAGTAATGTATATCGTATTATTTTTCAATGGCCAATAACATTTTATTCTTTAGATTTTCTGGATTTAGGTGTTGTTGCGCAAAAAGGAAATTTCTTTCTCCTATCTCATCTCTTTTATCCTGATCCAGAAAGGCAAAACATGCTAAGGCTTCTGCAAGCTTAACAGATTCTCCATGTTTAACGCTAATATTTCCCTTTAAATCCTGTATAATATCTGTAATATGTGATTGTTCAGGTCCTATATATATTATCGGCTTACCAATGAAAAGTGCACCGTAAATCTTATTTGGATGAGTAAATCCTACTAACCTTTCTCCCATGATTACAACCTGAATATCAGCTGATCCTAGCGATAGGTGAATGTTAGTCCTTGGTTGAAAGGGCAATTGGATAATATTAGTCAATTTATTCGTTTCTTTAAAATGAGCAACATCATTTTTTCGTACTCCTTCCCCGATAAAAACAAAAATGAATCGTTTATCATTTTTCAAGATTTTGGCTGCTTCTAATAATGTATTCAATGGATGGACATAAGCATGATTACCAGAGTACATTATTACAATTTTATCTGTGAAGTTGTGTTCAATTCTAAAAGGGTTTTCTTCCCTTCCTCCTTTATATAGTTGTTCAACAACTGGCCATACTGGTATAGTAAATATATTTGTTGGTTCCGCTCCTCTACTAACTAAATACTGTGTCATGTATTTGTCGAGAGAAAATAATTTACTCGAATTTTTGACACTATAATTCCCAATTTTTGTAAAAAATTTCGCTATCAATGATTTCTGCTTTATTAATTCAGAAGCTATTGATAATTCTGGTTGTAAATCCATAACCCAATAATAAAAAGGAATATGTTTAATTTTACAAATCGTTGCTACAATGAATGGCAATAAGGGTGGAACTGTTGTCCCCAAAACAACATCGAATTGCTTTTTATTAGTAAAAAACAGTTTAAAACTCGTATTTAGATTAAAGGAAACAAAGTCAATAATTCGAAAAACTATATTTGCCTTACCTAGCTTTGATTGATTTAGTCTATAAATATTTATACCATCGATAATTTCGCATTTTGGGTATCGTACTCCTTTATTTTCATAAGGATACATACTTGAGTAAACAGAAACTACATGCCCACCTTTTTTAAGGTGTCTTGCGAGGTCCCACAAATGCTGAGACACAGCAACAGTATCCGGATAGAAAACTTGTGTAACAAATAAAATTCTCAAAATAAAGGGTTATATCATTGTAAACAATGTTGAAATTTCGTGTTTCTTAGTTAATTGCTAAATGCTCATATTTTGTCTCTTTATCAACTTTTATTACTACATTGAAAATATCTTACTTAGACAGTATACGTCTCCTTTAACTTCTTCAGATTGGACTATCTATGAAGTGATAGCTTCTTACTTCAATTTCATTTTTCCTGTTTCACACTCATTATTTCTTTGTAAAAAGATGATGTTTCGTTATAACATTTGTCCCAAGAGTATAATGCACTAACCTTTATTCCCTCATGTATAATAGAGCTCCGCTTCTCTTGAATATCTAATTGTCTTATTGAGACTACAAATGTTTCAATATCAGCATCTTTTGGTAAAATTATTCCCGCATTTTGAGCTATTTCCGGAATTGAAGCATTTTGTAATGCGATAAATGGGCAACCTGATTTCATAGCCTCGACGATTGGAATTCCAAACCCTTCATATTTTGAAGGATACAGCAAACAATGAGCACGATTATATAATTCATTCAATTTTATCGCAGAAATTGACTCGTAATGCATAAAACGATTCCTAATTTTTGATACCATCTTTTTATGTTCATGTGCCTTCAATTTCCCACCTCCAACTAAAACTAAATTTATATCTGGCATTACCTCCAAAATATTTACAACTAAGTCAAAATTCTTATATGGGAATCTGGTACCAACAAATAAAACATATTTCGAAGAAGGCAGATTATGATCATTTTTTGAACCTTTTTCTAAAGGAAAAAACTCATCCCCAACTCCATTATATATAATTTTTATGTACTTTCTTTTGCAAAACGGATAAAACTTAAGTAGTTCTTTTTTTGTGAATTCTGATATGCATATTATTCCATCGACCCTTTTTAACGCAAAGTATTTAAATATTAGATTTATAATTCTCTTAAATCCCTTTTGTGAAATATTGCGTTCATAGCCTAAATCATGAACAGTAATAATATTAATTATTTTACGGTTTAAGATGTAACCAAGGTAACTCGAATGAAATAATTTCTGATGTTCGGTCTTTTTAAAATAGGGTATAAACCTAAGTATGTTTATAGGCAGTAAAGAATAGAAATAGACCTTCCTAAAATGATCATTGTCTTCTATACCAACAATTTCTTTCAAATTAGCATTGGCATTATTGGAATATATAGTCACATCTGTTGTGAATCTTTGATCAGAACTAGCCCTTTTTATTAACTCCTTCCAATATATAGATATCCCTCCTTGTTTCTGTAATGAAAAAATTATACAATCTAATTCAAGTTTCATTTGCGCTTATTTTTTCATCAAAATACATATATTAAAGAGAGTCAATCTTATCTATCATCAACCTATTTTTAACCTTTGTTATTTAGAAGTTGGGTATATAATTCCTCAAATTCAGAGGCGCAACGACTCCAAGAAAATTTTGAGGCCTGACTCAATCCTTTCTTTACATACTCTTCTCGTAACTCCTTATTCTCTAATAAACTTGCAGCTGCTTCTGTCAATTTAATTGTATCATACGGAGAAGCCATAAGTCCAGCTTGGTCAATTATCTCAGGTAACGATGCCACATTAGATGATACTACTGGTGTACCGCAAGCCATTGCTTCCAAAGGTGGCCAGCCAAATCCTTCATATAGGGAAGGGAAAAGAAGGCAGTCAACAGCGTTATATAATTCAACAATTCTACAATTGTCTAGACCGCTTAAAATTAATGGGGGATTCGTAAAATTGTATTTTGAAAAATCTACTTCGAATAAATTAGCTTTCCCTTTTAAAATTACCAATTGAACAGGTTTGCTAAGTTTTTGTTGTAACATTTCTACAACTTTAAATGAAGTTGTGTGATTTTTATATTGCAATGATCCCGTTATAAGAACTACATAGCACTCTTCTTTGTCAGGAAGGCCAAAATTGTTTCGACATTTTTTCTTTTCATCAATTCCATAAGATTTAAACTTCTCACTAATTCCGTTATAAATTACTCTTATTTTCTCTTCAGGTAAACCGCAGTAAGCGATTAAATCTCTTTTTGTGTTTTCACTGACTGTTACTACAAATTGTGCTTTTTTAAGTGCCGAAATAGAAAACTTAAATAATAAAGGAACATTGGGATACGACATCCCGGGTATTCGACCCTTATGAGCAAGTATAGGTATTAGATCATGAACTGTAACAAGAGTTCTTTGCGGATTTATACATCTTAATAAATGTCCATATGTATGATCTATGATATGGTTAACACTAGTTTGATTTTTATACGCTTGCACTGGATAAGATAAATACCGGTTGAAGCGCATTCCTAGTTTTCCTTGTAATGATTTAATGTTTGAAAAAAAAGGCTGAGGTGTAAATTCTCTGATATCGAATCTGTCTTTAAAACCATTGTTCAATGTACATATAAGTTCATTGGCATATACTTCCATGCTTGTTCTGTTATCTCCAAGAAAATCACGGAAAATTGTTACAGTTGGTTTAGACATCTAGATATAATTATGATAGTGCAAAATTTTTCTGGCAAAAATCAAGTAGATCGTCAATCTCTTCTTCAATACTTACTTTTTGCCGGTAGCCAAGACTATATAATTTATCTATATTCAATGAAAACCGCGAAAAATCTTTTTTCTGATCATTAATTATTGTAGGTGCAAACCCCAAAGTTCTCAGGCAACGGTTTTTAATAAGAGTTGCCATTTCTAAAAGAGACATACTATTAATACTTCCAACGTTAATAAAATTATAACCTGTTTCTTGTTTTAAAATAGGCTTTTCAATTAAGAGATTTATCACATTGCAAATCTCTCTTATTGGTATAAAGTTTCTTAGTTCAAAGCAATTAGACCTAATAATAAGATGACGTTTTTCAATTGCATGCCTGCACAAATTATTTACAAACAGGCCCCAACAATCAATTTCTGGTATAATAGGAGCTCCAAATCCGTTTGACATTCTAAGTATAGTTCCATCTATGATTCCCTGTTGAACGGCTGAATATAGAGCAGCTTCCCCCACTCTATGAGTCGTAGCATAAGGATGTACGTTACATGGGCAAGTTGACTCAGAAATTTCTCCATTTAATGGATTTGCATATACATGATAGGATGACAAATAAATGAATTTATTAACACCATTATTTACTGCTGCTTTTATTAAATTTCCCGTAGCAGCACCATTAAACATAAATGCATCAAAGGGGTTGTTTGCACTATCGTCTCTATTCATACCGGCCGCATGAATTATTGCATCAATATCTGAACATATCTCGTTTAAAGAGTCCTGATCATTCCAAGATACTCGTCTAAATATTTTTGATGGAATATGTTGTACATTCTCGTTCGACCTTGAAGCGAGGAAAACATTATACCCTTTATCTAGTAAATAATTGCCCAAGAAACTACCGATGTAGCCTCGAGCTCCGGTAATCAAAACTTTCATTCGTTTTTATCAAAGTTTGAAGATTATAACCATGGGGCATTCCCTTTTTTCCATAGGGATTCCAGGAGTTCG
This sequence comes from Sediminibacterium sp., assembly GCA_041798205.1. Lineage (GTDB taxonomy): Bacteria > Bacteroidota > Bacteroidia > Chitinophagales > Chitinophagaceae > Sediminibacterium. The sequence continues at coordinate 58,444 of JBHCAK010000015.1, forward strand.
AGGTCTCTTTTTGAGTCCATACATTGCCAAAAATCTTGATGTTTATATGCCATCAATTGGCCTTCTCTTGCAACTATTTCAAGCGGTTCTCTCTCCAAAAGAGTTAAATCATCTTTGATATAGTCAAAAAATTTCGGTTCTATTACAAAGAATCCCCCATTTATCCATCCTTCATGCAATTGTGGTTTTTCTTCAAAACTTGTAATTACATCTCCATCAAGGGTCAGCTCTCCAAACCTTGCTGAAGGACGAACAGCAGTCATTGTAACCAACTTGCCATGCTTTTTGTGGAAGGCTAATAAGGCCTTAAGGTCAACATTAGCAACTCCATCGCCATATGTCAACATGAAAGTCTCATTCCCAATGTATTTTTGCATCCTTTTAAGCCTTCCGCCCGTCATTGAATTTAATCCCGTATCAACTAACGTAACTTCCCAATCAATAGCATTTATATTGAGAGGAGTAACAACTCCCGTTTTCAGATCAATTGTAAAGTCAGAATTCAAAGAATGTAGTTTTAGAAAATGTTCTTTAATGACTTCGGCCTTGTACCCCAAAGCAATATAAAAAGCTTTGTGCCCAAATTTGGCGTATGAGTTCATAATGTGCATCAATATAGGTTTACCTCCGATTGGCACCATTGGTTTGGGTATTATATCAGTATGTTCGGATAATCTTGTTCCGAATCCACCGGCCAGAAGTACAACTTTCATCTTCTTTAAATTAAATAAAAGGTGAATTATTTTGGTTAAATTGCTCTATCATAATATTATATTGCGCGTTTATTGATAGACTCTCATGAGCATACTGAGAAATCTCAATCTCCTTATTTGTTCCATAATGATCTCCTACTCTTAAAAATCTCTCGAGTTCTATCTTCAATGATTCAATACTCCCTTCTTTAATCAAAACACCATGACCTGCCAATAACATCGGAAGTGCACCGCTGTTTGATGCTATTACTTTTTTCCCGCACGCCATCGCTTCGGGTGCTACTCTGCCATACTGTTCTACCCATCTGGGGGTTGATATAGAAGGCATCACTACTACATCAGCAGCATTCATATAACCTGCTATTTCGTGATGATTGGGGTTAATAAATATAACTCTGTCAAAAATTCCTGTCGTTTCTAAAAGTTGCTGTATCGTTTCATTATATTTATTCTTATAAATAGTAAATTCATCAATCATTAACACCCAGTTATACTGCATAAGTTGCGATAATGCTGAAATTAGAATATGCACCCCCTTTTCATGACAAACTCTGCCAAAAAACGCAATTACCGGCACATTGATATTATGTCGATTTCTTATATTTTCCCGGGCATTATTGTCGATTTTGAAAATATCAGGATCAAATCCCAATGGTAATCTTACTACATTGTTGAAAGATTCACTTTTATATATTTCAGTCCCTTCATTATTTACTGTAAACACTCCATCAACATAATTTCTAGACATTAAAAGAAGTGCACGTTTAATAATGGCCAAAGGCAAAGATCGATATCCAATTCGTTTTAGAGTTTCCCTAATTTTCAATGAAAAATTTTCATAAGTAAGGCAATAAAAAAAAGCTTGGTTTAATTTACACCATCTTCCTATTGTATTTGCCATTAGGCTTACTGGCTCATTATCTAATAAAACCACTCTGGGCTTTTTATTGTTAAGGATTTCTTTAAGGTTTTCGAACCTATTAATCCTTGGATTTTGACCCTTTAAATTAAGGTAAACGATTGGTGGATCATCATGAGATGGGATTTCAGCCTCTTTTGTCACCGATCCAAATTTAAGAGTTTTTGGAACTACAATTTCTATCGAAACCCCATTATTCCTAAAAAGTTTATATATATTTCTATTGATAGCAGTAAAACAAGCTGTAGAAATCACTAGAATATCCAATTTAGCGTCATGCAATTTGTATTCATTTTGCTTTACATTATTTCGTTCTTTCATTATTCTATTGTTATTAAATTATACCATCATCTAAATGCAAATTAGTCATCACTTCAATATAAGTTTCCTGGCGACCTTGGTTGGCAACAATAAGGCTACAATTGCTCTCATTTTCCTTAATAGTGAAACGTTTTTCAGCAATGAAATCACCCTCATTCTGTCTCCATCATAAATACATTTAATAATTTGATACCATTTTGTTTTTGAGACAATTTTTTTAAAATTAGGTTGTCGACTGATAAGTTCATTACGCCTCACTTCCTCAATCCAAATCACCAATTCATTAGATATCATATAATCTGAAGTATATCCTGTGTTTTTCTTGTGCCATCTATAATAAGCCAAAGGTTCAGATAATGATGCCAATTCCCAATTTAATATCAATCTAACAACTAGATCAAGATCTCCAATAATATTAAATCGTGAATCACAAAGATATGTTAACGAAAGCAGTGCTTCTTTTCTTATCATTAAAGTTGAAACGTGAATAAAATATTCATTCAGCAATTCGTTTAAAACTTTTCCTGATGGGAATGGCCCTACTATCGTTGAATAGCTTTTTTGATTCCTTTCGTTAATCAAAAAATAACTACTACAAGAAAGGCCCACTGACTTGTTATCAAATAGAATAAGTTGCTTTTCTAATTTCTGAGAATCCCACCAATCATCTACATCTAAGAATGAGATATACTCTCCTGACGATTTAGAAATCGCATAGTTTCTTGCCTCATAAAGGACCGTATGTTTGGGTGCCAAAAAGTATTTAAATCTTCGGTCTTTATAAGACTTAAATATCTCAGCGCTTTTATCATGAGATTGATTGTCCCAAAAAATAATTTCCCAATTTGAATATGTTTGAGAAAGTACAGACTCTATTGCTTTCTGAAGATATTTTTCGCCGTTGTAACAATTCATAACAACAGTGACAAGTGGATTCTCTTTCATACCTAATTTTGTAACACGTATTTTATTTTATCACAAATCCAGTTAACATCTTCGCCAGACAAATCGGGGTGTAATGGAAGTGTGGTTAATTCTAGATATATTTCTTCTGTCAGTGGGAGTTTGTACTGAGACTTGTAGTACGACAAAAGATGGTTAGGCTTATAATGTATTCCTAGTTGTATGCCATCTGCCTCCAATTTTCTTTTTACATCGTCTCGTTTTCCATCCTTGATTAAAATCACAAAAATATGTGGGACAACAGTGTTGTAATCAATATCTAAAAGTTGGATAGACGACACTTTATTTAGATTGGAAACATACATCCTCGCCAATTCTTGTCTCTTTTGCTTGAACTCATCAAAACGCGTAAGCTGTACTCTACCTATGGCTGCCATAATATTACTCATATGGTATCGCCATCCTTGTTCTACAACATCAAAATTCCAACTTCGAAGATTTTGGTACCTATTATCTGAATCTTTAATTACGCCTAATAATCTGAGGTCCTTTATTCTATTTAATACAGTTTCATCTCCTGATGTAATTGCTCCTCCTTCTCCACATGTAATATTCTTTATTCCGTCAAAGCTAAAGCAAACAATATCTCCATAATTGCCAATTAAACGTTCTTGATAAATACTACCAAATGCATGAGCAGCATCTTCAATCACTCTTAACTTATTTTTTTGTGCAAAAGTATATACTGCATCGAGATTTCCAGGAGATCCAGAGTAATGAACCGGCATGATAGCTTTTGTTTTCTCAGTCAATTTAGCTTGCGCATCCTTTAAATCTATACATAAAAACTCTGGATCAATTTCGCATGAAACAGGGATAGCACCCGTTGCTGAAATTGCTTGAAAGCTGGCGACATATGTAAGGGATTGAATTAGTACTTCATCACCTTGTTTAAGATCAATTGCCTGCAATGCTAATTGCAATGCTGATGTTCCAGTATTAACACAAACAACCTGCCTTCCTATAAAATCTGACAGCTCTTTCTCAAATAATCCTACTTCATCCCCCATTCCCAAAAATTCTTTCTGAAGAACTTTTGTAACTGCTTCAATCTCTTTATTCCCTATTATTGATTTTGATAATCTTATCATTGGATAAAATAATTTAATTCCAGTTGTAGGATATTCCAATATCAATTCCGTTCGAACTTATCTGCTCTGTTGAATTGTGACTAATATCAGCAAAATTTAATAACATATTCTCACCTCTATTTAGCCCAGTGAATCCATACCATAAAGTGGGTGGAATTGTCAATCTGAAATAATCATTCCGAGAAAGAACAAATTCATTAACAACCCCAAAAGTAGAAGAGCCCTTCCTATCATCATATATGACTACTTTCACAGTTCCAAACGGAACAACAAAATTACTGGTCATTTTGAGATGCTTTTTCCAAGCCTTAACAGCTTTGTAATTTACAGTCGAGATATAAACTTCCCCAAACCCAACAAACCCCATGTCAAAATTCCTAATAATATGATAGATATCGCCGTTCGGGTTGTCAATTATGTTTAAAGGTGTAACAATTACTCCTTCAATTCTTTTTATATTGTCCATATAAGTTTATTATTTTGTGCTATGGCTACATATTCCATGATTTGCTTTTTCGTTGTTGTTAACATACTAGCTCCTGTATTCCTATAAAATTCTTTATACCATTCAGAAACCATGCGAATAGTATCAACAAATGACAAATTAGGAATCCAATTTATATAAAACAAAGCTTTGTCACAATTCAGCTTTAATAATCCAGCTTCTTTACTATGTGTTTCTTCCTCAATTGATTTCCATTTCACATCAGGCCAGTGCTTAGCCATTTCTGTCAATAATTGATTAACTGAGAAGTTCGTATCTGGTCTTGGCCCAAAATTGAATGACTCTCCACATAACACTTCATCTTCATGCAATTGCTGCCCCAACAACAAATATCCGCTTAGTGGTTCGAGAACATGTTGCCAAGGCCTTGTTGCATTGGGAGATCGAATAATCAACTCTTCGTTCATTGACCAGGATCGAACTGCATCAGGTATAATGCGGTGGCTTGCCCAATCCCCTCCTCCAATCACATTTCCTGCTCGGGCTGAAGCTATTTTTACACTTGCACTTTTATTCTTAAAATATGATTCAGCATATGTTTTAATGACTAATTCCGCTCCCCCTTTTGATGCACTGTAAGGATCCTTCCCCCCAAGAGAATCTGTTTCCTTGTATCCCCACACCCATTCCACATTATCATAGCATTTATCACTTGTTATCATAACAGCCGTGCATTTGTTATTTAGAACACGAAGTGCCTCTAATATATTAGCAGTACCCATTACATTTACCTGAAGGGTATTTATCGGATCTATATATGAATCTTTAACAATTGCCTGTGCGGCAAGATGAAATATAAAATCTGGTTTTATTTCCGCTAAAGCATCATGGACCTTTTTGTAGTCGCAAATGTCAACCTTGACGTAAGTGATTTCGTCTTTAAGGTGGCTTACTTCAAAATTAGAAGGAATGGTTGGCACCCCGTTGGACAGTCCATATACTTTAGCTCCCATTTCTAATAACCAAATACTTAACCAGGATCCTTTAAAGCCAGTATTACCAGTCACTAATACCTTTTTTCCAGCGTATACGTTCTTAAATAATATCATCTTAAAAATTATTGTTTTAAATTTTTAGCAATTTGCAGTATGAATAAATTATTAACGTTCGAGTTTATTAAAACACTCAATTACTCTTTGAATCAAAGCCTCTTCAAATTCGTGCTTTATGATACAAGGGAAATTTATTATAAGATCGGTTGCTCTTTCAACCTCATGGCAAGATCCATATACATATCCCAGTTCTTTCGGTTCTAGGCAAGCAACTATTGGCTTTAAGAACCAGTAAGCTTCTGTGTCAAATCTATTTGATGCAACTTTTCGAAACTTGTTTGCTTCCAAGTGAATAAATGCAAATCTCAATGGAACAATCTCAAGAGCTTGATCCATATATGCTCGCGGCAACAAATGCATTATCTTTTTTTTCTTAAATATTGTGATATATTCAGACAATAGTTTTTTTCGTCTTTTAGATTCATCATACCATCTTTCGATCTCAAAAAGGCCTACCATAGCAAGAAAACAAGGCATTTTAGCAGGATATGGATACGCTGGACTAAATGGAATTGTTCCAGTGTAGTCATCAGAGAGTTGCGGAGAAGTATGCTTTAGAAACCCAATTACATTTAGTAGTTTTCTTACATATTTAATAAAGAAAACAGAACCATATTTGTCAGGGCAATAATATACCTTCTCAAATCTAATTTCTCGGAATATAGCCTTTTGATGTTTTTCTGATAATTGTGGGAGAGAATCACGATAAACTTTTAATTCACTTAGTAGATGAGTATTCCTCGTGTATAACAGTCCTCCAATAAATGTGTTAATAGGCTTTGATTTATCAGTAGAAAAAATAGCTGCATTTCCCCAGTTGCCTACTAGCTTCCCATTGATAGCAGCCCCCAATGTCAAAGCGCAATCTTCAAGTAAAAAAATATTATTTTCTTTTGCGTAATCAGCTATCTCTTCGATTCGACAAGGGATACCAAAAGAATGTTGGGCAACAATCATTTTTGTTTTATTATTAACCCTTTGCTTAATGCACTTTAACGAAGACCCGAAAGTATCAGGGTCAAAGTCGGCGAAAATTGGTGTGGCGCCAATTCGCAACACTGCACTCGCCATTACAGAACAGTTGGCTGCCTGCAAAATAACTTCGTCACCCTTAGTAATTCCCAGTTGTTTCATTAAAGAATAGAATGCCATTCGTGCAGATGCAAAACTTATAGAACTGCCTTCTCCTATCAACCCTGAAAATTCTTTTTCAAATTGTGCAACAATTTCTGCCCCTTCAGCATTTGTTATTCCTACTAATTTTCCAATTTCGCGCAATTGACTGTCATTCAGAAAATAATGTCCCTGGTTGAATCCAAAGTATTGTTTTTTAACTAAAAGCTTAAATATTTTTATTAAGTTCTGTAGCTTCTTTCCAATCTTATACAGCATTTTCGTTATTTAAAGTTGGTTTGGCTCATTGCTTACTTATAATGATTTTATCAAGTTTGACCATTTTTCTAAGTGAGAGTCTACAAAGAAAAAATCTTCATGGTCTTCTTTATTTACATTTCGTCTAGCTATATTATTCAATACCTCTGCAATATCAGCTGCAGTGTTAACGAAATATACATTAGTTACATTCCGCAGGGGGCTCATATTTAATTCCATTTCATCTAAAACTACCATAACTGAGAGGCCACCAAGATAAGCATCTAATGCCGCCGATGTTTGATTACTTGAGAATGCGATATCAAAGGATGCTACTATTTCACTAATTGGGCGATTAATTTCATTTAAATTTAGCCGTGGATACATATCAGATTGAACTCTGAGATTAGGATGTGGCTTTATAGTAAAGATTACAGGTATATTCAATAAAGTAGTACTGCTTTCTAATAAAGAAAGCATTCTTTCAGTGCTAGATGAGATAAAATCGCTTAATATTAAAACTCGGATTTCTCGTTGATTTAAAGAATGATCCTTTATTGACTTTTCTTTAAACACCTGGATTTGGTTATATCTTAATGCTTCTCCTTTAGTGATTCTATCTATTGGATAACCCATATGTAGATATTCATTAACAGCCGCCTGACTATTCAATACAATCATGTCAGGAAAGAGATATCCATTTTTACTTGTTTCAAAAACTCTGGGGTCAAAAAAATAATGCAATTCCCAAAATCGCCTGTTCGTACTATGCGGAACAGCAGTTAATTGTCCATGATTATTTTTTTTCCATGAATAAATAAATGCTATTTCCCAGGATTGATTCTCACATAAATAAAAGCCTTTCGATTGATATGGGGCTTTTGCAAATGCTTCTTCGAATAAATTAAGCCATAGAAGATTGTTCAAAGCTTCCCATCCTTGTAATGAGCCATACCAATTGTTTCTAATAAAATGCCAGCATGAAATTTTTAAAATATTAGTAGTAAATCCATTTTTTATTTTTCTAACACGGATAGAAACAAGGATAAGTCTTACCCACTCGACAATTGTCTTACAAACATTTCCTATTGTAAGATAAGAATCAATGAAAAAATGTTTTTGAAGTTGATTATTATCGAATCTACTTATTAATTCGTCTGCTTGATTTGGGGTTCCAACAGTTTGATCATGAGGAATAAAAAAATGAAGCCAATTAGATTTAACCCTATTTATTTCCAGCAACTCGCTAAGTCTTGTCCAGTAATAAGAATGAAAAATGCCTTTTTGAGCATAATTTGGACTAACATTATCAAAATAAGAACAAAAGAAAATTGACTCCTTCTCTGAGAACCACTCGCGCTTCGGCTTTTTTAAAGACCATCTAAAAAAAAGGAAGTAGGATAATCTCATTAATCCTTGAAGAAAGAACGGGGAATTGTCGAATAAAATATTTTTAAATCCTTTCTTTTTATTGTTTTCTTTAATTAAACTTGGGTAAAAATTCACTCCCGAAAGGCATTTATTATTCTTGAAGGTTTTAAATAAATTGAGATCACTAGTAATCAAAAATACTTGATCTATATGATTATTTATGATAATTTCTTCTAACGCCAAAATTCTTATAATATCTTTTATCGCTGTTTCTTTCCAAGGACATTTTTCTGCAAATAAAGTAAGCCACCAATAACTCAACCCGTCTCTAATTTGTAAAATATCGATGACTCTTTCGCCATTCACTTTCATCTCCCCCATATCAAATACCCAACTGAGAAACTTTTTCCTTAATCTATCACTATTTCTATCAATATAGGCAAATAATGATTTTATACCCTCTGTTTCAACATACCCATTCCAAGTATATACTAAACCTTGCAAGTTTTTAGCATTATTGGCTGTATCGATAATTGTTAGGTGATTTCTACTATTTTTATTGCGCATGATATACAACTCAAGAATCTCATTTTAGAACGATCAATATATCCTATTCGTCACCGTAATACATGTAAAAAGTTAACTCCTATTATTAATTGCCCATTTGTACATAAGTTTTAACCCCTTTTCTAAATTAGTTTGAGGCTCCCAAGATAATTCTCGTATTATTTTAGAGTTATCTCCGTAAATGCCAAATTGATCGCCAGGGGTTGATCCTTCAAATTTTATAGGTATTTGTTTATCAAAAAGTTTTTGAATATTACCGATCAGCTGATTAATAGTTGTCTTTTCTCCAGTACATACATTATAATAGTTAAAACCAATTCTGTCAGATTTATATGCAGCAATAAATGCGTTAACAACATCATCAATATATATAATATCTCGGAACCTTTCTCCATTTCCTTTAATATGGATATTACCGAATTCTATTGCCTGTCCTAAAAAAATACTAACCATCCCCTGACGCCAATTTTTCATATTTTGCCCAGGACCATACACATTAAATAACCGCAATGCAGTAGTGCTTAGCCCATAATGTTGAAATATTCGCATATAATGCTCACTTGCTAATTTACTGATGCTATAAAATGATTTAGGAAAAGTAATTGATTCTTCATCAATAGGCTTATCCTCTTGATCACCATAAACCCCCATCGTAGAAGCAAAAATGAACTTTTTACAATTAGTTTTTAATGCAAGTTTCATCAACATTAAGGTTGACTGGGTATTTGATTGAAGATCGTATGTTGGATTATCATAACTGATCTCTCCTGAACTCTGTCCAGCAATATGAAATATTGCATCAAAATTGTAACCCTCTACTTTCTTTATCGCACACTCGTCTTGGCAACTCCCCTCTATCAGTACAACCCCTTGAGGAATATTATCACGAAATCCTGTAGTCAAGTTATCAATCGTAAAAACTTCAAAACCTTGACCAATCATTTTTTTAGCTAACGCCCCCCCGATAAACCCGGCAGCTCCAGTAATTAAAACCTTTTTCATCTTATTAAATTTACAATAATAGTAGTGTTATTATTTTTTTCTTCCAACAATTCTCATATGAGAACTCATATTTGATTCACTTATCCAATTTTGCAACTTTTTCTTTGATTCAGGGCTAGCATACTTACTTATTATTTTCCAAATCCTTTCTGGTATAAAATCATCACTTGTAATACTAGTTTCAACAATATCCCAGTCCAATTTCCCTGGAGTACTTGCTTCTATGACTTCAAAACCATTGACTTCCAACAACAAACCTGCAGATTGGGGATTAAAGAAATTAATGTGGTGAGGGGGAGCAATACTATTGGACTTCTCACCCAATACGCCGATATCAAATCCAAGTCCATTTAAAGTTGTAAAGAATAAAATTCCTCCAGGTTTCAACAGCTGATGAATTTTCCTCAAAAAACCTTCAGGATTGTGGAGATGTTCAAACAGCTCAAACGCCAGCAATACATCAAATTTTTCATCGTATCCGGTGACATCTTCAATTAATGTTGGAATTACTTCTATTCCTTTATCTGTACATATTTGAGCCATTTCTTTAGACGGTTCAATTGCAATCAATTGAAAATCGGATCGTATTTTCCCAAGTTCTTCAAGAAAAAGTCCGAAGCCAGCTCCGACATCACCTATGACCAGGTTTTTATCATTTATTAAAAAATTAGAAATATATTCTGCTCGTGGTTTAAATATTTTTTCTCTTCTAGCCTCCATGACAGGTTTAAAAAAATTGTTCACCCAATACGATGTAGATGGAGAATCTGAGTAGAATTTATCGTATTGCTCTAACGACGGCCTTGGGTTTACGAAAAAAGTGCTGCACTTAAGGCACTCTGAATATGTAAAGTCATTTTTTTTCAGAAAAAATGTCACCTCACTTGATTGACAGGCCGGACAATTAATATTTGAAAAAAGCGATCTATCAGCAAAATAAACTTCAGCATCCTTTGCTGACAATTCCAAATACTTTTTAAATACTTCTCTATTTCGAATTTCAGATTCTTTCATTTGTATTAATTTATACTTAGCAATTAACTCGTACTATACAATAAAAAATAGACAGCGAAAGGCATCAGTTCCAATTGATCAAGTCATTAACATACGGATCCGAAAAGTCATTTATCACTTTTGTCCCCAATGGGAAACAAGTATGGTTGTTTTTAATACCTATAAATTGCACCCCACAGTCAACAGCTGCTTTATAATCAGTCATTGCATCTCCCAAAAAAACGATTTCTGTAAGAACGGCTTTTGATTCTGCGATGATGCTTTGTATAATTTCGTTTTTTGTTTTTGGTGAGCCGTATACACCAGTAAAATAGGGTGTCAATTTTTTTCTTTCAAGTATTTCAAAAATTTCATCTTCCGGAGTTCCTGTACAAATATAAATGGGAACTATTTCGCTCGATCTCTTAATAAATTCTAATACACCCGGTATATAGGGGGATTGAATCACTTTTTCTTTTGCAAGTTCAGAAAATTTTTTTGCCAGCGAATTAACATCCTCCTCTATAATATCTACTCCCAATATGTTTTTCTGAAAATACTTAATTTTTTCAAAGCGGGATATCCCGCCATTATCAAGATGATATTGAACCACAGCTTTCTGGACATCTTTTCCATACATTTTATATAGTTCCGAAAATGCGTCTGTTTTAACATTAACCGAATCACAAATAACTCCGTCAAAATCGAATATCAATATTTTGCCTTTCATCTTATTTACTTTGCTATAATTGTTACAGGGGCTCCATCTACTCCTCTTAGCATTAAAGGAAAACACATAATTACTTTCGGCGGATGATATAAATCAGAAAGGTTCATGTCTTCAACTAAAAGTATAGGGTGGTCACCTCCTAAAAAATTCCTATGGGCTTCTCTTCCTAATTCCCTTTTTTGAAAAGATGTTATTGAAACTATATCTACACCTATTACCCTCAAAAAAGGCAATCTAGTTCTAAGTTGATCGGCCATCATCGGAGAAAGACCCGGGTTATGTTTCCAGTATAAGTCTTCTTGTCTGTATTTTCCAAACCCTGTTTTAATGATCAGAAAATCGGTATGTTGTGGAATCTGGTTCAATTGTTCGCTGGTCAATCCTATAATTTCATCTTGTTCAGCCCTCACTTCAATCAAAAAAGGGGCATGAAACATCCATTCAGCGGCAACATATTTTTCTGAAGTTATCCCATCATCAAAAAAATGATTAGGGTAATCTATATGCGTGCCGGAATGGTTATGTAAATATAAATGTTTGGTATTGGCAGTATCGCCTTCTTTAATTGATCGATCTGGTTTCACTGCAATACCCCTATTGCCACCATACAACGGGGTATTTTCATCCATGAAATACGATAAATATATGTATTCTTCATTCATATGCCTATTTTTTGAAACCATTAAATTTTAAATGCGCCCCCTCTTTTGAAAGCTCTTGATATATGTCATATACTGCTTCTAAAATTCCCTGACCAAGGTCATGATAGTTTTTAGGTGTCATTTTTATTGCCACTTTTGGCTTAAAAGAGTAAGGTGTTATTGTGTAATGTCCTTCAAAGAGGCCTTTCTTATAAACAATATCAACTTCATCATTTAATATCTCTTTGATCATGGAAAGAAGTTCCTTGACTTTCATTGTTTGATTGCCAGTGATCATCAGATATCCGTTTTTATATTCATCACTTAAAGCGTCAACGCTCGCTTTTGCCGCATCAATTATATTGATATAATCTCGGATTTCCTCCCCATCGCCTTCTCTTACTATCTGCCCTTCTATTAAAGCCTGGCGTATACAGTTTCGAATGAAATTAAAATTATTCGCTCTGGGGCCATACAAAGAACCATATCGAAGAATTGTGAAATCAATTCCGTATTCTTTATTGTAATTTTCTATGAACAATTCGCAAGCTTGCTTAGAACTACGATAAAATGAACCATGATCGCTATATACATATATAGTACTAGAATAAATAAATCTTTTTATGTTAAATTCACGGCATGCATCTAAAATGTGTATAGTTCCGATTATATTAAAATTAGCAGTATCGATTGGATTATCTCTTGCTGCTTTTATATCGGCAATAGCCGCAAAATGATATACTATATCTGCTTCTTTGATTGCGCATCTTACTTGTTCTCGATTCAGGATATCGCCAACAATCATCTGCTGGTTCTTTTGCAAGTATGGGGATTCCTTTTGATCGAATATTGTTACATGGTATCCTCTAGCTAATAATTCATCAGCTACGTGAGTGCCTACAAAACCCGATCCTCCAAAAACTATTACTTTTTTCATTTAACGAGCTATAAGCGAATGTGCTTCAAAAGATTTTCAACTGCCATCAGCCCTTGTCTGACAACATTTTCATAGGTTCGTGAACCTATATGGGGAGTAATAATAATATTTTTGTATTTTAAAAAAGGATGGTCCTTGACCATAGGTTCTTCTTCCAATACATCAGTCAGATATGCCGATACCTTTTTTGTTTCAATTCCGGCAATGATTGCCCCTTGCTCTACCAGGCCTGCTCTTGCCGTATTAATAATTATCACACCAGGTTTCAGAAACTCAAGCGATTTTGCATTGATAATATTCCTTGATGCGGCATCCAGAGACATATTCAGGCTAATAACATCACTGCGGCTTAATAAATCGTCTAGTTCATCACAATAAGTTATTTGATTTCCTTGTGCAAAATTTTCATCTCTAAACTTGTCGAAAGCAACAACGTTCATTCCGAAGGCCCTGGCACGGATTGCTACTTCTTTCCCAACATGGCCTAATCCAAGAATACCCAGGGTTTTCCCATATATATCATTTCCAATCAATCTCGTCCATTCTTGTTTTTGTATATACTCATTTTCATGTATGATGTTTTTTACGTACGACAACAATAATGCGAATACGTGTTCCGCTACTGTTACCTGATTAACCCCTGGGCAATTTGTAACCGGTATTTGCAATTCTTGAGCGGCCTTAACATCTACTTTATCTAATCCAATACCATACTTGGAAATGATCTTAAGTTTATTCTTTACCCCTTTTTCAATAACTTGTTTTGTTATTTCATCATCTCCGCAAATGATACCATCATAATTTTCAATCACGTCGAGTAGCACTTGTTCTTTCAACGGGCCTCTCAACCTGTCAATTAAAAAATCTTGTTTATTCAATAATTCATGGTGGTCTCCCGGTGTATCTTGAAAGGAAGTAGAGGTTAGTAATATGCGCATAATATGTCTATTTATTTAGATATTCTTTAACCAATGGATCATTTTTCATCTTAGCATTCACGTTTTCGAGGTCGTGCTGCGTATCAACGGAGTATGTTTCTTCATTTCTAAAAACCATTTTTATCTTAATTCCATTCTCAAGTAACCTATTCATATCTACAGACTCGATGATTTCCAATGGCGTTTGCTCCATTCTATTATATTCAAGTAAAAAGTTTCTCCGAAAAGGAATAATGCAAACTTGCTTTAACATAGGTACGTTATCTACTCCCTTCTTTCTGGAAGGTATAGGTTCCCTTGAAAAATAAAGGGCATAATTATTTTTATCTACTACTACTTTAACCTCTGCCGGGTCTTCGTGTTCTTCTTTTGACTTCATAGTAGCCATCAGGTTGGCGATATTTAACTCCTGATCTTGTAATAGAGGCACTACTGCAGCTGTGATCATAGCTGGTGTCAGCATAGGCTCATCTCCCTGGATCATTACTACAATATCAATTTGTTCATTAGTAGCAGCTTCAATCTTCATTAATGCTTCTGCGGTACGGTCAGATGCCCGCTCATGCGTGTTCGCTGTTAATATGGCTTTACCGCCAAGACCTTCGACATAATCAACAATCTCCTGGTCACAGGTAGCAACATATACTTCTTTTAAAGTATCGCTCATTTTCGATCTGAAATAGACATGGCCAATCATAGGCATTCCTAAAATGTCTGCCATTGGCTTATTAGGCAACCGACTTGAAGCTAATCTAGCAGGGATGATCCCTATGATATTCATATACTTACATTTAGTTTTTGTAATTGATTCCTAGCAATTGTACCCAGAAATAGTACATCAAGGCTAAATGCAATAAAGTTATATCCTTTTTCGATCTTTTCTTTAACTAATTCATATTCAGGTTGAATAACATGGAACCCTATCCATTTATCATATTTCTTTGCGGTTTTCTCATATTCAGCAAGCGCAGTTTTAACTTCAGGATCATCCCATTGCCCTGGTTTACTAATAGAACCAGATAAATCATATGGGCCAATAAAAGTTCCGTCTATGCCATCAGTTTGAATAATTTCGTTTAATTCTCTGATTGCATTTATATGTTCGATCTGAACAATCAATTTAATGTCCTTTGCCTTTCCATCTCTATATTTATCAAAGCCAAATCCATATGATTGGGCACGGGCTAATCCAACCCCTCTCATCCCATTCGGAGGATATTTTACCGCATTTACCGCTTTCTTAGCTTCTAAAGCCGAATTAACAGAAGGAACAATAATGCCATCTGCACCAGCATCTAGAACTCTTTTAATGATACGTACATTATTTTCTCCAACTCGTACAAATGCTTTAATTCCCTTTGATTGAATCGCCATAATGATTTGCTGTGCTTCGAAATAATCAGTAACGGAATGTTCCATGTCAACGCAAAGCCAATCAAACCCAGCATCTGCCATAATCTCTGCAATAGAAGGATGATTGATCGTTATCCAGGATCCAAAAGTTGGAAGTGTTGTCATAAATGTTTCTTTAGTTAGACACGTTCTGATATCTTTTTAGCAGGTATGCCTCCAACAACTGTATATGAGTCCACATCTTTAGTTACCACAGCTCCGGCAGCTACAACACATCCTTTACCTAGTCTTACATTTTTAAGTATAACCACATTGGAGGCAATCCAAACATCGTCCTCAATAATAACTCTGCCCCCAATATGGCCTTGTCGATTAATTAAAATGTCCCTGCTCATTTCATGGTCTGCAGCTCTGATTACAACATTGGGGCCTATTTGTACATCATTCCCTATAACAATTTCCCCATGGGAAGAGCCGATTTGAACATTCGTATTTATTCGCAAATGATTCCCAATCGTAATTTTTCCTTCGTTTGCATAGAGGTAATCTCTCCCCATACATCGAAAATCATCCCCAATAAATATATTCTCTCCGCCTTTTATTTTAAGTGACAATGATGGATAAAACTCCCTTCCACATTTTCCAAGAGTCATCCTTAGTCTAAATGCATTAATACGTTCAGCTGCAAAGTATATCCTATTAGAAATTCTGACAAATAGTCTATTCATGTAAATCATTTTGTCTCTTCGCAAGTTATAGTTTAACAGAAAAAAGCTATGTATTCTGCTTAAAATTATTATTTAATAATGATACTGTTTTTCTCCATATAAAAAAGTCATAGTACAATTAATCCATAACAAGTAGACGCCAATTCTTAATCACTGGGCGTTTCCGGGATAATTGATCATTTGATGCTCATTACAGCTAATGAGTTAGATATCCTATCCAAAATTGCGGCTTTACTTTTTATGAAAATGGTGTTCGCTTGTCCCTGGGTATAAGGTTTTATTTGCTTCAAAAAAGGATCGTAACCATAAGGAATAAAATCGCTCTTAGACATTATATCAAATATTTCATTGTCAGCATTTCCATAGCGATTACCACTACCATTTGTTTCTAACATAACAGCAAGTAAACTCGGCTTTTTAAGAGTTTCTATTGCTCCTCGAAGTATCGGCATCTCATAACCTTCAACATCGATTTTAATTAGTACAGGGTCGACATTATAAGCTAAATCGTCTAAAGTTAAAACTGGAATATCCAATAATGCCTCTTTATCATCAGTAGCAATTGCCACATGGTTAACCGTATCAAGGCTTTTTGTAAACTTCAAAATACCTGGCTCGTCTGATAATCCTTTACAATGGGCAATAACTCGATCGCATAATCGGTTTAAGTGGATGTTATTTTCTAAATACTTAAAAGTGCTTGGCACTGGTTCAATTGCAACTATTTTTGTATCTGGGATACTACCTGCAAGCAATGTATAACTGCCAATATTTGCTCCAATATCAATAAAAGTATCCCCAGGTCTTAACATTTGGAGAACGAACCCCATCTCATCTACCTCATGAAGGCCACAATACCAATTACCAGTAGCGCCGGTCATTCCTTTGATCATAAAAATTCTTGTCCCATTAACAAAAGGAACCCCAACAATTGCTTCAGGCATTAGCCGGCAAACAAATTGCCATCGAATAAAACGAGATAATGCCGAAAGTCGTTTGGTCTTGTTAAGAGGATGATACCAAATGAATTTCAGGGTTTTAAATAAAGACATAATTATTTATAATTTATTAAACTAATTCATTAGTGTCCGGTAAAAATAGTTAGTAGTTCTTTGAAAGTCTTGGTATATATGTGTTTCATAGAAAAAAAACTCGGTGACGATTTGAAATATCTCATTTCATAACTTACTGTAAATCAGTTTGTTTATGAATCAGGGCAA
>JBHCAK010000016.1:0-12664 GCA_041798205.1 Sediminibacterium sp.
AAAGCAATCGATGTTTTTATCAATATCCCGCGCATCAGTGAACGCGGTCAAAAGAGCGCCGCTTATCGCAAACGTTGTTACGAATTTGCCATCGATTATGCGAAAAAACATCCCCTCGGCGATTACCATTTTATGCCCATCAACCTGGGTGATAGTGTAAATACACCCCTGCACGAATATTATCCTTCCGTAACCGTTACCGACAGCCTGCTGGTATTTACGCGGCGAACCGGTCCGCAACGCGAGGATTTCTTTGAAAGTCGCATCACCAAACAGGGATTCGGCCTGGCGAAACCGATCAATGGCGATATCAACCTTGAGCCCAATAAAGGCGCCATCACCGTTTCTCAGGATGGCGAATGGCTTTTATTTGCAGCAGATATCTCCGGCAAAGGTTATGGTGGTTTTGATATTTATATTTCTTACTTCACCCCGCAGGGATGGAGCGAGCCGCAGAACATGGGCGACAGCATCAATACCGAATTCTGGGAAAGCTCCCCATCTCTGAGTCCCGATAAACGTGCCCTCTATTTCAGCAGCAACCGTCCCGGTGGCTATGGCGGTCGCGACCTCTATGTGAGTTATCGCCAGGCCAATGGCAAATGGTCATCCGCTGTGAACATGGGTCCTCGTATAAATTCTGCAGGCGATGAATTCGCACCTTTCATGCACGCCGATAATCAAACGCTTTATTATCATTCAGATGGTTTACCCGGTTACGGTGGCTCCGATCTGTTTGTATTGAGAAAACAACCCAATGGCGAATGGGGTATACCCGAAAACCTCGGCTATCCCATTAACACCATTGAGAACGAAGGCAGCCTTGCCGTATCTGCCGATGGCCTCACCGCTTATTATGCAAGCGACAGAAGTGATAGCAAAGGCGGACTGGACCTCTACAAATTCGAACTGCGTCCGGATATCCGTCCCCATCGTACCCTTTATGTCAAAGGCAAAGTCATCGATGCGAAAACCGGTAAGCCGCTTCCCTCCAATATCGAACTCACCGATAACAGCAATAATCTTGCACTCATGAAAGTGCAGACAGATGAAGTGGGCGATTATTTCATCACGTTGCCGGTAGGTAAAAACTATACCTTCACTGTTAACCGCAAAGGGTATTTATTCTACAGTGAAACATATAGCCTGAACAAAAAAGAAGCCGATAGTACTTACAATAAAAACATTTACCTGCAGCCAGTGGCGCTCAATGCATCTTTCACTTTCAGCAATATCCTCTTTGCCAACAATGAATACCGCCTGCCTGCAACAGGTCTTGCAGAATTGGACCAGCTGGTGCAGGTGTTAACCGATAATCCAACATTACAGGTACAGATCAGCGGACATACAGATAATGTAGGTAAGGCAGAAGACAACCTCATCCTTTCCGCCAACCGCGCCAAAGCCATTGTGGATTACCTCGTCGGCAAAGGCATTGATGCCAGACGCCTCAGTCACAAAGGTTATGGAGCCACCCAACCCGTTGCAGATAACAATACTGAAGCAGGCAGAGCGCTCAACAGGCGCACTTCTTTCACCATCATTGGCCTGTAAGCATAAAAAATCAGGTATTAATACCTGATGCAGGCAATGGTTTAATTGCTGATCTTGGTAAACATGAACCATGAATTGTTATACCAGGTGGCGCTTACGCAAGTGCCTGAATTAGGTCCCGTACATGCCAGGTTGCTGATAGAAAAATTAGGGTCGGCTTCTCAGGTCTTCAAAGCCCGCAAAAAAGAGCTCGGCTCCGTTCCGGGTATTGGAGAAACAAGGGCCGGACAGATCAAAGCTTTCCGAGATTTTACACTGGCAGAAAAAGAAATGGCTTTCTGTCATAAACATAGCATACAACCGCTGTTTATTACAGAACCCGATTATCCGCAACAATTAACGCACTGTTACGATGCACCGGTTTTATTATATTACCGCGGAACAGCTGCTCTCCATAACAATAAAATCATCAGCATCATCGGAACCCGCAGCAATACAAGCTATGGCAAACAGGTAACCGAAGAACTGGTAGAAGCCCTCAAAGCATGGCAGCCGCTGATTATAAGCGGACTCGCATTTGGCATCGATGCCATTGCACACAAAGCCGCATTGAAACAACAACTGTCAACAGTAGGAGTACTGGCGCACGGTTTCAATACCATTTATCCGGCACAACACCAGGCTTTGGCCAGGGAATTGGTGGAACAACAAGGGGGACTCTTAACAGAATTTGGGAAAAATATCCTGCCCGATAAACACAATTTTCCGCGCAGGAACCGCATTGTAGCCGGACTATCACATGCAACCATTGTTATAGAAACTGCAGTTAAAGGAGGTAGCATGATCACAGCTACCCTCGCCTGCGGCTATAACCGCGATGTATTTGCCGTACCCGGCAGAACCAGTGATACCAGGAGTTCCGGATGCCTGCAACTCATCCAGCAAAACAAAGCCATACTACTTACAGATGCAACGCAACTGGCAGAAACAATGGGATGGGAAGCAATAAAAAAGCCAGCTGTAAAAATGCAACCGGCATTGTTTGCATCCCTGTCAGGTGAAGAAAAAAACATACTCGCATTCATGCAGGAGAAAAGAAGTCCGGTGAGGCTGGACGAAATATGCAGGCAAACGGCACTCACACACAGCGCTGCCATGACCATATTATTGAACCTCGAACTGCTAAAACTAATCGTTTCCCTCCCTGGCAACCGCTATCAACTGACATCTGATAACTAACTCCTCCTCTTCCATCCCATCAATAGTCCGAACGACAACAATGCCAGCAAGGCCGGTAACATGAATGCATAAACAAAATGTGCCGACTGGTTCCGGTAAATCTGCGCCGATAAATAAGCGCCTGTTCCAATTCCCGCCTCAAGAGCTATATACATGGAAGCAACCGCTTTGCCCCTGTTTTCAGGTGCGCAGCGATCTACAGTCCAGGCAGCAATGGTGGGGCCATTCATACCCCAGCTCAAACCGAATATGGTGGCGCTCAGCAAAAGCATGGGCGCAGAATGGGCAAAAGCAAGTATGGTCATTGCCATTGCCAGCGTAATGGAGGAAACAATCAGCACAGGCACCCTTCCGTATTTATCAGATGATTTGCCCGCGAGTAACCTGATCACCAGTGAAGAAACCGTATACCACGCAAAGAACATGCCCTTGTTCTTCAGTCCCAGCCATTCACTCATATCAGGAGCCAGCGTTAAAACACAACCCGTGGAAAAAGCCAGCAACAACATAATGACCGCAGGTTTCAAAGCAGTTCTTTCAAACAATTCATGCTTCTGTACACGTACCGACTGTGCAGAAAATTTTTGCGGGTTCGGAAGGGTTTCCTTGATATTGTACAGGATGATCACAGAGCCCAGCGCCAGTCCGGCTGAAGCATAGAACATGATATTGTAAGAAAATGCATTGACAAGGTAACTTCCCAACAACGGTCCTAACGACATGCCCACCGTATAGCCGATGGACAAAGCCCCCAGCGCTTCACCCCTTTTCGATTCATGCACCACATCAGCGCCATAGGCCGAAGTAGCAGTAGGTTTGAAACCCGTTGAAAATCCATGAAAAAAACGCAGCAGTAAAAAACCCGAAACGGAAGTCAGTACCGGATACAATAAACTGCACACCACACAAACCAACGAACCAAAGATCATTACCGGAACACGACCAACTGTATCGGTCAGTTTACCGCTGAATGGCCGCGATATACCAGCCATCAGGGTAAACAGGGCAATGATGAGGCCTTTGTATTCAGCGCCGCCCAGCCTGGTCAGGTAGCCTGGCAGTTCGGGGATCATCATGTTAAAGCTGGCTGCAAATAAAAAATTACTGAAACATAAAAGTGCAAACTGAATATTGAAATAAGGCCGGTCAATGGTTACCAGGGATTTTTCCATGCAGCAAAGCTAAGTTTAAAAAACTTGCCCTATCTTTGCACATGGCAACAAGAAATATTTCCCCCAGTAATAAGACGGCAGCATCCAGGTTATTCGGTGAAGGACTCACCTTCGATGATGTATTGTTAATGCCCGCTTACAGCGAAGTGCTTCCCCGTGAAGTGGATATCCGCTCAAAGCTCACCAAAAATATTACCTTAAATATACCCATGCTTTCGGCAGCCATGGATACAGTTACCGAAGCAAGCCTTGCTATTGCGCTGGCTCGTGAAGGCGGACTGGGTATCCTGCACAAAAACATGAGTATAGAGCGCCAGGCCGAACAGGTGCGCAAAGTAAAACGCAGTGAAAGCGGTATGATCATCGATCCGCTTACCCTCCTGGTAGAAGCCACTATTGGCGATGCACTCAAACTCATGAAAGATTACAAAATAGGCGGTATTCCTATTGTTGACTCAAAAGATAAACTGGTAGGCATTCTCACCAACCGTGACCTCCGTTTTGAAACAGATAAGAACAGGAAAGTGAAGGAAGTAATGACCAAAGACAACCTCATCACTGCGCCGGAGGGAACCGATCTCAAAAAAGCGGAGAAAATCCTGCGTCAGTACAAGATTGAAAAACTACCCGTCGTAAACAAACAGGGTAAACTCATTGGCCTGATCACCTACCGCGATATACTCCAGTTGCGCAACAATCCCAATGCCGTTAAAGATGCTTTGGGAAGATTGTTGGTAGGCGCCGCACTGGGCATTACCCGTGATCTCATGGATCGTGCAGCGGCCCTGCAGCATGTGGGAGTGGATGTGGTTACGCTCGACAGCGCACACGGTCACAGCAAAGGAGTGATTGAAGCATTGAAAGCCCTGCGAAAAAATTTCAAACACCTGCAAATCATCGCCGGCAATGTAGGCACTGCCGCAGGCGCTAAAGCGCTCGCAGATGCAGGCGCTGATTGTGTGAAAGTTGGTATTGGCCCGGGTTCCATCTGTACCACCCGTATTGTGGCAGGCGCAGGAGTACCACAACTCACCGCCATCATGGAAGCCAGTCACGCGCTGAAAGCCAAAGGCGTTCCCCTGATTGCCGATGGCGGTATCCGCTATACCGGCGATATGGTAAAAGCGCTCGCAGCCGGCGCCAACATCGTAATGATGGGAAGTGTTTTTGCTGGAGTTGAGGAAAGTCCGGGTGATACCATCATTTACGAAGGCCGTAAATTCAAAGAATACCGCGGCATGGGCAGTCTCGGCGCTATGAGCCAGGGCAGTGGCGACCGCTACTTCCAGGATGTGGAAGACGATGTGAAAAAATTTGTACCCGAAGGTATAGAAGGACGCGTTGCCTACAAAGGTAATCTGAGCGAGATCGTTTACCAGTACGTAGGCGGTCTCCGTGCCGGTATGGGTTATTGCGGAGCAAAAAACATACAGGACCTGCAAAAAGCAACATTCGTAAAAATATCCAATGCAGGCATGAAAGAAAGCCATGCACACGATATTGATATCACCAAAGAGGCACCGAATTACAGCAGAAAATAAATCAATAACTGCCAGTCATCCCTATTCAATGGCTGGCAGTTTGTTTAAAATAAAGTCCTGGTACAACCTGCCCGACAGGTCATTCGAATACCTGCTCTCTCCTATCTGTTTCACCCATTTGATCCCTGCAATCGCATTTGTCAGGAAAACCTCCGAAGCCTGTAACAATGCTTCCACCGTAATCTGTCCCTCTGTTACAGGCATATCCGCTTCGCGCAAACAACGCAGCAGGTGCCTTCTCATCACTCCATTCACAGCGCCCTCCGAAAGTGCCGGCGTTACAACGGTTCCATTTTTTACAATGAACACATTGGCAATCGTTGCATCGGCTACACGGTCATACGGATTCAATAGGAAAGCATCATTCAGTCCCTTTTCTTTCGCCCACATGGCAGCCATCACATTGGGCAAATAATTATTGCTCTTGATCATGGAAAAACGATCGCACACTTTCCGTGCATCTCTGAAAACATCCATCACCATTCCGTTCTCATTCAAACCCCTTCCTTTCTCTTCCAAAGCCGAAGTCTGTATGATATGATGGGGAAAATGACTGGTTGCATCATATAACCCGCCATTTCCGCGCGCAATCGTCAACCGCACACGAACATCTGCAACATGCCCGTTTTTTTCCGCTACCAATAAAATACCCTTCTCCAGGTATGCCGGCGTGAAATAAGCAGGGCATTCAAACCGCAACAGGTCCAGCGAACTGAACAGCCGCTCAAAATGATACGATGCCAGTCGCAATCTTCCCTTCACCATTTTCATCGTCTCAAAACAACCATCGCCATACCGGAATGAACGGTTGGAAGCGTCGATCAACGGGGCATCGCCCGGTACCACTTTGCCATTGTAAAAAAGAAAATCACCAGTTCCCATACAATAAAGATAGAATGAAGGTAAATTAGCGACCATGAAACGCCCATGAAAAAATATTATATCCAGATGAGATCATGAACAGGCGTTCCATTCAACAAAAAGACAGCCGCCGAAGGTGGAGAATGAAAAAAGATATGAATGAAAATAATGGAAGTCATACAGGCATTGGAACAAACAGCGCCACCCGCTTACCAGGAAGGATATGATAATGCGGGATTGCTTACCGGCAACAATAACTGGAACTGTACCGGTATCCTCTGCACACTCGATGCAACAGAAAAAGTGGTCCTGGAAGCCAAAGAAAAAGGATGCAACCTGGTGGTGACCCATCACCCCATTATTTTCAGCGGTCTCAAAAAAATCACCGGCAGGAACTATGTAGAAAAAACCATCATCAGCGCTATCAAAAACGATATTGCCATCTATGCCATCCATACCAATCTCGATAATGTGTTGAACGGCGTGAACAACCGGATGGCAGAGCGACTGGGTCTTACCGCACGCCGCATACTGGCCCCTAAAAGCGGACAGCTGATGAAACTATACAGTTTTGTACCCCTGGCGCAGGCAAACGAGGTACGCGATGCCCTCTTCCGGGCAGGTGCCGGTCAAATTGGCCGGTACAGCAATTGTAGTTTCAATGTAGAAGGCATGGGCACTTTCCAGGGCGGAACCGATACCCATCCTTTTGCAGGCAAACCCGGCGAACTCCACCACGAAAAAGAGGTAAAACTGGAGGTGATCTTCCCTTCCCACCTCCAAAACCAGCTGGTGAGCGTCCTTCTCAAAGCCCACCCATATGAAGAAGTGGCCTATGACATCCTTCCCCTGGCCAATGATCATCCTGAAGTGGGGAGCGGACTTATTGGTGAACTGCCCGAAGCCATGCAGGAAGAGGTTTTTCTACACATGTTAAAAAATTCGTTTGAATTACCACTTGTCCGTCACACTCCTTTATTGGGTAAACCCATTAAAAAAGTAGCCCTCTGCGGTGGCGCCGGCAGTTTTCTGATAGGCAGGGCCCTGGCAGCGGGAGCGGATATCTACATCACGGCAGATATTAAATACCACGAGTTTTTCGACGCCAATGACCGTCTGGTGGTAGCCGATATCGGACACTGGGAGAGCGAACAATACACGACCGACCTGCTGGTTGAACTTTTACAGGCTAAATTCCCTACCTTTGCCGTCCTCAAATCGGCAGTGAAAACCAACCCGGTTCAGTATTTTCAAACCAGAAACGACAAACTATAATATGGCTTCAGTTAAAGATTTCTCCGTTGAAGAAAAATTGGTAGCCCTTTTAAGGTTACAAAAGATTGACAGCAAACTGGATGAGATCCAGATCCTGAAAGGCGAACTTCCCATGGAAGTAAGCGATCTTGAAGATGAAGTACACGGTCTGCAGAGCCGTCAAACCCGGGTCGAAGAAGAGCTCAATGGCATCACAGAGTTCATTGAAAGCAAGAAAACAGCTATCAAAGAAAGCGAAGCCCTCATCAGCAAATACGAGAAGCAAAGCGAGAACGTAAAGAACAACCGCGAATTTGAAGCCATCAACAAAGAGATCGAAATGCAGCAGCTCGAGATCAAATTGTCTGAAAAACACATCCGCGATGCCAACGAAGAACTGGCCGATAAAGTAAAGTCACTCGAATCTGCCAAGAAACAACTGAACACCAAAGAAGGCGTCCTCAACCATAAAAAAGGTGAACTTCAGAAGATCATTGCTGACACCGAAAAAGAAGAAACCCATTTCGACAAAGAAAGTGCTGAAGCCCGCAGTCATATCGATGAAAGACTGCTCTACAGCTACGATCGTATCCGTAAAAGCTACCGCAATGGCCTGGCCGTTGTACCGGTAGAAAGAGATGCCTGTGGCGGATGCTTCAATGCCATTCCTCCCCAGCGTCAAAGCGAGATCCGTTTGCACAAAAAAATCATCGTGTGCGAGAACTGCGGACGTATACTGGTAGACGCAGACCTGAACGACAGCGTAGAAGCAAAATAAGGATGAAACGATACCTGTTTCTCCTGCTGCTGTTCCTTACCTGCCTGCAGGCACAGGCACAGAAAGTATATGAATTCAATACTACCTGTCAGCAGGCTTACCAGGAAATAACCAGGCTCAGGATCGGCAGCGGATTGGCACTGGCAGAAAAAGCCAGGCAACAGAATCCCAATAACCTCGTGCCGTTGTTGTTGGAAAGCTATGCCGATTTCTACCTCCTCTTCTTCAACGAAGACCCGGCCGATTATGCCACCCGCTATCCCAGGTTCGCGCAACGCATCAGCCAGTTAGAACAAGGTCCGCAAAGTTCCCCCTTTTATAATTTCTGCCTGGGCACCGTACGTGCCCATAAAGCGGCTGTTTCCATTAAATTCGGGCATTTCTGGGATGCAGGATGGGAATTCAGAAGGGCTTACCAGCACATCAAACAGAACAGGAAAGATTTCCCCACTTTCATGCCCAATGATCTCATGTATGGCGCGTTGCAGGCCGTAGTAGGCACTATTCCCAAAGGTTACAAATGGCTGGCTTCCCTCTTCGGTATGAAAGGTTCTTTAACAGAGGGTATGCACATCGTACGTGGTTTTGTTTACAGTAACGACCCCTGGGCAAAACTCATGTCCAACGATGCCGGTTTCATCTACCCCTACCTTCTCTTCTATTTCGAAAACAAAAAAGAAGAAGCACTGCAATTCATCTACCAGCGTAAGCTCGATCTAGTGAACAACCACCTGCATGCCTATATGGCCGCCAATCTTTCACTCAACAACAAGCAGGCCGACGCTACCAAAAATATCATCCTCAACCGGAACAAGTCAGACGAATACCTGCATACCCCCGTATGGGATTTTGAAATGGGTTTTGCCAAACTCTTTCACCTGGAAATTCCCGAAGCCACTACCTGCCTCGAGAAATTCGTAACCACTTTCAAAGGCAAATTCTACCTGAAAGATGTATACCAGAAGCTTAGCTGGTGTTATTACCTGCAGGGAAATATGCATGCTGCCGAAGCCGCCAGGAGAAATGTGATCGCCAGAGGCGCTGCAGATTCAGACGCCGATAAACAGGCATTGAAAGATGCCAGGTCAGGCAGCTGGCCCAATCTATTGCTCCTGAAAGCAAGGTTATTGAATGATGGCGGTTACCACCACGATGCATTGGCATTGTTACAGGGCAAAACCGAACGCGATTTCACACAGGAAGAAGAAAAACTGGAATTCGTTTACCGAATGGGTCGCATTTACGACGACCTGGGCAGGGATACCGAAGCCATTGCCGCTTACCGGCAAGCCATTCGATTAGGAGAAAACAGCACCACTTATTTTGCAGCAAGGGCAGCGCTGCAAGCAGGACAGATCTATGAATCCAAGGGCGACAAAACAACTGCCATCTCTTATTACCAGCAATGTCTCAATATGGGAGACCATGAATACAAGAACTCGCTGGACCAAAGAGCAAAATCAGGCATTGCACGATGCAAAGGAGAATGAAAGAAATTTCTGATTGCTGATTTGATCATTTCTGATTTATATTACCGCGAACAAGTCAAAAGGTGCCGTACTTTTACTTTTTAATTTTAAACCTTTACTTTTCTTTCGTGCTCAAAAAACTCCTCATACAGAACTATGCCATCATTGATGAGATTGAGATCAATTTCTCATCGCAGTTGAATATGATCACCGGCGAAACAGGTGCAGGTAAAAGCATACTCATGGGAGCGCTGAGCCTTATATTGGGTGAGCGGGCAGACAGCAGCGTGCTGGTGAACAAGGATAAAAAATGTTTCATTGAAGGATATTTTGCAGTGGAAGGGCGTAAGCAGGTCCTGGCTTTTTTGCAGGAGCAGGAACTGGATGCCGAAGAAGAACTGATCCTGCGCCGGGAAATTGCTGCCAACGGCAAATCCCGGGCTTTCATCAACGATACCCCCGCCACCCTGCAGCAATTGAAAACATTGGCTTCCCTGCTGGTCGACCTACACCAGCAATTCGATACGCTCGAACTCGGCGATACCGATTTTCAACGCGAAGTAGTAGACGCGCTTGCAGGTAATAACCAGCTGCTCGACAATTACCAATCCGCTTTCCGCCAATGGCAATCCGTAAGCAAAGCGCTTACTGCATTACAGGAACAAAAAACATCGTTCACCAAAGAAGCCGATTATCACCAGTTCCTGTTCGATGAACTGAATGAAGTAAATCTCCGGGAAAATGAATTGGAAGAGCTGGACCAGGAGCTGCAATTATTGAGCCATTCCGAAGGCATTAAAATGGCGCTGGACAAGGTCTGTCATGAGCTGAGGGAAAGCGAGCAGCCGGTAACCATGGTATTGAAACAACTTATCAGCCAGTTGCAGGCATACACATCGTATCATGCCCATATCGCCGCACTCATTGCACGCTTGCAGAGCGCCCAGGTAGAGTTGCAGGACATTGCCGCTGAAACCGGTCACCTGAACAATGGCGTTCATTTCGATGAAAAACGAATTGAATGGATCAATACCCGCCTGGCCGAAGGCTATAAGCTCCTGAAAAAACATGGTGTGCAAACCACGGCCGGATTACTGCAATTGCAAAAAGAACTTGAAAACAAATTGCAGGCGGTGCTGGACATCGACGATGCCATTGCTGCCAAAGAAAAAGAACAATCCCGCTTATACGAATCAGCCAGCCAAATGGCCAATACCATTTCCAAAGCGAGATACCAGCAGGTGAAGCCACTGGAAGAAAAAGTAAACCGACTGCTCATGCAGGTAGGCATGCCCAATGCAAAACTCAAAGTACAGATCGGCGATACGGCATTGCAATCTTCCGGCAAAGACCAGGTAGAATTCTTATTCGATGCCAATAAAAGCAATCGCTTCGAGCCCGTTCGCAAAGTGGCCAGTGGCGGTGAACTGAGCAGACTCATGCTCTGCATTAAATCGCTAGTTGCACAATCCATCAACCTGCCCACCCTTATTTTCGATGAAATAGATACAGGCATTTCGGGAGAGGCGGCCAGGCAGGTCGGACTCATCATGAAAGCATTGTCCGCCAACCGGCAGATCATCTGCATCACCCACCAGCCCCAGATCGCAGGCAAGGCCCATGCGCATTTCTTCGTATACAAAGAAGTGGTGAACAACCATGTTAAAACGAATATCAGGCTGCTTAACCGCGACGAACGCGTTACCACCATCGCTCAAATGCTCAGTGGCGAAAAACCCACGGCGGCAGCATTGGAGAATGCGAAGGAATTGATTGCTGATTGCTGATTTGATTGCATGATTTATGTATTTAAAAATCAGAAATGGACAAATCAGCAATCAGAAATTATATTTGCTATTTTTACACCCAACCCACAATCAAAGCTTATGGCATACAATCTATTAAAAGGAAAACGCGGTATTATAACAGGGGCATTGGATGAAAATTCCATTGCATGGAAAGTAGCAGAGAAGGCGCATGAAGAAGGCGCCAGTTTTGTATTGACCAATGCACCCATTGCCATGCGCATGGGAGAGATCAAAAAGCTGGCAGAAAAAACCGGTTCAGAGATTATTCCCGCCGATGCAACCAGTATTGATGACCTCACCAATCTCTATACCAAATCACAGGAAATACTGGGCGGCAAGATCGATTTCGTATTACACTCCATCGGCATGAGCGTGAACATCCGCAAGAATATTCCTTATACAGAATCCAATTACGATTATTTCCAGAAAGGCATCGATGTATCGGCCTTATCATTACACAAGATGCTGGCTGTTGCCAAAAAACTCGATGCCATCAATGAATGGGGCAGCGTAGTAGCCCTTACTTATATGGCAGCCCAACGCACTTTCCCCTTCTATACCGATATGGCCGATATCAAAGCCATGCTCGAATCCATCGCACGTAGTTTTGGTTACCAATACGGACTGGAAAAAAAGGTACGCATCAATACTGTTTCACAGTCGCCCACCAAAACCACAGCCGGCACCGGCATCAAAGGCTTCGGCGATTTCTACGATTATGCCAATGCCATTGCCCCATTAGGCAATGCCACCGCCGAAGACTGTGCCAACTACTGTATCACCCTCTTCTCCGACCTCACACGCATGGTAACCATGCAGAATCTCTTCCACGACGGAGGATATTCTTCTACAGGAGTAAGTATGGAGGTGATGGAAAAATTGGGTATTACAGGATAAATCAGCAATCAGAAATAAATTACCCCCACCAAAGGTGGGGGCCTTTGATAAGATACAACCCCCTTCGGGGGTATTAAAACAATAGATCTTGTGTACCATCCTCTTTACGATCCTCTCCTTCCTGATATTTCACATATCGTCTGATCTTCTC
>JBHCAK010000017.1:0-82990 GCA_041798205.1 Sediminibacterium sp.
GTTGTATGATTATGGGGCAAGGATGCAGGACCCGCAGTTGGGGAGGTGGCATGGAATAGATCCACTTGCAGCCAAGTTCTTTTCAACATCTCCATATGTATACGTAAATAATGACCCCGTGAATTATGTAGATCCTGATGGAATGGATGTGGAAAATATTTTGGGTGGTGTAAGACTGACTGGTGCAGATGCTACAAATTTCCTTAACCAGCTTGTTCAACAAACTCAAACGGCTCAAAAATCAACGACTAAGTCGCCAAGTGCTGCTTGGGTTGACAAAGTATTAGATGATATTCTTAAAAAGCAAGAAACACCTTCTTTGGGTTCTGGCTTCAAAATAGGTGGCGGGATGCTTTCGATATTCACGGGTATGTTAATGATGCAGGGGGATAATGTGTCGTCACCCCAACGTCAAGCCTCAAACGATAGATACTTAGCAAAGCTTCTGAAGGAAGGTCGAATGGAAGAGTTTAAAAAGGAAATTGAAACATGGAACAAACAACCTAGAAATCAGCAAAATAAAATAGTGATGCGTTATCTGTCACAAGCTGAATTTGATAATTTGACAAATGGGCCTGATGGTAGTAAACTTTTAATGCCTTTTGACAAGTCTGGAATGGCTTCTCCTAAATACATTTCACCAGATGTATATTTGACAAGCAAAGATGCTAAATCTATGCTAGCATTACCGGCTGCTCCAATTATTGCTGTTTGGACATATGAAGCGCTCATTTTACAAACTAAAAACCCAGTTGGCCCAGGAGTTTATTCTAAAGTTACTCCTGCCAATAATGAACTTGGTGGTGGAAGAGAAGCAACAGTAAAACAACCAATACCTGTTCGAGGCGCATTTCCCTTAAAACCATAATATTATGCTTTATAACATTTATTCAAATATTGATGACACTGATTTTAGGATGCTTTCTGATGAATTAGACGCCATGCAAGAAAAGATACAAACACTCTTGATTCAATATGGCTTTGCAATATCCAGAGAGAAAAAGGATGGACTTGTGATCAATGCATGGAAATTTGAGGAAAATTGTTATTCAAATATTGCGATAACCTTTGATGATTTACCTAATCATGTACATAGTTTTTCTGTAGGTTTTATCAAGTCGATAGATATTGATAATCGTCGATTTTATCGAAAAGATTTTGTAGCAACTTCTGTTTCCATTGATTTTGTCAGGAGTAACTTGACTCCTTTAGTACAAAAAGCGATAGATTGTTTGGAGAGAATTACTAAACAAGAGTTGTTGTTGGCAGATTTTGTAGACCTCAAAGACTAGGGTCATACAAAATCTGCTTGGAGAATCACGGTCAAGAATTAAAATAAAAACTGCTCTTTAATTGATTTTATTAGGATTACTAATAGCAAGAAATCAATAATGGTTGTCAGAGGGGCAGTCTTTGATTCAAATATTGGAGAAGCAACTGGTAAGAAACTAGTTGAACTTAAAAATTATAAATGAATGTAACAATTGTATACAATTTTAAATTTAGATAGTAAAATTTTGATCGCTATGTTAATGAAACTGAACAGAGTTTTTCTATTGCTTGGTATTTTAAGCTTCCAGTTGCCAGGCTTTTCTCAAGATCCAACAAAAACGCTTGGAAAAGTAAATATTGCCTCGCCAAATGCCTCATCATTGGGCAAGTACGGAGATATACCTGTAAGCTATCATACTGGTGTACCCAACATCAATATACCGCTGTACACTGTTTCCTATGGTTCTTTAAAATTGCCTATCAACCTTAGCTATCATGCGTCTGGCTTAAAGGTAGAAGAAAATGATAGTTGGGTTGGTGCTGGTTGGGCTTTAAATGCAGGAGGTGCCATTACCAGAACCGTAAAAGATAAACCTGATGAAAAACAAACGAGTAGCTTAAGCCAAATCTATGGCCATTATTCAGATTATGGATATGCCAGTTATTGGGCAAATGCTCAGTCATACGATGAAACCAATATTGACAATGAACCCGATTTATTTTTCTTCAATTTTAATGGATATAGCGGCAAGTTTTATTTTAACGATGATCGCACACCTGTGCTGGTCCCGGAACAGGATATTAAAATACAATGTAGTTATACGCCGGGTACATGGAATAATTCTCCGGGTGCATGGTCGGGCAATGGTAGATGCATTGAGTCTTTTACACTCACTACACCCGATGGAGTCAAATATTTCTTCGGAATTGCACCAACTCTGGCACAGAGCCCGTATTGCGATCCGATAGAAGTGACATCCATTTACACTGCGAATATGGGTACTTCTTACAGTCAGGCTATTTCAAGTTGGTTCCTGTACCAGATTGTGTCACCTGATGGGAATTTCTCTATTAATTTAAACTATCAACGGGATAAGTATGCTTTTTATACTTTCACCAATCCTCCAACATTCACTTTGGACCAGGCGAATAATTCAGCGTCTAAATATGCCTTGGTAAAAAACCTAATGGCAGGTGTTTTGCTAAGTCAAATAACCACGCCCAACGAAACAGTAAATTTTGTTCCTGGAAGTGCCCGACAGGATTTGTCAAGGTGGGCAAGTGGGCTTGACCAATCGCTCGCTGACAATATTAATCAGAGCTCCCCAGCATTAGGATCAATTAGTGTTTCTGATAATCAAAGTAATTGCTTTAAGAAGTTTAATTTCTCTTACGATTATTTTACAGATAGTACAACGGCTCCGGTTTCCTATTTTTCCGGAATCATATCTGATAAGAAACGGTTAAAACTGCTTGCTGTTCAGGAACAATCCTGCGACGGAACTGTTTCCAAACCTCCCTATCAATTTGATTATTTTTCCGAGCAAGTACCGCGAAAGCTAAGCTTTTCGCGGGATCATTGGGGATATAACAATGGAGTGACCGTCAATACTCAATTGTATCCGGCTCTTTCCAACAATACGGGAGTTGTTAATTCTTCCTTTGGCATTCCTATTGCTAATCGGGAATCTTCCTGGCCCGCTATGAGAGGCGGAACACTTCAGAAAATAACTTATCCAACAGGCAGTAGTACCGTTTTTTATTTTGAAGCAAATACTTTTACCATTAACACGGTTGTTAATGGTCAGATTGTTCCAACGGACCAAATTGTTGGAGGATTGCGGATTAAAACGATTACCAATTACGACCCTGTCAGTAATCAAACAAATGTTACCAACTATTCATACCTGAGCCAGGGTAACAATTTGTCAAGTGGTGTACTTTACAGCCGGCCGACCTATTATCAGCTTTTCCGAAATGACTGGGCTAAAAAAAGTAATTTTCTTGGGCAGGCACCAAATACGCAAGGATGTTTCGATACTTTCTTACCAACGGATACCACTCCGACAAGAGGGGTCATTTATTCAGACAATCCCATTCGTCCGATGGAAACTACGCAAGGTTACCATATCGGGTATGGAGAAGTGAAAGTTAGTCAGGCGGGTAATGGATTTAGTATTTACAGGTTTTCTGTGACTCCCCCATGGCAGATTAATCGGGATAATGTTGCAATAACCAAGGTAAATAACCCAGGCCCCTGCGATCCTTCAATTCCTAATTACCCTGCTGCTCCTTTGCCAACCGACTTTTATAGAGGAGAGCCCACATATGAAGGGTATTTTAATCAGGATGGTTCAGTCTTGAATGAAAGGCTGTTTAACACAGTTTATACATTGAATCCTGTTACTACTCCTGGCCGACTTACTTTTAGTTTTTCGACACCCACTAGAAGGATGGGCTTTCCCACTTTGTATGAGCTTCAAACCGCCCGTAAATCGCAGACTACAGTAACAGAACAAAGCTACCAGCCAGGAGGTGGAATGCTACAAACTCAGGTTCAGACTTATTACGAAAGCAATTACCATCATGAACCTACCCGTGTTGTTACTACCAATTCAAAAGGTCAGGCGATTGAAAAAAGAATGAAATACGCATTCGATTTTCGGGTACCCATTTTTGATACTGTTTCCAATTGTTATGCCGGTGCTGCTAAATTTTTAAATTATTCTGATTCTCTTTTTTATGCGGGGGGCTATAGTAGCCAATTTAATAGTTGCCCGGGGTATGCTAACTCATGCTATAGTACAACTAGCAACAATTATTCCACTGCATTATTTAACCCCAGGGTAAATTATATTGGTTGCCGGAAGACAAATTTTACCAATACCAGCCCTTTGAATACCTACCAGGTGAACCACAATACTGCAAAATCTGCAGCAGATACCTTATTAAAACCCATTTTATGGATGCAGGATAACTATATGAATCCTGTTATTGAAGCGTCTACCTGGACTAACGGTCAACTTACCGCAGCAAATTTTTATTATTATAACAATAAAAGAGACGATAATTTAGGAGTGTATCTCAGTACGGCTCAGAAGATTGATATACAGTCTCCTTCAACTACTTTCACTGCTTCTTCTGTGAGTCCTTCCAATACATCGGTGAGTACAGATAGTCGTTACGCTCTTGAGACTTTGGTTGAATCTAATCAAGGGAATATAATTAATTCATTGTCCAGGAATGGAGTGTCAACAAGTTATGATTGGGGATATAACAGCGGCCTGCCTATTGTTAAGATTTTGAATGCTGCTAATCACATCAAAGAAACATTGATACCTGGTACAGTTAATACTTCCTTTAACTTCCAAATTGGAGGAAGTACTACTACTTATGGAGGGCAGTATTCATTTAATCAAACTCAGGCTGGACCTATTACTTTGACAATGCCATCGCTGCCAAGTGGCGCTAATGTGACTGTTAATTTTACTTTAACGGGACCTTCCGGTCAAAGCGGTTACCTCTGTAATGCTGGTTCTGGTGGGGCCAGTTGCGGAACAACTCCTTCTACCATCACATATAATAATATGCCGATTGGCCAGTATACGCTGAACTACACCGTAAGTACCTCTTTCAGTAGTTTTACATTTAATTACTCGCTTTCTTTCGCTTATCAGGGTATGATCATAGTAATGGCAGGTACTAAGGCATACTTCGCTGAAAATTTTGAAGAAAATCTTTCGGCTGTCACTGGAACGGCCCATACAGGTAATAAATATTATAACGCTAACTACACTTGTTCTTTTGCTCCGCCAGACGGCAGGGGTTACATAATTCAATGGTGGAATCTTGTAAGCGGGAAATGGATATTTAATCAACAGAACTATGCTGCTAATATGACTTTAACCGGACCAGTGGACGATATCAGAATTTTTCCTGTTGATGCTCAAATGACAACTTATACCTACAGACCATTGATTGGCATAACCAGCCAAACAGATCCATCAGGCAAGACCATCTATTATGAGTATGACGCTTTGGGAAGATTGTTACTGATTAGAGATATGAATGGAAGCATTATTAAAACTACCAGATATCGTTACCAAGGGCAATAATACAAATTCATATGAAAAAACACCACCTTACCGGCTTCTCCCAAAAAATTAAATTACCCATATGAGGTTAAAGTTAACGAAAAAAAGAAAAACTCTCATGGATGGGTTAATCCACAAGAGTTTGATCCTTTTTAATAGTGACCGCGTCAGGATTTGAATACCCCTTGTCGCACAAGGGTTTCAGCGGATTTTCTGGAATTTGTTAACAAAACGAATAGTATTTTATCTATATGGATCATCATTGCGAATGATTCATCTTTTTTCATGCAAATATTTATTTATATTTTACGGTTGAAAGAGTTGAAAATAATTCAATGTTTAGTTTGAACTAAACTTTTTTATGCGTAAATTTGACACCAAAATAATTGAACAAATCAAGGCCAAAGAAACTGTGGAACAATTGTTTATTAATGGTGTTGGACAATTAGATAACCTTGAAAATCAATTGATTGGAACTACTTATAATGGAGAATTTATTGGATTGCTCGCTTTTATCCAGCATTTTGCAAATGGAGGTGAACCTGGTCGAAAGGTAAAATATTTGAAAGGTAACGAGGGACAGACTGAATACGAATTTATAAGTAAACATATTCGTATTTATGCCATTCAGCATCCCAACAAAAAAATAATTCTGTATGGCGGATTCAAGAAGAAGGCAGATAGTAGTGATAATATTGCAAGATTTCGATTGATAAAAATGGAATACTTAAACTTTTTAAATCAGCAACAAAATGAAAAGGGAAAAACTGATAAGAAGTAAGGATTATATTATTTCTCAAATACAATTGAGGCTTTTAAATCTAATTGGGGCCTATAAAAGCAAAAATAAATTAAAAGATTATCAGCTCGCTGAAGAGCTTGGTGTGTCTAAAGGATATGTGTCGCAATTGTTGAATGCAACCTATGATCATAAAATAAGCAAAGTTGTAGACCTTGCTTTGTCTTGTAATACTGTTCCTTTGATGTTTTTTGTTCCAATAGATCAATATTTACAAGTTGACAAGGAAGATAAATTTTATGAAATTATTCCTTTCCCAAGGCAGCAGTTAGTTACCTTCCAAAATAATGTAGAGAGTGAGGCAAAGATTGGTGAAAGAGAGAGTATTCTAAATGCCCCTCAGCCAATTAATGTTCTTAGTAGCAAATATTCGTTTATAGCATGAGTGAAAATTTATACAATATTAAGCTTGTTGCGATTGAATTGATTTCTAAATCACTAAATCCTCCCCCTAGCGATCTTAGTGGAAAAGAAGATTTTAATTTTCCTTTTCGAATTGACCTTAAACTTCTGCCAGATTCTAAAAATGCGATTATTGAAACGACAACAGATATTGTTAGGGTGAAGGAATCAAAAAGTGTCGCTAGTTTCAAAATTCTTTGTGTTTTTGAATTTCCTGATTTTGATTCAGTTTTTACAAGAAAGAATCATAAACAGTATAATATTCCTATTGAATTGGAAATTATGCTAAAGTCTCTTGGGTTTTCAACCATAAGAGGAATAATAGCATCAGAGATAAGGGGAACATATTTACATGGAGCTGTATTGCCATTAGTTGATATGGATTCTTTAATACGGAGTCTTCATAAACAAGTGGCTACTACTGATCTTAAGGGAGATTCCCAATAAATCTTAAATCTTTCGGAAAAATCATTTAACGATTCGACTCTGCGAGTGCAATAATGATAGCAATATAAAATAAAGTATAGGGCCAGGGTTCGAGTCCCAGCGGGATCACATTATTTCGAAAGGTTCGAATCCCCACAAAACTGAGGCAAAAATCGAAAATTTGAGAACATTTTGTTGACTATTTGAAAACAAAACGCTCTTTTGCACAAAATATTGGGTAGCTTTTGCTAAAGCCTATAACGACAAAACCCTTACTAGGTAAGGGTTTTAGAAGAAATTATTATATTAAAATAATTTAAAAAGTGACCGCGTCAGGATTCAAACCTGAAACCTTCTGATCCGTAGTCAGATGCTCTATTCAGTTGAGCTACGCAGCCATTGCCATTAATCGGGGTGCAAATATAAAAGCTAAAAGAGAATCTACAAAACCAATCTTGCTTTTTTCAGCATTAATCTAAATTATATATGCCCGCAGAAGCCTTCTCTACCAATTTCTTAGGCAATAACCATGCAAAGAAAGCACCCAGTTTATTGATCATGCCTGTGATCAGCTCGGTCTTGCCGGCAAACATGGCATTAACGGCTAACCGGGCCACTGCTTCGGGTGTCATATTCACTTTTTCGGCAGTTTTCAAGGCCTTGGGCCCTACATTGGCCCGATGGGCAAACCCCGTATCGGTGGATCCGGGGCTAACTGTCGTGACCGATATGCTGCTCTTACGCAACTCATAGCGCAATCCGCGGCTGAAATTCAATACAAAGGCCTTGGATGCGGCATATACGCTTAGGCCCGGTACGGCCTGGTAGGCAGCTGAACTGGCAATATTCAGGATATAGGCTTTTGGTTGCTCTTTTAACTGTGGTAACAGTGCGCGACATAAAGCCACCGGTACCATCATATTTACTTCCATCATCCCGCGGTGTTCTGCAACAGTATAAGTATCAAAATGACCACTCAAACCATAACCGGCATTATTGACCAGTACCTGTACCCGGTATTGCTTATTGTTCAGCCATTGCATGATTTGTTCAACGGAGCCGGGCTGTGCCAGGTCTGTCGCGAAATAGTCGACCTGTATGCCATGTTTTGCTGCCAGTTCGTTGGCCAATGTAGTCAACAGATCACCACTGCGCGCCACCAGCAGCAGGTTGATTTTCCTGGCTGCCAGCTCTTCGGCTATGGCTTTGCCAATTCCTTTACTGGCTCCTGTGATCAATGCGTAGGTCATAATCTTTTTTTGAATGAAAAAGGCCAACCTGTTATGTTGACCTTTTCCTGAATAATTTTTAGCAGGGTATCAATGGTGCACTTTGCTGGTAAAACGATGATAGAAAGGGGTTTTGCTGTTTTCGTGCTTGGGTTTGTATTTGCCGGTTACAATGGGCACATACATCACCCGGCGGCGGCTTTCCTCGCCAAACCTGGGCGATTGCTTGACGCGATGCCACAAACGACCATCGTGCACGGAAAGATCGCCTGCATTGAGATCGAAACCAACTTCGCGATTGTCATCATTATTATCGATGAAATATTTTTTGCCGAACAGTAATTTTAAAACTCCCTGTTTATGGGTACCCGGGATCACGCGCAGGCCGCCATTTTCAAAGGGACAGGTATCGAGGTGGATACCTACATTGAGCATGGGCATGATCTTTTGACCCAGGAAGAGATCCCGGGGAGCATCGGTATGCCAGCCCATTTGTGTAAAAGTGCTGTTGGGGGTGTTGATATAATTGTTGATGACCAGTCCGTCTTTTTCATCTTCCGCTATGCGTCCCTCATAAGGGGCCAGGAAAGCGGTGAGGGCTTTTAACCTGTTATCTTCCACTAATTGGTGAAGGGAGTCACTGTATAAAGAGCTGAAGCACAGGCGCTGTATCGTTTTATTGCCGTTCTCGTCCTTGCCGAATTTCAATGGGATGCCGTTCACCTTATCGCGCCCTTCACCCAGCCAGGACTGTTCAAGGCGTTTCAGTTCTTCTATATATAAATTCACTTTTTCCCTGCTGATGAAATTCCTGAATACTATCACACCGTGCTTGTCGAAAAATTCCAATTGCTCTGCGGTTACAGTATCTCCCAATTGAAAATGACTATCCCATTTTTTCATTCTTACTCTATTACGGTTAGTATATTAGTGTAATGTTAATTAATTATTACAAAAAAGTAAAGGTGAAACACCTTAAAAAACACGCAAATCTAAGCAATTTATAAAGAGATTTCTCTAAGATAATGTATAAGAGGTTTATTTTGCGTGTTTTATGACGCCAAACACTGTTTTATGCGCAAAATAACTGCCGTGTTTATACTATCCTGGTGCTTTTGTTTTGCGGCAGATGCTCAAAAAGATTCTGTTAAGCATACGAATTTCCTTGTTTTACCGGTGATTGCCAAATCTATTGAAACAGGCTGGTCGGCCGGAGCCATTGGCTCACTCGCATTCCGATCGCATCCTAAAGATACGACAAGCAGAACGTCTAACATGCAGGTATTAGCATTGTATTCTTTAAAAAAACAGTTGGTGCTGGCCATCAATGGCGCGCAATACAGTCGGCATGAAAAATATATCCTGAATGAACAGGTTTCTTTCAGTTCTTTTCCCGATAAATTCTGGGGACTTGGCAAATACACCAAAGATGATGCGTTTGAATCGTATAAATACAAGCAATTCTATATTTACCTTCACCTGATGCGAAAACTCGCGCCTCATTTTTTCATAGGCGGATTGTTTGAATTCCAGGAATTGAACGATGTGGAGTACCTGGCAGGCGGACTATTTGATCAGCAACAGGTTGTGGGTCGTAACGGATATAAAATTGCGGGACTTGGCATGAGTGTTACCTATGATACCAGGAATCATGCTTTTGCACCCGGTAAAGGCGGACTTGTACAGTTTTACTTCAATCATTTTGATCAATACCTGGGCTCTGACTATAATTACACCAATATTGTGTTTGATCTGCGTAAATACATAACGGTTGGTAAAAAAAGTGTAGTGGCTTTGCAGGCATATAGTTTCGGGAATACCGGCAGGGAAGTGCCGCTGCGTAGTCTGGCTAACCTGGGTGGATCTAACAGTATGCGTGGTTATTATGCCGGACGTTTCCGGAATACCAACCAGATGGTTTTCCAGGGCGAGTATCGATTTCCCCTGTATGGCCGTTTTGGGGCCGTTGCTTTTGGAGGATATGGTGATGTAGGAAAAAATTTCAGCGATTATACATTGGGAGATTTCAAATATTCACTGGGCGCTGGCTTGCGCTTTGCACTCATGAAAAAAGAGAAACTCAACCTCAGGCTTGATTATGGCATTGGCCAGGGCAATAACAGCGGATTGTATTTTCAACTGGGAGAAGCTTTTTAACAGCCGGTGACCAGTTTGCCCATTCTGTAAATAATATAGGTAAAAACAAAGGCCGCCAGTACATCAACGGTATAATGCACGTGCTGTATCAATACCAGGCAGGCTACCGCAACACTTGCCGCAAGGGCGACGATCTTGTCGATTTTATTCCTGAAACAAAGGAAAATAAGGAATTGGATAGAAGTATGACCGGAAAAAAACAGGTCTTTCGTAATGAATTTACCGGTTCCTCCGTAAAAAATACTGGTAAGCGGATCCTTCAGTACAATCAATCCTTCCGGAGGTGAGAGGGGAACCAGTGCTATGGTGAGCATGCGCGAGAGACAGAGAAAAAGAAAGGACCAAAGCATGAGCAAAAAAATATCAGCACGTTGTATGCACCTTACCAGCAAAAGAATACTGACTGACCAGATGATGATGAAAGTAACTGCAGATACATCTGCTACCGGTATTAACTGCAGCAAATAATCATCCAG
The DNA here is from genome assembly GCA_041798205.1 of Sediminibacterium sp. Taxonomy (GTDB): domain Bacteria; phylum Bacteroidota; class Bacteroidia; order Chitinophagales; family Chitinophagaceae; genus Sediminibacterium. Next base: position 10,856 of record JBHCAK010000017.1, read on the forward strand.
CTGAATGCCGGGTCTTTTTTCAACATAAGCAAAAAAAAGCGGGAACAATGCCAATACAGTCACTAACATGATAACAGCACTGATGGTCTTGATCCTGAAGGTTCTGCTGCGCCATGCCTCATCCCAGCTTAGCGCCTGCATTTCAGTTTTGTTTACTTCTGCAATGTTAATGTAACTATTGGCTTCTGGTAGTTGCATTCTGCAAAAATAGCAACAATTATTTAATGGCGCTCAATAATGCCATCTTACAAATGCTTCCATCGCTGCATATTTGGTCATGCCCAATTCTGCGTAGAGGTTAGCGGTATTGGCGTTCCGGTCTTCGGCCCTTTGCCAGAATTCGCGACTGTCTGTTCCCTGAAAAGGAACCATGTCTTTCTGTGATTGGTGAATGAAAATGCCAAATCGTTTTTTCATGACCTGGTCTGGACTCATGGGAATGGCCATTTCTATTTCAGAGATATCCCATTCCTGCCATGCACCTTTGTACAACCATACCCAGCAATCCTTGACCCAGGATTCTCCGGCTGCTTTGAGGCGGTGCATGCTTTCAAAAATAATGTCGAGACAAACCTTATGCGTACCATGCGGATCGGCAAGGTCGCCGGCGCAATAGATCTGGTGTGGTTTTAATTTTCTCAGGAGCTCCATGGTGATCTGGACGTCCTCTTCACTCATAGGATTTTTTTCTACCGTACCTGTTTCATAAAAAGGCAGGTTCATAAAATGACACCGATCATCTGTGAGGCCTACATAACGGCAGGTGGCTTTCGCTTCGCAGCGCCTGATCAGGCCTTTGATAGCGCGTATTTCGGCGGTGTCGGACTGGTCTTTCTTCTTGGATGCCAGGAATGTTCTTGCAGTAGTAAGTATCTGTTGGCTTTTGTTGTTGTCAATGCCAAACAGGTCTTCAAACCCAACAGCAAAATCAAGGAAGCGGGTAACAAATTCATCGGTAACAGCAATATTGCCGCTGGTCTGGTAGGCTACATGCACTTCATGACCCTGGTCGTGCAGGCGCATGAACGTTCCACCCATGCTGATGATGTCATCATCGGGGTGGGGAGAGAAAATGAGGCATCTTTTGGGATAGGGTTCGCTTCTTTCAGGATGGGTGGGCAATACTACATTAGGTTTGCCGCCGGGCCAGCCTGTTAAACTGTCTCGCAGCATATAAAATACCTGCAGGTTGATCTCATAAGCATCACCTTTTTCAACCAGCAGGTCTGACAGACCATTTTCATTGTAATCGTGTGCTGTCAAACTGAGGATGGCTTTTTTCAGTTTGAGCCCCAGGTTCACCACTGCTTTTTTGATCATCTTGGGTGTCCATTCACATTCACCGGTAAGCCAGGGTGATTTGATGCGGGTCAGTTCCTGTGCTGCCGGCTCATCAATAACAAAAGTACAATCGTTGTGTTGTTGCAGTATGCTGGCCGGAACCTGTTCTGTTACCTGTCCTTCTACAGCCCTGGCTACAATATTGCTTTTCATACCCCATGCCATGAGCAGTATGCGCTTGGCTTTGAGAATGGTACTGATGCCCATGGTAATTGCCAGTCTGGGTACTTTGGAAATGTTTTGGAACTCATATGCATTCGCAATACGTGTACTGTTATCGAGGTTTACCAGTCTTGTTTTGGAATAAATACTGGAACCCGGTTCATTAAAACCAATGTGACCATTGTTACCAATGCCCAGTACCTGTAAATCAATGCCACCCAGCTTTTCTATGGCTTCTTCATACCGGGCACAATGCTTTTTGATTTCTTCTTTGGACCAGTTGGCATCGGGTATGTGAATATTCGCAGGATCAATATCTACATGGTTGAATAAATGACGATGCATGAAACTCCAGTAACTCTGGAAAGCATCTTTTTCAATGGGATAATATTCATCGAGGTTAAAGCTGATCACATTTTTAAAACTCAGTCCCTCTTCACGGTGCAGGCGTACCAGTTCTGCATACATACTGATGGGGGTGGAACCGGTAGCGAGACCCAGTATGCAAGGCTGGTTATTTTTCTGTTTTTCACGAATAAGGTTGGAGATTTCACGGGCTACATAACGCGAGCCGTTTTTGGAAGTGGAGTGGATGGCAACAGCAATTTTTTCAAATGAATCAACCATGGTAGTGTAGTGTTTTATCAGTTCGCTAAAGTACACGCTCTTTTACAGATAGAAAAGAAATGCGGCTACTAAACGCGTAAAAACCACTATTTCAATCAATCGGTTGCGCATGAAAAAGCCCTGTAACGCTTGCATTACAGGGCTTTTTGTTCATTTGATGAACAGGTGTTAGTTATTGACGGAATCAAAATATGCTTTGCTGTAATTCACTTTCCACCAGTCGTAACGTTTGAATTCACCCTGCAGTTTCTGATCAAAATTCTTCCAGTCGCGTTGCTGTTTTGGGCTCCACAATACTTCACTCAATGCGCTCACGCGGGGGAAGATCATGTATTCTACCTTGGGTACATTGTTCATGTATTCTGTCCACACATTGGCCTGGGCGCCCAGCACGTATTTTTCGTCTTCTGCCGACAGTTCTTTTGGAATGGGTTCATAGCTGTATACTTTCTGAATGGTGGTATAACCGCCAATGGTAACAGAGTCTTCTTTTTTATTCTGCGAATGATCGAAATACATCCAGCCACCGGGGGTCATGATCACGGTATGCTTTTGTTTGGCCGCTTCAATGCCGCCCTGCTCGCCGCGCCAACTCATGACAGTGGCATTGGGAGCGAGACCGCCTTCCAGTATCTCATCCCATCCAATGATCTGCCTGCCCTTGCTGTTCAGGTATTTCTCAATGCGCTGGATGAAATAACTCTGCAGACCATGCTCGTCTTTCAGTCCTTTTTCTTTGATCAGCTGCTGACAAAAAGCAGAGCGTTTCCAACTTTCCTTCGGGCATTCATCGCCGCCAATATGGATATATTTTCCGGGGAACAGTTGTATTACTTCGTCCAGCACATTTTCCAGGAATTTGAAAGTGTATTCGGTAGGAGCGAACACGTCGGGAAATACACCCCATACCTGTTGTACCTGCTTGCCGGTAGAATCGCCATACCAGGTTGTTTTAGCAGGGTGTTTGGTAGATTCGTCGGGGAAACAGCTCAGCTGTGGATAGGCAGCGATTGCTGCGGAAGAATGGCCGGGCAATTCTATTTCGGGAAGGATGGTCACATACCTGTCACTCGCATATTTCACTACTTCTTTGATCTCCTGTTGCGTATAGAATCCACCACGGCGAATGCCATCGTTTCCTTTGCCGGGATAGCGGCCAATGATGGTACCATTCCTGAACCCGCCAACTGTGGTAAGGCGCGGATATTTTTTGATCTCAATACGCCATCCCTGGTCTTCTGTCAAATGCCAGTGGAATGTATTGAGTTTATACATGGCAATGAAGTCGATATACTTTTTAATAAAATCAACCGGGAAAAAATGACGGCCTACATCCAGGTGCATGCCGCGGTATGCAAAACGGGGCTTGTCTTCAATGCTGAGGAAGGGTACGCTGAATGATGTTGCTTTTTCCAGTGGCAGCAATTGAATAAGTGTTTGCATACCATAGAATGTGCCGCTTTCGGTATTGCCTGCAATGGTTACACCGTTCGCGGTGATGTTCATGGTATAAGCGCCATCTGTGGGATCAGGCAGCGCAGTTTTTTTCAGTACAACGCCTTTTGTATTTGCGCTTCCGTTACTTACCGGCAATTTGAAGCCATAGAATTTTTGCAGGTAATCGTTCAGAAAACGGGCAGATTTTTCCATTCCCTGGCTTACAAGAACGATTTTGGTGGAAGCATTGATGGAAAAATGACCCTGGCCAATCTCCATTTTAACAGGTTGTGGAATGATGTTCACGGTTTGTGCATACAGCTGCACCAGCGGAAGCATCAGTAAGGCTAGCAATGTTTTTTTCATGATAATGACAATGGTTAAAGGATTTTGCTAAAGTACGCTCTCTTTCTAAAAAATACGGGGTAACCAGTCTAAATGACACAATCGTTTGCGTATGAAACGCTTATAAAAAAGCCCGCTGCGTTTAACAGCGGGCTTTTTGGTTATTCAACCTTGGTTATCTTAATGATATTAGTGGGAAGATGCAGGTGAACAGGTGTGCTTCCCGTATTCACCACCACATCGTTGGAATGTACAAATCCTCTTTCTTTCAGAATGTTGATCTGGTCATTGATGATGTCGTCCAGACTGTCTTCTTCGGCATAATAAAAAGCCCTTACGCCCCAGCTTAAGCTCAGTTGGTTCACCAGTGATTTTTCTTTGGTGAAAATGTACAGCGGTGAAGAGGGGCGGTAGCTGCTCAGCATGAAAGCGGTATAGCCGCTCTGTGTCATACCAATCAATGCTTTGGCCTGCACATCTTCAGAAATTTTACAGGCATTGTAGCAGATGGCATCACTGTGAAAAGAAGGTGAATGGGGTTGTGGCTTCAGGTCTTCCGAGCGGTTATAACGGTATTCTTTGCTCTCTACTTCCATAATGATCTTGCGCATGGTTTGCACTACCAGTGCAGGATGCTGACCAGTAGCAGTTTCACCGCTCAGCATAACAGCATCGGTACCTTCCAGTACTGCATTTGCCACGTCGGTAATCTCACTACGGTTGGGCTTTACACGGTCGATCATGCTTTCCATCATTTGTGTAGCAACGATCACCGGTTTAGCCCTGTGGATGCATTTGCGGATCAGTTCTTTCTGGATCAGCGGAATGCGCTCTACAGGAAGTTCCACGCCCAGGTCACCGCGGGCAACCATGATACCATCACTCTCCACAATGATATCACGTATATTGGTAAGCGCTTCGGGTTTTTCAATCTTGGCAATGATCTTGGTCTTGCTCTGTTTTTCTTTCAGTTTCTTCTTCAGGATAACAATATCATCCACACTGCGCACAAAACTCAGCGCCACCCAGTCACACTTCTGTTCAATGATGAAATCCAGGTCTTCCAGGTCTTTTTCTGTCAATGCCGGCAGAGATATTTTGGTGTCGGGCAGGTTGATTCCTTTTTTCGAGGAAAGAATGCCGCCCAGTGTTACCACTACTTTTACATCGCCGTTCTTTTCAATGCTCACCACCTTCACTTCCAGCTTGCCATCGTCTATCAAAATGATGTTTCCAATAACCACATCACCGGCCAGGTTAGGATAGGAGACATAGATCTTTTCCAGTGTACCGATGCATTTTTCATTGGTGAACGTGAGTATGTCACCCACTTTCACTTCCAGTGCATTGTTGGTTATTTCACCCACGCGGAGTTTTGGTCCCTGCAGGTCGCCCAGTATGGAAATATTATAAGGCTGGGTTTTGTTGATGTTACGGATATGATCAATGATGCGCGCTTTGTCTTCATGGCTTCCGTGCGAAAAATTAAGCCTGAAAACATTTACGCCGGCCTGCACCAGTTCAAGCAACTTCTCATAGGTATCGCAAGCGGGACCTACGGTGGCTACAATCTTTGTACGGTGGTTCACATGGTCAATCCCTGCTTCTTTGTCCATTCCCTTGTGCAGGTATTTGTCGATATTCTTTGACATTTTTTTGATTGGGGGTGATTGCTCTGTTATTGAATAATAGGTTAACGGGTTTAGCTGGCCAGTATCTTTACGATCTTCAGCCATTCTTCCGAAATTTTCTGTTTTGCTTTGATGGCATTGTCAAGCGGTGTATAATGCAGGTTGTTGTTGACGATACCTACCATTACATTGTGCTTGCCGGTCATGAGACATTCCACCGCGTGGTATCCCATCCGGCTGGCGATCAGTCTGTCCAGACAGGTAGGTGAGCCGCCACGCTGGATATGGCCCAGGATGCATACCCTTACGTCTGCCTGCGGGAGCCGCTTTTTAATGATGGCTGCCACTTCATTGGCGCCGCCAAATTCATCGCCTTCGGCTACTACTACCAGGTTCACCAGTTTCTTTCTTTTTTCTTTTTCAGTCAGAGAATGAACCAGTTCCTCCATATCGGTTTTGCTTTCAGGGATGAGGATGTTTTCAGCGCCTGTGGCAATACCGCTGTGCAGGGCAATATAGCCGGCATCACGGCCCATTACTTCTACTATAAAGAGACGGTCATGCGCATCGGCAGTATCCCTGATCTTGTCAATGGCGCCTACCGCCGTATTAACGGCCGTATCGAAACCAATGGTAAAATCACTGCCGGCAATATCCTTGTCAATCGTACCGGGTAATCCAATACAGGGAATATCGAATTCATTGCTGAATTTTTGTGCGCCGCGGAAACTACCGTCGCCGCCAATGATCACCAATCCGTCGATTCCCCTTTTCTTCAGGTTCTCGTAAGCTTTTTTCCGGCCTTCATAGTCGAAAAATTCTTTGCTCCTTGCCGTTTTGAGAATGGTTCCGCCGCGCTGTATGATATTGGCAACAGAACGTGAATCCATCTGGTAGATATCATCATCGATCATTCCGCTGTACCCACGTACAACTCCAAAAACTTCCAATCCATGGTAAATACCGGTTCTTACAACAGCCCTGATGGCTGCATTCATGCCGGGGGCGTCACCTCCTGAGGTAAGAACACCGATCTTAGTAACTTTTTTTGCAGACATTTTAGATATGCGATTCTTCTTTAATGCGACTAATGGGGTTTCTGCCAAACTCCTGTAACCACTTCGTAAGTGTACTTGCTACACGGAGTTTCAAAAATAAGCATTTGAAAGTAATTGCCAAGTTCAGATAGGGAATTGCATATTTTGTTAATCTTGTATCATGAAAATAATTGTAACGGGAGCCAATGGTTTTTTAGGTCAGCATTTGTCGCTATTCCTTGCTGACAAAGGATTTGAAATGCGTGCACTTTCACGTGGGGAAAGCAGATTGCCATCACATGAAAATATTTTTTATCATTCTGCAGAACTAACAGATGTTCGTACTGTGGAGGCAATGATGAGAGAAATTCTTCCCGATGCAGTGGTGCACACAGCTGCTATGAGCAAGCCCGATGAGTGCCAGCAGGATCCTGAAAAATGCCTGTTGTATAATGTAAAAGCCACCAGTTATTTGATCAATGCAGCGCAAAATACAAATACGCATTTTATTTATATGTCAACGGATTTCATTTTTGGCGAAAATGGTCCGCATAGCGAAACCGACGATCCCGGTCCCCTGAATTTTTACGGCGAGAGCAAATTGATGGCCGAGCGGCTGGTTAACCAAAGTACAACAGATCACTGTATCATCAGACCTGTGTTCATTTACGGCAAATGTTGGGAAGGCATGCGTCCCAGTTTTTTACACTGGGTTAAAAATAACCTCGAGCAGGGCAAGGCCATTAAAGTGGTAACCGACCAGTCGAGGACTCCTACTTATGTGGGCGACCTCTGCAAAGGCATTGAACAGATACTCCTGCAACGTACAGGCGGCGTTTATCACCTTGCCGGGAAAAACATACTCTCGCCCTATGCAATGGCAGTTACGGTAGCCGGTGTACTTGGACTGAACGGATCATTGATTGAACCTGTTACTTCTGCTACTTTCCCAGAACCGGTGCGCAGGTCTAAACGTTCCGGATTGAAGATCGACAAAGCTATCCGTGAACTGAACTATGCGCCGGTTGATTTTGAAGAGGGCGTAAGGCTTAGTTTTTCATAGGCAGAAAAATTTCAGCCATCATGCATCGGGCACTTCCGCCTCCATTGGTTTCTATGGTGCCGATATCGGCATGCAGGACGGGATTGAAAGACCCCAGTTTACCAATCTGTTCTTTTGACAGGCTTCGGAAAGCTTGTGTGGACATTACCAGGAATTTTTGTCCGGCTTTGTTGTGCACCTGCAGCATATTGCCCGCAAAATGATTCATCTGGTCAAAGCTGATATCAATGATCTCTTTGTGGCTGTGCTGCAGTGCATGTTGCACCTGTTGTTTTTCCGATTCATTAGCAATACTGTCCATACAAACCACTGCATACTCATCTGCCACACACATCATTACATTGGTGTGATAGATAGCAGCGCCATGGGCATCGGTGGCCACAAAACTGACTGCTGTGTAGCCAAACCGCTTGCACCAGTCGTGCAGCACTTTTTCATTTGTACGGGGAGAAAGGCATGCATAAGCGATCGTATGATCCCTGTCCAGCACCATACTGCCCGTACCTTCCAGGAAAAGATGGTTATTCTCATAACCGGTGAGGTCGATTGTTGTTGTTATCCTGAATTTTTCATTGATACGGTCCAGTACCTGCTGTTTCCTTTCTTTCCGGCGGTTAGTGGCAAACATCGGGTAAAGGCAAATGGTGCCATTGCTATGAAATGAGATCCAGTTATTCGGAAAAATGGAATCTGGCGTATGAGGATCGGGTGTATCGTTGACAACAGTAACATCTATACCATTGGCAGATAATACATCAATGAACCTGTCGAATTCTGATGCGGCTTTTTGCTGAACAGCTTCATCGTTCGATTGGACCTGGAAACTGTTGTTAATGGCTGTTTCGGCATTGAAATCGAAACGGACAGGCCTGATCATTAATATGTTTGCACTGTGTTGCATGATTAAAACTTGTTTGAAATGAATACTAGCGATTGGCATTCAAAGGTTCGCGCCACAAAGGCAGGCTCATGCAATGGAACCCACCCCTGGCCCTCGACAATTCTGCCGATGGCATGAGTATGAGCGTATTGGCAATCTGGTCAGTGGTGATCGTTCCTGCATCCAGTTGTTGCAGCAATTCCCCTGCATATGCAATGTGGAAGCCTGCACTTCTGAATGCTTCCGTGGTTTTGTCGTTCCGGTCATATCCCAATACAACGCCTTCTTTCAATGCCAGCAAATTGCAGGAATCGGTCCATTGTTCTCTTGCATTGTAAGGGAATTCGTTGTTGCCTGAGAAAATGAATTGTACCTCGCCTTCACAGTGAAGGTCGTTTTTACTCACATCGGTAAGCAGGTCTTCCAGACTCTCGAAAGCAATGGGGTGATTGGACTGTTTTTTATGGAATTGCAGGATTTTTATTTTTTCTTCTTTTTTGATCTCAAGCACCCGTTCAATGGCATTGGCATCTTCATGCCTGATGGCTTTGCGGGAGAAATTACCCAGCATTACCCATACATCTCTTTTCACCTGGGTGAACACCGTATCGATGTGCATGTAATCCCTTTTCTTGGGTATCTTAATGATGGTGACTTTGTTCACAATATTTTTTTCAAACAAAATATTGGTAATCCTCGCTGCGGCTTCCGAACTGGTTCTTTCACTTACGCCAACCAGTACATGGTCATCGCTCACCACCATAATATCTCCACCTTCCAGGGTAATTTTCCTGTCATCATCATCTTTCGGCAATAAAAAACCATGGTTGGAATCGGTCAGTTCAATGATGTTATGCTTCCATTTTTCAAAGAACGGATGATGGAAGAAAATGTATTTGGCCAATAAAGCTTCGCGGGTACGCGCTTTTTTGGCAGGTTTATTGAGCAGCAGGTGATCTTTGATGGTAATGCCAATATCCCGCGTAAAAATGAAATTGGGTATGGGTGCAAACAGCAAATATTTTTCTGCGGATGTTCCGGTGATGAATGCTTTGGCAAGATTGGCCGGTGAATAATCTAGCAATTCCTGCTGTACCCGGTAAGTGCATCCTTCAATGGCGCAAACAGAAGCCACCAGTTTTACCCTGATGTCGGGATCTTCCAGCACGCTGGCCAGCAGCCATTCCAGTTCCACCACTTTGTCTGAACCGTAGAAAGAAGGACTGGAAGGTTTATAAAAATCCCTTTTCGATGCGGGATCATCGATCTTGTCGAGCTTCCCTTTGATCTTTCCAGGGTCAAGAAAATAGAGCAAAAGCTTGGTATAATAATCGTATTCATCTTTCCGGATAGTGTCGAGATGAACAATGTCTTCAAAAAGCCAGTCCTGCGCTTTCGAAGGAACTACTTTACCCAGTCCGCTATCCGGACTATGTACCAATAGACGTTTCAGGGTACCTATTTCAGAGGTTACCGATAATATCTGATCCATAAAATGTTGAGTTGATGAAAAAAATGAACCTTACTAAACTGGTAGTAGGTACACTTAATGATCCGGCATGGGATTGAGCCCACGGTACATCCACGCAAAATGTGCGTTTAGCGGCAACGATGTGTTAGAAGTGTGCATGATGCAATGTACAACTTTATTTTGAACTGCGCCTGAACGGTTGTTTGGCAATGATAAAGGCATTAATTTGCTTGCATGTGTAAGCTCATTACCCACATCAAATGCCTGGTGAATACCAGGGAAACCAGTGCCCTGTTAAGGGGGGCTGCACTGGGTGTATTGCCTTGTTTAAAGGATGCATACCTGGTGGTGGAGAATGGCATGATTGCCGCTTATGGTTCTATGAAAGACCTTGAGCAGCAACCGTTTGCCAATGCAGAAATCATTGATGCCTGCGGCAGTTATGTTTTGCCTGCCTGGTGTGACAGCCATACCCACCTGGTTTTTGCGGCCAGCAGGGAAGATGAGTTTGTTGATAAAATTAAAGGGTTGAGTTATGCAGCTATTGCTGCCAAAGGAGGAGGTATACTGAATTCTGTCCGCAAATTGCAGGAAACGCCGGAGAACCTGTTATTTGAACAGGCGTTGGGAAGATTACACGAACTGATTGGCATGGGAACGGGCGCTGTTGAAATCAAAAGCGGGTATGGATTATCGGTCGAAGGCGAACTGAAAATGCTGCGCGTGATCAAAAAATTGAAAGCCGTATCGCCCATTCCTGTGAAAGCAACTTTCCTGGGTGCACATACCTATCCGTTGGCTTACCGCAACAACCACCAAGGTTATATTGATCTCATCATTCATGAAATGTTGCCGGTCATTGCCGAAGAACAACTGGCCGATTATATCGATGTGTTTTGTGAAGAAGGTTTTTTTTCTCCTGAAGAAACCCTGACCATTTGTAAAGCAGGTATAACAAGGGGGTTGAAACCAAAGATACATGCCAACCAGTTGCACCCGTCTGGCGGCGTACAGGCAGGTGTGAAGCTGGGCGCTTTATCGGTAGACCATCTTGAAACCATGGATGCCGATGCCATTGCCACACTTGCCAACTCAGCTACGATCGGAACCTTGCTGCCTACAGCCGCTTTTTTCCTGCGCATGCCTTTCCAGCCTGCAAGGCAACTGGTTGATGCCGGCTGTGCCATTGCATTGGCTTCAGACTATAACCCAGGGTCCAGTCCAAGTGGTAATATGAACCTGGTTGTAGCCATGAGTTGTATCCAAATGAAATTATTGCCCGAAGAAGCCATCAATGCCGCTACTTTGAATGGCGCTTATGCGATGGAACTGGGCGATCAATTGGGTAGTATTACCGTGGGCAAAATGGCTAACCTGGTTTTCACCAAACCTGTTCCATCCATTGCATACCTGCCTTATGCTTTCGGTTCGCAACTGATTGACCGGGTAATGATCAAAGGAAGGTTTATGGAAAAGTGATTTTACGCTTTCGGTTGAATGCGTTAATTTAACTGGATGGGAAATCTGTCCATCCGAAACCATTCTCTTCGTGATCCTGGTTATCAGTCTTATCATGATGATCGGCATGTTCTTTTACAAACAACATACAGAAGATGAAGCATTTTAAATTTTACAACAAGCAGGATGTTTTGTCGCTTACGCGTATCCGCAGGTATGAAACCAAATTAGGAGAGAGGTTACAGGTGCTGGGTAATGCCCAGTCCTTTGAATCGTCCCTGCAACAATCACCTGCGCAGTTTGTACTATTCGGGATACCAGAAGATATAGGTGTGAAAGCGAATATGGGAACCGGCGGCACCGATTCCGTCTGGCTGCCCTTCCTGCAGTCTTTCCTCAATATTCAAAGCAATGACTTCCTGGAAGGAAGCGATATTTTATTATTGGGTCATTTTGACTTTTCAGACATTGAGCCGCTGGTTGAAAGAAATGCGCATGGATTTGATGAAAAACTGGAAGCTTACCGGCATGCAGTTAATATGATTGATGATGAGGTGGAACAACTGATGCACATGATTACCCAGAACAGGAAGATACCACTGGTGATCGGTGGCGGGCACAACAATGCTTATCCCTGCATCAAGGGTGCGGCAAAGGGATATTTCAAAGCGGGAGTTTTGCCCATTGCCCAGATCAATGCCATCAACCTGGATGCGCATTCCGATTTCAGGCCGATGGAAGGAAGACACAGCGGCAATGGGTTTTCTTATGCAGAAGCTGACGGATACCTGGAAAAATATTGTGTGATTGGATTACACGAAAACTATTTGCCGCAAAATGTATGGATGGATATCGTCAACAATCCATTTATTGACTGTATCACTTATGAGGACATATTCGTGCATGAAAAAAGGAGTTTTTTGCAAGCTGTTGGTCATGCAACCGGCTTTACTGAAGACAGTTTATGTGGCATAGAGCTCGACCTGGATGCCATTGAAACGGTATTGAGCAGTGCCTCAGGGCCTGCAGGTATTACCGTGCAACATGCGAGGCAGTACATTAATTTTACGGCAACCGACAGCAAAGTTGCTTACCTGCATATTTGTGAAGGAGCTGTGCGACTGGCGGACGGAAGAACAAGTCCGGATACAGGCAAACTGATCAGTTACCTGGTAAGCGATTTTGTCAAAGCCAGGGTTTAACCTCCCCAACGGAAACTATCAATACTGAACCCTGCCAGGTCAAGCATACGGTCTACAACGGTGGCTGCTGCTGCTTCAATAGTGGCGGGCTTGCTGTAAAAAGAAGGGCTGGCCGGACAAATAATGCCTCCTGCCAGTGTTACTGTCTCCATATTTTTCAGGTGAATAAGGTTATAAGGCGTTTCACGAACCAACAGAATGAGTTTGCGTCTTTCTTTGAGCATTACATCAGCGCTTCGCGTAACCAGGTCGTCGCTTACTCCGCCCGCAATCCTGCCCAGTGTACCCATACTGCAGGGTGCAATCAACATAATATTGTAGTGGGCAGAGCCTGAAGCAAAAGGGGCTTTAAAATCAAATTTGTCGAAATACCGGAAAGGGTACTTTCGGTAGTCCTCATTCCCCAATTCAGTCTGCCATACCTCTTCCGCATTCCTGCTCATTACAATGCCCGCTTCAGCATATTGTTCTTTCAGCAGCAACAATTTATCAAGCAACAGTTTAGCATAAATAGCTCCACTGGCTCCGGTAATGGCTATGGCAACTTTGTTCATCAGCCAAAGATAAAACTCTATAATTACTCAATGCTTAATTGAGCAATTGAGTAATTTAAAGTCATTTATACATGATCTCGTAATACTCATGTGCCATCCTGTTACTGTCGAATTGGAAACGTACATCTCTCATTCCGTTTTTCATGATCTGGCGCCAGGTGTCGAAATTATCGTAGTAAATAGGCAGTACCTGTTGTTCCAGTATCTCGTACATTTTATTCAGGTCATATTCGTCCTGGTCATGAACGGTCATGTTGGCATAATCTGCTTTCGGTACCACAAAGCCGTTGTTCCCATGGTTAACGAATTCAGGTATCCAGCCATCATCAGTAGAAAAGTTCACAGCACCGTTCATGGCAGCGGTCATGCCACTGGTGCCTGAAGCTTCGCGGGGAACACGGGGGTTATTCAGCCATATATCGGCTGATTGTTTCAGGCGTTTGCTGAGTCCTAATTCATAACCAATGAGTACCGCCACATTCTTATAGTTCTTGCTCAGGTGTACCAGGTTGTTGAATTGTGAAATGGCGGGATAGTCAACAGGGTAGGGCTTCCCTGCCCAGATGATCTGAACAGGATAATGTGGATTGTTCAGCAATGCTTCAAAACGATCCATATCGTATGTGAGCATATCGGCACGCTTGTAACCTGCAAAGCGCCTGGCCCATACAATGGTAAGCACATTGGGATCGAAAACTTTTCCTGTCTGGTCAGCAACGATCTCGAAAGCCCTTTTCTTCAGATGTTTTTTTCGATCGTCGTAACCGGCATCGTTGCCTTCTTCCAGGAAGCGGTACAGCTGTTTGTCGGCCCAATAACGCCAGTTCTGTGCGTTGGTGATAGAAGTAATCGGACAAATCCCTTCATGGTTTTTCCACATTTCACGACTTACCTGTCCGTGCAGGGCAGAAACACCATTGGCCTTGCGTGCAAAACGAAGCGCTGCCAGTGAATGGTTGAACTGGTCGTCTTTAATACCTGTGATCTTACGGACCTCATCAATGCTGAGTCCGCAGAAATAACTCATTTTATGGCAGAGGTAAATATCGTGTTTCTCATTGCCGGCCTCTTCGGGGGTATGCGTGGTAAATACCAGGTGCTCCCTTACTTTGTCAACGCTCTTGAATTTGTTGAGCAGGTAAAAAGCGGCAGATATGCCATGTGCTTCGTTGAGGTGGTATACATCCGGATTGAAACCCAGTTCATCGATCAGTTTGGCGCCGCCAACACCCAGCAGGATGAATTGGGCTACCTTGGTGGCAACATTGGCATCGTACAAACGATGTGTAATGGTCTGGGAAACATAATCATTCTCCGGCAGGTCGGTACTCAGCAGGAACAGCGGTGTACTGTTGAAAGTGTTGGGATGCAGGTAATAAGCTTTCACCCATACCGGGTGATCATGTATCAGTATCTGGAATTTGATCTGGGTGTCTTCCAGGAAGCTGTACAGTTTTTCCATGAAGGTCACCTGCAGGGTCTGATCCTGATTACGCGCCTGGTCGTAATAACCATATTTCCATAAGATGCCAATGCCTATCATGTTCTGGCGTAATTCATAGGCGCTGCGCAGATGCGATCCGGCCAGGAAACCCAAGCCCCCGCTGTATATTTTCAAAGGTTGATGCACAGCAAATTCCATAGAGAAATACGCTGCTTTTTTGCCATACTGTTCATTGATCTGGTAAGGGACCTGGTAATTTCTAAAGTTCATTGGTTGCTGCTTTGGTACAATTTAGTTGTGCAATATAGGTTTTTTCAATAAATATGTACTTTTTACACATTAATCTGTGGGAAACCTGTGAAAGATTGACACCATGAAATGGGTTACTTTTTCCTGTGCGTGCTTTTTGGTTCTCTTTTTTTATGGAAAGAATCATCGAAGAAACATTTGATGCCACGGTGGTTGCCGCAACTTCCTTTTTCTTTGATCTTTAAAAGATTGCCTTCAAAACTGAAATCAATTACGCAGGGATCTCCATTAGCAGAAAACTGCGCGGTACCGGGTGTTTTCATATTCAGCTGTCCTTTTAATTCACCCGTACAACTGCCGCCGTCTTTTTCAAAATGGATGAAAAAAAGATAAGTGTGCTGGTTTTTACCATCGCGTACCGATACGAAATTCTTTTTGTCCTGCACGTAGTCACCACTGAACCGGTTTTTGCGGGGCAATGTATCAATGGGATTGATCACGGCAGTCTTTTTGGGATCTTCATTGGAGTCGTTGATCACTACCATAAAAATACCTGCATTATTGTACACCCATCCTGTACGGGTAAACAGGAGGTTATTGTCTCTCCCGCTTTTTTCCTTGCTGAGAATGAAAGTGGGTTCCCTGTTAATGGAAACGGCATGGGCATAGCCATCTCCCTTGTCATTCGTCAGCAGTTCTTTGGCACCCAGAAATTTTGTTTTTTTATCCGTTACCACCACAGCCAGGCTTATTTTATTGCGCTTCACAAAACTCAGCAGCAGGTAATTCTCCTTGTCTTTTTCAATGACGCCAACAGGATGAATGGTCAGCCTCTTCAGGTCTTTCCCTGACAATATTTTCAATGCGCTGTCCGGTACAAACTGGGCCAGGGCTTTATAACCGATGGTAAGTGTATCTGATTTCCTGGCAATATTGGTATCGGCCACATTAAATGTTGAGCTGATCCTGGGGAATGCAGTAAGGAAATCACTGGCTTTGAGAGGCACATCACCAGAGAAATCGGCCTTTTTTTCTTTACAGGAAAGGATGCCTAATAGTAAAAAACAGCAGGTCCATTTTTTCATGCCATAAATGTAAGCGTTTCAACCGAAGAGATTTTGCTCATGGCTGTTATCAATAAATAATTTAGATTTGGCTAAATTTTTAATTTAGGCTGATGATGAACAGGGTGCAGGCAGACCAGTCGCTAAGTGAAGTACACGAATCGGTAGACACCACCATTCCTCGCAAAGGGTGGAAACGCATATTGGCCTATATAGGCCCTGCTTACCTGGTAAGTGTAGGTTATATGGATCCGGGTAACTGGGCCACTGATTTGCAGGGAGGTTCCCGTTTTGGTTATCAGCTGATATGGGTTTTGCTCATGAGCAACCTGATGGCATTGCTCTTGCAGAGTCTCAGTACCAGGCTCGGAATTGTGCGTCGCCGCGACCTGGCGCAGGCCAACAGGGAGGCTTATCCACCCTTTGTCAATTTCTGTTTATATATTCTTGCAGAACTCGCCATTGCAGCGACAGACCTGGCCGAAGTGCTGGGCATGGCCATTGGTATTTACCTGCTCACTGGTCTGCCTTTGTTATGGGGTACGATTATTACATTACTTGATACTTTCCTTTTCCTTTTATTACAGCGTTATGGCATCAGGAAGATGGAAGCATTTATCATTGCGCTGGTAGCTACGATCGGCGGTTCTTTTCTGATAGAACTATTGCTGGCAAAACCAAACCTGGGAGAAGTGGCGGCAGGTTTTGTGCCCGCGGCACTGAACAATGAATCACTGTACATAGCGGTGGGCATTATTGGCGCAACGGTGATGCCACATAACCTTTACCTGCATTCGGCGCTGGTGCAGACGAGAAAGATCAGTAATGATAAACCGGGTATCTGGCGAGCCATACGGTATAATTTCATAGACAGTTTTGTGGCATTGAATGCCGCTTTTTTTGTGAATGCCGCCATACTGGTGCTGGCTGCCACAGTTTTTTTCAAAACGGGCAATACGCAGGTGGCGCGTATAGAAGATGCGCATAAACTGCTCCAACCCCTGCTGGGCAGCAGGCTGGCGCCGGTATTGTTTGCGATCGCACTGATTGCAGCCGGACAAAGTTCAACTGTTACAGGTACCCTGGCCGGACAGATTGTGATGGAAGGATACCTCAGGCTGCGGCTGAACCCCTGGCTGAGAAGATTGCTTACGAGGCTTGTCGCCATCGTGCCCGCTGTGGCCGTGATACTTATTTATGGCGATGGGAGGGTAGACGATCTGCTGGTACTGAGCCAGGTGATCTTAAGCCTGCAGCTTGGTTTCGCAGTGATTCCATTGATCCATTTTGTGAGCGATAAAGAAACCATGGGTGAATTTGCCATTTCCTGGAGGATAAAAGTACTGGCCTGGCTGGTGGCGCTGGTACTGGTATACCTCAATGTAAAACTCATAGTAGAAGAAATCACGCAACTATTCAGCATGGAAGGCCTGTGGGCCTGGAAGATATTGACCATAGTGGCCATTCCCGCCGTTACCTGGCTATTCCTGGCCATGACATTCCTTCCGCTGGTACGCAGGTACAAATTGAAGAAGCAGGCTGTGCCCATGCATGGCGATATGGCGAACCTGCGTAACCTGGTAGTGAAACCCACCGAAAGGATAGCCATATCTCTCGATTTTTCCATCGCCGATGAAAAACTCATTGCCCATGCCGTAACCCAGGGCAGGAAAACGGTTCATTATATCTTGATACATGTAGTGGAAAGCGTATCGGCCAGTTACCTTGGAGAGGCGAGTGATGACGACGAAACGCGGCGAGACCGTAACAGGCTGGATGCCTATGCCAGCCAGTTAAAGCAAATGGGGTACCAGGTAGAGACAGTACTGGGGTACCGGAACAGGGTCAATGAGATCATACGCATAGTAAAAGAATCCAGGGCAGACCTGCTGGTAATGGGTGCGCATCGGCACAGCGGATTGAAAGATTACCTTTTCGGGGAAACCATTGAAGACGTCAGGCATGCATTGCCCATACCGTTATTAATCGTGAATGTTTAGCCAAATTTTGATACTCCATTTGATGTACATTTGCCCCGTTTTACAACCAATCAAAAGTTAATAGTCCATGTCACAAAAAATCAAAGTAGCCAATCCTGTGGTAGAACTGGATGGGGATGAGATGACAAGAATCATCTGGAAATTCATCAAAGAAAAACTCATACTTCCTTATATTGAAGTTGACATCAAATATTATGACCTTGGAGTGGAATACCGCGATCAGACCAACGACCAGGTAACCATCGATGCAGCCAATGCCATTAAACAATATGGCGTAGGTATCAAATGCGCAACCATTACTCCCGACGAAGCCCGTGTGGAGGAATTCAAACTGAAACAAATGTGGAAGAGTCCGAATGGAACCATCCGCAATATCCTCGATGGTACTGTATTCCGTGAACCCATCGTTTGTTCGAATGTACCCAGGCTGGTGCCCAACTGGACGGCTCCTATTTGTATTGGGCGTCATGCTTTTGGTGACCAGTACCGCGCTACCGATTTTGTAACCAAAGGAAAAGGCAAACTCACCGTTAAGTTTGAAGGAGAAGACGGAACCGTTCAGGAATTTGAAGTGTACAATTTCAAAGGAGATGGCGTGGCGCTGACCATGTACAATACCGATGAAAGCATTTCGGGTTTCGCCCGCGCCTGCTTCAACCAGGCCCTAATGAAAAAATGGCCCTTGTACCTTTCTACAAAAAATACCATCCTGAAAAAATACGATGGTCGTTTTAAAGATATTTTTGAGAACATTTATCAAAACGAATTCAAAGCGGCTTTTGACGCGGCAGGTATCACTTATGAGCACCGCCTGATTGATGATATGGTGGCCAGCGCTTTGAAATGGAACGGTAATTTTGTATGGGCCTGTAAAAATTACGACGGCGATGTGCAGAGCGATACTGTTGCCCAGGGTTTTGGTTCATTGGGACTGATGACCTCCACGCTGGTTACTCCCGATGGAAAAGTGATGGAAGCCGAAGCCGCACATGGTACTGTAACACGTCATTACCGTGAATACCAGAAAGGCAAACCAACTTCTACCAATCCCATTGCTTCTATTTTCGCCTGGACCCGTGGTTTGGAATTCCGTGGCAAATTAGATGATAACCAGGAACTGATCAATTTCTGTCATGCACTGGAAAAAGTGTGTGTGGAGACTGTTGAAAGCGGCAAAATGACCAAAGACCTTGCCGTATGTATCCACGGTAACAAAGTGAACCACGGTGAGCATTATCTCTATACCGAAGAGTTCCTGGATGCACTGGATCAGAACCTGAAAGTCAAACTGGGAAAATAAATAGTTGATAGTCGTCAGTACTGGGATGCTGATTGTTTGAGTATCTTCGACCTCCCTCAAACTTTCTGCTATATGAAAAAGCTACTGATGGCTATCGTCTTTCTTTTTGCCATCGCATCCCATGCACAGAAAAAGCCATTGGATCATACGGTTTATGATCAATGGCAGTCCATCACTGAGAAAACCATCAGCAACAACGGCAAATACGTGACTTATACCATCAACCCGCAGGAAGGAGATGGTATATTGGTGTTGCAGTCCGCAGACGGTTCTTATCGGCAGGAGATCGCAAGGGGATACAATGCGGTTATTTCGAACGACAGCCGTTTTGTGATCTGCCGTATCAAACCTTTATGGAAAGATACCAGGGAAGCACGCATCAAAAAGAAGAAGCCTGAAGACATGCCCAAAGACAGCCTGGCCATTGCAGAGCTGGGAACAGGTCGTGCTACAAAAGTGGCGCGGGTTAAAAGTTATAAGCAGTCCGACGAAACAGGTACCTGGCTTGCTTACCTGTTAGAAAAAACATTGCCTGAAGCCATTAAACCATCCCAACCCGATTCACTTACAAAGATCAATACCATGCTGGCAATGGCTGATAGCCTGGCGCATATGGCAGACAGCATACGCAACAAAGTAAATACAGCCAGGGAAAAAGGTATGAACGAGTTGAAGCCTTTACAAAATAATGTTCCCCAAAACCCTGTTGATGAAGCCTTTGAAGAGGGAACCGACCTGGTGCTCAGGAATCTGGCTACCGGAGAAACCAAAACGTTTAACAATGTGAGTGAATATTTTTTCAGCAAAAAAGGAAATGTGCTGGTGCTGGAAACGACCCGGAAGAACAACGATCCACAATTGAAAGCCACTGTAGTGAGGGTGGACTTGTTTCAAAATAAAATACATACCATTCTCAGCGGATTCAATGATGCCAAAGGATACAGGTTTGATGAAAGCGGCAGCCAGCTGGCATTTGTAGCCGAACGCGACAGCAGCAGTAAATCGTTGCAGAAATTTTACAGGCTTTATTATTATAAAGAAGGTGCAGATACTGCAGCGGTTGTTGCCGACAGGAATACCAAGGGCATGCCGGTTCACTGGACGGTGAGTGATAACCCCAATATTGTTTTTAGTAAAAGCGGTGCGAGGCTGTTTTTTGGAACGGCCCCGATACTACCGGTAAAAGATACCAGTCTGCCTGAATTTGAAAGGGTAAACCTGGATATCTGGCATTACAACGACGATTATATTCAACCGGTTCAGTTGAAGAACCTGGACAATGAACTGAAACGGAGTTATATGGCCCGGATGGACCTGGCCAATAACAAAGTGATACAGCTGGCGACCGATAAAATGCGTGTAGTGGTGCCGACAGGTGAGGGTGATGGAGATTTATTTTACGGAACGGCTGATTTCGGAAAAAGAGTCGCTACCCAGTGGCAGGGGTTTGGCATGAATGATGTCTACATAGTGAACCCCGAGAATGGAACAACCAAGCTTGTTCACAAAGACCTGAAAGGCGCTGCATTGCAACCATCTTATTCCGGTAAATATTTACTTTTCTATGATGAGCGAAAACAACATTATTTTATATACAATGCAAACAACTGGCAATTGTACCCTGTGGCAACAGATATACAAACAAAACTGTACGATGAGGAAAATGATGTGCCCGATGATGCCAATGCTTACGGCGTGGTGAAATGGATGGAGGGCGACCATCATGTACTGATCTATGACCGCTACGATATTTGGAAAGTGGATGCGGAGGGAAAAGCAAAATCCGTTCGCCTGACCGATGGGAGAAAAGACCGGATAAGGTTATATTATGTGAATACGGATGCAGAAGAACGCTTCATCAAAAATGATCAGCAGTTGTTGCTTCGTTTGTTTGATGAAAAAGACAAGACCGGCGGGTTGGCCCTGCTAAATTTAGGAGGACAGGTATCATTCACAGTATTGTTCAAAGAGCCGAAAAGCCTGGGCTTCTCTCCGGTATTGAAGGCAAAAGATGCAAGCGTATTATGTTATACCAGGGAATCGTATACCGAATCACCCAACTTATATGTTCAGCCGATGGCAACAGTTGTTGCCAGAAAATTATCGGATATCAATCCACAACAATCGGGATACAACTGGGGCACTGCTGAATTGTTCAAGTGGAAATCCTATACCGGTAAAGAAACAGAAGGCATTCTGTATAAACCGGAAGACTTCGATCCGCATAAGAAATACCCGATGATCGTTTATTTCTATGAGCGCAATAACAATACCCTGTACAATTACCAGCCACCATCGCCCACACCTTCGCGCCTGAATATTCCTTTTTTTGTCAGCCGCGGCTATGTTGTACTGGTGCCCGATATCTGGTATACAAAAGGTCATCCGGGCCAGAGTGCATATGATTATATTTTGAGTGGAACCAGGGCCGTTGTCAGGCAGGGTTTTGTAGACAGTACAAAGATTGGATTACAGGGACAGAGTTGGGGTGGTTACCAGATCGTGTACCTTATTACCAAAACGAATCTCTATGCTGCTGCCTGGGCAGGTGCCCCGGTAGCCAACATGACCAGTGCATATGGGGGCATCCGCTGGGGTACAGGATTGAACAGGCAGTTCCAGTACGAAAAAAGCCAGAGCCGGATTGGCGCTACTTTATGGGAGAAACCGGAATTGTACCTGCAGAACTCAGCATTGTTCTCCTTGCCCAAAGTAACCACACCACTAGTGATCATGGCCAATGATGCAGATGATGCAGTGCCCTGGTACCAGGGAATTGAAATGTATACCGGTATGCGGCGCCTGGGCAAAAAAGTATGGATGCTTAATTATAACAATGAAGCGCATAACCTGGTAGAACGCAAGAATCGGAAAGACATACAGATCCGTGAGCAACAATTCTTCGACTACCTGCTCAAAGGTGAAAAACCTGCCAAGTGGATTGCAGAAGGTGTTCCGGCAGTGATGAAAGGAAGGGACTGGGGGTTAGGGGACTGATATCTTACAACCTTCTTCACTTACTCTTTCTCAAGCGAAATAAACTTCACCAGACTCCGTTTGGCAATGGGAAGTAAAGTTTCTTCCATTGGAAAAGTGAGCGCTGTTTCCACTGAATATACAGCGGGGTTGGGGAGATCAGACCTGTTTTTAATAAGCTGAGCCTTGATACTCTGGTAAGAGTTTACAAAATTACGCTGCCATACATCCACAAACTCTGTTTTGATACTGCGGTATTTTTCGTCGTGTTTTTCAAAAATACTAAGGCGGTATTGGTATGCCCAGGTGTTTTTGCAAGACCCTTCGCAAAGCAAAAAATACCCCTCTGTATGATCGAGCGGCATGATGCCAATGGGTTCAATAGTAATGGTACTTTCTACAAACTCGTATATCTGGGTGGCACTGGTAATAGAACGCTTCATATTGGAAGAAGCATAATTGATGATGTCTTCCAGCTCCTGCATTAGTTCGTCGTCTTCTACCAGAGATTCATACAACAGCTGAAGTTTTTCTATCTGGATGCCAGTGAGTTTTTTGGGAAACTGCTCTTGCAGGTATTTCTTATTTTCCCTGAAAGCAACCAGGTTGTTATAATGGAAGATAAGATCGGCCAGCTGTGGGTACAGCATATTTTGGCAGAAATAACTGTTGATTTCCTGTAAATAAGCAAGGAGGGTATATTTTTTCAGCTCAAAATCAATATAGCCGTCTGCAAACCAGGTTTGTGATAAGGTTTTCATATCCGATCATTTGGTAACTGAATTTACCAATAGGATGCAGGAATACCTGATTTGTTTACTAACAGTATGTGAAAATAAGTGGCTCTATCGTCAGTTCAATATACCCATGATAAGAACTCATACATAATGGAACCACTGTTTGTTGGTATCCCATTTTTCAAACTCCTTCGCTACTTCTGCAAGGAATCCGGCGCCTATGCTGCCATCTACAATCCGGTGGTCATAGCTGAGTGAGAGGTACATCATGTGCCTGATACCAATGGTGTCGCCTTCTGGAGATTCAATCACCATGGGGCGTTTTTTGATGGCGCCTACTGCCAGTATGGCTACCTGCGGCTGGTTGATGATGGGTGTGCCCATGAGACTGCCGAAAGTACCTACATTGGTAAGGGTGAAAGTGCCTCCATTGGTGTCATCGGGTTTTAACCGGTTATTCCGGGCAGCTTCGGCCATGTTATTAACCGCTTTGCTCAAGCCTACCACATTTAACTGGTCGGCCCCCTTGATCACAGGTACGATCAGGTTACCGCTGGGCAGGGCAGTTGCCATACCAATATTGATGTCTTTTTTGATGATGATCTTATCTCCATCGAGTGAACAATTGATCAACGGAAATCTTTTGATCACGTTCACAATACATTCAATGAAAATGGGTGTGAAAGTGAGTTTGGTGCCTTCGCGCTGTTCAAAATCTTTCTTCACTTTCTCGCGCCATAATACCATGTTGGTTACATCGGCTTCGGCGAAGCTGGTCACGTGCGGACTGGTGTGCTTGCTGTCCACCATGTGTTTGGCAATCAGTTTGCGCATCCTGTCCATCTCTACAATCTCAGTACTGCCACTGAGCACCACTGCAGCCGGGTCGGCCAGTCTGCCTGAATAAGGTAAGGCTGCCGGCACCACACTGGGAACAGGTGTTATGGCTGGTTGTACGGGTATATTAGCTGCAGTTTGCGGGGCAGTATAAACAGGAATACGACCTTCTTTTTTCTGGTGGATGTATTGCAGTATGTCTTTCTTGGTAACCCTGCCTTCATTACCAGTGCCAGGCACTCGTTCCAATTCGCTCAGACTAATGCCTTCACTGTTGGCAATATTCAACACCAGCGGAGAATAGAAACGGGCGCCGACGGGCTTGCTGGGTATTTCTACTGCATTTGGTATATACGGTACTTCTTCAGCAGGTAATTCAGGTGCAGGTGCTTCCTGTTTAGTTGCAGGCGCTACCGGTTCCTGGCGTTCTACGGTAGGAGCCGGAACAGGCTCATGATCGGCAGGCGTTTCTGTAATACCGGTTTCAATTTTAGCAATAACGGTCCCGATGGGTACTACATCATTCACATGGAACAATAATTCGGTAATGGTACCCGCTGTTGTGGAAGGAACTTCACTGTCTACTTTATCGGTTGCGATCTCAAGTACTGTTTCATCCAACTGCACAGAGTCACCCACTTGCTTATGCCATTTGAGAATGGTGGCCTCCATGATGCTTTCGCCCAATTTGGGCATCACCAGTTCTGCTATTGCCATAGTTCTTGTACTGTTTTAATGGTCTAAAAAAAAACAATCAACTGTTAGTTTTGCGCAATGTTAAAACAAATCGGATAATCATCGGTCGAAACTTTTCCTACCTTGAAAAACAGGTATGCACAAGTCCTTATACCTCAACAAAAATAATGCTTCAAGTGCGAAATCTGATCAACTCTTTTGCAAGATGAATTGGCGCAGCAGGTTTAGGGCATTGATGGCGGTTAATTCAATGTTGCGCATCCTGTCGAAACGGAAATTAAATTTCCTGGCAAGGGTTTCTGATGGATTACCCACAGCAATCCATACTGTACCTACCGGTTTTGTTTCACTGCCGCCATCAGGGCCCATGATGCCGCTTACGGCAATAGCATAATCTGTTTTCATCACTTCCAATATGCCTTTGATCATTTCGCGAACAGTCTCTTCGCTTACCGCTCCTTTGTTTTCGAGTGTGGCGGTCTTCACATCCAGTACCCGTTGTTTGATACTGTTGTCGTAACCCACCACGCTTCCCATAAAATAAGCCGATGAACCTGCATGGGAGGTAAGCTTATGGGCAATATAACCACCGGTGCAACTCTCGGCCGTGGCAAGCGTTTTTCCCCTTTCTTTGAGCAGGTTTCCTACTACGAGCTCCATGGGAATATCATCATCGATTACCAGGTACTCTTTTACAGCAGCAACTAACAACCTAAAATGATGATCAATAGTTTCCTGTAGTTCTTTCTGATTACTGTCAATTGCTGTTAAGCGAAGCCTCACCATGCCATAACTGGGAAGATAAGCCAGCTTGATATGAGGAGGCAGAGCTTTTTCAATGTCTGTGATCATATCGGCCAGGTAAGATTCGCCAATCCCTGCCGTTAGTAATGTCCTGTGCTCAATACAACCGGTTTGGAACCAGGAATGCAACTGAGGAATCACCTGGTGTTCCATGATCCATTTCATTTCATGCGGCACACCCGGCATGGAAATAAACAAAGTATTCCCCTTGCGGAACAACATGCCCGGAGCTGTTCCCACATCATTGCGCAAGACCGTACAAACATCAGGCACTTCGGCCTGCTTACGGTTGCGGTCTGTCAGTGTTCTTTTGAATACACGGCTAAAAAGAGCCTGCACATGCTGTAAAGTGGGCTCGTGCAGGACCATTTTCCCCTTGAAATAATCACACAAAAGAGGTTTGGTGATATCATCGGCAGTAGGGCCCAGTCCCCCCGTGATCAAAACAAGCGATGATTTTTCGCTTGCTTCATCCAGCGCCTCCCAAATATCATCCTTTATATCGCCCACTGCAATCCTGCTCCTGACCAGGATTCCCGCTTTGTTCAGTTCCTGTGCCATCCAGGCGCTGTTGGTGTCTATTACCTGGCCAATCAATAATTCATCGCCGATTGTAATGATTGAAGCAAAAACTTTTTCCATAAATTAGTTCCACTGAAATTTATCGCAAGGTAAAAGGATAATCAAATCGGATCATACCTATTGTTATGAAAAAAAATCTTTTAATGTCATGCGGTCTGCTTTGGGCAGGTCTGCTCACAGCACAATCTGTTAAAATAAAACTTGAAGCAGCCACGACCATCCTGCTGGCCGATGTGCAGATGAAACACGCTGTATTGGGACTAAAAGTAGTGAACAGCAGGACCGGCGAACTGGTATTTGAATGGAATGGGCAAGTCGGACTTTCGCCTGCCAGTTGTCAGAAAACGATCACCAGCGCGGCAGCCATGGAATTCCTGGGCTCAGGGTTTCAATATAAAACCGATGTTGGTTACGATGGTGTATTGAAAAACAATAAGTTAAAAGGCAATATCCACATTACCGGCTATGGTGATCCCACCATGGGCAGCTGGCGTTATGGCAATACGAAAGATAGTACTGTAATGGAACAACTGGTACGAACCTTACAAGCAAGGGGTATCAAACAGTTAAAGGGAGCACTGGTGGGTCATGCCGGTAAATGGGAAACAGCTACCGTGCCGGGCGGATGGCCCTGGGATGACCTGGGAAATTATTATGGCGCAGGTGCGTCGGCGCTGAACTGGCACGAGAATCAGTGTGATATTATATTGAATTCGGGAGAACAAATAGGTGATTCTGTGCAA
This sequence comes from Sediminibacterium sp., assembly GCA_041798205.1. Classification (GTDB taxonomy): domain Bacteria; phylum Bacteroidota; class Bacteroidia; order Chitinophagales; family Chitinophagaceae; genus Sediminibacterium. Next base: position 37,496 of record JBHCAK010000017.1, read on the forward strand.
ATTGTAAAAACAGAACCTGAATTGTACCAGGTAAAACTGGTCAATGAACTTTCTGCAGCAGCCAAAGGAACGGGAGACAATACCAATGTATTTACTTCGCCTTTGAGCAACCGGGGGTATATCCGCGGAACAATTCCCGCAGGCGAAAAGGGTTTTGTGGTGGCGGCATCTTTTCCCGATCCCCCCATGCAATTCCTCAATGCATTTTCGAAAGGGCTGGCCAGGGCGGGTATGAAACCAGTTTCTTTCAACGATACGGACAGCATTGACACCAAAACCTACCAACCACTGTATACCTATTTGTCGCCTACGCTGGACAGTATCAATTATTGGTTCATGAAGAAGAGCATCAATATGTATGGTGAAATCCTCATCAAAACAATTGCTTATGAAAAAACGGGCTTTGGATCAACTGAAAAAGGCCTGCAAATTGTGAAGCAATTTTGGAAGGAACAGGGGATAGATCCTGCAGCATTGCGCATGATCGATGGGAGTGGACTTTCGCCCCAAAACCATGTTACTGTTGATGCCCTGGTAAAAGTATTGCAGTATGCCCGTACAAGACCCTGGTTCCCTTATTATTATGATGCGCTGCCTGTATATAATAATATGAAGCTGAAAAGTGGAACGATCGCTGCGGTAAAAGGTTTTGCTGGTTATCATACGGCAAAGGACGGCACCAGTTATACGGTTGCAATGCTGGTGAACAATTACAGTGGTTCAACTGGTGAGATGGTTAGAAAAATGTTCCTGGTGCTGGATGAGTTGAAATAAAACTTAAAGTACTAATCCGTTTTCGGGAAAATAAACCGCCAGCTTATCCCTTAACTCTTTTGGCATGTGTACACGTTTACCGGTTTCGATGCTGATGAAATAAAGGGTGACTTCCCCGGTGGTAAGCAATTTGTTCTTTTCATTGTATACTTCGTTGTGAAAAGTGATGGCATGATCTCCGGGTAATTCTTTCAGGATGGTTTTGATGGTGATGAGGTCATCGTAATGGGCCGGACGCAAGTACCTGGCTTTCATTTCCACAACGGGCATACGTACGCCCATGGCTTCCATTTCCTTGTAAGTGAAGCCCAGGTCGCGGATGCATTCTGTACGGCCTACTTCAAAATACTGGGCATAATTTCCGTAGTACACAATATCCATCTGGTCTGTCTCTGCGTAACGTATCCTTAACTTGCTGGTATGCTCGTACATGGATTATCCTGATTTGTTGACAAACTTACGCCAACTATCTGTTTTTCCACAAATCATGGAATGATGTTTGCTTAAGGAAAGCTCGTGCTACCTTTAAAACAGGTTTCAGCTTAAAGCACACCCCATTTGCTATGAACAAACTCCTTAAGATCTGTTTGCTGGCCGTTGGTTGTCATTTGGGTTTTCTGGCTCATGCACAAACCACGCAGGTTTTCCAGGATCCCGATGCAGAATTCAAATCCGCCAAAGAGCTTTACCAGAAAGAACAGTTTAGTCTGGCTTATCCTGTATTTAAAAAAATATACAGCAATGGCATTGGCAAAACCAATTTGCCTGTATCTGTGCAATTGGAAGCCCAATACTATTATATCATTTGCGGCTTGCAACTGAACGATGAAACGGCCGAACCCATGGCAGTCGCTTTCTCAGAACTGGAACATGATGTACCGCATGTTCAGATGATGAATTATCACCTGGCCGAATACTATTACCGCACAAAGAACCTTGCAAAGGCGCAGGAATATTATCAGCAGACCAGTATTGCCAATCTGAGCAACAGTGAGATCGCCAACATGAAATTTCACCAGGGCTATGCCTATTTTGCCATGCAGCAGTTTGACAAAGCAAAGCCCCTGTTCAATGCCATCAGGCAATTACCCAAAGACCCCAATTATACTGATGCCAATTATTATTATGGTTTTATCACTTTCAGCGAAAAGAACTATAACCAGGCGCTGGAATGTTTCCAGATAGCCCAGCGGTCGCCCGTGTACCAAAATATTGTTCCCTTTTACATTGCCGAGATCTATTATTTCAGGGGTGAGCGCGACAAAGCCCTGGAATACGGAGAGAACGCATTGCTGAAAACGGGCCAGTATTATGATCTTCAGTTGAAACAACTGGTGGGACATATCCTGTTTGAAAAAAGACAATATGCGCGGGCCCTGCCTTACCTGGAACAATATGTGGCTAAAAAAGACAAAGTGAGGCGTGAAGACCTGTACGAATTATCGTACTGCTATTATGAAGCCGGTAACTGGACCAGGTGCATAGATGGTTTCAAGCAACTGGGCGGCGGCGAAGATTCGCTTGCACAGAACAGCATGTACCTTTTAGCCGATGCCTACCTGAAAACCGATGACAAGCACAATGCCCGTAACGCATTTCTTTTCTGTGCGTCTAACAACAGTAATGCAGTTCAGAAAGAAGTTTCCCAGTTCAATTATGCCAAACTTTCTTACGACCTCGGCTATATGGATGCAGCGCTGAAAGGGTTTAAATCGTTCATCACCACTTATCCTCATTCGAAATTTTCACAGGAAGCCAAAGAACTGCTGGTAAGTACGTTGGCCAATACCAGTAATTATAAGGATGCGCTCGCGTTGTATGAAAGTCTGACCGGACAAAGCGAAAATACGATCAAGCTATATCCGCGCCTGTTGTATGGCCGTTCGGTAGAACTGATCAATGACCAGCAGACTACCAAAGCAGATGAATTGTTGACCAGGATCATGCAGGCGCCTTACAATAACCAGCAATTGCCTTATACTTATTTCTGGAAGGGAGAGATAGCTTATCGCAGGGGCGATCCCGGCGCCGCCATAGGATTCTTTACCAATTACCTGCGCAATCCCATGGTCAATGGCGAAGTGAACCTGAATAACGCCAGGTATAGTCTGGCTTACAGTCAGCTTAAAACAGAAAATTATGAAACCGCCCGTGAAAATTTTGAACAGGTGGCAGGGACTAATGTGTCTGCTGTTTCTTCGCCCATAGAACAGGATGCTTACTTGCGTGTGGCAGATTGTTATTTCATGACCAGGAATTACAGACAGGCATTGCGCATATACGAGCAGGTATTAAACCAGCGCTTGCCGGGAGCGGACTATGCATTGTTACAAAGAGCTGTGATCGCCGGCGCTTCCAGCAAAAACAGTGAAAAGATCGGTTTGCTGCAATCGCTGGAACGCCAGTTCCCCGGTTCTGCATTTACGGGTGAAGCCAATATGGAAATTGCCAATACTTACATGTCTGACGAAAATTTCCAGGCAGCCCTGGCCCCGCTGAACCTGGTATTGGGCAACAGCAAAGCCAGTTCATTGCACCCGCAAGCTTATTTGAAACTGGGCATCGCTTATTTCAATCTCGACAAAAACGCAGAATCGCTGGAGCAATTCAAGAAACTCATTGCTTATTATCCCAATACGCAGGAAAGTGCCGATGCGGTTGAATACATCCGTAACATTTTTGTAGCCAGTCAGAAACCAGGAGATTTTGCAGCGTTCATGCGTGAACATGGCAAACCGGTAACTTATAACGAAGAAGATTCGCTCACTTTCCGTTCAGCCATGATCCGTTATGATGCAAGGGACATGAACGGGGCAAAGTCAGGATTTGCAGATTATCTTTCCAAATTTCCTGATGGCAGGTACAATATGGAAGCCAATTATTTTTCCGCAGAACTGTATATAGCGGCAAAGGATTACAACAAAGCATTGCCCTATTATATTGCTGTTGCTTCAAAAGGGCAAAGTCAGTTTGCCGAAAGAAGTACTTTACAAACAGCCCGCATTTATTATTTCGACCTGAAAGATTATGCGCAGGCAGAGAAATATTTCCTTCAGTTGAAGGACCTTGCCAAACAACAGGAGAACAAACTGGAAGCCATGCGCGGATTGCTGCGCTGCCAGTTCAAAGCACAGAAGTGGAAAGAAGCTGCTCCCAATGCCCAGGAATTATTGCAGGAAAAAGGTATTGCAACAGACGATAAGATGATGGCCAATATGGTAGTGGCCAAGAATCACCAGTTGAACAATGAACCGGACCTGGCATTGGCAGCTTATAAGCAGGTGATGACTACCGGAAAATCTGAACTAAACGCCGAAGCACAGTACAGGTATGCAGAGATTTTGTTTGCCCAGGGTAAGTTACCGGAAGCGGAAAAAGCTGCTTTTGAAGTAATCAAAAAATCGGGATCTTATGAATATTGGGTAACCAAAAGTTATGTATTGCTGGGTGATGTTTACATCAAAGAAAAAGACTGGTTCAATGCAGAAGCCACTTTCAAAAGTGTGGTGGACAATGCAACGATCCCTGAATTGAAAACAGAAGCCCAGCAAAAATTAACCCGGGTACTCCAGGAAAAGAACAAGGTAAATAAAGTAGAACAACCCTAAAGTATCATACATGCATTACTTTAAGAAAATAGTGTGGTTATTTTTACTTATGTCGTTGGTTGCCCCAACAGCAGAAGCCCAGCATAAAAAGACCAGGAAAAAGACGAAAGCTGCAACGCATAAGAAGGCGGCTGCAAAGAAGCATGGTGTTGCTGCAGGCAGAATGAAAAAGTCAGGAACTTCTTCAGGGAAAACAACGGCTGCTTTGTCAGATACAACATCTCCGCGGGTGGTGATGGTTACATCGGCTTTCAAGCCTTCACTAAAAAATGCAGCTAAGGTAAATTTCACAGCTGCTTCGCCTGTGATTGATTCTTCCCGCGTACCTGTTGTATACAATATTCCTGCACAGAACCTGTTATTCTCTTACCAGCCCGTTCCCATCAAACCGCTTGCCCTGGCGCCGGACAGCGGGTTGGTCTGGATCAACGATCATTATGTAAAAGTGGGTGCAGGTAATTTCAGTACAGCCCTGGCAGAGGGAGCTTTTTCTTTTGGTGACGGTAAAAAATCGATCACCAACCTGCGCGCCAATTTCCTCACCACCAAAGGTAATTTGCCCGCTCAACAATTCGATAAATTTGGAATGAACGTGATTTCCATTCTGAATACCAACCATAACAATGAATGGACTACCAAGGCTTTTTATGAAAACAGCTCACGCTATTTTTATGGTTATGAGCCGGCTTCGCTGAATTATAAAAAAGACAGCCTGCTGCAGCGTTTCAATACCGCAGGAATAGAAGTGGGTTTACAGAACAAGGCCCGTAATGATTTCAAGATCACTTACCATCCGCAGTTACAATTGCGCTATTTCTCCGATAACCGCGATGGCAAAGAATATGCACTGCTGGCCAAAGCGCGTATCAACAAAGGATTTGCCAAGATATATGCATTTGACCTTGGACTGACGGCAGATATTTCCAAAACAACTTTCCCGCTGGCGCCCAGTGATATTTCGCTGAAGAACAACCTGTATTATGTAAGTCCGACTTTACAATTCAATACTCCTAATATCAAATTGTACCTGGGCATTCAGCCAACCTGGGATAACCAGCATTTTACCACACTACCCAATATTACTGCCGAAGCAAGGATCAAAGAAAGTTCACTGGTAGCCGAATTGGGATGGACGGGTTATTATAACAAGAATACTTATTACTCGCTTACAGGATTCAATCCCTGGATAGCGAAGCTTTCAGATTTGCAGAATACGAAGGCGATAGAAACTTATGCAGGTATCAAAGGAGCAGCCGGGAATCATTTTACTTATAAAGCCAGGCTTTCGTTCATCAAACTCAACAACCAACCGCTTTTTGTGAACGACCTGCTCGACGGCAAGACATTCAATGTACTCTATGAGCCCAATATGCAACTGATGAAGCTGCATGGCGAAATAGGGTACAATGTGCAGGAGAAATTCTCATTTCTGGCGGGGGCTACTTTCAGCAAATATTCTTCTCAGTCTTTGTACGACCAGGCATGGGGATTACTGCCTTTTGAAGTAACGGGTACTGTAAGATGGAAGGTACTGAAAGACCTTCAGCTGAAAGCCGATGTTTATCTCTGGGATGGGCCCTATTACCGTAGCAAATCAATACCATCGAAAACACTGAAGCTGGATCCGGCTGCGGATCTGAATATGGGTATTGAGTTTGCCGTGATGCCTAAGCTTAACCTCTGGTTCCAGGTGAATAACCTGCTCAATAACAAATACCAGCGCTGGAACCAATACCAGGTACTTGGACTGAATGTGTTGGGAGGAGTTGTATATTCGTTCCGGTAAAGGAATGACATGCACGAATACCTCTATAAATACCTTGTTTTATACCACCGGCTGAATATTCCGGGACTGGGTTGTTTTTTGATTGAACCAGGCTCTGCCAGAATGGATGGAAACAACCGGATACAGGCGCCTGTTCCGGTGATCAGTTTCAGACAGCAGGCAGCTCAAGCCGATAAACAGTTCTATGAATTTCTGGCCCGGGAAATGGATACGGATGAAGTAGATGCTATTAACCATTTCAGGGATTATACTGAAGATCTCAAAACAAAAGCAACCGCAGAGCCGGGAACTGAATTGCAGGAGATTGGCCACCTGGCCATCCTGGGAGACGGATCGGTGGTCTTTAAGGCCGGAGCCGGACCGGAAGAGTTACTTCCTGCCGTGCAGTTACCCGATGGCATTGTTTTTGAGTCTATAGAACCCATGACCGATATCTTAGGAAAAAATAACCGGGCAGAGGGAAAGGAAGCGTTTGCAGATACCAGTGAAACCAAGACAGGCAATACCAACTGGTGGATCTATGCTGCCATTCTTCTGTTGATTGGGATTGGCATTATACTTTTTTACTACGCATAATCCCTTTTCTTTGCATCCGGTTTTAGCTGTTCCAGGAGTATTATGAGCAATAAAAGTTTCATCAACCATACTATTTGTCCTTTTTGCGGCAGTGATGCCATCCAGCCTGTATTGGCCGTGAAAGACCATACCGTGAGCAGGGAATTGTTTGAAGTATGGCATTGCGATGGCTGCTCCAACCGTTTTACGCAATTGGCGCCCGACGCTGCTTCCATAGCTCCTTATTACCAGTCAGCCGAATACATATCCCATTCCGATACCAATAAAGGTATCGTCAACCGTCTTTACCATATTGTGCGCAATTACACGCTTCGGAGCAAAAAAAAGCTGGTCCGGCAGGTAACAGGGAAGCAAAGCGGGACTTTGCTGGATATAGGAGCAGGTACCGGCGCTTTTGCCAATGCCATGCAGGAAGCAGGTTGGGAAATAACTGCGCTGGAGCCGGATGAAGCAGCAAGACAGCATGCGTACCGCAAATATGCCGTGGAACTGCAGACGCCGGAAGCCTTGTACCAGTTGCCTGATAACCATTATGACGTAATCAGCCTATGGCATGTACTGGAACACGTGCATGACCTGCACGGGTACCTGGAAAAGTTCTTCCGCATATTGAAACCTGAAGGTAAGCTCATCATTGCTGTTCCTAATTATACCAGTTATGATGCAACGGTATACCAGCAATACTGGGCGGCTTATGATGTACCCAGGCATCTCTATCATTTTTCACCTGCCGGTATAGAACTGTTGGGGCAGCAAAAGGGGTTTCGGTTAGAAACTGCTTATCCGATGTGGTTCGACAGCTTTTACGTATCCATGCTGAGCGAACAGTACAAAAAAGGAAAGATCAACCTGTTGGGAGCGGTTTATACAGGCAGTGTATCAAATATCAAGAGCCTTTCCAATGCAAAGAAATGCAGTTCGGTGATCTACGTGTTTGCCCGCAACAAAGTTTAATTGAATTTCACTTCACAGAGAATGGGCCATCTTTTACCGGTAATGTAAAAACTGTTTTTGGCAGCATCATAGGCAATGCCGTTCAATACATAGCCGGAATCTACCTGGCGTGGGTCGTAGGCCGCGCCTGCTTTTTGCAGGATATCTGATAAATCAACCCTTCCTTCCACTTTACCCGATTCGGGGTTGATCTTGATGATATAGTCGGCACCGTATACATTGGCGTAAATGCTGCCGTTCACATATTCCAACTCATTGATACTGGCTACATAGCCATTGTTGTCGCTTACCCCAACTGTTTTCTCTATCCGGAAGGTTTCCGGGTTAACAAAATAAAGATTACTGTCGCTTGTTGTAACAATCAGTTGTTTACCATTATTGGTAAGCCCCCATCCTTCATAAGTCCAGGGAAGTTCCTGTAACTTTTTAAAGGTGCTGGCATCGTATACATAAACTTTGTGTTCTTCCCAGGTAAGCTGGTAGATTTTATTGTTCAACAGCGTAATACCTTCACCGAAATCGGTAGCAGGTAATGTTATTTCCCTGATGGGCTTGCCGGTATTGATGTCTACCTGGCGAAGCTTACTAACGCCGCGCATGCCAGTGCCTTCATAAAGCTTATTATTCTGCCAGATCAATCCCTGTGTATAAGAACTGGTATCATGCGGATACACTTTTACAAGGCTGTAACTGATAGCAGCGGGAGGGGGGATGGCAGGAACTGTTACATCGCTATCGCTGCTTTTATTGTTGTCGTGACATGCGGTCAACAACGCTGTAACAGCAACAAAAACGGGAAAGATTTTTTTCATGTTTTCAATTTACACATTAAATCTGAAGTGCATTACGTCCCCGTCTTTTACCAGGTATTCTTTCCCTTCAATGCGTAGCTTGCCGTTCTCGCGGGCTGCGACTTCACTTCCATATTTAACAAAATCTTCGTAGGCGATCACTTCGGCTTTGATGAAACCTTTTTCAAAATCAGTATGAATGACGCTGGCTGCCTGTGGCGCTTTCCATCCTCTGTGGATGGTCCATGCTCTTACTTCCTGCACGCCGGCGGTGAAATAAGTTTCAAGGTTGAGCAGTTTGTATGCAGAGCGGATGAGGCGATTAAGGGCGGGTTCGGTCATTTTATATTCTTCCATGAACATCTGCTTGTCTTCAGACGATTCCATTTCAGCAATCTGCGCCTCAATATTGTTGCACATGACAATCACTTCGGCACCTTCATTTTTCACCCCTTCCATCAGTATTTGAGAGAACCGGTTGCCAGTGTGCATGGAAGCTTCGTCTACATTGGCTACATAGAGTACGGGTTTATCGGTGAGGAGGAACAGGTCGGCTATTGCCGTTTTTTCTTCCTTACTCAATCCCAATGAAAAAATCCCTTTTCCTTTTTCAAGGTGTTCTTTGCAGCGGGTCAGGATCTCATACTCAGCCTTTGCTTTGGCATCGGAACCTACGCGGGCCATTTTTTCCACGCGCTGCATTTTTTTCTCCACACTTTCCAGGTCTTTCAACTGCAGCTCGGTATCGATGATCTCTTTATCGCCCATAGGATCGATGGCGCCTTCTTCACGCAGTACATTCTCATCTTCAAAACAGCGGATCACGTGAATAATGGCATCCACTTCGCGGATATTACCCAGGAATTTATTACCCAGTCCTTCACCCTGGCTCGCACCTTTAACAAGTCCCGCTATGTCAACAATCTCCATCTGGGTAGGCACGATGCGGTTGGGTACCACCAATTCTGCCAGTTTATTCAGGCGTTCATCGGGTACGTCCACCAGTCCCACATTGGGCTCAATGGTGCAGAACCTGTAATTGCTTGCCTGTGCTTTGGCACTGTTGCTCACGGCATTGAACAAAGTTGATTTTCCCACATTTGGTAATCCCACAATTCCTGCTTGTAAAGCCATTTTTTCAAAATTTGAGTTGCAAATATAGCTCCATTCCTTATTTTCATCCCATTAATTGCAGGCTATGGCATTAAATTATGTTTGGATATTTTTCTTTCTGGTAGGACTGGCAATTGCATTGGTAAAACTGGTCGTTTTCCAGGATTATACCATATTCAAGAAGCTGGTGGAGGGAATATTCGACGCCTCCAAATCTTCCGTAATGGATATTAGTCTTCCATTGGCGGGTGCTATGATGTTTTTCATGGGACTGATGAATATCGGAGAAAAGGCCGGCGCCGTTAATTTTCTTGCGCGCTTGCTCAACCCGTTCATGAAGCGATTGTTTCCTGAAGTACCGGATAAGCATCCGGCAATGGGACAAATGGTGATGAATTTCAGCGCTAATATGCTGGGTCTGGATAATGCGGCCACTCCATTCGGACTGAAAGCCATGAGCAGCTTGCAGGAACTGAACCCTTCCAAAGATACTGCCAGCAATGCGCAGATCATGTTCCTGGTCTTGCATACGAGCGGGTTGACGTTGATACCTTTTTCTATCATTGCCTACCGCGTGAGTGCCGGCAGTACTAATCCGACAAGCGTATTTGTGCCGCTGATGGTTGCTACTACCGTTGCAACCATCGCCAGCATTATTATTACCATTGCCTACCAACGCATTCGGCTCGACAGGATACTGGTTTTGTGGTTGGGTGGTATCATTGCCGGTGTATTATTGTTTGCCTGGTTCATAGATGGATTGCCTTCGAAAGCCGCTCTTGGCAAGCCTTCACTTTTTACCAGGGAAACTTTTACAGATGTATTGGGCAACCTGGTCCTTTTCCTGATCGTCGCTTCTTTCCTCATTGGGGGCTGGGTGAAAAAAATAAATGTATTTGAAGCGTTCATCGATGGCGCCAAGCAGGGTTGGGAAGTGGTACTCAAAGTGATTCCCTACCTGGTTGGTTTGCTGGTGGGCATTCGTGTATTTCGCGATAGTGGCGCACTGGATGCCATTATCAACGCCATCACCTGGTGTTTTACTGCCAGCGGTACACGTGGCGATTTTGTGCCTGCCCTTCCTGTTGCCATCATGCGGCCATTCAGTGGCGGTGGAGCCAGGGGACTGATGCTGGATATTTTTAAAGCACATGGCCCGGATAGTTTCATTGGCCAGCTGGCTTCCATTTTCCAGGGTAGTGCTGAAACCACTTTTTATATTGTTGCCCTTTATTTTGGCAGCGTGGGTATCAAGAAAGTGCGCTACGCCATCTGGGCCGGAATGCTGGCCGATCTGATAGGGGTAATTGCGGCAGTATTCATCGGATATGTCTTTTTTAAATAGATTGCCCGTGTATTACACAGTTATTTCACCTCGAATTCTTTTACACCCAGCACTGTATACAATTTATCACGAAAAACAAGTTTATACCTGCCTTTACGTAAGTACAAATAGTAATATCCGTTGGGAGCATTGATATAAGTTTGATCGGCCGGCACCACTAAGCCGGCAGTTTTATCATTGTACTCATTGGCATAATAAGCCTGTACAATAAACAACGATTGAAAAGCTGGCGGCACGGGCATTTCTTTTTTCCAGCCATCCAGGCTTACCCATTGAGGGCGGCCATTATGAAACTTAGTTGCCGGATGAATCACGTATGCGTCGTACAACTTATAACCAAAGGGATCAAATGCAGTATCGCTTTGCAAAGGAACTACCGGAGCAGCAACCGGACGCAGCTTGAGCCATGTTTCATAGAAAACGGCTTTACCATTCGACGTACTGCCTTCACACAGGGAAGTCTGGTCAATGGTAAACGGATCGACACCGGAGATCATGCTAAAATAAGCGGCCATCGGAATGAATGATTCCGTAGCTACTTTCGATATATGACCATAGCCGGCGTGTACGAGTATTTTAGCAGTACTGTCTTTTTTCAGGATCGCATTGATATTCGATGCCTGTATGTATTCACGTTGATTGGGGCCGTGTTTGTACGCCAGGGAATCTTCATAAGCCACCAGTTTATAACCGATTTCCAGGGCCTTTCGCACCAATTCCCCGCCCATAGGCTCGCAGGTATAATGACCGGTGTACATATTCAATTTCGAAAGAGGGGCGTTATGGTTCGTGTTGAGGGTTTCCATGGCCAGGTAGCGGAATCCCTGTTGGTACAGACCTTCCAGTAAAGAAGCGGTGAAAGCCCTGTGCAGTGGTTTGTCGTGTGCTTCGTTGATCATTACAACGCAACTGGCAGCCGCCTTTTTCAGAATATACTGCCTGGCATCAACGTATTGAATGGACTTGATTGTTTCCGCTTGTTTACTGGTAAAACCTACGGCCGTATCACCTACAGGATCGTGCCCCAGTTTGCTCAATTGCAAAACGCTGGCATAATCACCCGCAAAGGCGAGGGCTTGTGAAAGCTGGTCATAATAAGTAGCAGCATCCGTTGCAGCAAGGATTGTTTTTTCTTTTTGGAAAGCTTTATACAACGGGTAGAGGTAATGCAGTTCTTTGTGGTAATATGGATAAAGCGCCATGCTACTATCGGTTGGCAAATTGGTTTGCTTGCCAGTAAAAGCTTTGAGTTCCAGGTACTGTTCGCTCAATTGAGCAGTAGCAGGAAGTGCAATAAACCAGGAAACTAAAAGTAAACCAACCCTCATGCAATGGAATTTTTGCAAGGTTATGACAGCCTGTGTTAGCAAAATTCTAAAGATAGGCTGCCAGTTTATTTTTTAACAATTGCATCCCCTCCGACGCGGGCGCTTCAATGGCTGTTGCATTGTAAAGCGATTGGGCAGAGGGTATCTGTTTGTCCACAATGAATTTTGGAACCTGGTAGGGGGCATAATTGACCAGCCCCGCTGCCGGATACACTACCAGTGAAGTTCCCACTACGGCAAATAATTCTGCTGTGCGTGTAAGTTTGATGGCTTCTTCAATCATGGGAACGGGTTCTTCGAACCATACGATATGGGGCCGGAGCTGTCCGCCATCCGGTGCTTGGTCACCCCAGCGGATATCGTCCCGGATCGGGTATGTTTTGGTTGTATCGAGTACGCTGCGCATTTTAAAGATTTCACCGTGCAGGTGCAGCACCCGGGTGCTGCCAGCCCTTTCGTGCAGGTCATCGATGTTTTGTGTGATGATGTGCACATCAAAATCACGTTGAAGTTCTGCCAGGATGATGTGGGCTGCATTGGGTTGGGCGCTGGCAATATCTTTCCTGCGCATGTTATAAAAATCAAGCACTATTTGTGGCGATTTTTCCCATCCGCGTGGCGAAGCTACCTCGTAAATATCATAGCCTTCCCAGAGGCCATCGCTGTCGCGAAAAGTCCTCAACCCGCTTTCCGCACTGATACCAGCCCCCGTTAATACCACCAATCGCTGTTTCATGGATGCTGACATTTAATGAGGTAATATACGCAGGTAGTGAAATAATTGCGCACAAAAGGGATGCTGCGTAAAACCGGTAATTGTGTTTTGGCATGCCAGCCAAATTTCCATTCGTAAATGGGATTGATGAGGTAATGCAGTTTGTGGTCGATCTGGTAGCCTGTTAGTTTCACAATGTGTTCAAACCGTTCAATAGAAATGCGTGTCTCTCTTATTTCGAGCAGATCGGCTACAGGTTCTTTGTATTTTTTTAGTAAGGCCTTGTAAAGGGGCAATGGCAATAAATGATAATAAGGGAGCTTGGAGAGCCATTTATTCCTGCACAGTTGCTGGTGGCCACCAAAAGGCATTTGCCAGGGAGGAAAACCAAAAAAGATGGCGCCCTGTTCGGTAAGGAAATGTTTCATCCAGGCAATCAGCCTGGTTTGATCGTGGATGTGTTCAATCACGTCTTTTAAAATAATGAGATCGAACCTGCCACCGAAGTCCTGCTCCGTATCAACCTGGTAAATGTCTTTGGCAACAAATTTTATTTTCCCTGCAGTGATATCATCTGCCAGCCAGATGGCCCCGTTATCGACACGCCCTTTTTCCAATTCCACACCAACACCTGTGCAGCCTTTGTTGATGAAAGCTTTCAGCACACCGCCTTCACCACAACCGATTTCCAATACCCGCATACCCGGCCGGAGAGGAAATGTTTTTTCAATAAAGGGAATGACATATTTCTCAGTATTCCAAACCTGTATATCAAAATATCTTTTCCTGTCCTTATGGAATTCGAACATGCTTGCCTGTTTTGGGAACTTGCAATTTTAAGCATTATTCCTGCCTTTACGAAAACGGTAGCCCCAGGACAAGATCATGTCGAGCCATTTTGCCGGGAGGTATTTTGCCAATGCTGCCTGGATATGGATGTATTTGCCGATCAGGTAATAGGCTTTAGGATGTTTACTTTCCACAGCCAGCAGCACTTTTTCGGTAACCCACGAAACAGGGACGGCATTTTTGACAACTGTTTCTACTGCGGATGTTAAATAACTGATAGGCTCTTCATATGCCTTTGCCAATTCGGGTGAGAGCTGTTTTTGAATGTTCATACTTTGATCCATCGATTTCTCCCAAATCGGCGTACTGATGGGGCCTGGTTCCACCAAAATGACTTTCACGCCGAAGGATCGCATCTCTCTTCTCAGACTGTCGGAAAAAGCACGGACAGCAAATTTGCTGGCACAGTAAGGACCCAGGTAAGGACTTGCAATACGGCCACTGATGGAACCGATATTCACTATTCGGCCCTTTGCGGCACGGATTAGTGGCAGGAACCTGTTTGTGATGGAAACCACAGCGAATACATTCACATCAAAAATATCCCGCCAATTTGTTAAGGTCAGTGCCTCAACAGGTCCGCCTATGGCGATACCGGCATTATTGATCAAAACAAAAGGATGAGATGATCGCTTAGCGGAAACTTCCTGCCATGCAGATTCAATGTCAGCAGGAGAGGTAACATCCAGCTTTAAAATGTGTAATTGCGGATATTTTTCCTGAAGGGATTCTAAGGTTTCCGGTTTTCTGACTCCTGCCCAAACAATATCTCCGTTTTGTAGAAAAGTCTCTGTCAAAGCAAGGCCGATACCCGTTGAAGCTCCTGTGATTAAAATTTCTTTCATAGAAAGAAGCAGCCGAATTTTAATTTTCAGCAATATCCAATAATATTAATAAAAACGAATCATACAAAAAAGCCACCCTGCTTAGCGTCAGGATGGCTTTTGAGATTAGTCAGACTAATGTTTAAAACCGCTCCAGTTTTGAAAAAAAGAAATCTCCTTCGATCACTGCATTCTCATCGCTGTCGCTGCCGTGAACGGCGTTTTCACCGATGGACGCGGCAAATTGTTTGCGGATGGTGCCTTCTTCGGCCTGGGCGGGATTGGTGGCGCCGATCAGTTTCCGGAAATCGGCTACTGCATTGTCTTTTTCGAGGATGGCGGCAACGATGGGACCGCTGCTCATGAATTCAACCAGTTCACCGAAAAAGGGACGTTCCCTGTGGATATCGTAGAATAAACCGGCCTGCTCCTGGGTGAGCCTGATCCATTTCATGGCTTTGATGCTGAAACCGGCTTTGATGATCTGGTCAAGAATAGCGCCTGTATACCCTTTGGAAGTGGCATCGGGCTTAATCATAGTGAATGTTCTGTTGCTCATAGATATGTATAAAATTTCGGGCGCAAAACTAAGCATTCATTGCCTTCTTCGTGGTATTATCGCTTGTTTTTTGTTAAAGTACCCCAAATTGATTTGATAGAATAAGCCGGAAACCGCAATTTTGCCGCGACTCTATGCAATCTATTGACCTGTTTTATCCCCAATTGAACAAGCCTTCCAGGGCAGTCATTACCATGCACCAGAAACCTGATGGTGACGCCATGGGATCGGCACTGGGATTGTGCCATTTTCTCAGGTCACTGGGGCATGAAGCAGTGGTCATTTCTCCTACCAATTGGGCCAATTTCCTCGACTGGATGCCGGGGATCGGCCAGGTAATGGATTTTGAGAAAAACAAGGAAAAAGCAAAGGAGATCATCAGGACGGCAACAGTCATTTACTGTCTTGATTTCAATATACTGCACCGTACCAAACACATGGAGCAGCCCCTGACCGAAGCCACCTGTACCAAAATACTCATAGACCATCACCAACAACCTCAGGAAGAGGCTTTTGCGTATGGCACCAGCGATACCGCCAAAAGCTCTACCTGCGAAATGGTATACGATTTTATCATGGCTTCGGGCCATGGCGATAAACTGGATATTTCCATGGCGGAATGCTTGTATACCGGTCTCATGACCGATACCGGTTCTTTCCGTTTTCCTTCAACCACTGCTGCTGTACACCGGATGGCCGCTCATCTGAAAGACCTGGGCCTGAACCATACCAGGGTGCACGAACTGGTCTATGACAGTTTCCTGGAAGGGAGGCTGCGCTTTATTGGCTTTGCATTGCTGCACAGGATGGAAGTGCTGTATGAATATAATACCGCATTGATGTATATTACCAGGCAGGACCTGCAAAAATTTGATATCAAAACAGGCGATACGGAAGGATTGGTCAACTATTTGCTGACCATTCAGGGTATCAAACTGGGAGCGCTGGTAATTGACCGGGATGAAGAACGCAAATGGAGTTTCAGGAGCAAGGGTGGTTTTGATGTAAACCTGTTTGCCCGCCATCATTTTGAAGGAGGCGGACATAAAAATGCGGCCGGCGGAAGAAGTAGTGACAGCCTGGAATCAACACTGGAACGATTTAAATTGATCATAGAAACCTATCAAAAACAACTACAATAAAATCAAATGATGAGAACAACATCCGCCCTTTTGCTGGCGATCGTATTACTGGCAAGCTGCAGCCAATACCAGAAAGCCCCTTCCGGCATGAAATACAAGATCACCAAAGGCAGCAGCAGGGAAACGCTGAAGCAGGGCCAGTTCGTGAAATTCCATGTAGAATACAAACTTTCCCCGAAAGATAGTCTGCTGAACGGATCCTATGGCCATATCCCCGCTTATTTCATGGTTGATACAGCACGACTGGGTAAATATAATTTTACTGAATTCCTTACCAGGATGGCCCCCGGCGATAAGGCCGAGTTTGCACTGAGTATCGATACCCTGAAAAAAATGCAGATGATTGACCCCAATAGTCCTGATTTCCGCAGCGGCGATATGATCAACGGACGACTGGAGATCATCAAAACCTTCCCCAACCAGGAAGCAATGATCGCCGATCACAAACAGGAAATGGAGGCAGAGAAAGCCAGGGAAGTGAAGGCATTGACTGACTATACCACCAAACAGGGTATCAAAACACAGAAAACAGCTTCCGGTGTACTGGTAGAAGTACAGCGTGCCGGAGAAGGACAAAAAGCAGATACCGGTTTCCAGGCTTCGGTGCTGTATAAGGGATATTTTCCCGATGCAAAGCGCAAGGCCTTTGATTCCAATAACGAACCAACCAGCATTCATAAAGACCCGATGCAGGTTGTGATTGGCGCGCCTGGTATCATTCCGGGAATGGATGAAGCGCTGCGTCTGTTTGCAAAAGGCGGTAAAGGAAGGATATTCATCCCCTGTATGATGGCTTATGGCGAAAGAGGAATGCCTCCTGTGATCAGACCCTGGGATGACCTGGTCTTTGATGTGGAAATCATCGATGTAACCAAGGTTGTACCGGCGGCAGCGGCACCGGCACCTCCTGTTGTTGCACCAAAGGTGAATGAATCATCCAAAAAATAAAACGGAACGACTGCATAAAAAATCCCGCGAATAAATTCCGCGGGATTTTTTATGCATTTAATTGTGAGGTAAGCATAACAGCCTGCACCGCTTCTTTTACGTCGTGTACCCGTAAAATATCGGCCCCATTGAGCAGGCCAATGGTATTGAGTACGGTGGTTCCGTTCAACGATTCTTCTGCTGTTATGCCCAGTGTCCGGTAAATGGTGGATTTGCGGGATACTCCCAACAACAGGGGCAGTTGCAGCATTTTTAAAATGCCCAATTCACCTACCAGTTGAAAATTTTGCACCAGTGTTTTGCTGAAACCAAAACCAGGATCAATGATAATATCGGTGATACCGGCATGGCGACATACTGCTACGCGTTTAATAAAATAATCCAGTATATCCTGCATCAATAGATCGTAATCAGCTTTTACGTGCATGGTTTGCACCGTGCCTTGCAGGTGCATGCATACATAAGGCAGTTTAAGAGAAGCTACGGTTGACAGCATATTTTCATCGAAACTGCCGCCGCTGATATCGTTTACGATACAGGCCCCGGCTGCAGCGGCTCCCCTGGCCACAGTGGCATAATAAGTGTCTACCGAAATATAGGCCTGGGGAAATGCTTTGGCTATTGCTTCGATCACCGGGACTACCCGTTCCAATTCCTGTTCAGGAGCCAGTTGCTCACCTCCCGGCCGGGTGCTTTGTCCGCCGATATCCAGTATAACAGCTCCTTCTTCCAGCATCTGCGCCGCCTTTTGCAACGCAGTATCTATGGTTTGCTGCCTGCTGCCACTATAAAATGAATCGGGAGTACTGTTGATGATACCCATGACAACAGGCTTCTCAATGACGAGTAACCTTCCCCCGCAGTTAAGTGTGAACATTCTGTCTATTGGTTTATATTGCATCCGCATCAAAGATATTCAAAGCCTTTAACGTTTGTTCCAATAATGAGCCAGACCAACCAGCAATTTGACCAGGCCATTGCACAGAGCCGGGATATTTTTCTGAAAAAGACAAAAGATTATGGCACTGCCTGGCGTGTACTGCGCACCATTTCCGTGGTTGACCAGCTCTTCATCAAGGCGCTCCGTATTCGTAACCTGCAAAGCCTGGAAATACAAAAAGTAGAAGATGACATCCCTTCGGAGTTCAAAGGCATCATCAATTATGCCATCATCGGTCTCATTCAGTTGGAATTAGGTAATGCCATGGTAGAAGAATTGCCTGTAGATCAGGTGAAACAGTTGTACCAGCATGCAGTGGCCCTTGCCCAACGCACCATGCTGGACAAAAACCACGACTATGGTGAAGCCTGGCGCGAAATGAGCCAGGAAAGTTTTGCCGACCTCATACTCATGAAACTGATGCGCATCAGACAGATATTGAACAACGAGGGTAAAACACTCATCAGTGAAGGCATTGATGCCAATTATGTAGACATCATCAATTACGCAGTTTTTGCACTCATATTGATAGCAGAAGGAAAACATTGATTCATGAAAGTTTTGCTGACCATTATTCGCTGGCTGACAGGTCTCCTGTTTATTTTCTCCGGCCTGGTAAAAGCCAATGACCCCCTCGGCCTCAGTTATAAAATGCAGGAGTTTTTTGAAGTATGGCAATGGAATGCTTTTCATTCTTATACACTCAGCTTTTCGCTGGTCATGAATGTACTGGAAGTGGGGGCAGGAGTGGCCCTGATTGCCGGATGGCGCAGGAAAGCAGTGAACTGGCTGTTACTGCTGCTCATTGTTTTCTTCACATTCCTGACCGGTTATGCGTTGCTGTCAGGCAAGATCAAGACCTGCGGTTGTTTCGGTGATTGTCTTCCGCTGACGCCCGCGCAATCTTTCGGTAAAGACCTGGTATTGCTGCTGCTTATCCTGGTATTGTTTTTTTCAGACAGGACTGGTCGTTCTTCAAAAGCCGCCGGGTGGCTTCTTTCCATTACTATTTTGTGCACAACAGCCATGCAGTTCTATGTATTAAAGCACCTGCCATTCGTGGATTGCCTGCCCTATAAAGTGGGTAATGATATTACCGAACAAATGAAAACACCTGCGGGCGCAATCCCTGATAGTATATCCATCGTATTCAAGTACCGGAAAAAAGGCCGGGATATTGTATTTGACCAGGAACATTTTCCTGAAGACTTTGATTCAACCTATCAATACATAGGCCGGGAAGACAAAATAATCAGGAAGGGGAATGGTCTCACAGCGGCTGTTACCGATTTTGCCCTGCAAACCTCCGGCGGAACTGATACAACAGCTGCATTGCTGGCTTCAGCCGGACAATACATACTGGCAATGGCAAAGGACATGAACGATGTAAAAGACTGGAAAACTTCCCTGGAAGTTGTAAACAGTAAAGCTTTATTGAACAGGATACCACTCTTCCTTGTTACGGCGGAACCGGAAAAAGCTGCTGCATTGTTTCCCAACCTGGTCATTTTAAAATGCGATGCCATTGTATTGAAAACAGCAGCAAGGGTAAGGCCTACTTTCCTGTTGATGAAAGGCGCAGTGGTAACCAAAAAACTGGCTTACCCTGATGCGGATAAAATCTTGTGAAACTGCCCCCGGTTTTAGTTAAATTTACAGCTTACTACAACCTCAGCTAAAACCCTTCTTTATGTCATCACCCGCTTCATCCCTGACTGCAACCGCTAAAAATGTCCGTATTGAATCGATTGACTTATTGAGAGGAGTAGTGATGCTCATCATGGCGCTGGACCATGTGAGGGATTATTTTCACCAGGGTGCATTTCTCTACGACCCCACTGATCTTACACATACCACACCGGTTGTGTTCTTCACAAGATGGATCACCCATTTCTGTGCACCTGTTTTTACCTTTCTTGCCGGTACTTCTGCATTCCTGAGCAGGAGCAGGAAAACAACCAGAGAATTGTCCTGGTTTCTTTTTACCAGGGGTGTTTGGCTGGTGGTATTGGAAACACTGGTGGTAACACCCGGCTGGACTTTCAATCCTTATGTAGTGCTGATCTGGCAGGTGATCTGGTCAATAGGCATCAGCATGATCTGTTTATCCGTGCTGGTCTATTTGCCCATACGGTATATTCTGCTCATTGGTATAGCATGTATTGCGGCACACGACCTGCTCGATAATGTGCGTGTGGCAGGCGAAGGGACAGGCGCTTTTTCCTGGGCCATACTACATGAACAAAAGTTTTTCCAATTTTCACATGCCGGAATTTTTGTAGGATATCCTGTACTGCCCTGGATAGGTGTGATGGCCGCAGGTTATTGTTTCGGACAGTTGTATGCACCTGCTGTTGACGCAGCAAAAAGAAAAAAAATATTGATCAGGTTAGGAGTTGGCGCCATCGTATTATTCGTTATAGTACGTACGCTTAATTTTTATGGCGACCCTAAACCCTGGCTGCCGCAGCACAATTCTGCGTTTACCCTGCTTTCTTTCCTGAACACCAGCAAATACCCGCCTTCTTTTTTGTACCTGCTGATGACATTGGGACCTTCCTTTCTTTTCCTCGCCTATACCGAAAAACCCCTGAACCGGTTTGCCAAAATGATCGTTGTATTTGGCCGCGTACCCCTGTTCTTTTATATTGTTCATATCTATGTCATACACCTGCTGGCCATCGGAGGAGCCCTGCTTTGCGGATATAAATCTTCGGATATGGTCATTTCAACCTGGGTAACCCTGAGTCCGGGTTTAAAGGGGTATGGTTTTGGATTACCGGTTGTTTATACCATATGGATATTGCTTTTGATTGGATTGTACCCGCTCTGTAAATGGTACGACCGGTATAAAAGCGCCCATCGCGCAAATAAATGGCTGAGTTACTTGTAAACATTGTTGGCTACATTTGACCATGTTGTCGCTCATTGCCCGTAAAATGCTGTATGGTCTGCTGGTACTGGCAGGGGTAATTGTAATGGTGTTTTTTTTATTCCAGGGTTTTGGCGATCCTGCCAGGCTGGTACTCGGACAAACAGGCGATCAAACAACCATTAACAATATCCGCAAAGAACTGGCGCTGGACCAACCCAGATGGAAACAGTTTGTTCTCTACCTCAATGATGTGTCTCCGGTTGCCATACACAGCGCAAAAGAAATTGAATCCAAAAACCTTAAGGGATTTTTTATTGGTGGAGGAACAAAACTGTGCCTCAAACTGCCTTATTTGCGCCGCTCTTACCAGACGAGGAAGAATGTTGGCGAAGTACTGATGGAAGCCCTGCCCGGTACCCTGCTGCTGGCTTTGGCTGCCATGCTCATTGCTACGGTATTGGGTATTTTATTGGGTATACTGGCTGCGGTGAAACAAAATACCTGGATGGATACCGGTTCTGTATTTGCCAGTGTACTGGGTATTTCCGCTCCTTCGTTTTTCATGGGAATTGTACTGGCTTATGTATTTGGTTTTGTATTAACCAGGTATACCGGCTTACATATGACAGGCAGCCTGTTCGACATTGACCCGTTTACCGGCAGGTCACTGCAGTTGGAAAACCTGGTATTGCCTGCACTGACCCTGGGGATACGTCCGCTCGCCATCATCGCCCAATTAACCCGCAGCGCCATGCTGGATGTGCTGGACCAGGATTTCATAAGAACCGCTTACGCAAAAGGACTGACCAGGACCCGGGTCATTTTCAAACATGCGCTTCGTAATGCACTTAACCCGGTGATTACTGCAGTTACCGGCTGGTTCGCCGAATTACTGGCAGGCGCTTTTTTTGTGGAATATATTTTCGGATGGAAGGGGATCGGTAAAGTAACCGTAGATGCACTGGAGAAACTCGATTTTCCCGTAGTCATGGGAAGTGTGTTGGTAACTGCCAGCTTCTTTATACTGGTGAACCTGATGGCAGATGTTTTATATGGCATTGTAGACCCAAGGGTAAGACAATAATTGCTGATTTGATTTGCAGATTTTTACATTTATACTTTAAATCAGAAATGTCACTGTATTATCACTTCAGTGATCACTTTTTCCCCAAAAGCTTCATTGACCCGCTGAATGATCTGTTCTTTCTGGTAGATCAATTCGTTTTTCAGCGGACCAACAGAAGTATGAATGAATAATTTCTGGTTGATGATCTGGATCTTATTGGTATATTTTGCAATGGTTTTTCCCATCATGTTTTCCCATATCTCTTCTATCTGCACGGCACGTATGCCGTTGCGAAGCGGACTCTTTTTCAGGAATCCTTTCAATGCGTCGCCGATATGGAATTCACTCATGGAACAAAGATAGGGGGCCAAATCAGCAATCAGCAATTTTTTCATTAAGCTGAATAAGTTGGTATTTCTCCCCCGTTTCATCCAGGTGTGCGGCCAGTCTCTCCCTATGCGTGTCTGTAATAAATATTTGTCCGTCGTTTTCAGCGCAAACCCAATGCAATAATTGCAACATGCGTTGTTCGTCGAGTTTTTCAAATACATCATCGAGCAAGAGGATGGGGGAGAAGCCTTTGTTTTCTTTCAGTACCTGCCATTCGGCCAGTTTGAGGGCGAAGAGCAGACTTTTGCGCTGCCCTTGTGACGCTTCAGATTTGAAAGCGGTTCTGTCTATCAGAAAAACCAGGTCGTCGCGGTGAATACCGGCGGTTGTTCTTTGTAAAGCAAGGTCTTTTTGTTGGGATACTTTGAGCAGGCTTTCCATATCGGCATGGAGCAACTGGCTCTCATAGAGGATTTTCAGTCCTTCGGCCTTTCCTGCAATGCGGTTATAAATAGTTATTACAACCGGCAGGAAGGAAGTCAGGAATTTTTTTCTTTCTTCAAAAATAAAACCTGCCCGGGAAGCGAGTTGTTCGTTCAGCACCTGCATGAGGGATACATCGGTATGTATTGATTCCGCCATTTGCCTGAGCATGCTGTTCCTTTGCTGTAGTATTTTATTGTAATCGATCAGCTGCTGCATATAGTCCTGACTGAGCTGCGAAAGAATGGTATCGATGAATTTTCTTCTTTCTTCGCTTCCGTCCGCGATCAGCGCCACATCATCGGGGGCAATTATTACGCAGGGGAAGCGGCCGATATGATCGGATGATTTTTTATAAGTCTCTCCATCCCTTGTGATCTCTTTGCGGTTGTTCTCTCGCAGGATGCAGGCCAACCGGTGCTCCTGGTCATTCAATTGGAATAACCCGTCGATCCGCATGCCGATGGTGCCGTGGTGCACATTCTGTGTATCGGGACGGGAAAAATAACTGCGTGAAAAACCAAGGTAATAAATGGCATCGAGCAGGTTGGTTTTACCTGTTCCATTGAATCCGGAGATACCAACGATCCTTTCGGTAAAATGGAACTCTGCCTGCCGGTAATTTCGGAACTGGAATAGCTGTATGGATTGAAGCCTGAACATCTGGGCAAATTAAAGCACTGCGGACCGAATAATTCGCATGTTCTCGGAGAAAGCATTTATTTTTATTCTAAAATTCAGGTTTGAAGACGATCTTATCCGAGCAACAGCTGGCACTGACTGTAAAAAGACTGGCTCACCAGATACTGGAAAACAACCTGCAGCTTTCGAATACTGTTATCATCGGCCTGCAGCCGAGGGGCGTTTTCCTGAGCGACCGCATCGTAATGGAATTGAAGAAGATACTGGATGAAAGCGCTATCCGCTATGGAAAGCTTGACATCACTTTTTACCGCGATGATGTGCGTAAAAGTCTGCATATTGCCAATACTACCGATATACCTTTCAGCATTGAAAACAAGCATGTGATCCTGATCGATGATGTGTTGTACACCGGCCGTACCATCCGTGCCGCATTGGATGCATTGCTCGATTTTGGCCGCCCTTCCAAAGTATCGCTCTGTGTGCTGATCGACCGCCGCTTTAACCGGGAACTACCCATACAGCCCGATTATACTGGTAAAACCATTGATACCATTGTATCGGAGAAGGTGAAAGTATGTTGGAAGGAAAGGGATGAGAGGGAGGAAGTGATTTTGTTGTAGAATTTCTGATTTAAAAATCAAATAAATGGGCCGGTCAAATCAGAAATGATCAAATCAGAAATCAGAAATCCCCAAAACATTTTATCTTTGCCCTTTAATGAAACTATCTACCAAACACCTACTTGGTATTAAGGACCTGAATAGGGACGATATTCAGCTTATTCTCTCTACTGCAGCACAATTCAAAGAAGTTTTACAAAGACCGGTCAAGAAAGTACCTTCTCTCCGTGATATCACCATTGTAAACCTGTTTTACGAAAATTCTACCAGGACAAGGATGTCTTTCGAGCTGGCCGAGCGCCGGTTATCGGCCGATGTGCTCAACTTTGCGGCAAGCAGTTCATCGGCTGCCAAAGGAGAAACCCTGCTCGATACGGTGAACAATATCCTGAGCATGAAAGTAGATATGGTGGTGATGCGCCACAGCGCTTCAGGGGCGCCGCATTTCCTGGCCAAGCATATACCCGCCGCTATCGTAAATGCAGGTGACGGTATCAATGAACACCCTACACAGGCTTTGCTGGATGCTTTTTCCATGCAGGAGAAACTGGGGAGGCTGGAGGGACTGAAAGTGGCCATCATAGGCGATATCATGCACAGCCGTGTGGCCCTGAGCAATATGTACCTGCTGAAAAAAATGGGCGCTGAAATTGTAGTGGCCGGTCCGCCCACACTTATCCCGAAATACATTACCGAAGCCCTTGGTGTAAGAACGGAATACAACGTTAAAAAAGTATTGGAATGGTGCGATGTGGCCAATGTGCTGCGTATACAGCTGGAAAGACAGAACCAGCCATTGTTTTCATCACTGAGAGAATACAACCTGGCCTACGGCATCAAACGTAAATTGCTGGATGAACTGAAAAAAGAGATCGTGATCATGCACCCGGGCCCCATCAACAGGGGCGTGGAGCTTGACAGTGATGTGGCCGACGGGCCTTATTCGATTGTGCTGAACCAGGTAGAGAACGGAGTAGCGGTGCGTATGGCAGTATTGTATCTTTTGGCCGGAAGGGAAAATTAAACCTTGCTTATGAAAAGAATTTGCCTGTTCCCCGGAACTTTTGATCCTGTAACATTGGGTCATATTGATATCATCAACCGGGCATTACCCCTGTTCGATAAAATATACGTCGGCATTGGCATCAATGCAGCCAAAAAACCCATGTTCAGTCCCGAACAGCGGATGGAATGGTTCAGGGAAATTTACAGGGAAGAGCCCAAAGTGGAAAGTGTGATCTATGAAGGGCTCACCATCAATTATTGCAGGGAAATAGGGGCGGGTTTTATATTGAGGGGTATCCGTTATGTGAGTGATTTTGAATACGAAAAAACCATTGCCGATGCCAACCGTGCGTTGGATAAAAGTATTGAAACGATCTTCCTCACCGGTGAACCCAAATACACATCGGTAGCTTCCACCATTGTAAGGGATATACTCAGGAACGGGGGCGATGCTTCGCCTTTTCTACCGGAAGTGGTGATCCGCTCACTGCGTTAATATCCGCTTAATTCTTCAATACAATCTTTCAGCTGATCAATGTATTTGCCGTATAATTTGCGCAGGTACCACCGTGTGAAATAATACACGGCCGAGGCCAGGGCAAGCATATAAACGACCAGGAAAAAGTACACCTGCCAGCTGGCCGAAAACAAGTGTGCAGCAATCCTGTCTATCTGCGGCACCCTGATGGGATCTTTGGAAGAGAGCAGCAGGGAAAAAGTGAAACAGACAGGGATCAGCGCCATGCAGAACTGGAAATACCGTTTGATGAACTCTTCAAAAACATTTACAATGGTTTGCAGGTTGCTTTTTACGGGAGTAGCAGATTGGCTGAGCCGGCTGATTTTTCTGAGCAGGAATGCCAGGAATACCATAAATACCAGGGTAAGTAAGGCAAATGAACCGAAATAGAGACGTAAAGACCAGTGTTGGCTGTTGATGCCAACATATCCCATGGGCAACAGTACTAAAACACAACAGGCAATTTCAATCCAGATGCTGTGTTGTAGTTTGGTAATGATGGAATGCGTTTTTTTCTTCAACAACCGTGCAATATCAGCTCCTGATTTGTTGTCATAATCAGTGACAAGTTTATGGTTCAGCTGGTATTTCATTTCATCTAACTCCATGTACACTATTTTTGGGGGTTACCAGGTATTTTTGGGTTTGCTCTTTCAGTCTGGTCTTGATACGGTTCATTTTTACCGCAACATTATTGGGAGTCATACCCATCATTTCTCCTATATCCATATAGCTGTAATCTTCCAGGTATAGCATCACCAGCGCCTTATCAATCTTTGATAATTCGCTTATGGCGTCATACATGGCTTTTACCTGTTCTTCAAACGGGTCCGGACAGTCAGATGTTCCCTGCTCAGGTATGAATTCGGCTGAAAACAGACTGGGTTGCTTTTTCCCTTTCCGGAAAAAAGTGATGGCCGTATTCAAAGCTACCCTGTATAACCAGGTAGAGAATTTTGCATCGCCTCGGAAACCGGCATAAGCTTTCCATGCCTGCAGGGTGATTTCCTGGAACAGGTCCTCACGGTCAGCCTGCAAATCCATATAAAGGTTACACACCTTGTGAATGATGTTCTGGTGTTGCTTGAGCAGTGCAATAAAATCTTTCTCAATGGCCATTTGGCTGGTTTGATCAGTCGTTTCTGGTGGTTATATCCTGGCTACCTGTTCCAGATTAGTAGCGAAACAGGTAAAAATATTACGTTATAGCAGGAAAAAGAAACCCCCTGTGGAAACAAGGGGTGTGTTAACCAAAACCAACTGCTTATGAAATAAAATTGTTTGTGTTGTATAAAATCCAATTCTCTTATTGGATAGAGATTTGTTTGGGGCTTGTTTTTACTTCTTCTTTTTTAGGAAGCAGGAGTTTCAACACGCCATTTTCATATTTGGCCTGGATGCCATCGGCATTGATCTTTTCATCGATGCTGAAGCTGCGTTTAAAACTGTTGTAAGTAAATTCTTTGCGGATGGTTTTGTACTCTTTGTTCTCGGTTTCGGTTTTCTTTTCGAAACTGATGGTGAGCAGACCATCTTCCACATCAATTTTAAAATCTTCTTTGTTGCGACCGGGAGCATTCATTTCTACATGATAAGCATCGGCTGTTTCATGGATATTTACTTTGGGAGTGCCGAAAGAAGCCTGGAAATCCCTGCCCCAGTTGATGGGATAATTGCCAAAAAACTCATCGAATAAGTTGTTGAAATGAGCGGGGCGATGTTTTACAAGTGTCATGGTATTCAATTTTTTGGTTTTTGAATGTTTCTTTTACCTGTTCAAACCGCATACCATCCGGTTATTGGTGGATGAAATGCGACAAGAAGGGTAAAACAGGGAGTTGTTACAGGACAAAATGGCACTAATTTAGAAACTTAAGCGCCATTATGTCCTTTTTGCTTGTTTTTTGGTGTTCCAACTTTATCGTATTTTTGCATTCTAATACAGTGTAATTATGTATCCAGCAGAAATAGTGTTACCCATGAAGGCCGAACTGACCGATCATGGTTTTGATGAACTGGTATCGGCCCGGGAAGTGGACGATACCCTGAAGCAACAGGGCACCACCCTGGTAGTGATCAATTCGGTTTGTGGTTGTGCGGCGGGGGCCTGCAGGCCCGGGGTGCTGATGGCCATTCAGAATGCCGGAAAGCGTCCGGACAGGCTTACCACCAGCTTTGCGGGCTTCGATGTAGAAGCGGTGAACCAGGTTCGCCAGCATTTACTGCCTTATCCGCCTTCTTCACCTGCTATTGCCCTGTTCAAAGACGGGCAGTTAGTGAGCATGGTAGAACGTCACCAGATTGAGGGACGTCCGGCGCAAATGATTGCCCAGCACCTGATTGCTGTTTTTGATGAGTATTGTAACTGATTTTACCTTAGTTTTGTTTAGAGATGGGTTAGTAAGTATGGGCTCCGCAGAAGCGGAGCCTTACTTTTTTATACAGAAGTTTAGCATGCGATAGTTATAATTTATACTGATAACTATTATCTTGCCAACATGTACCCAAATCTCTACTACGCTTTTAAAGATATTTTCGGCATAGAAGTACCAGGACTCAAACTGGTGAATACGTTTGGATTTTTTGTCGCCCTTTCTTTTATTGGCGCTGCCTGGATACTGACCATGGAATTGCGTCGCAAGGAAAACCTCGGGCAGTTTACTTATACAGAGGAAAACATTACTATTGGCGCACCTGCGAGCTGGCAGGAATTGCTCATCAATTTTTTACTGGGTTTTGTATTCGGGTTCAAGATCATTGGCGCTTTCGTAACCAGCAATGCGTTGAACGATCCGCAGTCCTTCATCCTTTCCACACAGGGGAACCTGCCGCTGGGATTGCTGGTGGGACTGGCTTTTGCAGCTTTAAAGTGGTGGGAGAAGAACCGGCACAAGCTGGCGAAACCTGAAAACAGAACGATCAGGATCTGGCCGCACGACAGGGTAGGCGATCTGGTGATCTATGCTGCGGTATTTGGATTCCTCGGCGCCAAAATTTTTCATAACCTGGAGAACTGGAATGATTTTGTCAAGGATCCGATAGCGGCACTGGTATCTTTCAGCGGACTGACTTTTTACGGCGGATTGATCTGCGCGGGCATTGCCATTATTTATTATGCCCGGAAAAACAAGATCAGTGTGGTGCATCTTTGCGATAGCATGGCGCCGGTGATGATGTTTGCTTATGCAGCAGGCAGGATCGGTTGCCATATGAGTGGTGATGGAGATTGGGGCATTGTCAATGTTCACTCCAAACCATTCAGCTGGCTGCCCAACTGGTTATGGGCTTATCACTACCCGCATAATGTGGTGGGCGAAGGCGTACCCATTCCGGGCTGCAGTGGTCCCTATTGCAACCAGCTGGTGCCGCCTGTTTATCCTACCCCCCTTTACGAAATTATTGTCTGTTTTATCCTTTTCCTGGTATTGTGGTATTTCCGCAAAAGGCTCAAAGTGGCCGGCCAGTTGTTTGGCCTGTACCTGTTCCTCAATGGACTTGAGCGATTTTTCATTGAAATGATCCGCGTCAATACCCGCTATGAAGCGCTTCCGTTCAAACCCACCCAGGCAGAGCTGATTGCCGGCCTGCTCATTATTTCCGGCATCCTTGTATTTGTAAAGGCTAAAAAATGGGCCATTAATACCGCTAAGTAGCCCTTCTCCCTGAAATTTCCATTCATCCCTTGCAGGGACCGTTCATGCTAAAACTATGTACTATGTTTTGCATAGTACATAGTTTTGTTCTGTAATTAGTAACAACTGGAACTAAATCACTTTAAATAAAAACTAATTGTATGAACAAAATTTTAGCTATGTTAACCGCCTTGAGCATGACCGCTCTTGGTGTTAGTGCACAGGTGGAACTGGACGGAACCGTAAAAGGCAACCTGCAGGCATCACAAAAATCAGTGGAAGCCGCTTCTGTGGGATTACTCAGGGCCAAAGACTCGGCCGTGGTGAAAAGAGCGGTTACCGACAGGAACGGAGATTTTACTATGGAAAAACTGGGCTCCGGCAAATACCTGGTTGTGGTTCAGGCGGCAGGATTTGCAAAATATTACAGCGGAGCTTTTGAACTGAACAGCGCCAATAAAACCCAGCACCTGAAAATTACCGGTCTTAAGCCTGTTGCCAGAGACCTGGCAACGGTGTCGGTCACTTCCAAAAGGCCACTGATTGAGCAAAAACTGGATAAAACCATCATCAATGTAGATGCATCGCCGTCGAATGCCGGAACAACTGCGATGGATGTGCTGGAAAAATCGCCGGGTATTTCGGTGGATAAGGATGGCAATATCAGCCTGAAAGGGAAACAAGGGGTGATGATCTTAATGGACGGGAGGCCGACTTATTTAAGCGGACAGGACCTGGCCAATATGCTCAGGAACATGTCGAGCAGTAACCTCGAACAGATAGAGATCATGACCAACCCGCCTGCTAAATTCGACGCTTCCGGTAACGCCGGTGTGATCAATATCAAAACCAAAAAAAGCAGGATCCAGGGTTTTAATGGAAGTTTCAATACAGGTTACAGCCAGAGTGTTTTTCCCAAAGCCAATAACAGCATCAACCTGAATTACCGTACCGGTAAGTTCAATTTCTTTGGTAATGCAGGGCATTATTATTCACACGGGTTTGGCGACCTTACGCTTCGGCGTAATTTCAGGGACAAATCATCCAACAACCTCTTGTCCATTTTTGACCAGGTTGCACTGGCTGACAGGGAATTCCGCAACTACAATTTCAAAACAGGTTTCGATTATTTTGCTTCAAAAAATACCAGTCTAGGTGTGGTACTGACCGGTTTTGGCAACAATGGAATTGAACTGATCCACAACAATACACTGATCAAAGACAATACCGGTACGCTGACTACACGCACTCAATCGGAGAATGAAGCGAAAAACGATTTTAAAAATATTGGCGTCAATGCCAATTTCCGGCATGTATTTGATACTACCGGTACTGAATTGACGGTTGATGTAGACTATATCAATTATACATCTGCCAATTCCCAGTTACTGAACAGTTTGTTCTTTGATAATACCGGCAACAGGAAGAACCCCGATGAAATAATCAGGGGCAGGGTACCATCAACCATTGATATTTACAGTGCGAAAACCGATTTTTCAAAAACGCTGAAAGGAGGAATCAGGTTTGAAGCGGGTTTGAAAAGCAGTTATGTAACCACAGACAATAACGCGCAGTATGCCAATATGCGGAACGGGCAATATATTACAGATCCGAACCGCAGCAATCATTTCCTGTACAAGGAAAATATCAACGCGGCCTATGTAAATTTCGGTAAACAGTTTGGCAAAAAATGGAGCGGACAATTAGGTCTTCGTGCAGAAAACACCATCATGAAAGGCGATCAGCTGACCACTGGCCAGACTTTCAAGCGCGACTATACACAGGTGTTTCCAACCTTTTATATTGGCTATACGCTGAATGAGAAAAACCAGTTCTCCCTTAATTATGGCCGCAGGATCAACAGACCTAATTACCAGGACCTGAACCCTTTCTTTTATTTTCTGGATAAGTATACTTACCAGGTGGGTAATCCTTACCTGAATCCACAGTTCAGTCATAATATTGAACTCAACCATATTTATAAAGGTGTTCTCACTACTTCGGTGCATTATAGTTATACGACCGATATTATCCAGGATGTGCTGGAACAGATCGACAGCACCACTACCACTTATGTAAAGAAGAGCAATATTGCCAGGCGCTGGAATCTTGGGGCATCGATGAGTCTGGGTGTGCCGCTTACCAAATGGTGGCGCACCAATGTGTACCTGCTTGGTTTTTACAACCAGTTCGATGGTGTTGTGAACGGAGGAACAATTTCGATAGGCGGAACAAATTTCATGGCGAACATGAACAACCAGTTCAGTTTCCAAAAAGGATGGGGAGTGGAGGTCAGCGGATTTTACCGGGCCAATAGCCTGGAAGGGGTACTGGTTATACAACCGATGG
This sequence comes from Sediminibacterium sp., assembly GCA_041798205.1. Taxonomy (GTDB): domain Bacteria; phylum Bacteroidota; class Bacteroidia; order Chitinophagales; family Chitinophagaceae; genus Sediminibacterium. The sequence continues at coordinate 69,273 of JBHCAK010000017.1, forward strand.
GAGCGATGAATATTGGTGTGAGCAAACAGGTGTTAAAGAACAAAGGAACGGTTAAACTGGGTCTGAGTGATGTATTCTATACACAACAATTCAATGGTTACAGCAGGTATCAGAATGTAGACGTAACCATACACCATGTACGGGATAGTCGTGCATTCAGTATGAATTTCTCTTACCGTTTTGGCAAAGGCAAACCAGTACAACAACAACGCAGGAGAGGAAGTGCAACGGATGAACAAAGCAGGGTGCAATCAGGAAGTAATGGCTAGTTATAAATTGAAATGCTCCATTCGAATATGCTAATATCCGTTCATCCTCTTTTATCAATTTTATGTAGATGATTCAATTCATTTTCGCGGTGTCAAATTTGTTTTTTCTCATGTGCATTATATAGACGGCGGCCCCGATTTCCATCGGGGCCTTTTTTATGGCTATATTTGTTAAAATTTTGTTTATGCCGTCATTTGATATTGCCAGCAAGGTAGACCTTCAAACGCTTGACAATGCCATCAATACAGTGAAAAAAGAAATCAGCGGCCGGTTCGATTTTCGCGATTCACCGGTGGTAGTGGAGCTGAACAAAAAAGATTTCATTGTTAACCTGGAAGTGGAAAGCGACATGAAAATGAAACAACTGATCGATGTGCTCATCAGTCGTGCTATGAAACAGGGCATCGATGCCAGCGCATTTGACTTTGAAAAAGACGCTTATCCCAGCGGGAAAGTGGTGAAGAAGGAGGTACCTGTGCGGAACGGACTGAAGCAGGACGATGCCAAGAAGATCGTTAAGATGATCAAGGACAGCGGTCTGAAAGTGCAGGCAGCCATTATGGATGATATTATCCGGGTTACGGCCAAGAAAATCGATGATCTTCAGGAAGTTATAGCCAAATGCAAGGCCGGCAACTTCGGCATTCCTCTCCAGTTCGTGAACATGAAAGCCTGACGGACCCAATCATTGGCAAATTTTCAAATTGGCTAATTACCTAATTGTGCTTACCTTTGCCAGCTCTTAAATAATCGTACGGCCAAATCCGTACCACCTTAAAATAAAAGTTATGAAACAAGGTATCCATCCCGAAAGTTATCGTTTTGTTGTCTTCAAGGACATGAGCAACGGTTATGCATTCCTGAGCCGTTCTACTGCTTCTACCAAAGAAACCATCCAGTGGGAAGATGGCAAAGAATATCCTTTGGTGAAACTGGAAATCTCCAACACTTCACATCCTTTCTATACCGGCAGGAATGTACTGGTAGATACTGCAGGTCGTATCGACAAATTCAAAAAGCGTTACGAGAAGAAAAAATAAATGTATTGCAACCTTGAAAGGTTTTGAAATCCCGCTCCTTGGAGCGGGATTTTTTTTGTTGCTATTGTACATTTTACTGTTCGGTAAAATGCGCATCGATGTAGTCGATTCACTACATTGAAAATTAGAAAACGTCGATATAAAAATTGTTGGATTCGGTGTTTCTTACATCGTCGTTTTAAGTCACCTATTCTGTGTAAAGTATCCCCCCAATAGCACAGTACATAATAGGCGATAACAAATTCATTATTATTAATTAACCTGAAATGTTCCTATAACAGGGCGAATGCTTATCATTTGCATGATATACATATGCCCGGTCAATAACATGAAAACAATCTTTAGCAGATGAAACAAATATTACTCAGCTTATTTACTGTATGGATCTTGAACGGGGTGTTGCTGGCGCAGGCGCCTCAACCAAAAACAAAGACCGCCGGTAGTGCGGGCCGTCAGCGTGAGAAAGAACCGGAGACAGGTTCACACGAAACAGGTGAGCACGGTCGCCATCGGTTCTACAAAGATACCCTGCTGGCCAAAGCGGGTATTTTTTACGATTCGCTTTCGTTGAAGGGATACCGGGTACTTACTACGGCTCAATTGCAGGGCAACGCCAATTACCTGGCTAAATTTTCGGCCAATCAAACGCTGGTCAACAGCCTGGTGCAGGACAATGGCTCCAAACTGTCTGTGAATGGGGCTGTGTACATCAGAGATTCTCTGAACATCAACGGACTCATGACAGCCAATGCACTTGCGAATTTAGGCGCGGGACTGAATGTGAATGGCGCAACTAGCCTGAATGGCCCCCTGATTGCTAAAGGCCCTGTGACTGTTAATGCGCTTACCAGCCTGGGTGCGGGACTGAATGTAAAGGGTACTACGAATTTGAACGATTCCGTCAATGTCAATGGCCCCATTAATATCAATGCGCTGATGAGTTTAGGTTCGGGGTTGAATGTGAATGGTGCAACCAACCTCAATGGTACTGTTGTTACTAAAGGCCCCATAACTGCTAACGCGCTTATGAGCCTGGGTGCCGGTCTGAATGTAAAAGGCACAACAAATTTGAGCGATTCCGTCAACGTCAACGGCCCCATTAATATCAATGCGCTGATGAGTTTAGGTTCGGGGCTGAAGGTAACTGGGGCAACCAACCTCAATGGTTCTGTTGTAACTCAGGGCCCTCTAACTGCCAATGCGCTTACGAGCCTGGGTGCTGGTCTAAATGTAAAGGGTACAACGAATTTCAGTGACTCTATCAATGTGAATGGCCCCATCAACATCAATGCAGCAATGAGTTTGGGTTCCGGGCTGAATGTCAACGGTGCCACGAATCTCAATGGTACTGTTGTTGCTTTAGGCCCTGTGACTGTCAATGCACTCACGAATTTAGGTGCTGGCTTGAATGTGAATGGCTCTGTAGTGCTGAAAAACGGATTAACACTGCAGGCATTGCCGGCCGGACAGACCACTGATAGCCTCCTGACCATTGGCGCTGATGGAACCGTGAAAAGAAAAGATGCCAGCCTGCTGTTCAACCCGCATCCGTCTTTTTCAGATATCACACTCACAGGCCCCCTCACAGGTACTACAGCCCAGTTCAGTAACGGGTTCAGCCTTGGTAGTGCTAATAGTGGTGTATACCAGTGGAAGATCGCTGGCAGCAGTCCTTATCTCGCGTTGTCTACTGCTGCCAATGCCAATGCATTCACGCTTCAACCCAACGGGAATATTGGCATTGGAACTGCTGCGCCTGGTGATTACCAGTTGGCAGTGGAGGGCACAATTGGCGCAAGAAAATTGAAAGTGGTGGCAACAAGTCCCTGGGCCGATTATGTATTTGATCCTGCGTATAGTCTCAGGCCGTTACAAGAAGTGGAGCAATTTATCCATACTTACAAACATTTACCCGAAGTGCCTACAGCAGATAAAGTGAAGCAAGAAGGGGTTGATGTAGGAGAAACACAGACTGTGCTACTCAAAAAGATAGAAGAGCTGACTTTATACCTCATCAATATCAATAAAAAGATGGAAGCGCTTAGCAAAGAGAATGAGATCATGAGGCAACAGATTGAAAAGTATGGAAAAAAATAAGGCGTTCACCTAATTGTTGCCTATGCGGTCATTATTACTCTTTTTATCATTTACAGCTTGTAGTTACTGTACACCTGGGTGGGCGAACTCACCATCCGACAGCACAGCGACTAAACTACCGGCAATACCGGAACAACTGGGGCAGAAAGATATTCGTTTGATCACCAAACGGTATGAAGCGATCACGAAGAAACTAAATTCCTATACTGCCGGTACTTTAGAACAACTGCAAAAGAAAGAAATGCGTTTGCAAAAACAACTGCAACGCAAAGACAGCATAGCTGCAAAACAATTATTTCTCAATGCTCATGAACATTATGCGCGGCTATTGCAACAGATGCAGCAGCCGGCAGCAAACCTCAAACCCTCTTTGGGCAATTACTTGCCGAGGCTGGATAGCCTGCAAACTGCGTTTCACTTTTTAGATAAGGCAGGCATTCCATTGCATGGGTTAGGACAGTCAATGGCGCAGCTCACTCAACTACAGGCTCGCTTGCAATCGGCAGCAGATATCAGGCAGTTTATCAAAGAAAGGCAGCAGGTGCTCCAAACAACGCTCGACAAATATGGACTGGGCAAGGCATTACAACGGTTTCGTAAGCAAGCATATTATTACCAGGAACAAGTGAACGAGTACAAGGCAATGATCAACGATCCTCAAAAACTGGAGCAGCGGGCGATGGGCCTGGTGAGAGAGTTGCCAGCTTTCAAAGATTTTATGTCAAAGAACAGTCAACTTGCACAACTCTTTGCTATGCCTGCAGGCTACGGCAGCGAGCAGGCTTTACAGGGATTGCAAACCCGTGCAGAGGTGCAGCAGCAACTCAGCCAACAACTTGCTGGGGCGGGAAGCAGTCCGCAACAATACTTGCAGCAACAGGTACAACAGGCGCAAAACGAATTAAATCAGCTCAAAGACAGGATCAACAACTTGGGTGGTAACAGCAGCGATATGGCGATGCCGGATTTCAAACCAAACCATCAGAAAACAAAGACTTTCTGGAAACGGATCGAATACGGACTCAGTTTGCAAACGCAAAAAAACAATGTTTTGCTGCCTACCACTACCGATATGGCGCTTACAGCCGGGTATAAATTGAACGATAAGAGTATAATTGGCATAGGTGCTTCATATAAGCTGGGTTGGGGAAAAGATATTGGCAACATCAACCTGAGCAGCCAGGGGGTAGGATTGCGCAGTTATGTTGATGTTAAGCTGAAGGGCAGTGTATGGATCAGCGGAGGATACGAGTATAATTACCAACAAGAATTTAAAAAACTGGAGCAATTGCGCGGGCTTGATGCCTGGCAAAAAAGCGGGTTGATTGGATTGAGCAAAAAATACAAGCTGGGTAAAAAGAAAGGCAACCTGCAGTTGCTGTGGGATTTTTTGAGTTACAATCAGATACCAAGAACACAACCGTTGAAGTTCAGGGTCGGATATGTTTTTTAACAATAAAGAGATAACTATTTCAAGAAAAGAAATGTGTTTCAGAATGAAAAAAATTACGATACTATTGTTGTTGTTGACGGGTTTGGTAGTGGCAAAGGCACAGTTGGACCCTAATCTGGAAAAACTGAGAACTGTTGTGCCGCCATCTCCCAATGCTTCTTCCATTGCTAAATACGGAGAATGGCCGGTAAGCCTTTACACCGGCGTGCCCGGTATTAATATCCCACTATATGAGTTGAAAGGAAGAGGGGTAAGCGTTCCGGTATCTTTATCGTACCATGCTTCAGGAATAAGGGTAGGAGAAATTGCTTCATGGGTTGGACTGGGCTGGTCATTAAACGCAGGAGGGGTAATTACCAGGAGCATCAGGGGCTTACCCGACGAGCTAAGTTATTTCAGCTCCTCTTCAAATTATACCAATCCCAATAATTTTTGTTCTCCAGGCGTTGACCAAACGAAAGCTGCCAACCAGGTTTGCCTGGTTGCCAATGGGAAGGCAGACAGCCAAATGGATATTTACTCATTCAGTGCAATGGGAAAGTCTTATAGCCTGATCATCAGCGCCGATGGAACGGTTTATACGAGGCCTTACAGTAACATCAAAATAACCAGCCCATTCTTCAATGCACAGGATTATTGGAAGGTTATTTTGGAAGACGGTACGGTCTTGATTTTTGGAGGAAGAAATAATTACATTGAAACAACCGCTAATGCCAGGTTTGGAACAGATGGAGGTGGCGACTCTTATACCTCTGCCTGGCAATTGAAATCAATAACAACAGCTTATGGAGAAGTCGTTAATTTCAACTATAGCAATCTTAATCAGATAGATCAGGACACACATATTACACAATCGGATTTTATCAAGTACAATACAAGTCAAAATGTTGCTATTCATTCAACCGGTACCAGTAGCCATGCCGAGCGGCAATCGGTGATCCAGTCTTATTTATCAAGCATAGAATCGGATAATACCCGTGTTGAATTCATTGCCAATATTTCCGGCAGGCAGGACCTGAAAGGAGGTGCCATTTTATCAGAGTTGAAAATATATTCCAAACTTGCCGGTAAATACATCGATGATTATACGTTTAATTATGTTTATTCATCAAGCGTACCAGGTAATGAATACACCAATGATCTGCTGAATGATACCAGCTATATTCATCACCGCCTGAAGCTTTCCGGTATCAGTCATAATGGAGATCCTGCTTACAATACATTACAGCCCCAGTTCTGGACTTTTGAATACAATCAGACGCCATTACCATCGAGGCGTTCTTTTGCACAGGATCATTGGGGTTTTTACAATGGCGCTGTCAATAATACGAGTCTTCTGCCGAGGGTATTCTCTTTTTCACCAATAACGCCCGGCGCCAATTATGTATCACAAGATGGTTTTACACCCAATAATTATCATGATTTAGGTGGTATAAAATCTCCCGATGAAAAAACGATGCAGGCAGAAATGCTTACTAAAATTATTTACCCTACAGGTGGCCAAAGTCAATTTGTGTACGAAGGCAATGCGGGGTATGTTAACAGGGAAGTTTTGGCAGATACTAGTGTCAGTTTCCATCTATATACTACAGCCAATCAACCGGTATTCACCAATAGCATCACTTATAATTTCAAGGTTACACAACAACAGTATGCCAATTTCTCAATTAACGGCAGGATCAGTAGCTCCATCACCAACAATTTTCCCGGTGCAAAAATCTATGTAAGATTAGTCAACTTAGACGCAAATGCAACAGCCTTTGAATATTCAGGGAACGGAACACCCTGGATTAATATACTGAAAACTGGGAACTACCAGTTGGTTATCGGTTCTAATACCACTGTTGACGAGTTTACAACGGCAAACGACTATGTAGATATCAGTGTTTTATTCTCTTACCTCACCTCGCATGGTATTCAAAATGTGAAAACATTGTATGGAGGACTAAGAATTAAATCCATCACTGATTTGGATAATGTGGCCAATATTTCAAAGACTAAAAACTACCTGTATGATGCAGCATTCGTGATCAACCCAATTGATACGTTGAACGACTATATCACTACCCAACGCGTTACCGAAGCCAATACGGTCAACTATACCAAAGTAACCAGAAATCTCTCTACAAAATTTTCGCTAGGGTCTATCCAGGGAGGAACAGTGGGCTACGGGCAGGTAATGGTAGTAACCAATCAGTCAGATGAAAATGGGAAAACCATTTATCATTTTAGCAATGAGCCAGACGCTGCTGCTGATAATGCCAAAGTATTTCCATATCCGCCAACAGATTCCAGGGATTGGAGAAGGGGGCTTTTATTGGACGAGACGACTTACAATACGAGCGGAGTTCCACTTAAAAAAACTACGAATGCATATAGTTTCGCCAATAAGTTCAGCGCCACCAATTATGCTGCCGGTTTTGCACAAATAGTCGCATCTTCTTTGTGTGTTAGCATGACCGGAGGTGTTTATTGTTGTGGCATTGTATCATCGTGTTACCCGGTTTCTACAGAACAGGTACTGCACAATTCTAAAACAGAAACTATATATGATCAAAACGGACAAAATCCGTTAACAGCTACCACCAATTATTATTATGACAACCCCAATAATGTTTTACCTGTTAGAACAGAGTCTTATGATAGTAAAGGGAATTTAATTAAAACCATATCCCGCACTGCTTTGGAAAAAACTGATATAAGCAATGTTTTTGCTGTAACGCCTTCTTTTTCCTATGCTATGGATACGATGATCAACAGGAACATGATCAACGATGTACTACAGCAGGAAGAATATTCGAATAATAATTTATTGAAACGGGTAACAAGGCAACAGAAAGTATGGGATAATAATTTTGTTCAAACTGAAAAAATAAACGTTCAAAATGGGAATAATATTCCCGAATACCGTATCCTTTTCAATCGATATGACGGTTTTGGAAACATCAATGAACAACAGAAATCCGGTGATGTTAGAGAAGTTTATCTGTGGTCATATCATTCTACGTATCCCGTAGCAAAAGTTGTAGGAAGCGATTATGCAACGGTGAGCAGTGTTGTGTCAACCTCCCAAATAGATGCTGCTGTTGCCAGTGATGACAGCCTCAGGAACCTGTTAAACCTTCTTCGAACAGATGCGAGGACAAAGAATGCGCTTGTGTATACCTATACATATGCGCCATTGATAGGCATGACAAGCGAAACGGATCCTGCGGGCAAAACAACTTATTATGAATATGATGGTTTTGAAAGGTTGCATATCATCCGGGATAAAGACCACAACATCATTAAAGATTTTTGTTATGGTTACAGGGGAAATTATGCGGGTTGTCCGGTAATATATGTGAGCACAGCATTGAGCAAAGGATTCCAAAGAAACAATTGCACTACAGGAGGTACCGGTACAACAGTAACATATACAGTGGCTGCAGGTACTTACACATCTATTATCAGCCAGGCTGATGCCAATCAGAAAGCGATCAATGACCTGAATACTAATGGGCAAGCCTATGCCAACGCGAATGGCACTTGTGCGAGCCAGGCCTCCACCACTTATTATAATATTGTACAATCGGGTAACTTTGTCAGGAATAACTGTGCTGCCGGAGGTACCGGCTCAACTGTTACGTATACGGTGGCAGCTGGTACATACAATTCAACCATTAGCCAGGCCGATGCCGACCAAAAAGCCATTAATGATGTAAATACCAATGGACAAACTTATACAAATGCCAATGGTACTTGTACTTACCCTGTTACTACTTATTACAACACGGTGCAATCGGGTGTTTTCACCAGGAACAATTGCGCGGCTGGTGGTACAGGCTCAACGGTTACATATACAGTAGCAGCGGGTACTTATAATTCAACCATTAGTCAGGCCGATGCCGATCAAAAAGCCATTAATGATGTAAATACCAATGGGCAAGCCTATGCAAATGCCAACGGTATTTGCACCTTTTATAATGCCGTACAGTCGGGAAGTTTTACCAAAAACAACTGCCCTAACGGAGGCACCGGCTCAACGGTTACATATACAGTAGCGGCAGGCACTTATAGTTCAACGGTTAGCCAGGCCGATGCCGATCAGAAAGCCACCAATGATGTAAATACCAATGGGCAGGCTTATGCTAACAACAATGGCACTTGTACAGCCCCAGCTATGATTAATGTAACGTACTACAATACGACAATAGCTGAAATTAATCTAACCCTAATCAATACGGTGACGAATTTAACGTACAGTTTCACATTAGTATCGAATACAGCAAACCTTACATTAGCAGGACAGGTTCCCAACGGTATTTACAATGTAAGAATGACATCAAATACTGGAGCACAACCATATTCCTATGGCTTTTACACATTTACAGCATCTGGTGTTCCCTATGCAGATTTTTTTAACGTACCCCTTTGCGCCAGCTGTGCTGTAGCAAGGGTTACTTATTAAACAAAAAGAAAAATGAACATGAAAAAGATATTCATAACGATTGCAGTACTGGGGCTTTCTTTTACTCTCTTCGACAGGGGACTATATCAGATACCATGCAAAAAGATTGACCAGCAACCGATTAATCTGGCGGCTTTCAAAAACAAAAAAATAGTAGTCGCTATCGTAGATGCCGGAAAACCCAACAGGGAACAATTACTGTCACTCGACAGTCTGTACCAGCAAAATGCAAGCTCACTGGCCGTAATTGTTGTTCCGGTAAATGATTTCAATGGAGCCTTGCCGGAACAACAACTGAAGAACCTGTTATTCGATACACTTAAACTAAGTTACCCGGTTACAGAGATCGGCCGGGCGCAGAAAAAGCAGGGCGCTAATCAATACCCCTTATTGCAATGGCTTACCCACCGGTTACAGAACGGGCATTTTGACCAGGACATAGAAGAGGCAGGTCAATTGTACGTGATCAATGAATCAGGTGTTTTGTATGCCACACTTAGGCGATTTGGATTGCCCAATGGAAATGTTGTGAAAAATATCATCGCAAAACAGGTATCTATCAACGAATAAGAAAAGGAATCAATAAAACCATGGAACTATGGCTTTGATTAAACGAATGAATGGGTATGTAGTGATGTTTTTCTTGTTGGCCGTCTGGCAAGAAGGCAGGGCGCAGAGCAACATACCCACGAACGACAGTAAAGTAGCAGCTGCTACTGCGCCGGTTTACAAGCCCGCTGCTTATGCAAGTGATGCATCAGTCAATTTCATCCGTAGCTGGGAGCCAAAACAGCCGTATACGGTTGATTCCAATGTTGTATCTGTTAACCGGTCGGTTGCAGAAGTACCGCATGTTACACAATATATCGATGGTCTTGGCCGTCCGCTGCAAACAGTGGGCTGGCAAAACAGCCCGGCTAAGCAAGACCTGGTAAGTCCAGTTGTGTACGATGCATACGGCAGGGAGGCCTATAAATTCCTGCCCTATGCCGCTGCTGCTGCAGACGGACTCTTCAAAGCAGATCCTTTTGGTGGGCAAAGCAATTTCTATGGTTCTGTGTATCCAGCGCAGCAACCGGCTTACACGGGCGAATCGGTGTATTATGGCAAAACCATTTTTGAGGCATCGCCTCTTAACCGTGTGCAGAAAAACTTTGCCACGGGCAACAACTGGGCAGGCAGTGAAGGTAGTGCTGCCGAACATGCAGTGCAAATGCAATACCTGATCAATAGCCAGAGTGATTCGGTAAGAATATGGACCATTGCCAACAATCCGCTTAATTATATTAATAATGACCTCAATACCAATATTCCTGTTACGGCAGGTTCTTACGATGCAGGCCAACTGTACAAAAGTGTTATCACCGATGAAAGAGGCAATAATGTTGTAGAGTATAAAGACAAAGACAACCACGTAGTGCTCAAAAAAGTGCAGATCGCTTCTGCACCCGGCAATGCGCATGCAGGCTGGCTCTGCACTTATTATGTGTACGATGATTTTGGCCTGTTGCGTTTTGTGATCAGTCCCAAATCTGTGCAGGCTTTGTTAGATGTCAATAACTGGGATCTGACCCTGGGTTCCGGCAGCCTGATCCAGGAGTTGTGTTTCCGTTATGAATATGATGCCCGGCAACGAATGACCGCGAAGAAAGTACCCGGCGCCGGTTGGGTGTATATGATCTATGATAAAAGAGACCGGCTGGTGTTTACGCAGGATGCCAACCTGCGGTCAGCGCAGCAGTGGCTGTACACTTTTTACGATGCACTCAACCGCCCGGTGCAAACGGGTATGATGAGTTATAATAGCAGTCCTGCTGCTTTACAAACTTATGTAGACAATAATACAGGCAATGCTCTACCCGGCAGTGTTACCACCAATGGCAATTATGCGCCTTCACAGCCTTTGAGTTTACTCATTGACGCACGGCAGAGTGGAAGAACCAGCTACCAGGCCACCGACAGCATTGTGTTCGCGAGCAGTTTTGCTTCAGAAGCCGGTGCCAATTTCACTGCTGAGATTGTAGCAGGCGCTAATACCAGCTTCAGTAGTACCATAACAGTAATTGACAATCCTTTGCCCACAGGTACCAACCCGGTTGCTCTTACCAGTACATATTACGATGATTACAGCGCTACAGGTAAAACATACGCCAATACCAACAACAGCAAGCTGGATATAGGAGCCAACGCTTACGGTGAACCATTGCCAACTGCCAACAGCAGCCAAACCAAGGGTATGGTAACGGTAACCAAAGTACGGGTGATAGCAGACCCATCAAACCTTAGTGCCGGCAACTGGCTGGAAACGGTACATTTCTTTGATGATAAAGGCCGTGCCATTCAAACCCAGGCCGATAATTACAAGGGCGGTAGGGAGATCATCACCAGCCGGTACGATTTTACAGGCAAACCCATCTGCACCTACCTGCTGCACAGCAACCCGGCGGGAGGTGACATCATTTCGGTAAAAACCAATATGGACTATGATCACGTCGGTCGTTTGCTGGCTGTAACCAAGCGCATCAACGACACCGACAGTACAAAGCGGGTGATTACGAGGAACAGTTACGATGCGATGGGACAATTGTTGCACAAAGAACTGGGACAGAAAGGCATGACTGACGGCTCGGCCCTGAATATCCAGGACTATGCTTATAATATCCGCGGCTGGTTGAAGGGCATGAACTGGAATTATGGAGCGGGTACAGGGGCCACTACTTCGCAAATGAGCACTACAACTAGTAAATGGTTTGCAATGGATTTAAGCTACGACTGGGGCTTTGGCTCGAACCAGTACAATGGCAACATTGCCGGCCAGCGCTGGCAGAGCGCGGGCGATGGGGCTGAACGGGCGTATGGTTATGGCTATGATGCGGCGAACCGTTTGTTGTATGGAGATTTCAACCAGCGTTTTGGTGATGGTTGGGCCAAGACTGATCCTGGCAACGGCAATTTCACGATAGATTTTTCGGTGAAGATGGGAGATGGGCAGAACGCTGCGAGCGCTTATGATGCCAATGGCAATATCCAGGCCATGCAACAGTGGGGGTTAAAGTTGAACAGCAGTTCGCTGATTGATAACCTGAGCTATAACTATACGTCCAACAGCAACAAGCTGCTGAATGTGATCGATGCGCAGAACGACCCGCAAACGAAGTTGGGCGATTTCAGGACCTCGCAGAACTACCTGAATAGTATTGGCAGCAAAACCGCTGCTACAGCCGATTACAGCTACGACGACAATGGCAACCTCGTCAAAGACCTGAATAAAGACATCGGCAGCAGCATGGTGGGCGGTATTACTTATAATCACCTGAACCTGCCTTATGCGATCAGTGTTACCGGCAAGGGAAAAATTCAATACATATACGATGCAGCCGGTAATAAACTGGTGAAACAAACCATTGAAAACAGTCCTCAAAACAAAACCACCACAACAGATTATGTGAATGGATTTGTGTATGAGAACAACAACCTGCAGTTTTTCGGTCATGAAGAGGGCAGGGTGAGGCTGAACAAGCAGTTGACGTTGGGCAATCCGAATGTGTTCAACTACGATTATTTTGTCAAAGACCATTTGGGCAATACGCGCATGGTACTGACCGACGAGCAGCAGCAGGATACCTATCCGGCAGCCACGCTGGAAGACGGGGCTGTGGGCACAGAGGCGAATTATTATACGATCAATACGGGTGCTATTGCAGCAAACCCGGCGAGCCTGGCTACTACTTACCCGAACAATAATGGTAACCCACCTTACAATACCAATCCAAACAGCAATACCACGAATACGAGCCAGAAGATGTACCGTTTAAATGGAGCCACGGGCGATAAAATGGGTTTGGGCATCACCTTGAAAGTGATGACGGGAGACAATGTAGCCATCTATGGAAAGAGCTTCTGGCACAGCAATGGAACCACCCCATCGAACAATAACAATATTGTGGTGAACGACCTGCTGACGGCACTGGCTGGAACAAACGGTTTAGCTGCTGCGGGCAAGAATGCTACAGCGGCTGCCCTCACCGGTTCGGCAGTAACACCGGGTGATGTGAGCAACTGGTTGTTGAACGCACCGGTAAGCACCAGCCGTCCCAAGGCTTATATCAACTGGATATTGTTTGATGAACAGTTCAGATCGGTTAGTACCGGCAGTGGGTTCAGTGCTGTGAATGATGCCAGCGATCAGTTAAAGACACATACCCAGTCGGTGGCTATTACCAGGAATGGTTATCTTTATGTATATTGTTCGAATGAGAGCAATATCGATGTGTTCTTTGATAACTTGCAGGTGGTGCATAATAGAGGGCCTTTATTAGAGGAAACCCACTACTATCCGGCTGGGTTAACGATGGCAGGTATTAGTAGCCGTTCGGCGATGAAACCGGAGAACAGATACAAATACAAC
>JBHCAK010000018.1:0-146922 GCA_041798205.1 Sediminibacterium sp.
CGATAGATATAAGAGCTTGGGGGCAACGAAAGCAAACGCTGTTCAGTTATGGCCTGTCCAACCGCAGCCACGCACACCGTTTGATGATCACCCATCATAGTGGCAGGCAAAAAAAAGGATGGGCTTTCTCTTTCAGTGGCAGCAGGCGATGGGCAGAAGAGAACCATACCTCCGGTGGTTTCTATGATGGCTGGAGTTATTGTTTGGTTGCTGATAAAGATTTCCGGGACAAACACAGGTTTTCGCTGGCCTTTTTTGGCGCGCCTTTGCGGTATGGCAAACAGGGGGCGGTATTGATGGAATCTGTTGAACTGGCGGGAACCACAAAATACAACCCATACTGGGGGCACCAGTCCGGCACGAAAAGAAATGCGAATACCAGTCACCTGCATCAACCGGTGCTGCTGTTGACGCATGAATACAAGGGTGATCCGCGCATTCACTGGCTGAGTTCCATTGTATGGATCAGCGGATATAAAAACAGTACGGGGCTTGACTGGTATAAAGCAGCCGATCCGAGACCCGATTATTACCGTTACCTGCCTTCTTTCCAGCAAGATTCGTTGCTGGGGGCGAAAGTGGCTGAGGAGATCAGGTCGCAAAAAGCATTGCAACAGATCAACTGGCAAAAAATATACGCCATCAACAGGGAGTCATTTGAAACGATCAATGATGTGGATGGGGTAGCGGGAAGAACGGTAAGCGGACTCCGGTCGCGCTACATCATTGAAGAAAGGGTGAACCACCAGCAAAGACTGTATTTAAGCAGTACCGTTGCCATAGACCCGGCAGAAGATATTTCTTTAAGAGGAGGCATTCAGATACAACAACAGAACAATCATTATTATAAACAACTCATCGATTTGCTGGGAGGTGCATTCTATGTTAACTGGAACCAGTTTGCAGAAAGAGACCAGCCCAATAATAGTAATGCTGTTCAGCACGACCTCGACCGTCCCAACAGGATCATCAGGAAGGGCGATGCATTTGGCTATAATTATACCCTGCAGTACCGTTATGCTACGGCCTGGTTACAGGCAGCGGTTACGAAAAACAGATTAGACGGATTTGTAACAGCTTCGTTGTCCTATACAAGTTATTGCAGGGAAGGGCATGTAAGGAACGGCTTGTTTCCGGGGAACTCCCGGGGAACATCTGACCTGGTTGGTTTCAACACTTATGCATTGAAAGCAGGGGTCACGTACAAACTGGATGGCCGGCGATATTTGTTTTTACATACTGCGATGCTCACCAGGGCGCCCCTTGCCTCAGATATTTATATCTCACCACGTACCAGGGATACCAGGCAGGATGTATCAGCCGTTGAAAAGATACAAACGGTAGAGGCGGGATATGTTTGGAATACACCAGGCACCAGGCTGCGGTTAACAGGATATGCAACAAGGTCAGACAATGGTTTGAACATGGTTTCATTTTATCACGATGAGTATAAAAGCTTTGTCAACTATGCCATCAGCAACATCAGTAAGGTACATGCGGGACTGGAGTTGGGGATAGAAGCTCCATTGAATAACAGGTGGTCAATGACGGGGGCGGCTGCAATAGGCCGTTATTATTATACCAGCAGGCAACAGGTTGCCATCAGCCTGGATAACGACGATCATATTGTGGCAAAGGAAGAGATCTATACCAGGAATTTCCGTATTCCGGGTACGCCGCAGGAAGCGTATCACATGGGGTTGCGTTACCAGTCGCCTTCATTTTTCTTCTTCCATCTTTCTGCCAGTTATTTGAGGCAGCAATGGCTCGATTTCAACCCTGTTCGCAGAACTTACCAGGCACTGGAAGGAGTAGTCCAAAACAGTGATCAATGGAACAGGATCATTGACCAGTTACAACTGCCGCCCGCACATACGATCAATGCTTTTGCAGGTAAATCCTGGTTGCTTCGAACAGCAAGAAAAGGAATATTCAGAACGCTGATGACACATATCAGTGCCAGCAACCTGCTCAACCAACGCAGTATATCAGGCGGGTATGAGCAACTCAGGTTTGACCTGGCGGAAAAAAACACCAATAAATTCCCGCCAAAATTCTTCTTCCTCCCCGGCATCAGTTTTTCATTGGGCTGCAGCCTGCGTTTTTAATTTAAAAGTGTATGAAAACAAAACACCATCAATGGATATACGGCATATTATTGTCTGTTTTCCCCGTATTATTCATGGCATTCTGTAATAAAAAATTCGATGAGCCGCCTGTATTCACCGGACCTCATATCAGGGCAAACATGACCATTGGTGAATTAAGGGCATTGCATGCACCGGGCGGATTTGAACAGATCACCGGAGATCGTATCATAGCCGGGATCGTTATTGCCGATGACAGCAGGGATAATTTTTACAAATCACTGGTGATACAAGACAGTACTGCAGGCATCACCATCAAAATGGACGGTTATACTTTGTACAATACTTACCCGGCTGGCAGTCAGCTGTTCATCAGACTGCGTGGTTTGTGGCTGGGTGAATATGGTAAAATGCTGCAATTGGGCGGTGGTGTCAACAGGAATAATCCTGCTTCGCCGGAACTGACCGGCATACCCCAGACCTTGTTCAGCCGGCATTTGGTAAGAGGAAAACTCAACAATACCGTGATGCCTAAAACAGTGAACATGGATGAACTGTCCGATTCATTGCAAAGCCAATTGATCCGTTTGGACAATGTTGAATTTTCAGTTGCTGATACAGGTAAACCCTATGCAGATGTGATGAATAAACAAGCCGTGAACCATGTATTGAGGGTTTGTGGCGGAGGAAGCATTTATGTGAGGACCAGCGCCTATTCAAAATTCGCCGACCAGCCTACGCCCAGGGGGAGTGGGAATATTACAGGTGTTTATACGGTTTACAAAACCGAAAAACAACTGATTATCCGGGATACGGGAGATGTACAAATGAACGGACCACGTTGTACCGGCAATGGGGTTCGCATATTATTAAACGAAAATTTTGAATCGCATGCGGTGGATATGCCTTTGTCGCTCCCGGGATGGAAACAAGTTACAGAAACGGGCGACAGAAAATTCATGGTAAAAAAAATTGCCGGTAATGCCCATGCAGAAATAACTGCTTTTGCAACCGGACAGCCACAGGTGGTGAGCTGGCTGATCAGCCCGCCGCTCAACTTCAGCAACACTTCTAATGAACTATTGCAGTTTAAAACAAAAGACGGGTTTGATAATGGTGCGGCATTCCAGGTCCTTGTATCTACCAATTATGACGGAGGTTCCAGTCCCGGAAAAGCCAAATGGACCGTTCTCAAAGCCACTATAGCCAAAGGCTCGGTTTCAGGCATTGCCCCCAACTGGGTCAATTCGGGAAATATCAGTCTGCGTGCTTACCGGGGGAAGGTATACATTGCTTTTCGCTATGAAGGCAAGGACCCGCCCGCCGTTGACGATAAAAGAACGACTGTCTTTTACCTGGATGATGTTACGGTTATGAGCAATTAATTTAATGTCATCCTGTCAGCATAGCTTTCTTTGGTATTTTCTTTGTTCATTTGCACCCAAAAAAGCAATATGCAAAAAGGCCAGATAAGGGTTCAGACGGAGAATATCTTCCCCATCATTAAGAAATTCCTCTATAGTGATCATGAAATATTCCTTCGGGAACTGGTGAGTAATGCCGTGGATGCTTCACAGAAAC
Source organism: Sediminibacterium sp. (assembly GCA_041798205.1). GTDB lineage: Bacteria > Bacteroidota > Bacteroidia > Chitinophagales > Chitinophagaceae > Sediminibacterium. The sequence continues at coordinate 3,669 of JBHCAK010000018.1, forward strand.
TGAAGACTTTGTCTTCTATCGGGGAGGCCAAAGGAGAATTGGGAGAATTGAGGATCGATGTGGTACTGGATGCCAAAGAGAAAACGCTCAGTATCATAGACCGTGGTGTGGGTATGACGGGTGAAGAAGTAGATAAGTACATCAACCAGGTGGCATTCAGCGGTGCGGAAGAATTCGTGAATAAATACAAAGATGCCAATATCATTGGTCATTTCGGTCTTGGTTTCTACAGCGCTTTTATGGTGAGCGATAAAGTAGAAATCTATTCCAGGAGTTTTAAAGAGGGCAGTGGTGTTTTTTGGAGTTGCGATGGAAGTCCTGAATTTGAACTGTACAATGTAGATTATAACGAACGCGGTACTAAAATCGTACTGCACATCAATGAAGAAAGCGCTGAATTCCTGGAGGCAGGCCGCATCAGGGGTATCCTGGAAAGGTTCTGTCGCTTCCTGCCTATACCCATTTATTTTTCAGAAGCAGGTGAAAAGAAAGAAGGAGAAGAGAAATCGATCAACAATACCGATCCTGTCTGGATCAGAAAGCCTTCCGAACTGACCAAGGAAGATTATGAAAAGTTTTACCGTGAATTGTATCCTTTTGGCGAAACGCCCCTGTTCTGGATACACCTCAATGTAGATTATCCTTTCAATCTTACCGGTGTACTGTATTTCCCCAAGATCAAACAGAGTTATGAAATACAGAAAGACAAGATACAGTTGTACTGTAACCAGGTATTTGTAACCGATGAAGTGAAGGACATCGTTCCTGAGTTCCTGATGCTGCTGCATGGTGTGATTGACAGTCCGGATATTCCGCTCAATGTAAGCCGCAGCTATCTCCAGGGCGATCCGAATGTAAAGAAGATCAATGCACACATCACCAAGAAAGTGGCTGATAAGCTGGAAGATATCTTCCGCAATGAAAGGACTTCTTTCGAAGAAAAATGGGAAAGCCTGGGATTGTTTGTGAAGTATGGAATGATGACTGATGATAAATTCCTGGAAAAAGCCAATAAGTTCCTGGTGATGGAAGACATAGACGGCAAATTCCATACACTGGACGAATACAAAACAGCTACTGAAGCCCTTCAGAAAAATATAGAGGGCAAACAGGTGATATTGTATACAACCAATCCTGTTCAGCAGGATGCTTATATACAGGCCGCCAAAGAAAAGGGTTACCTGGTAGTAAAAATGGAAACACTGGTAGATGCCGCATTCATCAACAATATGGAGATGAAATGGGAGAACATCAGTTTCACGCGCGTTGACGCGGATATCGTGGATAACCTGATTGACAAGCAGGACAGCAATAGTACGGTATTGAGCAAGGAGGAAGAAGAAAAATTAAAAGAACTGTTTACCCTGAAGATTGCCGACCTGAATGTTACCACCGAAGTAAAAGGTTTGAGCACCAGCAGTGCGCCCGTAGTGGCTACACGCCCGGAATTCATGCGCCGTATGAAAGATATGGCAGGTGTTGGTGGGGGCATGACGGCCTTTTATGCACAAATGCCCGACGAAGTAACCCTTACTGTTAATGGTAACCACCCCATTTACCAGAAATTGCTGAAAGAAACCAATGCCGACATACAACAAAAACAGGTGAGAACCCTGGCAGACCTGGCCCTCTTATCCCAGGGCTTGCTGAAAGGCAATGACCTCACCAGTTTCATCAACCGAAATGTTGAGTTAATGGCTCAATGATAATTGTTAATTTCACTCCATGCAGGAGCAGGGGTCTACGGAATTGTTTCCTTTACGGTTAAGGATCAGCCGGATTATTCGTGAAACGGCTGATGCCAGTTCATTTGTTTTGGAACCGGTTGATCAGCGGGTGATGACTTACCAGGCGGGGCAGTTCCTTACTTTTATTTTCAGGCAAAGTGGGGGTGTTGAAGCGAGACGCAGTTATTCCATTGCTTCTACACCCCTGTTGCAGGAGCCACTGAAGATCACGGTAAAGCGTGTGGCCAATGGAGAATATTCCAGGAGACTGCTTGACAAAGCCAGGGAAGGGGATGAATTGCTCACGATTGGCGCTTCCGGATTTTTTATACTTCCTCATGTATGGGATCAGTTTGAAAAACTGATCTTTTTTGCGGCCGGGAGTGGCATTGTTCCTGTTCATGCGCTGATCAAAACAGTATTGCATGGCCATGCGAAAAAGCCTGTTCTGTTGATCTACAGTAATCGTTCTCCCGAAACAACTATTTTTTATGAATCGTTACAAGAACTGCAACGTGCCTTTCCGGGAAGATTCCAGGTAATCTTTTTGTTCAGTACGGTTGCCGATCTTTCCAAAGCCCGATTGAATGTAGATCTCCTGCATCGATTGTTTGGTAACCAGTCTGCGGGGCAGTTGGAAGAGCAGCTATTTTATTTATGCGGTCCTTTCGAATACATGCGTATGATCACCATTGCATTGCAGGGTCATGGTGTACCGGCGGCCAATATCCGAAAGGAAATATTCAACGTGGAGAAGCCGCAAAAAAGACCTGCTCCTCCTGATACGGTACCTCACCAGGTAAGACTTTTGTTGGGGAACAAGGAATACAAATTCGAAGTGCAGTATCCTGTTACCATTTTACAAGCCGCTAAAACATTGCAGATACCCATTCCGTATAGCTGTGAAAGTGGCCAATGCGGAACTTGTACCGCTACCTGTCTGGAAGGAAAGGTCTGGATGTGGCACAACGATGTATTGCTCGACGATGAAATTGCAAAGGGCAGGGTGCTTACCTGTACAGGATATCCTGTACAGGGAGATGTTATACTGAGTCTTTAAATTGTATGATTAGTGCTGAGGGTTAAGTCAATCACTTTCAATTGCAGGTTTTTCTCACCGTTCCACTCGTTTTCATCAATTGTGAAAACAATATCGAGCGGTTCATTCATTTGTAGCAGGTGGAATTTGGAAGCGAGGTTAAAACCTATACCGGTAAGGCTGATCCTGTCCTGTTTCAGAATGAAACGGATATGTTGCTCTTTCACGATCCTGGAATAACCAGTGTCGGATACTTTGCGGGCGATGAAGACGGGGCGGGCATTATCCGGACCGAAAGGCTCCATCTGTTCCAGGATATTGTAAAAAGATGGAGTGATCTCTGAAAAATGGATCTCTGCATCAATGATGATTTCAGGGATCAATAATTCATCGGTAATCTGGGAAGCAACTACCCGTTCAAATGTATCGGCGAAAATTTGCACGTTTTCGGGAAGCAGGGTTATTCCGGCGGCAGCAAAATGACCGCCATAGCCCAGGAGATGCTCGCGGCAGGCATAGATGGCCTCGTATAGGTTGAAGCCCGCTACACTGCGGGCGCTTCCTGCCACATAATCTCCGCTGCGGGTAAGCACAACTGTTGGGCGATAATATTTTTCTATCAGTCTGCTGGCCACAATTCCTACTACGCCTTTATGCCAGTGCTCCTGGTAAACAACAGTCGTTTTCCGGTGTTTTCCGTTTTCATCTTTTTCAATTACGGCCAATGCTTCTTCCGTGATGGCACTGTCTGCTTCGCGCCTGTCTGCATTGTCGTTATGCAGCATTTCTGCGTAAGCAAGTGCAGCAGGGTAATCTTTTTCAATGAATAGTTGTACTGCTTTTCGGGCATCATCCATTCTTCCGGCTGCATTAACGCGTGGCGCAATCACAAAAACCAGGTTGTTGATGGACATCTGTTTACTGATACCGGCCAGTTGCATGAGGGCTCGTATTCCTGAATTGGGGGTATCGTTCACCTGCTTCAGACCATAGTAGGCCAATACCCTGTTTTCTCCGGTGATAGGAACGATATCCGCAGCAATAGCAGTGGCAACAAGATCAAGATAAGGAAGCCAGGTTTCGTCGGGCAGGGATATTTTTTCACTCAGGGCCATCATCAGTTTGAAACCAACACCGCATCCGCAGAGTTCTTTATAAGGATAGGAGCAGTCTGGCTGCTTGGGGTTGAGTATGGCCACTGCCGGCGGCAATGTTGCACCGGGCAGGTGGTGATCGCAGATGACAAAATCGATACCCAGTGTTTGGGCATACTGTATGAGTTCAACTGATTTGATGCCGCAATCAAGTGAAACGATCAGTGTGAAAGCATTCTCCCTGGCGAAATCAATACCCATTTGTGAAATGCCATAACCTTCGCGGTAACGATGGGGTATGTAAAAGTCAATACGGTCATAAATAGTATGCAGAAAACGGAACATGCAGGCCACTGCAGTGGTGCCGTCTACATCATAATCGCCGAATACCAGTATTTTTTCATGCCGTTCAAAGGCCAGCATAAGACGGTCCACCGCCTTATCCATGTCCTTCATCAGCCAGGGACTGTGTAAGTGCGACAATTGCGGACGGAAATACTGTCTGGCTTTATCGAAATCGTTCAGTCCGCGTTGAACAAGGATCCCGCAGAGTGTTTTATTGATCTTTAAAACCTCTCTGAGGGCATTGGTTTCAGCCTCATCCTGCTTCAATATATGCCATCGCTTCTGCATCAATAATGACGGTCTGTTGTATAACGCACCAGTTCTTCGAGCGCCTTGCGTACAGGAGAATCGGGGAACTCGTACAGGATGGCCAGCGCTTCGTCGCGGAAGGCAAACATTTTTTCGGTGGCATACCGGATGCCGCCTGTCCGGGTTACCGCATCAGTAACGAACTGTATGCTGTTTTTTTGCTGGTTCTCGTTTTTAATGATATAGATGAGTTTTCTTTTCAGCTGAGGGTCGCAATGATTCAATGTATAAATAAGGGGCAGGGTGAGTTTTTTTTCTTTGATATCGTTGCCGGTGGGTTTACCGATGTCCTGACTGCCATAATCGAATAGATCATCCTTTACCTGGAAAGCCATCCCCACTTTTTCGCCGAAAAGGCGCATTCTTTCAATGTCTTCGTTCAATTCAAAAGTGGTGGAAGCGCCGGCCGCGCAGGCTGAAGCCAGCAATGAAGCGGTTTTGCCGTTAATAATTTCATAATATACATCTTCATCCAGGTTCAGACGCCTGGATTTTTCCATCTGCAGCAATTCACCTTCACTCATTTTACGAACGGCATCATTCAATATTTCCAATATGCGGTGTTCTTTATTGCTGAGTGAAAGGAGCAGTCCCTTTGTAAGCAGGTAATCACCTACCAGTACGGCTATTTTATTTTTCCAGAGGGCATTGATCGATAAAAAACCCCTTCTTTCGTGGGCATCGTCCACCACATCATCGTGTACAAGACTGGCGGTATGTACCAGTTCCACCAAAGAAGCGGCACGATAACTGCTGTCATTAATTTCACCACCCAGTTTGGCGCTCAGCAGCACGAACATGGGCCGGAGTTGTTTGCCTTTGCGTTTGACGATGTATTGCATGATCCGGTCCAGTAGAGCCACCCTGCTTTTTACCGCCTCCCTGAAGTGGGTTTCGAATCGTATAAGTTCTTCAGATATGACTTGTTTTGCTAAGTTCATTGCTTAAATATGCTGCAATATAGCTGTATATAGTACAATAAAAGAGCTCCAAGCAGCGTTATTTGCTTTGTAAAGGTCTGTAAACCTGTGCGATGGCTATTTTGACTGTGAATAAAAAAAACCTGATAAAAGTTGGATGAATGTCATATACGGTATATTTTTGTCATGTTTTATTCAAGACCGTTTAAATTCTTAAATATCAATTATATCTTATGGCAAGCAAAAAGTTACTTTCAGCCGCAGCGCTGGTCCTACTGTTTCAGTCGGTCGGTATAGCTCAGACAGATTGGGGTTGGGATTGGAAAGACACATCTAAAATCGCTGTGAAAAACCTTCCACAACACAATGAATTCCTGAACAACCAATACCCTTACCCGGCTAAGCCCCGCTCTCAGTGGGAACTGGGATTTGGTGCAGGTCCTTCTTTCATTATCGGAGAAGTGAAAAGCAAAGTAGGGTTCGGTGGTGACATCACTTTGAGAAAAGCGATCAATCACACGTTCTCTTACAGGTTCAATTACACCGGTCTGTTGAACTCCGGTACACCAAGCGCTTATGGTACCGCAACTGGTCAGTATGCTTACAAGAGCCAGACCCACTCAGTGGGCGTTGACCTGATCGCTTCCCTGAATACTGCAAGCTATTACAGGGGCAATCCCAAAACCAATGTGTATTTGCTGGCTGGTTACAGCCTGGTAGGACACAGGGTAATGTATAAGAAACCTGTTGGTCCTTTTGCCCAGCCGGGTGGATATAACATTTACTATGGTATCGGCGATCCCAACTCACAGAATGGCCTGATCAATACCTGGTTTGGTTCTAACATCAACGGCAGACAGAGCTGGGCTATCATGCACATGGCTACTGCCGGTGCAGGTATCGCTTTCAAAATAAACAAGCAAGTGAACCTGGGCCTGGAACAGAAATTCTATATGAGTGTGCCTGGTTATGATTACCTTGATGGTTACAAAGGCAGCAGCAGCACCAAAAACGACTTCATCTCTTTCACTACTGCACGTTTGAACATTAACATTGGCAATCCTGCGAAGAGAGTGGAGCCTCTGTACTGGATCAACCCCAACAACTTTGTATACAGCGAGTTGAACTCACCCAAGCACATGAAGATGCCTCCGGTTGTATTACCTGACTCTGATGGTGATGGTGTAACTGACCAGTTCGACCTCGAACCCAACACTCCGAAAGGCGCTCCTGTTGACAGCCACGGTAGGGCAAGGGATACAGATGGTGATGGTGTTCCTGACTACAGGGATAAAGAATTGCTGACTCCTGCTAACTGCTTCCCTGTGAATGCAGATGGTGTTGGTACTTGTCCTGAGCCTGCATGCTGCAAAGAGATCAAAAACATGCTGGCTACCATGAAAGAAACCAAAGTTGAATGCACCATCGGCGGTCTGCCCAGTGTTCAGTTCAAAGGCAACAACGCTAAATTGTCTAAAGAAGCCCAGGCTTTACTGGCCAATGCAGCAGCTAAGATCCATGCTAATCCTAACTGTAAAGTAAAAGTGATTGGTTATGGCGCTTCAAGCAAAGCCGCTCAACAACTGAGCTGGGAGCGTGTAAACGCAGTGATCAAATACCTGGTTGAAAAACAAGGTGTGGCTGAAAGCAGGTTTATCTTCACTTACGGTCAGAATGGTGATGCTAACACTGTAGACCTCCAGGGTACTACAGAAGAAGGTCCTAACTCAGTACCTGCTCCCCATCCGAACCTGAAAAGCAAAAAATAATCTGAACGGATTCATCCGGATAGATTAAACATAAAAGACCCCGCATAGCATATGCGGGGTCTTTTTTTTGGTATTCAATATTTTATTTGGTATTCATATTGAAGAGGGCCTTCAACTCAAGTGCATCATCGGGTTTCATTTTGCCTGCCAATATCAGGCGAATCTGTCTTCTTCTAAGCGCGCCTTCATAAAGAGCTTTTTCCTCATTGGTTTCCGGAGCCAGCGTGGGTACTTTTCTGGGCTTTCCATTGGGGTCGAGCGCCACAAAAGTGAAGAAAGCCTCATTGCTTTCATATTTGTATTGATGCAGCAGGTCTTCGCCCCATACCCTCAGGTGTATTTCCATGGAAGTGTTGAAAGCCCGGCAAACCTTGGCTTCGATGTGCACCACATTGCCCAGTTTAATAGGGTTTTTAAAACTGAGGTTATCCACCGAAGCGGTCATGCTGGGCGTATTGCAATGTTTACCGGCAGCGATCCCCGCGGCAATGTCCATCCAGTACATCAATCGTCCGCCCATGAGGTTTCCGAAAGTATTGGTATCGTTGGGCAATACCAGCTCATTCATGATGGTTAAACTTTCGGCGGGCGATTTTACTTCCATAGGGTTTTATTTGACCGCAAAGATAAGGGAACCGCCCTCCATTCCTTATACAATGGTTTTTTCCAGTTTGGCCAGGTAAGCGTCATCTACATCTGCGCCAATGCCCGGCGCATCGGGTAACCGGAGTTGCATGCCTTCATAAACAACGCCCCCGAGAACGGGGTCGGTGAGGTGGCCGAGGAGACAGGTATCGAGATCATAAAACCGGATATTCTCATTGGCCATGGCAAAATGCACTTTAGCGCTGAGGGCCAGGCGACTTTCCAGCATACCGCCTATCATACAGGCGATCCCGTTCTTTTCGGCCACCTGGTTGATGCGTGTGGCCTCATGTATGCCTCCGCTTTTTGCAAATTTGATGTTGATATAATGGCAGGCTTTATTGCGAATGATCCTTTCTGCATCGTGATGGGTGAAAACGCTTTCATCGGCCATGAGGGGGATGGGTGACCGAAGGCAAAGCTCAGGCAGCTTTTCATCGTTCCAGGTGCGCATGGGTTGTTCGCAGAAATCAATATCAAAAGCATCCAGTGCGGTAAGCACAGGGAGTGCATCTTCCACACTCCATCCCTGGTTGGCATCGATCCGCAATTGTATCCCGGCACCCACCGCCTCCCTGATCTGCCTGATCCGCTCAATATCATCAGCCGGTTTTTTACCCAGCTTCACTTTGATGATGTGCACTCCTTTGGCTTTGAATTCCAATGCCCGGGCCGCCATCTTTTCGGGTGTATCGATACCGATGGTGAGATCGGATTCTATTTCTTTTTTTTCCCCGCCAAGTAAGCGATACAAAGGCTGACCGGCTGCCTTGGAGGCGATATCGTAGAGTGCCAGGTCGAACGCACTTTTAACGGTATAATTTCCCGCGGTAAACAGGTGCAACTGATGCAACCGTTCTTCCAGTTCCAGTGCCGGCTGTCCCTTCCATAAAGCCGCAAAATCTTTTGCCATTTCATAACAGGTGGCCTGTGTTTCGCCAACGATCATGGGGAAAGCTGAACATTCACCCACCCCCGTGATCCCTTCACTGGTATGGATGCGGATGAAAAGATTCTGTGCCGATGACATGGTACCGGTGGCGATGGTAAAAGGCACCATGGGGATGGAATATTTGTAGATTTCCGTTCGTGTAATAAGCATCTGCGAATTTGAGGAATTTTTACCAAAAGCTTTTTTACTTAGCGGGAAGCGTCCGATATTCGTGCTCGAATGATTAATCAGCAAATGAGCATATCCTTTGATAATACCGAAAACGCTTTTGCGTACAAGACCGACAAGGATCTGAAGGGGGCAAAATTTTTATTCAGTACCATGGGCTATCCCTGGTTTGTTCAACTTGGTACCAGGCTTACACCTTTTATCATGAAGACCGGTTTGCCGGTGCATGGCATCATCCGCAGAACCATTTTCAAACAGTTTGTGGGTGGTGAAACCCTGGAAGAAACTGCTGCAGTTGGAGAAGTGCTGGGGAAATATGGCGTGGATGTGATCCTGGACTATGGAGTGGAAGGAAAGGATGGCGAAGAAAGTTTCGACCATGCTACCGATGAATTCATCAGGGTGATCAATTATGCTGCCACGCAGAAAAATATTCCTTTCATCAGCGTTAAAGTCACCGGTCTTGCACGGTTCAACCTCTTGCGAACGTTGAATGAAGCGCCGCGTTTGCGCAGTGGTATACACGATCATGAAGCAGAGATCAGTGAATGGGACAGGGTGAGGGAAAGGATGTATGCCATTTGTGAAGTGGCTGCAGAAAAAAACATCGGTGTACTAATAGATGCGGAAGAAAGCTGGATACAGGACCCGATCGACAGGCTCACCATGGAAATGATGGAGCTGTTCAACAAAGAGAAAGTTATTGTTTATAATACACTACAGCTTTACCGTCACGACCGCCTGCATTTTCTTACCATCTCTCACCAGATTGCCAAACAGAAAGGATTCATGTTAGGCATGAAACTGGTGCGCGGCGCATATATGGAAAAAGAAAGGGCAAGGGCGGCAGAGAGAGGATATCCTTCTCCCATACAGCCTGATAAGGAAAGTACCGACAGGGACTATAACCAGGCATTGAAATACTGCATTGATCACCTGGATGATGTTTCCATTATTGTGGCTACGCATAATGAAGACAGTAATCTTTATGCGGTTGATCTGCTGAATGAAAGAGGGTTGCCGCACAAACACCCGCACATCCATTTTTCACAGTTGTATGGCATGAGCGATAACATCACGTTCAACCTGGCCAAAGACGGTTTGCGAGTGAGCAAGTACCTGCCTTTCGGTCCGATCAGGGATGTGATTCCTTACCTGATGCGTCGTGCACAGGAGAACAGCAGCGTAAGCGGACAAACGGGCCGCGAACTGGGGCTGATCAAAAAAGAACTTTTGCGCCGGAAAAGCGCCTGATAGCGGTTCTCCCCAGCCTGTTCAAATCATTCTTTTTATCATCGGCGCGGTTGATGTATTTTGCAGGCATGCAACAATACCATCAGTTACTCCAACATATATTGGATCATGGCCATGCTAAGACCGATCGTACCGGTACGGGTACGATCAGCTGTTTTGGCTATCAGGCGCGTTTCAACCTGCAGGAAGGATTTCCGTTGGTGACTACCAAAAAACTGCATTTGAAAAGCATCATCTATGAGTTGTTATGGTTTCTCAAAGGCGATACCAATACACAGTATCTTCATGAAAATGGAGTAAGCATATGGGATGAATGGGCCGATGCTGAAGGCAACCTGGGACCTGTTTATGGAAAACAATGGCGCAGCTGGGAAGGGGCCAATGGCGAAACGATTGACCAGATCAGCGATGTAGTGGAGCAGATCAGGAAAAACCCCGATAGCCGGCGACTGATCGTGAGCGCCTGGAATGTGGCAGAGTTGCCTAAAATGGCATTGATGCCCTGTCACAGCCTGTTCCAGTTTTATGTGGCCGATGGCAAGCTGAGCTGTCAATTATACCAGCGCAGTGCAGATGCGTTCCTGGGTGTGCCTTTCAATATAGCTTCTTATGCTTTGCTGACCATGATGATGGCACAGGTAACGGGTTTGCAGTACGGAGATTTTGTGCATAGTTTCGGCGACCTGCACCTGTACAACAACCATATTGAACAGGCGAAACTCCAATTGAGCCGTAAGCCTTATCCTTTGCCTGTTATGAAACTGAACCCGGCAGTGAAAGATATTTTTGGTTTTACCTATGAAGATTTTACCTTGGAAAACTACCAATTCCATCCGCCTATCAAAGCGCCGGTAGCGGTATAGACTTAAAACAAATTGCATGATCATTTCCCTTGTTGTTGCAGCGGCAGAAAACGATGTCATTGGTAATGACAACCAACTGCTCTGGCATTTGCCCAATGACATGAAATTCTTCCGCGATACTACCTGGGCTATGCCTGTAGTGATGGGAAGAAAAACTTTTGAATCTTTATCGGGCAAACCCCTGAAAGGCAGGCTGAATATCGTGATCACCCGTCAGCCTGGATGGAGTGCAGATGGGGTTTCCGTAGTGCATAACCTGGATGAAGCGATTGCTTTGGCCACAAAAGCCGATTATAAAGAATTGTTCGTTATTGGCGGAGGCGAGATTTACCGGGAAGCATTCGAAAAGGCCGATCGTATTTACCTGACCAGGGTACATACCACCATACCCGGTGACACTTTTTTCCCGGCAATGGATAAGCAATCGTGGGAACTGGTTTCGGCAGAACGAAATGAAGCTGATGAAAAGCATGCATATGCGTATAGTTTTCAATTGTGGAACAGAAAATGATAAACAGGGTTCGTATGTATTCCCCGTTCCAGTTAGGCATCAAATACCTGCAATATTATCTCACGGCATCCAATGGCAAGGGGCACGGGATCCATTCACCATTTGTGTTTGAATTCATTACCAAGGTATTGGATGATGACCGGGAATTTTATGCATACCAGCCTATTGAAAATTTGCGCAGGTTGTTATTGTCCAACAGCAGCGAACTTCACATCAGGGATTTCGGAGCAGGCTCACGCGTGGAAAGAACCAATAGCAGGATGGTGAAAGAAATTGCAAAATCTTCTTTGAAACCGGCGCGTTTCAGTCAGCTCCTGTTTCGCATGATAGATTTTTACCAGCCGCAAACGGTGCTGGAAATGGGCACTTCACTGGGCATTACTACTGCTTATCTTGCAATGGCCCGGAACGATGCCCGGGTTATTACCATGGAAGGTGCCGATGCAGTTGCGGCTGTTGCAAAAACAAATTTTGAAAAACTGAAGATCGGGAATGTGGAAATGGTAGAGGGGAATTTCGACGATACCCTGCCCGATCTGTTGAACCGTGTGGAAAAACTGGATTTTGTATTTATAGACGGGAACCATTTATACGAACCTACCATGCGTTATTTCCGGCAACTATTACCGGTTCTGCATGAATACAGTATTGTGGTATTGGATGATATCCATTGGAGTAAAGAAATGGAACAGGCCTGGAATGAGATACGGCAACAAGAGACGGTGAACCTTAGCATTGACCTGTTTTTCATAGGACTGGTCTTTTTCAGAAGAGAGAACAGGGAAAAGCAACATTTTACCATTCGTTTTTAATTCTGATCGAAAAAAAGCATAATTTGAATCCATGATTGTTGGAATCCTGAAAGAACAGCATGGCGATAAAAGAGTATCCCTCTTACCTGAACAGGCCGAAGCATTAGCCAGAAAAAAAGTACAGGTAATGGTTGAATCCGGTGCGGGTGCAGCTGCATTTGCGGCAGACGACACCTATCGCGCCATGAATGTTTCAACAGCATCCAGGAATGAAATGTTACAAACAAGTGATGTTATTCTTTCCATTCATCCATTGAATGCTCCGGACCTGGAGCAGGTAAAACCTGATACAGTGATCATTGGTGTATTCCAGCCTTTGTTCCACCATGAACTGATGAAAGGCTGGGCCCGCAAACCATTGACTACTTTCAGTCTGGATATGATTCCCCGTACCACCCGTGCCCAAAGCATGGATGTATTGAGCAGCCAGGCCAATATAGCCGGATACCGGGCTGTATTACTGGCAGCTACTTTGTTTCCCCGGTATTTCCCCATGTTCATGACGGCTGCGGGTAGTATTGCCCCCGCCAAAGTATTGGTGCTGGGAGCAGGAGTGGCCGGATTGCAGGCCATTGCCACTGCAAGGCGACTGGGAGCTGTGGTGGAAGTATCGGATACTAGGCCGGCTGTTAAAGAAGAAGTGATGAGCCTTGGGGCCAAATTCATTGAAGTGGATGGCGGTGCGGATGCTTCCAAAGCAGGGGGGTATGCCGTAGAACAATCGGAAGAATACAAACAGAAACAACAGGAACGATTGGCGGCCGCTGTTGCCAAATCAGATATCATCATTGCTACAGCACAGATACCGGGCAAGAAAGCGCCTTTACTGGTGACGGAAGCTATGCTCAACAGCATGAAACCCGGCAGTGTGGTCATAGACCTGGCCGCTGCTACAGGCGGCAATGTTTTTGCCACTAAAAACAATGAAACCGTGCGGCATAACGGCGTTACCATTGTGGGTAACAGCAACCTGGCTGCCGATATGCCTTCCGATGCGAGTAAGCTTTATGGTAAGAATGTGCTGAATTTTTTACAGCTGATCATGGATGCGGAAGGGGAACTTAAACTGAATTTCGAAGATGATATCGTAAAAGGAAGTTGTATCACCCATGGAGGGAATATTGTGCATGAAAGGGTGGAACAACTGGCCGGGTCATCGTCGTACGCTTAATAGTTGTCTATGGAAAATTTTCTCGACTGGGTGCACAACAATCATGCGATCATTTATATTGTGATCTTATCTGTTTTCCTGGGTATAGAAGTCATAGGCCGCGTGCCCAGCGTACTGCATACCCCGCTGATGAGCGGCGCCAATGCCATACATGGCGTGGTGATCATCGGAGCCATCATTGTTATGGGGAGGATAGAACCGGATCATTATGTGGCGCTGATCATCGGGTTCCTGGCAGTGATTTTGGGAACATTGAATGTGGTGGGCGGATTTGTAGTTACAGACAGGATGCTTGAAATGTTTAAGAAGAAAAAATAATTATGGGATTGAGTCTGCTTACATTCATCTACCTGGTCGGTTCGGTAACGTTCATCATTGGGTTGAAAATGTTATCGCATCCCGAAACAGCCCGCAAGGGTAATCTCGTAGCTGCTGCCGGCATGACGCTGGCCATATTCGGCACCATTTTTCTTTATGAAGAAGGGGGAGAGCGACTGCATAATTATGGATGGATATTCGGGGGACTGGTCATTGGCAGCATTGTTGGGGTGCTGGCTGCGAAAAAGGTGAAAATGACGGCCATGCCTGAAATGGTGAGTCTGTTCAATGGTATGGGAGGTGCCTGTGCTGCCCTGATCTCGATCAATGAATTCGGACACCTTCCTGGCCATACTGCTGAATCCGGTACATTGCTGACCATTTTTCTTGGATTGATCATCGGGTCGGTATCTTTTGCCGGCAGTATCATTGCCTGGGGTAAACTCAACGGACGCATTAAGGATTTTGCTTTCAAAGGCCAGCAGATGTTCAATATCATCCTGCTGGTACTCACGCTGGCTGCTGCGGGTTACCTGGTGTTTAACCTGGATGCTGATAATTACCTGTTGTTTTACCTGATTTTTTTGGCGGCGCTGGCTTATGGAATATTATTTGTTTTGCCCATCGGCGGCGCTGATATGCCCGTGGTAATTTCATTGCTGAATTCATTCACCGGAGTGGCGGCTGCCTGTGGCGGTTTCCTGTATCATAACCAGGTGATGCTTACCGGGGGAATACTGGTAGGGGCGGCAGGAACCCTGCTTACCATTTTGATGTGCAGGGCTATGAACCGTAGTCTGACCAATGTTTTGATTGGTTCATTTGGCGGCGGTGCTTCAGGTGCAGCAGGAGGAACCAAAGGAGAACAGGGCAGCTACAAGGAAATTTCTCTTGCAGATGCTGCGATGTGCATGAGTTATGCCAATAAGGTACTTATTGTACCCGGTTACGGACTGGCAGTAGCACAGGCGCAGCATGTATGTCATGAACTGGAAAAATTACTTGAAGAGAAGGGAGTGGAAGTAAAATACGCCATCCATCCGGTAGCCGGCAGGATGCCTGGTCATATGAATGTGTTACTCGCCGAGGCCGATGTGAGCTATGATAAACTGCTGGAGATGGAACAGGCCAATGACGAATTCAAAACCACCGATGTAGTATTGGTATTGGGCGCCAACGATGTGGTGAACCCCGCGGCCAAAACCGATCCTGCATCGCCCATTTATGGCATGCCCATCCTGGAAGTGGAGCAGGCTAAAACGGTCATCGTGAACAAACGGAGCATGAAACCGGGTTATGCAGGTATCGAAAACGAGCTTTTTTTCCAACCCAAAACATCCATGTTGTTTGGCGATGCCAAAGCAGCTTTACAGAAACTGGTAGCCGAGATCAAGAATGCCTGATAACTATTCTTCATTAGGCCATTGAGTATTGAGTCATTTTCACATTACATTTGTAAATGACCCTTCCCCAGTCGTTGTTACAGGCATTGACGCAGGCTGCAGGCTTTGACCGTACTGCTTTTGAGGCGGTTCATACAGCAGGTGAGCAGGTGACTTCCATTCGATGGAACCCTTTCAAAAAAATAGAAGGCCCGTCCCTGTTTTCCCATACAGAACAGGTTCCCTGGTGTCCGGATGGGATGTATCTCCCTGAACGGCCTTCTTTCACACTCGATCCGGCTTTTCATGCAGGCGCTTATTATGTGCAGGAAGCAAGCAGCATGTTCGTATGGCATGTGCTGGACCAACTGATTGGAAAAGAAACAGCCGGTAAAAAAATACTGGACCTTTGCGCAGCTCCGGGTGGCAAAAGCACACTACTCAATACTTATTTCAAAGACGGATTGCTGGTTGCCAATGAAGTGATCAAGATCCGCGCTTCTATATTAGCAGAGAACCTTGCCAAATGGGGAAGCAGCAATGTGGTGGTTACCAACAATGATCCGGCACATTTTCAATCTTTACCCGGGTATTTCGACTTGGTGATGGCAGATGCTCCCTGCAGTGGCAGCGGTCTCTTCAGGAAAGACCCGGATGCCATTGCCGAATGGAGTGAAGACAATGTGCAGTTATGCAGCCAGCGGCAACAAAGGATATTGGCCGATGTATTGCCTGCATTGAAACAGGGGGGTATATTGATTTATTCTACCTGTTCTTATTCGGTGGAAGAAGATGAAACCATTGCCGACTGGCTCGTAGATGAAATGGGCATGGAACCAGTGCCTTTAACTGTACCCACCGAATGGGGTATTGTTGAAACGAGTTCTCCCCGGCATAGTGCACCGGCTTACCGTTTTTATCCCGACAAACTCAAAGGGGAAGGTTTTTTTATCGCGGTTTTCAGGCAAGGGCAGGCATCCATGTATAAAAAACAGAAAGAACAATCATTGCTGTCACCCTCCAAACAGGAGATGCAGTTGTTGGCGGATTTGATGCCACTGACTACAGAGATGGCATTTTTCAAACAGGGCGATGCCATTCGTGGTATTTCAGCTCCCTGGCTAACCGGGTTAAAACAATTGGCTTCCAGCTTGTACATCAGGAAAGCGGGAACGGAGATAGGCCATCTCAAAGGCCGGGACATTGTACCTTCCCATGAACTGGCATTAAGTTTGCTGCCCCTGGATCATCTCCCCTCCATTGAATTACGGATGGAAGAAGCCTTGCAATACCTCCGGAGGAAAGAATTCCAGGCAAATGCCGACAAAGGATGGAACCTGGTAAGGTACAAACAGCTGCCGCTGGGTTGGGTAAAAGTTTTGTCCAATCGCATCAATAATTATTACCCGGTTGAATGGAGAGTATTAAAAGATTAGATTTGCAAAATTCTAACCCCCAGAGACTTATGAAAAACTTCAGTTGGCTGGTATTTTGTTTTTTTGTTTTGACTGCCCGGGCACAGGAGAAACTGGTGGCCCTGGGTAAGGCGCCTGGGTTGTACATCAAGCATAAAATAGCTGCAGGGGAAGCGCTTTCCACCATTGCCAGCCAGTATGGAACCACTTCGGTCCAACTGGCCAGGTTCAATGCCATCAAAGTGTCGGACCTGCTTAAAAAAGGGATGATCCTGAAAATACCGCTGACACGTAATAACCTGGCGCAGGGACAATCGGCCAGCTTCAGTGAACCGGTTTATCACATCGTAACGAAGGGTGATAATCTTTTTCACATCAGCCAGGCCTTCAATAATGTCAATATACAATTGTTGCGTGACTGGAACGGATTGAAAAAAGACATTATCCGCGACGGGCAACCCCTGGTTGTAGGATATATCAAGGGAGTAAAGAAGGTTGATGCTGAACCTAAAAAAGAAACCATAGCACCTGCAGTGGCAGCGAAAAATGAAGCGGTTAAGAATGAGGTCCCCAAACAAGCGCCGGCAATGGTTCAGGAGAAAAAAGAGGAGCCCAAAAAACCGGTCGCAGATGAAAGCAAAGTCGCAGACGAAAGTAAATATGAACCCAAACAGGGCGATGAAGGCTATTTTGCGCTTCAGTACGCCCGGCATGGAGAGTCAGTCCAGCAATTCCGCGCCGGCGATGCAGGTATTTTCAAGACCATCAGCGGGTGGACCGACCGTAAATTCTATGTTTTGATGAATGAGGTACAACCCGGTACCATTGTTCGCATTACCTCTACCAGCAATAAAAGTATTTGTGCCAAAGTACTTGATAAGCTGGTGGAAACCAAGGGAGGTGCAGGCTTGCTGTTGCGCATGAGCAATGCGGCTGCGGTAGCACTTGACATGACCGAAAGCAAATCTACCATATCGGTTACTTTTTTTGAATAGGGGATATTATGCAGGTAACCTGTAACCACGCAGGAATTCAGTCACGGGCATTCTTTTCTTTCCTTCCAGCTGCAGATCGAGCAGGTAAATGAAGCCGTCTTTACAGGCGAACTTCAGGTAAGACCTGCCATCGCTGAAAAGCGTGCCGGGCGTATGTTGATGAGTCATCAGCTCTTTCGCGCTTCTGAACACTTTCAATATTTTCCCGTCGAGCGTAGTGAGTGCGCCGGGAAAAGGGGAGAGTCCGCGTATGAGGTTGTGAATGTCAGTGATAGTACTGCCCCAGTTAATTTTACAATCTTCCGTGAACAATTTAGGTGCATGTTTGAATGCGCCTGAAGTTGTTCCGGGTACGTCCGATTGTGCTTTTTCTTCCAAAGAACCACCTAGTAATTGATGGATGGTTTCAACAAGTAAATCAGCCCCGATTGTTTTCATGTGGTCGTGTACTTCTCCGGCTGTTTCATCCGGACCTATCGCAAAACTTTTTTGCAACAGTATGTTACCGGTATCAATGGCGTGTTGTAGTTTGAAAGTAGTAACACCTGTTTCAGTTTCGCCATTGATCACAGCCCAGTTGATGGGTGCTGCCCCGCGGTACTGGGGTAATAATGAGCCGTGTACATTGATGGTACCCATCGGTGACATACTCCATACAAGTTCGGGCAGCATGCGAAAAGCCACTACTACCTGCAGGTGGGCCTGAAACGATTGGAGTTGTTCAAGAAAACCAGGGTCTTTCAGTTTTCCCGGCTGCAATACCGGTAAACCCTTTTCAACAGCATATTTTTTTACGGCGCTTTCAGTGAGTTTCATGCCCCTGCCAGCAGGTTTGTCGGGTGCAGTAACAACCGCTACTACTGAAAAACCTGCTTTGAGCAGGGCATCCAGGGAAGCTACGGCAAACTCCGGAGTACCCATGAATACAATACGTAAGTCCTTAGCCGTGAGGAGAGAAGCGTTATGATTCATGTTGCAAAAATAGCCGTTAGTTGATGAAAGCAAAATACCTGATCCGGGATGGGCCGGGGATTGTACTTTTGCGCATATTTTAATACTAATCAAAAAACATGCAGCAAGCTAAAAAAGGTGATAAGGTAAAAGTGCATTATCACGGTAAACTGACCAACGGTACCACATTTGATTCTTCTGAGGGGCGTGATCCGCTTGAATTTGAAGTGGGCGGCGGAATGGTGATCGCCGGTTTCGATAAGGGAGTTACAGGGATGAGCATTGGCGAAAAAAAGACCATTCATATACCTGTGGAGGAAGCATATGGTCCCAAACAGGAAGATATGATCATGGAATTTCCGAAAGACCGTTTTCCGGAAGACATGGTGCCTGAAGTAGGTATGCAATTGAATATGAGCAATGGCTCTGGTCAGAATTTTCCCGTGATCATTGCTGAAGTGAAAGAGGAAGTAGTAGTGCTCGATGCCAATCATCCGCTTGCGGGAGAAGACCTGGTCTTTGAACTGGAACTGGTTGCGATTGAAGGCGGAAGTCCTTTGATCATCATGCCTTAAATAAAAAGTGAGGAGCTTAACACTCCTCACTTTTTATATCAGCTTTTTCTTCTCAGCCACCATCCCAGCCATAATCCCGTCACACCCCATCCCACAAGCGCGTCTATTAAATGACCGTTGAGGTCTTTTGTCTGGAACCAGATATGCATGGTATAAGGCGCATTGAGGAATACGATCAGTCCTACGAACAGAGAGGAAAAAAATATGGTATTGAAAGAAGGACTGTTTAACCTGCAGAATATCCAGCAGGCCAGCCACACCATCACCAGGTTCACAACAAATCCCCTTGCCATGTTGGCGCCCATGTTATAATCCTTGGTTTTATGGTAATAAACCTGTGCCCAGGGTTTGCCTATAGAAGCTTCTCCCAGTTTTTTCTGTTCATCCATAGACGTACCATCAGGAACTGAGGGCAGGAGGTAAGCGCCGTCCTCAGAGAACTGTGTATTGAGGAAACTCATGATACTGTCCTGCTTAGGAGTGTATTGTGTACCAGGTCTGTGCAGGTTTAAGATGGTCCATGACAGGAACTGCCATAGAAAGATAATGACCGCGCCGACCAGGGCGCCGATAATGCTTTTTTTCATGTGGAGGTATTTGGTTATGCGGACAAAATAAACAATGGGACCGTCTTTTGCAATACCCGCCCATCTCTTGTTATCTTGCAATTCACATAATGTTGAAAAGAAATGGATGCAGCCTACCGGTATACGGTAACAGAACGGTTCCTGCGCTATGTGCAGGTAGATACACAAAGTGATCCGCACAGCAGCAGTTTTCCCAGCACCGGTAAACAAAGAAACCTGTCGGTATTGCTGGTGGAAGAACTGAAAGCCCTGGGTATTCCAGATGCTATTGTGGATGAATATGGTTATGTCTATGCCACCATTCCATCAAACAGCTCCAGGCAAGTACCTGTAATCTGCTTTTGCAGCCATGTTGATACGGCGCCCGATTGCAGCGGTACCCAGGTGAAACCCATCCTGCATGAACCATACGATGGGAAAGATATTGTATTACCCGATGATCCTTCGCAGGTGATTGGTTTGAAAACATATCCTTATCTCGCGAAGCATATCGGGCAACCGGTGATTACAGCCAGTGGCACTACCTTACTGGGTGCAGATGATAAAAGCGGCGTAGCCATCATCATGGATATGGCCCATTACCTGGTAACCCATCCGGAGGTAAAACGCGGCACGATCAAATTACTGTTTACACCCGATGAAGAAGTAGGACAGGGAACTGCCTACCTGGATCTTTCGAAACTGGGGGCATCGGTTGCTTATACATTGGATGGTGGTGAACTTGGAAGTTTTGAAGATGAAACATTCAGCGCCGACGGCGTGCGTATCATCATTCATGGCGTGATTGCGCATCCCGGCTATGCAAAAAACAAGCTGGTGAATGCATTGAAAATCGCGGGTGAAATATTGAGTGCATTACCCGGGAATGAATGGGCCCCGGAAGTGACGGAAAAGCGTGAGGGCTTTGTGCATCCTGTTGGTGTGAGTGGTATAGCGGAAAAAGCAACGCTTGAATTCATTGTGCGTGATTTTGATACGGCGCAATTGACTGTATATGAAGCAAGGCTGAAAAGCATTGCTGCAGCCGTACTGCAACAATATCCCGGCGCTGCCATGGAATTTGAGGTAACCGAACAGTACCGCAACATGAAAGAAATAATAGATCAACACCCGTCTATCAGCGCTAATACTGCAGAAGCCTACCGGCGTGCGGGTATTGAGATGATCAAAGAACCTATCCGAGGCGGAACAGACGGCAGCAGGTTGAGTTTTATGGGGTTGCCTTGTCCGAATATTTTCACCGGTATGCAAGCCATACACAGCAAACACGAGTGGATCGGCGTGCGTGATATGGAAAAATCTGTTGAAGTATTGGTACACCTGGTACAGGTATGGGAAGAATACCCTAGATTTAAGTGTCAATAATACGTTTACATACAACACTTGCTTCTAAAATTGTATTGCCATGCCTAACGATTCACTGCACATCAACAACAAAGCCACTACACAAAACACATTCGATGCCATTGTGATCGGATCGGGCATCAGTGGCGGTTGGGCCGCGAAGGAACTGACCGAAAAAGGATTAAAAGTATTGATGCTGGAACGGGGAAAGGATCATGAACACATCAAGGACTATGTAACTGCCAGTAAAGATCCCTGGCAATTTGAACACAGGGGCCGGACTACTACCGAACAAAGAAAGAAATACCCCGTGATACACAGGGGTTGGGCGGCCAGTGAAGCGGTGATGGGTTCCTGGGCGAATGAAGAAGACTGTCCCTATACAGAAATCAAACCCTTTACCTGGTGGCGCAGTTACCAGTTGGGAGGCCGTTCCATTTTATGGGGCCGGCAGAGTTACCGTTGGAGCGATCTCGATTTTGAAGCCAATGCCAAAGACGGTATCGGTGTTGATTGGCCCATCCGCTACAAAGACATTGCTCCCTGGTACGATCATGCAGAGAAATTTGCAGGTATCAGTGGTTCACTGGAAGGGCTGCCTCAATTGCCCGACGGACAATTCCTTCCGCCAATGGAACTGAACTGCGTGGAGAGGGATGTAGCAGCCCGCATCAAAACACAGTATAAAGGAGCCAGACACCTGATCATCGGCAGGGTAGCCAATTTAACGGCCCCAATTCCTGGCAGAACACAATGCCAGTTTCGCAACAGGTGTTGGGAAGGTTGTCCGTTCGGCGGTTATTTCAGCACACAATCATCTACGTTGCCGGCTGCCATGAAGACCGGTAACCTCACCGTACGCCCCTATTCCATTGTAACCCGGCTCTTGTATGATAAAGACAGCAAGAGGGCTAAAGGGGTGGAAGTATTGGATTCAGAAACACATAAGACGTATACATTTTATTCGAAGATCGTTTTCCTGAATGCTTCTGCATTGAATTCCACCTGGGTATTGTTCAATACGGCCACTGATGTATGGCCTGGCGGATTGGGCAGCAGCAGTGGCGAACTGGGACATAATGTAATGTGATGGACCATCATTACAACCTGGGCGCCAGTGGTCGTGTGGAAGGATATGAGGATAAATACTATTATGGCAGAAGGGCCAACGGATTTTATATCCCCCGGTTTGTGAATATTGGTAACGATAAAAGAGATTACCTGCGGGGCTTCGGTTACCAGGGCGGGGCAGGCAGGGCAGGATGGAGCAGGAGTGTGGCAGAATTGGAGATCGGCGCAGCATTCAAAGAAGCGCTTACCGAGCCCGGTGGCTGGAGCATTGGAGCAACAGGGTTTGGTGAAATCCTGCCTTATCACGAAAACAGGATCATGCTTGATGCCAACCGGAAAGACAAATGGGGACTACCCGTACTTGCGATGGATTGTGAGTTGAAAGAGAACGAATTGAAGATGAGAAAAGACATCGTATCAGAAATGAAAGCCATGCTGGAGGCATCGGGGGTGAAGGATGTGCAGACCTGGGACCAGGGACATGCGATCGGACATGGTATACATGAGATGGGAACAGCGCGTATGGGTAAAGACCCGAAAACTTCGGTGTTGAATAGTCACAATCAGGTATGGGATGCACCGAATGTATTTGTTACCGATGGCGCGTGTATGACATCCTCTGCCTGTCAGAACCCTTCCCTGACTTATATGGCATTAACGGCAAGGGCAGCCAGCTATGCAGTAGAAGAACTAAAGAAAGGGAATCTGTAAAGGGGGTACCGCGTATCAGAAAAATATCCTTGCCTCGGATGTATAAGTTTCTTTAAATTCTTTAGGGGTACAACCCTTCTTCTTTTTAAAGATGTGATTGAAATTGGAGATATTATTGAATCCGCACGTGTAAGCTATTTCTGCAACAGATTGTGTGGTATCTATAAGCATACGTGATGCATGGCCCAGCCGGATATCTGTCATGCGTTCAATAAAAGTCATGCCGGTACGGGCCTTGAAAAAGCGACTGAAAGCAGATTCTGCCATATTGGTCAGAGCCGCTACTTCTGACAGGGAAACAGGTCTTTGGAAATGTTCATTCATGTATTCCATCACTTTTTCAATGCGGCGACTGTTGTAAGAAAGGTGTTCGGTATTGCTGAATGTGGTATTGGCCAACAAACGGGTGTGCCGGGAAATGGACAATTCATGAAGAATGGACATGAGTTCCAGTACAGATTCAAAACCATCTTTCTTATACAGGCGCATGATGCGATAAGAAAGCAGCTTCGTTGTTTCATAAGAAAATAAAATACCTCTTTGTGCTTTTTCCAACATGTTTCGTATGGCTGCCAGTTGGTTGCGGCGGAGAAAACTTTCTTCGAAAAGGTTGCTGTGAAACTGGATGGTGACTTCTGTAATATCGGTGCTCTTACATTTGTGTTGAAACCATGCATGTTGTAACTCAGGACCAATGAGTACCAATTCAAGATCTGAAATCTCTTCTACATGGTCTCCCACTACACGCCTGATTCCTTTACCGTTTATGATAAAATTCAGTTCGAATTCTTTATGGTAATGAATAGGTAAATCAAATACACTTTTGTTATTGCTGGAAAAAACATGAAAGCAATCAGATTGTGCAAGTGGTGTGATCTCCTGTAATATTTCTTTTTGGGTTGCCAATAGAAAAAAGTTTATACGGTGTTTTTACTCAGGGTGAACTCATTTTCTAATATCGGTAATTATTTAGACAAAACCTGCTTTTCATATGCTGCACCGAATGAGAGCTGGAATACTTATGAATGCTTGTTAGTGTAATATTGACAATAAAATATTTTAGCTTTAACTTATATCCTTAACCTTATAATAAACGATTATGCCAGATACTTCTTCTTCTTCTCCTGCTGTTCATACAACCGCGGCAGCTTCCCATACTTATGATGCCATTGTGATCGGATCGGGTATCAGTGGCGGCTGGGCCGCTAAGGAGCTTTGCGAACAAGGCTTGAAAACTTTATTGTTGGAACGTGGACCCGATGTGGTGCACCTGAAAGATTATCCCACCGCTACCAAGCATCCCTGGGATTTTCCGCATCGGGGAAAGATGACGGATGCATTTGTCAAGGATAACCCTGTGCTTACCAAATGTTATGCATTGAGCGAAGCCAGTGCACATTTTTTCGTGAAAGACCACCAGCATCCTTATATCCAGGAAGCACCTTTCGATTGGATACGCGGTTACCAGGTGGGGGGTAAGTCCTTATTATGGGCGCGTGCTACACAGCGTTGGAGTCGCTTTGATTTTGAGGGGCCTGCCCGGGATGGTTTCGCAGTGGACTGGCCTATCCGGTATGAAGACCTGGCACCCTGGTATTCACATGTAGAGCGTTTTGCCGGGATCAGTGGGAACAAAGACGGACTGGAAACCTTGCCGGATGGTGAATTCCTCCCGCCCTGGGAAATGAATTGCGTGGAGGCAGCATTGCAGCAAAAGATCATGGCCCATTATAAAGACCGTTATGTGGTGCAGGGGCGTTGTGCGCATTTAACCAAACCGAATGAAATCCATTTGCAACAGGGCAGGGGGCAGTGCCAGGCTAGGACGCTGTGCGAAAGGGGATGTCCTTTCGGGGGGTATTTCAGTTCTAATTCTTCCACCATTCCCTGGGCGCAAAAGACGGGCAACCTTACCCTGCGACCTGAGTCGGTAGTACATTCCATTATTTATGATGAGCGCCAGGGTAAAGCTACGGGTGTGCGTGTGATTGATGCAGTTACCAGGAAGGCAACTGAATTTTTTGCGAAGGTCATTTTTGTGAATGCTGCCTGTTTGAATACCAACCTGATCTTATTGAACTCGGTCTCGCGGCGTTTCCCGGAAGGGTTGGGGAACGATAATGGTTTGTTGGGCAAATATGTTGCTTTTCATAATTACAGGGGAACTCTGACAGCCACTTATGAAGGGCCGAAGGACAAATACTATTATGGCCGCAAACCAACGGCTGCGATGATGCCCAATTTCAGGAATGTGTACCGGCAGGAAATGGATTTTCTCCGAGGTTATATGGTGCATTTCAGTGCCGGAAGGGGCCGGGCTGTGGCAGAAGGTATTGGAAGCGATTATAAGGATGCCATCACGGAAGCGGGTGACTGGCATATTTTCATGATGATGCAGGGAGAAACCATCCCCAAAGAGTACAACCATGTGCGGTTAAGCAAAGATCAAAGAGATGAGTGGGGCATTCCGCAGTTGGTTATTTCGGTGAAGTATGATGAAAACGATGAGAAGCTGCTCAAAGATTTCCTGGAACAGGGCGCTGAGATGCTGCAAAAGGCAGGGGCATTGAATATACGGCCGAACGACAGCAAACAGGCACCCGGACTTGATATACATGAAATGGGGGGTGTACGGATGGGACATGACCCCAAAACTTCTTTGCTGAATCGCTGGAACCAACTGCACCAGTGTAAAAATGTATTTGTAACAGATGGGGCTTGCATGACATCTGTGAGCACCCAGAATCCATCACTGACTTTTATGGCCATTACGGCAAGGGCTGCGGGTCATGCGGTGGAGGAATTGAAGAAAGGGAATTTATAGTTTCATCAATCACGCCCTCATTTATAGATTACTGGTAGAGGGGCAGTGAAGGGATAATTTTGGCATCTGCTTTAATTGTGTATTTATGACACATTTAATTGGGCAAAATCCTACAACAAAATGTTAAAAAAGGACAGATGCTTGTTACACAATCGTTTTAAATTGCGTGTTGTAACGTCATTCGTCTATATCTATCAACCCAACATTGCTATGCCAACGAGAAAAAAACTACTCGCAAGGACAGTCTTGCTTGCCTTGCTTTTTGCGCTTCTCAGCGCAGGAGCGTATGCCCAAAAAAACATCACTGGTAAAGTAACCAACAAAGCGAATGGGCAGCCTATTGCCGGGGCTACCATCCAGCTGAAAGGTACTACTACGGTTACTCTTACCAATGCGGAGGGCGTTTTTACACTTAACACCAAAGGTACAGGCGGTACCCTGGTGGTTTCTGTTATCGGCTTTGAATCGGAGGAGCAGCCTATTAATGGAAAGAACAATTTTTCTTTTGCTTTATCAGAAACAACCAGCCAGCTGAACGAGGTGCTGGTTACTGGTTATTCTGTACAGCGGAAGAAAGATATTACAGGTTCTGTTTCTGTTGTTAGTGTCAAAGAACTGAAAGCAGTGCCAGCAGGCAGTGCTGAACAAATGCTGCAAGGTCGCGCTGCAGGCGTTAACATTATTACCTCAGGTCAGCCTGGCGCAGGTAGTAATGTTCGTATTCGAGGAATTACTTCTTTCGGTAACGTGGACCCTCTTTATATCATTGATGGGGTTCAGGGAAGTATTCGTGATCTCAATGCCAATGATATTGAATCCATTCAAGTATTGAAAGATGCGGGCGCTGCTTCCATATATGGTGTACGTGGTTCCAATGGTGTAATTATCGTAACTACCAAAAAAGGAAAATCGGGCCGCGCCTCGGTTACTTACGATGCTTATATAGGCACGCAACGTCCTGCGTCTGGCAATCCTTTTCATTTATTGAATACCCAGGAAATGGCAACCGCTACCTGGGCGGCATTGAAGAATTCAGGGCAAACCCTTACCCATCCTCAATATGGGTCAGGTGCGAGCCCGGTAATACCGGATTATATCTTGGCAGGAGGTACAGCGGGTATTGTAGGCAACAACCCTGCAACCGATCCGTCTTTATATAATATCGATTTCAGCAGACCAATTTACCAGATTGTGCAGGCGAACAAAGTGGGCACTGATTGGTTTCATGAGATATTCAAACCTGCTACTGTTCAAAGCCATACCATCTCTGCCAGTGGAGGTAATGAAAAAAATACTTACTTGTTCTCTTTAGGTTATTATAATCAGCAAGGTACCCTCTTGAATACTTATCTGAAAAGATATTCTGCCAGGGTGAATACTACATTTAATATAAAGAACAACATCAGGGTTGGTGAGAACCTATTCATTTATGCGAGAGAGAATCCCCAGATCAATAACCAGAGTGAGGGTAATGAAATTTCCATGAGTTACAGAGAGCAGCCTATTATTCCTGTATATGATATCAAAGGCGGCTTTGCAGGTACTGGAGCAAAAGGCCTTGGTAATGCACAGAATCCTGTGGCTAATCGTATGAGGGCAGGAGGTGACCGGGGTTATTCCTGGGATATTCAGGGTAACGTGTTTGCCGAAGTAGATTTCCTGCGCCATTTTACTGCAAGAACTTCTTTTGGAGGTACACTTGATAATTATTACTATTATTATTATGGTTACCGCAGTTATGAAAATGCTGAAAATAATGGTTCCAACTCATTTAGTGAAAATGCAGGTTATAATCGTTCCTGGACTTGGACCAATACAGTTACTTACAGCAATGTTTTTGCAGAGAAACACAATGTAAAAGCATTAGCTGGTATAGAATCTGTAGAATCTTATGGTCGTGGAGTTGGTGGTGGAGCGCTGGGATTTTTTACAGATAATCCTAATTATCGTACCCTTAATAACGGTTCCTCTGGCTTTACCAACTACAGCAATGTGTACCAAAACTCACTCTATTCCTTGTTCGGCAGGGTGGATTATGCGTACAATGATAAATACCTGCTCAGTGCTACTGTCAGAAGGGACGGATCTTCCAGATTTGGTCCGGATAAACGTTATGGTATATTTCCTGCCTTCTCACTTGGATGGCGTATATCCCGCGAATCTTTCCTGAGTAATGTATCGTGGATATCCGACTTAAAACTGCGTGGAAGCTGGGGAAAATTGGGTAACCAATTGAACGTAAATCCAGCCAATGCTTTCAGTCTTTATGGTGGGGGCCCCGGAACTGCATATTATGATATTAATGGAAGCAGTACGAGCTCTGTACAAGGATTTACCGCTACACGTATTGGTAACCCGAAGACAGGATGGGAGGAAGATGTGTTGACCAATTTCGGTATTGATGCGGTTTTATTCAAAAACAAACTTGACATCTCGGTTGAGTATTATAAAAAATCGATCAATGGATTGTTGTTTACAGACCAGGCCCCTGCTACTGTAGGCGGCGCTTCTTTACCGGTAGTAAACATTGGTAATATTGAAAACAAGGGTTTTGACTTTTCTGCTACCTATCATGGAGTTGCAGCCAAAGATCTTCACTATGATATTGGTCTGATTCTGACTACCTATAAAAGTAATATTACCGAGATCCCTGGTAAGTATTTTGATGCAGGAGGATCACGGATTGGTAATTTTGTGCGTAATATGGTTGGTCATCCGATCGGCGCTTTTTATGGTTATGAAGTGGTGGGCCTTTTCCAGGATGCAAGTGATGTATCTAAATCAGCTACACAAAAATCAGCCGCTCCGGGCCGGTTTAAATATCGCGATGTGAATGGAGATGGTCAAATTACTGCCGCTGACAGAACTTTTTTCGGCGACCCCAATCCGAAATTTACTGCTGGCTTTAACCTGAATGTGTCATACAAGGAGTTTGACTTGGCAATGTTTCTTTATGGTTCTTTCGGCAATGACGTAATCAATTACGTACGTTACTGGACAGATTTCTATCCTTCTTTCCAGGGTGTAAAGAGCAAGGATATGCTGTATAATTCCTGGACACCATCTAACACTGGAGCCAAAACACCAATTATTGAAAACGAATCTAATTTCAGTAATAATGGAGTAGTGAATTCTTATTATAAAGAAAAGGGTTCTTATCTCCGCTGTAAGTCACTTATTCTGGGTTATACCATTCCTTCCGCTACACTGAAGAAATGGGGAATTGACAAGTTCCGTATCTATGTACAGGCAGCCAACTTGTTTACCATTACAAAATACACGGGATTGGATCCTGAATTATCGGGTTCCAACGCGGCATTTGGCATTGATTATGGTAACTATCCAAATAACCAGAAGAATTACAATGTGGGTGTAAGTGTAACATTCTGACCTTAATCCATTAAATGAAAAAACTCCGAATATGAAAAAGTTTAGAATTCGAATATTAACTATTGGAATAGCTGCAACACTGACAGTGTTGTATGCTTGCTCCAAAAACTTCTTGGAAAAAGCCCCATTGGGTTCACTTGACGAAGCAACATTGGCTACTAAAGCTGGTGTGGAAGGATTGCTGATTGGCGCTTATCATATGCTCAGCGGCTATGGTGGTGCAGGAGGTGGCTGGCAAACGGCAGCTTCCAACTGGGTATATGGTGGTGTTGCGAGTGATGATGCTTATAAAGGCTCTGACCCTGGAGACCAGCCAGATATTGTACCGATTGAGACCTATACTTCTACTTCATCTAATGGTTACTTTAACCAGAAATGGCAGGCAGTATATGACGCTATTCAACGGAGTAACTCTGTGTTGCGTGTAATGGCTAAAGCTTCTGATATTTCTGATGCGGATAAAAAAAGGATTTCGGCTGAAGCCCGCTTTTTAAGAGCGCATTACCATTTCGAGGCAAAGAAAATGTGGAATAAAGTGCCTTATATAGATGAAACCATCACTTATGCGGCAGGTAATTTTAATGTACCTAACGATAAGGATATCTGGCCTAATATAGAAGCTGATTTTCAGTTTGCAATAGACAATCTTCCTTCAACACAGGGGGCGGTTGGCCGTGCCAACAAGTGGGCTGCAATGACTTATTTAGCCAAAGTGTATATGTTCGAAAAGCAGTATGCGAAAGCGCTGCCTCTTTTGAATAATGTAATTGCCAATGGAGTTACTACCTCAGGCAAAAAATACGCGCTTTCGAACTTTTCAGACAACTTTAATGCGGAGACAAAAAACAGTGCGGAAGCTGTATTCTCTGTACAACAATCTGTTAATGATAATTCCAATGGCTCTAATGGTGGCTGGGGTGACGTATTGAACTTCCCATATAATGGAGGTCCTGGTGGTTGTTGTGGATTCTACCAGCCTTCTCAAAGCCTGGTGAATTCTTACCAGGTAGACCTGGTTACTGGTCTGCCTTTGCTGGATACCTGGAATGCTGCCGATGTTAAGAACGACCAGGGCTTGAAATCTACGGATCCTTTTACACCTGAAACCGGACCGCTGGATCCTCGTCTTGACTGGACTGTGGGCAGAAGAGGCCTTCCTTACCTGGATTGGGGTAACCATCCTGGTAATGATTGGATCCGTGATCAGAATAATGGTGGTCCTTATGCGCCCAAGAAAAACGTTTACTATAAGCGTCAGGAAGGTTCATTGACAGATAAATCATTCTGGACTAATGGTGTTACCGCCAATAATTATACCATTATTCGTTTTGCCGATGTATTGCTTTGGGCGGCAGAATGCGAGGTGGAAATTGGAAGCTTGGTCAATGCAATGAACTATGTTAACCAGGTGAGGAGCAGGGCTGCGGATCCCAATGGATGGGTGAAAAAATCAGACGGCACCCCTGCAGCTAATTATAAGATCGGCCTTTATCTCGTATTTCCTGACCAAACTTATGCTCGTAAGGCAGTGCGTTTTGAAAGGAAGCTGGAATTAGCTATGGAGGGACACCGCCATTTCGACCTGGTGCGTTACGGAACTGCGGCTCCAGAGGTGAATGCCTATATTGCTAAAGAAAAGAAATATCGTACTTATTTTACTGGTAAATCATTCACTGCTGGTGTGAGTGAATATTTCCCCGTCCCACAATCACAAATTGACCTTAGTAAAGGGACACTTAAACAGAATCCCGGTTATTAATAGTTGATTGATTAAATTATATGAGAGGTAGAGTAATAGCTCTACCTCTTTTCATTTATTTTAGTATTCCCAGATTCAACATCGTAGCCATGTCCCGGAACGCCAAATGCCTTTTTATATTGTTACTTAACGTTGTACCCTTCTTTTTGCTGCCCTCCTGCAAAAGCAAATCCCCTCTTTTCAGTAGGCTGACATCGGATCAGACGAATATCCGTTTCAATAATCAAATTATTGAAACGGATTCGATCAATGTGCTTGATTTTGAAAATGTATACAATGGTGGTGGCGTAGGTGTGGGGGATTTCAACAATGATGGCCTGCCTGATATTTATTTTACAGGTAACCTTGTTTCAAACAAACTTTATCTCAACAAAGGAGGATTCAAATTTGATGATATAACTGAACAGGCAGGTGTAACAGGAGATGGAAAATGGTGTCGTGGAGTTACGGTGGTAGACATCAATAATGATGGCTGGATGGACATATATGTGTGTGCTACTTTAAAAAAGGATCCGGCATTAAGAGAAAACCTGCTTTATATTAACCAGGGAGTTGACAAAAAAGGAATCCCCCATTTTAAAGAGATGGCAAAGGAATACGGATTGGCTGATACCAGTCACAGTACACAAGCCGCCTTTTTTGATTATGACAATGATGGTGACCTTGATGTGTACATCGCAAACAACGAAATCATCAAATACGATTACCCTAATCGTTTCAGACCTATTTTGAAAGACGGAAGCCACCCGAGTACAGATAAACTGTATCGCAACGATTGGGATTCAGCACTCGGGCATCCGGTATTTACCAATGTGTCTAAAGAAGCGGGCATTTTAATAGAAGGATATTCCCATGCTGTTACCATTGCTGATATTAATAAAGACGGATGGAAAGATATCTATGTAACAAATGATTATCTGTCAAACGACCTGTTATGGATTAATAATCATGACGGCACTTTTACAGAAAAACTTTCTACTTATTTCAAACATACATCTGCCAATGCGATGGGGAATGATATTGTAGATATTAATAATGATGGGCTGGCAGATGTGATTGTACTGGACATGAACCCGGAAGACAACTACCGGAAAAAAATGATGTTGAATCCTAATAGCTACCAGACATATCAAAACAGTGACTATTTCGGCTACTCTTATCAGTATGTACGCAATACGTTTCAGCTTAACCAGGGGCCCAGGGTATTGCAAAACGACACAATTGGCGACCCTATATTCAGTGATGTTTCTTTTTATGCAGGCATTGCTGAAACAGACTGGAGCTGGGCGCCTGTAGTGGCTGATTTTGATAACGATGGAAACCGGGATATTATTATTACCAATGGTTTTCCGAAAGATGTCACAGATCATGATTTTGTGGCATTCCGAAATGATGCCTATGCGATAGCGACAAAGAAACAGCTATTGGGCCAGATACCTGCTGTGAAAATTCACAATTATGCGTTTAAAAACAATGGGAATCTCCGGTTTGCCAATGTAACGGATGACTGGGGAATGAACGTACCTACTTTTTCCAATGGTGCAGTATATGTTGACCTGGATAACGATGGAGATCTTGACCTTGTGGTCAACAACATCAACGACGAAGCGATGGTATATAAAAATAACAGCCGGGAAAGAGACAGTACAACCACTCATTTCCTGAATATTCGGTTTGATGGTACAGCACAAAACAAAAATGGACTGGGGGCTTGGGCCGATATCTATTATGACCACGGACAACACCAGGTATGGGAGAATACACCATACAGGGGATATCTCTCATCTGTGGATAATCGCATCCATTTCGGATTAGGAACTACCAACTTAATAGATTCAGTGTGCATCACATGGCCAGATGGGAAAAAGCAGCGATTGGATCATGTGCAGGCAGATCAATGGTTGGTAGTGAAAGCATCAGATGCACAGATGCATGTATTTCAGCCACCTGATTTACTGGCATCAAATACCCTGTTCAAAGAAGTAACCGGTTCGCTGGATATCCATTATCAACATGAAGAAAGGGATTTTATTGACTTTAATATTCAGAAACTATTACCCCATAAACTATCTGAATATGGCCCTGGCATGGCTGTTGGCGATGTAGATGGCAATGGACTGGAGGATATTGTAGTTGGTGGATCGTTTGGGAAGCCTACTCAATTATTACTTCAACAACAGAATGAGAAGTTTATACAAAAAAATATTCAATCGGATAAAGGATCGGGTGACAAGCAATGGGAAGACCTTGGCTTGTTGTTATTCGATGCCGATGGCGATGGCGATCTGGATTTATATATTGCTGCTGGCGGCTTTGAGAACGAACACAATACTCCTGTATATCAGGATAAATTATATGTGAACGACGGCAAAGGAAATTTCATATTAGATACAACAGCGCTCCCCAAAAATTTAACCAGTAAGTTTTGCGTACGCGCTATTGATTACGATAAAGACGGCGACCTTGATCTTTTCATCTCAGGCCGTGTTGATCCATGGAATTATCCTAAACCTGTTTCCAGCTTCATTTACCGTAATGATTCCAAAAATGGCCATATAAAGTTCACTGATGTTACCCAACAAGTGGCCAAAGACCTTACCAATATAGGCATGGTTTGCGACGCAATCTTCACTGACTTCGATAACGACGGATGGCCCGATCTGCTGCTGGCAGGTGAGTGGATGCCCCTAACCTTTTTGAAGAACGATAAAGGTGTATTTAAAAACATTACCAGCCAGTCTGGCATCGGTAACCAGACGGGTTGGTGGAACACCATTGCCGCCGGTGATTTTGACAACGATGGTCGCATCGATTATATAGTAGGAAACCTGGGACAGAACTCCTTATACCGGGCCTCTGAACGTTATCCTGTTTCCATTTATGCGAAGGACTTTGACAATAACGGCAGTTACGATGCTTTTCCTTCCCTTTACTTGCCGGTTACCATCGATGACCCTGTTAAAAAAGAATTTCCGGCGCAAACGCGTGATGATATAGTGAAGCAAATGATAGGCATACGGACAAAATTCCAGAATTATAAATCATTTGCCAACGCTACAATGGAACAGATATTTACGAAAGAACAATTGCAGGGTGCGTTGATCCTGCATGCCAATAACTTCAGTTCCTGCTTTGTAAAAAATGAAGGTAACGGTCGTTTCAGCCTGCATCCCTTGCCGGATCAGGCGCAGTTTTCTGTATTGAATGGCATGCTGGTAGAGGATTTCGATGGCGATG
The DNA here is from genome assembly GCA_041798205.1 of Sediminibacterium sp. Classification (GTDB taxonomy): domain Bacteria; phylum Bacteroidota; class Bacteroidia; order Chitinophagales; family Chitinophagaceae; genus Sediminibacterium. Next base: position 37,807 of record JBHCAK010000018.1, read on the forward strand.
GCAACCTGGATGTATTGATCAACGGCAATGATTATGGTACTGAGGTATCCGTAGGCCGCTACGATGCTTTGAACGGATTATTACTCAAAGGGAATGGCAAAGGCGACTTTACTCCTGCTTCCATCCTGCAAAGTGGTATCTTCATACCCGGCAATGGAAAGGCATTGGTGAAACTCCGGTCAGCCACCGGCAAATGCCTGGTAGCCGCAAGTCAGAACAGGGGGCCACTGAAAATATTTGAAGAAAAACAACCGGTACGCTGCGTGGCTTTACAACCGAACGATGCTTTTGCCATCTTGCAATACAAAAACGGAAAAAAACAAAAGCGGGAGATATGCTACGGTATATCCTTTCTATCGCAATCTGCCAGGTTCCTGAATATCGAAGCCGGCGTACAATCTGTTACCATTACCGACAACCTGGGGAAAACACGCTCCGTTCCCCTTTAATGAACTGTTTATGAAAAGAAGATTATTCTCTCAATTCCTGATAGGAAGTATAAGTTTAGTATTGATCGCTGCCTGTGGAAGATCTGCCAGAAAGCCCATTGATGATGCCCAGGTAATGCACAATAACCAGGATCAACTTACACAAATCATCATCTATGATGTGTTCACGCCGCCGGTAAGCAGCCGTATTTATGTATATTCTTCGCTGGCGGCCTATGAAGCCATCCGCTATGCAAAACCAGGAAATGCATCACTGGCTGCCCGTTTGCGTGGATTCAAACCGATGCCGGAGCCGGAAAAAAATAAAAACTACAACTTCACATTGGCTGCCACCAAAGCCTTTTTTACCGTAGTGCACAAAGTGGTGTTTTCGCTTGATTCATTAAAGCATTATGAAGAGACTACTTTCAATGCTTTCAAGGATAATTTAGATGCAGATACTTACCAGCGCTCCATTGTTTTTGGAGAAGCGGTTGGTAAAGCCATACTGGACAGGGCCAATACCGACGGCTATATTAAATCGAGGGGCAAACCCAAATTTCTCGGAAGCAATGATCCGGGTAAATGGCGCCCTACACCTCCCGATTATATGGATGGAGTAGAGTGGTGCTGGAATACCATGAAGCCGCTGGTGATGGATTCAGCTGCACAATTCATGCCCCCCAGGCCCCCCTCATTCAGTACAGATACCAACAGCGTTTTTTTCAAGGCCAATAAAGAAGTATATACAATCGGGAAGACACTCACCGCTGAACAAAAAATTATTGCCCGTTATTGGGATGACAACCCTTTTGTGGTGGAACATTCGGGACACATGATGTTCGGAAATAAAAAGATCACACCTGGTGGCCACTGGATGGGCATTACAGCCATTGCGGCGCAGCAGTCACACGCCGATGCAGTTAAAACGGCTAAGTCTTATGCGCTTACGGCCATTGCATTATACGATGCCTTTATTTCCTGCTGGGATGAAAAATACCGCAGCAATGTGATTCGCCCGGTTACCGTAATCAATGAATTCATCGACCGTAACTGGACCCCCTTCCTGCAAACACCACCCTTCCCGGAATATACCAGCGGGCACAGTACCATCACTGCTTCAGCGGCCACAACGCTGACTGCTTTGTACGGCGAACATTTTGCATTCCAGGATACCAGTGACCTGCGTTATATAGGCATGCAGCGCCATTTCAATTCGTTTTATGAAGCGGCGGCAGAAGCGTCTATCAGCCGTGTATATGGCGGTATCCATTACCGTCACAGCGTGGATATAGGCGCTCAGGCCGGCAAAAAAGTAGGGACCCTGGTAGTGGACAAACTGTTGAAATAGGTACCGGCTCACCACCCGCCTTGTAATCCTTCCTGTAAAGCTTTCTGGTATTTACGTAAGTCGAAAGAGTACAGGTAAGGCGCTTTGTGAGCACAACCTTTCCGCGTTTCCTTCAGCCGGCGCAGGATGCCATAATTATTCATGCGTCGCTGGAAATTCCTCCTGTCGAGTTTTTTACCCAGGATGGTTTCGTACAAAGTTTGTAATTCGGGCATCGTAAACTTATCAGGTAACAGGTTGTACCCAATGGGTTGGTAATTCAATTGCTGCCGCAATGTTTCCAATGCTCTGTCTAAGATTTCCTTGTGATCCATGAACAGATTGTTTATATCATGGAGATGATGCCATCCGCAGGCAGCAGAAGTATTATCAGGTGTAGGGGTTACATGTGAAAATTCTACCAGCGCATAGAAACCTACTGTAACGAAGCGGTTCAATATCCAGCTGTCTTTTTCTACGGGTATACCCCATTTTTTCAGCCTGCCTGACTGGTACTTGCGGTCAGACCTTGCCGGGTTGCCAAAAACATGGAATTGTTGCAGAAAAATATCGTTGATCCCGGTCCTTTCCTGCAATACCCTTGTTGCAGCAGCTTCTAATGCTTCATCCTTATATACAAAACCACCGGGTAAAGCCCAGAGATCGGTATGGTTCATCTTGAGTAACAACACTTTCAACTGGTTCTCATGGAAGCCGAAGATCACGCAATCCAATGAAAGGCCGGGGTGGAACAGCTTGCCACCTTTTTCAATAAACTCACGAATGTTCTTTAGTTCCCGCATCATACATCGAAAATAAGCGAAACCTTTCTGCCAAACAATTTTGGAAATGAATAAAAATGATTATCATTGTGTCATAACGACGCAATGAAAAATTAAACAATGAAACAGCTTGCCAAACGGTCCCTGTTCGCAGTCGGACTAGCCACCACCCTGACAATGGTATCCTTCACCTGGAATACCATCCCTGCAATTGCACAATCTCCTGTTAAACATGCACACACTTCTTTTCGCGATTTGAACAAGAACGGGAAGATGGATGTGTATGAAGATCCTCGTCAGCCTGTTGAAGCACGTATCAATGACCTGCTTTCACAAATGACCCTGGAAGAAAAAGCCGGTATGATGTTCATCAACGGATCGCGTATCAATGACGATGGCTCCCTGGAGGACAAACCCGGCAAGGGTATGTTTGCTTTTGCACCTGCTGCCCCCAAACTGATGCGGGAAAAACTGATGAACCATTTCAACCTCTGGCAGGTACCGGGTACCAGGGCGCTGGCTACCTGGTACAACAACGTACAGCACCTGGCAGAAGAAACCCGGCTGGGTATACCGGTAACCATCGCCTCCGACCCCCGCCATGCTTTCAGCAGCAGCATTTTTGCCATGGCTGCCAATGGCTTTTCGCTTTGGTGTGAGCCTTTGGGACTGGCTGCTATCGGAGACGATGCCTTTACCAGGAGATTTGCCGATATAGTAAGACAGGAATATGTAGCCGTAGGCATACGCGAAGCCTTGCACCCCATGGCTGACCTGTCTACCGAACCCCGCTGGCCCCGTATCAGCGGTACCTTTGGAGAAGATGCCTATTTGTCCGCACGAATGACCAAAGCCTATGTAGAAGGATTGCAGGGCCCCAAACTCAGCAACACCAGCGTGGCTGCCATGACCAAACATTTTTCCGGCGGCGGCCCCCAGAAAGAAGGCCTCGATCCCCATTTTGAATTTCAAAAAGGACAGATCTATCCCGGCAACAATTTCAATTACCACCTGATTCCTTTTGAAGCAGCATTCAAAGCCCATACGGCTGCTATCATGCCGTATTACGGTGTACCGATGAACCAGGCCGATGAAAATGTTGGATTTTCTTACAACAAAGCCATCATTACGGGATTGTTGCGTAACAAGTATCATTATGACGGGGTAGTGTGTACCGACTGGGGCCTTGTCACAGATGCGCACATGGGATCTTTTGTATGGCCTGCACGTGCCTGGGGTGTTGAAAATCTGTCCAGGGAAGACAGGGTATTGAAGATCATCAACGCAGGTGTGGACCAGTTCGGCGGGGAGAACCTGCCCGAGATTGTGGTTCAGTTGGTAAAGGAAGGAAAACTGCAGGAAAGTCGTATTGATGTTTCAGTGAAAAGATTATTGCGCCAGAAATTCGAGCTGGGCCTTTTTGATCACCCCTATGTAGATGTAGAGAAAGCGATGAAAATAGTAGGCAATGAAACTTTCCGCAAACTAGGAGAAACCTCCCAGCGAAAATCCATGGTGCTGTTGAAGAATGAAACCAATATCCTGCCTGCTGGAGCAGGTAAACTGAAGATATATGTACAGCATATTGACCCCAAAGTAGCAGCACAATATGGTACCGTGGTGGAAAAGCCGGAACAGGCCGACCTGGCCATTATACGACTGAACACCCCATGGGTACCGGTAGAGTCACCTAATTTCCTGGCTAAAATGTTCCACCACGGCGATCTTGATTTTAAAGGAGTAGTGAAAGACAGTATCTTGCAATTGCTGAATACGGTACCGACGATTGTGGATATTTTTCTCGACAGGCCCGCAGTGATACCGGAGATCAGTGCAAAAGCAAAGGGACTGATAGCCGATTTCGGCGCAAGTGATGCAGCTGTGCTGGATGTGATCTTTGGAAAATACAAGCCAGGAGGTAAGTTGCCTTTTGAATTGCCCTCTTCCATGGAAGCCGTGCGCAACCAGAAGGAAGACCTTCCTCATGACTCCAAAGATCCTTTGTATCCTTTCGGATTTGGATTACATTATTCATCGCTAAAAAATTAATATGCAAAACAGAAGATCCTTCCTCAAAAAATCGTCTGCGCTTGCCTTGGGCGGCCTGTTGCTGAACAAAGAAATGCTGGCAGCCGGTCTTACAAAAAGATACCCTGCCGCGGGCTTACAACTGTTCACACTTTTTGGTGTGATCGATCAGGATGTTCCCGGCAATTTGCAGAAAGTGGCTGATATCGGGTACAAAGAAATTGAATCGGCCTTCAGCAGAAAGGGCGGGTATTATGGGATGAAGCCCAAAGAATTTGCGGCCATGCTGAAAGACAAAGGTATGCACTGGCGTTCACACCATGTACTGGGCGCTCCTTTCAAAATGCCTCCCGGTGCTAAATTACCAACAGGCGCCGATGGTAAACCCATTACCATACCACCAATGAGAAACCTGCGCGACAATTACCAGGAACTGGTAGATGAAGTGGCTGAAGGTGGCGCTACTTACCTGGTGTGTGCAAGCACTCCTTTTGAAACAACGGAAGAACTCAAAACTTCTATAGAAATACTGAATAAAACATCAGAAGCAGCAAAAAAAGCTGGTTTGCTCTTCGCCTACCACAATCACGACAGGGAATTCAAAGACCACAACGGTGTGATTCCGTATGACCTGCTGCTATCAGAAACTGATGCCGATAAAATGAAAATGGAGCTGGACCTCGCATGGACCATCAAAGCGGGCAAAGACCCCGTAGAAATGTTCAAACAACATCCTGGTCGATTCCATTTATGGCATGTGAAAGACCTGGATTCAACACATACACAAATATTGGAATTGGGAAAAGGTTCCATTGATTTCAAACGCATCTTTGATCATGCGCATACTTCCGGCATGAAATATTTCTTTGTGGAGCAGGATGGCGCACCCAAACCTTTTGAGAATATTACTACGAGTTATGATTATATCCACCGGCTGCTGCATTGATGGAATCATACACCACTACTTTACGCCATAAATGTTTACAGGTGTCAATGAAATGGAGGTGGAGTGGGTCGGTCTGGTAAGCATCCTGGTCAGACTGCTTGACAAACACTGCCAGCCAGGAAAAAGCATAACTGGTATCAATGACATCCCGGTTGGTACCCGCGGGAACGCCAATATGAAATTGTTGTATGGAAGACACTTTGCTTAAATCATGCAGCCCTTTTAACAGGGCTGCATGATCTTCCTGGCTGGCCGGATTGGCCAGCCAGAAATAAACATGGTGTATGAAGAGATCAGGTGTAAGCATGGTATTTATTCAATAATTCTTTCTGTGATTTTACCGGTTTGCTTGTGTTTGAGGATCAGTTTTTTTGCACCGAAATGGGTCATCTCTTCCTTGATGAGGTAATGTTCTGCATCAAAGGGCACCAGGTGGCTTTCCTTGGTCAAACCTGTTTTACCACGCCAGATATCCAGTTTCACCGGCTCCCATATTTTTGATTTTGCTGAACGATAAGCAGCATCGAGAATGGCATTCACCACATAACCATCATAAAAAGTTTCTTTAGGGGCAATGCCTTTTTCCATGGCATTGAACATGTCCATGAACATATGGTTATAACCCAGTTCATTCAATTCATCGCCTACGGGGAACAACCAACCGGTATTGCTTTCTGCTTTCTCGGCAATATAATCGCCACCCTTGCCGGTAGTAAACATATCGAACCCGGTACGCAGAAAACTGTTGATCCAGATGGTACCTTCAGAGCCCATTACTTCATCACGCAGGTCAAGACCTCCACGGAAAGTCCAGCTCACTTCAAACTGTCCGATAGCGCCGTTTTCGTATTTCACCAATCCAATGGCATGGTCTTCAGCGTCGATGGGTTTTACCTGAGTATCGGCCCAGCACATCACTTCAACGGGTTTGATGTCTTTGCCAATATAACTGCGGGTAATTTCTACACAGTGACAACCAAGGTCCAGGATGCAACCTCCACCGGCCTGTTCAATGTCCCAGAACCATTCGCTGTGCGGACCGGGATGTGTTTCCCTTGACTTAGCCCATAATATCCTTCCGAGTGCGCCATTCCTCACACTTTCAGAAGCCTTGATGAATTTGGGTGTGTACACCAGGTCTTCCAGGTAGCCATTGAAAATACCGGCTTCTTCTACTGCCAGCAACATTCGCTTGGCTTCTTCGGCATTGCGTCCCAACGGTTTGGTGGTCATCACCGCCTTCTTGTGTTTGCAGCAGAGCATCACGGCAGCTTCGTGCAGGTTATTGGGTAGGGAAATACATACAATATCCACTTCCGGATGTGCAATGGCTTCTTCCATATTAGTGGTCCAGTGAGTACATCCGTAATCGGCAGCAAATTTCCTGGCGCTTTCTTCGCGTCGTGAATAAATGCTGATCACTTTATCACGACTTCTGTAACCTTGTAAGGAATCGGCATAAAACCTGCCAATAAATCCCGAGCCAAGCATGGCAATTCTTTTCATCTGTTTACTTTTTTCGTTTTATAATCCGGAAGATCAGGCTGCTTCCTTTTTTTCTTTAAAGAATAAAATAAAATACAAGAGTACGCCCAAGGCAATATAGGCAGGTACATACCATATCTGCTGCCAGTTGTGCACTGTGCCATTCTTATGCTGGTCTACAATGTAACCGCTGAAACCGGTGCCGATAAACATACCCAGTCCGTATGTGGCAAAGGTAAACAGTCCCTGTGCCGCATTCTTGATTTTCTCTCCGGCTTTTTTCTCTGTGTACATGTACCCGGTAACAAAGAAAAAATCATAACAAACGCCATGTAGTATGATACCGGCATATAACATCCATGTACTGGCATCGGTATTGCCATAGGCAAAGCAGATATAGCGCAGTATCCAGGCAGTCATGCCCAGCAGTATCATTTTCTTTACGCCAATGCGGTTGAACAAAAAAGGAATCGCCAGTATGAAAACGGCTTCCGAAACCTGTCCGAGTGTCATTTTCCCTGCGGCATTTGAAAAGCCGATCTCATTGAGGAAGGGGTTGGCAAAACCATAATAGAAAGAAAGGGGAATGCAGACCAGGATGGCGGCGATGAAAAAAATCAGGTAAGGCCGGTTTTTGAACAACACAAATGCTTCCACTCCCAGGGCTTTGGATGCGGTTGCATTGTCTGCCGCGGCTTTGGGAGGAGTATGCGGCAATACAAAGCTCAGTAATCCCAACCCGGCAGACACCGCTGCTGCCATATAAAACGTATCTGCAGTTTTTTCAATACCCAATTTACCAATAAACAATCCGGCTGCAATCCAGCCCAGGGTACCGAATACCCGTATCCAGGGAAACTGTTTGCCTGGATTGTCCATCTGGGAGAACGCTACATTATTGCTGAGCGCTATAGTAGGCATATACAATAACGAGTAAGCAAGGATGATCCAATAAAAAGCATCATTGTTCTCAATTTTGGTGGCCAGGAACAGCAGGGCGCCGCCTACCAGGTGTAAAACGCCCATGATGCGTTGGGCGGCAAAGAAGCGGTCAGCTACCAGTCCCACGAAGAAAGGAGAGATCATAGTAGCAATGGCCAGTGCGCTGTATGCAGCGCCGATCTGGAAGCCGCTGGCATGTAAATGTTCGCCCATATATGTGCCCATGGTCACATACCAGGAGCCCCATATGAAATATTCGAGCAGCATCATAATGGCAAGCAGGAAACCGGTTCTGTTTTTCATTTTCTTTCGTTAGATTTAATCCGTGATGAGCAGTCATTTTGCAGGTGTTCAATATAGGGATAATTGGTAACTAAAAATCAGCATTTCATTATTATTTCTTGACATCAAACCCCTTCCATGAAAAAACAATTGCTTGCATTATTTGCAGCCGGTATTTCTTTTCTGACCATTGCTGCACAGGAACCCGATAGTACTTATGCCGAAAAACTGGGCTTCCCCAAAGGAGCCAAAGTATTGATTTTACACGTAGATGATGTGGGTATGTCTTACGACTCCAATGAAGGAGCCATCAAAGCCATGACTGAAGGAGTGGCTACTTCCTGCAGCATGATGATGCCCTGTCCCTGGGTGCCTCATTTTGTACATTATTACAAAGAACATCCCAGGCTGGATGTAGGTCTTCACCTCACGCTCACATCGGAATGGAAGGGTTATCGCTGGGGACCGCTTTCGGGGAAGAAGGCCACACCCGGACTGGTTGATCCCGAAGGAGCACTCTGGTCTTCCGTTGAAGCCGTAGTGCAGCATGCCAGCGCTGAAGAAGTGGGGACAGAAATTGCTGCCCAACTGGACAGAGCCAAGAACATGGGCTTTGAGCCCACACACATGGATACGCATATGGGCACTTTGCTGGCCAAGCCCGATTTTATGCAGCAATACATACAATTGGGTATCAAAAATCACATTCCCATTATGATACCCGGTGGCCATATCAAATTGATCAGCGAACAGATCCATGCGCCGGAAGAGCGGATACAACAAATGCGCCAGGTAGGAAAAATGCTGTGGGCAAATGGACTGCCCGTACTGGACGACCTGCATAACAGCAGCTATGGCGACCATATTCCGCAGGAATTGCTGGGTGATGACCGCAAAGTGCAGGCATTCAAAACAGCGCAATACATCAAAGGCCTCCGTTCACTGCATCCCGGTGTTACGATGATGATCATGCATTGCACAGCTACCACAGAAGTGTTCCCGCATATTTCCGATTCAGGCCCGGTTCGCCGGGGCGATATGCTTGCGATGACAGATCCGGCGTTGAAAAAAGCGATCCAGGATGAGGGTATCATACTCACTACCTGGCGGGAGATCAAAGAAAGAAGAGAAAGATTAAAATGACCCAATACCTCATTATCATGAAAAAAACATTACTGACTTTTGCATTGAGCACACTGGTGCTGATCAGCCTGACATTTGCAGCGTATAAAAAAACGCCACATGTATTAGTATTCTCACTTACCAAACAGTTCCATCATGCTTCTATTCCTAAAGGGATCGCTGCTATACAGCAATTGGGAGCAGAGCATCATTTCAACGTAGATACTACTACAGATGCCAGCTTATTCACTTCCGACAATCTGAAAAAATATGCCGTGGTGATTTTTCTGAACACTACAGGAGATGTATTGAACGAGGCACAACAAGCTGCATTTGAACAATACATCCGGTCGGGCGGGGGCTTTGTAGGCGTGCATGCAGCCGCTGATACGGAATACGACTGGCCCTGGTACAATCAATTGGTAGGCGCTTATTTTAAAAGTCATCCCAGGCAACAGGAGGCAGTGCTTCATATTATGGATCGCACCCATCCTTCTACCAAACATTTACCGGCAGAGTGGAAACGCAAAGACGAATGGTACAATTTCAAAAGCATACAACCCAATTTGCATGTGCTGATCACCATTGATGAAAAATCTTATAAGGGCGGAGAGAATGGCGATCTCCATCCCATGGCATGGTATCATGATTTTGATGGAGGACATGCTTTTTATACAGAACTGGGACATACCGATGAATCCTATGCCGATCCACTGTACCTGCAACATCTATATGGAGGCATTGCATCAGTAATGAAAAAATAGAGATCAATCCTTGTACATGAAACGCAGTGATTCAAGAAGTATTACCTGGATAATTGGATGTGCACTTCTTTTTGGAGCGGCTTGCCAGATACCTGGTAAAAAAACAACAGTCCCTGCGGTCGACAGTTCCTGGGCATTACTGGGTTTTGAAAAACTGGATAGCGTTAATCCGGTATTGGTACCTGCTACCGGCCGGTTCATGGATCCCATCCGCAAAAGGCTCGTCTCCTGGGAAGAAAAAGATGTATTCAATCCTGCCATTATGGTGCGCAATGATACGGTGTATATGCTTTACCGTGCGCAGGACAAGATCGGATTGCCTGGCGGCACTTCACGCATCGGATTGGCATACAGTACCGATGCCGTGCATTTTACCCGAATGGCCACACCAGTGCTGTATCCTGATAAAGATACCTGCCAGCAATATGAATGGGAAGGCGGTTGCGAAGACCCCAGAATAGTAGAAGATGATAAAGGCATGTATTATATGACGTACACTGCTTTTGACGGCAAAACAGCGAGGCTAATGGTAGCTACTTCTGATGATTTATTGCGTTGGACTAAGCGGGGGCCCGCTTTTGCAACTGCTTACGAAGGCAGGTACTTAAATGCGTGGTCAAAATCGGGGTCCATTGTATCGCGATACACAAAAGGAAAAATCATCGCAACAAAGATTCATGGTAAGTACTGGATGTATTGGGGCGATGTATTCATTTATGCAGCTATTTCAGATGACCTGATTCACTGGACTCCTGTTGAAATGGATGCGCAAGAACAACTTTCAACACTTTTGAAGGGCGTAGCAATGCGAACGCCGCGTTTAAAAATTGTAGTGCCTACCCGCGATGATAAATTCGACAGTGATCTCGTAGAATCTGGCCCCCCGGCCATGCTTACCAACAGGGGAATTTTGCTGATCTATAACAGCCGCAATATTCCGGCCATCGGTGATACCAGTTTGCCCGAAGGCACTTATGCGGCAGGGCAGGCATTACTGGATAAAGACAATCCTTTGCAATTAAATAAAAGACTGTCGCATCATTTCATGCATCCCGATAAGCCTTATGAGATCAATGGTCAGGTAAACCGGGTATGTTTCTTAGAGGGACTGGCTCAATTCCATAATCAGTGGTTTTTGTATTATGGTACTGCCGATTCCAAAATAGCAGTGGCCAGGTCTAAAGCCAGTTATTAATGGTATGTGCAATTCCCAGGCATCAGCATTTTTCCAATGCCTGTAAAATATCCTCCAGGACATCGTCTTTGTGCTCAAGGCCAACGCTGATGCGGATCAGCCCGGGAGTGATGTTCACGGCCTGTCTTTCTTCTTCGGTAAGCTTGGCATGAGTGGTGCTGGCCGGATGTGACGCAATGCTTCTTGTATCGCCGAGATTGGCAGTGAGCGACAGCATCTGGAGCGAATCGAGGAATTTACGCCCGGCTTCCAGTCCCCCTTTTAATTCAAAACAAACAATACCCCCCCCGCTCTGCATTTGTTTCACTGCTATGGTGTGTTGCGGATGGCTCTTGAGGAAGGGATATTTGAGTCCGTCCAGCTTCGCATGCCCTTCCAGTTTTTCAGCAATGTAAAGGGCATTCGCAGTATGGCGTTCCATGCGCACTTCAAGGGTCTCCATGCTGCGGCTCAACACCCAGGCATTGAAAGGAGAAAGTGCCGGGCCGGTACTGCGGCAAAAAAGATAGATTTCTTTGATCAAATCTTTTCTGCCAACTACAACGCCGCCCAATACGCGCCCTTGCCCGTCGAGCCACTTAGTGGCGGAGTGTACCACCAGGTCGGCACCATAAGCTATGGGTTGCTGTGCTACCGGTGTAGCAAAGCAATTGTCAACATTGAATATGATGTTATGTTTTTTGGTCAGTCTGCCGATCATTTCCAGGTCGAGTATATCCAGTCCGGGATTGGTAGGCGTTTCCAGGTAGATCATTTTGGTGTTGGGCTGAATGGCGGCTTCCCATTCAGCTTCTGTGGCAGTAGCGCTTACATAGCTGTGTTGAATACCAAATTTGGGCAGGTATTTGGCAATTACCGTATGGGTGCTGCCGAAAATGGCATTGCAGGACAGGAGGTGATCGCCCTGCTTCATCAATGCCATGAATGAACCGAACACCGCGCTCATGCCTGATGCGGTGGCAAAACCGGCTTCGGCGCCTTCGAGAGCGCATACCCTGTCGGTAAACTCCTGCACATTGGGATTGCTGAAACGGCTGTAAATATTATCGTCCGTTTCATCGGCAAAAGCCGCTCGCATCTCTTCTGCATTATCAAAGCAAAAGCTGCTGGTAAGGAACAGGGGCGAGGAATGTTCCATTTCATTGGTCTGGTCAACACGGGTGCGGATGGCTTGGGTTTGGGGCCTCATGGGACGATTTTTGAAAGATTTATGCAAATGTAACTTAACCATGTCCTTATTTTGCGTTGAAATGCGGAATTAATCAGTATGAATGTATTCAATTACCCGAAGCCCTTTACCCTGGAGAATGGCGCTGTATTGCCTGAATTGCAAATTGTCTACCATACTTATGGCAGGATCAATGCCGAAGGAAACAACGTGGTATGGGTCTGTCATGCACTGACCGCTAATTCGGACTGTGCCGACTGGTGGAGGGGTTTGGTGGGACCGGGTTGTCTGATCAATCCAAATGAATACTTTATCGTTTGTGCCAATATATTGGGTTCCTGTTATGGAACTACCGGTCCCACAAGCATCAACCCGGCCACTGAACAACCTTATTATTCCGATTTTCCCACAGTTACCATCCGCGATATGGTCAAAGCCCATATTGTTTTAAGAGAGGCGCTGGGTATTGAAAAGATAGCACTGCTGATGGGAGGAAGCATGGGTGGTTACCAGGTACTGGAATGGTGCATGATGGAACCGGAACGGATTGACAAACAATTCCTGATTGCCACATCTCCTTCGGAAAGCGCCTGGGGTGTAGCGGTGCATACCGCCCAGCGACTGGCCATCGAAGCCGATAGTACCTGGCGCGATCACCAGACCCGGGCAGGCGCTAATGGCCTGAAAGCAGCGCGTGCCATAGGCATGCTTACTTATCGCAATTATGGTATTTTCCAGGATACACAAACCGATCCCGATCCTGAAAAAATAGACAATTTCAAAGCATCTTCTTACATACAATACCAGGGTGATAAGCTGGTAAAACGTTTCAATGCATTCAGCTACTGGCTGCTGACCAAGTCGATGGACAGTCACCACCTGGCCAGGGGAAGGGGCGGTGATCTGATCAAAACGCTGCACACCATTCAACAGCCAACGCTGATCATTGGTATAGATAGTGATATCCTTTGTCCGCTTGCAGAACAAAGATTCATGGCCGAACACATTCCGAATGCTTCCCTGATAGAAATAGGCTCTACTTACGGACACGATGGGTTCATCATTGAAGCGAAACAAATTACGGAACACCTGAAAAAATGGCTCAATGGCTCAATGGATTGATGAGGACCTGTGTACATCTCATTGAGCCATTGCGTATCGAGCCATTGAGCCATTATATTTGTTAACTTTATACAAACGATTTTATATGGGCATCTTGCGGCAGTTGGCAGAATACCTCTATATCAAGAAAAGAGACCCAAAAGAACCACTCACCAAGTGGATGAAATACATGCATGGGATGAATCGGATATCGCTGATCATGTTCATCATTGTACTGATCATTGCCATTTTCAAACTCCTGATCTTACCCATGCTGCGATAACCGTGCAAAATCATAAATGAGGGTTGCGGCCTGTTCGGATGCATTACCACCCTCAGAAAGCAACGCTTTTAATTTGGCATAATCTTCTTTCAATGCTTGTATGTGACCTGGGGCTTCCAGTAACAGGCGGAGTTCTCTTACAAGGTTGGAAGTAGTGAGTTCATCCTGGATAAGTTCTTTTACTACCTGCTTATCCATGATCAGGTTGACCAGCGAAATATATTTTATTTTGATCAGCCTTTTGGCAATCTGGTAACTGATGTTACTTCCTTTGTAACAAACCACTTCAGGCACGCCGAAGAGGGCGGTTTCCAGTGTGGCTGTGCCGCTGGTGACCAATGCGGCTCTTGACTGGAGCAATAATGAATAAGTTTGGTTGCGAACGGTGGATACATTATGATAGGGGGCAAGAAAGGGGGTGTAGAAACTTTCATCCTGTCCCGGTGCTTCTGCCACTATAAATTGGCAATCCGGAAAATGCCTGGATACTTCCAGCATGATGGGAAGTTTTTTTCCAATTTCCTGCTTGCGGCTTCCCGGCAATAAGGCAATGATCTTTTCTCCATGAAGCGGTTGCTGAATGGTTGCCTTTTGTATGACTTCTACCAGTGGATGACCTACATAATCCACTTCCCAGTCCCATCTCTTTTTATAGTATTCTTTTTCGAAAGGAAGTATGCAAAGCATTTTGTCGATGCTTTGCTTCATCTGCTTTACCCTGTTCTCTTTCCAGGCCCATACCTGAGGTGAGATATAATAGATTACTTTGAACCCCTTCTTTTTGGCCCATTTGGCAATGCGGAGGTTGAAGCCAGGATAATCGATGAGTATCAGCACATCAGGACGATAGGAGAGGATATCTTCCTTGCAGAGCCGGATATTGCTTAAAATGGTGGGGAGGTTCCTGATTACTTCTGCAAAACCCATGAAAGCCAGATCGCGGTAATGTTTCACCACCGTTGCGCCTGCCGCCTGCATAAGGTCTCCGCCCCAGCAACGTATATCTGCTGAAATGTCTTTTAATAACAATTGTCGGATAAGGTTGCTGCCGTGCAGATCGCCGCTGGCTTCACCTGCTATGAGATAGTATTTCATCGGCTGCAAAATACCGTTTTCGGAAGATTGTAAAGGATTGTTTTTAAGCTGTGGAATGATTAAAAGAAGAATAAAACTAAAAAAATAGTTGTTTAACTAATAGTATAGTTTTATGTTTGCCCCATAATCTAAATACTCCCCCATGAGACCCTTAACAAAAGCAGAAGAACAGATCATGCAAACTATCTGGCGGCTCGAAAAAGCATTCCTGAAAGACATTGTGGAAGCGCAGCCCGAACCCCGGCCCCATTCCAATACCGTAGCCACTATTCTGAAAATACTGGTTGATAAAGGCTTTGTAGGCATTACGCCAATTGGAAGAGTACACCAGTACTACCCGCTGGTGTCCAAGGCCGAATACTCTTCCAATTCCATTCGTAACCTGGTGGAAGGCTATTTCGAAGGCTCTTTCAGTGATGCTGTTTCTTTTATGGTGAAACAGAAAGACATCAGTGTTAAAGAACTTGAATTGCTCTTGCAGCAGATCAAAAATAAAAAATCATAAACCTCTCCTATGCTTCGGTTTTGAGCTGGTACAGTTCGCGGATATTCCTGCCCAGCCCGTCGTAGTCGAGGCCATAGCCCACTACAAATTTATTGGGGATGGAGAAGCAGCAATAATCGATATGGATAGGAAAAACAGTGGCTTCAGGCTTCTGCAGCAACACGGCAATTTTTAAAGAAGCAGGCTGCTGGTTGCGTATCTGTGGCAGGAACTCATTCATGGTTTTGCCGGTATCAATAATGTCTTCCAGTATTATCACATGTCTGTCGGTGATATCCGTATCCAATCCTATGGCGGTGATCACGTGCCCGGTAGATTTGGTGCCCTTATAAGAAGCCAGTTTGATGAAGCATATCTCGGCATCGATATGCAGTTCTTTAAAAAGATCGGAAGCAAACATGAATGAACCGTTCAGAATAGCAATGAATAATGGCTTTTTGCCCGCATAGTCTTTATTCAACCGTGCCGCCAGTTCTTTGATCTTTTCCAGGATCAGCGATTCGGATAAATAAGATACGAAGGATTTATCGTGTACTGTAATGACTGACATACTACCTGGATGCTTTTGATGATTTGGAAACGACGGGATTGGCGGTGCGAAGGTAAAGCTTCTGACCTGCTGAAAGTCTGGCATCTTTTTTCAGGTTATTGTATTCCATCAGGCTTTCCAGTCGTATTCCTTCTTTCTGGGCAATATCATGCAGACCTTCATCTGCAATTACAACGTGAAAATCGGAAGCCCCTTTTTTCATTTTCTTCTCCAGGAAAATAAGTCGGTCGGTATCCAGCACATCCATATCATTCATTTCATTGAACTCCAGCAGTTTGCCAAGGCTGATATCGTACTGTCCGGCCAATGCCAGCAGCGAAGTGCCTTCTGCGGCATAGGTCACTTTGGTATGGTTGATGATAAAAGTGCTGCCAGTTGGATAGGGACTTGCTTTCCTGGCCTCGGCTTTTCCTGAAACTCCGGCGGCATTAATCCTTTCTGTTTCGGCGGACTCCTCCTCTTCTTTTTTGTCTGTTATAGTTTCTGTGGTTGTAACAGCCATATTGATGCGTTCAACATTGGAAGGGGTTTCAGTGGCAGTGACACTGTTTTTCATTCTGTCCAGCGCTTCTAAGTTGTATTGGTGCAGGTCGTAATCGTTGATGAGTTTCAGCAACTTTTGCGGATAATCCCGCTCCGTAGCATATCCAGCTTTCTTCAAACCATAAGCCCATCCTTCTTCGTCTGTTGGTTCGAGTTTGAAAAGGGCAGTATAATAAGGGCGGTTTTTCAGGAAATCTGAATGATCACGGTAGGAGTCTTCCGCTGAAGCATATACCCTGAAACATTCTCCGCGCTCGTCATCATCATGATAGGTTTTTGGGCCCGTCCATTCCGTTTTACATTTAATGCCAAAATGGTTGTTCGATTTTTTTGCCAGGTCACTTTCGCCATAATTCGATTCCAGGATACCCTGGGCCAGGGTAATAGAGGCCGGAACGCCCGACCTGATCATTTCATGAATGGCCAGCTCTTTATAAGCATTGATATAAGTGGCTGCTTTTTCTTTCTGTGCCCCGGCAGTGATGAAAACGATGCCGAGGCATAAAAATAAAATCAGTTTCTTCATCATTGGGTTTTCTTTTTTACCAGGAGTAATCCATCCCTTATTGTTAATAACACTTGTTCTGTTCTCGGATCCTGTTTTACATGATCGTTAAAAGCCTGTATTGCCCTGGCATTCTTACCGCTGATCGGGTCTTCCAGTACCTGGCCGTGAAACAATACATTGTCTGCCAGTATAATGCCTCTCTCACTCAGCCGCGGAACTACCAATTCATAATAGTCGGTATAACCTGGTTTATCAGCATCAATGAAGACCAGGTCCCATTGACGATCGATCTTCGGAATCACTTCCAGGGCATTGCCCGTATGCAAATGGATCTGCCGGTGTTTGCTGCTCCTGGCAAAATAGTCACTGGCGGTTTTTGCATCTTCTTCCCTTAACTCTATGGTATGCAACTCCCCTTCCTGTTGCAAACCCTGCGCCAGGTAAAGGCCGCTATATCCCATAAATGTTCCAATCTCTAAAACGTATTTGGGCCGCAGAATAGTACTGATGAAGCCAAGAAATTTTCCCTGCACGTGTCCGCTCAGCATATGCGCCTGCGGATGGTTACGCATGGTAAATTCGTTAATCTCCTGCAACAGCGGATCTTCAGTTGAAGTGTATTGCAGCGCATAAGCTTCAACAAGGGGAGAAATCAGGTCCATTTGCAAATATCTATGCTTTTTGTTTAACAGGGGGTGTTGAAATGAGCCAGAGCCCGGTAAAAGTGATCAATCCGTTGATGACGAGGAGCTCCAGGCCTATCTCAAAAGAACCAAATAATGATTTTTGATATTTGTCTATCAATAGACAAATGAGAGGAGAAAGCACGCAAACCAATGGCACCAGCCTGTCTTTTACATTCCTTTTCATCAGTATTCCGAATGTAAAGAGACCGAGCAATGGCCCGTATGTATACGCGGCCACTTTCAGTATAACCCCGATCATACTGCTGCTGTCAACCCATTTGTACACCATCACAAACAAGAGGAAAATAAATGCAAAACAGAGGTGTATGCGCTGGCGTATCTTTTTCTTTTGTGCATCGTTCCAGTCATTCCGGCGTTGCATGCCTATGATGTCGATACAGAAAGAGGAAGTGAGTGCTGTGATGGCCCCATCGGCACTGGGAAACAATGCCGAGATCAGGGCAATAATGAATATCACAGCAACCATTTTGGGCATATGGTTCAGGGCCATAGTAGGGAAAATATTATCTCCCCTGACTGTTACGTGATGCATTTCGGCAAAGAGGTAAAGTAGTCCGCCCAGGAAGAGAAAGAGAAAGGTCGCTATCAACATGATGAAGCCAAGTGTCACCACATTTTTTTGCGAATCTTTCAATGTCTTCACCGAAATATTTTTTTGCATCATCTCCTGGTCCATCCCCGTCATGGTAGCGGCAACAAATGCTCCGGCCAATATTTGTTTTACAAAGAAAAGTTTGCTGTTGGGGTCGGTAAAAAAGATGGTGGCATATCCTTTTTGTTGCATAATAGAGAGACTTTCTCCTATGCCTAAGTGCAGGTGTTGCAGGATATAAGCTACACAAATGATTAACCCCAATAACATACAGGAGGTTTGTAAAGTATCGGTCCACACAATAGTCTTTACACCACCTTCATAAGTGTACAACAGTATCATGGCCAGTATGATCAATGTTGTGAGCCAGAAGGGGACATGAAAGCTTTCCAGGATGGCATCCTGTAATATCTTCACTACAAGATACAACCGGGCAGTAGCGCCGAGTGTGCGGGAGAGAATAAAAAAAGAAGCGCCTGTTTTATAAGAAGTAAAGCCTAAGCGGCTGCTCAGGTAATTGTAAATAGAAGTGAGGTTGAGCCGGTAATAAAGCGGCAATAAAACAAATGCAATTGCCAGGTATCCCAGCAGGTAGCCAATGGTTATTTGGAAATAAGCGAATGCATCTTTGGCCACTGCTCCCGGTACGCTTACAAAAGTAACACCGCTCAATGATGTGCCTATCATGCCAAAAGCCACCAACATCCAGTTACTGTTCCTGTTGCCAATGAAAAAAGAATCGTTGTTGCTGTTCCTGCCTGTATACCAGGCTACCACAAGTAATATGAGAAAATAACCGATGACAAAAGAGAAGAGCAAAAGGGGGGACATAGGCCTGCAGTTTATAAAATGATAATGCTAACCGGGTAAAGATAAGGAACAAGTATAAACCCAATTCTCCTTACTTTGCTGGTAAAATGATGGTATGAGTGAGAAGCGTATCGCGGTTTTCTGTGGTTCGAAAGCGGGCTCTGATCCTTTGTTCGAACGGGAGGCGAAAGAGCTGGGCAGACTCATGGCAGCCGGAGCAATTACCCTGGTATATGGTGGTGGCAATAAAGGCCTCATGGGCGCAGTAGCCAATGCTGTAATGGATGGGGGAGGGAAAGTGATTGGCGTAATACCGGAATTGTTGCTGGCCTGGGAACACCAGCACGAAGGCATCACACAACTGCACGTGGTGCCCGATATGCACACGCGCAAGAAAATGATGTATGAACTGTGCGATATGGCTATTGTGTTGCCCGGCGGTAATGGCACCCTGGATGAATTGTTTGAAATGCTTACCTGGAATACTTTGCAGATCCACAATAAAAAAATAATCCTGCTGAACACAGCAGGATTTTATGATTCATTGGTGGCACATATGCAAATCATGTCGCAAAAGGGGTTCCTGTATGGCGACTGGCAGGAGCGCCTGATGGTATGCAATGATGCAGTGGATGCTATCAGTGTCGCCTGTTGAGGTAAAAACCAAAACCTGCCCTGAAAACCGGCAGCGGATCGTTGTAACGGTCGCGGTAAGGTGAGTTGGCATTCTGCAATACATCAATCATCAAAGTAATATACTGGTACTGGCTTCCGATGATCCTGGAACCATAACCCACTCCCAGCAGCAGACTGCCGGCATTATAATTATATGTGGCAGTAGTAGTGCCTGTTTTTTGTGAAGAATTGATCCAGTTGAATTCGGGCTGTACCTGCAGGTGCAGGAAGCTGAGAGGCCAGATCCGGAAAAACGGACCGCCGCCATAATTGAAATTGCGGTAACGGGTAGGATCATAATCCGATGCACCCTGCGAAAAATAGTTGATGTTAAGTGATACTCCACCATCGAGCCAGTTGGTTAGGCTATAACCGATCTCGGGGTTCAGGCCCACGTTGAAAGAGCGGTTGGCAAAGCCCAGGTTCAGGCCGGTACCCAGGAAAATATTTTCTTTCCTGAATCCGCTTTTCGGTTCGGCATTGTTTTCATTGCGGTCCTGTGCAAACAGGCCGGCACTTAAGAATAGTACAAAACAAGTGATCAGTGTTTTTTTCATCATCATTGGATTTGTGACAAATCTACTCATTTAGTTGAGGTCGAATATTTTACCGGCATTTAAAATATTGTTAGGGTCGAACGCTTTCTTGATCTCACGCATCAGGTGCAGGTTGGCTTCACGGAAAACAGTATTGAGATAAGGCTTTTGTATGAGACCAATGCCATGTTCGCCACTGATGGTGCCGCCCAGGCTTTTCACCAGTTCAAAAAGCGCACTCAATGCCTTAGTCATTTCCGGGTTGCCATGACTGTTTTTGATGGTGGGATGGTTGATGCGGATATGCAGGTTGCCATCGCCGGCATGTCCGTAACACACGGCATGGAAACCATATTCCCTGCCTAATTGCTTCACACCTCTGATGAGGGCGGGCAGTTCGGCCCTTGGAACAACCGTATCTTCTTCAATGGTATAACCCGATGTCTTCACTGCTTCAGCTACCCTGCGTCTCAGTTTCCATAATTCATTCTTCTGTTGCGCATCATCGGCAAAAAATATTTCACCTGCTTCAAACTGTGTAAGCAGTTCGGCAATGGCTTCCATATCGCTCATGAGCACATCCATATTGTTTCCATCCACTTCAATGATCAGGTGTGCAGCAATATCATCGTTTACGGGAACAGCGCTGCTGTCGACAAACCGGCTTACAATTTTCAGGGCGTCAATTTCTACCAGTTCCAGTCCGCTTGGCACAAACCCCGCGCGGAAAATAGCGCTGACCGCTTCGCTCGCTTTTTCCAGTGAAGCGAAAGGAACCAGCATGAGCAAATCGTATTTGGGAAGGGGCACCAGTTTGAGTACTATCTTGGTAACAATTCCCAGTGTTCCTTCACTGCCTACCATTAATTGGGTAAGATTGTACCCGGTAGAGTTCTTCAATACATTGGCGCCGGTCCATATGATCTCTCCGTTGGGCAATACCACTTCCAGGTTCAGCACATAATCTTTCACCACGCCATATTTTACTGCTTTGGGGCCACCGCTGTTCTCGGCAATATTGCCGCCGATGAAACAACTGCCACGGCTGCTGGGATCGGGAGGGTAGAACAACCCTTTTTCTTTCACCGCATTTTGCAATACTTCTGTAATAACCCCGGGCTCGGTGGTTACCTGCAGGTTGCGTTCGTCTATGGAAAGAATGCTGTTCATCCGTTCACTGGAAATAAGTACACCGCCAAGATGTGGCAGTGCGCCGCCGCTCAAGCCGGTTCCAGCACCCCTGGGTGTAACAGGAATATGGTTTTCATTGCAAAGGCGCATAATGGCCGAAATCTCTTCAGCAGTGCGGGGTTTCAGTACAACTTCAGGAAGATAGGATAAACGCTCCGTTTCATCATGACCATAATCTGTTAAAGTTTCCTCATCTGCCAGTACGTACTGTTCTCCCAGGATTGCTTTAAATTGATTCAAATGAGCGGTTGTCACTAACCCTTTCGATGTCATAGATGAATTTTTTGCAAAAATAGATGGTAGACAGGAGATGTAGGGAAGGAATCGATCAATTCGCCGGATTTTTTTTATAAATCGTTCAAGCTTTCAGGAAAATGAGTATAAAAAACAACAATGCTTCCACCTTTATTTTTGAAATTCTACAGCAATCAATAAAAACGATTGATAAAGTCCAACGTGTAAGGCTCACATAAAAAAATTACCGCAACGGGTAATCGCTTATTTTTGCCCACTAACTAACGATCGTTCGCATTATGATTACATCTCCCGTTATGCTGTCAGACAAAACATTGGCTTCATTGGGCCTTGGGTCCAGCCGGAGGGTTCATTACCAGCTTTCTCCCGAAGAACTTACCGAACAGGCTTTACTGAGAGGCCAGGGAGTCTTAAATGATACTGGCGCTTTGTGTATTCGTACGGGTGAATTTACAGGACGTAGTCCGCTCGACAAATTCATCGTAAAAGACACCAACACTGAAAACAGCGTACACTGGAACAATTTCAATATCCCCATCGAAGAGAAATATTTTCACCAGTTGAGGAAGAAATTGCTGGATTACCTGGGCCGCCAGCCCGAAGTATGGATCAGGGATGCTTATGCCTGCGCCGATCCCGCCTATCGAATGAATATCCGTGTGATCAACGAGAATCCCTGGAGCAATCTCTTTGCCCATAATATGTTCCTCCGGCCGGAAGAGCATGAACTGGAACAGTTCCAGCCTGACTGGCACATCATCCAGGCGCCGGGCTTCAAAGCAGATCCGTCAGTAGATGGTACACGCCAGCATAATTTCGCTGTTGTTTCCTTTACCCATAAAACCATTCTCATTGGTGGTACCGGTTATACCGGGGAAATCAAGAAAGGTATTTTTACGATCCTTAATTATGTGCTGCCGCACGACAGGTCTGTATTGAGCATGCATTGCAGCGCCAATATGGGAGAGAAAGGTGATGTGGCCATTTTCTTTGGATTGAGCGGTACCGGCAAAACAACATTGAGCGCCGATCCTGCGCGCAGGCTGATTGGAGATGATGAACATGGATGGACCAATACCTGTGTTTTCAATTTTGAAGGCGGTTGCTACGCCAAAACGATTGACCTGAGTGAAGAAAAAGAGCCGGAAATATACCATGCCATCCGCCCTGGTGCGTTGGTTGAAAACGTCGGGTTCATCAATGGTACCCGCAAAATTGATTTCGCCAGTAAAGCCATCACTGAAAATACCCGGGTATCTTATCCATTGCATTTCATCAGCAATGCACAGGAACCCAGCGTGGGCGGACTGCCTAAAAATATTTTCTTCCTTACCTGTGATGCGAATGGTGTATTACCACCCATCAGTAAGCTAAGCCCTGGTCAGGCTATGTACCAGTTCATCAGTGGTTATACGGCCAAGGTGGCAGGAACAGAAGCAGGTGTTACGGAACCCAAATCAACCTTTAGTGCCTGCTTTGGTGCTCCTTTTCTGCCTTTGCATCCGGGCAGGTATGCAGAGATGCTGGGTGAAAAAATGAAAGAGCACCAGGTAAATGTATGGATGGTGAATACCGGGTGGAGCGGTGGTTGTTGTGGAATGGGCAGCAGGATGAAACTGGGCTACACCAGGGCCATGATCACTGCAGCATTGAATGGAGCATTGGATGCCGTTTCATACAAAGCGCATCCGGTATTTGGTATGATGATACCTGAAACTTGTCCCGGTGTACCTTCTGAAATTTTAGACCCACGCAGCACATGGGCGGATAAAGCTGCCTATGATGCCAGGTCAAAAGACCTGGCCCTCCAATTCATTCACAATTTTGAAAAATATGCGGCGGGCGTTGGTGAAGAAATTTTGCTGGCCGCGCCGAAACCTTAAAAATATTTGTTGCGATGCACTGTGAATCGTAACAATAAACCTGGTCTCTTCGATTGCTTTGTTTGTTACGAGAAACTCCACCTGCAGAGGTGGAGTTTTCATTTAAAAGAGGCCGAATAACGTGCCGTCGACTTTGCCGATGATCTCGCCGAAATGCTCGTCATTTTCCGCAAACTTATTTTTGTCGCAGTCAATCACCAGTAACGGACCTTCTTTGTAGCCGTCTATCCACTTGGTATAATATTCGTTGAGTCTTTTCAGGTAATCAAGCCGGATATTCTCTTCGTATTCCCGCCCTCTTTTTTGAATCTGCGCCACCAGTGTGGGAACCGATGCTTTCAGGTAAATGAGCAGATCAGGCGGCTGCACCATTGTTTTCAATGTTTGGAAAAAAAGGAAGTAATTGTCGAAATCGCGTTTGCTCATCAAACCCATTTCATGCAGGTTGGGTGCAAAAATATTGGCATCCTCATAAATGGTCCGGTCCTGTATCACCGTTTCTGTGCCATGATGAATGTCGAGCAATTGATTGAGTCTGCTGTTCAGGAAGAATATCTGCAGGTTAAAACTCCAGCGGGGCATATCCTCATAAAAATCCATCAGGTAAGGATTATGGTCCACATCTTCGAACTGGGGAATCCAGCGATAATGTTTGCTCAGCATTTCCGTTAAAGTAGTCTTGCCGGCACCAATATTACCGGCTACAGCAACGTGTTTAGGTTTCTTTAGTTTGGCCATAGGAGTGAATGTACGAAGATTTTATATTACCATCAGGCGTAATTCATGCCCATGGCCTGCCTTACCAGTTTCAAGGTTTCAGAAGCGCTGTGCCGCGCTTTATCTGCCCCCTGGCATATGATGCGTTTCAGTAATTCCCTGTTGCTTTGGATATCGGTTGCCTTTTCACGAATGGGTGCAATAAATGCCACCATGTCTTCGGCCAACTGTTTTTTCATGTCGCCATAACGGATCACGATATGCCCTGCACTGCTGGCATTGAAGTCATCTTCAAACTTCTGCACCGTATCAGGAGCGCTCACCAGTCGCATCAGTGTGAACAGGTTCTCTATATAATCAGGTTTTACCGAATTGGGTTCGGCGGGTCCCTGGTCTGTTTTTGCTTTCGCAATCTTTTTACGGATCATTTCTGCATCATCGGCCAGGTAAAGTGTATTCATCTGGTTTTCACTTTTGCTCATTTTGCCATTGCCATCCAGACTCATGATTTTCACCAATTCGCCACCGTAATTGAAAGCATAAGGAGCCGGCAATACTTCGCCATAGCGGTGATTGAACCTGTCGGCATAATTGCGTGCAATCTCCAGGTGCTGTTCCTGGTCTTTCCCTACCGGCACTTTCAGGGCACGATGGATCAGGATATCGGCCGCCATCAATACCGGGTAAGTAAGCAGACCTGCATTCACATTATCGGGTTGCAAACGTACTTTGTCTTTGAAAGTAGGTGTTTTTTCGAGTTCGCCTTTATAAGCCAGCATGTTCAGGTAAAGGTATAATTCGGCGATCTCGGGTATATCGCTTTGTATGTAAAGTGCTACTTTATCGGGGTCCAGTCCGCAGGCAATATTTTCCGCGATCACCCGGTGAACACTTGTCTGTAGTTCAGAAGTATCGGGATGGGTAGTGAGGCTGTGCCAGTTGGCTACAAAGAAATAACAGTTATACTCGTTTTGCATGCGGACATAATTGCGCATGGCGCCAAAATAATTTCCCAGGTGTAAAAAACCAGTGGGCCTGATACCGCTTACTACTACCTCTTTTGCCATAGGCTGCGAAGATAAGCAATTGGGGGAGTTGTCAGTTGTTGGTTGGTAGATGTGAGATGGTGGGTTGTATATGTTTTGTATGGATATTTGTAATTAGGTCTTCTAACAATTACCATCTGACAACTACCCATTCCATACTATCCACTCCCATTGAATACCTCAAAGGTGTAGGCCCTTTGCGTGCAGATATGTTGAAGAAGGAGTTGAATATTTACAGTTTTGGTGACCTGCTGGAACATTATCCGCACCGCCACATTGATAAAACAAAACTGAGCAGGATTGCAGAGATCAATCCGCATACAGAATTCATACAGGTAGCAGGCAAACTGATCTATTCAGAAGTGATAGGAGAAAAAAGATCGAAGAGACTGGTTGCGCAATTAAAAGATGATTCGGGCATATTGGAACTTGCCTGGTTCCAGGGCATCAACTGGGTGCAGAAAAATTTGACGCCCGGCATGCAATATCTGGTATTTGGCCGTACCGGATTTTTCAATGGGAAACCACAGATCGTTCATCCCGAGATAGAACCTTATGTGCCGGCAAAAGCGGGTGGCAGGGATTTCCTGGAACCGGTTTACACTGCTACAGAAAAATTAAAGGCAAGGGGGTTGAACGGAAGGCAATTGGGTAAGCTCACTTACCAGTTGTTCACCCAGCTCAGGCCGGAAGACCTGCCTGAAAATATTCCCGATGCCATCAGAACGAGGCTGAAACTGATACCACGCTATGAGGCGCTCTGTGCCATTCATTTTCCTGCCAGTATTGTCCAATACCAGCAGGCCCTGGACAGACTCAAATTTGAAGAACTCTTCATTGCACAGGTTCGCCTGAACCTGGTAAGATTACAGCGGCATCGTTCCAGCAAGGGTGTGGTATTTGAAAAAGTGGGCGATTATTTCAACGGTTTCTATAATAGCCATCTTCCTTTTGAATTAACAGGTGCACAGAAAAGGGTGTTGCGGGAGATCAGGACCGATACGGCAAGAGGGCACCAGATGAACAGGCTGTTGCAGGGCGATGTGGGCAGCGGTAAAACCATGGTGGCTTTGCTGAGTATGCTGCTGGCGGCAGACAATGGCTACCAGAGTTGCCTGATGGCGCCTACGGAAATACTGGCCCAGCAGCATTATAACGGGTTAGGTGAATTGTTGAAAGAAATGCCGGTAGAGATTGCCCTGCTTACAGGCAGTACCAGGGCAGCGGAAAGAAAAAAGATTCTGCAGGGCTTGCAGGAAGATACCATTCATTTTGTGGTAGGTACCCATGCTGTTATTGAAGATAAAGTGCAGTTCAGGAATCTGGGACTGGTGATCGTGGATGAGCAGCATCGGTTTGGAGTGGCACAACGTGCAAAGTTGTGGGAAAAAGCGGCCCTGCCACCGCATGTACTGGTCATGACCGCTACTCCTATTCCAAGAACCCTGGCCATGACGGCTTATGGTGATCTCGATTACAGTGTAATGGATGAATTGCCGCCGGGCAGGCAGCCTGTTGCTACGGTACAAAGACCGGAAATGGCAAGGGCCAATGTGATGGATTTTGTAAAAACGGAGATCACCAAGGGCAGGCAGGCCTATTTTATTTATCCGCTCATAGAAGAAAGTGAAAAGCTGAGCTATGAAGACCTGATGCAGGGCTATGAACAGGTCAAAAGTTTTTTTCCCGAACCGCATTACCGCATCAGCATGGTGCATGGCAGGCAGCCACAGGAACAAAAAGACGCCAATATGCAACGTTTTGTTAGTGGCGATACACAAATCATGGTAAGTACAACTGTGATAGAAGTAGGCGTGAATGTACCTAATGCAACAGTAATGGTGATAGAGAGCGCCGAAAAATTCGGCCTTTCGCAGTTGCACCAGTTGCGCGGGAGGGTGGGGCGCAGCAGTGAAAAGAGTTTTTGCATATTATTAACGGGATCGCGAGCCAGCAAAGAAGCAAAAGAACGTATCCATATTATGTGCGCCACGAACGATGGGTTCAGGATTGCGGAAAAGGACCTGGAGTTGCGTGGACCGGGTGATATTGAGGGAACGAGACAGAGCGGGGCTTTGAATTTTAAGATAGCCAGTATTGTAAATGACAAGGAACTGCTCGAAAAAGCAAAAACCGAAGCCGAAAAGCTTTGTGAGGAGGACCCCGAGTTAAAGATGGCAAAGAATTTGCTGCTTAAAACCCATTTGCAATCGCAACCCCATAAACATGGATGGGGAAAGATCTCTTGAAAGGAATGTACCTTTCATAATAAAGCAGGCCTAAAGCATCCTAATCACGTATATATGTCGTAACTTTTAAATAAAAACAGGTTGACCGTAGGAAGAACAATAGCAAGGATCATGATATTGGTGCTGATCAGTATGTATGGCTCGGCACAGGGTTATCTTGAATTTGTTGAAAACAAAGGGCAATGGGATCCCGCCATACGTTTCAAGGGCGAAATGACCACCGGTGCATTTGCCCTGCAGGCTACCGGGTACCGGGTGTTGCTGCATAAGGGGGCAGACCTTGTTGGCTTGACCGAGAAAATGCACGGACATGGAAACAGCAACAGCGGTGGTAAGCCGGCCAATGGCGGTGCGCCGCCGGTTCAGGTTAAAACAAATGCTTTGACAGAACGTCATCCGCCGGAAGATGGCGGCGGAGGTGGAAGTGGAACGGGTAATGCCGGTGACCGGCCTGTGATTGTACACTCGCATGCTTATGAAGTGAAATTCCTCAATGCCAATGAACAGGCACAGATCATTCCTGAAAAACCGTTACCTGGCAACATCAATTACCTGATTGGCAATGATTCCACCAAATGGGCGTCAGGATGTACTTCTTACCAGGCCATCACTTATAAAAATCTTTACCCGGGCATTGATGTCCGGTATTATACCGCAGGCGGCGTATTGAAATACGATTTGATAGTAAGTCCCGGTGCCGATATATCCCAGGTGGCCATGTACTACGAAGGGGCCGGCGGGTTACGGGTGAAAGACGGAAAATTACTGGTGAAAACATCGGTGGAAGAAGTGCAGGAATTCCCTCCCTATAGCTATCAGTTGCTCAATAGCCAACGACTGGAAGTGCCTTGCAGTTATGAAGTGAAAGGGAATATTGTAAGGTTCAGGATTAATGGGGCTTATGCCAAAACAGCTACGCTGGTGGTTGACCCGTCTTTCGTATTTTCTTCTTTCTCCGGGAGCACTGCCAGCAACTGGGGGTATACCGCTACTTATGACGGACAGGGGAATTTTTACGGCGGGGGTATTGTTTTTGGTGGAAATGGGAGGTTCCCTGTCAGCAATGGCGCTTTCCAGACCTCTTTCCAGGGTGGCTCCAATACCGGTGAAGGAGGGGGATTTGATATTGGCATCATCAAACTGGATCCTTTTGGTACAAACAGAATTTACGCCACTTACCTGGGTGGCGCTACCGGTAATGAGCAGCCGCATAGCCTGTTTGTTGACCAGAATGGCAACCTGGTTATTGCCGGCCGCTCCAATTCAAGCGATTACCCGGTGAAAGGAAGCCTGCAGAAATATGGGCCCTGCGGAGGATGGGATATCATCCTTACCAAACTCAATCAAAATGGAACCGGCCTGGTTTCTTCATTAAGGATAGGTGGTAGCGCAGATGATGGCGTCAATATACGACCCAAATATTCGGGTCCGAAAGGTGCCCAGTCCATCAACCGGAATTATGGAGACGATGCGCGCAGCGAAGTGATCATTGATGGGGCTGGAAATATTTACCTGGCTTCCTGTACACAATCCGACGATTTTCCCACCACACCTGGTGCATTCCAATCCGTTTCAGGAGGCAATCTAGGGAGCCACCAGGATGGTGTGGTGCTCAAATTCAATTCCAATCTTTCAACTGTGCTTTTCAGTACCAGGATCGGGGGCAGCGGTGATGATGCTGCCTTTGTATTGGCCCTCAACCCGCTGAACGGCGATCTGTATGTGGGAGGAGCTACTGCCAGTAATGATTTTCCGGGAGATAAAACGGGCACTATTTCAAGCAGTTTCAACCAGGGCATCTGCGATGGCTTTGTAGCCCAGTTCCATAACGATGGCAGTTTCGTTAAAAGTACCTATATAGGCACAGCGGGTGATGATATGCTGTACGGCATCCAGTTCGATAAGTTTGGCTTCCCATATATAATGGGTACCACAACGGGTTCCTGGCCCATAAAAAAACCTGCCGGTGCCACCAGTTTTTACACACAGACCAATGGTAAACAGTTCATCAGCAAACTGAAACCGGACCTGTCCGATTATGTATACTCAACGGTCTTCGGTACCAATAATCCCTTTCCCAATATTTCCCCGGTGGCATTCCTGGTAGACCGTTGTGAGAACGTATACCTTTCCGGTTGGGGTGGCGGCATCGACTCGCACAATAATTTTCCGAATGCCACAACAGTCGGGCTACCTGTTACAGGTGGAGGCCAGACGGTGACGGACGGTGATGATTTTTATTTCTTTGTACTGGAGCGCGATGCCAAATCGCAGTTGTTCGGAAGCTTTTTCGGACAACAGGGCGGTGCCACCGGCGAGCATGTAGATGGCGGTACCAGTCGTTTCGACCGCAACGGCATCATTTACCAGGCCATCTGTGCTAATTGCGGTGGTGGTGCACGTTTCCCTACCACAGGGGGGGTGTGGGCGCCCAATAATGGGGCTGCCCCCTCCGGATGTAACCTGGCCATGGTGAAAATAGCGTTTAACCTCGCAGGGGTAGAAGCAGGCATACAGACTTCCATCAATGGCAGACTGAGGGATACAACAGGATGCGTGCCTCTGACCGCCGATTTCCGCGATACGCTGGCCATGGGTAGGACCTATGTGTGGAACTTTGGTGATGGCACACCGCCGGTTACCACCAGTTCACCCAATATCTCGCACACTTTTGCACTGGTGGGAAATTACCGGGTAAAACTTACTTCAGTTGATTCTTCTTCCTGTAATGTCTTGGACAGTTCTTTTGTCATCATGCGGGTAAGGAGCGATGAAGTGAAAATGTCGTTTACCAGTAAAAAACTTCCTCCCTGTACTTCGTTGCAATACGAGTTTAACAATACTTCCACAGCACCCCCGGGAAAACCATTGAGCAACCAGAGCTTCCTCTGGATGTTCGGCGACAATACCACGCAGGTGTCGGGTACGGGAAAGGTTGTACACAGCTACCAGGCTGCCGGTACTTATACCATTAAACTGGTATTGCTGGACACCGCTTACTGCAATTACGATGATACGGTATCGGTACAGATCAGGATTGCCGATAACCTCAAGGCACAGTTTGTAACACCTGCAGCAGGATGTGTGCCTTATAGGGCGGTATTTGACAATACATCTGTAGGCGGACAACAATTCACCTGGGATTTTGGAGATGGTACTGGCTCAACGCAAAGTAATCCCACACATGTTTACAGCAATGTAGGTACTTATCAGGTAAAACTGGTGGCGGTAGACAGCAGCACCTGCAACATAAAAGATTCTGCAACCTTCAGCATCACCGTTAACCCTAATCCCAAAGCCGGTTTTACCTATGCGCCGGAACCAACACAAGCCAATACACCGGTGACTTTTACCAACAGTTCACTGGGAGCAACGAAATACAAATGGATATTTGACGATGGAGATACTTTGTTCACGATCAGGAAGGATACTACCGTTTCGCACCTGTACAATTATTCAGATAAATTCAAAACCTGCCTGGTGGCCTATAATGATGCTGGATGCAGCGATACAACCTGTCAGCTCATTTCTATAACCATTGTTCCCGGTATGGATATACCCAATGCCTTTACGCCCAATGGCGATGGCATCAACGACAAGATCTATGTAAGAGGGTTTGGTATTTCAAAACTGATATGGCGCATTTACAACCGGTGGGGTGTATTGGTATATGTAGGAACCGATAAACGAGAAGGATGGGATGGCATGTATAAAGGGGTGTTACAACCGCAGGATGTTTATCATTACACGGCATTGGTTGAATTTGCCGATGGTACCAAGGTGACGAAGAAAGGAGATATTACATTACTCAGATAACAATCGCTATGCAGGAATTAAGAAAAATACTGGGATGTTGTTTGATGCTGCTGAGCGTATACATGACTGGGGCACAAGACCTGCATTTTTCGCAATATTTCAATACACCTTTGCTGGTGAATCCTGCGAATACCGGGTTCAATCCTGATTATGATTTCCGGATTGGCGCCAACTACCGCAACCAGTGGGCATCGATAGGTAATCCTTATAAGACCATGAGCGCCTGGGGTGATGTGAAAATGTTCCAGAACCGTTTTGAGAACGGATGGATGGGAATTGGCGCTTCATTGATGAAAGATGTGGCGGGCAGCGGGAACCTGAGCGCCACCCACGCAACGGCCACCATTGCCTATCACCAGATGCTGGGCTATAACAGTCTGCTCAGCGGAGGCTTTGGATTGTCTTACGTAAACAAACGGGTAGATGTGAACAAACTCACTTTTGACAACCAGTGGAATGGAAAATTCTTCGATATCACCATTCCATCCAATGAACCTTTTGCCAATACCAGCGCGTCTTACCTGGATTTACAAATGGGACTCAACTATGCCTATTTCGCTTCTGATAATTTTTATTTTAATGCAGGTGTGAGTATCCTGCACATCAACAGGCCTAGGGAAAGTTTTTTTGATCCTACTGTGTCCAATGCTTCGCTTGCCAGGCGTTATACCGGTTTCTTAAATGCCAGCATCAAATTGCAGGACACCTGGATTGTTAATCCGAATATATATGTGAGTAAAATGGGAACGGCCTGGGAAACAGTATTGGGCTTTAATGCCAATCGGAATCTAAGTGGAGATGGGGCCCAACAAATGATATTCGGACTTTATTACCGTAACAAGGATGCCATCATTCCCATGCTGGGCTATGAGGTAAACGATCTCAAGATCATTGTCAGTTATGACGCTACTGTTTCCACTCTCCGCAACCTGAATGGAAGCAGGGGAGCGTATGAATTGTCACTGGTTAAGAGTGGTGTATTCAGCTCCTCTACCGGACGGTCGGTAAAATGTCCTACTGTAAGGTTCTCATATTGATCTGAACACATTCATTATATCGATGTGCTGCCCTGGATGTCGCTGGTGATGCTGAAATCTTCTTTATCAAGGTATTTCCGGTATTTCTCGTTTACTTCTTTGGGTTGCTCTTTGCCATTGATGAAGAGTTTTTTATTCCTTATTTCAATTTTGTATCCCTTTTTTTTGTCAATCAGACCGTCTTTTTGCAGCTCGTTGGTAAAAGCTTTCAGTTCGGTCAGTTCCTGTTTGGCTTTTTCAATACCCAGCCTTGCTTTTGAAAGGCTCTCGCTTACTTCTTTGCTGATCTTATCAGCATCGATCTGTTTCAAAGAAGCCTGTATTTCTTTGTTGATCTTTTCAATATCTATGTGCTGCACTTTTTCTATGGCTGCTTTGAGTTCTTTTTCCATTTTAGCGAAATCCACTTTCATGTTTTTGTCCAGATCGATCATGGCTTTGTCAATTGATATCATGGCATGATCAAGATCCTCCTGATTGTAGTCGCGATTATGAAAAGAACTTCTTTTCCCTGGTTTGGAAGTATCGCCGGCTTCGCTTACTTCATAGAAATAGGAAGGCATTACCAATTCAGGCAATGTCCAGGAACTGAGCATTACAATACCCAGTGCAAAACCGGCCCATATGGGCCATTTGATGTAAGATAACTGTTTCATACGATGGTTATTATTAGTAAACGAATAATTTCGTAGTAAATATACGATTAAATTCGTACTACAGACTGCCGCCGGTCATATTATATAAATTTTAACAATCGAATTTTTTATCATAGCGGAACAAAGGACGACTGAAGCTTAATATCTATCTTGCACTTTCTCAAAAGTTTACTTATGAAATACCTGCCTCTGAAACCTGCTATTTTCGCTCATAACAGGGAAAGATTTATCAAACAACTGCAGCCCAACAGTATTGCCATTTTCGTGAGCAATGATGAATGGCCATTGAACGGTGATGCTTTGCACAGGTTCAAACAGAACAGTGACCTGTTCTGGCTTTCAGGTATCGTGCAGGAAGATTCCATGGTGATTCTTTTTCCTGATAACCCCGACCCAAAATACCGTGAAGTGCTGGTATTGGTTCGTCCGAATGAACTCAAGGAAAAATGGGATGGCAAGCGCCTTCGTGCGGGGGAGGCCACGGCAATTTCAGGGATTTCTACTATTTTATGGATGGATAGTCTTGATGCTTTGTTGCAGACCTGGATACATCTGGCCGATCATGTTTACCTCGGCAGCAATGAGAATGATCGCAAGGCTTCACTCATCCGGAGCCGCGATTACCGTTTCATTGATGAAATGAAAGCGCGTTACCCGTTGCACCAGTACCATCGTGCAGCCAGGATCATGAAAGAACTGCGGGGTGTTAAAACAAAGGAAGAAGTAGAGGTATTACAGAAAGCAGTTGATATTACCGATACCACTTTCCGCAGGCTGCTGCAGTTCATCAGGCCAGGCGTGATGGAATACGAGATAGAAGCAGAAATATGGCATAGTTTTCTCAGCAACCGCGCTACCGGTCCGGCTTACAACAGCATCATCGCCAGCGGCGACCGGGCCCGTATCCTCCATTATGTTTCCAATAACCAGGAATGTAAAGACGGGGAATTGTTGCTCATGGATTTCGGCGCTGAATATGGTGGTTATTGTGCCGATCTTACACGCACCATTCCGGTGAATGGTAAGTTCACGAAGCGACAAAAAACGGTGTACAATGCCTGTCTGAACATACACAACTATAGCAAAAGCATTTTAAAACCCGGCATATCTGTAGTAGATTATACAGAGAAAGTGGGCGAGGAAGCGACTTTACAGTTTTTGAAAATTGGTTTGTTGCATAAAAGCGACCTGAAAAATGAAGACCCTGAGAACCGCGCCTACCGCAAATACCTCTATCATGGAATTTCACATCACCTGGGTGTGGATGTGCATGACCTGGGCACTCGCACGGAGCCGCTCAAAGCAGGTATGCTGCTGACCATTGAACCGGGTATTTATATTGAAGAGGAGCAGATGGGAATCCGTATCGAAAACAATGTATGGCTCACAAGATCGGGCAATATTGACCTGATGAAAAATATTCCCATCACTGCAGAGGATATAGAAGCATTAATGAAAAAATGAAGCAGATCCCTAATCTTTTTACGCTGATCAACCTGCTCTTTGGCTGTCTGGCCATTGTGTGCATCATGCAAACGGGCCTTACCTTATCTGTCGATGCCAATGGCGATAACCTGGTAATGATCCCGGAACGCATTTATATGGCCAGCCTTTTCATTGGCCTGGCAGCACTGATCGATTTCCTGGACGGATTCACTGCAAGATTGCTCAAAGTGCCTTCTGATATGGGCAAGCAGCTCGATTCATTGGCCGATGTGGTAAGTTTTGGTGTGGCGCCGGGTCTCATCGTATACCAGTTCCTCCGGCTGAGCTATGCCCAGCAGGATAGCGGACTCGATACCAACACTCTTTGGCTTTTGCCTGCTTTCATACTACCCTGTGCAGGAGCATACCGGCTGGCGAGGTTCAACATTGATACTACGCAGCGCAATGGTTTTGCAGGGGTGCCCATTCCCGCAGCCGGACTGCTGGTGGCCTCTTTCCCGCTGATATACTGGAATACAGATGCAGGCTGGGCGATCCGGATCCTGTTGAATAAATGGTTCTGGTACCTGCTGGTTATACTGGTAAGCTACCTGATGATATCCACCCTTCCCATGATGGCATTGAAATTCAAGGAAATCAGCCTGAAAAAATTAATGCCTTTCCTGGTACTGGCCGTTATTGCAGTCATTGGCGCATTGATGATTGGCTGGCTGACAGTCCCACTCACGTTTATTGCCTATGTAATTTTATCTTTGTCGCTCAAACAACAAGAATCATGACTTATAATGTGCAGATCAAAGTAATGCCTTTGAAAGATCTATTGGACCCACAAGGGAAAGCCGTACTGGGTGGTTTACAGAACCTGGGCCTGGGCAATGTAGCCGATGTGCGTGTAGGTAAACACATTACTTTGCAGATCAATGCCGATAGTGAAGCCACAGCCAAACAGATCGCCGATGAAGCAAGCAGGAAATTACTGGCTAATCCGGTGATGGAGTTTTATGAAATAGAGTTCGTTAACTAAATTTCTGATTTCTGATTTGGAGATTTCTGATTTGACAGAGGAAATCTTTAAAGACGCTGCTGATCAAAAAATAAATCAGCAATCAGAAATCATCAAATCAGAAATTCATTATGCTGTATCTCATCCCCACCCCCCTTGGCAACTTAAAGGACATCACCCTTCGGGCGCTGGAGGTGTTGAAAGAAGTGGATGTGATCCTGTGTGAAGACACACGCACTTCATCCAAATTATTGCAGCATTACCAGATACAGAAACCCTTATCTCCTTACCACCAGCACAACGAGCATAAAATTGTGGACCATCTCGCAGAACAGATGGGTGCCGGTAAAGTCTTTGCGTTGATCACCGATGCAGGTACACCGGGAATTTCCGATCCTGCTTTCTTACTTGTACGCAGGTGTATCAAGGAAGGAATTAAAGTGGAATGCCTGCCGGGCGCTACTGCTTTTGTACCTGCATTGGTCAATAGTGGCATTCCTACCAATCGTTTTGTGTTTGAAGGGTTCCTGCCTTTGAAAAAAGGGCGTCAAACTTTGCTGAAACTACTGGCACAAGAGGAACGGACCATGGTTTTTTATGAAAGTCCCATGCGGCTGGTGAAAACACTGGAGGAATTCATGCACTATTTTGGTCCGGACAGACCTTGCTCCGTCAGTCGTGAATTGACCAAGCTGTTTGAAGAAAATGCAAGGGGGACCTTAAAAGAACTATATGAACACTTTATGTCCAGGTCTGTTAAAGGCGAGATTGTGATTGTGCTTGCTGGTACAGAAGCGTAGAAGGACTACATTTACCCTCCCAAAAGATGAATTAATCATGGAAAGGAATTTACTCCGCACGACCTTGTTGTTGGTCGTTATGTTACAGTTGTTGAATGTGGCAGCCCAGCCTAATCGCTGGCAGCAACGTATCAAATACAATATCAGTGTGAACATGGATGTGGCCACCAACCGGTTCACCGGCACTGAGAAAATTGATTACTGGAATAATTCACCAGATACCCTCACCCGTCTGTTCTTTCATTTGTATTGGAATGCTTTCCAGCCCAACAGCAGCATGGATGTACGGAGCCGTGAACTGGGAAAGACCGTACTGAGCGACGCTAAGAAAGATTTTGACGGGCGTGATTGGGACCAGCGTGTGAAAGACCGTATCGGTCAACTGAAGTCTGGCGAAATAGGGTACCAGAAAGTAACCAGCATCAGCATCAATGGTGTGATCCAGCAAACCAAAGAGCACGAAACTATATTGGAAGTACAGCTGGGCAAGCGCATTTTACCTGGAAGTAAAACCCAGCTCGATGTAAATTTTGAAGCACAGGTTCCGCTTCAGATCCGCCGTTCAGGCCGCGACAATAAAGAAGGCATTCGTTACAGCATGAGCCAGTGGTATCCGAAAATGGTGGAATACGATTACCAGGGCTGGAATGCCAATCCCTATATTGCCCGTGAGTTTTATGGTGTATGGGGAGATTATGATGTACACATCACCATTGATAAAAACTATTTTGTAGCGGCCGGTGGTGATTTGCTCAATGCCAATGAAATAGGAAGAGGGTATGAAGCTGCCGGCGCCAGGCCTGTTGCAGCCACTGGCAATACTGTTACCTGGAGCTGGCAGGCCAATAACGTACATGATTTTGTGTGGGCGGCCGACCCGCATTACAAAATGATTATGCGCAAACCGGCCAATGGCCCCCTGATCAGGGTTGTATACAAATCTGTGGATTCTCTTGAAGATCGCTGGCAGAAAATGGCCGATACGGCAGCCCTGGCTTATCCCATCATGGCCAGAACTTTCGGCGCTTATCCTTATAAGACCTATACTTTTATCCAGGGGGGCGATGGCGGCATGGAATATCCCATGGCCACGCTTATTAAAAATGCCAGCGTGGGTACGGCCCTGCACGAATGGATGCACAGTTGGTACCAGATGATGATGGGCTCGAATGAATCACTGTATCCCTGGATGGATGAAGGCTTTACCGATTATTCGAGTACCCGGGTACTGGCTACCCTGCACAACAAAGAAGGATTTTGGTATGAAGCGGCTTACAAAAGTTATTTTACGCTGGTAAAGAGTGGATATGAAGAGCCTGCCTCTACTCATGCCGATCATTACAATACCAACTACGCTTACGGCGTAGCGGCATACAGTAAGGGGGCCGTATTCCTGTCGCAATTGGGATATATTGTGAGTGACAGTCTTCGCGATAAAATTCTGTTGGCCTATTATAAAGATTGGCGTTTCAAACATCCCAATCCCAATGATTTCATGCGGGTGGCAGAACGGTTAAGCGGCATGGAACTCAACTGGTATAAAGAATACTGGATATATAGTACCAAGACCATCGATTATGCAGTAGGGGATATCAATGTAGCGGATGGCAAAACACAGGTGACTTTAAAACGAATAGGAAAAATGCCCATGCCGGTTGATGTGCTCATCACTTATAAAGACGGGACACAGGAAATGCATACCATTCCGCTCAACCTC
This sequence comes from Sediminibacterium sp., assembly GCA_041798205.1. Lineage (GTDB taxonomy): Bacteria > Bacteroidota > Bacteroidia > Chitinophagales > Chitinophagaceae > Sediminibacterium. The sequence goes on from JBHCAK010000018.1 coordinate 76,000, forward strand.
ATGTATGGCAGCAAACCTGCAGAGAACAACATACCCACCACCACAGACCCCGAATGGCGCTGGACGCATCCGGAGTATCTGCTTACGATTAAAGGAAGCATACAAAACCTGAAATCCATTGAAATAGACCCTTCACAGCGGCTGGCCGATGTGAACAGGAATAATAATAAGCTGGTGATACCGGAGTAGAATGAATTGGTATTAATGTAGCAAAAGGCACGTAAGGAAAAAAGAGGTTGAAATACTGGTAAAATATAATAATTCTTATTATATTTATTACTAATGCATTTTGCTCAACATGGGGTTATTCACATGCTTTAACGGGAAAAACCCGGTTTTTTGAGCAAAAGCCTTAGTGCAATTTCGAGTTACCATTTTTTAACCCAAAACTCCTTTTTATGCCTATCAGTTTAACAGAAAATTATGGTGGTGTTTATGCCGCTCCGGTTGTGAAAAGTCAAATTAAAGCGATGATTGACGAATATAATGTTTGTCAGCGAGCGCTTTCAACTACTTCACTGCGAAACAGATTTCATGACAGACCTACGATTATCGATACGCATTGCGCGTGGGTAAGTAGACCAGAATTGGAAGCATTCATGAAAAGCAATGACGGATGTGATGGCGTAAGAATATATTTTGGTGCACATAATTCTTCTACGATAAAAAACCTGGGTTATGAATACCAGGGCCAATTGACAGTTATTCTTGTGGCAACCCAGTCAAAAAGAGATAGTGCGGGTGTGGTGCTTGCGAATGACGACTTGCTGAATGATGATAAGAATAAAGGACCAATAAACTTTGTTTCATTTTTACCGAATGTGCCAAAGGGAGGCAGCTATACAGGAGGTGCTGGTCTTGATCAATACCCGCTGTGTCCGCCGAATTGCAGCCCGGGAGGTGCATTACTCTAATATTGCCAAAGCATTGATACATGTCTACTTTCTTTCTACAATTTTCTACAATATCACTACTAATTGTTGTCAATATCATTTTGTCAATGATTGCTTATAAAAAGTCGGGTTTAAATTGGGCCCGACTTTTTACAATCTACCTGATCATATCGATTTGCCTGCAGTGGACTGGGTATTGGTATTCGCACCTCACTGGTAAAAGCAATCACTTCATTTTCAATATTGAGCTTATTATAGAGATATTGTTTTATTCTTACCTTTTTTATCATTCAATAAACCTTCCTTTCTTAAAATCTGTTGTTCTCGTTGCATCGGCTGGTACATTGATCTTTGTAGCAATTAATATAGCTGTCATACAAGGTTTTTTTTACTACAACACCTATACTTTTTATGTCCAGGCGGTTATGGTTATACTCTTTTGCCTGTTGTATTTTTATGACCTGATCAAACAGGACGTCATTATCCATTTGTATGAGCGGCCCATTTTTTGGATAAGTACGGGCTTGTTTTTCTTTTATTTCGGGGATATTACTTATTTTTTACTTGGCGATTCATTATTTAAAAGCCGTACACCTGCAAGCTTGCAGCTGTACAGATATATCAGTTTTACACTTGATCTCATTCAATATGCTTTTTTTAATATTGGATTCATATCCATTTTAGCATGGACGAAAATAAAACGATAAGTATCATCTTATTTGCTTCAGTATTGTTGCTACTAATTGGTTTTTTTCTATGGCTGGTATTTGTAACGCAAAGAATTAGGACAAATAAACTTTTGTTGGAAAAGAAAATGATGAAAGAAAACCTGGAAAAACAGTTGCTGCAATCAAAAATTGAAACCCAGGAAGAGACAATGTCGATCCTGGGAAAAGAATTGCATGATAATATCGGCCAGTTACTTAATACTACCAAATTACTCATCGGTGTTTCACAGAGAACAGTAGCTGAACCACCAGATACCTTGATAATTGCAGATGAAACATTGGGTCAAGCAATTCATGAACTCAGGGCTTTGTCAAAATCACTTAACAAAGAGTGGCTGGAGAAATTTGATTTTACGGAAAACATTCAAATGGAAACCAATCGTTTGAATGCTGCGGGTGCCATGCAGATATATTTCGATTACAAAGATCAATTACCGCTGAAAAGCAGTGAGCAGATCATGCTTTTTCGTGTTGTACAGGAAGCGCTGCAAAATGCGATCAAACATGCCCGGGCACAGCGCGTTGTGATGGATGTGTGGATAGAACAGGATAACCTGATGTTAACGGTTGCCGATGATGGATTGGGTTTTGATCATGATAAGGTCATGCTGAATGGGGTAGGCATGCTCAACATGAAACACCGTGTACAGCTGCTGGGAGGAAGCATTAACTGGCAGCAGCGGGGTACCAACAAAGGAACTATTGTAACCATTCAAATACCTGTTAAATCTATAGAACTATGATCAGGATAGGCATTGCAGATGACCACCAGCTGTTTGTTAAGTCATTGAGCCTTATGCTGGCTACCTTTAAAAACTATAGCGTAGTAGTAGAAGCCCTCAATGGAAAAGACCTGCAGGATAAATTGAAGCAGTTGAAAGAACTGCCGGATATCATGCTCGTAGACGTAAACATGCCGGTAATGGATGGGGTGGCAACCGTTAAATGGCTGAACGAAACACACCCCGAAATAAAACTGGTGGCCCTTTCTATGAATGACAACGATCATATCATCATAGCCATGATCAGGGCTGGATGCTGCGCCTATCTTTTAAAAGATACACACCCTGATGAATTGGAGAAAGCCCTCAACGAAATCAACCTGAAAGGGTATTATAACGGAGACGCCAGCAATATCAACTACCGGCGCCTGCTGAAGGCAGAACAGGAAAAAGAGGCGCTGAACCTGACCGATAAAGAAAAAACGTTTTTGCAACTGACATGCAGCGATAAAACCTACAAAGAAATTGCAGCTGAAATGGGACTCAGCGAGAGAACCATTGATAGCTACCGGGAACAATTGTTCCAGAAACTAAAAGTACAGAGCAGGGTGGGACTTTGTTTAGAAGCACTTAGAAGAAACATCGTTAAATTATAAAGCGTCTCAATTAAAAAATTCAAAGTGTGAAATGTGATTTAACGGAGCCATTGAGCAATTTGCAAATTAGTCATCATTTCGTTACGTGTAATATGTATTTATCTTCAAAATAAGCTTCCGGAAATACCTGATTCACCGGCATCATCCGCGGGCGCAAGCGGCTCTCAGAAATCTCATTGGCCAGGTCGCCACCTTTGAGGCAAATAAGTCCATTGGCTGTTTCCTGGCTGTTTCCTTTCCTGAGTAATGGAGCACTCCATTGCCAGAGGTCTTTCAGGGGAGCAACAGCCCGTGAAACAGCAAAATCGAATTTCCTGTTTTTGATCTCTTCCGCCCGGGTATGCTGCGTGGTAATGTTTTTGATACCTGTTGCTTCAGCCACCGCATCTACTACTTTCAGTTTTTTGGCAATACTGTCTGCCAAATGGAATTTTACATCCGGAAAAAAGATGGCCAGGGGAACGCCCGGAAATCCACCGCCACAACCTACATCAATTACTTCGGTACCCGGCTGCCAATTGGCAATAGCAGCTATGCTCAACGAATGCAATACATGGTGCAGGTAAATACTGTCGATATCCTTTCGTGAAATCACATTGATCTTCGCATTCCACTCTTTGTACAGATCTTCCAGCGCAGACAATTGCTGTACCTGCATTTCGGTAAAATCGTCGAAATACCGTAAAATCAGTCCCAGTTTTTGCGCGGTGCTTTCCATATAGCCGGTAAGGTGAAAATATAATAGAAGAACATCCAGATATCCAGGAAAAGGAACCAGGGCCAGAGATCGGTCTCATTCAGCTTTTTCATTCCTTTATACAATACAATGGCCTGGATGATGAAACGGATGCCAAATACTGCCAGGGTCATCCACCAGTTGAAAAAAACCAGGGAAATGGCCATCAGCGGATAAAAGAAGAAAAGGGTGAGCGAATAAAGTCCCAGCCATCTTTTGTGCCCCCCTTTGTAATATTTACTGGTGGTATAATGGCGGTATTTCTGTGTCATCCAGTCGTTCCAACTGGTTTTTGGCTCACTGAGGGTGTGTGCAGCCGGGTCAATACAAATGGCAGTATTGGTTGCCGTAGCCACCTGGTTGATGAAGAGGTCGTCGTCGCCACTGGGTATCTGGTTGATCGACGAAAAGCCTTTGTTACGAATGAATACATCTTTCTTGTAACTGAGGTTGCGCCCCACGCCCATATAGGGTTTGCCCGCCAATGCATACGACAGGTACTGCAATGCTGTATGAAAAGTCTCAAAGCGGATCAGTTTATTTAGCAATCCGGGTTTTTTATGATAGGCGCCATATCCCAATACAATTTCAACCTGCTCATCGTAGCTATCCTGCATTTTCTGTATCCAGAATTCGCTGGCTGGTACACAATCAGCATCGGTCAGCAACACAATTTCGTATTTGGCGCTGCGGATACCCATGGAAAGCGGAAATTTCTTGCCGCTGATCATCTTGGCTTCCTGCGTTAAAGCGATATAATTGATATTCTTGAAAGATTTTTTGAATTCATCTATCAGGTATTTGGTATCATCTGCTGAATTATCATTCACCAATACCACTTCATAGGTTGTTTTATAATCCTGAACCAGTATTCCCGGCAGGGTTTTTACCAGGTTATGTGCTTCATCGCGTGCGCATACAATAATGGAAACAGGATGTTCAATGGTGAGGGATTTATCAGGGTTTCTATAAAAAGCAAGTCTGCGGAAAAAGAAAAGATAATAAAAAACCTGGATGGCGATCACTGCGCAAAACAGGTAGAAGGCAATGTCCCAGGTCAGTAAAAGTATTGTCATGCGACAAAAATAAAGCTTTCAACTTATTTTTGTGGCTTATGGCAGCATTGACTTTTGAATTGCAGGCATCGGGATTAATGGGCTCTAAAGCGAGAGCAGGCAGGATCAATACTGATCATGGTGAAGTGCTTACGCCCATTTTTATGCCTGTAGGAACGGTAGGGAGTGTTAAGGCAGTCACGCAACAACAACTGAAGGCCGATGTAAAGGCCCGGATCATTTTAGGTAATACCTATCATTTATACCTGCGACCCGGAACCGATGTGCTGGAAGCCGCCGGAGGTTTACACCGTTTCATGGGGTGGAATGCACCCATACTCACCGATAGTGGCGGCTACCAGGTATTTTCTCTGGCCGCCAACCGTAAGATCAAGGAAGAAGGTGTATTGTTCCAGTCACATATTGATGGCAGTCGCCACCTGTTCTCTCCCGAATCGGTGATGGACATACAACGTTCTATTGGCGCTGATATCATCATGGCTTTTGATGAGTGCCCCCCTTATCCCAGTGAATACCGCTACGCGCAGCAGAGTATGGAACTAACACATCGCTGGCTTGACCGCTGTTTCCGGCGATTGGCGGATACTCCCGATAAATACGGGTATACACAAAATCTTTTCCCCATAGTACAAGGCAGTACCTACCAGGATTTAAGAGAAGCTTCCTGTGATTATATTGCTTCGCTGGGAGCGGCAGGGAATGCGATAGGCGGATTGAGCGTGGGTGAACCGGAGGAAATGATGTATGATTTTACGGAACTCTGCACCGACCGGCTGCCCCTTCACAAACCGCGTTACCTGATGGGGGTAGGCACCCCCTGGAATATCTTGGAAAGCATCCACAGGGGTATCGATATGCTGGATTGTGTGATGCCTACCCGCAATGGCCGCAATGGCATGCTGTTTACCACACAGGGGGTGATCAATATCAGGAATAAAAAATGGGCTGCTGATTTCAGTCCTATTGACCCCGGCCTCCCCAACGAAATGAGTCAGTATTATACCAAGGCCTACCTGCGTCACTTGTTTATATCGGAAGAATTACTGGGCCTGCAACTGGCCAGTCTGCAGAACCTGTCGTTTTACCTGTGGTTAGTAGACGAGGCGCGCAGGCATATCCTTGCAGGTGATTTTGTGTCCTGGAAGAATGTAACAACCGGGATTGTTAAACAGCGGTTATAGTTCAATATTACTGTGATGCATAACAGTATATTTGTGAAACATGAAGAAACTCGACTGGTACATACTGAAGAAATTCCTTACAACGTTTTTCTTTGCCATCTTTCTTTTCGCCACTATTTCGGTGGTGGTGGACATCAGCGAGAAAACGGAGGATTTTGGTAAATCGCACCTGGGGGTCAAGCGCATCATCACTGAATATTACTATGGCTTTGTGCCCCATATCATTGCCCTCCTGTTTCCATTATTTGTATTTATAGCAGTGATTTTTTTTACTTCTAAAATGGCGGGCAAAAGTGAGATCATTGCCATACTGGCCAGTGGCACCAGTTATAACCGCTGGCTACGGCCTTACTGGATAGGAGGAAGCATACTGGCCCTGTTGTTGTGGTTTGCCAACCAGTATGTAGTGCCGCGCGCCAACCAGATAAGGGGTACATTTGAGGCGAAGTACATTGATAATAATTCTTCCTATAATGCATTACTGAATACCAGCAGCAATATTTATATAAGGATTGATTCATTCACTTATGCCGGTATCTATGCCTATGATACCCTTACCAAAAGAGGGGGCCCTTTTTTCGCTTATATAGTGAAAAATGGCAAGGTAATGGAGAACATGCGCGCCGATGGCATCGTCTGGGATGAACCGTCGAAAAACTGGCGGCTCGAATATGCGGTGGACCGCAAAGTGCAACCGCTGAAAGAAGAAGTGTCGATGAATTACAACCAGAAAATGAAATTCAACTTCAAGCCTTATGACCTCAGTCGTGATAAATATACAAAGGACAAATTAACCACACCCGATCTCGACCGCTTCATCAAACTGGAGGAGTTGAGGGGTTCCGAAGGCCTCAATGACCTTAAAGTGGAACGTTACCGCAGGGATGCTACCTGTGTTACGGTATTGTTATTAACCCTGATCGGCGCTATTGTAGGAGGCAGGAAAGTAAGGGGTGGCAGCGGGGTACACCTGGCCGTGGGCTTTGTAACAGCTGCCTTGTTCATCATTACCGATCGTTTCTCCACTATTTTCTCTACCAAGGGAAGCCTGCCGCCCCTTTTGGCTGCCTGGATACCCAATATCATATTCGTTTTTGTGATCATGCGCCTCTATCGCAAAGCACCCAAGTAAGATTTGCCTTTATTTAAACGGGTTCACCCTATTTCATTTGTTACCAATGGCAAGTTGTGTTACCTTTAGCCATCCATTTTTTAACATCAGTAACAGGTTATATACGACCTGTTCAGTACCATAAAATAAGTGTCATGGGGATGATCAAAGAGCGGTTCAAGGAAATAGCTGACGCGGCTAATACAGAGATCAAAGATTTATTAAAAGAACACGGAACTAAGAAAATAGGTGAAGTAACACTTTCTCAGATTTACCAGGGAATGAGGGGCATTACCGGACTGGTAACCGAAACCAGCTTGCTTGATGCACAGGAAGGTATACGTTTTCGTGGTTATTCCATCCCTGAATTACAACAAAAGTTACCCAAAGCCCCTGGTGGCGGAGAGCCCTTACCGGAAGGATTGTTTTACCTGATGCTGTTGGGTGAATTACCTGTCGATGAAGATGCAGCTGATATTACCAGTGTATGGCAACGGCGCAGCCATGTGCCCAATTATGTATTTGCCACCATCGATGCCTTACCCATCAGTACGCACCCCATGACTATGTTTGTTACGGGTGTGATGGCATTGCAGACGGAAAGCAATTTTGCCAAGGAATACGCCAAAGGCATCAATAAAAAAGATTACTGGAACCCCATCTACGATGATACGATGGACCTGATTGCAAGGCTGCCTCGTATTGCCGCTTATATCTATCGCAGGAAATACAAGAACAACGAGCATATACAACCGAACGGATTGCTCGACTGGGCTGGTAACCTTGCGCATATGATGGGGTTTGAAGACGAAAGTTTCAAGGAGTTGATGCGCCTGTACATGACCATTCATGCTGATCATGAAGGAGGTAATGTATCAGCGCATACCACTCACCTGGTGGGCTCTGCTTTGAGTGATCCTTTCCTGAGCTATGCAGCGGGTATGAACGGACTGGCAGGCCCTCTTCACGGGCTGGCCAACCAGGAAGTGATCAAATGGATTTTCGAAATGCAGGAGGAATTGGGTACCGATGATCCTTCCAAAGAACAAATTGAAGAATATGTGCGGAAGACATTGTCGTCTGGTAAAGTTGTACCGGGGTATGGACATGCGGTGCTGCGCAAAACTGATCCTCGTTTCACGGCGCAGGTGGAATTTGGTAAAAAACACATGCCTGATGATAAATTGGTGAATACCGTTTGGAAAATTTACGAAACAGTTCCAACTATCCTGCAATCGCTGGGTAAAGTGAAAAACCCCTGGCCCAACGTAGATGCGCACAGTGGTGCGCTGCTGGTGCATTACGGACTGGTTGAGTATGAGTTCTATACTGTGTTGTTTGCCGTAAGCCGCGCTTTGGGAGTAATGGCCAGTCTTTGTTGGGACCGTGCACTCGGATTGCCACTGGAAAGGCCCAAATCTGTTACCACACAGTCGGTTAAGCTTTGGCTGGAAGGGAAAGAGGATATCTGGGAATAATGAAATTTTAATGAGTCTTTTATCAGAGGGTCCGTTGACAATAACAACGGACTTTTTTAATTTAGAGACCCTATTATTCATGATATGTCGAATTCGACGACACTGAAATATGCTGATAAGTCGGCCGGACAGCCAGACCTGTTGCCCATTTTTGATGCGATCAAAGCGGTGATGGTTCCTTATGCGAAAGACGATATGAAAATGCAGGGGGGAATGAACGGACAAATGCAATTGGTGAATAAAAAATCTGTAGTGATTGAGGGAAAGAAAAAAGATGAAATGTGGTTTGCGGGTCTGTTGATACAGAAAGGGTATGTAGGTTTTTATTATATGCCTATTTATGCTGATCCGGCGATAGGCAAAAATTTTTCACAGGTATTCATGAAGTGCCTGAAGGGCAAAGCTTGTTTTCACATTAAAAAAAATGATCCTCAAATTTTAGCAGAAATTGAAAAGGCGCTACGGTTGGGGTTTGACAAATGGAAGGCGCTGGGCTGGATTTAAACTAAAATTTTGACAGGTTAATCTCAGCCCCTACATTTGCAGTCCTCAAAGAAGGATTAGCTCAGTTGGCTAGAGCGTCCCGCAAGTAAGCGGGAAGGCCCGGAGTTGAGAGAAGAAGATAACATAAAAGGGGGATTAGCTCAGTTGGCTAGAGCGCTTGCATGGCATGCAAGAGGCCACCGGTTCGAATCCGGTATTCTCCACTCAATAATGACAAGGGTTTCATTGAAAAATGAAACCCTTGTGCTTTTTCTGGTTTAAACATGGTTTAAACTGTCAGATTAAATATTAGCTATTACAGCTTAATTTTCTGTCTTTTTCTTCAATGGCAAGATCATTTATGCTGGCAAACCTTTTACACATGTATCCGTTATCGTCAAATTCCCAATTTTCATTACCATATGCCCTGTACCATTGCCCGTTTGCATCATGGTATTCATATTCAAATCTTACGGCAATTCTGTTTTCAGTATGTGCCCAATATTCTTTTCTGAGCCTGTAGTCCAATTCCTTTGCCCATTTGCGGGTTAAAAAGTCAATAATTTCATCACGACCATTTATAAATTCATTTCTGTTTCGCCACTCGCAGTTCATGGTGTAAGCCTGTGAAACTTTAATTGGGTTCCGGGTATTCCATGCATCTTCTGCCATTTGAATTTTTAGTTTTGCCGTTTCTTCATTAAACGGGGGAACGGGAATTTTTTTTTCCATATTTATGTTTTATTGTAGATAATTATTATTTAAACTAATGAACCTTGCGCTCTTCAGTGGCTAATGTAAAATCCACAAGGTTCATTGGTTTATCAAAGCATAAAATAAGTCTTACCTGATTATTGCGCTAAAACTTGTTTTTACTCATTTTAATTAAGTTGATTTGTCTGAGAGTTTGCTTTAAAAATACTTACCGAACGTTCGGGAAAATTTATGCATAAAAAATTTACTTCTCGCCTGTATAGGAGTTTTTAATTGTAGCCAGTGACTTCCTGAAAAATTCTGTATTCTTCAGTCCTTTGGAAACTATCAGACTCCCCTGAATTGTAATAAGCGAATCGCAAGCCTTTGATATTGCCTTTGATTTGGAAAACCCCAATGATATTCCAAATGCTGTAAATGCTTCAATCCACAAATGCATGGATTTATTTATTTCATCGCCTACAATACTAAGGCCTGAATCTAACGCCAGTGTATTAAAGATGCAGCTATTTTCACCATCCTGATAGAGGGCCCTTATATTCTCAATTGCTTTATTCAGCCTTTTACCTGCTGGTATTGTGTCGTCAGTTAAAACCTTGTAGATATTATCATGTATCCACGAATGCACATATTGTATAACTGTCACCGCTATTTCATTCTTCCCCCCCGGAAACCGATGATAAAGGCTTGCTTTTTGTAAACCTGCGGCACATGCCAGATCATTAAGACTGGAGCCCTCAAATCCCCTGGCCCGCAAGACTGACATTAATCCCTCAATTAAATTGTTATCATCTACTTTTTGTGGCCTCATGGAGTAAAGGTAGGATTCATATTTAAATTACCAAACGTTCGGTAAAATAAATTTTTATGATAGAGCTTCAACCCTGCTAAAGGGGGTAAGGGAGTGTATTCATAACTAATTGTTTATTGAACGATATTCATTTGGCGTCATACCCACACGCTGCTTGAATAACCTGGTAAAGTGCTGGGGATATTTAAAACCTAGTCCGTAAGCTATCTCACTGACCGACTTGGTTGCGTCAAACATCCTTTCCTTTGCAACATCGATTACCTTCTGTTGTACATGTTCCTTGGCAGAGCACCCGGTTTCCTTTTTGATCAGATCTCCAAAATAATTTGCTGAGAGGTTGAGCTGTTGTGCGCACCAGGCAACAGAAGGCAGGCCGCGAGTCTGCGGCTCAACTGAGCGGTAATAGTTGCTGAGCAATTTTTCAAACCGTTCCAGTGTGCCTTTGTTCACGTTCTCGCGTGTGATGAACTGTCGGTCGTAGAAGCGGGTACAATAATTTAAGAAAAGTTCAATATTGGATACGATCAGCTTTTTGCTGTGTTTATCTATAGGGTGCTGCAGTTCCATTTCTATTTTCGAAAAACAATCGAGAATCACTTTTCTCTCCGCATCTGAGAGGTGAAGTGCCTCGTGAATTTCATAGGAGAAGAAAGAATAATCTTCGATGTGTCTGCCTAATGAGGTTCCGTGTATCAAATCCGGGTGGAACACAAGCACTTTACCTTTGGGTTGGAAATAGCTATCGTCGTATTTGGCTCCGATTACCTGGCCGGGGCCTATAAATACCAAGGTTCCTTCTTCATAATCATAATAGTTGCAGCCATATTGGAGATCGCCGCACTTGATTTCTTTCAAAAAAACAGTGTAAAACCCGAAATGCATCCGGTTATGTTTGCGGGGCGCAGCCTTTGACAGATCCACCACGTTTACCAGCGGATGAAGGGTTTCATTCCTGTTGAACTGGTTGTATTGGGTAATGGTATCGAATTTCAGAAAATCTTCCATAGTCTTTTTGCTGCCCCAAAAATACAACAAGGGTCCGGGGCTGGCGTCATTACCCTGTAATAATGGTTAACAATCCGGTAATCTGTATACAGAAGGCAGTTTGGAAAAGCCCGAATTTTGTATTCTAAAATCAACACACCATGCAAACCGGCGCAAAAGATAAGAGCCAATTTTAAATTTAAATAAAAAAACAATGAAGAAAAGAATATTGGGTAATGCCGGGCTAGAAGTTTCTGAACTTGGCCTGGGATGTATGGGTTTAAGTTTTGGACTTGGACCTGCTACAGATAAGGGTTCGGCGATACAACTGCTCCATAAAGCAGTTGAACTGGGTATTACATTTTTTGATACTGCAGAGGCATATGGGCCGGGAGACAATGAGGAATTGCTTGGTGAAGCGCTTGCGCCTTTCAGAGATACAATCGTTATCGCTACAAAATTCGGTTTTGAGCAGGGTAAAACAGCCCTGGGACTTAACAGCCGGCCGGAGAATATCCGTGCTGTTACGGAAGCTTCATTGAAAAGGTTAAGGACAGATCGTATTGACCTGCTGTACCAGCACAGGGTAGATCCGAATGTTCCCATCGAAGATGTAGCAGGAACTGTGAAAGACCTGATCACAGAGGGCAAGGTGAAACACTTCGGCTTATCAGAGGCAGGCGCGCAAACAATCCGAAAGGCTCACGCAATACTGCCTGTGACAGCGCTGCAAAGCGAGTATTCCTTATGGTGGAGAGAGCCTGAGCAGGAAATACTGCCAACGCTGGAAGAACTTGGTATCGGATTTGTGCCGTTTAGTCCACTAGGTAAGGGCTTTCTCACCGGAACCATCAACGAGGATACAAAGTTTGATGAAACTGATTTCAGGAACAAAGTACCCCGGTTTTCTGAGGAAAACAGGAAGGCTAACCAGGTCATGGTTCAACTGTTGCAAAGGATCGCCGCACTGAAAAATGCTACGCCTGCACAAATTGCTCTGGCATGGCTACTCGCTCAAAAACCATGGATTGTGCCTATACCCGGAACCACCAAAGCGCATCGCTTGAATGAAAATGCCGGTGCTACTTCTATAGAACTGACTGAAACGGATATTAGCGATATAGAACACGCAGCAGCAGACATACAAATTCTGGGAGCTCGGTATCCACAACAACTGCAGAACCTGGTCGGAAAATAATTTTTCGGATGGGGCAGATTAATAAAAGAATTGCTCCGATATAATCTGCCCATCTTTTACTTCATACAGCATTATTTCGTTGATCTGTATTCTTCCATGTGGCAATACCGTTATATCCTTTTCTCTTCCCACTGCGAAATGATTACCTGTAACAAGCGGTTCGGTTGTATACGCTCTATGTACTGTCTGGATTCGCTTTACAAAATCTTCTCCTTTTTTTCGAACGGCTGCCTTCCCTTCTGCATATTCAAAATACGGAGAATTTGGAGGATCTATGCTCCTGACGTTGTCTGCAAAAAACTCATCCTGGATATCAAACCATTTTTCCTGCTGTGCAAGTTGATGGAACCGGGCTGCAACTTCCTGAGTCGTCAGAACCCTTTTTTGTTCTTTTATCATTGTCTTATTTTTTTAAAACTGTATATTAATGTTCTGCTTAACAAAAATATTGTCTAAGTATTAGCTTCCCGGGGTGTTGTATAGACTTTGTTGCGGGTTAATTTGGACAGAGCAAGTTTACCCCTTATTAGAAGCGGCTTGTGCACCTTTGCCATCTGATCTGAACAGGTTGAAAAGGAGGGGAAGTGAAGTGCCTATCCCTGCAATCAGGGCCGAAATTCTCTGCCATACTTCCTGCTGTGTGAGGAATAAGAAAGCAGCCGCTGCAAACAACAGTACCATAAAGAGGGGTTTGAACGAATTCCAAGCGCTCCCTTTCTCAAAAGGTTTTTCCTGTGAAAGCATATCGTTGGCATGTTGTAAAATATAAGCCCTGAAGCCCCTGCTGAACAGCCTGATCTCCTGGTCATGTGCTATGAGAATATCCTGGTGCAAGAGGTGATAGATCTCAGGTACATTTTTATAATTGAGAAAACCGTTCAGTGCAAAATTATAAAGCAGGTATTTTTCCCTGTCTGAACACCGGGTCAGAATAAAAGCATAATAATCTGCCCAGGTACGCGCTTCGTCAATTGACTGATGTTCTGCATAATTCATCAATCTTTCAGCAGGAAAAGGAGTTAGATCAAACATGGATTTTTTCAAACGCTGGTACATCGATTCTTTATCCTCAGTCGATTTCCATTGGTGCCGGTAATAAGCATCGATCATGGGCGGACGTCGTTCTTTGTCAGGTACATCTTTGCTGTCGCGAATGAATTTTTGCAAAAAAATATCTTCCGACAGGCGCCGGATCAGCTGGTACAAACCCAGCAACAATATAGCGACCCCGGTTATTACTAGTAAAAGCTTGAAACTACTGGAAAGAAATATGTACCGGTCAGGCAGCTTTGAACGGATATGTAATGAAATAACCGGCGGTGTTTGGTTGTCTTTGGCAGATAACCTCATATCCGGGTGCATGGTATAGAAAAAATCGATATACCCGCCGGAAGGCTTAGTCCAGTGCCATAACCTGCCTTGCAAAGCATCCCTGAAGCCATTGAATGATGCGAGATCAGTATGATCAGTACCCATAAAAGATGCAATGGGAAAATAGAACCTGTCGAACGCATTATCCGGGGCAACGTGACCAAGCGTTTTACGGGCAGTATCAATATGTGTGGTTTCTATGGTATAAATACCCCGGGAATACTGCCAGGTTGTAAACAAATCGTTCGGAAGTGCAGTATGGTTCAGCATAGCCAGTTGATCATGGATTGTATTGCTGCGTTTATCCAGTGAGGTAGCAAGCAACAACTGTTCCTTTCTTGCTGCATTCAGGAACTCCTGGTTATGCGCATACCAGGTGAACAGAGAGGCAGGCATTACTGACAGACTAATGACCAGAAATTCAATCAACAAGCTATATGCAATAAGATATTTAGCTCTCCATATTCCGGTTTTTTTCCTGACAAGATTGATCCGGTTGAAATAAATGCCTGTAAGGAAAATGAGTAACATGAATTGAAAAACAACAACGGGTACTAATGCAGTAAAGCCAGACCGGAAGCAATGCCACAATACCAGCACAGTCACTGCTGTCAGTATCATCAATGCATTGCGCGCATAGCTACCTGTTGTGTTTGTCAGTGCCTTAATGATGACCAGCAGGCCACAGGTTATGTTGAAGGGTGATAATAAAAGAAGCAAAAAAATAGATCGATTACTTTCAGGAGTATAAAAATTAGTGAGGAAAACAAATAAAAAAATGGCTATGATATAAGCGAATAAAAAACGGAATCCGGAAATATAAATAATCCCATATTTCTTACGCGGAATGATCCATTGCAGGTAATCCATCGGCGAAAAAAGCATGGGGCGACCATGATACCTGCGCCAGAAAATGACCATTCCAATAGACATACAGGTTGTGAAAACAATGAAACAACCCAATAAGGTAAAAAGAAGTATACGCAGGTTAACGCCAAGGGTACTATCCTGATCGCAAAAAACAACCAGGAAAAGAGGTAGCCTATCTATTGGGGTGATCAGTACACCGTGTTTTTTGCCATAAAATTTTACCTCGCTGACATAATGCTCCTGGCGGCTGGTGATGGCTGCTTTAAGTTGGGCAGCGTTTTCCACTTCATTCAGAAAATTCTCGTTCAGGTTATGATTTTCATGGGAATGTACTTGCACATTTCCTTCCTGGTCAATGATAGAGAACCCGAAACCAGCAGGCATGATCACGTGATTAACAGCATACATATTAGCAGATACCGTAGAAATGAAAGCTTCCGGGTATTTGCTTCGTTGAGCCAGAATAAAACGGAACATGCCATCAACCCAGGTTAGTACAGCTTCAACGGAGAAAATAGCCGTGTCATTACCTGGCAACCGTTGACAATTGTTGTTCAAAAAATCCCTGTAATAATTCCTGGCCGATACATCGATCAGAAAAAGTGAAACAGAATCTTCCAGTGACCCCTTGATGATTTGCTTCCCTGTTTTATTGATCCAGGATACTTTGTCGAAATTATAATACGCATTACTGTTGCTGTGTTCCTCTTTCATGGCATTGACTATCGCCTGGGAAATGATGCGCTGGTTTTGTGCCCTAAACGCCAGGCTGTCCAATCTTTGCAACTGGTAATAAGCCCGAACAAGCTCTTCCTGGAAAGCATTGTTGATCTGCCTGGAAATGCGGCCCAGGTTATTGTGCTGCCTGATATCTGTATCTTTCAACAACAGAACCTGTATGATGATGATGGTCAATGCCATGCTACCGGCAAAAAGGGAGAAAAAGTATCCTGTGAAATCCCGCAGCGTTACTTTTTCTCCCGGCCCCATGCTGTATAGTTTGATCAGCGGCAGTACCACCAGTAATAGCGATAAGAGGATGACAAAAGGATATACCAGGGCAGGCGCTATTTCATTAAGTCCGGCCCTGTATTCTTTGGCGCTTTTGAACCCGCATAAAGAAAAATGTTGCCCGTCGATGTCAACAGGGATATAGAATATTTTATAATCCAGGTCTCCCAGGTGAACATCCGAGATGCCGGGATAGAACCCGCCTTTATTGCCAATGAGCAAACTATCGGTAACAGCAAAGCTCCCTATATTCAAACCGTCTGTTTTGAATGCCGGAACGACCTGACCGCCGGATAGTTTTAAAAAAAGCAACGACTGAAAAAAATCACTTTGATGGGCTTGCAGGATATCTTTCAATGACCTCGCGACTGACCTGGAAAAACGAATTGTGTCATTGTTATAAGAAAATAGATAAACAAGATTATTATCTGTTACATCAACAAATTTTCCCTGGTAATTGCCCGGTTGAAAGCTATTGTTTTCCCGGGTCGATTGAATGATTGAAATGTCCAGCTTTTTTTTAAATGAATCCAGGCTGTTGTTGGAAGGATTCTGAAAATTGTTTTTGAATAAGTTTTTGTCTGCCTCTATTTTGTTGATAATTGCTGCCTGTATGTTATGCAGGGAGAGGAAAGCATATTTATTCAGGCTTTCTTTGTTGGAAGGAACATAGTACAGGTAAAAAACAGAAAAAAAGGTAAATACAATGATCAACAGTAAGAATAAAAAACCGAACTTTCTCATAAGAGGGAGATTGGATTCTTAATACAGGGCATTGTTGCTCAAATCAAAGCCTGGCGTGATAAGAAAGCCGGTTGGTATGACTAAAATAACCAGTTTTTTTGCAAATTGGTAGCTTTTTAAAGGAATTTATGCCATGCGGCATACAACTTACTGGAAGTCAGGCTTGTTGTTTTGGAAAGGGTAGCGTCACTAAAATGAAGAGCCCAGCAATTGTTGAACCTTATACAGGAGTTCTTTTGCAACAAAAGGTTTGTAAATAAATTCATTTGCTCCTAATGACAGCACTTCCTGTACAGCCGTATTATTACCTACCGAAGAAAGGATGATGATGGGTATACTACCAATGGATGCATCATTTCTAAAATTACTGAGCACTTCATATCCGTTAACATAGGGCATCATCAGATCGGTAATAACCAGGTCGAAACTGAACTGGTCTTTTAATTCTATCGCCTCCTTCCCATTTTTTGCCTGTATCACTTCATAACCTTCTTTGAAGAGTAAATTTTTCAATATCATTAATATTACCTCGTCGTCGTCAACAATCAATATCCGGGGTTTGGCCATAATAAGCGGTTTAATGTTTAAAAGGCAGATATTTCATCAATTGCGATCATTGGTTTTTTATTAGGATGATAACGCCATTGTGGAAGCTTGTCATGATTCCTGGCGTTTACTTTAATATAGCGGATATCGGTTCTCGGAAAACTGAAAATAAAATGAGTTGATCCAATCGTATAATGTTCTTCCATGGCCTTGTTTAATTGTTGCAGGTCATTACTTTGAACAGGTTCATACTTCTTGCCATCGATTGATACGGATACATTTAATGAGGCCGGCAAAAAAATACGGTGCCTGGGATCGTCCAGGAAATTGAGTTGTACCTGGCTTATTTTCTTAGGGGCTGCCAGGTCAATAGTAGCAACCAGGTCCTGCCCGTAAAAACAAAGCCAATTATAACTGAAATCACGATAACCCGGCATACCATCAGTAAGCGTCTGCGCACCCCTGTTGGGATATTCAGGGGCGAAGGGGGCAGTCAGTTGTACAGACGCGTGCAAGGCAAGGCCGGGCTGCCATTTTTTTTGAAAAATTTCTTTCCATTCCTGCCGATAGGCTTCCGGACTAAGACCTTCCTCTGCCAATTCAGTAACGCCTGCTTTGATGGCAGCAGATACGAAACGATCTACCCGTAGCGGCCAGTTCGCTTTGACCTGATAATCGTTTTGACGCGGCGCTGCTTCAAGGAAACCATGTTTTTCAAAACCAAAGAAGCGGGATTGCTGTAATACTGCATATTCCAATGAAAGCCTTACATGTTCCACCCTCTTACTTCTTAATGTATCATTTTCCACATCAGCAGATGCCTTGTCCAGCAGTTTGGAATATTGCTCAATTTTTTCAGGGCTTAGGTAACTATTGTATTCCCATACCGGATTTCCATAAATATCAATGCGACGGCCTGATTTAAATGCTTCTTCCTGCAAAGAATCAATGTAAGCTAATATAGACGGTGCTGCAGGTCCATAGTATTGATGACAAAATTCGTTTATTAATTTCCGAACATCAGTTTGAGGGCTCCAACTGAGTTTGGCAAGAAGGTAAGACCTAAGCTCTGATAGGTCACTGTAGCTTTCTCCGCTGCCTTGCGCAAATATCCCTTTGATGCCCAGGGACTGGAAAAGCCTGATATTGTCGCCCAGGAAAAAGAGATCAGGGAACGGGGAAAGAAAGTTGGTGAACTGTATATTGTAATCCCAAACCATAAGATTTTCTGTAAGCTGGCGCCATCCTTTTGCCTGGCTGATGAATGCCTGGGCAGAGGGCTCATGTTGAAAATCCCGGGAACGATAAGCATCAATTGTACTCAGCATGATGTATACATTCGGCAGTGGTTTTGTTTTCACAGGAGGTCTTGCTGTATGCAGATAGGCAAGCGTAGTGAATTTTTTATCGGGGAAAGCCGCTGCAATCCTGTTCACAAAACGCAAATGAGCACCGGAAGGGCCTCCTTCTTCCTGTGCAACTGCCCGGCATTTATCGCAGGTGCAATAGTTGAGGTCATCATTGGCACTAACCGACCAGTATTCCGCATCAGGGAATTTAGACATTCTCTTTTTAAGTTCGTTTATGGCAATAGCCACTGCTTCTTCATTGCTCATACAAAGCTGAAGGGGTTCCCTGATGCCGTTTATCTCTGAGAAATATTCAGGATGAGCTTTGAAATACAAGGCAGGGTCTACCAGCTTAAAATAACTATGTCCCCAGATACCCCACAAGTCTTCAAAATGCTGGAGTTTATGCCAGGCAAGGTATTCTGTATCTTGTGATGCAGGAAAATAGGCTTGCCGGTATACGAATGCCGGATTGCTGATTTCATTGTTAAAGTTACTGATGGAGAGCATGTCTGAACGTGAAATGTTCACGGGTTCATTAGCTCCTTTAAAGAGATGGAAATATTGTTCAATAAAAGCATAAACGGCATATACAACACCTTGTCCGTGTTTGCCGAATAGTACAAGGTCTTCGCCTTTCAAGGCTAATAAATAGCCTTCACCTTGTACGGAACTTGTGTTAAGGCCCTGTGCCTTTTCTGTATTGCCAATATAAATGCCGGGCGACTTACCGGTTGATGCAGATTCCTGTATTACAGGAATTTTTACGCCCGAAAGCTGTTCTATATAGTATTGCAGGATGGCGGCGGCTTTTCTTTCATTGGCAGTAAATTCCATGGGAATGATGAGCGAATATGCAGCATGTCCCCCTTTTACCAATACCAGGTCTGCAGCCCGGTTGCAGGAAACCATGGTTAAAGATATAAGCAGGACAAAAAATAAACGCATCATATCAATTGTTTAAAATTTTCGCAGGAAGCTGATAAAAATATCATACTGGTTTCGGAAAACACCCGATACCAGTTGCTGGTTGTACCAAGTGCCTGAGATACTGAACGTATTGCGGTACTGAATCGTATGCGAGTAACCCATCATAATATTATAGGTAGTGATACCGAGGTTAGCGGGCAAACGGAAATTCCTGCTGAATTCATCGGGAGAATTACCCAGGCCAAAGGCTGCACTCAGGTAATCGGTTTTGTTATTCAGGTACTGGCGTACACTTAATGTAGCTGCATGATAAGAGGCCCCTCCGCTGGTGAGCAGAAAATAACGCAGGTTCGCCCAGAAATCTCCAAAATATTTTGCTCCCGAACCTACAAGTGACAATATGCTTGTACTGTTCTGCTTAAACTGCAGGTACCTTAGGCCGATTTCAGCTTCCCACCCTTTGTGAAAATTATGGAACAGGGAATAACCCAGTTTCCATTGCGGAAAAACAATATTATTGGATAACCCGCCAACCATATACGAATAATAGCCTGTGTTATGCTTGTAATAGCTTTCTAATTCCAGTTGCAAACCTGTACCGACAGACCGGCCTGCAAAATTGAGACGGGCGGCAACCGATCCTTTTGAAATAAAACGGAGGTATTGTAATGTTGCAATATTAGCACGGCTGGTCTGGTTGACGGAGTCAAAGCTGCTGTAGAGGAATTGCAATCCCACCTGGTTTTTAAATGACCTGGACTGAAGGTAATGTGCGTAATCAAGATTCTTCGGTGAAGGGAATATTTTTGATACTGAATCGGCAGCTTTGAAAGCTTCCGGATAAGCCTGCTTATTTTCCAGTATTACTGCCCGCTTCAACATGAAATATTCGCTTTGCGGATAATGGCTAAGCCCCCGGTTTACAAGCGTTAATGCCGTATCAAAAGCACCCTTTTCGTTCAATATATTGATATTGTACATCAGTGCGTTACTGTCGGCAGGGTTTACCTGCAGTGCTTTACTAAATTCCATCAAAGCGCTGTCAGGCTGTTGATTCCTGTTAAAATTCCTGCCGGCAGCCAATAACTGATCCAGGTAAATTTGTCGTAATTGGCTGCTGTACGGATAACGTTTGTACAGATCACCCGTTATATTGCTGGCTTCACTGAATGACTGCATGGATTCCAGTATACCTGCTTTTTTCAGCAACAGGTTCTTGTCATCTTGTTGTAATGCCAATGTTCTGTTGACATAATATAAAGCAGAATCGTAATGATGAGAAGCGCTTTCGAGGTTAACCAGGGCGTTGAGTGCTTCCATGTTGGAAGTATCGGAAGCCAGTACAATTTTAAAGGGTTCATGCGCAGCGTCATAATCTTCTGATTGCATATAAAGTCTTCCTAAAGCAAGTGCCTGTTCAATAAGCATGTTGGAATAGACAGTGTTACCTGGTTCCGCCTGCGCCAATTGTGTCGTAATGGCCAGGGCATCCGCAATTGCACCCGATTGAAAAAGCATGTCAGCTTTTTTGAACAGTAATGTTTTATCGGCAGGGTATTGGCGAAGGGCGCCATCCAATAAATTGAGGGCGGTCTTGAATTGTTTCCTTGATGCCAGCAGGTTGACACTATATTGCAGGGCTGAGGGGTGATTGGGCACCCATTTCAACACGCGGTTAAAAGCTTGCCATGCACTGTCCGGATCCATTTCAAGCTGGTATTGTTTTCCCGCCAATAGTGTTAATTCAACCAGCCTGCTCTTGTTGACTGAGGAAGGTTGCCTGTTAAAAATTTCTTCTGCAACGGTAGCTGCCTGCACATACTGGTGAAGGTTTTCCAGGGTACCTGCTTTTTTTAGAAGTAAGCTGATGTCTCCCGGATAATAACGCAAAGCATTGTTTTCAAAAGCAAGTGCATCTGTATAAAGACCTTTGGAAGAAGCCAGGTTGATCGCATAATCAATTGCTTCCCGGTTAGAAGGTGATTGAATTAAAATGGATTGGAATTGCAGGTAAGGGTCTTGCTTAAGGTAAAACCGCCCGGATGCCATTTGTAAAGACTGCTGCAACTGTTGCAATGCGGGAGTATTAGGGTAATACCGCTGTAACAATTGCAATGTTTCAATAGCTTCCGGATAACGTTTGAGTTCTTCCAGTAAACTCAATTTCTGAAGCAGGTAGCTATATGAGCGGGGATCGGTTTCCAATACCCTGTTGGTCATATCCAATGCCGCCTGTTTATTACCACTGCGTAATTCCAGGTTATAAAGCGCATCAATTGCTTCTTTATTGGAAGGAGCTTCTTCCAATACCTTACCATAGTCGTACCGAGCCCTTGCATAATTGCCGTTTTTAAGGTAACGACGGGCATTTTCAAGTTTATAATTTATGTAGAACCTGATGACAGACGTATCTGTATAATAGCGATCGTATAAACCTTCAGCCCAATGGTCAGCACTTCTTCTATCACGACCGGCATCCAGCGCTGTCATTTTTTTGAGCATGAATTCGCGGTCGTATGGGAAATAGTAGAGTGCATCATCTGCAAAACAAAGGGCTTCTTCGGGGTGTTTGTCCTGCAATTCCAGATTGATGATGAGCAGGAAGGCGTCGCGATATTTTGGTTGCACGGCTACTACCTGCCTCAGCAGGATCCTGGCGCTGTCTGTATTTCCACGCAACATGTAAGATTTGCCCAACAGGAAGGCAAGGTCTATATCACGCGGTCTGTCAGCCAGTCCCGCTTTGGCATACCTGATGGCTTCTGTATAACTTTTGTGCTGGATGCTTTGCCTGGCAAGATTGAGATAATCATCGGCATTCAGCTTATTGTTCAACTGACCAAAACTTGCCGGTACAACAAAGCATGACAGCAACTGCAAAATTATCAAAATGATTAATGCTCTCATGATAAGGCCTCCTTTCTTTTTTGTGCCTGCCCGAATCCCTGTCTTTGCATATTACCCCAACTATGTTTTTTGCCTATAATGAAATAGAAATAACCTCGCAGGGCATAAAACAAAATAAGGGGATGGTAGATCAGGGGCTCTAAAAAAGCCATCAGGCAAAGACCCAATACTTCTGTCCAGGTACGATAATATCTGAATGTGAGCTGGTCCCATAAAACGGCCAGCGTGGTGATCATAACAGAGTAAGTGTATACGAATACAATGAGTATTTTGGCATATGGCCAGTTGATGTTTCCGGTAATGATCAAATAGATGTAATACAAAATGCCGGTAAATTCAATCCATGGGGCTAGAAATTCAAAGAACAGGTTGTAAGGGAATACGATCAACCCCATTTTTCCGTAAAAAGGATTAAAGATAATACTGCGATGCATCGACATCACTTCAAATAAACCGCGCCCCCACCGGGTCCTTTGCCGGCCAAAAACTTTGAGAGAGGCCGGTCCCTCTGTCCAGCAAAGCGTGGTGGGAATATATTTGATGGAATATTTGAGTTTATTACTCTTCATATATGCCACCATACGGGTTACCATATCCATATCTTCCGCGAAGGATTTCCCATCATAGCCACCTGCGTTGATGGATATTTCTTTATCGAACAAGCCCAATCCTCCGGATACATTTGGAACGGCATTGATCATTGACCAGCCCATTTTGCCAATTACATAGGCGCGGATATATTCCATCTCCTGAAAACGGGGGAGCAATTGTTTTGGTGGACGTATGCGTGTAATCACGCCTCCCTCCACTTCACAGGAATTGGCCAGACGAAGAGTAGCACCCGTGGCTATTACCCGCCTGTTGTCTTCTACAACATGTCTGTAGCCGCATTCCGGGCAAGGGTCGCCAATTTCTTTTATTTTTTTGCCTTCCTCGTCCATAAAAGGCTTGATCATTTTCAGTAACGTATCTTTTTCCAGGATACAGTCCACATCAGTGCAAAGAAAATAGGGAAAAGAAGCGACATTGATCCCGGCATTGCTAGCATCGGCCTTACTTTTGCCATTCTCTTTATCAATAACAGTAAGCTTCTCGTAAGCAAGTATTTTTGATTTAAAGATTCTTTTAACAGGCCTGGTGGCAATTCTCTCATTATAAGCAAAATCAACTTCAATCAGGCTGAATTGTTCAATCATTTTCTCAAGGGTGTCATCGGTACTGCCATCGTTAATAATGATGACTTCAAAACGGGGATAGTTGAGCGTTAATAATGAACGCACATTGGTAATGATGGTCACGCTCTCATTGAAAGCAGGTGCGATAATGGATATGCCTGGCACATGTTTTGCCCGGGTAATTTCTTCATAGCTCACGAATTTCTCTTTTTTCAGGAAACTTTGAATGGCAATGAAAGAAAAAATGGCCAGTAACGCATATACCAGCAAGATACTTATGCCGTAATAAAATATGAAACCCTCATAGAAGAACTGTATGGCTTCCCAGGTGGTGCGTTGTTCAGGCATAACAGGTATTATCTTTTAGATGGGTTAACAAATCCCTGGCGTTGCATATTACCCCAGCTATGTTTTCGCCTGGCTAAAAAGTTAAAATAACCCCTGAGTGAAAATAATACAATCATCGGATGATAAAGTATCATTTCGAAGAAAGGCATCAGGCACAGACTGAATATTTCTTTCCAGGTTTTATAGGTTTTGTAAGTGAGCTGGTCCCACAAGATGGCCAATGTAGTGATCATGACCGAATAGATATAAACAAATATGAGCAACAGGATGGCATAGGGGGCATTGATATTGCCTGTTACGATCATGATGATATAATAAATGATGCCGATTGTTTCAATTAACGGGGCAATCAGTTCAAAGAAAAAATTATAAGGCATAACAATCAACCCCAGCCTGCCATAGGCCGGATTGAACAGGACTTTGCGGTGCTGGCTCATTAACTGAATCAATCCCCGGGACCATCTGATGCGTTGTCTGCGTAATATCTTCACATTTGGAGGTCCTTCGGTCCAGCAAAGTGTTACCGGTATATAACGTACAGCATAATTGATCTGCTGGCTGCAGCAGAATGAACACATGCGAACCAGCAGCTCCATATCTTCTCCGAATGACTGCGGGTCATATCCCCCGGCTTTGATGGCGATCTCTTTGTCGAATAACCCGAGTCCACCCGATACGTTGGGTACGCAGTTGATCGCCGACCAGCCCATTTTGCCCAGCACAAAAGCGCGTATGTATTCTACTTCCTGGAAACGGGGGATGATCTGTTTGGGCACCCGAACGCGGGTAATGCTTCCTTCTTCGATTTCGCAGGAATTGGCCATGCGAAGCGTGGCGCCGGTAGCAATTACCCGCTTACTGGGTTCGTCAATGATGGGCTTGATCAGTCTTAATAATGTGTCTTTGTTTAAAATGCAATCAACATCTGTACAAAGAAAATAATTGAAGCTGGAAATATTGATGCCGGCATTGATGGCATCTGCCTTCCCTTTACCGTTTACTTTGTCAACGACGGTTAATTTCCCATATGCAGGATTCGTGGAGCGGAAGATATTCCGGACGGGAAATGATTTAAGCCTGGCATTGTAAGCAAAATCAACCCGCACAAGATCAAACTCGCCAATCATTTTTTGCAGCGTGTCATCTGTACTTCCATCATTTACAATGATCACTTCATAACGCGGATAGTTCAGGTTCATGAGTGATCTTACATTGGAAATAATGGTCAATCCCTCATTGAAAGCAGGGGCTATGACAGATATACCTACAGGAATTTTACTTTTAACGAGCAATTGGTAATCAATGTAACGGTCTTCTTTCTGAAAGCGTAAAATTGCAGAAAGGGAGAGGCCGGCTAAAATGGAATAACTGATCAGCAGGGTAGTTCCATAAATGAAAATACCTGACTCAAAAAAATGAGAGATCTGTTCTATGATTGTAGGCTGTTCCATCAATATTTGATCAGTGGATTCATGCAATGCTTGAGAATAAGGGCATTTTCGGCGGTTGCATTCAACAATAATTCATTCACCATACTGGTCGCTGCCTGGCGATGGTTAATGATGGAACGTGCTGCATTTTTTCGAATTTCAAAATCGTTTGAACGGAGGAATTCATTCTTTAAGAAATCAAGCCTGATGCCGGTTGCAAACCGACCCAACGCTTTCAAAATTTCAAGCTGACAATTTACAGGCTGATTGAAATACATATGTACCATTCTTTCTTCTGCCTCTTCTGCCATGAATTTGCCCAGGCAATTAATAGCGTCGGCACGAAGATAGTGGTCGCGCGTGTCCAGTAATTGTATAATGGCAGGTATGGCCTCCCGCTGGTTGTAATGTAATGCCAGCTTAAGGCAAAAGGATACAACACTTTTATTGGTTGAGTACGATATCCAGCGTGCAAAATTGGGTATGGACAATCCTTCAGTGGTGGTAATGGTACGGAATAATTCAATCTGATCCCACATGAGCAGGGGCTCCAGGGCTACATCGAAAAATTTAAAAGGATCATTCTTGCTCAATTTTACGTAAGCATTCCGGGATTCGGCGCGTAATGCTTTGTTTCTGCTATTGGTCAGTGGAAGAATGGTTACATCGGCAATGGACATGTTCATTGAAGTCAGTTCCACAATACCAATGATCTTGCTGCTCCATCCTGCTTTTTTGAGCTTGTCCATAGAAAACTTGTCAAGCCCTGTCTCGGCATAAATGCGCGTAAGCAGCAATGCCATATCACCACTCAAATTTCTTCTGAAGTGGATCATCCGGTCAATCAATGCCTGCTTCTGCCATTTCTTACGAAATCGTTTGGAAAGGAAAACCTCTATATTCAACTCTATTTCATCAACAGGTTTTCGCGACATAATGTCCTCATTCAGGATCACCTGTCCGGTAATCAACTGGTCAATATGCGGATGAATAATACCCAATCGTTTTTCATGGAGGTAAGCGGCAAAACGACAAAGGATGATAGAAGAATAAGCAATAAGTGTAGTGATCACAGCAACCAGCGTCAGGAATACAGCAATCTGGATAACCAGCGGATATCGGTCGAAGTAGAAAAAATTTTGTCTGAAGAAACGATCAAAGAAAGTGTCGCCTGTCAGTAAGGTATTCATGAATGGGGGGTTGGAAGTTTAGCAATCAGCCTTTTGATTCTGCTTATGAACTCTCCGGGCGGGAGAGGTTTTTGAATAAAATCGTCGGCACCCAATTCAAACCCTTCAATGACAGCTTCTTCATTGCCTACCGAGGATATGATCACCACAGGGGTCTTGGCAGTTGTAGGATCATTCCGGAAGGCGCTGATCACTTCAAAACCATTTGCATAGGGCATCATCAGGTCAGTAATGACCAGGTCAATCCTGTTTTTCTCTTTAATAAGAAGCGCTTCTTTGCCATTCTTGGCGGTAAATACCTGGAAGCCGCTTTCGCGGCTGAGAATGGATCGTATAATCTGAAGCATAACCTCATCATCTTCGGCTATAAGAATATTTACAACATTCATTCATTCATATTTGAAAGTTCCTGATACCTGAAATTGGATTGCCGGCGGATGTTCTAAAGGATAAAGGAGATCAATGTTCAGTGTCGCGATAAGCAATCCAAGCCATTCACCACATATGCTGCAAATCTAGTTGATTTTATTGAACGATCATTAAAAGAAACAGTTCTAACCCCTTGTTTATGAGGTTTTTAGTCCCCTATTTTTGGGGGTGTGCGGGTATTTTCAGGAAAAATATGCTACAAATGCAGGAAGTAGTCCAATTTTTATATTGACTTCGCACTTGTATGGTAATTTTAGGCCCTTCAAATTAATGTAAACATGCGCCATTTTCTTTTTGTTTCACTATCTTTTTTATTGGTATTGCTGTCAGGATGCCGTTTAAATAAGCCCCGGCCTTATGGGGTTACCGCTCAGGATAAAGCGCAAATATTGAAAGACAGTCTTCATTTTACCCAGGTTACCTGGCTCGATTCCATTCTTAATTTCGGCACCGTATCACAGGATGAAGATGTGAAAATGCAGTATCGTTTCAGAAATGCAGGGAAATACCCGCTTTTTCTACTCAAGGTAACAGCATCCTGTGGTTGTACTGTTCCGGAATATGAAGACAAACCAATTGAACCGGGAGGGGAAAGCCTTATAAAAGTTACCCTCAAGACTAAACAACAACACGAAGAAGTGCATAAATATATTAATGTTGAAGCCAATACTATTGGTGGCAGGTTTCATACATTGGTGCTGGAAGGCAGGGTCAGGGATTGTTGTAAGTAAATGCCTGTAAATAATTATAAAAGTCGAGATCCTCATGATAAAAAGATTATACCCGGTTCATATCATTTCTATTGTCATTTTGCTTATGTCGTTCAGTACCACAAATGCACAGCAGATTATTACGTTGTATGAAGATTCTATTCCCAATTCAAAACCCGCCAGGATGGAAGAAAAATTGGAGTTGGGTAAAGACGGCAGGCTGCACATCAGCCATGTAACGGTTCCAACACTCACTGTGTTTGCACCACCTCCCGGTAAGGCGAACGGAACGGCTGTGGTTATATGTCCGGGTGGCGGTTATGGTGTACTTGCTTTCAGCCACGAAGGCCTGGATGTAGCAAGACAGTTCAATGAATGGGGTATTACGGCCTTTGTTTTGAAATACAGACTGCCCGATGATTCCATCATGTGGGATAAAACGATCGGCCCCCTGCAGGATGCGCAGCGTGCCATACAATTTGTACGCGAGCATAGGAAATCCTGGAACATCAAAAAAGACCGGATAGGCATAGTTGGGTTCAGCGCGGGCGGACACCTGGCTTCCACTGCCGGAACACATTTCGAGAAGGCATACATTGATAACCCGAAGCAAACAAGCCTGCGACCGGATTTTATGGTACTCGTATATCCTGTGATCAGTTTTTCCAAAGAACTGGGACATATGGGCAGCAGGAAGAATTTACTTGGAATAAACCCGACAGAAGAAAAAGACAAACTGTTCAGCAATGAGGAGCAGGTAAGGACTAATACGCCGCCGGCATTCCTGGTGCATGCACAGGATGATAAAACCGTTCAGCAAGGCAACAGTATTGTATTTATGGAAGCGCTTAAAAGAAATGGAGTGGATGCCGGTGCTTATTTTTATGCAAAAGGAGGACATGGTTTTGGGCTGAATAATCCGACGAGCAATGTGAAATGGATGGATGAATTAAAATCATGGATGCAAATGCACCACTGGGTTCCCTGAAATGCACCAAAATAACTTAGTAATCTGCCAATTTTTTTATGGTGAACTAATGTAAGTTGTGCGGCTTTTGAGCTTGTACATATAACACACGTTAATATATTTAATATGCTGAATGATTTTTCACTCAAAGACAAAGCAGTGGTGGTTACCGGCGGGACCGGAATTTTAGGCGATGCATTTGTAAATGCCATTGTTGAAGCAGGAGGAGCTGTGGGAATTTTAGGAAGGAATGAGGCAGTGGCCAACAAGAGGGCCGATGCCATTAATAAAGCGGGTGGCAAGGCTTTGGCGCTTATTGCAGATGCATTGAAAGAAGACCAATTGGTAGTGGCAAAAGAAAAAATGTTGTCAGCATTTGGAAAGATAGACGGGTTAGTGAATGCCGCGGGCGGGAATATGCCTGTGGGTGTATTGCAACCGCAGGATGATATTTTCAGTATGAACATGGACGGCATGAAGCAGGTGCTGGATTTGAACCTTTGGGGAACCCTGATACCTACACAGGTATTTGGCGAATCTATAGCGAAAACGGGGAAAGGAAGTATCGTAAATATTTCTTCCATGAATTCCAAGCGTGCCATTACCAAGGTATTGGGGTATAATATGGGTAAAGCTGCAGTGGATTGTTACACACAATGGTTTGCCGTTGAACTGGCTAACCGTTACGGCGATAAAATAAGGATGAATGCCCTGGCCCCGGGATTTTTTCTTACCGAACAGAATCGTAACCTGCTCACCACACCAGATGGTGGTTATACGGAAAGGGGATCACTGGTGATCAAACAAACACCTTTCAAAAGATTCGGAGATGCCAATGAATTAAAAGGCGCCCTGGTATGGTTGCTGAGTGATGCATCCCGGTTTGTAACAGGCGCCATGATCTGCGTAGATGGCGGATTCTCCATTTTTGGAGGTGTATAGAGAAACACATCAGGAAGATTATCTAAAACTGCATATAAGATGGCTGAGCAAACTAAAAACGGATTACCCGCTATGGTACAAACCATGCGCTGGTTTGGTCCTGATGACCCTGTAAGCCTTGCCGACATACGACAGGCTGGATGTACAGGTGTGGTTACCGCATTACATCATATCCCCAATGGAGAAGTATGGAGTATCCGGGAAATTCAAAAAAGAATAGAAGAGGTAAAACAGGCCGGGTTGAGCTGGGATGTGGTAGAAAGCGTACCGGTTCATGAGGCGATCAAAACCCGGAGTGGTAGTTTTGAAACATACATAGAAAATTACAAACAATGCTTACGCAACCTGGGAGCCTGTAACATAAGAGTTGTTACTTACAACTTTATGCCGGTGCTTGACTGGACACGTACTGACCTCAGTTACCCTGTTGAAGACGGATCCAGGGCGCTGCGTTTTGAAAAAGCAGCTTTCATTGCTTTTGATGTTTATATTTTAAAACGTGAAGGTGCCGAAAAAGATTATACCGCAGTTGAATTGGAGAGAGGCCGGCTACGTTTCGAAAAAATGAACAATGAAGAAAAAGCACTGTTGCAGAAAAATATCATCGCGGGTTTGCCGGGCAGTGAAGAAAGTTTTACACTCGCCCAGTTCCAGCAGGCGCTGGATGCTTATAAACTAATCGATGCCGCGCAATTGCGCAGCAATCTTATTTATTTCCTTCAGCAAATCATACCAGTTGCCGAAGAAGCAGGTGTTTATATGGTCATCCATCCCGATGATCCGCCTTATGCCATTCTGGGCTTGCCTCGTGTAGTTAGTTCAGCCAATGATGTGCAGGCTTTATTGGATGCAATTCCTTCTGTTAATAACGGACTTTGTTTTTGTACAGGCTCCTTTGGCGTGAGGGCAGACAACGATCTTGTTGGCATATTGCAACAATTCGGCGACAAGATCAACTTTGTACACCTGCGTGCTACCAGGCGCAATGTATGGGGAGATTTTTATGAAGACAATCACCTGGAAGGAGATGTAGATATGTATGCGGTGGTAAAAGAACTTGTGCATATCATGCACCGTAGAAACCAAGCCATCTATATGCGTTCTGATCATGGACACCAGATGCTGGATGACCTGAAGAAAAAAACCAACCCCGGCTATTCAGCCATTGGCCGCCTGCGTGGTATGGCCGAATTAAGGGGATTAGAAATGGGTATTACCAGGAGTCTGCAGTTACAGTAACCTGGTTTTATTAAGATCGGTCATTATGAAAAAGGTCTTGTGCATATTAGTCATTTTAAGTATTGGGAGGATAGAGGCACAGAGAGTGCCTTCTTTTAAAGAAGGGCCGTCACTATTGCTCTGGTATACCCGGCCGGCAAGTATCTGGGAAGAAGCATTGCCTCTCGGAAATGGTAAAACGGGTGCCATGATCTTTGGTGGTGTTGCAACTGAACGCTACCAGTTGAATGATAATACGCTGTGGTCGGGTGCTCCCAACCCTGGAAATAACCCGAATGCACCGATCGTATTGCCACAGATAAGGACACAGGTGGAGCAAGGCAATTACGACAGCGCCCGCATCCTGTGGAAGAAAATGCAGGGCCCTTATTCTGCCCGTTACCTGCCCCTGGCCGATCTGTGGGTGAAATCAACATTGCAGGATACTGTTCCTGCCTATTATTACCGCAATCTGGATCTTGCAAATGCCAGTTCATTGGTAAGGTATACCATTAATCATGTTACCTATACCAGGGAAACATTCATCAGTCACCCCGATAAGATCATGGTAGTACGAATTACTGCCGATAAAAAAGCATCCATCAATTTTCAAACGACATTGACCAGTAAATTGCAGTGCCATGTAAATGTGGTGGCCAATGATTACCTGGTACTGAGCGGGAAAGCGCCTGAATATGTCGCCAACCGCGAATACGATCCGAGGCAGATAGTATATGATGAAAACCATGATGGAGAAGGCATGAATTTCGAAGTGCATGTAAAGCTGGTTGTTACCAACGGAACCGTCAGAAAAAATGCAGATGCACTGCAAGTGAGCAAGGCCGATGAAGTGTTGATCTATCTGTCGGAAGCCACCAGCTTCAATGGATTCAATAAATCACCGGGTCATGAAGGAAAAAATCCTTCCATAGAAGCAAGAGCCAATCTGCAGCTGGCGTTGCGTAAGAATTTTAAAACACTTCGCGACAAACACATCGCCGACTACCAATCACTTTTCAACAGGGTAAGATTAGACCTGGGAGAAAATACAGAAGCAAATAAATTACCTACCGATGAACGATTGAAGCGTTTTGGGAAAACGCAGAACGACAATCAGTTGCAGGCCTTGTACTACCAGTTTGGCCGTTACCTGATGATCGCTTCTTCACGGCCGGGATCGAGACCCACCAACTTACAGGGTATTTGGAACGATCATGTGCAACCACCATGGGGAAGCAACTATACTACCAACATCAATACGGAAATGAATTATTGGCTGGCAGAGAATACCAACTTATCAGAATGCCACCAGCCCTTGTTCAACTTCATAAAAGAACTGGCAGTGAATGGAGCGGTCACTGCCAAAGTGAACTACAATGTCCCTGAAGGATGGGTGACGCATCATAATTCAGATATCTGGGCCAAGACATCACCTCCAGGCGGATACGACCAGGACCCCAGAAGTGCACCGCGATGGTCGGCCTGGCCCATGGCAGGAGCCTGGTTTTGCACACACTTGTGGGAGCATTACCTGTTCACTGGTGACAAACAATTTTTGCGCGAACAGGCATACCCGCTCATGAAAGGGGCTGCGCAATTTATGCTGCATTGGATGATTAAAGACAAGGAGAGTGGTTTCCTGGTTACTAATCCGTCTACATCACCCGAAAATACCATTAAGATCAACGGTAAAGAATATGAACTGTCCATGGCTTCTACCATGGACATGTCGATCATCCGTGAACTGTTTACCGCACTCATCAAAATAACCGGCGAACTGAAGATCGATCCTACATTTCACGGTGAGTTGGTTAAAGCAAAAGAGAAATTATACCCCTTTCATATCGGGCAATACGGACAAATACAGGAATGGTTTAAAGACTGGGATGATCCGAAAGATAAGCACAGGCATATTTCTCATTTATTCGGACTTTATCCTGGCAGCCAGATAACAGTGGACCATACACCTGAACTGGCAGCTGCCGCCAGGCAATCGCTGATCTACCGGGGTGATGTCAGCACCGGCTGGTCCATGGCCTGGAAGATCAACTGGTGGGCAAGGTTGGGGGATGGTGAACACGCATACAAAATATTAAATGCAGCGTTCAATTATATCAACCCCGGGGAACCAAGAGAAACCATGGGGGGCGGTGGTACTTATCCCAATCTTTTCGATGCACACCCGCCTTTCCAGATTGATGGCAATTTCGGTGCAACAGCCGGTATCACCGAAATGCTGTTGCAGAGCCATGCCGGTTATATTTCTTTATTGCCTGCATTACCGAAAGCCTGGGAAAATGGCTCGGTGAGTGGTATCAAAGCCAGGGGCAATTTCACGGTAAGCATGGAATGGAAAGAAGGTAAGCTGTTGAAGGGGAAAATATTATCGGTTATCGGAGGCAATTGCAGGATCCGCACGCGGCAACCGGTAAAGATAGTAGAAGTAAAAAGCCACCCGGCGCAAAGTGAGAATAAAAATTTGCTGAATACGATCTATGGCAGGCCTCCTTATGAAAACCTTACCCATGCAAAGCTGCAGGAACTTAACGAATCAAAAGGATATGTCATTGATATCGCTACGGAAAAAGGGAAAACATATACAGTAATACCATTGTAAATGAAGCATATGAGCCATAAACTTGTCCTCACAGTAACCGGTATGGCCATTACTATGATGGTAATGGCGCAAAAAAAAGACCTGTCACGAATATTCAGGGATGCGGAAACACAAAGCAGGTTGATGATACAGGAAATAAGCAAAGCAAATGCCGGTAATCCAGGCCTGGTGTCACCGAGAACGCTGGATCATGGTATGTTGAAACTGGTAGCTTCGCGTGACTGGACAAGCGGTTTTTTCCCTGGAATACTCTGGTACCTGGATGCATGTACCAGCAAAAAAGAATGGTTCAATGCAGCAAAGCAATTTACGGCATATATCGAAAAAGAAAAGACCAATGCCACTACGCACGATATGGGTTTTAAAGTGTATTGCAGTTTTGGTACCGGTTACCGTATTACCGGTGACCCGCATTATAAAGAAGTGATCATAGAAGCTGCCAGAACTCTGGCCACACGTTTCAACCCAATAACAGGAACCCTTCGTTCCTGGGATCATAGCAGGGACAGATGGGGCTTTCCGGTGATCATTGATAATATGATGAACCTGGAATTGTTGTTCGAAGCGGCCAAACTATCTGGTGATACTTCTTTGTACAATATAGCAGTATCACATGCCAATACCACTATGAAAAACCATTTCAGACCCGATTACAGTTCTTATCATGTAGTGGATTATGATACGATTACCGGTAAAGTGGTAAAGAAAACCACGCACCAGGGATATGCCAGTGAATCGGCCTGGGCGCGCGGGCAGGCATGGGGACTGTACGGTTATACAATGTGTTACCGCGAAACGGGGAATAAAACTTACCTGGATCAGGCAGAACATATTGCTGCATTTATTTTAAACCATCCTAACCTGCCAGAAGACAAAGTGCCGTACTGGGATTTCAATGCGCCGTCTATTCCTGATGAACCGCGGGATGCTTCCGCTGCCGCGGTGATAGCCGCTGCATTGTATGAGCTCAGTACTTATACTAAAGCCAATGCAGAAAAGTACCTTGCAACTGCCAGTCATATCCTTGAAAGTCTGGCAGGAAACCGGTACACTTCACCCGTGAATGAAAATAAAGGGTTTATTCTTTTGCACAGCACAGGCGCCAAACCTGCCAATAGCGAGGTAGATGTGCCTTTGAGCTATGCAGATTATTATTACCTGGAAGCATTACTGCGCGGTAAGAACCTGGAAAAAGGCCAGCCTGTTTTACAATTAACTAAATAAGTCAGCGTATTTGTTTTTCAATTTGTATGTTCATGGCGTCATATCAATTGATTTATCATGAAGCTGCAAGACATAGCCCGATTAAGATTGCATAACCAGCGCATTGCCACTGGAGATTTTACCGATCCGCATGACCTGCTTACCTGGATGGGAGCGATGCAGGCGCAGGATTATTCCATGGCGAAATGGGCCATGGCTTTGCGGATGAAGGAAGGTACGGACCGATCCATCGAAAATGCAATCCGCAAAGGAACCATCTTGCGGACACATGTTCTCCGACCCACCTGGCATTTTGTGCCGGCTACAGATATCAGGTGGATGCTGCAATTGACAGCTCCGCGTTTGCAAAAACAACTACAGCTTACTCATCAAAAGATGGAGTTGGATGAAAAAACAATTCGTAAAACCCAACAAATATTGATCCGCCAGTTGGAAGGAGGAAAACAGTTGACCAGGGAGGAATTGATAGCGGCCATTAACCGGGCAAAAATCGCAACAGATGCTTTGCGAGCCAGCCATATCATGCTTTGTGCCGAACTGGATGGTATCGTATGCAATGGAGCACGGAGGAACAAACAATTCACTTATGCTTTATTGGATGAAAGGGTGCCTGCGACACGCACCAACTATGGAAAGGAAGAAATGCAGGTAGCGCTTGCCTTGCGTTATTTTCGAAGTCATGGGCCGGCTACCAGGCAGGATTTTTGCTGGTGGAGCGGCTTATCAATGACCGACGTCATTTGCACGCTCGCATTGATCAAACAAGACCTGGCTCATGAGAAAATAGAAGGCCAGACCTATTGGTTTGATGCTGCAATTACAACAGTGAAAGTAAAACCTTCAGCTGTTTACCTGCTTCCGGCTTTCGATGAATTCCTGATCAGTTACAGGAGCAGGGATGTTTCTATTCCATTATCACAGATGAAGCTGGTTGCCACCAAGAACGGTATTTTCAAACCGTTGGTTGTAGTGAATGGAGAAGTGAAAGGTTTGTGGAAGCCAGTTCCCGAAAAAGGAAAAACAAAGATTGAAATCGATTTGATCGATGCAGGGTATCAACTCAATAAGGCTGCAACCCGTAAAGCAGCAGAACGGTATGGTTTGTTCCTGGATGCAGCGGTTGAGCTGTGATGCGAATAATACCCGATGAAAATAATGGCACCGGGCAAACAATAAGAGAAAAGAACCTCAATTCTCTTCTCTTATTATTAGCCGGATAATTCATTGTTAACGGGCGCTTGTACTTATTGTTTGTGTAAGTGAGAAAGGAATGGTCTGGCCCATAATGGCAGTTTCACCTTTAGCCTGAACAGCAGTTTTCTTTTCTTTGATCACCCCCGATGTGATGTTTACAGTAAGTGTGCCTTTGTAATTGAGGGTACTAGTAATAGTAGCAGTCATGCCCTGGATGGTTTTGGGTTTTTTAACACTTTCTTCCCCCGTAAACGCAACAGTCGCGTCATTACCATTGAGTGATTGTACGGTATACACCATCTTTTTCTTGTTATCGGCGTCTTTATTGTTTTCGTCTGTCCAGCTGTCACCGGCTTTCACTGAGGATGGAATTGCAAGCAGGAACTCCAGTGAAATAGTACCCAGGTCTCCTCCGATGACTGCTTCAGCAGTTGCGGTGGAAGCATCTTTCTTTTTTTCAAGAGGTTTGCCGGCAGATGAAACATAGATATCCTGGGCAGATCCGATCATAGCTTTCACAGACTGGCCTATCTGACCGTCCATATCTTCCTTTTTATCAGAATCGAAATCCATCGACTGACCCATGGCCTGGTTTTTTAACACCATCCTGGAAATAATGGAAGACAGGTGAATATCGGGACTGGTTTCTTTCACTTCTGTATTGACTGTCATGGTAATATTAGATTCAATTTCCATGTCCTGTCCCATCATGGTTTGGGAAATATTGCTTACTGTGTTGATGGTGCTGCGGATCTTTTCACCTGTTTTAACAGGCACTTTCGTTTGAGAAAAAGCAAGGGAACCGGTAAATGAAAGTGCAATGATGAACGATGTTGATAAAATTTTCATAGTCGAGGTTTAGTGAGTAATGGCTGAATTTATATTAAAAGTAATCGAATATGTTTACTTCGCCTAATAATTAAATTGTTATCCCGCTCAAATCACAGCTGATCAATTAAATTATTTTTTGTTCATCCCGCGAACTGCTTTCACTTCTGCGGTGGTAACAGCGCTGGCTTTATTGCCGAAACTGTTACGGACATAAGTAAGCACATCTGCAATCTGCTGATCGGTGAGGTAACTGTGTGATGCCATTAC
Source organism: Sediminibacterium sp. (assembly GCA_041798205.1). Taxonomy (GTDB): domain Bacteria; phylum Bacteroidota; class Bacteroidia; order Chitinophagales; family Chitinophagaceae; genus Sediminibacterium. The sequence continues at coordinate 113,041 of JBHCAK010000018.1, forward strand.
ATTGGAATAGTATTCATCATCAAGCGGAACACGGTCGCTCATTCCTTTCAGTACAACGCCAATGATTTTTTTCTTGTCCTTCAATACATTGGAGCTTTGCGCCAGCGGGGGATTCATATGAGGAACGCCGCCGCCATCAGCCTGGTGGCAGCTTAAGCATTCTTTTTTATAAACAGCTTCTCCCCGGGCAATGGAAGCAGGAGAGGGACTGGTCTGGGCCAGCACAAAAGCCACAAAAGGAAGCAGCGCTGTTGCGGTGATCAATTTTTTCTTCATGATGAGAATACCTGGGTTTTATTTTGTTGAATAAGAGATACGGTATATAGCACCTTTATTGTCGTCGCTTACATAAAGGGCTCCATCGGGACCCTGCGCAAGACCGCAAGGACGATGCTCTGCCTGGCGGGTAGAATTAACCACTTTCACACCGGCAAAACCGTCGGCAAAAATTTCCCAATTACCCGAAGGCTTGCCATTTTTAAAGGGAACAAAAGCTACACAATAGCCTGCCTGCGGTAAGGGAGCCCGGTTCCAGCTGCCATGAAAAGTAATGAAAGCACCGTTCCTGTATTTTTCCGGGAACATATTACCGGTGTAAAACAGGAGCGCATTTGGAGCCAGGTGCCCGGGGAAAGCCACGATTGGTTCAATATAATCTTTTGCCCGGGGACTTTCGGTCTTGCCATCGCCGCCATATTCGGGTGCCAGCATTTTCCTCTGCCTGATCTGGTCGTAATAGATGTAAGGCCAGCCGGCATTATCGCCTTTTTTCAGTTCATACATACATTCAGAAGGCAACTCGGCGCTCTGCACAGAATCGTAATATTCAGGCCAGTTCTGTAACAAATTATCGCGACCGTGCTGCATCACAAACAATGAATTGGTTTGCGTATTCCAGTCGAGACCCACAATATTCCTCAGTCCAGTTGCATAACGAACCCCTTGTGCATAGCTTTGATTCAATTTGTCGGCTTTGAACATCCAGATGCCGCCTGCGCTATCAAGTATGGGGCAGGGCATCCTGCCTTTTGACCCATTAGCGCGGTCTACCTCCTGGCAGGCATTGGATGGAGCGCCGATGTTTACATAAATATTGCCGTTATTATCCAGGACAATGGATTTGCTTTCATGCTGTCTTTTGTTCCAGAGGCCGGTAATGATTTTTTCAGGATGACCGGCATCCATCACTTCATTTGTTGCATTCAATTTGTAACGGAAAACATCGTCATCGCTGGAAGCGTAGAGGTATCCATCTTTCATGGCAATGCCGGTGCCGCTATAATTACCCAGCCCTTCTACTTTATCTATCTTGTCATCTCCGTTCAGGTCGGTCATTTTTAAAACGCCGTTGCCTTTATACAACTTGCTTGTCCTGGCATAGATCACCCCCTCAGGTGTAACCAGCAGGTGACGGATACGGCCATAACCTTCCGCTATTTTAGAGGCCTGAAAACCTTTTGGCAGGCTGAGACCGGCATTAAGCGTATCCGTATCATTATTAGCCTGGCAGCAGGTAACAAATAATAATCCTGCCAGCAAAAAAGAAAATGTTTTTTTCATGGGTATTTTTTGTGTTCGGAAGAAATTAATCATTGGTCTACAATAGTAGGTCAAATACAGGTTATGGGGGTACTAATTTATTGCAAGCTTTTAAACCTCTCAGCAATCTGATTGTTTAATTTTGTTATACAATAAAGAATTTACATTGGATACCAATATTATAAGCGAATCGGTTATCACATGCCCTGTCTGCAGTCACCAGGAAAGGGAAACCATGCCCTTAGATGCTTGCCAGTTCTTTTATATATGTAAGAGTTGCAAAGCCAGACTAAAACCTAAAGAAGGTGATTGCTGTGTTTTTTGCAGCTTTGGCACTGTCCAATGCCCGTCCAAACAATTACAGAAACCCTGTTGTTAGGGCCAAATGGCAAGTTTTCCTTTTTTCGTAAGCTCTTTTTCCCGCTTACAACAATTTGAATAATTGTATTTGGGGACTTTTGCGGCCAGTAAATAAACCCCGCATGAGAAGAATTTGTTTAGCATTGATTTCATTGATAAGTGTATCAGGTTTGCAGGCACAAAAAAAGTCAGACAGTACCAGGACCGTTTTTTTGAAAGAAGTAAGTGTTACCGGTATCAGAACAGTAAGGGGCATGGGACATATGCCCGAGTTCCGGGATGGCATCATCTATGCCGGAAAGAAAAATGAGGTGATCCTCACGGATAGTCTCGATGCCAATAAAGCCATCAACAATACCCGGCAGATCCTGGGAAGGATACCGGGTCTGAATATCGTGGAAACGGAAAGCAGTGGGTTCACTGCCAATGGCATTGCTACCCGTGGCCTGAACCCCACGCAAAGTATTGAAATGAATACCCGCCAGAATGGGTACAATATCAGTGCCGATGTATACGGCTATAATGAATCATATTACCTGCCGCCCATGGAAGCGGTGAGCCGCATTGAAGTAGTGAGGGGGGCCGCGGCGCTGCAGTTCGGTCCGCAATTCGGAGGTATGGTGAATTATGTCATCAATGAGGGACCTAAAAATAAACCCCTTGAATTGATGCTTTCTCAAACAGTGGGAAGTTTTGGCTTATCCAATTCTTTCGGCTCAATTGGAGGTACCAACAAAAAATGGAGTTATTATGGATTTGTACAATACCGTACTATGGATGGCTGGAGACCCAATAGCAACCAGTGGCAGTTATCCGGCTTTGGTAAAATACAATACAAAGCTTCCGACAGATTGAATTTTGGAGTGGAATATTCGCTCTTACGTAACAGGATTAAAATGCCCGGTGGTCTTACTGACAGTATGTTCAATGCCGATCCGCGCAGTTCTTTCCGCAGCCGCAACTGGCTGAAGAGCCCCTGGAATGTGGCAACAGCTTTCTTGAATTATAAGTTGTCAGACCGTACGCAACTGAATATCAGGTCGTCCTTCCTGTTCAGCAACCGTGCCCTTGTATGGCGCAACGAAGATGGCGGACCAGAAGCGCTGGACCTAAAGGATCCCATAACAGGTCAATATGTTCCGCGTGAAGTAGGTAATGAAGACATGCACAATACTACTACTGAAATAAGGTTGCTGCACCATTACAGCTTATTCAACAGTGAACATACATTATCTGCCGGCCTCCGCTATGCCTATGCCTGGTTCAAAAGGCAGGGAGGGGGCGAAGGAACCACCGGAACGGATTTTAACTTATCCATTATCGGCAAGTATGGCTATGACCTTGATTTCACCACCACTAACCTGGCACCTTTTGTGGAGAATGTGTTCCGTATAACACCCCGACTGAGCTTTACTCCGGGCTTCAGACTGGAATACCTGAACAGTACTGCAAAGGGATACAAGGAGGTAGACGCTGCAACACTGGTTGCAAATGAGAGCAGGAACAGGACCGTTGCCTTGTTCGGCGCGGGGCTGGAATACAAAACATCGTCCAATACAAATGTTTATGCCAATATCAGCCAGGCATACAGGCCCATCGATTATTCGCAACTGGAACCATTCGGGGTTACTTCCCGCATCGATCCTAACCTGAAAGACGCATATGGGTTCAATGCCGATCTGGGTTACAGGGGCACCATCAAAAATATATTGAGCTTCGATATTGGTCTCTTCTATCTTTCTTACAACAAAAGGATAGGAACCGTGCTGGTCAATGCGGGTACAGCTAATGAGTATACACTCCGCACCAATACAGACAAGAGTGTGCACCAGGGACTGGAGTGTTATGCCGAATACAACCTTTTGAAGCACATCAACCCTGCCTCGAAAAAAGGATTGAGTATTTTTCAATCTTTTGCTTATATCAATGCCAAATACACAGCAGGTGAATTCAAAGGGAAGCGGGTGGAAGCTGCAGCCCAATATGTAAACAGGGTTGGAATTACTTATTTTGATTCACGTTTATCTGGCACTTTTCAGATGAATAATACAGGTGATGCTTATGGCGATGCCAGCAATGTGAAATTGAGTAGTGATCCTGTAGCCGGTTATATCCCTGCCTATACCGTGCTTGACCTGAGCGGAACATATAAAATGGGTAATTATGCGCTGAAAGCGGGGGTTAACAATATCACCGATAAAGCCTATTTCACACGCAGAACCGATGAATATCCCGGCCCGGGAATCATTCCGGCTATTGGAAGAAGTTTTTATGTAGGCATCACGGCGAAATTCTGAAAGATGCTTTAAAATAAAAAAGGCGCGACTGACTCGCGCCTTTTTTGTTACAATAATCTGTATGCAGCTACTGTTTTGCCATTGAATGTAGGAACATAAATAATCCGTTTAACAGGATCGAAACCGATATCCGCTGTATTCTTTTTCAGATGGTGCGTTTCTAATAATGTTTCAAAACTTCCATCCGCTTTTACATAAAATACCCATCCTTCCCAGGCAGTTACAATAAAATCGCCATTACCCACAGGCTCAATACCATCGATGGGTTGGGGTACATCGGCAATTTTAGTGATCTGCTTTTTGGCATCGGCCTTGATGAAAGCTTTTCCGGCTCCAATGATCAGTTCATTGCCGATGGCTTTGAGTCCGTTTACACCTTTGATATTATCCAGGTACAAGGAAGGGACATCGTTCTCAATGCGCCAGATATTGTTTTTTCTCGAATCGGAAACATATACGATTCCGTTGTCAGTCACCGTAATGTCGTTGAGTCCGTTAGCATTCTCTATCGCAATTTTCTTCTCAATTTTTCCTTTTTGAATATCTATCACCACCACCTCTGAAATATCGGCAGCATACAGTCTGTTTTTATAAATACCCAATCCCTTGGGCGCATTGAGTCCGGCGACCCAGTTGAGGTTAATGATCTTGCCATCCCTGCCAATTTTAGCCACGCCGCCTTTTCCATCAACTATCCATGGGCCACCATTGATCTGTGAAACATACAACAGGTTACCCACAGGTAAAACAGATTCAGGGATGGCCACTATTGTGTCGGTTTCCCATATTTTTTCAAGCCTGTGTTGTTGGGCAAAACATGTTCCGGTTGTGAACAGAACCAGGAAAGAAAGTAACTGTTTCATAAAATGGTTTTATAACTTAAATATAATCAGGTTTGTGCTTCGGAGTACTGCCCATCCGGTGATTTTAACAGGAAAGGTAGTAGCTTAGGCATTGTTTATGAAATGGATCACCCGTTCGAAGCCCAAAATCGATCGCATCGCCTGCCCCTGGCTGATCAGGCGCTTTATTGACGCCGATGCCGAGATAATCTATACACCTTATGAAGAGGTTATGTCAAAAGCAGGTGATCTTAATGCCATTCCATTTGATATGCCTGGCGTGGAATTTTCACATTATGGAGAGAAATGTACGTTTGATTATTTCCTGGAGAAATATAATCTCAAAGATCCGGCCCTGGCAACCATGGCGATTATTGTTCGTGGAGCTGATACCGATCGCCACGATATAGCAGCACAATCTTCAGGGCTATGGGCTATTGCAGCCGGACTGGCCTACAATTATGATGATGACCAGGTATTGTTGGAAAAAGGCATGCTGATATACGACGCATTGTACAGTTGGGCAAAATACCTTCAGCAGGAAAAACATACCCGGCATAGCAACGAACACTTGCTGCTGGGAACATTTCATCAATTCCTAAAAACCAGGTCAGGTAAAAAAATACCTGCCTGGGCTATGGAACTGAAAGAATTGATACAGGACCAGGTAGATACCAGCCTTACACTTAAAGAACTTTCCAAAACACTCGACATTAACCCGTCTTATTTGTCGAGAGAATTTGCCAAATATTTTGAGAACCTGTCTTTCGGGGAATATATCCGCAAACAGAGGATAGAAAAAGCGATTCATTTGCTGGAACACTCAAAACTGTCTCTGACCGAAATTGCTTACTTAACAGGATTCTCCGATCAAAGTCATTTTACCCGAATTTTCAAAAAGCATACAGGCAATAATCCTTCTGCTTACCGGAAAAAAATCAAGGGAAAGTAATCATTGTACAAAAAGGTCAATCCTGTTCTATTTTGTTGTTGTACAGGGTGTTAATCTTGCATTCCATGCAACAGGAAACATATTCCATTAAACAACTGGCCGTTTACTTTGTAAAGCTGGGCGCTACTGGTTTTGGCGGACCTGTTGCACTGGTGGGTTATATGCATCGTGACCTGGTGGAGAAGAAGCAATGGCTTACTGAAGAAGAATACAAAAAAGGCTTGACCCTGGCGCAACTTGCCCCAGGTCCTCTGGCAGCCCAAATGGGTATTTATATTGGTTATGTGCATCACGGTATTGCGGGTGCTACTGTGGCCGGATTAGCTTTTGTGCTTCCCTCTTTTCTGATGGTAGTTATACTGGGCATGCTGTACCGGTTATTTGGCGGGCTGCACTGGATGCAGGCTGTTTTCTATGGCATAGGTGCAGCTGTTATTGGCATCATATCGGTCAGCGCCTGGAGATTGACCAGTCGCTCTGTCAGTGCATTTAAACCTGCTTTGATCAAACAGCACTGGCTGCGATGGTCTCTTTACCTCATAGCCGCGATCGTTACCGTTATTACACAGTCGGAACAATTTTTTTTGTTCATAGGAGCGGGATTATTGTATATGTTCGTAAAAGCGCCACCCAAGTGGATGAACAAGAATGTGCATACAGTGCTGATACCAGGGCTCATGTTTTTCACAATTCCCTGGAGTAACCTGGCGAAAATTGCCTGGTTCTTTACCAAAGCTGGTGCGTTTGTTTTCGGAAGCGGACTTGCCATTGTTCCCTTTCTGCACGGAGGTGTGGTAAATGAATATCATTGGCTTACAGAGCAGGAATTCATAGATGCAGTGGCAGTGGCCATGATCACACCCGGGCCAGTAGTTATTACTGTTGGGTTTATCGGGTACCTGACAGCCGGGTTATCGGGAGCCTGTATTGCGGCTATAGCAACTTTTTTGCCTTGCTACCTGTTAACCATATTGCTGGCACCTTTTTTTGAAAGAGTTGTACATAACCTTTCTGTCAGGTCATTTGTCGACGGTATCACTGCTGCAGTAATCGGATCATTGGCTGGAGCAGTCGTTATTCTTGCAGAACGATCCCTGGTAGATGTTTTTACCTGGGGTATTGCCTTACTGTCGATAATGACATTACTTTACCTAAAGAAAATACAAGAACCCCTTATTATTTTACTGGCCGGTATAGCCGGACTCATTTTAAAACCATAAGTATGAACCGCAAATTATTCCTTCAGAACGCAGGCATACTGGCCGGCGCTTCTATTTTACCTTCCACCAGTGTATTTGCCCAGAATATTCAACAGAATGGTATAGACAGGCTCACCGATGCCAACGGCAATTTTGCCATGCAGCCCTTGCCCTATGCAGAAAACTTCCTGGAGCCCTATATGGATGCAGAAACCACCCACCTGCATTATACCTATCACCATGGCGGTGCTGTGAAAGCAGCCAATAAAGACCTGGAAATGATTCGCAAAGCCATGGATGCAGATAATTATGAAACGGCAGATTACTGGACGAAAAAATTATCTTACCATTTCTCCAGCCATGTATTGCACAGTATTTTCTGGACCAATCTTACCAATAAAAAAACAACCCCCCGAAATGAACTTTTAAAAGACATTGAAAAAGATTTTGGTTCCTACGATAAACTAAAGCATTATATAGCGGCTACGTCAAAAAATGTAGATGGTGCGGGATGGGGGATTCTTGGATACCAACCCTATTCAGACAAACTTACCATACTGCAATGCGAAAACCACGAGAAGTTAACGCAATGGGGCGTAGTACCCTTGCTGGTGATTGATGTGTGGGAACATGCCTATTATCTTAAATACAAAAACAAGCGTGGTGATTTTGTTGATGCTTTGTTGAACATCATCAACTGGGATAATGTGGCGGAACGCCTGAATATTGCCAGGAAGATCAGCAAGTAACAGGTTAGTTTGCAATAAATTCTTTCTGGTAGGTAAGCGGACTCTTGCCGGTAATCATTTTGAAATATTTGTGAAAACTGGTAAAGTTGTTGAAGCCGCTTTCATAGCAGATTTGCTTGATGCTGAAATTGTTTTCGATGAGCAGTTTACAGGCATGGCCCACCCTCAGTTCGATCAGGAATTGGGAGAAGGTTTTGCGGGTGCGTGATTTAAAGTAGCGGCAGAAAGAATTGGGACTGATATTAGCCATGGCTGCAATCTCTTCCAACTGGATCTTGTTTTTGAAATTCCTGATGGAATAATCGTAAATGGCATTGATACGGTCATTTTCCGATTCCACAAAATCGTGTTTGAAGCCTATGGAAGAGATGAAGGCATAATTCTGACAACTGCCGATAACAGAGAGCGCTTCTATCAGAAGCATGACACGCTGGGAGCCTTCCGCTTTCATCAGTTCTTCAAGTATCTCGGCGATCTTTTGCCTGCTTTTACCCAGGATGCGTATACCCCGTTTGCCTTTTTCAAGTGCATTGCGAATGCCAATATTTTCTGGAAGCTGGAGGAATTGTTCACCCCAGAATTTTTCGCTGAAATGCGCTACCCTGATATCGGCACCCGACCTGGTGCCTTCATCATAATACACATCGTCGAAACGCCAATAATGAGGAAGATTGCTTCCGATAATCACCACATCGCCCGATTTAAAACGACTGATATTGTCGCCAATGAACTGGGTGCCATCTCCTTTTTTAATATGGATCAATTCTACTTCGCCATGGTAATGCCAGCGATTGTTGATAGGGTAGAGGTCCTGCCGGACACTAAATGAATGACCCGGACCCTTCGATATTTTCAGTAGCTGGGGGCGCATTTAGCTATTTTGACACGGAATTAAGCAAAACAATCAATATGATGTAAATATAGGTTAATTTTGAGGGAGATGCCCCTGATAGGCCTGATAGGCCATGTTTTTTTCCGCAAACGTTTCCGGAGGTTAGAATAGGTGAATAAAAGGTCAGACCGGTTTACCGTCGACAGGTACATTCATTCGTTATTTGGACTTTGAAACCAAGAGAATAAATTTGAATAACGGGAATAATATATGAACAATATTGCAACAGCTAAGATCCAATTTTTTTTAAAGATACATCCTTCAGATAATGTTTTGGTTGCATTGCGGAACCTGCCTGCAGGCGCAGTAATTGAACATGGGCATGTTTCGCTGGTACTGAAAGAAAATATTCCGGCAAAACATAAATTCTTTATTTCCGATATGCGGGCGGGCGATGAAGTGTTCATGTATGGCGTACTGGTAGGCAAAGTGCAGCAGGCGGTGGAAAAAGGCCAGTTGATGACTACCGACAATACTAAACATGCCGCCGCCGCTTATGGTTACCGCGAAGCAAATTACCACTGGCATACACCTGATGTTTCGAGGTTTGCCAGCCGGACTTTCAATGGCTATAAAAGGAGTAATGGTAAATTTGGGACGGCTAATTACTGGTTGTTCATTCCCACTGTTTTTTGTGAGAACAGGAACCTGGATATGATCCGTGAAGCGCTGCACAATGAATTAGGATATGCGGTTTCGGATAAGTACAACCGCTATACCCGCCAATTGCTCGCAGCATATAATGCAGGCACCGATATTAATTGCCTGGACCTTTCACCGGTGGTCACACAAAAAGAAAAAAGGTACTTCAAAAATATTGACGGAATAAAATTTCTGAACCATACCGGAGGTTGCGGCGGCACCCGGCAGGATGCAGAAACCCTCAGTGCTCTGCTGGCGGCTTATGCAGATCATCCGAATGTAGCGGGAGTTACGGTGTTGAGCCTGGGTTGTCAGCACCTGCAAACTGAACTGTTCCTCAATGACCTTAAGAAAAGAAATCCATCTTTCGATAAACCATTGTATGTTTTTGAACAGCAGAAAGCGCAGAGTGAAGAACAACTGATCTTCGATGCGATCCGTGCTACATTCAAAGGACTGGTTGAAGTGGATAAGACAGAACGGGAGCCGGCACCGTTGAGTGAGCTTACCATTGGTGTAAAATGTGGCGGAAGTGATGGTTTCAGCGGCATTTCTGCCAATCCTGCTGTAGGATACACTTCCGATCTGCTGGTTGCATTGGGAGGTAAAGTATTGCTGGCGGAATTTCCGGAACTATGCGGCGCTGAGCAGCAGATGATAGACCGTTGTGTAAGCAGGGAAGCAGCCGAGAAATTCATTCACCTGATGCAGTCTTACGATGCACTGGCCAATAAAGTGGGTTCCGGATTTTATATGAATCCGTCTCCGGGTAATATAAAAGACGGTTTGATTACCGATGCCATCAAATCAACCGGCGCCGCACGCAAAGGAGGTACTTCTCCTGTAGTGGATGTGCTGGATTATACAGAGCCTGCAACAAAAGCGGGACTGAGCCTGGTATGCACACCCGGTAATGACGTTGAAGCAACAACGGGCAAAGCTGCTGCAGGCGCTACACTCATTCTCTTCACCACCGGGCTGGGAACACCTACAGGCAATCCGGTTGCTCCTACCATCAAACTGTCGACCAATTCGGCATTGGCCAAACGAATGGGTGATATCATTGATATAGATACAGGCGGTATTATCACCGGCGAGAAAACGATTGAAGAAATGGGGGAAGAAATACTTGAATATTGTATCAAAGCAGCCAGCGGGGAGATAGTGCCCAAAGCTGTTCTGTTGGGCCAGGATGATTTTATTCCCTGGAAAAGAGGTGTAAGCCTATAAGTACTTATGATGAAAGTCGGATTATTCATACCCTGTTATGTAGACCAGTTCTATCCGCGGACAGCCATTGCCACATTGGAATTGCTGGAGCGGTATGGTTGCGAGGTACATTACCCGTTGAAACAGACCTGCTGCGGGCAGCCTATGGCCAATTCTGGATTTGCATCGCTATCGGCAGGATGCGATCAAAATTTCATCAGCAATTTTTCAGATTTTGAATACATCGTTTGCCCTTCCGGGAGTTGCGCACTTCATGTGAAAGAACACCTGCATTCTGAAACAGAACATGATAAAGCGATCTTCATCCGCGACCATATTTATGAGCTCACCGAATTCATGACCGATGTCTTAAAGCTGGAGGGGGTCAAAGCATCTTTCCCGCATAAAGTAGGGCTACATGTCAGTTGCCACGGACAGCGTATGCTGCATCTTTCTTCCATGAGTGAAAAAGTAGAGAAAACTTTTTCGAAGGCAGAATCTTTGCTGAGTACGGTAGACGGACTTGAACTGTTCAGGACTTCACGAGCGGATGAATGCTGTGGCTTCGGCGGCACTTTCTGTGTTACGGAAGAAGCCGTATCGGTAAGTATGGGCAATACACGCATTAAAGAGCACCTGGAGAATGGAGTGGATTATATTACAGGAGGAGATATGAGTTGCCTGATGCACCTGGAAGGATTGTTGAAAAGACAACGGATCAATATTAAAGTCATTCATATAGCAGAAATCTTAAACGCTCAATGACCCCGCTGGTAACCAATCATAGCAAAGCTGCGGCTGCCTTCCTGAAAAAAAGCCAGCGTGCCCAATGGCACGATGAAACACTTTGGTTTGTAAGAGCCAAAAGGGATAAAGCGGCACACCAGGTTCCTGAATGGGAAACCTTGCGTAACCTGGCTTCACAGATCAAGGAACATACTTTGTCAAAACTGGATGAATATTTACTGCAATTCGAGGCCAATGCCCAAAAGAATGGCATCAGGGTACACTGGGCCAATGATGCGGCCGAGCATAACCAGATCGTATACGAGATACTGCACAAGCATAATGCGGTAAACATTGTGAAAAGCAAATCCATGTTAACGGAAGAATGTGGCCTCAACCATTTTCTGAGTGAAAGAAAAATGTCGGTAGTGGATACCGATCTGGGTGAATACATCGTACAACTTCGGGAGGAACCACCCAGTCATATTGTATTGCCGGCCATTCATCTCAAAAAAGAAGACGTCAGCAATACTTTCCATAAACACCTGAACACCGAAAAATACAACCATGATCCTGCCTACCTTACCCGCGCAGCAAGGCAGGTGTTGCGTAAAAAATTCATCACTGCCGATGCAGCGATTACAGGTGTGAACTTCGCAGTGGCAGAAACGGGTGGTATTGTCATCTGCACTAATGAAGGCAATGCCGATCTGGGTGTGCATGCCAATAAAGTACACATCGCCTGCATGGGATTTGAAAAAATCATACCCAGGGCTAAAGACCTTTCGGTTTTTCTCAGGTTGCTGGCGAGAAGCGCTACCGGACAACCGGTGACCACCTATTCCAGCCATTTTCACAGACCCAGGGCAGGACAGGAAATGCATATTGTGCTCGTCAATAATGGAAGAACAGAACAACTGGGAAGAGAATCATTCAGGAATTCATTAAAATGCATCAGGTGCGCTGCCTGTTTCAATACCTGTCCGGTATACAGGCGGAGTGGTGGACACAGCTACCATAATTCCGTGGCGGGTCCCATTGGTTCCATCCTGGCACCTAACCTGGATATGAGAAAGAATGCCGATCTCCCATTCGCCTCCACACTTTGCGGCTCGTGTACTAATGTCTGCCCGGTTAAGATCAATATTCATGAACAGCTCTGGAGCTGGCGGCAGGTATTGATGGCGGAAGGTTATGGAGGTATTGCCAAAAAAACTTCCATGAAACTGATGGCGAATGTTTTATCCAAACCCGGTTTGTATCGTTTCAGTACAAAGCTGGCGCGTTTTTTTATGCGTTATCTTCCTTTTGTACTGAAGAACGGGATCAACCCCTGGTACAGGCATAGGGAAATGCCTTCGCCGCGGAAAGAAAGTTTCAAAGAATGGTATCATAAGAACAGAACCCATGAATAGCAGGGACCACATATTAACAGCGATTAAAGCAGGGAAGCCGGAGTTGACAGACCTGCCTGATATTCCTTTGTTCCAAAACAAGGCCAACGCAGTGGATGGCTTTGTTGAAATGCTGGGCTTTGTGGGGGGAACTGTTACACGTGCAAAAACGCTGGCAGAAGTGAATGATCATCTGAAACTAATGCAGCAAAAGAGTCCCCGTCTCGTGAATGCCATACCGGAATTATACGGTCACAACATCAACGCCTATAAGAAAGGCAATGCCAGTGAACTGGAGGCAGTGGATACTGTTTTCATCAAGGGCAGACTGGGAGTGGCAGAGAATGGAGCAGTATGGATCAACGAGTCGGATATGGTGAACAGGTTGTTTCCTTTTATCTGCCGGCGGTTGGTATTGGTGATCGATGCCAAAGATATTGTCTCCAATATGCACGAAGCTTATGCGCGTATTGCCATAGATGAGGACGGGTATGGTGTTTTCATTGCAGGTCCCTCCAAGACTGCCGATATAGAACAATCGCTGGTCATTGGAGCGCATGGACCCTTGAGTCTGCAAGTATTTATTATTTCATAACAGCACAATGCTGCTGTCCTTCTTTTTCTTCTTATCTTACATAAAATTATTATACTATGCAAGTGCTTGCTGCTTATTGGTGGGTATTGGTACTCATCTTTATTTTTTTCAGCGGACTGGTAACGGTTAACCAGGGAACCATTGCTGTGATCACGTTGTTTGGTAAATACCAGCGCATACTCAGACCCGGCCTGAATTTTAAAATACCTGTTGTAGAGCAGGTATATAAAACGGTAAGTATCCAGAACCGTTCTGTTGAGCTGGAATTCCAGGCTGTGACGGTAGACCAGGCCAATGTATATTTCAAGAGCATGCTGTTGTATTCAGTGATCAACCAGGAAGAAGAGACCATCAAAAATGTAGCGTTCAAATTCATCAGTGAAAAAGACCTGATGCAGGCGTTGATCAGAACAGTAGAAGGCAGTATCAGGGCATTTGTAGCCACCAAAAGGCAGGCAGAAATATTGTTGCTTCGCAGAGAAATTGTTGAATTTGTGAAACAACAGATTGATCATTCGCTGGAGGACTGGGGGTATCATTTACAGGACTTGCAGATCAACGATATTACGTTTGACAAGCAGATCATGGACAGCATGAGTAAAGTGGTGGCCAGCAATAACCTCAAAGCCGCTGCCGAGAATGAAGGTCAGGCTTTGTTAATTACCAAGACCAAAGCAGCCGAGGCGGAAGGAAATGCCATTAAGATATCTGCCGAAGCAGAGAAAGAAGCGGCACGTTTACGCGGCCAGGGTGTGGCCCTTTTCCGCGAAGAAGTGGCCCGGGGTATGAGCCAGGCAGCTGAACAGATGAAACAGGCTAACCTGGATACCAATGTGATTTTGTTCAGTATGTGGACGGAAGCTGTTAAGAATTTTGCTGAAGGAGGAAAGGGCAATGTGATTTTTCTTGACGGCAGTGCAGAAGGGATGGATAAGACAATGAAACAGATCATGGCCATGCTGAAAATGAAAAGCCAGGATGTTAGTTGAGAGATATTGGTTGTCAGTTGCCAGGAGAGGTTATTCTAACAACTGACATTATCATCTTAAATGTGCAAAATCTTTCTTAAAAAGGCCTGGCAATGCAATTTTATTCACAGGCTGGCTGTTCTTTTGCAGAAGCTGCTAACTTTAGCCTAACCATAAAACAACCAGCATGTTCTATCTATTGCAGACCGATACCCTTCAGAAGGTGGCTGCTGCGGCACTGCCTGCCGCACCGGAAAAAATATCCATGTGGAGCCTTCTTGAGAAGGGTGGTTGGATCATGTACCCCCTTTACCTGCTGCTGGTAATTGCCATTTTTGTATTTGTGGAAAGACTGTTGGCCATTCGCAGGGCTTCCCGTATTGAGGGAAATTTCATGAGCATCATCCGTGATAACATCATGACTGGCAACGTATCAGCAGCCAGAAACCTGGCAAGGAATACCAACAATCCTGTAGCGCGGATGATTGATAAAGGTATCCAGCGTATTGGTAAGCCAATTGATGCCATTGAGAAAAGCATGGAGAATGTGGGTAAACTGGAAATGTATAACATGGAACGTAACCTCAATATCCTTTCCCTGATAGCAGGTATTGCACCCATGTTTGGTTTTCTCGGAACCATCGTGGGTATGGTGCAGTTGTTCTATGGTATTGCTTCAACGGGTGAATACACGCTCAATACCATTGCTGGCGGTATCTATACCAAAATGATCACCTCAGCAACCGGTTTGATCATTGGTTTGATCGCTTATGTAGGGCACAATTACCTGAGTACACAGATAGATAAAACGGCCAACAAAATGGAGGCAGCAAGTGCAGAATTCATTGACATCCTCCAGGAACCAACCCGGTAATTTTTTATTCATTGCCAACCAGTGACCATGAACATCAGGAAACGATTGAGAACACATCCGGAAATGCATACAGGAGCTTTGAATGATATCCTGTTCATTTTATTGCTGTTCTTTCTCATTGTTTCCACCCTGGCCAATCCAAATGTGATCAAGGTATCCAATCCCAAAGCCAAAAGCGATACGAGGGCCAAACAAACAGTAGTGGTAACGGTTGACAAAGACCAACAGATATACCTGGGTTCCCGGAAAATTAGTTTTGATCAACTGGAACCCGAACTGAAAAACTTCCTTGCAAAAGAAACCGATAAACCTTCCGTAGTAATCAATGGTGACAGCACTTCGCACCTGGGTACGGCCATTAAAGTCATGCAGGTGATCAAAAAACTGGGTGCCACACCGGTGATGGCAGTAGACAATTCAGGACATCAGTAAAGACTGGCTTTGATCATTCTTTCCTTCCCCTGCAGATCTTTTTTCAGTTCAACCTTGTATTGTTGCGTTTCGAATAATAAACGTACCTCATTGCCTAACGTTTCATTGATTTCCATAAATATGCTGCCATTGCCGGCTAAATGATCTGCAGCGAAAGCCGCAATTTTCCGATAAAAAATAAGCGGATCATCATCGGGTACAAAAAGTGCAAGTGAAGGCTCATGGTCAAGTACATTTTTTTTCATCTCTGTTGATTCGGATATCTTAATATACGGGGGATTGCTCACAATCAGGTCGTATTGCCCCAATATATGCCATTGCTTTTCATTCAGGAAATCCAATTCTTGCAGGTTGATGGATGTTTGAAAAATTGTTGCATTCTGTGCGGCTACGCATAACGCTTCCGGACTAATGTCAATAGAAGTAATGTTACTATAAGGAAGCTTCTTTTTTATAGTAATAGGGATACAGCCACTGCCTGTGCCAATATCCAATATCTGCCCGGCGCTCGATCCAGCATGATCGGTTACCCATGCAACCAGTTCTTCTGTTTCAGGACGGGGTATGAGAACATGTTCATTGACATAGAATTTCATGCCGGCAAACCATGCTTCCCCCAGCACGTACTGAACGGGCCGGTACTGTACCAATTGCCCAGAATAAGATTGCCACAAAGCCTGCTGCTCAGCGGTTAATAAAGTTGCCGGATGCAGGAGGCGGTCTGTCTTTTTCTTCCCGGTCAGGTGCTCCACTACCAGGTTGGCAATAGCAACTGCCTCACGTGGGTCGTATAAGGGAGTTAGTGCGTCCCGCAATTGCTGATGGGCCTGGTAGATGGTCATGCTGCAATGTTAAGACCATTTGGTTATTTTTGTTAATTCTGGTGAAATGAATCAGGACGAAACATACATGCAACGTTGTATTGAACTGGCCCGTCTGGGGACTGGTTCTGTAGCACCCAATCCTTTAGTGGGGGCCGTACTGGTATACCAGGACCGTATTATTGGAGAAGGCTGGCACCGGCAATATGGCCAGGCACATGCTGAAGTGAATTGTATCAACAGTGTATCAACTACCGATCTCCCCAGTATTCAGGAGGCGACTTTATATGTTTCACTGGAGCCTTGTGCACATTATGGGAAAACACCTCCCTGCAGTGATCTGATCATCGAAAAAAAAATACCCCGCGTGGTCATTGGTTGCCGTGACCCCTTTAAGGAAGTAAATGGCCGGGGAATAGAAAAACTGAAAAGGGCAGGAATTATGGTAGAAGTGGGTATACTGGAAGAAGCATGTAAGTTGTTGAACAAACGATTCCTTGTTTTTCACCAGGAAAAACGCCCTTACGTTCTATTGAAATGGGCCCAGACGGCCGACCATAAAATAGCGCCCGGTAAGGACGGGAGATTATTGATCAGTCACGCTTTCAGCAACAGGCTGGTGCATCGCTGGCGCAGCGAAGAAGCTGCGATACTGGTAGGCACGCGAACCGCTTTACTGGATAACCCTTCATTGGATAACAGGTTGTGGAATGGGGGGAGTCCCATCAGAATGGTGATTGACAAAGATCTCTCATTACCATCAACCTTAAAATTATTCAATCAAAAACAGCATACCATTGTGTTCAACTGCCATAAAGAGGAAAAACAGAACCGGTTATGGCATTATAAACTGGATTTTGCGATGCCTGTTATTCCTCAATTACTCAAAGCCTGCTATCATTTACAAATACAAAGCATATTGGTGGAAGGAGGCAGTAACCTGCTACAGCAATTCATTGATGAAGCTACCTGGGATGAAGCGCGGGTGATCACCAACCGGCAATTGCACATAGGGGATGGATTGGAAGCGCCACTTCTTACCAACGCAAGAATCATTGGAGAAGAACATATGGCAACCGACCAGATATCCTATTATTTTAATGGTGCTTTCCAAACATACTAAACCTTATGTCAATGCTCTACCTGATAGGCAGTATTGTACTTACCAGTTATCTTACGCTTTCTTTCAAAGTCTGCGAACGATATCAGATCAATATTTTCCAGGCGATTATTTTCAATTATATCACCTGTGTTATTACCGGTTCTTTCGTGAACGGTTCTTTTCCCATTAATGCGCAGGTAACAGGTACACCCTGGTTTCGCTGGGCCTGCCTGATGGGCGTGCTGTTTGTTTCCATTTTTAATGTGGTAGGAATCACTACACAAAAAATAGGAGTAGCCGTTGCTTCCGTGGCCAACAAATTATCCCTGATCATACCGGTGGTATTGTCGATATGGTTGTACGATGAAAGCATGAGCGTATGGAAAGCATTAGGGGTAGGCCTGGCATTGGTAGCTGTGATAATGACCTGTTACAGGGGAGGCCGGGAACAGGAGGCCGGAGAGCATACGAAAGGTTGGCTGATTAGTTTTTTACCTGTTATTCTTTTCATCGGCAGCGGTTTGCTTGATGCATTGATCAACCATGTGCAAAAAACTTATGTGAACGAAGAGAATAAGAATGCTTATCTCATCAGCGGATTTTTATCTGCTGCAACGATTGGTTCCTGTATTTTACTGGTACAGTATCTTCGTGGTCGGCAGGTCTTTGCCTGGAAAAACCTGCTGGCAGGCGTTATGATAGGAATACCTAATTATTTTTCTATCTGGTGCCTGGTAAAATTCCTGAAAATAAGTCCCTGGCAAAGCAGTGCCAGCATACCCATGAACAATATGGGCATCGTTTTGTTCAGCGCTGTTGCTGCCTGGTTATTGTTCAGGGAAAAACTGTCTAAGCTGAACTGGGCGGGAATTATTCTTTCAATGATGGCAATCTGGCTGATTGCATTTGGAGACAACTTATGAATAGTGAAGATTTTTACCAGTCCATTGATAAAACAGCGATGGCAGAATTCAAAGACAGGGGCAGCAGGTTTATTTCTTATGTTTTTCCTGTGCAAACAACAGATGAATTCAAACTGCAATTACAGCAATTGAAAAAAGAACATCCCAAAGCCGCGCATCATTGTTTTGCATACCGACTGGGCCTTGATGGAAACCAGTTCAGGGTAAATGATGATGGTGAACCAGGCGGAAGCGCCGGCCGGCCTATACTTGGGCAGATTGACAGTAAGGGACTGATCAATACAAGCGTAGTTGTGGTAAGGTATTTTGGTGGTACCTTATTGGGAGTGCCCGGACTCATCAATGCTTATAAATCTGCTGCGGCCATGGCACTGCAGTTAGTACCTATTGTGCAGAAGCCGGTAGAAGTGATGTATGATTTACAGTTCGATTATACACGAATGAATGAAGTGATGATGGTTGTAAAACAATGCAATTGCTCTGTAGTAAATCAGGAGATGCAATTGTTTTGTTTGTTACGCATCGGTATTCCCAAAGCGAGGTTGGATGAAGCACTTTACCGTTTACAGGATATGCATACGGTAGATGTAAAAAAAATACGGTGATCAGGCTTTACCAGTGATCCGGTAGGCAACAAGACCAACGATTTCCTTGATCAGCAATGACCATTTTTTCAGCAAAACAACATCGGGTGCAATGTAATCAGTGAGATCGAACCCCTCGTCGATGACTGTATAATCGCAGGGATAGCTGATAAAACCCACCCCGGCTTTCCTGAAAACCGCTTCAGAACGGGGCATATGCATTGCCGAAGTAACCAAGACAAAGGGCGGTTTCAACTGAAGAGAATCGAGTATTTGTTTGCTGAATATTGCATTTTCATAAGTATTGCGCGACCTGGGTTCGATGATAATATCATTTTCCCTGACACCATTCCTGATGAATTCCTGTTTAAGGAAAAAAGCTTCTGGTGGCTCACGTTGCAGCAAACTTCCGGTACCACCTGTTATCAGTATTTTTTCAATGATGCCCCTATGGTAAAGGTTGGCAGTTTGGATAAACCGGTCGGCAGCAAGGGAAAAGAACCCCTGGTTTTTCCTGTCATAGCCGGAAAGGCCGCCCAGTATAATTCCGGTACTGTACCTGGCTGTATCGGGCATCGATACAGGAGCTGACTGCCAGTACATTACGGAAGTCCTGTAAAGAAAGGGATTGGTGAACAGGATTAAAATAGCTACAATAGCAATCAATAATCTTTTCCTGGCAGGAATTGAACGGGTTCTCCATCGCCAGATCCATAAAACAAGGACCCAGGAGATAGGGAATAACAAAAAAGACAATAGTTTGGAAAGAATGAAAAACATGCCCGCTATTTTTTAAATCTACTGCTTATTACCAGCTCTTTGCTTCCTGCTGTATAAACATAAAATCCTTCGCCTGATTTCACACCCATTTTTCCGGCGGCGACCATATTCACCAGCAGTGGGCAGGGGGCGTATTTGGGATTGCCAAATCCTTCATGCAATACATTGAGTATGCTCAGACATACATCCAGTCCGATGAAATCGGCCAACTGTAAAGGTCCCATAGGATGCGCCATGCCCAGTTTCATGATGGTATCAATTGCTTCCACACCTGCTATGCCCTCGTATAAACTATAAATGGCCTCATTGATCATGGGCATCAGTATCTTATTGGCAATAAAGCCAGGATAATCGTTCACCACACAGGGAATTTTGCCGAGTGTGGTACTGAGTGTAACAATGGTATCGGTAACATTTGTTTCAGTAGCATAGCCATTGATGATCTCTACCAGCTTCATAACAGGTACAGGGTTCATAAAATGCATACCGATTACTTTACCAGGTCTGCCAGTAACGGCAGCTATCTTGGTAACAGAGATAGACGAAGTATTGGTAGCAAGGATGGCATGAGTTGGGGCAGCCTGGTCTGTCTGCCGGAATATATCCAATTTGAGTGCCAGATTTTCTGTGGCAGCTTCCACAACCAGATCGGCTTTACCAACACCCTTCGCCAGGTCGGTCTCAGTTACAAGGTTGGCTAATGCCTGTTGCTTTTGTTCTTCCGTAACAACTCCTTTCACAATTTGCCTGTCGAAATTTTTGGTGATGGTCTGGATGGCTTTTTGCAATTGTGCCTCATTCACATCCACCAGGGTAACCCGGAAACCGCTTTGTGCAAATACATGCGCAATGCCATTACCCATGGTACCGGCTCCGATAACAGTGATATTCTTTAATGCCATAAGCAAAGATTAGTTCTTTTTCTTGAAATCGCCCCTTTTCCATGCCTGGATAAAGTCGAGCCACGCAGCAGGATTCAGGATATTCATGGGAGGCACCTGACCGGCATAATACGCTTTGTTGGCCTGTTGGCGTAACTGGTAATTTACAGCTTCACGTCCGTCAGCCGGAAGGCTATTGATCAATGCCCTGCGGCGGGCTTCATCGTTGTTCTTGCGGGCTGTCTCATACAAATCGTCCTGCACGGGAATGTTCACAAAATCCCGTTCGAACTGCTCACGCGTAGGCCGGGGTTTGAGAATGGTAGCCGGCAGGTAAGCAGTATCACTGATCAATAACTGTATCACACTGTACTGGTTGCCGGGCAGGTCCGGGGGAATATGAATGGATTTGTCTTTGAATCCTATACTGGAAAAGCGGATATGATCTCCTTTTAATACTGCTATGGAGAATACACCGTCATTGTTGGAGATGGTGCCTCGCCCCTTACCTTCCACAATTACACTGGCCGCCGGAATGCCTTTGAGGCTATCGGCCGTCATGATCACACCATACAACTGTACAACAGAATCTCGGTAAGGATTTGCCTGGGAATAGCCGTTTTGAAAGGTGAACAGGGCGGTAATAATCAGTAAGTATTGTAAAAATTTCATCATCCGTGTAAAAATACAAAGCCTTTGTGCACAAAATGGAACCATTCTCTGTTTAAACAAAAGGATTTAAGACAAAGTAAGGCCGCAAGAGGCTAACTTTGCATGCTGAAAATCTCTTTTAACAAAAACTTGTGTGATGACGGAAGAAGCAATACTGAAGGCATTGAGTAATGTACAGGAACCTGATCTGGGGAAGGACCTGGTAACGCTGAATATGGTAAAGGATGTTCATATATCGGGTAACGATGTAAGCTTTACTATTGTGCTTACCACACCAGCCTGTCCCATGAAAGACATGTTGCGGACAGCAAGCGAAAATGCCATCAAATTGCTGGTGAACCAATCGGCTGTGGTAAAAGTGAATTTCACAGCCCATACTTCTTCTTCACGCAAAGAAAACCAGCAGTTATTGTCCGGCGTGAAGAACATCATTGCAGTGGTAAGTGGAAAAGGGGGGGTTGGAAAAAGCACGGTTGCAGCAAACCTTGCATTGGCTCTTGCTGAAGGAGGTGCTAAAGTGGGTTTGATGGATGCAGATATCTATGGTCCGAGTGTACCCATCATGTTTGGCGTTCGTGGTGAAAGACCTATGATGAAAGATTTGAATGGCAAGGGCATGATCGTGCCCCTTGAAAAATATGGTATACGTCTCATGAGCATTGGCTTGCTGGTGGATGAGAAAAATGCAGTAGTGTGGCGCGGGCCCATGGCCAGCAGTGCCATACGCCAGTTTGTGACCGATGTAGACTGGGGAGAACTGGATTACCTGGTGATTGATATGCCCCCGGGTACAGGTGATATTCACCTGACATTGATGCAGACGGTTCCGGTAACCGGAGTGGTGATTGTTACTACACCACAGAATGTAGCGCTGGCCGATGCTAAGAAAGGAATTGCCATGTTCGGACAGGCACAGATCAATGTGCCAATCATTGGACTGGTTGAAAATATGGCTTACTTCACACCTGCCGAATTGCCCAACAATAAATATTATCTCTTTGGTAAAGAAGGAGGAAAGCGGCTGGCCGATGAATACGATCTTTCCTTCCTGGGTCAGATACCACTGGTACAAACTATTCGGGAAGGCGGAGATACGGGTGTTCCGGCTATGGTAGGAACAGATGTGGTAAGTCAGCAGGCATTTCGCGATTTTACGGCAACAACCGTAAGAAATATTGCCATTCGCAATGCCAATATGCCCAGGACAAAATCAATCGACGTAGTTGCTTAAAATCGCTGCATGTATAATTTGCCACATTTCAAAGAAAAAGACAACGCTGTTATCACAGACTTTATGAAGCAGCACCCTTTTGCCATGCTGATTGGTGTGGGTGCAGACAATGGGCCTGTGGCAACGCAAATACCCATTTTAATAAAAGAAAGAGAAGGGCAACTATACCTGCAGGGGCATATGATGCGGCAAACAGACCACTGCAAGGCATTTGAAATGCATCAGCAGGCGCTGGTGGTATTTACCGGTCCGCACAGCTATGTCAGCGCCAGCTGGTATAAACACAAACAGCAGGCTTCTACCTGGAATTATATGGCGGTGCACGCAAAGGGAAGCATACAGTTTTTAGATCATGGGCAATTGCTGGTTATACTGGATGAAACAACTTCTCATTTTGAAAACAATCCCTCATCTCCTGCCTTGTATAAGGAGCTTTCGGTTGAATATGTGGAACGCCTGGCAAAAGCGATCGTTGCTTTTGAAATCAGGGTAGATTCGCTGGAGCATGTGTTTAAGCTGAGCCAGAACAAAGACCAGCACAGTTATGAACACATCATTGACCGGTTAAAACAACAGGATGCTGATGCTGCAGCCATTGCCGCTGAAATGGAAAAAAGAAAAAAACACTTGTTTTAAATCCATCCTTCCGCCTGGTTCGTACATGATTCTGTAAACAAATTCACTAAGTGATTAAAACAGACTTGTATGAAAAAGTTTTTGATTGTATGTCTTTCATTCATGACCATGAAAGCTGCCACAGCACAAATGGAAAAAACGGTCATGGTTGGCGGGGCTGCCATGTACCCTTCTAAAAACATTGTTGAAAATGCCATTCATTCAAAAGACCATACCACATTGGTGGCGGCAGTAAAAGCTGCGGGTCTTGTTGAAACCCTGGAAAGCGCAGGGCCATTTACCGTATTTGCGCCTACCAATGGGGCATTCGACAAATTACCAAAAGGAACAGTAGAAGCGTTGATACAGCCTGAAAACAAAACCACACTTACCAAGATACTTACTTACCATGTTGTGGCGGGTAAATGGGATTCAAAGTCTATTGCCGAACTGATTAAAAAAGGAAATGGAGTAGCGATAGTAAAAACAGTACAGGGTGGCAGCCTTAAATTATGGATGAAGGGCAAGCACCTGATACTGACCGATGAAAAGGGAAGCGAAGCCATGGTAACGATCAAAGATGTTTACCAAAGCAACGGGGTAATCCACGTGATTGATACGGTTGTGATGCCTTCTTAAAATTTTTTATGCAACTTTGCCCGTGAATGGAACAGTTTAGGTAACTGACATGGGCAAAGTTGTTTTATGAAGAAGATCATCATCACGCTCGACGGTTTCTCCTCTTGTGGTAAGAGCACACTGGCCAGACAACTGGCCAATGAGCTCAATTATGTTTTTATAGACAGCGGCGCCATGTACCGTGCCATTACACTTTATTTCCTGAGACAGCATGTCAACTGGCAGAACGAAGCAGAAGTGATCAGGGCATTGGGCAAAATAAGCCTGGAATTTCAAAGCAATCCCGTTACCGATAATAGCGATATGTATTTGAACGACGAAAATGCAGAGGCATTGATTCGCGATATGCTGGTGAGTGAAAATGTAAGTGCTGTGTCTGCCCTGAAAGCTGTGCGCGAATTTGCAGTGGCACAGCAGCAGGAGATGGGGAAGAAAAAAGGGATTGTAATGGATGGGAGAGATATCGGTACCACCGTTTTTCCGCATGCAGAACTTAAAATATTTGTAACTGCCGACCCGGCAGTAAGGGTGGAACGAAGATTCAAAGAATTATTTGCCAAAAACCCTAGTATCACCATTGAAGAAGTGAAAAATAACCTGGAGATGCGCGATTATATCGACAGTAACCGGGAATTCAGTCCGCTCAGAAAAGCCGCAGATGCCATAGTGCTCGACAACAGCAATCTTACACGAGAGGAACAACTGGCCATAGCCCTCAAATGGGCCAGGGAAAAAATGAACTAAAGAAATTTTATTAAGGAAATGTTATTTTAATTCAAATCTTCCTTAACTTGGCGCCAACAAAAAAGGTCCTTCCGTGGAAACGGAACGACCTCTACGATTGCTTGCCATACGAAAACTCTTATTGCGATAGTATCTTACGCGATACTTGCCTTGTATTTTGAACTGCGAGAACTGCAGTGTAACTTCGATTGTTTGCTTTTCTAACGATTGCTTGCCTTATCTCCCTGTCTCTCGAACTATTCTGGAACAAATGTAGAATGGTTTGAGGCATTAGAAAAAACAAGTTTGTGATGGTTTTATTATGCTGAAAAGCGGTTTGATGCGCTGAAACCCTTGTCAGCATTGCGTTTTTGGTAAAAAAGATTATGATGCCCAACCGTGTTGCAGACCCTTTATTTCAGTTGATAAAATCCCTTGAGAAGTCGGAAAAACGCAATTTCAAGCTTTATATCAAACGCAGTTCGGCTAAAGAAGACCTGAAAATCATCCAGTTGTTCGATGCGATGGATAAACTGGCCGAATACGACGAAAAGCTCCTGCTGAAAAAACTGGCCAATATTGCAAAACCCCAGCTGGCCAACCTCAAGACCCATTTATACAAACAATTGTTAGCAAGCCTGCGCCTGCTCAAAAGCAACGACAGCATAGACATGCAACTCCATGAGCAACTGGACCATGCGCGCATCCTGTATAACAAGGGGCTCTATATCCAGAGTCTCAAAACACTCGACAAAGTGAAGGGTATTGCCAATACCTATCATCAGGACAGCTTTCTCATACAAGTGATTTCACTGGAGAAAAAAATTGAGACGCTTTACATTACGCGCAGTATGCTGGAAAAGACCGAAGAACTGATTGTACAGGCAAATGAAGTGAATGAAAAAAGGATGGTTATCACACAATTGTCGAACCTGGCCCTGCAATTGTACAGCTGGTATGTAAAGAACGGTCATGCCAGGAATGAAGCGGACGAGACTGATATCAAAAAATATTTCAGGGAACAACTGCCGGCAAATGCGCAAAAGCTCACGGGCTTCTATGAACGATTGTACCTGTACCAGAGTTATTGCTGGTATGCCTTTATCAGGCAGGATTTCATTATGTATTATCGTTACAGCCAGAAATGGCTGGAACTTTTTGATGAACAACCGCTGATGATCCCGGTTGAAACCGGGCATTTTATAAAAGCCCTGCATAATCTGCTGAATGCGCATTTTGACCTTCGCAATTTTGAAAAATTCCAGGTGACCCTGAAAAGATTTGAAGCGTTTGCCGCTATGCCACTGGCAACCCAACATGATATTTTCAGGGTGCATACTTTTATTTATATCTATAGTGCAAAAATCAACTGGCATCTCATGACGGGCACTTTTAAAGAAGGACTTTCACTGGTGCCGGAACTGGAGGAAAAACTGGCGAAAGAAGCCCTGTATATGGATAAGCACCGTATACTGGTATTCAATTATAAGATAGCCAATTTATTTTTTGGGAATGGCGATTATGAAATTGCCATTGACTATCTGCGCAGGATCATCAACGACCATGTAGATCTTCGCAATGATCTGCAATGCTATGCGAGACTATTGCACATGATGGCGCATTATGAACTGGGCAATCTTGAACTCATTGAAAGCTCGCTGATCAGATCGGTATACCGTTATATGGCCAGGATGGAAAACCTGACAGTGATTGAAGAAGAAATGTTCAAATTTTTGCGGCATTCTTTTCACCGGCCTGCACACCAACTGAGAACGGAATTAAAGCAATTCCTCCATACCATACGACAATTCGAGAAAAGTCGCTTTGAAACACGCGCTTTTGCTTACCTCGATGTGATCTCCTGGGTGGAAAGCAAAGTATACGAAAAGCCCATGGGCAAGATCATACACGATAAATATTTGCAACACAAAAGAAAGGATGCGCTTATACGATAAGGGCCTGACTTTGCTGTGCAAACGCCAGGTCTAGGAAATTGGGTAGCACGTGGTTATGTGTGCGTAAAATTTTGTCAGGGTCCTGTAACTGTTCTACCATGCTTTGCCATTTGGCCTTTCCATGGTTTTTAATGACCGTCATTTTTTTATCTTCCCTCAACAGGTACATGTGCATGCCTTCTGCATCGGCTTCCGGGTGAAATTGGGTGCCTATGAAATGATCGTTGAAACGGATGCCCATGATGGCCCTTTCGAAAGGGACATGCGGACGGACCTTTTCCAGCGCCAATAATTTTGCCCCCATTTTTTTAATCCTCGCACGCTTTGGTTTGATTACCTGGTAGTCGCGGCTGTCCACACTGTAAAAAGGATCGCCCAGGCCCTCAAAAACGGGTTCCTGCTTGCCAGGGGGCAGCATATGAACAGGAAAAACCCCAAAGGCAGTGGAATTGCGCTTGCAAACTGTTGCCACCTGGAAATAACGGCAGGCCAGTTGAAAACTATGGCAGATAAAGAATATTTTTTTCTTGGGAAAGTGAAGCGGGTCCAGGTTCCAGCGTTCCATATTTTCTATCCATGCAAAATAGTTCCGCTCCCATGTGGTTCCCTCGCTTTCAAGCGGGGAGCCGGGTCCTCCACTGGAAATATAAATATCGTAGGAATCATCAGGTACAGCCAATTGCTGGCGCACATCGAATTCATCGAATTCCACATTCAGCTGCTTGAGATCGCCCCACTGGTTGATGATCTCCCTGATACACCGCATACCCTGGTTGGGTTCTCCTGCGTAAAGATCGAGAATGGCTATCCTGATATTTTCCCTGTTGTGCATGGAGCTGCAAAAATAAGTCTTTAAGGCGGTCCCGGTTACAAATAAGAAAGATTGGTTTTGGGCGTCAGGGTAAGCAGGGTATGGTACATAAGCTGAATGGTACCTTCAATATCGCTCTTATGCAGCATTTCCACAGTAGTATGCATATAACGTAGCGGTATTGAAATGAGCACCGAAGGACAGCCGTCGTTGGCATAGGCAAAGCTGTCGGTATCGGTTCCGGTACTCCTGCTCAGCGTACGGAACTGAACAGGTATTTTGTTCTTCTCAGCTACATCTTCCACTATTTTCAGTAACTTATTATGGATGGCGGGGGCATAAGCGAGGGAGGGGCCTTTGCCACACTGGATATCACCTTCAATGATCTTATTGATCATGGGAGTACTGGTGTCGTGGGTAACATCGGTAATGATGGCAATATCAGGTTTAATGCGTCGGGCAATCATTTCAGCGCCACGCAAACCGATCTCTTCCTGTACTGCATTGACTACATACAAGCCAAAAGGCAATTGTTTTTTGTTTTCGTGTAACAGGCGCGCTACTTCTGCAATCATGAACCCACCTACACGGTTATCAAATGCCCGTCCGATGTAAAAATCATGGGCCAGTTCATCAAACCCCTCTTCATAAGTAACCACAGCGCCGATATGTACACCCAGCGCTTCTACTTCTTTTTTGGTGCGTGCACCACAATCGAGACAAAGGTTTTCTACTTTAGGCTGCTGCTCTTTGTCCCCATTCCCCATGCGGGTATGGATAGCAGGCCAGCCGAATACCGCTTTTACAGGCCCTTTCCTTCCATGGATCCATACGCGCTTGGCGGGCGCGACCTGGTGGTCTACACCACCATTTCGTTTGAGATAAATAAGCCCCTGCTCGTTGATATAATTCACGAACCAACTGATCTCGTCGGCATGCGCTTCAATTACTACTTTAAAAGGCGCCGTAGGATTGATAACCCCCACGGCTGTACCATAAGGATCGGTAAAAGTGGTATCGGTATATGGTTTGATATAATCGAGCCATAGCTTTTGTCCACCGCTTTCAAAACCAACGGGAGAAGGGGTATTGATGTAATTCTTCAGAAAAGTCAATGATTTTTCCGTCAGGATGGATTTTGCTTTCGATGTTTTTGTCTTTGCCATGATCTTTATTTTATAAGTGTGATGCCAATAATGCCACAAACCGCTTTCACCAGCATGAGGCCGTCAATGATTGCAAGATAATAGAGAATTGATTTACGGCGTTGCATTGATAAAGCTACCATGATCAATAATACAAAAGGCAGGGTATTGATCATGATACGCCAGAAAGGGAAATGCATGGAAAATGCATAGGAAAGGAAGGTACCCAGTCCAACGATACTCAGGGGCAGAATGATGTAAAAAATGGTTTTCCGGAGTCCTACCCTCACCACAAAAGTCTTTAGTTGTTTATTGTGATCGGCTGCATAGTCTTTGAAATCGAACATGATACAAAGAATGGTAATGAACATCAGGTTCTTGATGAAAAGCAACAGGTTGAATAATTGCGGATTATAAGGACTCCCGTCTTCAATGCTTTTGAAAAGAACGGGATAGACGGTAACGGTTCCTGCCCAAACGAAGCCGATCACAAAAGGCTTGAGCCATCCATTATTGCGCAGACTGTGTGAGCTGTTCAGTGGTGCAGCGCTGCCATAATAAAGAGCGGCAGCAACAGGGAAAATGCCAATGACCACCCATTGCAGCAAAGATGCCGATACCATGCGTGAACCGAACTGGTAGAGTAATGCAAGGCCACTGATCATTGCAATAGCTGTGAGTAATAATTGCGACCAGCGCATGGCTTCATGGTTCCTTACATACCAGATGGATCTCCTGTTGCTGCTGTTGGTAATGGTTTCGGCCATGTATGCATGGGTATAGTACAATACGGTGGCTGAGAAGACAAATATATAATAGACCAGGCTGTTTAATCCGTATTTCTGTTGCAGACTGGCTTCGACAGACAATGCCACTGAACAGATGCCGTAAAAATAATTACCGAAGAAAAGCGTATGTATTATTTTGGATTGCAGATCAAAGGATTGTCTATTTCAGTATCACAATATTGGGAGAAGTCACGGTATCACTCACATTCTTTTGACTGTCGCGGGCCCAGAACTTGAAATAGCAGGTGTCGTTTTTGCCTACCGGGCACTGCGGCAGGATGGGGTATCCACCAGGTGAATTAAGGCCAATGCCGTAACCGATTTCCAGGGTCCCTTTCAGGTTGGGAGTAGGGATAAAAGCAGGTATTTTAAGCCTGTCGGAAAAATTATTGCAACCCGCAATACGGGTAACTTTCTGCACCCAGATACTGTCTTGCAGGTCTCCTTCCTTATCGGTGAATTCAATATTGAAAATGATGGTCTGGTTGGCGCTGAAACTGCTTCCGTTCACACTTTTGAAAGTTAATTTCGGACGGGTGTTATAGGTATCTTTGTTGCAGGACAATGCAATGAGTGTGATGGCTGTTAATATTAGTGTTTTAGTCTTCATTCGCTGTACTTTCCGCTCAAATTTAGTCAAAACATTACAATAGATCGCGGTGCTCCCTTTTGAAGTTAACAATATTTTCTCTATCAGACCGGCAGATTTTGATGCCTTTTGCATGGATACCTTTCATTTTCAGTACCTGCATAACCGGGTATACAGGTCCTGGTGCGATTTGGTATACAAGGATATTACTGCTATCAAGACACCAGACCAGGTACCTGCGTTGCCCATTTCCTTTTTTAAGACACACCGGGTGGTTACGACCGATTTTGTGCCCGCAATGTATTTCGAAAGCAGCGGCACCACACAAACCCTGAACAGCAGGCATTGGCTAAAAGACCCGGATATTTACCGGAAGAGCTTCACCAGGGCCTTTGAACGGTTTTATGGGCCGGTGCGGGACTGGTGTGTGATTGGCTTGTTACCGGCATACCTGGAGCGGCAGCATTCGTCACTGGTCATGATGGTAGACGAAATGGTGAAAATGAGTGAACATTCATTCAGCGGCTTTTACCTCTATGAACACCAGAAACTGGCAGATACGCTTGGGCAACTCGAGGCACGGCAACAAAAAACGCTGCTCATAGGGGTCACTTTTGCTTTGCTGGATTTTGCTGAAGCCCATCCTCAAAAACTGGAACATACCATTGTCATGGAAACCGGTGGCATGAAGGGCCGGAAAAAAGAAATGACCCGTGCCGAAGTACACGATTTGCTCGCGGCCGGGCTCGGCATATCAAAATTGCATGCGGAATATGGTATGACCGAATTATTGAGCCAGGCTTATTCAAAAGGCGATGGCCGCTTTTGCTGCCCACCCTGGATGAAAGTACTGGTTCGTGATGAAGAAGACCCCTTGCACGTGCAAGCAAGCGGCCGCGGGCTACTGCAAGTCATTGACCTGGCCAATGTATACAGCGCCGCTTTTATTGCAACAGAAGACGTGGGGGTTGTGTATGAAGATGGAAGCTTTGAAGTATGGGGGCGCCTGGATCACAGCGATCTTAGAGGGTGCAGTTTGCTGGTGGTGTGAATTTATCCGTTATTTTCATGGCATGTATTTGTTGAGTTTCATTCGGCATATCATTTCCAAAGCCGTTTATGTCATTACTGAGCGGCGAAAGGAAACCAAATGGGCTACCACCCGCCTACGCGAACTGGAACGCCAACTGGGCGGCCGCCTGGATGCGTTTACTTTTCACAAGATCGTCAACAGCTATGCAATCTATACCCCGATGGTATGTGATGCGTTTACGGCTTTGCGGGGAAGGATAACGAACAGAGGTGAAAGAGACCGCATGCTGCACTATTTTATTTGCAGCTCTTTATTCGATAATTTTTGTGACAGGAAGGAATTGAACCAGGAATCTTTGCAGCAAATTTCTTTTTCACCGGAAATCTATAATTCAGAACGTTTCGATGAGAGATTGTTTCAGTATGCTCATTTATTGCTCAAAGATTTTGTGCGGGATAAAGCGTATTATGAAACGGTAACAAGACGTTTGTTCCAGGCACAGATGGATTCAGATAAGCAATTCCATCCGGATATCAGTGACGCAGTAATAGAACGGATTACCCTGGATAAAGGAGGATATGCCGTATTGCTTTGCCATTTCTACCTCGATGATGTGGCGGACGAAGCAGAACAACAATGCTGGTACCAGATAGGAGGCGTAATACAATTCACGAACGACCTGTATGATATTTACAAGGATTACCAGGATGGCGTGGCCACATTGCCCAACAGGATGCGGGATGCCTATGCTTTTCATGCATTTTTTATGCAACTGGTAGAAGGTGTAAAAAGAGAAATTGCATTGCTTCCTTTTTCTTCTAAAAGAAAGCGTCAGTTGACCCTTTCTATGATGAGTATTTGCTCCTTTGGCCTGGTTGCCATCAGGCAACTGCAAAGCATACAGGGAGATAAGCCTGCTTTGCCCAACCTGCGCGAATTGCCAAGAAAAGAACTGGTTATTGATATGGAAAAAAACGGGAATCGCTGGTATTGTATATCCCAGGTTTACCGGCTTACCAGGTCTTTGGTCTGAGTTTTCTTTGGAGGGTAAAGATTTTTGCCCTTATATTTGCACCCCGTTAATACGGATGCCCAGGTGGCGAAATTGGTAGACGCACTGTGTTCAGGTCGCAGCGTTCGCAAGGATGTGCTGGTTCGAATCCAGTCCTGGGCACCAAAGTGGACAAATCGAAAATTGGTTCGGTTTGTCCATTTTCATTTTGGCTGAAACCCTTGTCCATACTGTATATCAGCTGAACGGCTTCGTTCATTCTGGCGGTTCGATATTGAAATCCGTCAAAAACGAGTTTTTCGGGGAATATCGAACCAATGATTTCTCTTTTCCCCTTGTTATCTGATTTTTCATAGAGTTTATCCAAGCAGGTCAGATTAGTTAAAGCCTTATTCAGCAAAGGCTCTATGCTTTTACCTTCTTGTGATAACTCTATCAATTTTGATTCCAGCCCCGTGATTTTCTTTTCGTACTCTGATTTTATAGAGCGGTATTCTGAAGGCTCAATTTCATTTGATAAAAGCAGTTTACGGGCATTGGCAAGCTCTGTATTTGCCTTTTCCAATGCTTCTTTAACTTGTCTTAAATCTTCCCGTTGCGCCTTTGTCTGGGCTTTAAATTCCTCCTGCAAAACCACTTTATAAACTTCAGCCATGCCGGGTTTTGGAACTAACTTTTTAAGTTCACTTGAAAACAATTGATTTGCATTTTCAGCCTTGAACCTGGCTCCACATGACGACGTACAATGGTAATAATAGTAACGTCCATTTCTGCCCTTGGAAGCACTACCTGTAAGTAACTTGCCGCATTTTGGACAAATGAGATAGCCCCTTAGTTGAAGCTCATCCATACTTCCAACTTTTGCCCGGTAGGTTCTTTTCTTGCCATTCAAATAATCCTGTACATCGTAAAAAAGCGCTTCGGAAATAATGGGTTGATGTAAGCCTTGTACATGCCTTGATTCTTCTTCTTTATAACCTGACAAATAAATTCGACCACAATAAACAGGATTACGCAACAGATTCCAAAAATTAGCTTTACAGCATTTAACGCCTTTTGAAAACGCTACTTTCATTATCTGCTCAACATTCAATTGACCTTCTGCCAAAGTATTAAAAACCCATTTCATGGTGCTGGCCTCTGGCTCAATTGGTGCAATATATTTTTTCCCATCTTCTGTTATTTTATTTGCGTAGCCTACTGGTGCAACTCCCATCCATCTGCCTTCTTTCTTTGCTTTTCTCATTCCAAGTAAAACATTCAATGCCCTGCGGTCATTTTCAACTTCGGGTGCTGCCAGATAAAATGCAAGCATCAATTTATTTTCAGGAACTGCTAAATCTAAAGGTTGTTCAATTGCTTGTGGTTCCACACCCAGCTTGCGTAGAATATTTATCATCTGATAAGCATCACCAGCATTACGGCTGAACCTGTCCCATTTAGAAAATAAAACAAAATCAACTGCATTTTTCTTCTTCTTTAAATCAAACAACAAACCATTCCACTTAGGACGGTTAAACGTCTTTGCAGAATGGTCTTCAAAAATTACTTGCCTGACTTTTATCTGGTTGTTTTCACAATACTTCCTTAAACGTTCTTCCTGGTCCCGCTGTGAGTATCCTTTGTCAGCCTGTTCATCTGTACTCACCCGGATGTATAAATCTGCTGTCATGTGCCTCTGTTTTGCGTTAATGATAACTTAGCAAATTTAAACATAAAGTCCAGTATGAGGACAGCTTGCTCCAATGAGATATGCACATTATGCCTCTTTAAAATTTCAATTACCTGTTCCGGTTTCACACTTGCCATATCACACCTCCTCTTATTGAAATTGGTTTATTATTATGTTTTCATTTCTATATTTTTCAAGTGAATTACACTTGTCTCAAACTGATTGGAACAAGGTTC